>JABLWZ010000043.1 GCA_013178275.1 Bacillota bacterium | reverse complement strand
GGTTGATGTATAATCTGGCCGTAAAATGTTTGTTTTCATCGACTATATTTTACGGCAAAAGACGGCTTCTGGCACTGCCAGTCACCGTCTTTTGTTCTTTTCTTATGGCTGTTAGTGCGACAGCCCCTTTATTATTTTTCCCCGAGTCTCCAAATCGGCCGCGACCGCGGCCTTCAGCACCCCTCTTTTCAGTTGGCCACCGGCCTGATCATATACCGCTTTCGCATCATCAGCGATCACCCCTTCACCTGCCATCTAAAGATATAATAATCAATCAGGCGGCCCAAGGTGCATCGCCTCGGCGGAAACCTCTTATTTCTTGGTCCTTTTCTTGCCCCGGGCAGCGGGCTTCGGCTGCACGACCTCTTTCAGCCCCTTCCCACACCTCAGGAAAGGCACCATTCTGGGTTTGATCGTGATTCTTTCGCCCGTTTGCGGATTGCGTCCAATCCGGGGCTTCGATTTTCTGACGTTGAACGTACCAAAGCCGGTCAGACGTACATTCTCTCCGGTCGCCAATGTCTCTCCGACAACCGCGAAGGCCGAATTAATCACATTTTCGACATCCTTCTTCTTCATTCCACAGCGGTTGGCGACACTCAGGATAAACTCCTTCTTGTTCACGCCCATCCTCCTTAGCAAGTAGTTTTTTATAAAAACAATGAGGGTATCGTTTTACCGACGCCCTCGCTGCTCCGATAAAAAATAAATGATTTTTTAGTTAAATCCTAGATTCTATATCAATCCCCATATTCCTTCTTATTCATTGGTTTTTTTGGTCGAATCTTTGAATAATCGCCCGGTTAATATTAGTAATTTTTTCGGCAGCGGTTTCTTTTTTTCGCCATATATCGTTTAATTATATTGGAAAATGGTTTTCAAACTTATTAAAATACGAATTTTAAATTTAAATGTAATGTTTCAGGGTGGAATCGATCAATGCCAATCGGAAAGGGTGAACTGCCATCTTTCGGAAATACCTGGTAATGCTCGGGATGGTCCTGATATCGATGTTTTCCCTCCAATGCCTGGATGCGCCAACGGCGACAGCCGCGCCGGCCAAATCCATCTCCATTTTAATCAACGGGATGGCGGTTAAGAACGACACCCCTCCCTACATAGACAACAACAACCGTACCATGGTACCCATCCGGTTTATCAGCGAGGCTCTGGGGGCCAACGTTCTCTGGCAGGAGGTCGGGAAAAAGATCACGGTGACCAGCTCGGATAAGGAGATAGAACTTCAGGTCGGCAAACGCTCGGCACTGATCGACGGGCAGGCGAAGACACTGGATACCTACCCGGTGATAAAAAACAACCGGACCATGGTCCCCCTGAGGTTTTTGGGTGAGGCCCTCGGGACCGAGATAACATGGCGCTCGAACACCAGAACGGTAGAAATGCAGATACCGGTACAGCCGGCCCAGGGGCAGGTGCTGGTGGAGAAAGACCTGGTAAACCTCCGTTGCGGGCCGGGCACCATTTTCGACTGTATCGGCGAGGCGGAAAAGGGTGACGTCTTCGACCTGACCGGCAAGGCCACCGGGTGGTACCAGGTGGATGCTGCTAAAAACCAGAAGGCCTGGATATCCGCCTCTCTGGTCGAGATTCAGTCCGACAGTCCGTCCCGCGGGGCCGACATCGAAGACCCTCATGACACAAACCCTCAACCCACCCCTTCGGTCCCGACCAACACGGAGCTTTTGTCGATCAGCGGGGTCCAGACCCAGGGCAGCACCACCACCGTCAAAGTCAAGGCGGTAGGCTCCGACTATCCCAAGGCCTTTATACTCAGCAGTCCCCGCCGGCTGGTGCTCGACTTCAGCGGCATCCTCATCGCGAAGTCCGACCAGGACCGGGTCTACCAGGCTTCCGGCAGCCTGGTGTCAAAGGTACGCATGGGACAGTTCGCGCCCGATACCAGCCGGGTGGTGGTGGACCTGAAAGGGCCCTGCAGCTATACCATCTCCAGCTCCTCGGGGGTATACTCGATCAAGATCGAGCCTCCTACCCTCAAGGGACGGACAGTGGTAATCGATCCGGGACACGGCAACTACAAAACACCCCAGATTAATGACCCGGGAGCCTCCGGTCCTCTCACCGGGTTGACTGAGCGGGAATTGAACATGGATATCTCCAAGCAGGTCTCAGAGCTGCTTAAGGCCAAGGGGGTCAATACCATCCTGACCCGGAACGGGACCACCTACATCAGCCTGGAGGAGCGGGCCGAAATCGCCAACCGGGCGAAAGCAGACGTTTTTGTCTCCATCCACTCCAACTCCTCCGAGAACAAAGAGCTTAGCGGCAGTACCATGTACTTCAGCGACCCCGAAGACTCCAAACTGCAGTATCAGAGGGGCATGCGGCAGGCCCTGGCCAACAGTATTCAAAAGCAGCTCTTAAAGGAACTGGGGAGGTCGGACAAGGGGGTCCGGGAAGCGAATTATGTGGTGCTGCGCAAGACCGACGTCCCTTCGGCCCTGGTGGAGGTCGCTTTCCTGAGCAACCCCGAGGAGGAAAGACTGCTGAACACCCCGGCCTTCAGGAAAAAGGCCGCTACCGCTATTGCCAACGGGGTGATGAACTACCTCCTGGGCCAGCAGTAGATCCCGCGTTACATATCCCCGAAGCATGTTTTAGCGCTTCTATTTCGGTTAGTAGAAGGTAATTAAATACCGATTCCTGGCTTTCTACAAAGGAAGACCGGGGTTGTATCCCCGGCTAAAACGTCCCGTTGTCAGAACAACTGTTGGTACTGGTCTAGGATTCCCCACAAGCCGCCCTAATTTCCTTTTCGCGTTTAAAACGTGCCCTAACATAATGCTCCAGGCTGTATTTCCATTCCGCACAATCGGGCCGGTCTCTGTTGACGAACATGGCCCGGTAGCCACAGCCTCCCATGCAAATGGGCAGCATCTTGCATTTCACGCAGTCGGCATACTCGAAAGGCTCCCATGTCAGCCAGCGTATTTCGTGCATGCGTTCACCCTTGGCTCGCTGCTGGAAGTCTAAAATATTACCGATGCGGGCGGGCTTATCGCCGATTTCTGACCAGCACTTGTACATATCGCCGTCCGGATCGAGCACAAAGCTGTTCATCCGTATGGCGCCACAGGCATGGGCAATACGGGGATAATAGGGCGTCTGGCCGGTTTTGAAGCCTCTTTGCATTAAGGTCTCGTGAAAGGTTCGGTTTAACAAGGTGAATTCTTCCATGGTTGCACAGGAACTCTCAATAGACTTGCATCCGGCCGTGATTGCGCTAACATGGCCGAAGTAGATGGAGATGTCTTTCAGATTATTGTCCTCCAGTATATCTAAAAGTTTTAACGCCTTATCCGAATTGGAACGGTCTACATTGATGCGAAGGTATACTTTTAAATCTTTGGCCTTCAACAGCTGGATGCCTTCCAGGATTCGGTCGAATGTCGGGCCGCTGCTGCCTTTAAGCATCCTGCGCTTGTTATGCACATCAGGCGGCCCGTCAAGGGTAATTTGAAAAGTCACAATCCGGCTGTCTTTCAGCTTTTGCACTATATCCTGATCACCGGTCAGCAGGTAACCGTTGGTAATCATTTCGGCAAAATAGCCTATCTTGTTTTCCTCAGTGATTGCAATTATTTTTTGAGATAAATCGAAGATAATATCTTTGCCTAAAAGCGGCTCTCCACCGTACCAGGTGATGGATATAAATTTTACTGTTTTAGCCGCCCTTTCAATAAGCTTCAGCAGCCTTTGCTGTACATTCTCCGGCATGAAAGTATTGTGCCCATCCCGCTTGTCCCGGCTTCTTCCCGGCTGTTCATAGCAATAGTTGCAGTCAAAGTTGCAACTCAGGGTGGGGGCGATGGTAAATACCAGCCCCGTCCGGTCGTATTTATTGCTGTTATAGGCATACTTTAGTGTTTTTAGCTCATCGGCTGCTTCGTCTAAGACGAATCCCCCCGACACTAACTCGTCAACAAATTGCTTTTTATCTATAGGTAGGGCATCATAATCAAATTGCTGAACGTTCAGCAAGTCTATATAGGTCTTCTCTACCTCGGCCAAAGAAGTTGTCAGGCTGTTAAAGATCATTACTTTCTCAGGGTCATCGGTGGGCCAGATAAAGTTGTATCTGGACGGTATCATTGATTTCAACTCCTTAAAATCTCATTAACCATGGACAAAATGAGACCCGGAGAAGCAACGCATCCCCTCCGGACCAAATGTCTCTTTGGATTAAATTACCCCCCGGAGCAGCTAGAACAGTACCAGATAATGAACGAGCCTAAAGTTACCGAAACTGCCCGCATTTTCATTCTAGCTAACCGCAATAACTCGACAGATCATGATTAGGGATGAAAGGGGCAATACATACAAACAACCAGCGGACCGGAGGAGCCGCCGCAATCGTGCTGTGAAATCACGGATTCATTAGTTAACTCGTCGGGACTAGTTGGCAAAACCAGGTACAATACTTTACTCGTCGGTTTTGAAACGACTTTTACGTCGACTTCCTCGGGGAATTGAACACCTATTTGGGCAAGAGCTTCTTTTGGATTGTTCACTAAGGCTTTTTTAAAGTCTGTGTCCCGTATGGCTGCCTTGATATTTTCTTTTACCCGCTCCCCTGGAGCCATGTTTCGCCTGTTTTCACTGTTTATTTTAATTCTCATTTCTTAAGTCTCCTTTTTGATTATCATCTCTTTTTCTATAGTGTC
The DNA here is from genome assembly GCA_013178275.1 of Bacillota bacterium. GTDB lineage: Bacteria > Bacillota > Ch66 > Ch66 > Ch109 > Ch109. The sequence goes on along the minus strand of JABLWZ010000043.1, from coordinate 15,587 downwards.
GTTTTAATTGAATACATCGCATAACGCCTGTTTTTTATACATCTTGACAGGCGGGGAGCATCGCCCGGCGGTAGTCCTCCACCTTGTCGGGGGACATAGAAACTCCTCTTACCATCAATTGGTATATTTACTATTTAAAGTATGACAATTAAGGTAAAAATGTGTTTATTGGTTATTTTAATGTTGACTTATATAAATAATTCCAGATATATTTATATTTGCTTATAAAACAAAAAATGACCTTCTTTTACACTAATTCGCCAAAAAGAAGATCATTTCTCTATAATTATTCACCTTTTAGTAAAAACCATTTCCCCTTATATCTGTCTGCGGGGGTGTTTTGTTCCTCGATCGTTCCGGGTTTCATCCTTCGGCCAATTCGGTTAGCGGTACCCGGGATCTTCGGTTCGATTTAAGGTACCTCACATCGGCGGCATCGTTGTCGATGCCCTCGATCCACACCGGGGAACCGTTATGAAACACCTCGATGACCCCCAGGGAATCGAATATCTCTTTGGCCCGCTGGTTGTTCAATCATCACTCACCTCCGGGGTTTAGGTTTAGCTTACCCAAGATGCGAGAAATCACCCTGACGGGTGATCTCGTTTTTATCGGGTAGCCACTCTTTGGCGAATGCCGGTCTCAGGCGATCCTGGAATGCAGCCTCCGGATAGCCTGCTCCAGTCCATCCAGGGTCAGCTCGAACATGGGAAAGACCTCCCGGATCATCCTGATGGAATAAGCGCCGTAGGCCATGGACCACCGGTCCGCCTGGATGGGGTTCAGCCACACACTGTACTCGTAGTGGTCGCGCAGGCGCTGGAGCCAGGTAATCCCCGGTTCTTCGTTATGCTGGTCCCACTCGATGATCCCCCCCACCGTCATCAGCTCGCTGGGCCCCATGCTCGCGTCGCCCACCAGCAGGAGACGGTAGTTGGAATCGAGGGTATGCAGGATGTGCTCGGTCTTAACCGAGTTTTTCAGGCTGCAGTAGGGGTCCAGGAACAGGTTGTCGTACACGCAGTTGTGAAAGTAGTATATCTGGAGGTCCTTGAAGTGGTTAGCCCGGTTAACGGCTGTAAACAGCTGATTGCACAGCCGGCTGTAGTACCTCATCGATCCGCCCGAGTCCATCAGCAGCAGTACCTTTACCATATTCCGGCGGGGACGGTTCCAGACCAGCTGCAAACGGCCGGCGCTGTGACAGGTCTCCTTCACGGTCTCGTCCAGGTCCAGTTCGGTCTTTTCCCCAAAGAACTGGGAGTTGAACTGGCGGAGCTTCCTCAGCGCCATCTGAAACTGCCTCACCCCCAGGGTCTCGTCGGTTCTGAACTCCTGGTAGCGGCGCTCCCCGGCGACCTTGACCGCGGAAAGGTTGCGGGAGTCGCCCCCGATCCGCATCCCGCCCGGGTGGTTGCCCGAGTGTCCAAAGGGGGAAGTCCCGCCGGTCCCGATCCAGTACGAGCCACCGTGGTGCTCTTCGTTCTGCTCCCGCAGTCTTTTCTCCAGTTCCCGCTTCAGCTCTTCCAGGTCGAACTGCCTCCAGTTCTCCGGCAGCCGTGTACCGGCCGGTACCTCGGGCAGGTTTTTGTTCAGCCACTCCCAGACCTTTTCGGGAAGACCCTCGACCGTCTCGATGCCGTCGAAGTAGTGGCTGAAGGCCAGGTCAAAGCGGTCATAGTAAGCCTCGGACTTTATCAGCACCGCCCGGGCCAGGTAGTAAAAGCCGGTCAGGGACCCGTTGCCCAGGCCCTGGTCGAGGGCTTCCATGAAGGCCATCCACTCGTTAAACGATACCGGCACCCGATATTCGCGCAGCAGGTAGAATAAATCGCTAAACATCAAGTCTCCTCCTAACGGGGGAACAAGAAACTGCGGCTGCCGGCGGCATTGGGCTTCCGCCCCTTTCGCCGCAGCAGGGCGTCGATATCCTGGTTCTTCTTCAGCAGGAGACCCAGAAACGGCAGTTCGTTTTCGATCCGGTCCGGCTTGATGCCCCCGATCACCAGGGCCTGCAGCCAATCCAGCAGTTCGCTGGTGCTGGGTTTCTTCTGCATCTCGTTGATGTCCCGGAGCCAGTAAAAAACCTCCAGGCACTGCTCCAGCAGTCGGCGCTCGATATTCGGCAGATGGACCTTGACTATCCGGGTCATCATGTCGGGGTCGGGGAAGGCGATGTAGTGGAAGATGCAGCGGCGCAGAAAGGCGTCCGGCAGCTCCTTTTCCGCGTTGCTGGTGATGATCACGATCGGACGCTGCCTGGCCTTGATGGTCTCCTTGGTCTCGGAAATGTAAAAACTCATCTGGTCCAGTTCCCAGAGCAGGTCGTTGGGAAACTCCAGGTCCGCCTTGTCGATCTCGTCGATCAGCAGCACCAGCCGCTCCTCGGCGGTGAAGGCCTCGCCGAGCTTCCCCAGCTTGATATAGCGGCTGATGTCGCTGACGTCACCGTCGCCAAACTGGCTGTCGTACAGCCGCTGTACCGTGTCATAGACGTAAAGCCCTTCCTGGGCCTTGGTGGTGGATTTTACATTCCAGACTATCAGCCGGCAGTCGATCGAATCCGCGATGCTCTCCGCCAGAAGGGTCTTGCCGGTCCCCGGCTCCCCCTTGATCAAGAGTGGTTTGCCCAAAGCGATAGCTATATTTACAGCGTTTCGCAGTTCATCGGAGACAATATAGGTGGCTGATCCGTTGTATTGATTTAAGCTGCGGTTCAGATGGCATCCCTCTCCTCTTCGGTTACTCCCTAATTGCAAAGAATAACAAAAACCCCAGAAATAGTCAACGCAAACAGCATCCCTTAGACCCGTTCAGATCCAGATGTGTTTTCATGGTTCCAGAGAGTTTTTAAAGTTGTTTATCCTTTTATACAGAGTGGTCCGGCTTATCCCCAGGGAGCGGGCGGTTTTCGATATATTGCCGTTGTTGACCTGCAGGGTCCGGTACAAAAGCTCATCGACCAGACTGTTAAAGGTCTTGCTCATGCGTTCGGACGGGACCCCGGCCTTGGCCTCGTACTCGCTGAAGATCTGGTTCACCATGTTCTCCCGCTGGATAAACTCAAGGTAAAATGGTTTCAGCACTGTGTCGTTGTGCATGAATACCGTCCACTCGATAACGTTCCTCAACTCACGGACGTTGCCCGGCCAGTGGTAGGAATATAGTATCTCAGCGGCCTGGGAGTCGATGCTCTTGAACGATTTCCCTTTCTGCCTCGATATCTCGAGCAGGAAGGTTTGGGCCAGTGGAAGGATATCGTCCCGGCGCTCGCGTAGCGGTGGTATCCGGATGAAACCCACCTTGAGCCGGTAGTACAGGTCTTTTCTGAACCGGCCTTCTTCCACCGCTGCATTCAGGTCGATATTGGTGGCGCAGATAAACCGGGTGTCGGTCTTAAACTTTCTCAGGCCCCCGACCCGGTAAAACTGCTTTTCCTGAATCACCCTGAGCAGCTTACTCTGCAGCTCGATCGGGAGTTCCGAGATCTCGTCCAGGAACAGGGTGCCCCCGCTGGCGATGTCCATCTTCCCCTGCTGCCCTTTGGCCAGCGCCCCGGTGTATGAACCCGCTTCATACCCGAACAGTTCGCTTTCGAAAAGGGTCGGGCTGATCGCGGCGCAGTTGAGGTCGATAAAGGGTTTGTCCACCGCCTCCATATCCCCATAGTGGATCAGCTTGGCTATCACCTCTTTCCCGGTCCCGGTCTCCCCTTCGATCAGGACCGGGATGGACCGGTCCAGGAAGTACTTCTGAGCCTGCTGAAAGATAGACTTCATCGGTTCCGAGAAAAAACCTATCTGGGAGAAACCCATCTGCTGGGCCACCACTTTTTTGAGAGACACGATCTTTTCCTGCGCATCCTTGGTCGCATGGTCGACCTCCCGATCGACCCTTTCCTGCTCTTTTTGGATCCTCTGGGTGATATCCCGGGCGATCGCCTGGATAATACGCTCCCCGCCTATATCAATAACGTTAGCCTTAACCTCTATCGGCACCCGGGTCCCCTGCTTGGTGACCAGGATAATCTCTTCATCGATTCCATAAACCCCTTCCCCGGATCCCAGCAGCTCTATAAACCGGGTTTGATACCCGGGGGCGTCCTGCGGGTTGAGCATGAAGTAGTGCTGATTAATCATCTCGCTGGAGCTGTACCCGGAGAGCTTCTCCGCCTCCATGTTGGTTTCGATTATAAGACCCGATTTGGAATCGACGATAAATATCGCGTCGCTGGAATTTTGAATCAGTTTGCTGTACTTCTCGTTCGACTCCTGCAGCTTTCGCTCGGTGCTGCGGATGCTGGTTATGTCCCTGATGGATTCTATGGCTCCAATGATACGGTTCTCCGGGTCGCACAGGGGGCTGGCTTTTCCCAGGAGATAAGCCTTTTTCCCGGTCCAGTCCAGTATCTCAGCCTCACCGATCAGGCAGTCGCCTTCCCGAACGAAGTTGAAGTACTTCTGGGCATTCTCCTCGTCGTACTCGATGACCATGTTCACCAGCATCGGGCAGCGTCTTCCCCAGAAAAACAGCGAGTACTCGTAATCACCCTTGCCCAGTATCTCCTCCGCCTTAATCCTGGTCAGTCCCTCCATCGCTTTGTTCCAGGCGATAACCCTGCCGCCGGTATCGATAACCATAGTCGGGTCGGGCAGGAAGGTTATGATCTCCGTCATCTGCCAGGCCATCTCCGCCTGCTCTTTTATCTTTCGTCCTTCCTCCCGCAGCCTTTTTTCCACCGTAATGTCCTGAAAACTTTTAACCAGCTGTACTATCTGGTCTTTATCGTCCCTGATCGCGGTGGTGATGGAACTCTCCAGGTAGGGTTCACCGCCTTTTCTCCGGGTCCACCGCTCCGACTTGTACTGGGAACCGCTGTTCAAGGCCCGACAGATATCCGAAAACTCCTGATCGCTCGCTGGGTCAGGAAACAGGTGGCGGGATTCCCGGCCCACCGCCTCCTCTTTGGTGAAACCGGTGATACGGGTGAAGGCTGGATTCACCCGCTGAATTACCCCATCCTGGTCGGTTATCACTATCCCGGCCGAGGAGCTCTCGAACACCTCGTTGGCCAGCCGCAGGTCCTCCTGGACCCTTTTACGGTCCGAGATATCCCGCCCGACAAAAATAGCCCCCCGAATCTCCCTCTCTTCATCCAGAAGGAGGCTGCCGGAGGTCTCTACCCACAGGTAGTGCCCGTCTACGTGCTGGAACCGGTACTCTATCTTACGGCTGGATTTTTCTATCCCGGTCTCGGCCGCGTTTTTAATCACATAAGCCAGGTCGTCAGGGTGGACGTAGTCCAAAACCGTCTTCCCCTGGAAGTGGCTAAGGTCATGGCCGGTCACCTTCTTGCAGCTGGGGCTGGTGTATAACGGCTCCAGCTGGTAGTTGGTGATTATCACCGTCTCCTGGATGTTGTCCAGTATATCGTACAACGATTTGATCCCGATGTCAGATCGGAGCTTTTGGCTGACCCGTTCCAGGTCTTCCAGCTCCAGTATCTTCTCGCTCAGCTGTTTGACCTTGTCTAAAAGCTGCTGCTGCGATACCTCTTTAATCATTTGGTTATACTCCCTAAAAACATCCTGAAAATAATGGGCGAGCCCCTAATTTAACGTTTTTCGCGGTTCTCCGGAGTCTATTTCTAAGTTACCTCAATTTGCCTTCCCCGACAACCCAAAAGAATGCCTGACTGCCACCAGGTCCACCGCGGCGGCGCCGGTTTAGGCGTTACCGTGAACCGGCCGCCTGGAGAAACCGTTCCAGGTCACGCTCATTTCCTATCGGCAGCGCCACGCCCTCCGAAATCAGCTTCTGGTTGCCCCTGGCCGCGGGATGAGAGGCCAGGTCCGGGGGATGCCCGAGGGCGGCCAGCTTCCGGCCCTGGCTCAGTGCAAAGCCGACTGTATGCATGGTCCCGTCCTCGACCATGGTTTCGATAACCAGCACCCCATCGCAGAGCCCGCTCTGAATTCGGTCCCGCTCGATAAAATAGTGCTTTTGGGGTTTCTCTCCCGGGGGGTACTCGCTCACCAGGCATCCCCGGTTTAGACGGATTTCCTCCGCCAGGTCACGGTTCTCCTCCGGATAAATGGCTTTAAAACCGCTGGGCAGTACGGCGACCGTCCTGCCCCGGCCTTTGAGGCATCCCCGGTGAGCGGCCGTGTCGCAACCCCGGGCCAGACCGCTTACCACGACCAGCCCCTTTTGAGCCAGGTAACTCCCTATGGCAAACCCCTTTCCCAGCCCGTACCCGGTGGGTGTCCGGGTCCCCACCACCGCTATCGGGTTCCCCCCCTGCAGGCAGGAGGGGTCTCCTTTGATAAAGAGGATCAGCGGCGGGTCGTCTATCGATCTCAACCGCGCCGGGTATTCTTCATCTTTCAGACCTAATACAGCAGCCTGGTCGTGCGCCGCCGCCCCGAGGTCCCGGGCCGCCTCCCCCCTAAAACCCTCCAGCTCCACTACGGATGGGACTTCGAGCCTCCGCTTCCTCTGGGACCGGTACCCGACCAATAGTTCTCTCAGGTCCCGGGTGCTGGCCGCTCCCTCCCCGAGGTCCACCAGCGCCCGGACCGACCTCCGGCCGAGGCCGGGTATCTTCAGCAGGGTCAGAACGAATAAGTTTTCCAGCCTCTCTCACCTCGCCGGTTTAAACCGTATGAACTATAGTATACCTGATCTTACGAACAGAAAAGACCCCGGAGGGCCTTCTGGCGGCTACTGTGACTCAGTCTAATAAAGGCAGCGGCCGGAGGCGTGCCTGTCGAAACTGCCCTCTTTTACGATAACCTCCAGGAATTTATCCACCAGATCGGGATCAAACTGAATGCCCCGATACTTCTTGAGTTCATCGATCGCCGACTGTTGAGATAGGGCTTTTCGATAAGGCCGGTCGCTGGTCATGGCGTCGTAAGCATCGACGATAGCCAGCATCCGGCACTCCAGGGGTATCTCCTCCCCTTTCAGGCCCCGGGGGTAACCCTCCCCGTTCCACCACTCGTGATGGTGCAGGATCCATTCTGCTATCGGGGTAAGATCAGAGGGCGAGATGGCGATAATGTGCCCGATCTCGGGATGCCTTCTCATCTCGGTCATCTCTTCTTGGGTCAGCTTGCCCGGCTTCATCAGGATGTTATCGGAAATACCAACCTTACCGATATCATGGAACTGGGCCAGGAGGCGCAGGTCAGATAGACAGCTCGCCGAAAGCCCAAGCACCTCCGCCATCTTGACCATCATCTTCTGCATTCGGTCGGCGTGTCCTTCAGTGATAAAGTCCCTGGCCTCCAGAGCCTTCATCAGCGTATTGACGATAGCGCTTCTCGCGCTTTGGCTTCGATGCAGTTTTTCACGGTACATCTTGTTGTCAGCCGCTTTAAAGACCTCTCCCAGGCTGACCGAGTTATCTTCCTTGGAGGCGAAACCGACCGAGACACTGAGCGGCAGGCTGCTGTGCGATTCATTGTACCTGGCCACCTCATTCTGAATCCGCTGTACCGCCCTCTCCAGCACCGAGGTAGGGGTTTGGGGCAGCAGTATGGCAAACTCGTCACCCCCGATCCGGGCTATCATATCCCCTTCCCGGAAACACCTTTTCAACACCCCGGCGGTAACCTCCAGGAGGGAATCTCCCACACTGTGACCCAGTGAGTCGTTGACCAGTTTCAGGCCATCGACATCACAAACCAGGATACCGACTGGATTGTAACGCCCGTTTTCGAGCCGGGCCATCTCCTCCTCGAAGTAGGTCCGGTTGTAAAGGCCGGTCAAAGGCTCGTGCAGGCTCAGGTATTTAAGCTCGGCCTCAGCCTTCTTGCGTTCGGTGATATTCCTGACTATCACCATTACCTGATCGTCCAGCAGGTTGACCAGCCTCGCCTCATAGTAATGTTTGCCTTCATGGCCCGGTATCTCGTACTCTATCATAACCAGGGACCTGGTCTTGATAACCTGCTGTATCGCCCAGTCGAACTGTTCGGCAACCCTCGGTGACGATACCTGCTGGATCTTCTTCCCAATCAATTCATTCGGTGAAAAATACAAATCGGCCGCGCAGCCGATCATCAATTCCCGGAAGGTCCCATCCTTATCGAGCTTAAAGTACAGGTCGGGCAGAGCCTCGAAGATCGATTTTAACTCCGACGTCACCTGGCTGAGCTTTTCTTCCGCCTTTTTCTGCTCGGACAAGTCCCGGGTAATGCTCAAAAACTCTGTCCCGCTGTCCGAGCGGATACCGATTACCTCGACCTCCGCCGGGAAAATGCCGCCGTCACTCCGGTACTGCTGGGTTTCGAACCTGACGACCCTCTCGCTGGGATCGAACGACCTCTTTTTTGAGAACTCCGCCTCATCCAGATAGCCCAAGTCGTAAACACTCATGGTCAGCAGTTTTTCGCGGCTGAAACCGTAAGTTCTCAAAGCGGTACTGTTGAAGTCGAGTATCCGTCCCTCCGGACTGTGTAATATTATTGCGTCCCGAGAGTGAGCAATAAGCAGTTCCTCAAGGTTATTGAATTCTTCCTTCGATTGGACTTCGATCAATTTACCGATTTTCATTGCTTGCCCCACCCCCGTGTTTTGAATAAATTTTGTTCTTCTGCCTAAAAATTCAATAGGGTAATTGGGATTCCATTTAAATCTAATTTATCAATAAAAAAGTAAAAAGTTGATTTCAAGATTCAAAACCCTGACACTGCAGCCCTCTTGATGCTGTAAACAGCGTTTTAACCATCCATCAGTTCAAAACGGTTTATACTGACGCCGTTCACCTCTTTCTGCCCCAGGAACATCTCCAGGGCTCGCACCCATACCTTCTTTTCCTCGTACAGCGCCCGGTACACAACCAGGTCCTGCAGGGTTTCCGAGTCCTTGGCCAGGTGCAGGACCATGTACTCCTTGCCTTTAAAGTGACGGTATCTCCCGCCGATTATGACCTCCCGCGGCTCCATAAAGTCTCCTCGCTGTTTCGCCTAAAAAATTTAGGCTACCGCCGGCCGCTGGTTCAGGCGATAGCCATAAATGCACCCTATCCGGGGTATTGTTCCCCCGCTTACCGCGCCTCACCGGGGCAAAAAGTAAGATCCAGTTACCCCGAAACGATCCGGTAAAACTGGACCACTATAACCCTTCTATTTTCCAACCAACACTTAATCCTGATGGGGAACTCGCAGTTGTTCCGAAACTGGTTATCGAGAATCCCGTACATTACCGCGGCATCGTTGCCGAGTGCCGCGTAGGTGGATTCATAGGCGTGATTATGCCGCTCTATAATATCGAAACCCACATCATTGGCCGCCTGGAAAAGCGCGGTGGAGATCCTGCACACCCCGGACCCCATGGCCTCCTTGGTCGCCTTCTCGCCATCGACCGTTACGTACATGATCCCATTGATAAAACCCTTGGCCGAGGTCCTCATGCCCACCACAGTGTTGAATGAAAAAACCTCTCCCGGGTAAAGGACATAACCGTTGATTATATCAGCCGCAACCCCGGCGTTGTAGCTGTTGGAGTCATTGCCTACATAAAGGTCAATTTGTTCGATCAAAACCTCCTGTTGAGCAGCGTATTGAACGTCCGCCCAAGCTGGTGCCGGCAGGCCCAGCAAACCGATAATAAGAATCAATAAGGCCGTGAACCATGAAAAGGGGTTCCGCTGAATAAAACGTTTATGCATTTTTGAATCACCTCATCAGGAAATACATAATCAGTACGGCGGATAATTATAACCAGCTAATATTTCCCTCCAGCGTCCCATCAAAAATACCGGTAAAACCCCAGCAGGAAAGAACCACAGATTAAAAAAGAGCATCACTCATACCGTTTTTACACATAATTTACTAATTTACCTATCATATGACCATATTCGATAAATTCCCTTTCTTTCCCTGCAATAATTCTAATTTTTTTTTACTAACAAAACAAGCCGCATGAGAATAAAAGATATAATCCGTTTTCCATAATCTTTTAACTAGAACAACGATTGCCGCGACGATACCTATCAAGAGCCGGGTGCTTGTATTATAATCATAGATAAACGATGGGCTGTAATCCTTCCCTGGTGTATTGGTAACCCTATGACTAGCAAAGATTTGGGAGGTATCTGCATGGAATCGAAAAGCCTGGTTTTGAAAACCCTCAGCGAATCCAAAGAACCGCTGAAGGCGGGGGAGATCGCCAAACTGGCCGGGATCGACACCAAAGAGGTCGATAAGGCAATCAAGGCATTGAAGACCGATGGGAAAATCAGCTCCCCCAAAAGGTGCTACTACACCGTAAGCAAGTAAATCGTCCTTGGATACTCGAACCTGGCGCTATCGCACTTCGAAGCAGGTGCAACTATGGTTACCGCCTTCGGCGGTAACCATAGTTTTCTATGCCGCAGGCATCGGGTTTATCAAAAGTACTGCATACCTGATAATTCACCATAGAATATAACAATTATAACAAAAATCACTTCCCAAAGTTATCCAGCCCTGCTATAATTGTTGTTAACCCTAAAGAAAGGAGGTGCAGACCTTGACCCGAGAACTGATCAACCAAATACTCGAAAGCATCGGCCTGGAGGAGATTGAGTTCAAGGACCAGGACGATGAACCCGCAAAAACCCACTAGACTGGAAGATGGTAACTCATAGCGAGCAGCCATCTTCTTCATTTTACTCCATCCTCTCTCACCCCAAGCAATTCGGCTTACCGCTCAAACCCCGAACCTGTTAAAACCTCAAAATCCAAACCGCAGCACCGGCCGGGAGTCCTTACTTTCTCGGCGGCATCCCGATTGCCGAGGCCGGGTTTAAGACAGCATTGGTTGATGAATAATGCATTTTGTTTTTTTTATTACTAATTCATGTATACGTGTATTATATATAATTCGCATCAACCTATTGACTTTTTACATCCAGGGTTTTAAGCTTTTTTTAGCAAAGACGCCGCGCCTGGGGTAATGGAGTCCCGGTAAAAAGTTTACTGGGGCTTTTCGATTACCGGCACTTATCCAAACCAACAACGTGGTATTGGTAGGGCAGAGTTGCCCCCGGTTTTAGGAACGAAGCCGTTCCTATCATCGGGGCTTTTGTGTTTTAAGCAGAAAGGGGGTTATAAAGTCAAGCCGGTTTATGACTGCTCCAAATTATTTAAGGAGGCTGATGGATTTATGAAGAAATTACCTGTGTTTCTCCTTTTCCTGTTACTGTTCACCCTGATCCCGGGGGTTGCTTTGGCCGATGAGTCGGCTGTAAACTCCGGGGACACCGCCTGGGTTCTGGCGTCTGCCGCCCTGGTGCTGCTCATGACCCCTGGCCTGGCCTTCTTCTACGGCGGGATGGTAAGGCGAAAGAATGTCCTCAGCACCATTATGCACAGTTTCATCATTATCTGCATTGTTTCAGTCCAGTGGGTGCTTATAGGGTATACTATCGCATTCGGTCCCGACCAATCGCACCTTGTCGGAGGCCTCTCCTTTTTGGGACTAAACGGGGTGGGAGCCGACCCCAATCCCGATTACGCGGCGACCATTCCCCACCAGGCGTTTATGGTCTTCCAGCTGATGTTCGCGATAATCACCGCGGCCCTGATCAGCGGTTCCTTCGCGGAGAGGATGCGTTTCCCGGCCTTCTTGCTCTTTACCGTACTCTGGACCACGCTGGTATACGACCCGCTCGCCCACTGGGTCTGGGGAGTTGACGGTTGGCTGCGCAACTTGGGCGCCCTTGACTTCGCGGGTGGTACGGTGGTGCATATCAGTTCCGGTGTCTCCGGCCTGATAATCGCGCTGCTCTTAGGCAAAAGGAGCGGCCTGGACGCCGATCCGCCGACTCCTCACGACCTGCCCATGAGTGTATTGGGAGCCGGCCTGCTGTGGTTCGGGTGGTTCGGCTTTAATGGTGGCAGCGCCCTGACCGCCGGGGGCCTCGCGACCAGTGCCTTCGTGGTCACCAATACCGCGGCTGCTTCGGCAGCCCTGGGCTGGGTCATCATCGAGTGGATGACCCACGGCAAACCGACTATCCTGGGTGCCATCAGCGGATGTGTCGCGGGATTGGTCGCCATCACCCCCGGGTCTGGTTTCGTAGGGCCGGTATCAGCCATCATCATCGGTCTGGTGGCGGGAGTCGTCTGCTACCTGGCGGTCAGTATCCTGAAGGCGAAACTGGGCTATGACGACGCCCTCGATGTCTTCGGGGTGCACGGGGTTGGTGGGACCTGGGGAGCCCTGGCGACCGGCCTGTTCGCGTCCAAGGCCATCAACTCGGCCGGCGCCGACGGCCTGTTCTTCGGCAACCCCGGACAGCTCCTGATTCAGGCTGAGGCTGCGCTCGCGAGTATTGCCTTCGCGGCGGTCGGGACCTTTATACTGGTGAAAATCGTCAATGCCATCACTAAGATTCGGGCCTCGGTCGAGGAAGAGGTCGTGGGCCTTGACCTGCCTATGCACGGGGAACGTGCTTACGACCATATTTTCTAAGGAGGTTAAAGAGTTATGCAAATGGTTATAGCGGTTTTACGGCCCGATAAACTGGATTCGGTCAAAGAAGCCCTGACCAAGATCGGGGTTACCGGAATGACAGTATCGCAGGTCATGGGATTCGGTTCCCAGAGAGGCTGGAAGGAGGTGTACCGGGGCACTGAAAGCGCGGTCAAGTTTTTGCCCAAGATAAAAATCGAGGCGGTAATCGCCGACGATATAGTCGAAAAGGTCATCAAGACCATCTGTGATACGGCCCAGACCGGACAGATCGGGGACGGCAAGATATTCAACTTCCCGATCAGCAACGCTACCCGTATCCGGACCTGCGAATCAGGGGACGCGGCGATTTAAGTGGAGAATACCACGGGTATCGGCTGCCGCAGCCAAGGCGCTGTCTAGAGTTTAACCGCCTCTCGACCAGCGCTTTTTACCCTGGTATTAAATCTCTTAAGGAGTCTCATTAAGATGCACAGCTTTTTAGAACAGAACATCGTTCCCCATTTTCAACCGATCATATGCATAGACAACGGCAGTATCTTCGGGTACGAGCTGTTGGGGAGACTGCTGAATCCACTGGGCCCTCAAAGCCTGGGACCTTTTTTTCACGATTCCCATGTGTCCCCTGACGATAAGATCAGTGTAGATCGCGTAATCCGCAGGAAAGCCCTGGAGAAGGTATCTGACAACAACTGCCGGGAATCCCTGTTCATCAACATCCAGCCGCAGTGGCTCTACCCTTTCCTGAATAACGGGAGAAGGTACCCCACCCTGGAATACCTGAAAGAATACGGATTGGATCCCGGTAAGATCACCATCGAGATCTGTGAGGCGGACTTCTCACTGGATCTCACCACCCTGAACGAGCTGATCTACCGCTACAAAGATGCCGGCTGCCGGATCGCCATCGACGATCTGGGGAAGGGGTTCAGCAACCTGGACCGGATCATCCACCTCAATCCCGATTACCTCAAGATCGATGCCGGTATTACCCGCAACAGTCCTGATAACGAACTCCCTTTTATCGTGATGGAAACACTCGGCCTGCTGAGTCAGAAGATGGGGGTGAATCTGGTCCTGGAAGGGGTGGAAACCAGGGAGCAGTTTCAGCAGGGACTTCGGGCGGGAGTGCGCTATTTCCAGGGTTACTTCTTCGCCCACCCTTCGTCCTGTTTTCTCAGGCCGGACTCTTTTACCCGTCTAATCGAAGCGGAGCTGAATCAATACCACCGATCTGAGGTCTGCTGCCGCGAAAACCTGGCCAACTTCTGCGCCCAGCTCGAAGCGCGGGTAAAGAAGGTCCCTTTTTCCCCGGACCTTATTGAGTACGTCTATGCCCTGATGAAAACGGCCACCAGCGATTGGAACAAGATATACATCTGTGACTTTCAGGGATTTCAACAAACCCCAAACTATATGCAGAGGACTCCCGGGTCCTGGGAGATCCACGAAGAATACCTTTCCCGGAACTGGTGCTGGCGTCCTTACTTTCTGCCGTATGTCACGGATTCCATCCGTTATCGGCGCGGGGTCCTTTCGGCCCCTTATAACGACCTCGAAACCCAGTATAAGATCTGGACCTTTGTTTATCCACTGAAAAACAACTTTTTTCTTTTTATTGACTGTAAATATAATTAGCTGGAGACCTCAATATACCCGACTTACAGCCTGACCTTATACACCTTATACCCTGGCAGCTCCAGCATCCCCAGGCAGCCCGTCTCGTACACCCCGAGGTCGATTCCCACCCGGTTGCCCTCAAACCAGAACTCCTCCCGGGGGTGACCGGGGATGTGGTGAGTCGGCGTGTGTCCGAAGATTACCGCCTTCCTTCCCTGGTAGGGGTTGGCCAGCCACACCTCGCGGGCGTAGAAAAGGTCCAGCTTGTCCGCCAGCCGCGGCGACCTCCCGGTCGGGTCCAGCCCGCCGTGTACGAAGATATGCTCCCCGGTCTCGTGGTAGTAAGGCAGGGTCCTCATAAATTCTATGTGCTCCACGGGAAGGCTCCGAAAGCTGCCGGCTTCCGGGGTCAGGCCGTAGCTCTTCAGGCACTCCCGGCCGCCGTAGTTGAAAAACAGGCTGCACTCCTGGCACCCCAGGGTGTCATAGGCCTGAAGCAGCTGGTGTTCGTGGTTGCCCGACAGGACTATCGCCCCATCGGCCATCAGCTCCCTCACATAGTCGACAGTCCCCCGGGAGTCGGGGCCCCGGTCGATGTAGTCGCCCAGCATCACCAACTGGTCTGATCCCGGGTCGTACCCACCAACCTCCAGCAGACGTTTCAGCAGCAAGCGGTAGCCATGGATGTCGGAAACCACCAGGGTTCGTTTCAAAGGCATTCCTCCCCGGACCCAGATAATCGATGCAATAGATTAATCATTGCATTCTCCCAGTCTGCGTGTCAAATACCCTACCACCCGGCCGGTCCGGTCTATGCCCGCGCTGCAGTGGACCAGGACCGGCTTCATCATGCCCTGGTAGGCGTCCCATATCCTTTCGAGGTTAGCCTCCAGTTCCTCCCATCCCCCCGGGTAGTGGGCAGGGTCCCTGACCGCCAGGTTGTACGCCTGGAACCCACGCTGGCGGTAATACTCGACAAGTCCCCCCGGGAGTTCGTCATAAAGCACCAGGTGCTTCTTATCCAGAAGGCAGATTATCGATCGGATCCCCATAGCCTGGACCTCCCCGAGCCACCGATCCACGCTTTCCCTCGGCACGGCCGCGTCAAGCTCACGCCCCGGCCTGGCCGAAGCCGCCAGTACGTCAGGTATCTCCCATTCCAGAGGCCTCAAAGGCAAGCACCTCCCATAGCTTAAACCTATTATAGGAGGTGCCTGGCCCGGTTGACAAGGAATCGGATAATCTCTCTTGAGTTTTAGTCTTCTTTGTCCCTCGTATAATAGAGTCAGTTAAATCCCCGCATAACAGCGGAAGGGTATCTACTAAGAAATATAGAATTCCTATCGCAAGTCAGAGGGCAGCGTCTTGACCCTTGAGGTTAGGCCTCGTGTGAAAGAGTGCTGCCTCGGCTTTGCGAGACTAGACCCGGATAAGTAGGTTGTCGCTTGGCGACGCATAACTAACGAGGCAGGGTTTGCTCCAAAGCTGAGGGTTCCCGA
>JABLWZ010000042.1 GCA_013178275.1 Bacillota bacterium | reverse complement strand
CAGGGCAGTAAGACGCAGAGCACCATAACGGGCTCCTGACCCCGCAGGGCTCACCCACTATTTGAGGCTGATTGAATGCTGGTGCAACGGAGTTTCCAGCGGGGTATGGTAAACAAGTACGGAGCTAAGACCCTAAACAGCCGTTAAAACACCAGGGGCGTATCCTGTACCACCACAACAGCCGTTTAAGATAGGCCCTCCAGCAGCGCCAACTCCCATTAGGAAAAGTACGCCGTTAATAATTCTGGTGAGAGCGTACCTAAGCCGTTAGCTGAACTGTGCGTCGCGACGTAGCGAAGCTACCAAATTGCGGAGCTGAGTGGTAGTAATTAATACACCGCTGGGCTTTTCTTTTATCGACAGGCTGAGCGGCCCCTAAGGGCCGCATCTATTATTGTATATCAGTTTTCCTTACCTCAGCTTGACCCCCAGCTCTTTATCCAGCCCGGCGATTATCCGCTCCTGGATCTCGTTGACCTCGCTGTCGGTAAGGGTGCGGTCGGGTGCCTGGTAGGTCAGCGAGTAGGCCAGGCTGCGCGCACCCTCGGGGATGCCTTTGCCGCGGTAGAGGTCGAACAGTTCGACCTTTTCGAGCAGTTCCCCTCCCAGCTCCCACACCTTGGCGGCCACCGCCGCCGCCGGGGTCTGGTCCCTGACTATCAGGGCCAGATCGCGCTGCGCGCTGGGATAGCGCGGCAGGGAGCGGTACCCCCGGGCATCGGGGATCAGGGTATAGAGCAACCCCAGGTCGATCTCGAACAGGTTCACCTTTTTGCCCAGCTCGTAACGCTCCTGCACGTCCGGGTGGACCTCGCCTATCACCCCGATGGTCTGGCCCGCCACTATCACCTCGGCGGTGCGCCCGGGGTGGAAGCTCGGGTGCTTATCGGTCGCCTGGAAGCTGTAGTCGCTTATCCCCAGGCCGTTTAAGAGTTCTTCCAGAACCCCCTTCAGGTAGAAGAAGTCCATCGGCTGGGCTGCACTGTACCAGTTGGCGGCGCTGCCGCCGACGCACAGTCCCGCGAGGAAGGTCTTCTCCCAGGGCAGCCGGTCGGGCCCGTTCTCGTCCTTGGGCCAGAACACCCTTCCCAGCTCGAATATCGACAGGTCGTCGACCCGCCGGTTCAGGTTCCTGACCGCCACCTCCAATAGATTCGGCATCAGCATGGTCCTCAACACCCGCTGGTCCTCACTCATCGGGTTGGCGACCATCAGTGTCCGCCGCCGCGGGTCGTCCTCCACCAGCCCGATGCGGTCGAACACGTTCTGGTTGGTGAAGCTGAAGGTGATGACCTCGGTCATCCCGCTGGCGGCCAGGAGGCCGCGGGTCCGGTCCGTGAGCCTCTGCTCGCGGTTCTTTATCCCCGGGGTGATGGCCCCGGTCGGCAGGGTGGTGGGTATCTTGTCGTAGCCGTAGAGCCTCGCCACCTCCTCGACCAGGTCCTCCTCCCGCTCCAGGTCCTGCCGGTAAGAGGGTATGGACACCAGCAGCCCGTCGTCACCGTGGACCCGGACGTCCATCCCCAGGGACTTCAGCAGCGCGGTTATCTCGCCCCGGGCCAGTGCAGTGCCGAGCAGCAGGTTGACGCGGGTGACCCGGAGGAAGATGTCCTTGTGGAACCAGGGGTTGATGTAGTTGTCGACCGAGCCGCCGACCGGCCGCCCGGCCCCGGTCTTCGCCATCAGCTGCACCGCCCGCCGCGACGCCCACTCGGCGCCCTCGATGTCGGTGCCCTTCTCGAAGCGGAGGGTGGCCTCGCTGCGTAGCCCCACCTTGCGGGCGGTCTGCCGGTTGTTGAGCTTTTCGAAGTGAGCCGACTCGAGCAGCACGGTCCTGGTTTCTTCGGTCACCTCCGAGTCGAGTCCCCCCATGATCCCCGCCAGGCCGACGGGGTTCCTGGCGTCGGCGATGACCAGCATGTCTTCATCCAGGTGCCGCTCGACCCCGTCCAGGGTGTAGAATATCTCCCCGGGATGGGCCCGCCGGACCACGATGCGGTTCTCTTCCAGGCGGTGGTAATCAAAGGCGTGCAGCGGCTGCCCGCTCTCCATCATGACGAAGTTGGTGACGTCCACCACGTTGTTGATCGGCCGGATGTCGACCGCCTGCAGCCTCGCCTGCAGCCACTGGGGAGAGGGGCCGATGCGGACGTTTTCGATGATCCGCGCGACGAAGCGGTCGCAGAGGTCGGGAGCAGCTATCTCGACGCTGGTGTAATCCGAGGCGGTTTTGTCCCCGAACATCTCTTCCGGGGCCAACCCCGGGTCGGGTATCCGCAACTCGCTGCCGGTGATGATCGCGACCTCCCGGGCGACGTTGATGATGCCTAGGCAGTCCGACCGGTTCGGGGTCAGCTCCAGCTCCAGGACGGTTTCGGTCGGCGAGAACTGCTCGATCTTGTCCACCGCTATCCCCACCATGGTGAGGCGGTCGGCCAGCTCCTCGATCGGGATATTTATGTCAACGTATTCTTTGAGCCAACTGATTGGTACTCTCATTATTAATTTCCCCCTTACCTAATCGGATCATATCCAAAATGCAGTTCATTTATCTACCGATCAAGCTTTTTTAATCGCTTTTAATCAAATTTGATATGATTATCGCCCAGGTTGTTGACGGTCCCGCACATCCCTTAAAACTGGCGCAGGAAGCGCAGGTCGTTCTCGAAGAAGAGCCGCAGGTCGTCGACCCCGTACTTCAGCATGGCTATCCTCTCGACCCCCATGCCGAAGGCGAACCCGGAGACCTGCTCGGGGTCGTAACCCGCCATCTCCAGCACCCTGGGGTGCACCAGGCCCGAGCCCAGTATCTCCAGCCACCCGGTGTGCGAACAGGTGCGGCATCCTTTGCCGCCGCACATCATGCAGGAGACGTCGACCTCGGCGGAGGGCTCGGTGAAGGGGAAAAACCCGGGCCGAAGCCTGATCTCCCGCTCCTGGCCGAACATCTGGCGGGCGAACGCCAGCAGGGTCCCTTTCAGGTCGGCCAGGCTGATCTGGCGGTCGATCACGAACCCCTCGACCTGCTGGAACATGGGCGAGTGGGTGGCGTCGTCGTCGCAGCGGTAGACCTTCCCCGGGGCCAGTATCCGGAGGGGTATCTGTGGCACCCGGGCCTCGTACACCCGCGCCTGCACCGGGGAGGTGTGGGTCCTGAGCAGGACCTCGGTATCGATATAGAAGGTGTCCTGCATATCCCGAGCCGGGTGGTCCTTGGGGATGTTCAGGGCCTCGAAGTTGTAGTAGTCGAGTTCGACCTCGGGACCTTCGACGATCTCGAACCCCATCCCCAGGAAGATCTCTTTTATCTCGTTCATGACCTGGGTCAGGAGGTGCAGGTGCCCCACCTGCCGAACCCGCCCCGGGAGCGTCACGTCCAGAGTCTCCTCCTTCAGGCGCCGGGCCTTGTTTCCCAGCTTCAGCTCGGTCAGCTTCTCCTCGATCAGGAGTTCCACCTGGTCTCTGAGTTCGTTGACCAGCTTCCCCAGCACCGGCCGCTCCTCGGGTGAAAGCCCACCCATACCCCTCAGTATGGAGGTGATTTCTCCCTTTTTGCCCAGGAAACGGACCCGCAGTTCGTTAAGCGCCTCGATGTCCGCGGCCTTAGCGATGAGTTCCCGCGCCTGGTTCATGATTCCTTCCAGCTGCGTCTTCACCTTACCCCTCCTTAATTTAAAACCCCGGCCGCATACCCGGTGGGTATATGGCTGTAAAGGTTGTCTGCTGGTAAATCTGTATATGAAAAGCTGGCCTGCGTCTGAGGGACGAAAGCCAGCTTTCGCGTTACCACCCTTATTAATCCAGTAGCCCTGGATTCACTCGGTTCCCGTTAAGGGTCTTCCAGATAACGGTGGAAGCTCCGACAGAGCCTACTGCAGGCCGTGAGATGGCGGCCTGGTTCAACCCGCTGTTCATGGGGGAATTCCCTGGGTTTCTCGCTGGAGGCGCTCTCAATCTCGGCGCCTCCTCCCTGTAGGGTACCTCCCAGGTACTGGACCCAATCACAACATTTTTTCGTTTAGTTACTGAACCGTCAGTTTTCGGTATAGGATGTATGCTACAACGGATCCGGTTGCTTCAAAAATCCTCCAAAAAAATTCTGCCGGGAGCACGGTCAACCACAACCTTTCCCATTCCATGAGGATTTTCTTTAGGATCTCTCATTCGTGATTATAGCACATCGCGGAAATCATGTTCAAGTAATCTGTGCCGGCGGGCCACCTCAAATAATACCAAAGCCCCGGCCACCGCCACGTTTAACGAGTCGACGCTCCCCGCCATGGGGATGTGGACCCAGTCGGTTATCTCTTTTTCCATCCGCCGGGAAAGGCCGTTGGCCTCGCCGCCCAGCACCACCGCCAGCGGGCTGGCGTAATCGGCCCGGTGGTAGGGGGTCCCTCTGCCCCCGGCGGCGCCGTACACCCTGGCTTCCCCGGGAAGCAGCCTATTGATCTGGGCGGGCTCGACGTCGGTCCGGACCGGGACCCTGAATATCGATCCCATGGTGGCCCGAATCACTTTCGGGCTCAAGACGTCGACCGTCCCTGGGGTGGTCCACACCTCGCTGACTCCCGCCGCCTCGGCGGTGCGGAGCAGGGTCCCGAGATTCCCCGGGTCCTGCACCGCGTCCAGGATAAGAATGAATGAGTCCGGGCCCGGTTTCTCATCGGCCCCGGCGGTCTCCTGACGGCGGACCACCCCCAGAATCCCCGACGGGCTGGTGGTGTCGCTCAGGTACTCCATCACCGCGGGGGTCACCGCCACGGTCTCCACCCCCCGGCCGGCCAGCTCCCTTATCAGCGCGCCGATCCTCTCGCCCACAGCCGCGTCGGTAGAGTACATCAGCAGCTCGATGCGGAAGACACCACTCCGGCTCGATGCTCGGGCGGCCTCCTCCAACAGCCTTATCCCTTCGACCACGAAGCACCCGGTAAGCTCCCGGTTCTTCTTCTGGGCCAGGGACCGGACGTATTTCACTAACGGGTTGTGCCGGGAGGTCACACTCCCGCGCTGCTCGATCATCGATCAGTTCCCCAAAACCTTTTATTCGTGGTACTCTTCCTCGAACCTGGCGAGTTCCACGTTCGATCCCAGCACCACCAGTACGTCCCTCGCCTTCACCGTGTCATCCGCCCCCGGGTTGACCAGTATCTCGCCGCCCCGCTTGATCGCCATCACCGATACCCCGAACCGGGGCCGGAGGTCCAGCTCTTTCAGGGTCTTGTCGATCAGCTTGGGCGGCGCCAGCACCTCCTGGACGCTGAAATCGGAGGACAGCTCGATCTGGTCCAGGACGTTGGTCGAGATGAGCTGGTGGGCGATCCTGATCCCCATGTCCCGCTCGGGGTAGACCACCTTATCCGCCCCGACCTTCTCCAGGACCCTGCCGTGCAGGTCGTTGATGGCCTTGGCCACCACCTTCTTCACTCCCAGGTCCTTGAGCAGAACCGTGACCAGGATGCTGGCCTGGATGCAGTCCCCGATGGCCACCACGGCGACGTCGAAGTTGCCGATCCCCAATGCCTTCAGGGTTTCCGGCTCGGTGGCGTCCGCCTCCACCACATGGGTGACCTCGCTGGTGAAGTTCTGCACCCGCTCCACGTTGCTGTCGATCGCCAGCACATCGTAACCCATGTTGGTCAGGGTGCGGGCCAGGCTGCTGCCAAAACGGCCGATACCGATGATAACAAACTGTTTCTGCAAGAAACCATCCCCTCCTGGTCGTATACTAACCGATAATAATTCTTTCCTCCGGATAGCGATAGCCAACGTTAACCTGGTTGCTCCAGAGCGCGATCGCGAGTGTCAGCGGCCCAAGTCTCCCCGCGAACATGGTGAAAGCGATCAGGAACTTGCCGATGTTGCTCAGATGGGGGGTGATGCCGTGAGACAGGCCAACCGTGGCGAACGCGGACACGGTTTCAAAAGAAAGCGTGAGCAGGTCGGCCCGCTCGGTAAAGGAAAGGATAATAACAACTATTATTACCAAAAAGGCGCTCAGCATGGTTACCGCCATCGCTTTTAAGACCTGGTCCACCGGGATGATCCGCTTAAAGACCGTGATCTCCTTTCTTCCGCTGATGATGGAGTATAAAGCCAGCATCAGGGTGGCGAAGGTGGTGGTCTTGATCCCGCCCCCAGTCCCCCCCGGCGACGCCCCGATGAACATCAGGATAATCAGCAGGATGCCGGTGGCGGTCTGCATCTGTACTATATTGATAGTAACATACCCTCCGCTGCGGGGGGTGATGGACTGGAACAGCGAAGCGAGAACCTTCCCGCCCGGCCCCAGATGAGCGAGGGCTCCATGGTATTCAAAGCCTAGGATTAATAGGGCGCCAGCAAGAATTAAAATGCCGGTCATCACGAATACCAGCTTGCTGTGCAGGGATATCCCCTTAAAGCCCCGGTGGTTATACACGTCGGCAAGCACCACGAAACCCAGCCCCCCCAGGATAATCATTCCCGCAACCACCAGGGAGACCAGCGGGTCGGCGGCGTAGGCGGTCAGGCTGCTGTACGGTCCGGTGATCGCTCCGAAGAGGTCGAATCCCGCGCTGCAGAAGGACGAGATGCTGTGGAAGATGCTGTAATAGATGCCCTTTGCTATCCCCAGCTGGGGTATGAAGCGTATGGAAAGGAGTCCGGCACCTAAAAGCTCCAGGCTGAAGGTGACTATGAGGATATACTTGGTCAGCCGCACCACCCCGGCGAGGGAGACGACGTTCAAGGCCTCCTGCATCACCAGGCGCTCGCGGAGGTTGATCTTCCTCCCCATCAGCAGGGCCAGCATGGTGGTCATGGTCATGATCCCCAGGCCGCCAAACTGGATCAGGATCAGTATGACAATCTGGCCAAAGGTTGAAAAAGTGGTGCCGATATCCACTGTACCCAGGCCGGTAATGCAGACCGCCGAGGTGGCGGTAAAGAAGGTGTCGATAAAAGAAACCTGCTGACCGCCCTGAGTGGCAAAGGGCAGGTGCAGCAGCAGCGTCCCGATCAGAATTGCTGTTACGTAGGCAAGCAGAATTATACGGGCAGGTATCATCAAAGCCTTCCACTGGCCGTCTTTGCGGTTGGGGAGTTTTATAATGGTCCTTGCGAACCGGTTTTTCTTCGAAGGTTCGACGACCTTCATGCGCGCCTCACGACCCTGATACCTTATTCCCCGATAGAAAAAGCATGGCATCCCAGGACACCATACTTTTTAAAGGAAAGGCTTTCTCTCTTTTATCCGCCCAGTCTTTGACGGGCCACGTCCACCAGTTTGCCGAAGGCGGGCATGTCGTTTACCGCCAATTCGGCCAGCATCTTTCGGTTTATATCCACTCCCGCTTCCTTCAGGCCGTACATCAGACGGCTGTAGGAGATCCCGTTTAACCTCGCGGCCGCGTTGATGCGGGCGATCCAAAGCTTGCGGAAGTCGCTCTTCTTGTCTTTGCGGTGTGCGTACGCGTAGCTGAGTGATTTCAGCATCTGCTCGTTGGCGGGCCTGAACAGTTTGGACTTGGCGCCCCGGTACCCACGAGCCAGTTTGAGTATCTTCTTATGTCTATGGCGAGCAACTGTGCCTCCTTTTACTCTGGGCATGTGCTTAGCCTCCTTTTGTGTGAAGTAGTCTGATCCTTAGGCATAGGGAAGAAGTCTGGCTACCTTTTCGCGATCCCCCGCGCTGACCAGGGTACCCTGGCGCAGGCCGCGTTTGCGTTTGGCCGTCTTCTTCTCCAGGATGTGGCTCTTAAACGCCTTGGCTCGCTTTATCTTCCCGGTGGCGGTGACCTTAAACCGCTTGGCCGCTCCCCGGTGGGTTTTCATCTTAGGCACGTCTTATCCCCCTCTCACTGTAGTTTAATGACGCTGCTTCGACTAAGCCTGCTTCTGGGGCTGTTCGTGTTTGGGAGCTAAGATCATTATCATGTTCCGCCCCTCAACTTTGGGCTCCCTTTCCACCACCGCGATATCACCGACATTTTTCGCCAGGGTGATGCAAAGCTCTTTGCTAAGCGCAGCGTGGGAAATCTCTCTCCCCCGAAACATCACGGTGACCTTAACCTTGTCACCCTCCTGAAGGAAGCGGGCCGCGTTGCGGGTCTTTACATCCAGGTCGTGATCTTCGATGTTTGGGCGGAGCTTGATCTCTTTGATGGTAATAATCTTCTGCTTCTTGCGGGCTTCTCTTTCGCGCTTGGATTGTTCATATTTATACTTCCCATAGTCCATCAGCCGGCATACCGGGGGTTTGGCCCCTGGCGCTACCTCGACGATATCCTGTCCTTTTTCCTGGGCTATTCGGTAAGCCTCGCGGAAAGGAAGGATCCCCAACTGCTCACCCGACTCGCCGACCAACCGGACCTCCCGGGCACGAATTTCATCATTAATCCGCAAGTCTTTGTTGATGTGTCTTCACCTCTCCTCATTGATAGATAGCTGCAATACAACAAGCAGACGGATTACCTCCGCCTGCTCAAAATAGACATTCTGAGATGTCGTATCAGCCAACCCTACTGGCAACCGGTCCGGCACCGTAAGGTGAGAAGCGGATGGCTTCTTCTTGGTGGTTATTATATTAACCGTGGGAATTGTAGCACCCAAACTGGAAAAAGTCAAGCAAAATATGTGCTCATGGGCACCCCCGGCCGAAGAAAACTTGGCTAGCGCCAAGCCTCTGGCGCAAGCGATAGCCCTAGTTACACTTGCTTGCATCGGAAAGTTCTCTAATATACTTTCCGATAGCGTTAAAAAACCGGTCCCGGCCGGGGTGAAAACGGCTAAGACCTTTCCCTTATCTCCTGCTCCAGACGCTGGATGAACTCCGCCGTCGGCATCGCCCCCAGGTCTCCCTTGCTGCGGTCGCGCACCGCCACCGCCTGGTTTTCCTGCTCCCGGTCGCCGACCACCAGCAGGTAAGGTATCTTGGCCAGCTGGCCTTCCCGTATCTTGTATCCGACCTTCTCGCTCCGCTCGTCCAGCTCCACCCTGATCCCCCTGGCTTTCAGGGTGTCGTGCACCTGGCGGCCGTATTCGTGGTGCCGCTCGGTGATGGGTATGACCCGGGCCTGGACCGGGGACAGCCAGGCGGGGAAGGCCCCCGCGTAGTGCTCGGTGAGCACCCCGATGAAGCGTTCCATGCTGCCCAGGACTGTCCGGTGGATCATCACCGGGCGGTGCCGCTGCCCGTCCTCACCGATGTAGGTCAGGTCGAACAGCTCGGGCATCTGGAAATCGAGCTGGATGGTTCCGCACTGCCAGGTGCGGCCGATGGTGTCGCGCAGGTGGAAGTCGATCTTCGGCCCGTAGAATGCGCCGTCGCCCTCGTTCACCTTGTACTGCATCCCGTTCTCTTCCAGCGCCGCCCTGAGCGCATTGGTGGCCCGATCCCAGTCCTCCAGCGACCCGATGGCCTTCTCGGGGCGGGTGGAGAGTTCTACGTGGTAGCTGAAACCGAAGACGCTGTAAATCTCGTCCACCAGGCTGATGACCTCCTTGATCTCGCCGACTATCTGGGAGGGCATCATGTAGATGTGGGCGTCGTCCTGGGTAAAGGCCCGCACCCGCATCAGCCCGTGCAGCACCCCCGACTTCTCGTGGCGGTGCACCAGCCCCATCTCCGCCACCCGCAGGGGGAACTCGCGGTAGCTGTGCATCTGGGTCTTGTAGAGCAGAAGGCCCCCGGGGCAGTTCATGGGCTTGACGCAGTAGTCTTCGTCGTCGATCACGGTAAAGTACATGTTCTCTTTATAGTGGTCCCAGTGGCCCGAGCGCTCCCACAGGCTGCGGTTCAAGATGATCGGGGTGCGTATCTCCAGGTAGCCGCGGCGGTTGTGGATCTCCCGCCAGAAGGCCTCCAGCTGGTTGCGCAGGATCATCCCCTTGGGCATGAAGATGGGGAAACCCGGTCCCTCGTCGACTATGGTGAACAGACCCAGTTCGTGTCCCAGCTTGCGGTGGTCGCGCTTCTTGGCCTCCTCCATGCGGTAGATGTAGTCGTCCAGCTCCGCCTTCTGCGGGAAGGAGGTCCCGTAGATGCGCTGCAGCATCTTGTTCTTTTCGCTGCCCCGCCAGTAGGCCCCCGCCAGGCTCATCAGCTTGACGGCCTTCACCTTCCCGGTCGAAGGGAGGTGCGGACCCGCGCAGAGGTCGATGAAGTCCCCCTGGCGGTAGGTGCTGATCCTGGCGTCCTCGGGCAGGTCGTTGATCAGCTCGACCTTGTAGCTCTCGCCCCGCTCGGTGAAGAGCTTCACGGCGTCCTCCCGGGACAGCTCCTCCCGTACCAGCGGGTAATCGGCCTTGATGATGGAGTCCATCTCTTTCTCTATCTGCGCCAGGTCCTCGGGCTTGAAGGTATCGGCGGAGTCAAAGTCGTAGTAAAAGCCGGATTCGATCGCCGGACCGATCCCCAGCCGAGCCTCCGGGTAGAGCCGCTGCACCGCCTGGGCCATGATGTGGGAGGTGGTGTGGCGGTAGGCGTCTTTCCCCTCTTCGCTGTCGAAGGTGAGGATATCTACCTTGGCGTCCTCTTTCAGGGGGTAGGCGAGTTCCTTGACCTCGCCGTTCACCTTACCCACCAGGGCCGCGGCCGCCAGGCGCCGCCCCAGACTCTCGGCCACCTGCAGGATGGTCGTCCCGGCGGGGTACTGCTTCACCGCGCCGTCTTTTAAAGTGATGTTGATGTTGGTCATGCTTAACTCCTCCTCATGCAGTTCTTCCTATATTACCGATTAAGCTTTCTGTCGCTCCAATCGTAGGTGGTTCGATTATTGCCTCTGTTGCTGGCAGTACCGCTCAGGTCAGCTCTCCTTCGCTTCTAGAGGCATTTGTTTTATTATTCCACCAGTTGTGGAGTCCAGCTCAGTCGAGCTTTATAAAAACAAAAAAACCGCCCTCGTTGGAGGGGCGGGTCTTGCTGCCGCGGTTCCACCCTCGGTCCGACAGTAATGCGGCGTTCCGCACCTGTCGCTCTTCCTCGTTAACGGCATCGAGCCGGTCCCGTCTACTGCCTGCATCCAGGGTTCGGGGGACGGTTTCGGGGCGGTCTTCGTCGGTCACCCTGCCTGGGGCGGCTTGCAGCCTGCGGCCTCCCCTCTCTGCCGGCGGTGTCCCGGTTACTCTTCCCCAGCATCACCTTTGGTCCTTTTCGTTTAGAAAATTATAAGTTTTTAAACCGGTTTTGTCAAACTCCATGCGGAATCAGGTATACTATCAGCACCTGCACCAGGCCGATGATGAAACCGATGACCGCCCCCAGCCATTCGATCTGCCGCAGTTCGCTGTTGGCCACCCGGGTGATGAGCTTTTCCAGGTCCTCGAGTTCGTACTGCCGGAACTGTTCCTCCACCACCCCCGCCACGTTGATCTCCTCCTTCAGGCTGTCCGTCAGCTGCTGGAGGATCTTCTCGAACAGGGCGGGGGTCTCTTTTTTGATGGTCCTGATCACGGCGGCCTCCACGAGCCGGACCAGCGACTCGGGCACCATGGCGGGGGTGTTTTCCCGTATCCGGGTCTTGACCATCTCACTGGCCGAGTCCGTGACCCGGTTCTGCACTTCGGGGGTGTGCAGGTACCCGAACAACTTGTCAAGCGGGAGCAGTTCCTCCTCGATTACCCGTCCCACGTCCCGCGCCAGGTCTTCCCGGCGCTTGGGGAGCAGCCCCTGGATCTCCAACCCGATCAGGGGGAACCTGAAGGGCCTGCGGGGGTAAAACAGCGACCTGATGGCTATCACGTTGGTTATCCAGCCGATCAGCGCGCTGAGTATCGGTATCGCTATCGCCTGTATCAACAATGGGCGCTTCCTCCAACGGTCGGCTAATACGGGATTATAGACTATTATACCACTGTCGGCACGGAAACCGGGTTTGTCCAGGTGGGTCGTGTCACCGGTCTTTTTCCTGGTCCGCGCCTTTTTTCAGTATCGGTGTAATTCTCGACTTCAGCGGCTGCGGCACGTCCTTCAGCTTGTTGAAGTCGACCTCCATTATCCTCTCCCGTTCCAGCTTCAGGCACCAGGACAGCTCGGCCGCGGTCAGCCCCGGCGATAAGGCCGTAGACGGTTTTCAGGTTGTTCTTGGCCACGACGTAGGCCCCGCCCCCGTTGGGATAGGCTTCAACCGTCTGGCGGTAGGAGATGGTGAGTATCACCAGCAGCAGTAGAAAAGCCAACCCCGAACAAGCCCTTAATTAGCTTGTTTTGAAGGTCAGCCGGCTATACGCCGGGGCTGTCCCGGCGTCAGTCAAGGTATTTTCTTTCCGGCTTAAAACGTGCCGGTGGCCGCTTAAAAACCGGTTAACCGTCGAGCAGCTGCTCCAGGTTCTTGTCCAGAATGAATACCTCGACCTGTTCTGCGGTCTTGGTGCTGATGTCGCCGTGGCTGCCGATCACCCGGCACCCGGTCAGGTCGGAGACGATCTTCTCCTTGTCCCGGGCGTAGGTCTCGCGCAGGATCTGGCGTATCTGCTTTACCGCCTGGCGGCCTATTTCGGTCTGGGCCAGGTTTTTCTCCTCGATGGTCAGGACCCCTTTCAGCCGGATGATGACCATGTCGTCGACGATGTAGGCCCGCGCGTCCTGGGGGCCGCGGCCTACCACCTCTCTCTCCAGCTTGACGAGCTGGTTGGTCATTTCGGTCTCGAGCTTACCCTTCCTCGGCATCTCCCGTACACCCTCAATCCTGGAGTATCAGCAACCTTAAAACTCCTTGTTACGATATGTATATTATTTATGGGGAAAATAAAAAAAGGCCCTGGCAGCCTTTTTTTCTGGATTATTTTAACTGCCCTGCGGAGGGGTCAGGCGGCGGCACTCCTCGCACCCCCGGCAGGTGTCCACCCTGCGGCCGAAGACCCTCTCGATGGTGGTTACCGCGCTGTTCAGTTTGCTTTGCTCCGAGGTGTGGATGACTATCCGCCGGGGAGCGATGGTTATCAGGGTGCTGATCAGCAGGTCTTCGTAGTTGATGTCTTTGTCAACCACGTCCAGCAGAAAGCCCTCCTCGTATTCGCCGTTCACGGGGTTGCCCTTGGCGTCGAGGATGCGGAAGGTGCCGCCGGAGTGGATCATGACATGCGCCTGCGATACCCGGGGTTCCTGTATCTCCACGAAGTACTGGAGCAGCCGGATGAACTCCTGGTATTCCTTCTCCAGCTGGTACTCCTCCACCGCCAGCTCTACCGCTTCTTTCAGCTGTTCCAGGTATTCCTTGAGCCGGAAGTTGATCAGGCCGTCGATTATCAGCTGGTTGTTTTCCTTTAGAAACTCCATGGTCTGGTACTGGATCCTCCCCTTACGGCTGGATACGGTTCCGGAGGGCGACAGGTTCTGGTCGGCCTGGTCCAGCGACCTTTCCACCTTCAGCAGGATCAGCTCTTTGTCCCGGATGTTGAAGTGGCCGTGTCGGTTCTTGATGATGTTCCTGACCATGGGTATCTCCCACTCCGCGATGATGGTCTCCGAGACCAGTCCGGCCAGGAAACGGCGGAACCGGGAGTTGAGTTCCGACCCTTTATCCGGAGCCGGGGAGACCATCTCACAGTCCAGGAACCTGAATAAGCCGCATTCCCAGAAATGCGGCACCACTTTAAAACCCAGTCGGTTGTTCACCCGGACCTCATTGATCAGCCGCTCCCGGAGGAAATCGATCTCCCGACTGGTTCCGATGGAGATAACCGTGTTCATTTGAGATACCCCCTTTCGGCTTACAGATAGTATATGAACAGGGATTCTCTCGTATACGGCAGGCCGGCTTCTGAAACCGCTGGGGAGGCGATAAGATTATTCCAGTCGATTTGGGTTGACTTCATGGGTGGGACTTGATTATAATTGAGTATGCAATCAGGATATGGGTCGTTAGCTCAGTGGGAGAGCACCTCCTTGACGCGGAGGGGGCCGCTAGTTCAATCCTAGCACGACCCACCATAATGAAAACCAGAACCACCCCAGCAATTCGGGGGTGGTTTTTTTGTCTTGTCCTATTCTTTTTCTCCCCTCATAACCCTCCGACCTGCCCCATAGAATGTAACTGAAGGGGAGGGTTCGCATGCGTTTAATCTGCTTTTGGCACCTGAGACCACAGATCAAGGTTCTGCTGATCCTGTTGGCGGCTGTTTTCCTTGTGGCGACCAGTGTGGTTTATGTTGAGGCGGGAAGCCGCTTGAAGCCGGTCTATGAGGTACAGACCGAGGAGAAAGTTCTGGCGTTGACCTTCGACATCAGTTGGGGAACCAAGACCCCGGGGCCGGTCCTGGATATCCTGAAGGAGCAGCAGGTGCAGTCGACATTCTTCCTTTCGGGGCCCTGGACGGAAAAATACCCCGATGTCCCACGGCGGATCGCGGCTGAAGGTCACGAGTTGGGAAGTCACGGCTATCAGCACATCAACCTCAGCACCCTCCCCTTCGATGATATCAAGACCGAGATCATGAAGGCCCACAGCAGCATCGAGAAGGTGACCGGAAAGAGCCCCTCACTGATCCGCACCCCTAACGGCGACTACGACAACAAGGTCATCAAGGCGGCCGAGGAGTGCGGGTACCGGGTGATCCAGTGGGGGACCGATTCCCTGGACTGGAAGAACCCGGGGGTGGACGCCATCGTGCAGCGGGTGACCACCCGGGCCCACCCGGGGGATATCATCCTGATGCACGCCAGCGATACCTGCCTGCAGACCACCCAGGCGCTGCCCCAGGTGATCGGGGAGCTGCGGGCAAAGGGTTACCGGTTCGTCACTGTCTCCGAACTCCTGCAGATGGGCCCGATAAAGAATTAGTCGGCCTTTATGCTCTTGATAGCGTCCCGGGCCAGGCGGTCACACCGATTGTTCAGGTCATTATCGGCGTGGCCTTCTACTTTTATCCACTCGACCTGGTGCCTCCTGGTCAGTTCCAGCAGCTGCTTCCACAGGTCCTGGTTCTCGATCGGCTCCTTTTTGAAGTTCAGCCACCCGTTTTGCCGCCACTTGTCCAGCCACCCTCTCTGGAAGGCGTTGATCAGGTAGGCGCTGTCGCTGTACAGCTTTACGCTGCATTCGGTTTTTAAGGCCTTCAGCGCCTCTATGGCCGCCTGCAGCTCCATCCGCTGGTTGGTGGTGTACTCGTCGGTGCCGGAGATCTCCTTCTCCCGTTCCCGGTGCCGGAGTATCGCCCCCCATCCGCCGGGGCCGGGGTTGCCCGAACAGGCCCCATCCGTGTATATCTCTACTGATGCCGTTTTTCTCACTCGCTTCCGCCTCTGCTGTTTTTACCCCATTTTAGCACACCCATGGACCGGGAGACCACCCGGATTTCTGCAAGCCAGCGGCCGGGACCATCGATTTCAGCCCCGGCCGGTCTGCAGAATCCACCGGTATTTTTTCTACATGGTGAGCTGGCCCTGCTGGGTCTTGATTACCTTCAGCACCTTCTCCTGGCTGCCGTTTTCGGCGTTGTAGTAGAGGTAATAGGTCTCGTCGTTGACCGTCCCCTTGGCCTCGTAGCACAGGACCTCCCGCTTGCTGTCCATGGGTATCAGCGCCAGGCGGACCTTCTCCACGGTGATGGCCTTGGCCGCCTGGATCAGGATGTCGTCCTCTTTGACCTTGGGCGCCGGGATGTTGCGCTCGTAGTGCGATATCAGGTACCCCGTGTTGTCCAGCCCGATGATCTGCCCGTTGTCCAGCGCCACCTTCACCTTCACCTGGTCGGGATACAGTATGATCCCGTTCTCATACCCAGCGAAGGAGACGATGGCGCAGCTCCCGGTGTCGTCAAGCTGCGAGTAGGTGCCGATCAGGTGGGTGAACCCTCTGCTCTTCAGGTACTCGTTGGCCTTGGCCTCCACCTGGGCGTTGTCGAGGGTGCCCTTGCCCAGGGGCCGGCTGTTCAGGAAGTTTACGATGTGGCCGCCGGTGCGGCTTACGTCGACGTCGATCCGGTCCTGGGACGCGCCCTCCGAGGGTGTTATCTCGATGCGGTAGACCGGTATCCTACCTTCCCCGGTTCCCACCTGGCCGGAGGTGTACTTCACCCCGGGGGTGAGGTCGGCCTTTTCCATGGCTATCCGGTTGGCCTCTTCAACCGTGATCGGGTTCCCGCTCAACCCCCGGGGGGTTATCTTGTCGATGTGGTCGGAAAAAGGCCCGTCATAGATCATGGTCGGCAGCCCCTGCAGCTCGTTGTCTATCTGCTGGAAGCTGACGTTGGATACTGCGGGGGAGGCCTCGCGGAACTTGCTGGAGCCCTGCTGGTTCAGCGATCCCCAGGCGAAGTGCTGCTGCCGTATCTGTTCCCGCAGGCCCTGCAGCTCTCGGACCAGGTAATCCGCCTCCTTCTGCAGTCCGAGCAGGCTGTTGCGCTGGTCGGTGGAGATCTCCTTCCCTTCGGCCACCTGGCGGGCCAGGGTGTAGGTGAAGTCGCCCGTCTGGTTGATGAACTTGGTGGTGCGGCCCAGCAGGAAGTGGTCTATCGGCAGCTGGTTAAGATTTTCCTGGGCGGAGCTGGACTCCTTCCAGGTGTTGGCCAGGTAAAGGACGTCCTGCGAGGGCGAGGTCGATACCAGGCCTTTGGCGATCAGGACGTCGATGTTCTCCATGTTGTTGACCAGGTCGTAGAATGACCGCTGATAGGTGTTTTCAAGCTGGTTGCGGGTCTCGATGCGGCCCCGGTACTGCGCCAGGCCCCAGATGGTGACCCCGATCAGGGCGATGGTCAGCAGGGAGGTGTACCAGTGGCGCTTCCCCCAGCTTTTTGTGTCTTCCATCTTGTTTCACCTCACTCTTAGGTTCCGAATAGGTGTTTGCCGATCTGGGTAACCATCTTGCGCGACCAGATAAAGGCGTTGCTGGTCTTGGCAGGGTTAAAGAAGTAGATGCAGCCGTAGGTCGGGTCCCACCCGCTCAGGGCATCGCTGGCCGCCCGCCGGGACTCGGCGCTTGGTTCCTGGTTGATCTGGCCGTTGGACACCGACTCAAACGCGCCCGGCTGGTAGACGACCCCGGCTATGGAATTTGGAAAAAGCGGACTCCTGGTGCGGTTCAGCAGCACCGCCCCCACCGCGACCTGGCCGAGGTAAGGTTCCCCCCTCGCCTCCCCGCTGATCAGACGGGCCAACAATTCTGTGTTGTCGCTCTGGGAAACCCCGGCGGTGCTCACCGGGGTCGCCTGCGGCGGGGCGCTGGGATAACCCAGTGCGGTCCAGGTGCTGGGACCTACCACCCCGTCAGCCACCAGCCCGTTTCTCTGCTGGAAGTCCCGGACCGCCTGCGCCGTGTCCGCTCCGAATACGCCGTCGATGCTGCCCTTGTAGTAGCCCCACTGGCTCAGCTTCCACTGGCAGGTCTTAACATCCGACCCCGAGCTTCCCCAGTACAGGGTATCCATCCCAGATGCTGTCCGGGGCAGGGCGGCCGATGTTATGAAAGCCAGCAAAACCAAGGTCGCCAGCACCGCCAGCAGTTCCCTTTTGGCCTTGATAAGTTTTGCCTTCATTTGTATCACTCCCGAATCTGGTTTTAATAGCTTTCTGCGACTTATTTTCCCAGAACCCGGGGTGTTCTATGCAGTCGGTCCAGCCTAACAAAAAAAAGCCTCCCGCTACGAATATTATTCATCAAAGAGAAAATACTAGAGGTGGGAGTAATTTCCCACCCCTTATATATCCTCCTTGGAACCCCCGGGTCCTCCCCGGGGGTATTTTTGCTCCTCGGGAAGGACAAGTCGGAATTGGTGTCGAATCTTGCTTAAAACTGAAGGAGGACTCGTTATCGATGCAGATGTGGTTCAGCCGGATAGTCGATCTGGTCTATAGCTTCGAGGGCCGGTGGGGGGTCGAGACCTACGCCCCCTGGGGCGCGGCTGCCATCACCCTGCTGGTCTTTGCCCAGATGGCCATCGACTCGCTGCGGCTCGGGTTCCCCTGGTTCTCTTCCCTGGTCCGCGCCTTCCTCTGGTCGGCCTGGATCTACCCTCTGGTTTACTGCCTGATCATTCAGACCCCGATCTGGCTGACCCTGCTGCTGTCCCTGGGTCTGGGGGTGGGAGGCACGCTGCTGTCCAGCTATATCTTCGGCCGGCAGCCTCCGCGGGCGGTGAGGAAGAGCGGTTGAAAAAATTTTTTGCAGCCCAGAATTATTTTATCTAATCCGGAAAAAATATAACTGACGGGGCACCACCCTCCCCGTTCATATATTCTCCTTCGAAACCCCCGGACGCGGCTCGCCGGGGGTTTCAACCTTTTATATTATAAAAACCGTTTCAGACATAAAAAAAAAGCCCCTGCTCGGGGCAAAAGCAAATGTGGAGGCACGCAATAATCTGTTTCGACACGCCTCCATACTTTTCCTGCCATCACTGGAAATTTTTGTTATGGCTTTCTCTCCCAGTCCAGCAGTTGCCGCTTCCATTTCAGGCCTCCGTTGAACCCGCCTATACCGCCGTCGCTGGCGATAACCCGGTGGCAGGGTATGAGTATGACGATCGGGTTGCGCTTCAACGCCTGTCCCACCGCCCGGCTTCCCCGCGGTATTCCGCAGCGTTCGGCCACCCAGGCGTAGCTGCGGGTTTCCCCCGACGGGATCGACCGGGCGGTCTCGTAGACCCGCCGCTGGAAGTCGGTGCACCCGGTCAGCTCCATCTCCACCTCGAAGTCCACCCGCTCACCGTTTAGATACCTGGCAAGCTCGGCGGTCAGCCGGTCCAGGTGCGCCCTCTCCCGGCTGTCCAGGCCCTCCCGGCCCACCACTATGAAGCCCGGCTCCCGGTCGGGCCGGGGGTTCATCAGTCCGAAGCTGATCTCCTTGACCCCCGACGGTGATAGGCTGACGATGAATTCGCCGATTGGGCACCTTATCATACACTGCTTCTGCTTCATGGACCCCACTCCCTGCCAGTATAATATATCATCTCATCATCGATTATTTTCAATATATTACCATTATAAAGTAAAAAAGGAGACCTCCATTGGGGACATATGGAGGCCGCCAAAGAGTAGAGGCGTTCTATCCTTACAATAAGGCAATTAATACTTCGACGTTCAATTTCTTTTCTCCTGCCGAAATTTTTTCAATTGTTTAAATTATTTCTCTCGGAGAGCTGGTACATCAATCCTGGGACACTTTCCCGTCCCAAGCATATAATGGACCAACCGACCAAATTCTGTTAGGAGGTTTTATTATGTGCGGTTTCGTGTTCTTCAGACCCCCCACCGGGTGTCTTTACTATGGCCCCTGCCAGCCCACTATGCCTCGGCAGAGAAGGCCCATGAGGATGGAAGAAGAGGTCTACATGGAAGAGGAAATCGATATGGATTTCGACGAGATGGAACCCGAGGAGATGGAGCGCGGCAACCGGGAATACCGGGCCGGCGAGGATTACGAGAATCGGAGGTTCCGTCGTCGCTACCCCTATCGCTACACCTGTCCCCGAAGGGCCCGCAGGTGCTAGACTGATTAAACTGATAAAGACCAGACCCGAAGGTCTGGTTTTTTATTGTTTTCTAAAACTAATCTGGTATAATAATTCTGGTTTTCTAGCAAGATGGGAAGGAGTGGATAATTGGTGCTGCCAACACCCAAGAAGTATTTTGTGACCGCCGGAAGCGCGGAAGGCACCAGTGAACTCAATGCATTCGACAACGCCCTGCTGCAGGCGAGCATCGGCAACGTTAACCTGATCAAGGTCAGCAGCATCCTGCCGCCGGGGACGGAGTACGACCCGGAACTCAGGATCCCTTTTGGGTCTCTGGTGCCGGTGGCCTATGCTTCGATTATCTCCGAACACCCGGGGGATACTATTTCCGCCGCGGTTGCTGTCGGGGTATCGGAG
Source organism: Bacillota bacterium (assembly GCA_013178275.1). GTDB lineage: Bacteria > Bacillota > Ch66 > Ch66 > Ch109 > Ch109. The sequence continues at coordinate 3,696 of JABLWZ010000042.1, read as the reverse complement.
GACACCTTCGGGGTGATCATGGAGTTTTCCGACCACTGCGCCCGTGGAGAGGCCGAAGCGAAGGTCACCTCCATGGTCAGGGAGGCATTCGCCAACCGGGGCATGGAGCTGATCGATATCAAGATGGCCTCTTCCGAGATAACGGTTAAAAACATCGGCTGCGCTTTTGCGGCTGTTCCCCTCTGGTACTAGTCAGAAAATCCGGCATATACTTTCTGATCATGTGGAAAATAACTCCCTCGGGAGGAAGTGAAGCAATGGGACTTTGGTTTACTGAGAAACAGACCCCTAACGTCGGAATAACCTGCAAGACAAGCAACACCCTGCATGTGGAACAGACGCCGTTCCAGCACCTGGCGATAATCGACACGGTGCAGTTCGGACGGATGCTGGTCCTGGACGGGATGGTCCAGACCACTGTGGTCGATGAGTTCGTTTACCACGAGATGATCGTGCACGTCCCGGTCAACACCCATCCCGACCCCAAGCGGGTACTGATAATCGGCGGCGGCGACGGCGGAACCCTGCGGGAAGCGGTCAAGCACCCGTACGTGGAGAAGGCCACCATGGTGGAGATCGACGCCCGGGTGGTGGAAACCTCCAAGGAGTACCTGCCTGAACTCTCCAGCGCCCTGAAGGGGCATCCCCGGGCCGAGCTGCTGATACTCGACGGTATCAAGTACGTGGAGGAGAACCCCAACACCTTCGACGTCATCATCGTCGACTCGACCGAACCGGTCGGACCGGCGGAAGGTCTCTTCAGCTTGAGCTTTTACCGCAGCATCTTCGCCGCGCTCAAAGAGGACGGGCTGTTCGCCGCCCAGACCGAGTCTCCTTTTTTCAACTCCGATCTGATCCGGAGGGTCTATCGCGATATAGCCGCGACCTTTCCTATCGCCAAGCTCTACCTGGCCAACGTGCCGACCTATCCCAGCGGGCTGTGGAGCTTCACCATCGGTTCGAAGAAGTACGACCCCGAACAGCCGCAGGGCAGGTTTCCCGACCTGGATTACCGCTACTACACCCGGGACCTGCACCGGGCGGCGTTCACCCTGCCGCGTTTCGCGGCCGATCTGCTGAAGAGTTAACCGTGAGGTAGCAGATGATATCAGAGTACATCGAAAAGTGCAGCGGGTTCATGGGCAGCCGCGATTCCTATGCCGAGGCCCGGGCCGTCATCCTGGGGGTACCCCTGGAGGTGACGGTCAGCTTTCGCCCCGGGACCCGGTTCGGTCCCCAGCAGATCCGTACAGTCTCCTACGGTCTGGAGGAGTACAGCCCCTACCAGGACCGGGACCTGAACGAAGCAGTCTTTTACGATGCCGGAGACCTGGCCCTGCCGCTGGGCAACCTGGGCGAGAGCCTGAACACCATAGAGTCCGCCGCTTCTATCCTGTTTACCGACGGGAAGCTGCCGGTCTTCCTCGGCGGCGAGCACCTGGTCTCCCTGCCGCTGATCAAGGCGGCGGCGTCCAGGTATCCTGACCTCTGCGTCATCCACTTCGACGCCCACGCGGACCTCCGCCCCGAGTACCTGGGGCAGCCGCTGTCCCACGCCACGGTGATGCGCCGGGTGACCGAGGTGATAGACCCCCGGCTGCTCTACCAGTTCGGTATCCGCTCGGGGACCCGGGAGGAGTTCGAGTACGCCCGTCAGAACACCAACCTGTTTCCTTTCGAGGTCCTGGCCCCGCTGACCAGGGCCCGCCAGGCGATAGGCGAGAAACGGCCCGTCTATCTCAGCATCGACATCGATGTGGTCGATCCCGCTTTCGCTCCCGGGACCGGGACCCCGGAACCCGCGGGTATCTCCTCGCGGGAGCTACTGCAGTCCGTCGATCAGCTCAAGGGACTGAACATCGTCGCCATCGACCTGGTGGAGGTCTCCCCTCCCAACGACCGCCAGGACATAACCAGCGTGCTGGCCGCGAAGGTGATCCGCGAGGCCATCCTGGGCCTGTGGTAGGGCCCTGGTTCAAGCTGAGCAGCCGCCGCACCAGGATTTGACTGCCGGCCCGGACCATGATGCACATTGACAGGAAGGTGGCTCTCGGCTATAATTATTTCTGCGACCTTTCAAGGTATGGTATTTGGGGAGCTGTGGTGTAGAGGCCTAACATGCCTGCCTGTCACGCAGGAGACCGCGGGTTCGACTCCCGTCAGCTCCGCCAAAATTTTTTTTAGGATGGCTCGGTAGCTCAGTTGGTAGAGCAGCGGACTGAAAATCCGCGTGTCGCCAGTTCGACTCTGGCCTGAGCCACCATCCATGCGGAAATAGCTCAGTGGTAGAGCATCGCCTTGCCAAGGCGAGGGCCGCGGGTTCGAATCCCGTTTTCCGCTCCATACGGCGCCATAGCCAAGTGGTAAGGCAGAGGACTGCAAATCCTTTATTCTCCGGTTCAAATCCGGATGGCGCCTCCAGAGCAAGTGAAAACCCTGGTGTCCATGTAACCGTGGACTCCGGGGTTTCCTGTTTTTCCCGGGCAAAAACACCTGCCCGCAGGCGCTTTATTGCCGGCTGATATGCAGGTGTTTTTCGAAGTAACACAATTGATGTTTCAGGAATATTTTAATAAACAGAAACTCCCAGGAGATAGAATGATGTCCAATATATCTGAGACCATAGGCGATTATCTCTCGATCAATTTTCGATCGTTCGAAAGAAAACTGAGATTGGCGATCGTCAGGGCCGCCCGGGACCTCAGTAGAAGCGGCTTGGCCTTCGCGACCTACGATAATTCGAGGTGCAATCCGGTTTTCTGGGACCGGACCGAGCAGGGAGGTTTTTTATTAAAAAAAGGCGTCCCGCCCTTTGACGCGATCAAGGATATATACGTTCACGGTTCGAGCTACGCCACTGAGTGTTCGACCGCGATTCCGATCATATTCTATAAGGCTCTGGTCGATTTATTCCCCGCGGGGTTATTCAACGAACTGTTCGCTAACCTCTATCTGTACGACTGGAAGGTGGACCGCGACCTCGGGGTGCATGTGGAAGTACCTTCACAGTACCTGCCGGGGGACTGCCGGTACTTCGACAACCCCGATTTTAACCCGGATACCCCGCAGTGGCAGGGCGAGAACGTGATCGACCTCGGCGACGGAACCTACTACGGTCACGGCATGGGGATCGCCGTCCCGGAGAAGTTCATAATGGTATTGAATTCATTAAGAAAAATCGGGGCGGGGCGGTCTGCATACCTGACGGATGAAGCCACCCGGCCCGATTTTAAGTACCTCTCCGACCGGTATTATGGTTATACCGGGCTGGTTTACCGGGTACGTATGGTCAATGGCGCCTCCGCCTTTTCCCATTAAGTCTCCGGTTAACCTCTCTGGAGTTATTCCTGTACTCAATCATCGTTTTTTATTCGGGCTTGTCCGCCGGCAGTTCTTCTCCCAGGGCCAGGCGGCAGATGTCGGTGACCATGTAGTTCTTCATTCCTTTTTCGCGGGCCTTCTCGTTTAAGGTCTTGAAGCACATGGGACAGAGGTATACGATGGCTTCCGCCCCGTGGTCCCTGGCGTCCTGGATGTTCTTTTCCCGGAACGGCTCGAAGTTCTTGCCCCGGGGGAACAGCTGCTTGTTCGGCCCAGCGATCTCGACTCCGCAGCAGAGCGCGTTTATCCCGTCGTACTGCCGGGCTACCCGCTCCACCCCGATCAGCTCGAATACCTCGTTCAGCACCGCTTCCA
>JABLWZ010000041.1 GCA_013178275.1 Bacillota bacterium | reverse complement strand
TCGGCTCGACGATCACCGAACCAGGTTTGAGTATCCCCTGCTCCTCCGCCCGCCGGATCATGTTGTAGCCGATGCGGTCCTTGACGCTGCCCCCGGGGTTGAACGACTCCACCTTGGCCACCACATCGGCCAGCACCCCCTGGGTTACTTGCTGCAGGCGCAGCAGGGGAGTGCTGCCGATCAATTCGGTGACGCTGTTGGCTATCTTGGCCATTATGTTTATTCCTCCCTCTTAATTTAAAGCTGATATAGGAATACCTGGATGCGGCTCACCCCTTCAGAGCCTGCTCCAGGTCCTGAATCAGGTCGTCGGCGTCCTCCAGCCCTACCGAGAGCCGCACCAGTCCCCCGCTTATTCCCATGGCGAGCCGCTCCTCCTCCGGCACAGCGCCATGGGACATCACCTTGGGATAGGAGAGGATGCTCTCCACCCCGCCCAGGCTGACCGCCACCGCCATCAGGCGGACCCGGTCCATCAGCCTGCGGGCGGCCGCCTCGTCCGGGAGGCGGAAGGACAGCACCGCCCCCGCGCCGCTGCTCTGCCGGTCGTGGACAGCCTTTCCCGGGTGGTCGGGCAGCCCGGGGTAATACACCGCTTCCACCGCTGCCGACCCCGCCAGCCACTCCGCGACTTTCTGAGCAGCTTGCTGCTGCCGCTCCATCCTGACCCCCAGCGTCCTGATGCCCCGCAGCACCAGCCACGAGTCCTGGGGGCCCAGGATCGAACCAAGGGCGTTCTGCAGGAATCCAATCTTTTTCGCCAGTTGCTCATTTCTCGCCACCGCCAGCCCGGCGATAACGTCGCTGTGCCCCGCTAGGAACTTGGTCGCGCTGTGCACCACGATATCCACTCCCAGGTCCAGCGGCCGCTGGTAGTAGGGGGTCATGAAGGTGTTATCGATTATGGTCAGCAGCCTGCGGTCCTGAGCGATCTCGACCACCCCCGGGATGTCGGTTATCTTTAAAAGCGGGTTGGACGGGGTCTCCAGCCAGATCGCCCGGGTGCTGCTTTTTACCGCCTGCCTCACCTGGTCGAGGTCGGTCATGTCCACCAGGGTGGTCTCTATGCGGAATCGGCTGAGTATGCTGGTCAAGAGGCGGTGGGTTCCCCCGTAGATGTCCCGGGGGGCGATAAGGTGGTCGCCGGGGCTGAACATCAGCAGCACCGACGAGATGGCCGCCATCCCCGAGGCGTACGCGAATCCCCCACAGCCCCGTTCCAGTTCGGCGATGGTATCCTCCAGGACTTCGCGGGTGGGGTTGCCCGAACGGGAATACTGGTACCTGCTGTTTTCCATGTCTTCCTGGTGAAAGGTCGATACCTGGTAAATCGGTACCGACAACGCCCCGGTGTGCGGGTCGACCGCGCCCTTACTGTGTATCAGCCGGGTGTCTTCCTTCATGTTTCCACCTTCTTAAATATATTTTCTGCCCCGCCGCCTGGCGCGGCCGGCTATCCGACAGTTTACATCGGGTTTATTATTCCCGCTGCTATCCACTGGCCATCAGACCCGCCCAGACTCTGACAAGGATCTCCGGCAAATGGCTATTCTTTGTTTTCCGACTATTTTGCTATTCTTTCTTCGGAGTTTAAATCATCATTAACTTATTGTCAACGATATTACTGGAAATGTATTGGTGTTTTTCGTTTTTGCTGTATTATAAATAATAGTCGTTCTGTTAGTATCAAGGAGTGATCCACCAGTGTCTTTGAACGATAAAATAGAGTCTGTGCGCGGGCTGCTCGCGGGTTACGGCAGCGTCCTGGTCGGTCTCTCCGGCGGGGTGGACAGCTCGGTGCTGCTGAAGCTGTCCGTTGACACCCTGGGTCCGGACCGGGTGCTGGCGGTCACCGCCCGCTCGGAGATATCCACCCCCGGGGAGCTGGATCTGGCCGCCCGGGTGGCCATCCTCTGCGGGGTAGAGCACATGATGGTAGAGTCATCCGACCTGAGGGTCCCGGGGTTCAGTTCCAATCCCCCCGATCGCTGCTACCACTGCAAGCACCATCGTTTTTCACTGTTGAGGCAGCTGGCGGTCAACCGGGGGTTGAACGCCGTCCTCGACGGGTCCAACCAGTCCGACCTGGGCGATTACCGCCCGGGGATGAGGGCCCTCCATGAACTGGGCATCAAGAGCCCCCTGCTCGAGTGCGGTCTCACCAAGGAGGAACTGCGCCAGTTGGCAAGGGCCTCCGGGCTTCCCAACTGGAACAAGCCGTCGAACGCCTGCCTGGCCTCGCGGTTTCCCTACGGCACCCCAATCACCGCTGCGGACCTGACCCGGGTGGCGCGCGGCGAGGAGATGCTGCGGGCCCTGGGACTGGTCCAGTTCCGGCTGCGCCACTATGGAGAAACCGCCCGCATCGAGGCCGACCCGGAGCAGTTCGCCCTGGTGACGTCCCCCGAGCAGCGTACTTGGCTGGTGAATGGACTGAAAAACCTCGGATACACCTTCGTCACCCTCGATCTGGAGGGGTTCCGCAGCGGCAGCCTCAACAAGGCTATCGCACCGCTGTCCCCAGACCGGCCTCCATCGCCTTGAATATCACACCGGCCCCGTTCCCGCACTACTCCCCTTAGCATCCTATATACCAATGAGATAAACAACCGCTGTTCCAACCTGGTATGCATATAAATACCAGGTTGGGCTGTTTTTGGCAAAAATGTCGGACGTGCTCTTTACAGTAACGTTTTTAGCAGGTCTTCCATATATTACATCAAACGAAGTGCTCGAGAAGCCTTATCATATACTGCTAAAATTTGGGGGGTTAAATATGGCGAAAAAAGAAACCCTGGTTTTGACCTTCGCGGGGATGCACCAGACTATGAAGGCCGATCAGGTCTTAAAGAAGGCTGGCATCAGCCACTCGGTGATCCCGTCCCCGCCGCACGTCGGCCAGCTCTGCCAGTACGCGGTGATGGTGGACCGGTCTGTACTTTCGCGCTGCCAGGACACCTTAAACAAGACTGGAACCAAGATCATGAGGATCTTCCAGCTTTAAAATAAACGGAGTAAAGCATATGAATATATACCTTAACAACGCCGCCACCTCCTTCCCCAAGCCCGAATCGGTTTACCGTTCGATAGACGAATTTAACCGCTTCATGGGCGGGAGCCCGGGGAGGGGCAGCATCCAAAACTCGATCGAGGCCGGCTCGGTCCTGTTCAATGCCCGCGAGGCCCTGGCCGAGTTTTTCAATATCGGGGACAGCTCCCAGATCGCCTTCTCCCTCAACGTCACCGAGGCGATCAACACCGCGCTGAAGGGGCTCCTGAGGCCGGGCGACCATGTGATTACCAGCAGCATGGAGCACAACTCGGTTGCGAGACCGCTTCACGGCATGTCCGGCGCCGGTGTCGAATGGACCAGGGTCCGGTGCGCCCCTGACGGGAGCCTGGACCCGAACGATTTTAAAAAGGAGATCCGGGGGAACACCCGCCTGATCTGCATCCTACACGCCTCCAACGTCACCGGGACCATCATGCCGATCGATGAGGTTTCGGAGATAGCCAGGGACAGCGGGGTTCTGTTCATGGTTGACGCCGCCCAAACCGCCGGGGTGCTGCCGCTGGATGTGGAACAGCAGGGCATCGACCTGCTGGCCTTCACCGGCCATAAAAGCATGCTCGGTCCCCAGGGTACCGGCGGCCTCTACATCAGACCCGGGATAGAGGTGGGAAGTCTGAAGGAGGGGGGAACCGGGTCATCTTCCGAGAACCTGGAACACCCCGATTTTATGCCCGACCACCTGGAGAGCGGAACCCCCAACACCCCGGGTATCGCCGGCCTGCTGGCGGGTGTCGAATTCATCAAATCGACCGGGCTGGATAGGATTCGCAGCCACGAGATGAGGCTCACCGACCTGCTGGTGGAGGGCCTGCGGGAGATACCGGGAGTGAAGCTCTACGGCCCCGGTAGCGGCGCGAAGCAGACGGCGGTCGTCTCCTTCAATATCGAAGGCATGGCCTGCAGCAAGGTGGGCCAGTATCTGGAAAACCTCTACCACGTCGTCAACCGCTCCGGTCTCCACTGCTCGCCGCTCGCCCACCAGAACATCGGGACGCTCCAGATAGGCACCTGCCGCCTCAGCCCCGGCTGGTTCAACACCGAGGAGGAGATCGTTCAAACCATTCGGGCGGTGTACCGGATCGCGAGGAACTTGAATTAAGTTAAATCGGCGAAAGGCTTCCACATCAACGGTGGAAGCCTTTTTGAGCTTTACAGTCTATTACTTCAGGATTATCTCGTGGAAGGCTCGGTCGTGTTCCACATGGAACGAGTCCTCGAAACCCTGGTCGGAGTTTTCGACCAGGTACTTCTTGACGAACCGGAGCGACTCCATCGGCGCCTCCAGGATGCTCTGGCCGATCTCGATCGCCCGGGGCAGGACCTTGTCCGCCGCCACCACCTCGCTGACCAGCCCGATCCGGTAAGCCTCCTGGGCGTTGATGCGCCGGCCGGTGATGCAGAGGTCCCGCGCCAGCCCCATCCCGATGATCCAGCGTAGCGGGGTATAAATGGTGGGAGCCCCGAACTTGATCTCAGGATGGCCGAACTCGGCCGTTTCGCTGCAGATGCGGATATCGCAGAGGGTGGCCAGGTCGAACCCTCCGCCCATCGCTACCCCGTTGACCGCAGCGATGGTGGGTTTGGGAAAGTGCCAGACCTGCCGGTGATACCTGGCCGAGGTGGCGAAAAGCTCCTCGAAGCGCTCCGGCTGCTTGAACTCCGACAGGTCAAACCCAGCGCTGAAAGCCGCTCCCGCCCCGGTGATGATGAGCAGCCGGTTGTCGGGGTCATCCTTCAGTTTTTCGATACACTCGGAAAACTCCGCCCTCATCTTTATAGAGATCGCGTTTCTTTTGTCGGGGCGGTTCAGCTGAATCACCGCGATTCCGCCTGGATACTGTTCTAACCCGATCGCTTCATACCCCATTTAGGCATCCCCCTCACTTAGAAATCCCGGTCTAAGGACATTGTCTCTCTCCTACTGGAAAAAGTATACTATTACTTCGATGACAGATGAAAGCTATACGGCTGGGTAAGGCGAAAAAGCGAAAAGTATTGCTGTTGGATAGAGGTGCGTATCAGGTGGGACAGCTCTGCCTGGTAATAAAATCATACCAGGATGTCCGCTCCTTTTAAAGCGTTTCCTGGCATTCCCCTGTGAATGTTCGGGGTTTTATGCTAAGATGGACAAAAAGGTATAGGGATAAAGCGGTCAAAGCTAACCTGGCGAAAGGCGGGGGTGCGGGGCGAGCAGTTCTAAGTCCTTTTCGGATATGGGCTTCTGGCTTTGAGAAGTCGGTTTTACCAGGGTGGGTAGCCTGTGAAAAGGCTGCCCACTTTTATTTTAGGAGGAGATGGCAAGTGGAGAGTTCCCTGTATTTCTGGCTTTCGGTATTTATCTTCATCGCGGTCTACGTAATGATAATCATCGAGAAGGTCCACCGCACCATCATCGTGATGGTCGGGGCCACCGTTGTGATGGCGTTGAGCCTTATCTCCCAGGAACACGCGATAAAATCGATAGACTTCAACACTATCGGGCTGCTGATCGGAATGATGATCATCGTCGGCATCACCCGCCGGAGCGGGGTGTTCGAGTACCTGGCCATCCAATCCGCCAGGCTGGCCGGGGGCCGCCCGCTTATCATCTTAGCGCTGCTGGCCCTGATCACCGCGGTGCTGTCGGCCTTTCTCGACAACGTGACGACCGTGCTCCTGATCGTCCCGGTCACTTACACCATCACGGACCGGCTGGGTGTCTCTCCCATCCCCTTTCTGTTCACCGAGATAGTGGCCTCCAATATCGGGGGAACCGCCACCCTGATCGGAGACCCGCCCAACATCATGATCGGCAGTGCTACCGGCTTGGGGTTCCTGGATTTCGTCGCCAACCTCGCCCTGCCGGTACTGGTTATACTTGCGGTGACCGTAGCGGTCCTGCTGGTGGCATACCGCCGGGAGCTTGAGGCCGACGAGGAGTTTATCAAAAGCATCCTGGCCCTCGACGCGCGTGAACACATCAAGGATTGGGCGATCCTCAAAAAATCGCTGGCGGTCCTGGGGCTGACCATACTGGGGTTCCTGCTGCATCAGCAGCTCCACCTGGAGTCGGCCACCATCGCCCTGCTGGGCGCCGCCGTATTGATGCTGCTGACGGCCGAGGAGCCCGAGGATACTCTGCTGGTGGTGGAGTGGCCGACCATCTTCTTCTTTGTCGGGCTGTTCGTGCTGGTGGGCAGCCTCGAGGTCAACGGGGTAATCGAGTACCTGGCCAGGACGACCCTGTCCCTGACCGGCGGCAGCCTGCTTGGTACCGGGATGCTGGTCCTGTGGATGTCCGCGCTGGCATCGGCCTTCCTGGACAATATACCCTTCGTGGCCACCATGATACCGCTGCTGCAGACGGTGGGCGGCCTCACCGGCCTGCCGATGGAATCGGTCTGGTGGTCCCTGTCGCTGGGGGCCTGCCTGGGTGGGAACGGCACCCTGATCGGGGCCTCGGCCAACGTGATAGTGGCCGGGATTGCCGAGCGATACGGCAGCCCCATCAAGTTTCGCGACTACCTGAAGGTCGGGTTTCCCCTGATGCTGCTCTCGGTAGCCATTTCATCGGTTTATCTGTACCTGGCTTTCTGGAGGTAATCAATTTTATTCTCTTTTAAAGGAGTGATCCGATGCACTCTATTAAACCGAAACCGGTCTCAAAAATGCTGATATTCGATATGGACAACACCATTTTATACGGCAGATTCATCGACACCGCGGCCAAGCAACTGGGTTTTTTCGATAAACTCGCCCAAATCCGGGTTCAAACCCGGGACGTGCGGCAGCGTACACATCAGATCGCGGCCCTGCTTGCCGGGGTAAGTCTCGAAACTATACTGGAAATAATCGCGGACATGCAGCTTGTTTCAGATACCAAAGACGTTGTTTCGGCCTTTAAGGATATAGGATATGTGACCGGTATCATCAGCGACAGTTACGATTGTGTCACCGAATACGTTAAAGAACTGGCAGGTATAAATTTTTCTTTGTCCAACTGGCTGGAGTTTAAAGACCAGACCGCCACCGGGCGGGTTTACATCCCGGAGTACTTCCAAAACTCCGCCGAGTGCCTGTGTGAGCATGAAATTTGCAAGAGCCACGCCATGTCCTACGTCGCAAGAGTATATGGAATCAGCATTAAAGATGTGATAGCGGTTGGCGACAGTGAAAATGACGCCTGCATGGTAAAAAACGCCGGCACTGGAGTGGCTTTTTGCTCGGTAGACAAGCTTCTGTTGGAGAGTGCCGATTTCCAGATTGAAGTAAAATCCTTTCAGGAACTGTTGAAGTTCGCCAGACCGGTTACCTGAATTACGATGAAGCCGTACGAATCCTGAACCGGTTTGGCGGAATAACGGCTGGAAGGGGCAGGTACTGCGAGTGCTTTCAAATCTTTAAGGCTTCTGAACTTTTCTAAAACCAGATTGAAGTCTATCAGTCGGCGAAGGAAAAATCTCAGGAGGTATAGACTATGGGTCAGGACGATAGGTTGAATTGGCCTCGGTTGGGAAAATACACGGGGGAACAACAACCCCCTGCGGTTATAAAGTCTTTTAAAGGCTGGAAGGAGGAGGATTTCTACCGGGATGGGATCATGGCGGTCACCGACGGCTGGAAAGATGGCCAGATAGCCGCGGTGCTTCGGGGTGGGATTAACGCATGGGCGGTAATGGAGCTGTTAGCCCGATCCGGGGTAAAAGACATCAAGATCGTACACCTGGAAGAGAAAATACCTCAACTGGAGGAGGTGTTTTTGTCCTCGGTAGTGGCTCCCGCCCACGACATGTTTGAAAACGTTACGGTGGTTTGGCGGCGGGAACCGTCTCTGGATGACCTGATAAAGAACCTCGGCGGGGAATTCTCCATGATGGTGTTTGGTGCGCCGCTCGCGGCTTCGGAGCTGCTCCCGTTGTACGAAAGGATTCGAAGCAACTACAGTGGGAGCATCACCATCGTCCGGGGTCCCTTGAACGACATCGAGGTCGATGAGGCCGACGAGATCTTTATGTGGGTCAGGGCGCGAACCTATGAGGCCGCTGACTTTTCACTGCCGGCGGTGCTGAGGAGTTATAAAAAGAAGCTGGAAAAGAAGATCGCGGTCGTTTTACCCAGTCTAAACGAGGAAGCCACAGTAGGCAATGTTATAAAAACCGCGTTAGAGGTTAAAAAGGTCGGTTTAATCGATGAAGTCATCCTGATAGATTCGGCTTCGACCGATAAAACGGTCGAAATAGCCAAATCCTTTGGTATCCCGGTTTTTCTGCACCGTGAGGTGAGGCCCGAACTGGGGACCTATCGGGGCAAGGGCGAGGCGATGTATAAAAGCTCCTTCGTTACGGATGCGGATATTATAGCCTGGGTCGACACAGATATCGCAAGCATCACCCCGAGTTTCTTTTATGGGCTGCTGGGTCCGATGCTGACCAACCCTGAAATCAGGTTTTCAAAAGGCTACTTCGACCGGCCGGTGCGGGTCGAGGCATCCGGCCTGGAGCTGGGCGGCGGCAGGGTGACCGAGATTCTGGCTCGGCCCTGGATAAACGTTTTCGCACCAGAGCTGTCGGGTTATATTCAGCCTTTGGCCGGAACGGTCGCCGTTTACCGCGATACCTTTTCAAGAATGCGGGTCCCGGTCAACTATGGAGTGGAGATCGCCATGCTTCTGCAGGCGGTCCAGCAGGAAGGCCTCTGGTCGACCTGCCAAGTCAATCTGGGCAACGTTGTTCATAAATCCAAAGACATAGACGGATTGAGTGAAATGGCCTTTCAAATCACCCAGGCGTTGGCTGAATTAGTACCGGTTAAAGACCGGCAGCCAAATAACGATGTCTTCCGCAGGGTGTATTCCGCCCATGGACGCTTTGAAATCGGCACCAAGCGGCTGCCCCTGGTCTGGCGGAGTTTTGAATAGGGCCTGATATATCTGTAATCGCCCGGGGCTTATCGATAGAAGAACGCAAACGCCGGACTTTTTCGAAATACACCCGTTAACAGCTGTTCTGCCGAAACAAGTGGGGCTGACCGAAGTCAGCCCCAAGTTTTTTTTCGATCCATTACTTGAGCCCGGTGTACTTGTCGAGTTCCTCATAAACGGCGGGGAACTTCGGCTCGGCCTGGATGCCGAAGAAGGGAGTCGGTATCCGCGCCACACCACCCTTGTGGGTGGCCTCCACCCCGACCGCCACGCTTTCGAACTTCGACCGAGGGATGGCAAAGACCAGTTCGTCGTCGTTGGTCATCGCGAATACCCTCTCGCCGCCTCCCGGGATTATCACGTTGCACTCCTGCTTGAAGTGGGGATAAACGAACTCGCCGGCGCAGGCGCAGCGGCCCATGAAGCTCGATTTGATGCTGCCGCCTTCCAGGTACAGGGCACCCTGGATCAGGCGGACTATCTGGGCCGGGTTTCCGTATACCAGCACCACATCGGGTTCAAAATCGGCCTTCCCCAACGGGCTCAGCAGGATGCTGCCTATGGAACCGACCTCGGCGTGCAGGGTGTCGGCCTGGGTCCTCGCCCCCGCTTCCGGGGTCTTCACATAGGCCGGGCATACAGTATGCCCGTTGATAGCGAACTCCGGCACCTCCTTGTACCCCAGAATCAGGATGGATAACCCACAGGCGTGGTCCTCCTCTTGAAACCCAATGTTCCAACCGAACCGGCGCACCAGGTTTACCCCCTGACAGATGTTAAGGCGGTGTCCAACTAACTTATTGGGCTGTCTGAATTTGGCCGGAATCTCCTTGGAATCCGAGATCTTCACCGCCACTGGAAAGGTGATGGGTTTTACATACTGCTCTACGGCAGCGTTTAGTTTTGTGTGGTCCACGAGGCCCCCTCCCCTCAATTTCTATATCTTCAGGTTACAGCACCAGGTGGGATTTATCAACTATTTCTATATATATTATTGGTTTAGTGGTCATTTCGGGGAAACTCAGAACCCCGGTTTCCTCTTGGTGGGAAACGAACTTGGAGATATAATTGTTAAATAGAGTAAATCAATCAGGGAGTGTATTCGCGTGTCGGACCAAAGCTTCCAAGGGGTGGACTGCTTCAGGTGCGGGGTGAGCTACTTCGGGGTGGAAATGATGGTTTACGTCTACTGGGTGGACGGTATGCTGGTGGACAGCGGCCCTCCGAGGCTGTGGCGGGAGATCGGCGAGTTCTGTTCGAGCCGGCGGCTCGATAGCATAGTCCACACCCACTATCACGAGGACCACACCGGCAACAGCCGCTACCTGTCAGACCGGTATAACGTCCCGGTTTTCATCGCCCCTTCCTCCATCACATACTGCCGTCAAAGGGCGCGTATGCCTCTTTACCGCCGGGTGTACTGGGGACGGCGCGAGGGGTTCGCCCCCCTGCCGCTGCCGGAGACGTTTGAGGCTGGGAAGACCCGCTGGGAGGTCATCCCCACCCCCGGGCACTCGGAGGACCACGTGATCTTTCTGGACCAGGACCAGGGCCGGGTCTTCACCGGCGACCTTTACGTGCAGGATAGAATAACGGTATCCAGGCGGCGTGAGAACCTGCCGGCTTTGATAGAATCGCTGCGCCGGCTCCTGGCCCGGGACTTCGATACGGTTTTTTGTTCCCACAGCGGGGTGATAAAGAACGGGCGCCAGAAGATACAGCTGAAGCTGGATCAGCTGGAGGAGGTGCGGGGACAGGTCCTACACCTGCAGAGCCTGGGTCTCGGCGCCAAGGAGATAAACCAGCGGATGTATCCCAAAAGGCCGTCGATAACCTTCTTCAGCGGCGGTGAATTCTCCACCTACTACACCGTCCGCGCATTTATCGAGGAGGGTTTATAACCCCTCCACCCCTCCCGTTATCCCCGCTCCGCCAACCTGACCCCCATCTCGAAGGCCTTTTGGCAGTCGAGGGGAAATACCTCCGCCCTCCGCTTGGCCTTGGCTTCGGGGTCCAGCCCCGACGTCTCATACCGGGAGTAGTCGTCGAACTGATAGGTATCGGTCACCAGCAGCGACTCGGACGCCCCGAATATCCTGGCCAGGACCATCCCATTGACCTTCGCGGGCTGGTCGTAGCCCACCTCTCTTATCCGGGCCTCGTTGGCCCCCATGGTGTAGATGAACCCGGTCTTGATCTTCTTTTTGAAGAGGGTCGACCGGTTAAGGTCATAGACCAGGTAGGGGAAGGTCAGCCGCTCGATGAACGACTTCATCTGCCCGGTGACCCCGCCGATGTAGATGGGAGACCCCATGACAAGGGCGTCGGCACCCTCTACCTGCTCCAGCACGGGGGTCAGGTCGTCCTTCACGGCGCACCGCCCATAGCTCTTACCACCCTTCAGCTTGCAGGAAAAACAGCTCCGGCATCCCTTATAGTCCAGGTCATACAGGTGGATCAGCCTGGTCTCGGCCCCCCGCGAGACTGCCCCCTCCAGCGCCCGGTTCAGCAGTATGGCGGTGTTCCACTCCTTCCTCGGACTCCCGTTAAAGGCTATTACCTTCATCGATATGCCCCCCGTTTCTCAGGTTTATTTCAGCGCATCTTTAGAGCACACCCCTAATTGTCTTCTTCAGCCCCGGCGGTTATTCCTCTCGACCGGGCATTGACTTCAGCAAGATATTACAATATCGCGGCCCGACAATCGTCTAATCTTTTATTCAAGGCCGGTAGTTTAGTGTAATGTGAAAAGGAGGTTAGCCATGAGCGATAAGGCTGACCGGGTGGTGCAGCTGCACCAGAACGGCGTGATGCACTGCGCGCAGGCAGTGCTCTCGGTTTATGGGGCGGACCTCGGTCTGGACCCGGAGGTGGCGGTCAAGGTGGCCGCGGGTTTTGGCGGCGGGATGGGGCGTTCGGGCGAACTCTGCGGCTCCGTCACCGGGGCCCTGATGGCCCTGGGGATGACATTTGACCAAGCGGACGCGGACTCCCGGGAGAAGGTCTTTGCCCTGGTAAGACGGTTCATCGAAATGTTTATCGCGAGGAACGGCTCGATCCGCTGCCGCGACCTGCTGGGGTACGACAACAGCACCCCCGAGGGCCGCAAGGCCATCGCGGAGAAGAAACTGCTCAGAACCATCTGCAAAAAAATGGACCGCGATGCCGCGGAGATATTGGAAGAGCTGCTGCCGGAGGTCAGATAATAAACGGTCAAGCCGGTTCAGGAGAGGCGGTGGCAGGGCTTCACCGTTTTGGCCGGCTGCTGTCTGCCCGGTACTGGTTCGGGGTAACCCCGAACTTTTTTTTGAAGGCGCGGGTGAAGTGGCTCTGGTCGAAAAAACCGGTCTCCGCCGCCACCGCGGCTACCGGGTTTCCCGCGGCGAGCAGCTCCAGCGCTCTCACGAAACGGGTCTGAACCTGGTACCGGTGCGGTGGGATACCGATCTCCCGGGTAAACTGGCGGACCAGGTGAAAGGGGCTGACCCCGAACTGGCGGGACAGGTCCAGAAGGGATATGTTTTCACCAAAGTTCACGTCCAGGTATTCACTGATGGCCCTCACCGGCACAAGGCTTTCATCCTCCGCCCCGGCCGGCTCTGCCGGGGCATGTTTCGAAATCAGCAGCCTGAGGGTGTCAACCAGGAGAGTCTCCTTTTCCAGCCGGGAGGCGTTTCCCGCCAGTACCTGGTACAGCTTGATTACCTGCCGATACAACTCATTATCGTGGATCACGGTTTGGAAAAAACTCGAAAGCGGCCAATCCTCACGGGTTATATGAGCTACCAAAGAATTGAAGTACTCGGCCTCAAGTCTCACTGAACGGGAGGTGTAACCACGCTGGTCAGCGGGCCAAGACGCGTGGACCTCCCCCGGGCAGATCACCTTGATATCCCCACGGCCAGCCAGGTGCTCCTTGCCCCGGTAGTAATAAACCCGGTTGCCTTTTTCTATGACCCCGATGCTGAAAAACCAGTGCCGGTGCCGGGAGACCGAGCGGGTGGTGTCAGTCCCCTGAAAAAGCTCAACCGTCGGCAGATCGGTCAGGCGGTAAAGCCGGATGTCCTCTTTCGGCCTTTTCGGTCCGGACCGGTCGGTCACTGTCCCCGCCCCCTGTTCCCTCGATTGCGTCGCCGGTTTAACCCTTCCACCCTATTGTACGGGATTTACCAGCCCTCAACAATCGGCTGCGGGGATCGACCGTCCGGCGATCACCGCAATGAAGCGGTGACCACCAACTGCTGCCCCGGGTAGATGGTATAGGGGTAGAACAGGTAGTTGAATCTGATCAGGTTATTCACCTGGGTGCCGTACTTTCTGGCTATCAGGTACAGGGTGTCGCCCGGATTCACGGTATAGATTATCGCCTCCGGGGGCGACAGCGGGACGACTATCCTCTGGCCTGGGAATATCATGTCAGGGTCGGGGATCCGGTTGAACTTCAGTATATTAGCCACGGTGGAGTTGTAGTCACGGGCGATTTGACCCAGGGTGTCCCCGCTGACCACGGTATAATCGAGGGTCCCGAAATAAGCGGTCGGCACAGCTATCTCATCCTTCACGCGTTTTTTCTATCCTATGCGGTTTGGCGAAGGGGTGACATTATATAGAAAAACCGGGGGTTTTCCACTGCTCTGTCTAATCCTGCATAGCAACTGTTGGCCGCGCCTGGCGCAGGTAATTGGGCAGTTGAGGCCTTTTAACCCTATAATTAAGAACGTCTCTTTATAACGGCCATTTCAGGGCCCGATCTTCACGGGTGTATCGGTCCATTTCCTACTTGACCTCGACCAGAGCCCGGTCCGCGAACTTTCTGGTGATCAGGGTTTTGGAGTCAACGGGTTTTTCGTGTTCGCCAACGCTCTGGATCATCCGCTGCAGGTGGTCGAGGCCCTCGGGTTCGAGGACCGGGTTGCTGTCCCAGGTGTTTTGGGCCTTGTACCGCTCGATGCACTTGGCCAGGATGTCCAGATCGGCGTCGATGAAGAATGGCTGCACCGCGGATGCGATCTCCTCGGGGCTGTGCCGGTTGACCCAGAGCTGTCCCTTGTAGATGGCATTGGTGAACCTCTGGATTACCGCGGGGTTTTTCTCGATATAGCTTCTTCGAGCCATGTAAGCGGCGTACGGCATATCTCCGCCCGCGACCCCGACCGAGGCTATGACGTGGCCTACCCGCTCCCGCTCCAGCATGCTGGCCATGGGTTCGAAGATGGCCGCGTAATCGCCGGTGCCCCCCTCGAACGCACCGGGGACGGCGGTCAGCTGGATGTCGGTAATAACAGTCACATCCTGGTTGGGAATCAAACCGTGGTTCTGCAGCACATACTCCAGGGTCATCTCGGGCCCCCCGCCCGGCCTGCCGCCGAGAAGGGTCCTGCCCCTCAAGTTCTCCCATTTGAAGTCCGCTTCCGGTTTTCTCCCCACCAGGAAGGTCCCTTCACGCTGGGTGAGCTGGGCAAAGCTGATCACATAGTCCTCTTGGCCCTGGTTGTAGACGTACACGGTCGACTCGGGACCCGCTAAACTGATGTCCGCCGTATCCGACAGCAGGGCGGCCATCACCTTGTCAGCCCCCGGTCCGGTGGTCATCTCGATGTCCAACCCCTGTTCCAGGAAGAAGCCCTGGCTCAGAGCCACGTACTGCGGAGCATAGAAGACGGAGCGCATCACCTCGCAGCAGCGGACCTGGGTCAGGCCCGATCCTGATCCGCCGTTTCCACAGCCGGGCAGGAAAAACAGTGCCGGGGCGAGCAGCAGCACCAGGATTAGGACCAGATACCTGCGCATTTTTTATCCCCTTTCCATAGCTAAAGCTGCTATATTATATTGGTCCAGCCGCTCATCGGACATAAAAATAACCGGCCGCAGCCGGTTTATTGGGTTATATCTCTTCCTCGTATTTCTGGCGGTCCTTCCTCTCGGATGCTGTCAGGAGGCAGCGGCGTTATGGGGCCACTTTTTCCGACTTGAGGAGATACTGGTGAAAAAAGTACTCGCCAAACGCGATCAGCATAGTGAAAGCCACCAGGACCATAAAGCTTGCGGTAAAGGCCGGGACCAGCAGGTCTACCAAATAGGCCAGCAGGGCCGCCATCAGTCCATCGGTTACCGAGGCCATCAAGTTATCGGAAACCGGGAGGATGACCAGGTCTCCTAACAGGTAGTTAACCGCTGTGCCCAAGACCGCGATGACCAGCTGCCACGCGCCGGGGACCTTGTCGATGGCTCCCAGGGTGATCGCGGTGATCGACAGTGTCATAGCCAGTTTGACCAGCAGAGCGGCCGTCGTTTTACTCATATAATCACCTCCCGGTGTATGGTTCCCCCGCCAGGCTCCGATTATCCAGGTTTTCTCTGTCTGCGGGGGCTTATGTCACCGGGAGATATATATAAAAATATAATTTAATTCTGCTAAAAATGCTTATTTTAAGGTCTCGTCCACCATCTCTGAAAAAACCTTCAGGTCGAACGGCTTCTCCAGGAGGAAATCCAATCCATTTATACCGTTGATTCTAGATGTCCTTTTCCAGTCGTCTATACCGGAGATACCTATAAACTTGGCGGTTGGGGACAGCCTTTTTATCGCTCCTACTACATCGTCATTCCCCAGCCCGATGGTCAGAAGGTCGATGATAACCAGGTCAGGTTTCGACCGCCCGGCTGTTTTTAAGGCCTCCCGGGTGCCGGACGAGGTAAAAACGGTGTATCCGCGGCCCCGGAAGAACTCTTTCAGGAGAAGACGAACGGCGCGGTCCTTTTCGATTATTAAGATTCTGGACATAAACGCTCCTCAAGCTTGGCTGTCGCTGAGCCTCCGGCAAAGGCGATAGTTTAATGGCGCCTGCTTTCGTCGGGATCACTCATGTGCCTCCCACTATCGTAAAAAAACGACATTTATTGATTAGACAAATTTTTGCAATATCCTTTTTGTATTCTGTGAATTCCACTTAAGTTTATAAGCTTTTTTCCGACAATCGATTGTCGAAACCGAAAGGAATCAAGATGCGATCAGAGTCAAAGGCCCGATCATAACTAAAACCCTCCGAAGGACATCTTCTAAGTGTCCGCTTGAAGGGTTCAGCTTAAAAATGGGGCATGAATCTTTTCCTTTTTATCTCAATCTTCCCCTGAAGGGTCCCCTGAAAGGTCTGCGGAACGGCCGGCGGAAAAACGGTCCGCCAAAGAAAACCGGGGGGCCGTAGAAGTAATAATCGTCATAGTAGTCATAAGGTCCGTAAAAGTCATAATACGGTTCATAGTAGTCGTAGACCGGGCCCCCATAAAACGGTACCCCGAAGAAGAACCTCTGCCTGGGGAAGAAGGGTCTTCCCCGGAATCCTCCCCGAAATCCCCCTCTGAACCCTCCTCGGAACTGTTCCGTCTCTACCAGGGAGGTCTCATCATCAGCCATTTTTTACCCTCCTTTCATTTTTTTGTTATAAATAACATTTTCCCCTGCATTATATGTGCAGAGGCCCAGTTATGCTACATTCTGGGTTGTTTATAGGTATGATTAAAATGCCAGTCCGAGGGGGTAGTCCCGGAGGCTTTGCAGCTATTGGGCTTCGGGGGAATGCGACCCGAGAAATTCCACCGGGTCGACCCAGCCCCGGGGGTTTTCCCGGCTGCGGGTATAGCCCAGACAGGGGTAGGCTGACAGGGATTCGCCGGGGTGGATCCCGAAGTGCAGGTGCGACACCTGGTTGATCGCCCCCAGGACCTGCCCCGGCGCAACTAAGTCGCCCGCCTCGACCCTTATCTGGTCGAGGTGGCCGTAAAGGGCTTTGAACCAGCCGCCCTCCGATGTCCGGTGCAGTATCAGCACCGCGCCCCCGGGCTTATTCAGTCCTCCGTAGCCGCTGAGGTCGGTCCTAGAGACCAGCACCTTCCCGCCGGCCAGGGCCCGCACCGGCTCCCCCGGTCGGCAGTTGAAGTCCACAGCCAGGTGGTAGCCGCCGAATTCGCTGTTAAGCCCCAGAAAACCCAGCTGCTGGTCCCTGAAAGGGACCGGATAAATCCAGCTGTTTGGGGAGCTGCCGCCCGTTTGTTCAAAACCGAGATTGGTGGTATCGGGCTTTGGCGCTGGCTGCTCCAGGCCGTATCGGTATACGACCGCCAGGCTTATAAATACCAGAGCCGCCCCTATTATCGATGTGATGACTGGCTTGACCCGGCCGGTTCTGCTCATACCCCTATTGTTCTCATTTGGCCGAGTAAATAATTCCAAAGCTACTCCGCCCGGGAGGCCGGGCCGATTGCCGGCGTTTTTCCCCAACCGGTTATTATTGAGTAAGGCCGCCTTCAAAATGAATAGCGGCCTTTATTGCTATTTATTTTTAAAAAGAGTCTTCCCCGGCGATCTTTTTACCACCAACCGCCGCCACAGCCCCAACCGAAGCAGCAGCAGATCACCATCAGAATGGCCACGCAGCCAGCCAGCTGGCAGATGGGGCTGAATCCCGCAACGCCCCACTGAGCAACATCCGCCATAAAGGACCCTCCTTTCTTTCAGCTACCCTATTGTATTCATTATTGATTGGTCAGGTTCCATTTTTATTTATTTCAGGCAACTATGAGAAACGGAGTTATTTTCAGCCAGAATAGACCTTTTTTTATCAACTCTATATTTTTCTGGGTGGACCCGATATGGCGGTCTGATAAAGGTCCTGAGACGGGTTTCCTTTATCAGCATATTCGAGGGGGTGGAGGATCGACCCTTAAATGGAAAGCAGAGGGTATAGGTAAGTCTGATAGTATAATATGATTTTTCCTTGTTGCGGGTTACCAGTTTTCACTTTTTATGGCTGGCGTTACTTATACCCCCTTTAAGGACTTTATTAGCCAGTTCTGTAACCCTCAGCCACTATTGGCATATAATGTATCAGGTCCGCCATATTAGACCCTTCTTAACCTGGCGTACCCCAACCTACCCAGGTTAAACGGGAAGCCCGATCCGGGCTTCCCAAATACACCACACCTAAAGGTCGCATTTAACCTCATCAGGGCCGGGCCATACTCTGTGGTGTCCTGTCGCCCGGTATTCCCGTCGCTGTTCTGCCAACTGTTCAGTCCGACATGCAAAAAGGGGTTGGAGAAAAAGCAAAACGTGCATCCTTGCACTTTGCTTTCTCGCGACCTCCTGTCGCTCGCCCCTTTTGCTGGTCGACCTTCACAGGGCAGAAAGACGCTCCGCGCCATAAGGGGCTCATGCCCCCACAGAGTATGTCCACTATTTGGGGCTGATTAAATGCTGGTGCACATGTGTCAATATTTTAGAATGGCATTTGTCTACACTCTGACAAAACAATCCCATCCGGCGGTCAGGACTCGGTCGCAACGCCGCCGTTCACGTGCAGGACCTGGCCGGTGACGTAGCTGGAGTCGTCCGAGGCGAGAAACACGTAAGCGGGGGCCACCTCGTAGGGCTGCCCGGCCCTCTTCAGCGGGGTGTTGAGTCCGAACCCCTTCACCTTCTCCACCGAGAAGCTGGAAGGGATCAGCGGTGTCCAGAACGGGCCCGGGGCAACCGCGTTGACCCTTATCCCCTGTGCGGCCAGGGCCTTCGAGAGGGAGCGGGTGAAGGAGACTATGCCCCCCTTGGTGGCGGAATAGTCAATCAGTTCGGGGTTCCCCTCGTAGGCGGTGACCGAGGTGGTGTTGATGATGGAACCACCGGGTTTCAGGTGGGGCAGCGCCGCCCGGGTCAGGTAAAAGAGGGAGAAAAGGTTGGTGCGGAAGGTGTTTTCGAGCTGGGCCCTGGTCACGTCCAGGATGCTGGGCTGCGGGTACTGCACCGCGGCGTTGTTTACCAGGATATCCAGCCGGCCGAAGGTCCGCATCACCTCCTCCACGGACCGGTAAACGAACTCCTCGTCCTTGACGTCGCCCTCCATCAGGTGACAGCGGCGGCCCAGGCCCTCGATCACCTTCCTGGTCTCGTCGGCGTCGCCGCGCTCGTGTTCTCCCAGGTAGATTATAGCCAGGTCAGCCGACTCCTTGGCGAAGGCGACCGCCACCGCCCGGCCTATCCCGCTGTCGCCCCCGGTGATCAGGGCCACCCGGTCCTTCAGTTTTTCGCTCCCGCGGTAGTTGGGGTTGTCATAGGAAGGCTGGGGGTTCATGATCGATTCGACGCCGGGCTGGCGGTCCTGGTGCTGCGGCGGAAAGCTTATCGGCACCTGTACCTGCTGGCTGTCGTATCCGGCGTAGGGTGGTATCAACGACATCTGATCGCCTCCCGGGTTTTATTTAGTTTTTATTCTGGTATAACCAGTCGTTTTTTATGTAATTCAACCCCAGCCCGGACGGAAACGATAATTCCCTA
The DNA here is from genome assembly GCA_013178275.1 of Bacillota bacterium. Classification (GTDB taxonomy): domain Bacteria; phylum Bacillota; class Ch66; order Ch66; family Ch109; genus Ch109. The sequence continues at coordinate 4,519 of JABLWZ010000041.1, read as the reverse complement.
TCTGGTTATGGGCCAGGGTACAGCTATTCGAACCTCAGGGCCTCGATCGGGTTGGAGTTGGCCGCCTTGCGGGCGGGGTAGTAACCGAAGAAGAGTCCCACCATCATGGAGAATCCAAGTGCTATCGCCACTATCCATGGGACCATCTCCATCTTCAGGCTGGCCAGCCAGCTCAACAGCCCAGTCCCCACCCAGCCGATGAGTATCCCGGCGATCCCGCCCATCAGGCTCAGCAGCAGGGCCTCGATCAGGAACTGGGTCAGGATATCCCTGGTCGTGGCGCCCACCGCCATACGGATCCCTATCTCCCTGGTGCGCTCGGTCACCGATACCAGCATGATGTTCATTATCCCGATCCCGCCCACGATCAGGGAGATCCCCGCGATACCCCCGAGCAGGAAGGTCATGATCTTGGTGGTGTCCTCGATGGTGGACAGGAGTTGGGTCATGTCCCGGATGTTGAAGTCGTCGTCCGCCGTGGCGGCCAGCCGGTGGCGCTGACGGAGCAGCGCGGAGATGGACTCCTTCAGGGGAGTGAGCGCTTCCTGGCTGTCAGCCTGAACGTTGATCTGCCGAAGGCTGCCGCTCCCCATGAGCCTCTGCTGCGCGGTGGTGATGGGTATGTAAATACAGTCGTCCTGGTCGCTGCCCATCCCCGATGTACCTTTTTCGACCAGCGTCCCCACGACGGTGAAGGTAAGGCCGTTTATTTTTATCTTTTCCCCCAGGGCCTTTCCGCTGGGGAAAAGGTTTTCGACCACCGTGTTTCCCAGCACCGCCACCGTGGTCCCCTTCTGGACGTCATCCTCGGCGAAGAACTCCCCCGAGGCGGTATCCCAATCCTTGATCTTCTGAAGCTCTGGTGTGGTTCCGGTGGTGGTGGAGGTCCAGGTACTGCTCCCCACGGTGACGGTATAGCTGGAGGACGCCTCGGGCGCCACATACTTCACCAGGGGCAGTTCGCTTATGGCATCCGCGTCCTTGACGGTCAGCCTGGCGGTGCTGGTCCCGCGCACCGGGCCGCTGCTCCCCCCCGCGGTAACCGTCAGGAGGTTGGCGCCCATGCTGGATATCCTCTCGGTGATACCCGCGCTCGACCCCTGGCTGAGGGACACCATCACGATAACCGCCGCTACCCCGATGATGATCCCCAGCATGGTCAAAATCGAGCGCATCTTGTTGACCAGCAGGCTCTTCCAGGCGATCTGCATCGTTACCATCAAATCCATGTCTTTCAGGCCCCTTCCTGAGCTTGTGTAGTCTTAGGCTTGTAACGGGTTCTCCACCTTCTCGTCGCTTACCACCAGTCCGTCGCTCAGGCGGACTATCCGCTGGCAGTGGAGGGCTATGTCGGGCTCGTGGGTGACGATTATTATCGAGAGCGACTGTTCGCGATGGAGCCGCTGCAGAAGCGCCATGATCTCCACGCTGGTCTTGGTGTCCAGCGCCCCGGTGGGTTCGTCGGCCAGCAGCAGGTCGGGCCGGTTGACCAGGGAGCGGGCGATCGCCACCCGCTGCTGCTGGCCCCCCGAAAGCTGGTTGGGCATGTGATGCACCCGCTCGCCAAGCCCTACCAGTCCCAGCATCTCGCGCGCCCGTTCTTCCCTTTCCCTGCCGGAAATCTTGCCGTAGATCATGGGCACCGCGACGTTGTCCAGCGCGCTGGTCCGGCCCAGCAGGTTGAAGTTTTGAAAAACGAAACCGATCCGCTTGTTGCGCAGGTGGGCCAGGTCGTCCCGGTCCATCTTCATGATGTTCTGGCTGCCGAAGATGTAGGTTCCGCCATCGGGTTTATCCAAACACCCCAGGAGGTTCATCAGGGTGGACTTGCCGGAGCCGGATGGCCCCATGATCGCCACCATCTCCCCCGCGCGGAGGCTGAAAGAGACCCCCTGGAGGGCGCGCACCGGGTCCCCCGCGCCCTGATAGGTCTTGGTTATGTTCTCCAGGCTTAAAACAACTTCATTCGTATCCATAACGGCTGCCGCATCTCCTTCGACAAGTATTGAAACAGCTTCATGGCTGTTGACTGTGTCCATCTTAATTCCTTAAGCTGAATCACCCTTGAAAAAAAACTGAATGTATACTGAAAGTGAAAAAGTCGGGTATTTTTCACCCCGCGTTGGCAGGGCCCCCGGCGGGTCGGAATTTGGCCCTGCAAACTGTGTCAGATTGACTCGTTTTTGTTTGGAATGGCTGAGGATACATGGTATACTGGTATTAACAATGAATCCCAGGAGGTGTCAAAAGTGGCACTCGCGGAGATAATCCATCATCCCCTGACCTATGACGAAATAAGACAGAAGTGGCTTGATCTGCAGAAGGACCCGGAGCTGAGGAAAAGGGTGCTGCCACCCGAGATACTGGACTCCTGGGAGAGAAGCAGCCAGTACAAGATACCGCGTTTTACACGCGAAAACGCAAATTTTTGTACCGAAGCGGAACTGAGGGAGGCCCAGGAAAAATCGAGGTACCTGATGGAGATCTCCCTGCCGGTCATGGAGAGCCTGCAGGAGTTCGTGGCCGGCACCGGTTTCGTGGTCTGCCTGATAGATGCCAACGCGGTGGCGTTAAAGGCGCTCGGGGACCAGGAATCCCTGGATTGGGCCAAGGGCGCCAACCTGGTCAGGGGTTCCCTGTGGGCCGAGGAACTGATCGGGACCAACGCGGGAACGCTTTCAGTCTCATTGGCCCGGCCGATATCGGTATACGCTTACGAGTATTACTGCCTGTTCGCCATCGTGTCAGCGGCTTCGTTCTGCCCGATAATCGATAACGGTTGTGTTATCGGCAGCATCGGCATGACCGCCCGTTTTGAAAGGGTCAGCAACCACACCCTCGGGATGGTGGTGGCGGCGGCCAAGCACATCGAGTCCAAAATGGTTTTGGACCGCGTCTCCAAGTACCACCAGGTGGTGATGGAGTCCATGTCGGACGGGGTAATGGTGGTGGACTCGAACGGCACTGTGACCTATATGAACAAGAACTGCTTAAAGATGCTGGGCCTGGGAAACACCAGCCCGGTCGGCTGTAAAATCTATGAGCTGCTCGGCAACAATGGGGACAACCAGTACTTTGTCAACATCGTGACACAGGGGCGCACGGTTACTGACGAGTTTATCGTCCTCACCAACGGCAAAACCCAGATCCGCTGCAACATCACCTGCACCCCGTTAAACAGCCCCAACCCCTATGGGGCGGGCTCGGTGATAATCATCCGCGAGAACGAGCGGATCAATCATATAGTCGGCAAGTGGATCGGGCGTAGTGCCAAGATGACATTCTCCGATATCGTCGGTGGGAACTCCAAGTTCCAGCAGGTCATCAACATGGCGAAATCCGCGTCTTCTTCCAACTCCAACGTGCTCCTCCTGGGCGAGAGCGGGACCGGGAAGGACATCATCGCCCAGGCCATGCATAACGAAAGCCCGCGTAAAAACAACCCCTTCGTGGCTATAAATTGTGCGGCCTTGCCCCGTGAGCTGATAGCCAGCGAACTCTTCGGTTATGAGGACGGAGCCTTTACCGGTGCCAAGAAGGGCGGTAATATCGGAAAATTCGAGCTGGCGAACCAGGGGACCATCTTCCTCGACGAGATCGGCGATGTCCCTCTGGACCTGCAGGTGGCGCTGCTGCGGGTCCTGGAGGAAAAAAGCGTTATCCGTCTGGGCGGCACCAAGCTGATTCCAGTAAACGTGAGGATAATCGCCGCCACCAACAAGAACCTGGAAGAGGAAATAGCCCGCAACCGGTTCCGTCGGGACCTTTACTACCGGCTGGGGGTGATCAGGCTGAACATCCCGCCGCTGCGTGAAAGGCCCGAGGATATACCGTGCCTGGTCGAGCACTTTTTGCGGGTCATCTGCCAGAGATTCGACAAGCCTGTTAAAAAGCTGACCCCTGGAACCATCGAGGCCCTGACCAACTATCCCTGGCCGGGAAACATCCGCGAACTGCAGAATGTCCTCGAGGGCGCGGTTCAGCTGGCCGACAGCGATGAGATCACCTTCGATTATTTGAAAGAGTACCTTCACCTGGAAGCCCAGGTCGAGCATCCGTCTGTAAACGATCGCCGGGACGCTTCCCTGACGGTGGTCGACGTGGAACGCCAGATGATAGCCGATTACCTAAAAAAGCACGATTACAACAAAAACGAAACCGCCAAGGCGCTGGGGATGTCCCGGCGGACCTTCTACCGGCGGCTGCACAAGTACGGCCTTTTATAGCAGTCTGACTGCTTCACTGGGGATAAACGACCGGGCCGACCTAATCGCGTTAGGTCGGCCCTCAGACTGTGGACAATCATTATGCCTATTGGCACACAATAAACAAAAAAGATTAGGACTTACGTGGCGGCGGTCAAGTCCGCATTCAATCTTGGTCAGGGCTGGGCCTCACCCTGCGGTGTCCTGTCGCTCCATACTCCCACCGCTTACGCGGATTACCCGAACATTATACCTTGCTCATACTTTTCTATATCGCCAGATGCTGTTTATACTCCAAGCTGGAGAAAGGGTCT
>JABLWZ010000040.1 GCA_013178275.1 Bacillota bacterium | reverse complement strand
CTCCAGCCGCTGCAGGATCAGGTCGAAGGGCCTGGCTCCCTTGGGGCAGTACTCGTTGCAGGCCATGCAGGTCACACAGTCGTAAAGCCAGTCGACCTTTTCCCCGGCCGCCAGTTTGGCGAACTCCCTGCCCCCGCTCTCGTTGTCAAAGTCCAGGTAATAGCAGCGGCCCAGGCACTCGCCACAGTAGTCACAGTTCTCTGCCTTAAACATTTGCGCACCCTCCTCATAATCTTTTTTCTAGTTCTTCATGCTCCCCAGGAATCTCTTGACCAGCGGCTCCAGGTAGTCGGCCTGGAACTGCTCCAGGTTTCCATTATCGGCGTCGCTTACCAGTCTGGGGTCGAGCGGAAGCCGGCCCAGGAAAGGAATGCCGGTTTCCTTGGTTATCTGCTCTCCCTGGCTGGCTCCAAACAGGGGTATCTCCTTCCCGCAGTCGGGGCAGATTCCGTAGCTCAGGTTTTCGACCAGGCCCAGGACCGGGAGTTTAACGACCTCGGCCATCTTGATGGCTTTCCTGACTATCATCTGCACCAGTTCCTGGGGAGAGGTGACCACCACGACGCCCGTGACCGGAAGCGACTGCATCACCGTCAGCGGCACATCCCCGGTACCGGGGGGCAGGTCGACCAGCAGGTAGTCCAGGTCACCCCAGACCACCTCCTCCCAGAACTGTTTGACCACCCCGGCGATCATCGGACCGCGCCAGATAACCGGGTCGCTCTCCTTTTCTAGTAAAAGGTTCATCGAGACCATCTTGATACCGCCGCCGGTTTCCGCCGGCATCATCCCCAGGGCGTTAAAATCGAGGCGCTTTCCCTGGCTGCCGAACATTTTGGGGATGCTGGGACCGGTGATATCTGCGTCCAGGATGCCCACCTTCAGTCCCTGTTTTGACAGCCCGCTCGCCAAAAGCGAGGTGACCGTAGATTTTCCCACTCCCCCTTTCCCGCTCATCACCGCGATGACCTTTTTCACGTCGCTGGCTTCCAACGCCAGGGGCCTGGCGCAGGACTGCTTGTCCTCGTTCGAACACCCTCCGGGCACGTTGCTGGGACAGCTATCACAACTGCTGCTCACTTTAACTGATCGCCTCCGGTTGATTGTATTTCGGATGAAAGACTAAAAAGGGGGTCAACGCCTGGTGCAGGTGTTGACCAATAGAGGACACGCTATCATCATTTGCCCTACGCCTGATTAATCAGCCTTTGCGGTTAGGACTCCCGGTTTACCCTCGCCTGGTTTATCAGGGTGGTATTGCAGCACCGTACTGGCTGGTTACGAACTTATCGATAATGTCCTCGATCTCCCCGCTCTGCCAGGAATATACCTGCTTCCCCTTTACCGAGAGGATGCGGTTGGAGTACTGGTCGATAGCCCCGCAGATTATGACGTCTGCCTCCGAATCAGCCAGCATGGTCGCCCTCTCCAGCGGATAGTCGGAGCGGCACCGCAGTACCTTCCTTTCCCCAACCCGACCGCTCCCGACGTCAATTATCAAGAACTCTTCAGCGCAGTCGAACCTGGGGGCTAGCTTATTCTGGTAAACCGGCATGGCCAATTTCATGGTGTCAGCCTCCAAGATAGGTATAAGCAAGTTTTATGCCACTGCCATCAAAACCCGAAAACAGTCGTTTAGACGGTTCTGCAGCATAACCCGGATAATGAAGACCGTTGCAATTACGCTACATATTGCGCTACAATAACGTTGCATATTGCAATATCGAGGTGACTGATCATGCCAGAGACCGGGCGCAACACCCTGGAGACTATACTGGACAGCGTGGCGGACGGGATATTCACGGTAGACCGAGACTGGAAGATAACCTCGTTTAACCGGGCTGCTGAAAAGATAACCGGGTATTTAAAAGAAGAGGCGGTCGGCGAATACTGCCACGACATTTTTCACGCCAACATCTGCCAGACCGAATGTGCCCTCCGGATCACCATGGAAACCGGCAAAGAGATGATCGATACCCGCATCAACATCATCGACCGCGTCGGCAACCTGATCCCCGTCAGTATAAGCACCGCGGCGCTGAGGGATAAGGCGGGAAATATAGTGGGCGGAGTCGAGACCTTCCGCGACCTTTCCCAGCTGGAGGAGCTGAAGAAGCAGATCTGGCAGAACTACACCTTTGAAGATATCGTCAGCAAGAACCGGGAGATGACCAAAATCTTCGGCCTTCTTCCCTATATCGCCGAGAGCGACAGCAACGTGCTCATCCAGGGGCCCAGCGGGTCGGGCAAAGAACTCGTCGCCCGCGCCATTCACAACCTGAGCCCTCGGAAAGACGCCCCTTACGTGGCGGTAAACTGCGGAGCGCTCCCCGACACCCTTTTGGAATCGGAGCTGTTCGGGTATGTGAAAGGAGCCTTTACCGACGCCCACCGGGACAAGCCCGGGCGTTTTGCCCTGGCCGAGAGAGGCACCATTTTTCTCGATGAGATAGGAGATATATCTCCCGCGTTCCAGGTAAAACTGCTGCGGGTGATCCAGGAGAGGGAGTATGAACCCCTGGGGTCCACCAGACCAGTCAGGACCAACGTCCGGGTCGTGGCCGCGACCAACCGCAACCTCCAGAGCCTGGTCCGCCAGTCCCTTTTCCGGGAAGACCTCTATTACCGCTTGAACGTGGTGAAACTGGAGATCCCCTCGCTGGCGGAGCGGCGTGAGGATATCCCCCTGCTGATCGACTACTTCATCCGGCGTTTTAACTTAAGCCGCGGCAAGACCATAACCGGCATCTCACCCGAAGGGCTTCGCTGCCTCCTGGAATACGATTTCCCGGGCAATGTCCGGGAGCTGGAGAACATTATCGAGTACGCCTTTATCATCTGTCGGGGAAGCGAGGTCCAACTGGCGCACCTTCCGATCGAGATAACCCAACACGCGGCGCGGACCGCCGATCAGACCGCCCCCCCTTCCCTGGCGAAAAAAGAAGAAGAGGTCATCCGGCAGGTCCTGCAGCAGGCCGGGGGAAGCCGCGTGGAGGCAGCGGCCATCCTGGGCATCGACCGCAGCACCCTGTGGCGGAAGATGAAGAAGTACCGGATAACCGGTTAACCGCCAGACCATAAATTCTCCGCGGCCTGCGTAATGGTATACTTATTTAAACTCGCGTGGTTGCGAAACGTAAGGAAAGAAAGGAAAGCACCAAGAGCCGGTTGATGTGCTAATATGAAAGGGTAAGATTTGTTTGGACGGATTTTTAAGGAAGGCAGCCGAATGTCCATCTTCTAAAAGGAGGTGTATGCTGGTTTATTGTAAACACTTACGTTACAGTAAACCGGGCGAAAAATGGCCTATAACTTTCTTCACTATGAGGAGAATGAAAACGACAAGATCGGAATCGTGAGCCTCAACCGCCCTGAGAAAAGGAATGCCCTCTCCGAGGAGTTGCTGAAGGAACTTGCTGAGGTATTAAATGCGATTGCTGCCGAAAAGAAGTTGTCTGTCGTAATTATTAAAGGCTTGGGAAAGATTTTCTCCGCTGGTCACGACCTCAGCGAGGTGTATGAGTACGATCCCCAGGAGAAGATCAGACTCTTTCGTACCTGTTTCCTGGCAATGCGTGCTATCCGGGAGATGCCGCAGGCGGTCATCGCCCAAGTTCATGGAATAGCTACTGCTGCAGGTTGTCAGCTTGTCGCCGCCTGTGACCTAGCTGTGGCATCGGAAGATACGCTGTTCGGTACGCCGGGGATGAAGATCGGTTTGTTCTGCAGTGCCCCGTCGGTTTTTCTAAGCCGGAACATCGGACGCAAGAAAGCGCTGGAAATGCTTTTAACGGCAGAATTCATGCCTGCCAGGGATGCTCTGGTGCATGGCCTGGTAAACAAGACCGTCCCTCCTGAACAACTGGAGGAAGCAACATACACCATGGCTAAAACCATTGCCCAATACAGCAGGTCATGTCTGGCCATAGGCAAAAGAATGTTTTACGAACAAATAAACATGGAAGATTTCAAAGCACTCAACTTTGCCAATGAGGTAATGGCCTTAAACAGCACAACCAAGGATAGCGAAGAAGGCATTCTGGCGTTTCTGGAAAAAAGGCCGCCGGTTTGGAAAGACTGAGTGTCAGTTCGATCCTTAACACCCAGCGATTTCGTCCACAGAATACCGGTGTATGAATCATCTCTCAGGTTAACGGCTGTCAATTAAACCCGCAGCCTTACTCCGGTAGTGCAGGGAAACGGCGATCACCAAATGCGTTCTGCTGTGTGTTTGTGTATATCACCCTCCAGTTTAAAAGCCATCGGACATACCGGAGATGAAGGGCGGAAAGTCAGTCTAACTTTTCCGCCGTCATTCATCTCGATATCTTTGACCAAACTCATACGGATCAATTTTTTATCCAACCCCTAATGGTCGCAGGTGTTGGCTCCAGTAGTCAGGGTCCCTTCCAGGTAGGCTGCCACTATCCTTTCCGGGGTATCGGGCGAGGCTCCTACTATTACCTTGATTCCATTGGCGTTAAACAGTTCCTGGGCTCTGGCTCCCATTCCTCCCGCTATCACCAGGTTTGCCCCCACCTGATGCAGCCACCGGGGTAAAACCCCCGGTTCATGGGGAGGCGGGGTAAGCATCTCCTTCCTGGTTATAGACTTGTCCGTTTCATCTATGTCCAGCAGGGCGAACTGATCACAATGACCGAAATGCATACAGAGCTGATTGTCTACTACCGGTACAGCTATCTTCATTCTTAAAGCCATCTCCTTATTATTTACTGGTCTATTTTCCCGGGTTTATCATTCAGTCGTTCAGGTTTTAGAATCCAGGGATTTTATCGAGTTGTTGATCCGGTTCCACATTTTTTTAATCTCCTGGGTCGCCATCCCTTCAGAGTACTCGATAATACTGGTCCCGGCCACCTGGGCCCTGGTGACGTCTGTATCGTAGGGAATCCGGCCTACAACCTCCAGTCCCTCTCGGATGCATATCTCCTCGATCTGACTGGCCAGCCCCGGGTTGATGTCCGATTTGTTGATGCAGACTACGGTCTTTACCGCAAAGTGTCTGGTCAGTTCATTAATCCGCCTCATGTCATGCAGACCTGACCGGGTGGGTTCGGTAACCACCAAAACCAGGTCGCTGCCAGTGATGGAGGCGATCACCGGACAGCCGATCCCTGGAGAACCGTCAGCTATCAGGAGTCTCTTTCCACCTTCCACAGCAAGGTTTTTAGCCCGGCTGCGGACCAGGGTCACCAGCCGGCCGGAGTTCTCCTCCGTGATCCCCAGCCGCGCGTGGACCATAGGCCCAAAGCGGGTGTTCGAAACAAACCACTGGCCGGAGAGGTTCTCCCGCAGTTCGACAGCCTCAACCGGGCAGAAGTGCACACAAGCCCCGCAGCCCTCACAGTTTATCTTACTCACCTGGTAATCATCCCCTATGGCCTCGAACCGGCAGACAATGCGGCACTGGTCGCAGCCGATACATGCTTCCCGGTCGATAAAGGCCGTTTTACCGCTTTTAAACTCGTGCCTTTCGAGGACCGTCGGCTGCAGCACCAGGTGGAGATCGGGGGCGTCAACGTCGCAGTCCGCAAAGACCGTGTTTTCAACCAGCGCAGCGAACGCGGCCACCACGCTCGTCTTACCGGTACCTCCCTTGCCGCTGATGACAACCATCTCCTTCAACCAATCACCCCCTTTTTAGGTTTATACCCGGCAAGCCGCTCCGCCAACAAACGGAATTTTTCATGGTAGACGGGCATGGTTTTTAAAAACAGTTCCCCGTTGGAGTAAGACCTCGCTATTTCCCGGTCTTCCGGTATCTCCAGGAGTATCACGATGCCTTCCTGGGAGCAGTAATCCTTTACCCGGCCGTCTCCCATATCAGAACGGTTGACCACCACGGCAAAGGGAATACCCATTTCTCTCACCATCTCCACCGCCAAACGCAGGTCGTGCAGCCCGAATGGGGTGGGTTCGGTAACCAGCAGTACGAAATCGACTGATTCCAGCGCTCTGATCACCGGGCAGGAGGTGCCTGGGGGACAGTCTACGATTGTCATCCCTTCCACCCGGGCATTTTTTTTAACCGCCTTGATCAGCGGAGGAGACATCGCCTCCCCAATCCTCAGTTTCCCCTGGACGAGATCGATTCCATAAGCGTTTCCGATATCGATCGACCCTATCTCGCGGTGGACCTCGGTAATGGCAGCGGGAGCACATACGCGGGTACATAAACCACAACCGTGGCAGAGGTCCGGGAAGGTAAGAACCGTCTGGTTGATAGTTACAATCGCGCTAAACTGGCAGAGGTCGGAGCAGACGCCACAACCGCTGCACTTCTCCGCATCGACCTCCGGGACCGGGACCGAAACCGTGAAGCTGCTTTCCCAACGTGGGCTGATGAAGAGATGACAGTTCGGTTCCTCCACGTCACAATCCAATAGAGCCACCGGGACCCGGTTATTCGCGTAATAGTAGGAAAGATTGGCAGCGATGGTCGTTTTGCCAGTCCCGCCTTTCCCACTGGCTACAGCTATTTTCATCCGGCCCGCCTTTCTAAAGCCGCTTGACTTCTGATAGAAATCCTAAATCCAATGACCTTCCACATTGGCTGCCGACGCTGGGCTTAATCTGCCTTCCCGGAATGCCTCCAGCGCCTCCTCGACTGTACCGCCTTTAACCAGATAGACCTGGATCTGAGCCGCGTTTAAGGTCTGGTAAGCCTTGGGACCCATGTTGCCGGTGATGACCGCCCGGGCGCCGGTGTCGGCCACCGTTTTGGCGGATTGAATGCCGGCCCCTTGATCCGCCTGCAGGTTCTGTTTGTTGGCGGCCACCTGATATGAATCCAGGTCCAGGTCATAGACAATGAACTGCGGGGCCCTACCAAACCTCTGATCCACCTTACTTCCCAGGTCATTTCCGGCACAGCTGACAGCGATCTTCACCCTGATCACCCCTTCAAAGAAATGGCCATTCCTCGTGATCGGGAATGGCCAATAAGCTGATTGGCGAAAGTCCTTTCCCATCAGGAAGACGTTTATTGCCTTCCCCTTCTGCATCCCTGGCCAGGTCCCTGGCACGGACCTCGGCGCATCCGGCCCAAGAGCCCCTGGGGGTTCCCCTGGTTCTGACCGGATGCCGGTTGATCGGCATCAGTACCTTGAGAATCGCTAGCTCTCAGTGTTCGGCATCGCCCCATACCCCGACCAGTTCCAAACCCTCGACCCATAGGTCCGGTTCCATCAAATCGCGGCATATTCATCACCCCCATTATTGTTATGGGTATATACCCATAACAATATTACCCCGAGTTTTGGGTATATGTCAATAACTTTTTTAGTAGAGATTAATTGTTCCTAACCCTTGCTTGAACAAGAGCAATTTTTATGCCAAAGATTGTTGAATTGCTAAAGGGTGGATTGATACGGGAAAGCGGCTGTCAATAATCAAGATCCAACCATAAAAACACGTTGCGTTATGCAACGTGTTGCGCCTCTTTTTATTGCAATTTGCCACAAGGTTCGTTTTAACAGTGATAGCGGTTCTGGTTAATACCGCTGCTAATCGAAGGTTTTAAACCAATTCAGTTCTGGCATGACCTTTGCAATATTTTTCTGCAGGTAAATATTTACAGCGTCTGCTTATATACCTTGATCAGACCTCCCAGCTCTCAAGGGGTTCGCAGATAGGCCTCAAGTAATCCATGCACCTCTTTCGGGTCAGCTCCGCGAATACGGAAGCTGGCCCCCTTTTTCAGGTGCGTTCGATTCTAGAGAAATCGGTTTATGGGGTCTGCACCAAGAACTCGGCCTGGTCCCCGACCCGGACCTGACCGCCGTGGGTAACGCCGCAAAAGCACCCCTGGGTGACCAGCAGCGCCATCCCGTGAAAAGAGAAGGTATGGGAGGCGTCTATTTCCTTTCCGACCTGGAGGACCTCGACCTCCGCCTCACCCAGCCGTAACCGCTGCCCTTTTTTTATTCCTTTCAGGTCTAATCCCTGTACGGTGATGTTCTCGGCGAAATCGCCCGGTCCGGCCTCTATCCCTTTTGGAACTGCCGCTTCCCTTACCGCCTCGATGCTCAATACGCTTATCGGCCTTTCCGTGCCCGCGTGGGCATCGCCGACCAGTCCATACCCCTCTCTCAGGTATCCCTGGCCGATATTCCTCTTACCGCTACCCCTCTTTTCGCTTAGGCAGATCCCGACGACCTGTCCTATCATTCTTCCACCTCTTTGATACCTCTCCGCCGGCCTCTACCGGCGCCGGCCCAGGGCGGCGGCCCCGGCCCTTTGCTGTGGGCCCTCTGATTATCGACCTCTACCCCTTTGCAGGAGGGGCACCGGGTGATCCGGTCTTTCTCTGGGCCGGCCTCCTCCCAGGTCTGCCCGCAGGAGCGGCAAACCCAGCTTAAAACAAACTGGTACTTACCACCCTCTACCCGCAGCGCCTTGCCCTCCACTATCGCTGATGCCACCTTCTGCCGGGCAGCGGTTATTATCCTCTGAAAGGTGCTCTGGGTGAGATCCATCTGCCTGGCGCATTCCTCCTGGTCCATCCCCAGAACGTCTTTCAGCCGCAGGGCTTCAAGTTCATCAATCCCCAGCTGAATTTCTTCCAGTTTTGACATGGGAACCCCAGCCGGCTTAAAGTAGGTCGCTGTTGGGATAAATCCAACCTTTCGGGTTTTTGGGGGCCTGGGCATTCTTTTCAACTCCTAAAACGGTATTAAAACCGGCGTGCCATTATCGGTATATACCCATAATAATCGTACCGGTCTTTTCAATCTGCGTCAATGACTGTTAACAACATCAGTATTTATTTTTCTTCTTTTAATGATTCGCATCCGACTCCAAAAAATATGGGCAGGCTGATCACTAAAAAGCAATAATCAGTACCTACCCAATGTTATTCAAGCCCCCCAGGAAGAATAGACACCTAAAACCAGACCTGATAAAGCTATTCCTTGCCGGCCAGGTTCTTTCCAAACGGCTGCGTGTAGCCCTCGTTTTTACCCTGCAGGATAAAATCGACTGCCATGGCCGCGGTCTCGATGGTTATATTCATGCAGTTGCGGAACCGGTCCTTGTTGAACCACTCGCTGTAGTCTTTGTTCAGCTCCGCACAGGTCAGGGCCCCGAATTTCTCTTGAAACTTATAAGGTATCTGGTTAAAAAACCGGTAGAGACCCGGGTTGCCGTACAGCCGGTCGATTATTTCCTGCTGCGTCCCTGCCAGCGGTTTTTTACGCCCGTGGGCAGCACTGACTCCCATTACCGCCCCCGCCAGGGCTCCACAGACACCGCCGGTCAGACCTATCCCGCCCCCGAAGGCGGTCGCTACAGCAACCGTCTCCAGTGGCATTTCGATCAACCCTGATTCCAGCAACGCCAGCAAAACGGATTCCGCACAGTTGGCGCCGCCCCGGAAGTTATTACGGGCCGCTTCTCGAACCTTTTCCTTGATCCCTTCATCCTGCACCCCTAATTCCCCCCTTATCTTCTAATCATCCTTCAACAGCATCAGATCCTTGGCCAGCTTTTTCTTCGCCTCGAAGTCAGTCAGTGCATAAAGGGCCATCCGCTGGGTCGCTGGCGCTCCAGCCCCGTGCCAGGTCCCGGGGCCGTGCAGACCGGCGGTCCAGTGCTGGAGAAACTTCATGACCTTCATCCTCTTCTCGGCTGGAGCCGCCGAAGCGATGTACTTTCGAACATACTCACCGATCTCCGGGTGGCTCAGGTCACTTATCGCGTGCATGGTGACCACTCCACCGCCGCCAATATCACCGGCGTTCTTCATGATCTCCCAGAAACCATGAGCGATGTTGAGCTTGGCTGCGTTGCCGAAAAGGTCATCGGGCATCCAGACCCCGGAACCCTCGGGTTCTTCTTTGCCACGAAAAGCCGCTGCGATAGCGCATGCGTGGGACGTCTCACTGAAACGCACCATGTCGATAACCTTTTCTTGGATGTGCGGTATTTTATCAAGCCCGGTATACTCGACTGCCAGCATACAGCCGCCGATAATCAGGTCGGCGTATCCCACCTTACAGGCACCGCCGCAGTTCATACGGTGAGCCTTCGCGAACCGGGCCACCAGGCGGCCGCAGTACTTGGTTTCTCCGAACAGGAACACCCTTTCCCAGGGGATAAAAACATCTTCGAAAACCATGGTGGAAGTCTCGCGCTGTCCGAAGAGCGGATTCCCCAGCTCGTATACGTCCTTTACGCTTTCCCGTTCCACGGAGTAAGCGTTGTACTGGGTTATATAGGTTAATCCGGGAGTCCCGTTTGGAACCGCGAAGGCGATAGCGAAGTCTTCCTCTCCTGGGCGCAGGGCCCCGCCAGGCAGCACGATAGTTTCGTGGGCCCCGATCGCTCCGCTCTGACTTACCTTGGCTCCTCTGACCACAATTCCGTCCGGCCGCTTTTCAACGACGTGCAGATGCATATCGATATCATCCTGCTGCGAAGGCCGCTTCTTCCGGTCTCCTTTGGCATCGGTGATAGCGCCAGAACAGGCCAGGTCGTTGGCCTGGGCCCAGGCCAGGTATGTATTGAAACGTTTGTTGTAGTCAGTCCCCAGGTCGCGATCCATCTCCCAGGTGGAAGCAGCCAGGGCGTTTAAGGCATCACAACCGACGCAGCGGTAGTTGCAGGTCCCCAGATGCTGACTGGTAAGCAGCGCCATCTCCTGACGCATGTCCAAATCGTGATTATTACGCGCTATATGCAGGTTGCGATTCACCGGCTCCCCGGTCAGGTGCGAGGTGCCGACCATAATTTCCTTATACTGAGGGTCTTCGGCCAGTTCGTAGATCTTGGTGGTTGCACGGACCACCGAAAGAGTAACGGCGTTATCCAGCAGATTCTCTACCCTTTTTCCTCCGCAGTAAACCCTGGGAGTAAGTTTCCCTGCGCTCTCAATGTATTCATCGGCAGTTTTGAGGGCCATCGTTCTTCCTCCTCCAAGCTAGTTAATTATTGAGCAAAAAAGTTTAAACACCACCTTTCTATTACTGATTCGAGTCCGGTCCTATCCGCTGATCGGGTTAATAAGATACTCAATACGCCTTAGAAAAAATCTCCCAGAGGCAGGGAGCCAAAGGGCAGTTAAAGGGTTGGGGTCTACTCCTATAAATATTTTTTTACCAAACTGACTGAACCTTCATTCCGCTTACAATATTTGCAAATTGCATGCCAGATAAAAAGCATAAAGATCATACAGGTTTATTAAGGGTTCACACGATTCTTGGTTTTAAAAAACGTTTTTTTATGCAACACGTTGCGATGCAGCGGTGTAAAATGCAACGTGTTATACCTTATAAAAAATTAACAAGCCAGGTAGACGCCTGGCTTGCAGCTTAATACTTTTCAGTTATTTCCCTAGGTCTTCTGATCGATCCTGGTTGGTCTGCGTTAGAAGATGAAAATCTAAGTCGATTCCGGGCAGTATCGAGGTATGTCCAGCAATGCCGAAGCAGCCGAACCGGTGATTCCGAATAAAACGAGGGGTCTTGGCGCCAGGTAGTATTGATCGATAGTATTGTTGCAGATAGTGCTGCCCGTGGCGAATATGACATCGCACCATTTTAAACCCGGCCCGAGGTCTGCAGCCCCATCCTTTATGGATACGCCGTTTTTCACCTTTCCGATGTTGTCCGGGTCCAGATCCAAAACCACCAGCTCGAACCCTGTATTTAACGCCTCCGCCATGGCTGGCTGGTAACCGATCATCAGTATTTTGGGGGAACCGTAGTTCTTGCGGAAAAAATCCACAACCCCTTTGGCACATTCTCCAGGCCCTTGGTCACGGCAGTGTATAGTATTGCCAATGATTCCGGCGAATGCGGCTACAGCGTTGAGCGAAGCGATATAAACGGCTCTTTGATAGTTGTTTTCCAGAGGAAGGTCGAGGACATCATCCAGTATTCCCTGGTAATCGCCCAAAGAATCGGTGAAGGCCTGTCCCCGGTGACCCAGTATGTCAGCCTGTACGAGTCTCTCCTTGCCGCGAAGCAGTACATAATCTTTTCTCTCCGGCGAGCCTATGGCCTCTTCGGGGGAGAGTGGAGACGCCTTGACCTGAACCACTGCGCTGTTCAGCCTTCTTTCCTCTACCAGGCGTCGAAATTCAATACCAAGGGTTTTAATAAAACTGCCTTGTTCAGCGTTGCCCATATTTTCATCTCCTAGTTTGCGATTTGTAAACTGCCTGGCTGCCTTCTGCTGGTTCACACCTCCCACCCGCTTTGGTCGGTAATGAAGTGGATCTGTTTGTGCCCCACTGACAGGAATACTTCATCGCCCGGCCCTATCTTCAGGTCATTCCAATGGCTGGAGGCGATACAGGCTAACCAGGGGCGCCCGTTATCACATACCACCTCGTAATACGACCCTTTGAAAGAGACAGAGCGAACCGAGGCCCTCCAGTTTATTTGGCCCGTCCCGGCCACGACCGCCCTTCCCAGGTGCAGGTTTCCCCCCCGTATCGCTATCGCGGCACTTTTAGGGATTTTAACATCACCCAGCCAGGCTCCGCTTACCGGGCCAAGCAGTTCGTTCCCATCCACCGGTCTAAACCAGGTTTCTCCCCCGCGATCAAACAGTGTGCCCCTGACCAGATTCTCGACGCTTAAAAATCGGGCCACGGATTCTGAGGCCGGGCGAAGGTACAGTTCATCAGGAGGTCCGATCTGTCTGACCTGCCCATCCTCCATAACCATCAGTTTCGTCCCCAGGCTCAATGCCTCAGAGAAGTCATGGGTGACATGCAGAATGGTCACCTCTTCCTGGCGGTGGATCTCCTTCAGCATCTGCTGTAAAAGTTGACGGGTATGGGCATCCAGAGAGGATAACGGCTCGTCCAAGAGCAGCACCCGGGGGTTCAGCAACAGCGCCCGGGCCAGGGAGACCCGCTGCCGTTCACCCCCGCTGAGGTAATGGGGGTATCTCTCCAATAGATGTCCGATAGCCATCGTCGCGACGAGTTTACTGAGCCGCCGCTGCACGCCTGGATCGCTGTGCCGGCCCCTGACCCGGGCGCCAAAAAGGATGTTGTCGCGGACACTTAAAAAGGGGTACAGCAGGCTGTCCTGGTAGGCGAACCCGAACTGTCTGGCCTCGGGGGGCAGGCGGGTGATGTCGGTGTTTTCGTTAATAACCCTTCCCTCCCGCAGGGGGCGCAGTCCCGCCAGTGCTTCCAGGAGCACGGTCTTGCCGCACCCGGAAGGGCCTAAGATGACCATGTATTCTCCCGTATCGACCGTAAAACTGATCCGTTCCAGGGTGAAAGACCCGGCGGTTACCTTTAGGTCTTTGATTTCTAACGCTATCATATCCGTTCCCCCGTCCTGGTGACAGTCCTGAAGGATACCAGCACCGCCATGGCGGCGAAAAGCAGCAGTACAGACACCGTAAGGGAAAATGGCAGATCGCCTATCGCCATGTTCAGGTATATCGCCACCGCCAAGGTTTCTGTTTTGAGCCGGGTTACCCCCGCCAGCATGGCAGTCGCGCCAAACTCACCGATGGTCCTGGCCCAAGCCAACGTGATCCCACCGATGATTCCCTTGCGGGCCGCTGGAACGGTAACCTTGAAAAAAACCTGGACGGGACTGCACCCCAGGGTCCGGGCGATGTTTTCCATGCGCGGGTCGATCGAATCGAATGCCTGCCTGAACGTCCTTATCGCGAACGGGGTTGCGATGAAACACTGGGCGACAATGACCCCGGGAGGCGAGAAGACAACCTCCAAACCGATTCTGGACAGGTTTTCTCCCAGCACCGGTCCGAAGAAGATCAGCAGGGCTACCCCCGAGACCAGCGGCGGTAGTATTATAGGCAGGTCGATCAGGGTATCCAGGATAACCTTGCCGGGGAATCTGCCCCGGGATAATATGTACCCGCATGGCATGGCGATGACGGCAGCCAAGACCACTGCCGTTAAAGATGTTTTTAGCGTAAACAGTACAGCGAAGCTGAGCTCCGGATTCTCCAGGATATCGTTGAGTGAGGTTCTTTTCTGGAACAGGACCATCCCGCCGAATATAGCAATTAGAAATATGATGTTGACAAAGAATACTGTATAGAATACTAATTCAAACCGAGGAATAGAAAGGCGTTTCATCATTACAGCCTGGTCTTAAACCCGTACTTCGCGAATACCCCAGGGCCCTCTTTGGCCACAAAATCGATAAACTTTTGGGTTTCTTCCTTCTGGGTTGAGTAGGTTACCAGAGCACAGGGTATCTGTTCGATCTCGTTGACAGCCGGATCGATCTCGATCATCTCCAGCTTGTCCTTGTTGTTTACGACCGCGCTGTATTCACCAATCGAGACGTCTCCCTGACCCATGGTGATGGCAGTGATGACTTTAGGCGCCGTCTCCACATAAGCCAGTACGTTCTTTTCCACGTCCTTGGTGATTCCCAGCTTGTCGAAAGTTTTAAAGGCCATCTGCCCGATAGCGGTGGCCCCTTTGTCAGGGAGCACCACCTTGGTACCTGGTTTGGCCAGGTCCTGAACCTTGGTAATCTTGGCCGGGTTGCCCTTGGGGGTGATTATAACCGGGACGTGGTAGGCGATTGGCCCTACGATATCGGTCACATGCCCGGCCTGCTTCGCCTGCTGCACGAACGGCATTCCCCCGGGCATGTAGACGTCCCCTTTTTTCGACGTCCCCAGCTGGCTCAGAAGCGCCCCTGAGTTGTTAAAGGTCATCTCCACCTTTATCCCGGTCCTCTGTTCGTAGGTCTGGGCAAGTTCTGTAACCGGGTCTTTTAGCCCGGCCCCCACGTACGCGAAGAGGGTGGCTTTGGGATTGGCGCTCGCCGGGTCTTTTACCGTGGCTTTATCTCCCGAGGAGTTCGAACAGCCGGTAAAAAGCAATAAAAATATAACTGCTGTAGCGATCCAGTTTATCTTTCTTCCTTTTAGAATCATTTTTAATCCCCCTTGTCTATATTATCCCAGCAGCTTAAAAAGATACATTTAAGACTGTTACCATCTCCCTTCTCTGCAGCCAGCGACTAACTTCAGCTAACATAAGCCAACATAAACTCACTCAAGGTTATTATAGGTAAATGTCGGGGTTAAAGCAATGAGTGAGAATAAAAGAAGCCTCTCCTGGAGCGTCGGGGAGCGTTGGTCGCGGGACGGGTTAGCTCGGGGGGTTGCCAGTCCAAATACCTGGGAAACGACGAAACGATACCCGGGGGCTGCCAAAAATCACAACCACCCGGGCCTTGATTTGGTCGACCATTTCACCTATAATAAGTAGGCGAAACCAGGTTACCTGGCGGAAGAAAAAATGCCGGAGTGGCGGAACTGGCAGACGCACGGGACTTAAAATCCCGCGCCCCTCAAGGGCGTACCGGTTCGACCCCGGTCTCCGGCACCAAGATATACTTGGGTTTGGGTAAAGGCACCTTCATCTGGAAGGTGCCTTTTGGTTTGACGCCAGGGTAATCAAACTTCGTGGTGAGGTCCGCTTTCACAGCTACAGTCAGTTTCCAAGTCGACGGCTTCCCCATTGTTCTTGGCCAAATCCGGGCTGGTACCGTTTTTTATCTGGTAGTCCTTGATCGCGGCTTTAAGGGCTGTAGCCGCCAGGTTGGAACAGTGCATCTTGATCGGGGGGAGCCCTTCCAGGGCTTCGGCTACATCTTTATTGGTGATTTTACTGGCTTCATCCAGGGTCTTGCCTTTGGCCAGCTCGGTAACCATGCTGGAGGTGGCGATTGCTGCCGCGCATCCGAAGGTCTTGAACTTGATGTCCTCTATCTTGTCGTCCTTGATTTTCAGGGTTATCCGCATGATATCGCCGCAGGTCGCGTTGCCCACCTCCCCGGTTCCGTCGGCTTCCTCGATCTCTCCCACGTTGTGGGGTTTCATGAAGTGTTCCATTACTGTCTGGGTGTACATATTTTCTCCTCCTTACTTGTTGTATAAGGGCGACACGGCCCGGAGCCTTTCTATCACTTCCTGCAGCACCTTGAGGGTAAAATCTACATCTTCATCGCTGTTATCTTTACCCAACGTCAAGCGCAGCGAACCGTGTACGGTCTCATGGGGGACGCCGATTGCCAGCAGTACATGGGAAGGCTCCAGAAACCCGGTGGTGCACGCCGAACCGGTGGAGGCCATGATGCCGTAGCCATCCAAGGGTAAGAGAATCGACTCCCCTTCGACATGTTCGAAGCACAGGCTGACGCTCCCCGGAATCCGCAGCTCTGGGTGGCCGGTGAGATGGGTGCCCGGGATGTCCCGGACTATACCTTCCCGCAGGCGGCGTCCCAGGGCGGTTAGACGCGCGGACAGTACCGGCATCCGCTGCCCGGCCAGTTCCGCCGCCTGCCCGAAACCGACTATCCCTGGAACATTCTCCGTCCCCGCCCGCATCTTGTTTTCCTGCGGGCCGCCGTGCAGGAGTTTGCCTATTTTACTGCCTTTCTTTATATAGAGGCACCCTATGCCTTTCGGCCCATAAATCTTGTGGCTGGAAGCCGACAGCATGTCTACGCCGAGTTCTTTAACGTCCACGGGTACTTTGCCTACAGTCTGGACGGCATCGGTATGAAAAGCCACTCCCGCACCGTGGGCTACAGCCGCAAGCTCTTTAATCGGCTGGATGGTCCCGATCTCATTGTTGGCGTGCATGATCGTTACCAGGGTCGTTCCAGGTTTTATCGCCTTTTTCAGGGTTTCCGGCTCGACCAGTCCATGGGAATCCACCGGCAGTACGGTTAATTCAAAACCGGCCTTTTCAAGGTGCCGGCAGGTGTCCAGAACGGCGTGATGTTCGACCGCCGAGGTTATGAGATGCCTGCCCCGGTCGGCGTTGGCGAACATGTAGGCGGCTATCGCCTGGTTGTCTGCTTCGGTTCCCCCGCTGGTAAAGTATATTTCCCGTTCATCAGCGCCGATTAACGACGCCACCTTACGGCGCGATGCCTCAACGGCCCGTTTGGCCGCCTGGCCTTTGGAGTACAGGCTGGACGGGTTGCCATACAGATCGGTAAAGTAGGGTATCATGGCCTCTAAAACCGCGGGGTCCACCGGGGTGGTGGCGCTGTGATCCATGTAGATCTGCCTCATAAACCGAATCCTCCTGGGCTTTCCTGAACAGCTTAACTTTTATAGGGCTACTCTGCTGGGGTGGGTGTAGATGTTCAGTTTTTTACCACGGGCAAAACCGACTACGCATATCTGCAGTTCTTCCGCCAGCTCGATCGTCAGTTCGGTGGGAGCCGACCGGGAAAGTATGAGGGGAATTCCGCTGCGGGCCGCCTTGATCAGTATCTCCGAAGCAATACGCCCGCTGAGCAGCAGACACTTGTCGTCGGTCGGTATCTGTTTAAGGAAGGCATAACCGAGCACCTTATCCACCGCGTTATGCCGTCCGATATCTTCATAACAAACGATCAGGCCCGATTTTTCCGCCAGTGCCGCACTATGGACGCCACCCGTCTTGCGAAAGGTATCCGACCGGTCGTCGAGTAATCTCATAAATTCATAAAGGTCTTTGATCCCGATCTGGTAGTCCGATGAAACCGGCTGCAGTTGGCGGGCGTCATTGATAAAATAGAGACCCGCCCTCCCTTTGCCGCAGCAGCTGGCGATATGCCGCCGCAGAAAGTTATTGGTCTGGGCTATCGGTCTGGTCGTCTCAAGCCAGATCAGGCCCTCTTCATCCTGGCAGCGGATGTCCGCTATATCCGAGCGGTCTTGAATCAGTCCTTCACTGATTAGAAACCCGACTGTGAGTTCCGGCAGACCCCCGGGGGAGCAGATCAGGGTGGCCAGTTCATTGTGGTTTAAAAACACCGTAAGGGGTTTCTCGATGACCACCTCGTCCTGCTTAGACTCGAATACTCCATCCCGACAAACCAGTATCTCCCGTTTTATGTAGGTCGGGTTTCCCTCCATGACTAAATCTCCTTCTGTAAGTTCCCGCTCTCGGTTTGGCTTATTTTTTGTATAACGGCGACATGGCCCGGAGGCCGCTGACGATCTCGGGCAGCACCTGCATCAGACGGTCCACGTCCTCCATGGTGTTGTCCTTGCCCAGGCTCAGCCGGAGAGAACCGTGTGCGACCTCGTGAGACAGTCCTAAAGCCAGCAGGACGTGGGAGGGTTCCAGGGCGCCGGAGGTGCAGGCTGATCCGCTGGAAGCGGCGAATCCGACCATGTCAAGCCGGATCAGCATCGATTCCCCCTCCACCCCGGCGAAGCAGGCGCTGACGTGGCCGGGTATCCGCTGTTCGGGGTGGCCGGTAAGGATGCTGTCAGGTATCTCGCTGGTAATCCTTTGGGCCAGGGTGCGGCCCAGTTCGGTCAGTTTCGCGTTTCGCTGCGGCATCTCGTCCCGGGCAAGCTCCGCAGCCTTACCCAGGCCGACTATCCCGGGAACGTTCTCGGTCCCGGAGCGCCACTTCCTCTCCTGTCCTCCTCCGTGCACCAGCGGCTGGATCTTCACCCGGCGGCGCAGGTAGAGCGCGCCGATCCCTTTTGGGCCGTAAAACTTGTGGGCGGACAGGCTCAGCATGTCCACCCCCAGGGAGGACACATCCACCGGGATACGCCCCACGGTCTGCACCGCGTCGGTGTGGAACAGGATGCCCCGCTCCCGGGTCATCCGGCCGATCTCGGCTATCGGCTGGATCGTCCCCACCTCGTTGTTGGCGTGCATCAGGCTGACCAGGATGGTGTCGTCACGAATCGCTTCTTTAAAAAGCTCCGGGCTCACCTGCCCATACTGATCAACCGGCAGGAAGCTCACCTCGAAGCCCTGTCGCTCTAGGAACTTGAAGGTATCCAGCACCGCGTGGTGCTCGATCTTTGAGGTTATCAGGTGGCGGCCGCGGTCCCGGTGGGCGTAGGCCGCCCCGATGATGGCCAGGTTGTCGGCCTCGGTGCCGCCGCTGGTGAAGATGATTTCCTCACTTTTGGCCCCGATCAGATCGGCGACCTGGCTTCGAGCCTGCTCAACCGCCTCGCGGGCGCTCCGCCCAAATCCGTGTATACTGGAAGGGTTGCCGAAGTTATCGGTCAGAACCGTCAGCATCTCTTTAACCACATCGGGGTGAACTGGGGTAGTCGCGCTGTGGTCCATGTAGGTCCGCTGCATTATATTTCCTCCTTTGGGTTAATTATAAAGAACTTTACTTGTTTGTCATTACCCTTTGATTCGGTTCCGGTTCTTCAAGTTCGTTTATTCTACGATCCAGTTCGGCTATTTTATTTTGCAGCTTACCAATCGCATCGGCGACCGGGTCCGGCAGCCGGTTGTGGTGCAGGTCGACCTCCCTTTCGGATGTGGCAAGTTTAAAGCCATTGCGTGCAACTACTCGGCCCGGCACCCCAACCACGGTCGAGTCATTAGGAACGTCAGCCAGCACCACCGATCCGGCTCCGATTTTAGCGTTGTCACCGACGGTGATATTACCCAGGACCTTGGCTCCTACCGCCACCACCACGTTGTTGCCGACTGTCGGATGGCGTTTCCCTTTTTCCTTCCCGGTCCCCCCCAGGGTGACCCCCTGGTATAAGGTGACGTTATTCCCTATCTCAGCAGTCTCCCCAATCACCACTCCCATGCCGTGGTCGATGAAGAGTCCCCTCCCGACCTTGGCCCCGGGGTGTATTTCTATGCCCGTAAAGTGCCGGCCGATATGGGATATCAGCCTTGCCAGCACAAACCACCCCCGGTGGTACAGTTTATGGGATATCCGATGGACCAGTATCGCGTGCAGACCGGGATAAGTCAGAATAACCTCCCAGGTGCTCTTTGCGGCCGGGTCCCGTTCGAATATGGTCTGGATGTCCTGTTTCAGTCTTTCGAAAGCCATCCTAATCACCTCTCTTAAAGCAGCCTCAGATAGTTTTCTTTTATTTTACCATCGATCAATGAGTTTGTATAGTATTCCTATTGATTTAATATTATATGGACAAACAGTTTCCCGAAAATACCCAATGGACCCCACCCCCTCGAAAACCGGGGAGCAGTAGTTTCATTGTTGGTGGGGGTTAAACCCGGCATCCTATAGATAGTACATGTAGGATTCCCGGCTGCGCCGGATCTCCTCCGCGTTTTTGCTTAGTTCCTCCAGGGTAACGCTATCCAGTACATCGGCGATTGCTATCCTCACCTTTTCCCACAACCCGCGGGTTACGCAGATCTCCGCCCGCTCACACGGGTCGGGTCCATCTTCGTTTACGCAGTCAGTCGGGCTGAGCGGTCCTTCCAGGCAACGGATAATGTCCCCGGCGGTTATCTGCCCGGGAGGCCGGGACAGCAGATATCCTCCCTGCGCTCCCCTTACGCTGCGTACCAGCCCCCCTTTGCGCAGAAAGGTCATCAGCTGTTCCAGGTACCCTTCCGACAGTTCCTGTTTCTCGGCTACCAGACTGAGAGGGGTCGGTTCATCGGTGGAATAGTTTACAGCCAGTTCCACCATGGCCCTAAGGCCGTATCGCGAGCGAGTCGAGAATTTCAACATTATATCCTCCCTTCACAAAAGATTGACATCTATCAGTAAAGGACATCCAATGGGATATCCCATCTCTCCAATGACTCAACAGCGTCATCTACTAAACGCTCGATTTCCAGTGCTTGTTCGGCCTTTTTGATGTTTTCCAGGTTAGGCCTCGTTTCCGGGCTGCGGGGCAGAAACAGCGTGCAGCAGTCATCATAAGGCTGGATCGACAGCTCATAAGTCCCGATCTTTATCGCCCTTTCGATGATCTCCGATTTATCCATTCCCGCCAACGGCCTCAGGATCGGAAGGTTGGTCACCTCATTGATCACCCGCATGCTCTCTATCGTCTGGCTGGCCACCTGCCCTATGCTTTCCCCGGTCACCAGCGCCAGGTGCCCTTCTCTTTCCGCGATGCGGCTGGCGATGCGGAACATCATCCGCCGCAGCAGCGTCACCCTGAACTTTTCCGGGCAGCTTTTTACGATTTCATTCTGGATTTCTCCTATGTTGACCACGCGGACGGTCTGTTCCGCGCCATAGTTTCTGAGAACCTGCCACAGCTCTTTTACCTTGTCCTGCGCCCTTTCACTGGTAAAGGGGTAGTGGTGGAAGTGAAGGGCTTCTACCCGGGCGCCCCTTTTCATTGTCATCCAACCCGCGACCGGGCTGTCGATGCCCCCGGATAGAAGGAGCAAACAGCGGCCGGCCACGCCAACCGGGAGTCCTCCCAACCCGGGTATGCTCTCCCCGTAGATGTACGCAGCCTCTTTTCGGACCTCCACGCTGATCAGCAGTTCCGGGGTATGGACATCGACCCTGGTTTCAGGGAACCGGTCCAGCAGGAGTCCCCCCAGGGTACGGCTTAATTCCAGCGAAGGGATCGGGAAGGTCTTGTCTGCCCTCCTCGATTCGACCTTGAAGGTGCGGGCGGGTTTTTCCTGAAACAGGGTTACCGCCGCGGCGGTTATGGATTCCAGCTTCGATTCGGTCTTGATCACGGGACTGAATGAGACCAGGCCGAACACCCGGCCCAGACGCCGGTAAAGTTCTCTGGCATTCCAAACTTCTTCGGCATCGGTCCCACTAGGTTTCAGCAGTATGCGCTCCTGGGTTTTAACTATCTCGACCGGGAGACCGTTTAACGTCTTTCTCAGGTTGGCCAGCAGTTGGTCTTCGAACCAACGGCGGTTTCTGCCTTTGAGCCCGATCTCTCCGTAACGAATCAGTATCCGTTTCTCCAAATCTATCTTCCCCCGAAGGTTTTTCTAATTTTTTCAACCGTTTTATTCAGGATTTCAGCGAACCGGTCTATTTCATCCAGGGTGTTCTGGTATCCCAGGCTGATCCGGATGGTCTCCGAACATGACTTCTCGCTCAGACCCACCGCCAGCAGGACCGGACTGACCTTGCTCTTCCGCGACGCGCAGGCGGCCTGGGTGGAGATAAACACCTTTTCGACCTCCAGGTTTCTGACCAGCGCCGCTCCCATGACCCCGGGAATCTGCAGGCTTATGATGTAAGGGGCCTGGCTGCTTTCCACCGCCGCTCCGTTGACCTCCACCTCGGGCATGGTTTTTTCCAGCCTTGCCAGCAGACGTCTTCTCATCTCCCAGTATCTCTGCAAGTTCGCTTCGTGATTCGCCAGCGACAGCTCCGCGGCCGTTGCCAGTCCCACCGCTCCCGCCACGTTCTCCGTCCCGGAGCGGAATCCCCGTTCCTGGCCTCCCCCAAGCCAGAGCGGGCGGAACCTGGTGTCCTTGCGGATGTATAGAGCCCCGACGCCTTTCGGTCCACCTAGCTTGTGTCCGCTGCAGGTCAGGAGGTCGATGTTTAACTCCCGGGGATAAATGGGGTAGCGCCCGAATGCCTGCACGGCGTCCACGTGGAAAAGCGGCGGGCGGGGCAGCTCCTTCAAGCAGCGGCCTATTTCTTCCACCGGCTGGATGGAGCCCAACTCGTTGTTCACCATCATGACGCTGACCAGCAGGGTCCTCTCGTTTACCGACTTGATTACGTCATCCGCACTCACCAGTCCCTGGCGGTCGACCGGGCAGTAGACCACCTGGTAGCCCCTGAACTCCATCCCCCGACAAAGCGTCGCCACCGAGGGGTGCTCGATGCCGGTGGTCACTATGCGGTTGAATTCCCGGGGGTTAGCCCCCGCTGTCCCCTGTATCGCCAGGTTGTTGCCCTCGGTTCCGCCGGCGGTAAAGACTATCTCGAACTCAGAGACCTGGAGGAGGTTAGCGATCTTTTTTCGGGCCCCTCTCAGCTCTCGGTCGGCCTCGATGCCGAGCTGGTGCATCGATGAGGGGTTGCCCGGCACCTCCGTATAGATCCGGTTCATCTCCTGCAGGACTTCCGGCCGCACCAGCGTGGTGGCGCTGTTGTCAAGGTAAATCATCTCAGACAATCTCCATCATCCTCGTCAGGGACCGCCTGGCCTTTTCAAAGACCTCCTCGGGCACCTCCACCCGGGGTTCAAGGTCCTGCAGGCAGTCCAGTATTTTTTTCAGGTTGATCGACTTCATGTTGGGGCAGACCAGGTGCTCAGCCGCCAGGTGGAAGACCCGGTCGGGGAACTCCCGGCGCAGCTTGTGCAGCAGCCCCTCCTCGGTCCCGATGATGAATTCCCGACCTGGCGAGGAGGCGACGTGTTTTACCATCCCGGTGGTGCCCAGGGCCCGGTCGGCCAGCCCGATGACCTCCGGCTCACACTCGGGATGCACCAGGACCTCCGCTCCCGGGTGAAGCCGCCGGGCCTCTTCTATTTCACCGGCGGTGAGACGCTGGTGGATGGGACAGTACCCGTCCCAGAGCCGCATGTCGATCCCGATTTTCTTATTCAGGTAATCCCCCAGGTTGCGGTCGGGTAAAAAAATCACCGGTCTTCCCGGTTCCAGCGATTCCACCACCTGCTGGGCGTTGGCGGAGGTGCAGCAGATATCGCTCTCCGCCTTGACCTCGGCCAGGGTGTTTACGTACGAGACGACCAGGGTCTCGGGGTTTTTTTCGCGGTATTCCCTCACTGCCTTCGCCTCGGCCATCTCCGCCATGGGACAGGTGGCCCCGGGTTCGGGATGCAGCACCACCTTGTCGGGGTTCAGCAGTTTGGCGGTCTCCGCCATGAAACTTACCCCGGCCAGTACGATGATATCGGCATCGGTATCCTGTGCCGCCCTGGCCAGTTGAAAGGAGTCGCCGACCAAGTCGGCCGCCTCCTGCACCTCTCGGCGCTGGTAGGAGTGGGCCAGGATAACCGCGTTGCGCTCGGCTTTAAGCCTTAATATCTTTTCCTTCAGCTCCAACTGCTGCTGTTCCCAGCTGGAATTCATACTGCTGGACGTTTCGTTCGAAGGCATGCCCCCAATGTCACCCTCTCCATTTATTCCAGGCTTTATATCGGCATTTTTCAAGCATAACTATATATTAGCATCTCGCTAGGATTTTTCAAGCGGATTTTATTTTTCCTATCGTTTTAGATATAAATTAAAGGCAGGCTTTTTGCAAGCCTGCCCCGTTTTTAATCTTCCCCCAGCCCGTTAAACCTTACTCAGGGCCTGGTCGAGGTCCTCCAGGAGGTCCTCCAGGGTCTCCAGGCCTATGGAGAACCGAATCAGGTCGCTGGTCACACCCGTTGCCAGCTGCTCTTCCTCGGTCAGCTGCTGGTGGGTGGTGGAGGCGGGGTGAATCACCAGCGATTTGGCGTCACCGATGTTGGCCAGCAGGGAGAATATCTCCAGCGCGTCAATGAACTTCAGGGCGGCCTCCGGTCCCCCCTTGAGCCCTATGTTGAGCAGGGCCCCGAAGCCGTTGCGGTAGTATTTTTTAGCCAGCTCGTGCGACGGGTGGCCGGGCAGACCGGGGTAGTTCACCCAGGCCACCTTGGGGTGCCCTTCCAGGAACCGGGCGACCGCCAGTGCGTTCTGGTTGTGCCTCTCCATCCTGAGCGGCAAGGTCTCCAGCCCCTGCAGCAGCAGGAAGGCGTTGAACGGGCTGAGGCACGGTCCCAGGTCGCGCAGCAGCTGAACCCTCGCCTTGAGGATAAAAGCCGCCGGCCCAAAGGACTCGGTATAGCTGACCCCGTGATAGGTCGGGTCGGGCTCGGTGAGCTGCGGGAACTTGCCGTTGGTCCAGTCGAACTTGCCGCTGTCCACGATGATCCCGCCGATCGAGTTCCCGTGGCCGCCGATGAACTTGGTGGCGGAGTGGACGACGATATCGGCCCCGAAGTCGATGGGACGCAGGAGATATGGGGTCGGTACCGTGTTGTCGACTATAAGCGGCACGCCCGCCTCGTGCGCGATTTTCGCCACCGTCTCGAAGTCGATCACGTCCAGCTTGGGATTGCCGCTGGACTCCACATAGAGCGCCCTGGTCTTGTCGGTGATAGCCCGGCGGAAGTTCTCGGGGTCCACCGGGTCGACAAATGTGGTATTGATGCCGAACCGCCTCAGGGTGGAGTTGAACAGGTTCCAGGTCCCCCCGTACAGGCTGTTTGCCGATACTATCTCGTCTCCCGCCTGGGCTATGTTGGCGACAGCCAGCGTCTCGGCCGCCTGCCCCGACGCAACGGCCAGCGCCCCGACGCCGTTTTCCAGCGCTGCCAGCCTCTGCTCCAGCACGTCGACGGTGGGGTTCATGATGCGGCTGTAGATGTTGCCGAATTCTTGAAGGGCGAACAGCCGCGCGGCGTGCCCGGTGTCTTTGAAAACATAGGAGGTGGTCTGGTAGATAGGCACCGCCCGCGCCCCGGTGGTCGGGTCGACCTGCTGCCCCGCGTGCAGGGCCAGGGTCTCGAATCCTCTGGTCTTATCAGTCATTGCACTCTCTCCTTATAACTCTTTTTAAAAATAAACTTATTCTTCCTGGAACAACGGGGTGCTGAGGTAGCGCTCCCCGGTGTCGGGCAGGATCACCACGATCAACTTGTCCTTGTTTTCTTCGCGTTTTGCAAGCTGAATCGCCGCGAAAGCGGCCGCTCCCGACGAGATACCCGCCAGC
>JABLWZ010000004.1 GCA_013178275.1 Bacillota bacterium | reverse complement strand
GGTTTAGTGTGCCCAAAACAGTGCGTGAAGGGTAATAGATACCTATGTTTGAGTTGGTTTTTGCCTCTTCCCGACAGAAAAGAGCGTGCCGCCCAACGTTTTTAAATAATCGTTTTGCGACACGCCCTTTTTATACTCTGCCGGAGGGTGTCGGTATCGGGCCGGGCCGGGCCTACGACTTTTGCTGGGTGTTGTGTTTCACGCTCATGGGCATATAAAGGGAGAACAGCATCCCGGTATTGTCGCCCCTCGGGCTGATGGTGAAGTCCAGGTAAGGACGCGTGAGGGTAAGGGGAGAGGTCGACTGGGTCGACGATCCCTTGGTCCTCCTCTTCCAGAAAATGTAGAGCACGGCGGCGGAGAGTACCAGTATTTCATCCACTTCAGGTCACCTCCAGATTATAGGTTTTTTACCATGATATTCATTTAATGGGATGGTGGTGAAGGATTGGAGTCGGTGGTTTTTGTCTGACGGGGAAGGAATGCGGCAAGGTTTAAACGAAAAGATTAATTAGTGGTTGGATTCGACCGGGGAGAGGGGATAAGTAATCGATGGCACTTTACGCGGGTTCGCTTTTCTGGCCCGGCACCCTGCCGGCGACCCCCGCATACCCGAGTCTGGAGGCGGACCTGGATTGCGAGGTGCTGGTAGCGGGAGGAGGGGTTTCCGGGGCTCTCTGCGCCCACTACCTGGTTGAGGCAGGCCTCGATGTGGTTCTGGTGGAGAGGGACCGCGTCGCCATGGGGAGCAGCGCGGTCAACACCGGGATACTGCAGTATTCTAACGACACGATGCTGTGCGAGTTCCTGGGGCGGATGCCCCGGGAGGACGCGGTGGCAATCTACCGCCTCTGCTCGGAGGGCTTGGATGAACTGGAGCGGATATCACGCGATCTAATCGATCCCACCGATTTCTTACGGCGGGACAGCATATATTTCGCGAGCAGCCGGGAGGATGTGGGGAAGCTGCTCTGTGAGTACTCGGCGCTGTCGGAACACGGCTTCCCGGTGGAGTGCCTGGACCATGCCCGGCTCATGGACCGGTACGGTATAGATAAGCCGGCGGCGCTGGTAACCAGGGGGGACGCGGAGGTCAACCCCAGCAAACTGATTCACGCCCTGATCCGTCATACGGCTCAGTCCTCCCGCGTGTTCGAGCTGACCGGGGTCAGGTCGCTGGAGAGCGGACAGACCGGGGTTAGGGTCCTGACCACAGGGGGGAGCATTCGGGCAAAACAGGTGATATTCGCTACCGGGTACGCCCGGGAGAACCTGCCGAGGCTGCCCGGGGCGCGGCTGGGACTGACCTATTCGGCGGTATCCAGACCGATCCCCACGGACATGCTCTGGCCGGATGGATGCATGATCTGGGAGACCGCGCGTTCTTACCTGTATCTTCGGACTACGCCCGACCATCGGGTGATAATCGGCGGTCTGGACGAGCCCCGGCCCGAACCGGGGAACGACCCGGCATTCCTCACAGCAAAGGGGGAGGTGCTGCTGCAGGAACTCAAGCGGCTTTTCCCCCGAATAGAGACAGAGCCGGAATACCTTTGGGCCGCCACCTTTGGTGATGCCCAGGATGGTATCCCGTATTTCGGGGTCGACCCGGCGGACCCCCGTGTTTTTTACTGCCTGGGATACGGGGGCAATGGTACGGTCTGCAGTGTAGTGGGGGCGAGGATCATCCGCGACCTGCTGCTCAAGGGACACCACCCTCAGGCACACATCTTTCGACTGGATCGGTGAGGAGGGATAGGCTGATGCGGAGATTATGCACCATCGGATTCGCCAAGAAGCCGCTGGAGAGGTTTGTGAGTCTGCTGCAGGATGCCCGGGTCACCCGCCTGGTGGATATCCGGCTGCACAACACCTCACAGCTGGCGGGATTCGCGAAGAAGGAGGACCTGGAGTATATCATGCGGCTGGTGGGCATCGGGTATGTCCACGACGTATCGCTGGCGCCGGATGAGGGGCTTTTCGAGGACTACAAGCATAAACGGGTCGACTGGAAGGGGTTTCAAACCCGCTACACCGGGCTGCTGCAGGAACGGGGGGTGGAGCGGCGTCTGGATGAGATACTGGGCGACGGCGTCTCCTGCCTGCTCTGCAGCGAGGAGAAGGCGGAGCAGTGCCACCGCGGGCTGCTGGCGAACTACCTGCGGGAACTGAGGCCGGGAGAGATCGAGGTGCTGCACCTGAGATAGGGCGGAGCGGTTGCGCCTGCCCCGGGATGGTGACGCTGAAGGGTTTTTCGCCGGGGGCTGCTGTATACCAGCAGTGAGGCTCGGGGATTCTGTAACTTTATTATACTCGAAGGTGTTTTTGCGGGTGGTCGGGGTGATCATCCGCTCTTCTTTTAGGTAAGTACAGCATCAGGGAGGCCAGGGCTGTCCGCCCCGGCCCCGGGAAGGGGATGGGTATATAGGTTCTGCATCTTGTGAAGTTTATTAACTTTTTATTGATTTACGGTTTGTCGGCTGGTGTATTATAGTATGAGGTACATCTACAGTTCGAGAAAACCGGAAAAGGGGAATAATAGGCTCGGGTATAGTTTTGGAATCAGCCGCCAGACGCTGCCATTAGGGAGATTTCCGGCATGTTCACCCTGGAAGGGTGATGACAGTGGGCATGTTTTTGTTTATGATTTTATAGGAAAAAAATAGCGATTGACAGGGAGACGGCATGAAATCTATCGGAATCTGCATCGGGGCTTCCAACATCAGCCTGGTTATCCTGGAAAGAGACGGCCTGGGGACTCATGTCCGGCAAGCGGAATCGGTTACCCACGACGGCAACCCGAGGAGGGTTATCTCTGAACTGTTGCCCCCGGAACTGCTGGCTGAGTCTGACCGCTTCGCGGCGACCGGGCGTAAGTTCCGCAACATCCTCCGCGCGTCTTCAATATCTGAACCGGAGGCCATCGAGCAGGCCTACCGGTTCGAGAAACAGCGGATAGGGGAGACTGACCTGATTGTAAGCGCCGGCGGCGAGACCTTCATGGTCTACCAGCTGGACTCCCACGGGCGCATCATCAATGTCTTCACCGGCAACAAGTGCGCCTCAGGCACGGGAGAATTTTTCCTGCAGCAGCTGAAGCGGATGAACGTGGAGATCGAGGAAGCGGTGATGGGAGCTGACACAGATAACCCTTACCAGGTCTCGGGGCGCTGCTCGGTGTTCTGTAAGAGCGACTGCACCCACGCCCTGAACAAGGGTACCCCCAAGGGGCGGGTAGTGGCAGGCCTCTGCGAGATGATGGCCAACAAGATACTTGAACTGCTGAAGAACAAGAACTTCCAGCGGGTGGTGGTGGTCGGCGGGGTTTCCCAGAACGATGCTGCACTGAGCTTCCTTCGGCAGAAGCTTGACAACGTCTGTGTCTCCAGCTTCGCTACCACCTACGAGGCGCTGGGGGCGGCGCTCTGGGCGCTGGAGAACGAAACCCTACCCATCCGCCAGCGGGATGAGCTGTTTGTGTCTCAGCATGCTTCTTTTAAGTTCCTGCCTCCGCTTAAGGACTTCCTGTCCCGGGTGACATTTAAAGAGGACATCCGTAAGCCGGCCGGGGCGGGTGACCGCTGCCTGGTGGGGCTGGACGTGGGCTCGACCACCACCAAGGCGGTGGTGATGCGGTGGGAGGACCAGGCCATCCTGGCCAGCTGCTACCTTCGGACTAACGGTGACCCGGTGGCTGCCTCGCGGCACTGCTACCGGGAGCTGGCCCGGCAGGTTACCGAGAGCATCAAGATAGAGGGCCTGGCGGTGACCGGCTCCGGCCGGCAGATCGCGGGCCTGCACGCCCTGACTCCAGCGGTGATTAACGAGATAATCGCTCACGCGACCGCGGCGGTACATTTCGACCCCGAGGTGGACACCATCTTCGAGATCGGCGGCCAGGACGCGAAATACACCTATATAACCAGCGGGGTGCCGGCGGACTACGCGATGAACGAGGCCTGCTCAGCGGGGACGGGTTCGTTCCTGGAGGAGGCTGCGCTGGAGAGCCTGGGGATAGTTTTTACCGAGATCGGGGATTACGCCCTGCGGAGCGAGCGGGCGCCTAACTTCAGCGACCAGTGCGCGGCTTTTATCAACAGCGACATCAAGACCGCCATTCAGGAGGGGATCTTCCACGAGGACATCTCAGCCGGGCTGGTCTACTCGATATGCATGAACTACTCCAATCGGGTCAAGGGGAGCCGTGCGGTGGGGCAGAAGGTCTTTATGCAGGGCGGGGTCTGCTATAACCGGGCGGTCCCAACCGCGATGGCGGCTCTGACCGGCAAGGATATCGTGGTGCCTCCCGAGCCTGGCCTGATGGGGGCCTTCGGGGTGGCCCTGGAGTTGAAGAAGCGCCTGGAATTGGGGCTTTTACCCGCCCTGGACTTTGACCTGGACGAGCTGGCGGAGCGGGAGGTTGTGTACCGGGAGCCGTTTACCTGCGCCGGGGGCGGGGAGAGGTGCGACCGTAAATGCAGGGTTAACCGGATCGAGATCAAGGGCAAGGTGTACCCCTTTGGAGGGGCCTGCAACCGCTACTACAACCTGGTCCAGGAGAAACGTTCCCCGGGTACCGGGGAGATGGACCTGGTCCAGCAGAGGGAGAATCTGCTCTATAAGAACCGTCAGTGCGTGGAGGCGGCGGCTGAAGAAAAGCGGCTGACGGTCGGGATCAGCGGCTCGCTGATGAACCACACCCTCTACCCGCTGTTTTACGAGTTCTTTACCGGCCTGGGGATGCGGGTGGTGACGCCGACGGAGGTCGACTCAGAGGCGGTGGACCGCAAAGGCTCGGCTTTCTGCTACCCCGTGGAGCAGGCGCACGGATTCTTGGGGAGCCTCATCAGGTTGAACCCCGATGCCTACTTCCTGCCGCATATCCGGTCGATGCCGGTCGGCGACGATTCGATATACAAGACCTGCCCGCTGGTTCAGGGGGAGCCGTATTACCTGAAGGCGGCCTTCGAGGAGCTTGCAGGGAAACGGGTAATAACCCCGATGCTGGACTTTTCCCGGGGATACGAGTGCGAACGGGAGACCATGATTAAGATAGGCGTGGAACTCGGGACCGTCAGGTCCGATGCGGCGGTCGCCTTTGACCGGGCCCTGGAGGCGCAGCGGGCCTTTCATCTGGAAGGCCGGCGGATGGGGCGCGAGTTTTTGCGGATGCTGGAAGAGGACCCCAACCGTCTGGGGGTGGTGATCTTCGGTCGTCCTTACAACGCTTTTACCAAGTACGGCAACATGGGCATCCCGCACAAGTTTTCCAGCCGGGGCTACGCGGTGGTGCCGATCGACTTCCTCCCGTTCGAGGAGGAAGAAACCACCGACAAGATGTACTGGCCGCTGGGGCAGATGATACTGCAGGCCTCGCGGTTGGTGAAGCGGCACCCCCGGCTTTTCGCCACCTATATCACCAACTTCAGCTGCGGCCCCGACTCGTTCCTGGTCAGCTACTTCCGCAAGGTGATGGGAGACAAGCCCTCCCTGACCCTGGAGATAGACAGTCACTCCTCTGACGCGGGGATAGACACCCGTATCGAGGCCTTCCTGGACGTGGTCAAGAACTACCTGGAGGTGAGCCGGGAGACGGCCGAGGGAGAACTCGGGTACAGGCCCGCGACCACTCTGGAGGAGGATGGAGAGATGCTGATCGTGGACTCCCACGGGGTCAAGCACCGCCTGACCGATCCCAACGTGAGGTTCTTGATACCCTCGATGGGCGAGGTGGGTTCCAGGCTCCTGGCCGCGACCTTCCGCCACGTGGGAGTGAATGCATCGGCGGTGGACAACCCCACCGAGGTTGAACTCAAGCTGGGACAGGGGGTGTCATCCTGTAAGGAGTGCCTACCCATGATCCTGACCCTGGGGAGTTTATTGAAAGAGCTGGAGGGCAAGCGGGAGGATGAGCTGTTGGTCTATTTCATGCCCGATACCACCGGGCCCTGCCGGTTCGGTCAGTACAGCCAGTATATGAAGGACGTGATAGAGAAGAAGCGGATCAGGAACGTGGCCCTGCTGTCACTAAGCCCTGACAACGGGTATGCGGGGCTGGGCACCAGATTTACCCTGCGGGGGTGGCATTCGGTGGTCATATCCGATGTGCTGGAGAACATTTACAGCGCGCTGCTGGTGATGGCCCGCGACCGGGACAAGGCGCTGCGGGTTTATCGGGATGTAGTGGCAAAGATCGAGGAGATGGTGGAACGGGGAAGCTGGAAGGAGCTGAAGCAAACCCTGCGCTCGGCGGCGAAGCGGCTGAACTCCCTGGAGACGCGCGGTCGGCTGGAGGACTTTCCCACCATCCAACTGGTGGGCGAAATCTACGTCCGCAAGGACAGTTTTTCCCGGCAGTCCCTGGTGGAGCGGCTGGCGGACCGGGGGATAATAACCAGGACGGCCCCCATCGCGGAATGGCTCTACTACATCGACTACCTGATCAAGAATCGGCTGGATCGGAGTTCGACCCGGGAGAAGCAGGTGAACGCATATATACAGGGGGCTTTCAAGTACTGGTACGAGAGGTCCATCAACGGCATCCTGGCGGGGTCGGGGTTACACGAGGTTCACATGGTCGATGTCGATCGGGTGATGCGCAGCATGGCCGACGTAATCTCACCCTACCTGACCGGGGAGGCCATTCTGACCGCCGGGGTGACCATCACCTCCATAATCGAGGAGGTCCAGGGGGTCATCTCCATCGGACCCTTCGGCTGCATGCCGAACCGGATCGCCGAGGCGCTGGTCAACCACAAGCTGGGAGAAAAGAAGCTGCAGGTGGCCGAGGACCGCGAGCTGGTGGAGGAGGTCCTGAAGGAGTACTCGGCGCTTCCCTTCCTGTCGATAGAGACCGATGGAAACCAGTTTACCCAGAGTGTGGAGGCCCGGCTGGAGGCCTTTTGCCTGCAGGTGGGGCGCCTGTTTCAGCAGACCCGGCGGGGACGCAGGTCGGTCTCCTGACAGCGGCCCAATATACCAGGAAGTATTTAGTCATGCGAAATAGCTTGCCACCTCGTGAGAGGTGGCTATAATTATGACTTAGGGGATGTAAGGATTAATTTCATTATGGTTTACAGAGAAACACATTTTATTCCTTGGGGGTGTTTATATGGGGAACAAGAAGAATGTAAACGTCAAAACAGCCAAGAAGCCCAGTAAGCCTACCGGTAAGAAGACCCCGATGCCTGACCGCAACCAGAAGATGGTAATGGCCGCGGGGATCGTGGTGATGCTCATCATCGCCGTCAGCCTGGCCTACACCCAGATGCCGAAGAACGAAAACCCGGCCGGCACCAGCGCTGTGGATACGGCCGCCTCCCAACCCAGTCCCAGCGGGACTAATCCCCAGATTGAATTCGAAAGCAGTAAACCCGGGGTTACGTCCAGCGCGGAATACAGCAAGCCGCTGGGCGAAGCTAAGCAGCTGGCGATCGATACGGATAAAGGACAAATCGTGGTGGAGGTCTACCCGCAGGCGATGCCCCAGACGGTAGCCAACTTTCAGAAGCTGGTGGATTCCAAGTTTTACAACGGTCTGAACTTCCACCGGGTGGAGGACTGGGTCATCCAGGGAGGGGACCCGAAAGGTGACGGAACCGGCGGCCCAGGATGGACCATACCCCTGGAGAACAGTCCGTCCCAGCTGAAGAACGTGCGCGGGGCGCTGGCGATGGCCCGCAGCCAGGACCCTAACTCTGCGGGGTCGCAGTTTTACATCCTGAAAAATGACGCTACCACGCTGGACGGGCAGTACGCGGTGTTCGGCAAGGTGGTCAAGGGCATGGAAGTGGTGGACAAGATACAGAAGGGCGACAAGATGAAGACGGTAGCTCCTTACACCGGGAACTAGAGCATCAACGATAAGCGGTAAGGAACCTTGGCTTAGATGAGGCAGGAAAGGGGTTTATCGATTTGACGACCTTCCAGGCGGTGGTAATGGGTCTGGTGCAGGGGTTGGGAGAGTTTTTGCCTATCTCCAGTTCAGCGCACCTGGTCCTGGTGCCCTGGTTATTCAAGTGGCAGGACCCGGGGCTGACCTTCGACGTGGCGCTTCACCTGGGGACGCTGGTGGCGGTGGTGGCCTACTTCTGGCGGGACTGGTGGAACCTTTTCACCGGGGCGCTGAGCCGGGGACCGAGCGAAGAAAAGCGCCTGTTCTGGTACCTGGTGCTCGCCACCATACCCGGGGCGCTGGCGGGTAAACTGCTGGAGGAATACGCGGAGACGACCTTCCGCAATCCGGCCCTGATCGCGGTGATGCTGATAATAATGGGGGTCATCCTCCTCTGGGCCGACCGCCGGGGCGCCAAGATGATAGGCATCAACCAGGCGGGGCTGGGACGCTGCTTCATGATCGGGC
Source organism: Bacillota bacterium (assembly GCA_013178275.1). Classification (GTDB taxonomy): domain Bacteria; phylum Bacillota; class Ch66; order Ch66; family Ch109; genus Ch109. The sequence continues at coordinate 241,392 of JABLWZ010000004.1, read as the reverse complement.
TTTCCCAGGCCCTGGCGATCATCCCCGGGGTGTCGCGATCGGGTATCACCATGAGCGTGGGGCTGATGAGCGGCCTTACCCGGGAAGCGACCGCCCGCTTCTCCTTCCTGCTGTCCACCCCGATAATCTTCGGGGCCGCGGTGCTGAAGCTCCCCGAGGTGCTGGCGGGAGGGGTCGACACCGGCTTCCTGGTGGGAACCCTGGTCTCGGCGGTGGTGGGCTTCATCAGCATCGGGTTCCTGATGCGGCTGGTCCGCAAGCGAAGCTACCTGCCCTTCGTCTGGTACCGTTTCGCGTTGGGCGCGGTAGTGCTGGCGGTGGTGTTCCTGCGGTGGAAGGGCTTCATGTAGAGTGAATGCGGATAAGAACGGCCGGCGGGGCGCCGGCCGTTCTTAATACCTGCCGAAGGCGCGGTTTTTTATTTTAACCGTCAGGTCGACCAACCACTTGATATACACCCCCATCGCTATATAGACGAAGAAGGAGTAATGGAATTTCCAGGCCAGCGGCTGATAGAGGCCCAGCCAGACCGCGATCGGTTCCCCCACGAAGGAGAGCAGCGCGGACAGGGCGGCAATCGCCAGGATAAAGGTCTTCCAGCGGGGAAAGTACTGGTACACCAGCATGAACGAGACCGGCATCAGGGCCAGGTCGTACTCAACGTAACGGGGAATGATGGGGAAGAGCTTGAACGGGTAAACCCAGAAGGTGAGTTCCCCGAAGATGACGTCCAGGGTGACCGAGATGGCTTCCACCAGCATCCCGTAGAGAAAAATCTCCACTATCCTTTTGCGGTCGACCAGCTTCCACCATACTATCCAGGGCACGGTGAACAGGATCAGCAGCAGCCACCACTGGGGTTTCAGCAGTTCGTACTCCCTCCAGCGCTCGAATCGAAGGGCGGTAATCTCTCGCTGCATCTCGATTATCTGGTTAAAAAGGGCCTGTTCCCGGTCCCCCAGGTAGTGCAAAGAACGACTTCCTTTCTTTAACGTGAGGCAGCGGCTATCGATTATAGTGTTGCCCAAAAGAGCTGTTTCTTTATATGGTGACGAAACGTTGTTCTGGCGTGGACATAATAGATGGAAGAGGTACTGTTGATGTACGATGTTGCTGTCGTCGGGGCGGGGCCGGCGGGGGCCACTCTGGCCCGTCTGGTCGGTAAGGATTATCGGGTGCTGGTGATCGACCGAAGGCCGTTCGCCGGTGATTATGCAGACTCGCCGGCGAAGACCAAGTGCTGCGGCGGGCTGCTGGCCCCGGATGCCCAGCAGATGCTGGCTGAACTGGGGATGGGGGTGCCGAAGGACATACTGGTTGGTCCCCAGCTCTTTACGGTGAGGACGATCGACCTGCAGAGCCGGCTGGAGAGATACTACCAGAGGTTTTACCTGAACCTGGACCGCGAGCGTTTCGACCGCTGGCTGGTGTCCCTGATCCCCGACCGGGTGGATTTTCTTCCCGAGGCGACCTTCAAGGGGTACAGCCTTGATGGAGGCCGCTGTAACCTTAGGTTTTCCCAGGGGGGGAAGGAGTACTCGGAATCGGTCAAAGTCCTCATCGGTGCGGACGGGGCCAACTCCCGGGTGCGGAGGCTGGTCTTTCCAGACTCGGCCATGCCCAAGAAGTACATAGCCATCCAGGAGTGGTTCCAAATCGAGCAGGCGATGCCGTACTTCACGACTATTTTTGACAGCGAGGTCACGGACTTTTATTCCTGGACCATACCCAAGGAGGGGTGCCTGCTGGTCGGCTCGGCGCTCTCCCTGTCTAAGGACGCGGCGGAACGGTTCGAAACCTTGAAGGGGAAGCTGGGGACTCTGGGGATTCGACTCGGGAAGTGCGTCAAACGGGAGGGTGCACCCATCCTCCGGCCGCAGCGGCTGGGAGATATCCGTGTGGGGAGGGGCAGTATCGCGCTCCTGGGCGAGGCCGCGGGGATGATCAGCCCCAGCTCGGCGGAGGGACTGAGCTACGCCTTCAAGAGTTCGCTGCACTGTGCCCAGAGCCTGCTGGACGGGCCAGAAGGGTTCCTGGAACGGTATGACCGGGCTATCAACCCGATGCGGGTGAACATCCTGCTGAAAAACCTGAAGTCCCCCTTTATGTACAACCCCCGCCTGCGTAAAGCCGCCATGTGGTCGGGGCTGCTGAGTATGGAGGTTTATAAAGCCGGGGTGTAACAGGACTCGCTTCATAATTTGTAATAATGGTCACATTTAATACTAAACTTTTTTTTTATAATAAACTTGGAAGAATCCGTACGTTACGTCGATTAGGAACTATAGAAAAGGTGCGATATGGAATACTTTAAGGTAATGGCTCATTCCTTGAGGGTTGCGGGGCTGGACCCAGCTATCGTGGATAGTGTCTCGGAGAACAATCTGAGAAGGGTGAAATACGCTTCTTTTATCGCCCTGCCGCTTCATCTGATCTTTATAGTCAGCCTCCTGACCCGACTGGATCTTATGAGCGGTAACGAGTATCGATGGGCGTTAGGGGTTATCTACTCCCACTCGGTAATGTTCGTGACAATGCTGGTCTGTGGAATCGTCGCTATTCTCGCGCATATGGAGATCGTTAAAAAGAACCGCCTGGTGAAAAACCTTTATGTTTTTCTGTTTCTGGCCTACCTGCTGTTTGGAGTGGTGGTCACGATGTTTTCCAATCTGGCGGCGCCGAACATCTCAGTGTTTACGATCGTGTGCGTGGGAGTATCCGCGGTTTTCCTGATCAACCCGGTTTTATCCTTGGCATGCTATACGATAGCTTCTATCCTGTTTTTTAGCCTGCTCCCTTTGGTGCTAAATAATGAAGTGCTTTTTATTACTTTTCTCGGCAACGGTTTTTCGGTGGCAGCGATCGGCTTTTTTATCTCGGTGGTTTTGTGGCGTTTTTATGTTATGAACCTGGAACAGAAACGCCTGATCGAGCTTCAGAATGAAGAACTCAATGAGAAGATTAGGATCAACGAATATCTGGCTTCGCATGACCCGCTGACCGGGCTGCTCAATCGGACCCATTTTATGCACCTTACCGATCGGGAACTCGATAGGATGAAACGGACTAATAATTCCCCCTGCCTGATCGTGATAGACATCGATAACTTTAAGTACATCAACGATACCCACGGTCACCCGACCGGGGATATGATCCTGAAAGACATCGCGGATCTGATAACCAGCAACATCAGAAAAACGGATATCATAGCCCGTTTTGGCGGTGAGGAGTTCGCCATCCTGCTCCCGGAGACCAGCCTGATGGACGGGCGGCGGAAGGCCGAGAAGCTGCGGATCATCGTTGAAAAGTATACCTGCAGCGAGGTCGGCGACCTCGCTAAGGTGACCGCCAGTTTTGGGGTAGCACTGCTCGACACCAGTGATGACAACCCGTTCGATTCCGGCTACCGAAAGGCGGACTCGGCTCTTTATCTGGCCAAGAGCAACGGCCGCAACCGGGTGGAGATAGCAAGCTAGCCAAGGGACGGCGGTGCATTAATCGGGGTGGTTCTGGAGTGAAAGCGGGTAAAAAATAAACCATGTACTACAGAGAGCCGAGCACTGGGGCTGCCGAGCCCGATCTGGTATGGTGGGCCCGGATAATTTTTAGATGAACGGTTTTATCCATAATGTACATTTCCGTATACGGAAATGTACATTATTTGTTTGTAAAATTTTTAAAATTAGATTCATATGTAAAATTTTGCAAACTACTAACCCTATGAGGCGCGGATGGAAAGGAAAAAGAGGTCATACTGATTTAAAATATAAAATTGGGCCCGGTTTTTGCAATATACAAAATCTTGGAAGATTTTTAAAATAGGGGGTATGTAGTTTGAGTCAGGTGGTCGATATTTTTCGTGGCCTTTCCAACTTCCTGGTGCAGTCCTACGAGTACGAGTGCCTCTATTTTACCTCCGACCTGGACCGGTACACCTTTATCCTGGACAAGGGACTGAGCCTGCAGGGAGTAAAAGAGGGGGAACGGCTGGTAGACGGTGGGTTCGTCAGAAAGTGCATCAGCGATAAACAGGTGGTGGTAGGTAACTACCCGCGCAGCGTTTACGGCAAGCGGGTCAAGGTCCTGGCCCAGCCGGTGGTGGAGGACGGAGTGGTGGTGGGTGCGATCGGGGTGATGACGGGTAAACTGCACCCGGTAGCGCGGGCCTTCGAGCAGTTCGCCGGACCACTGGCCAAGGCCTTTCCCGAGGGAGGCTTCCTGCTGATCTCCGACCTGGAGAAGGTCATCTATCGCCAAGACTCACTGAAGTTCGATATACCAGGTCTGCAGGTGGGTACTGTGCTCCGTGAGGGCGGGGTGGCCAGGGAGACTATCCGCAGTAAACAGGTGCAGGTGAAAAACCTGGCCGCCGAAGTGTACGGTACTCCCTGTCGAGCCATCAACATGCCGCTGTTCGACCCGGAAGACAAGGAGATAGTAGGGACCTTTGGGATATACCTCTCGCAGGCCCTGGCCGAGGAACTCCAGAACACCGCCGCCAAGCTGTCGGCCAACATTCAGGAGATCGCCTCGGTGATGGAGGAGATTGCGGCCTCGGCGGGCGAGATCTCGATGAACGAGGGGCAGCTCTCCGATCGAGTGGGAGAGGTGGCCAAGATATCGGTGGAGATCAACGAGGTGCTGGACTTCATCAAGAACGTGGCCGACCAGACCAAGATGCTGGGACTGAACGCGGCGATCGAGGCGGCGCGGGCGGGAGAGCACGGGCGCGGTTTTGGGGTGGTGGCGGAGGAGATCAGGAAGCTCTCCGATCAGTCCAAGGAGACAGCGGACCGCATCCGCAAGCTGACCCAGGAGATCGGGGAAAAGATCGGGCTCATCAGCTCTGCCTCCGAGGGTACGTTGAAACAGAGCCAGGAGCAGGCGGCGGCCACCCAGGAGGTTACGGCTTCGGTGATGGAGATGGCCAATGTGGCGGAGAAACTGACCGAGACCGCAAATTCGCTATAGGTCGAGCGGGAATTTTAGGGAATTGGGCGGTTCTGTGCAGGTGAACGCTTTATCCACCGTTATGGTTCATTTGATGCTTTGAATTTTTGATTCATTAGGGTAAAATGGTAATAACTATTAGAATCAGCATGTTTTATGTAAAAAGATATCAATTAATGTAAGTATTTTAAATAAACTCAATATAGGGGGGAAATAGTGAATGAACGACATGCAGATTGTTACCTTCCGGTTGAGCGACAACGACTACGGATTGGAGATCATGAAGGTCCGCGAGATCATGAAGATGGTCCCGATGACCCAGGTGCCTTCGGCGGACCGGTGCCTCTGCGGGATGATCAACGTGCGGGGAGATGTGATACCAGTCATCAACACCCAGATGAAGCTGGGTATGGGTCGTGGAGAGGTCAACCCCGAGTCCCGCCTGCTGCTGGTGGAGAAGGAAGGTAAGACGGCCGGGCTGCTGGTGGACGAGGTTTTGGAGGTATTGGCGGTGCCGGGCAGCCAGGTGGAGCCCATCGAGAACCTGGAGGTGGTTGCCAGCGGCATCCGAGGAATAATCGGGGTAGCCAAGGTCGGGAACGATCTGCTTACAATATTGAATACCGATGAGCTGCTCTAAAGGGCTTTGCCAAGGATCGGGCTGGTGGATGACGCTGCTTTCATGCGCGTCATGCTGGAAGACATCCTGGTGAAAAACGGCTTTCGGGTAGTAGGGAAGCGGCTAACGGCAGGACAGCTGTGGAGTACCGCCCAGAGCTTCTAACCCGATCAGGTGACCGTGGATATCAATAAACTGGGGTTAGCGAAGCCGCTCAGCCAGCGGGAAGTGGATGGCTAGTCGGTCGGTTGGTGGTCTTCGATCAGTCGGATTATCTTATCTATAAGTTCGGAATCGACACTGGAGATGGCCAGCAGACGCTGCAGCCGGTGAATGCTTTCTGCGGAGGACTGGTCGCGGATTTCCATCGCCCGTATCAGTGAGCTGATGAGTCTGCTGCGGTAGTGCTGACCCCGGAAGAACTTGTCGCGGTACATGTTGTTGTCCGCTTCTTTAAAAACAGAGGCCATGCTGGATCTCTCGTCGGCGGTGACCGCGTAACCGACGGAAATGCTCAGGGTGGGTTCAGGGTACCGTTGGTTGTGCTGTGTCACAGCCGTTTTTATTCTGTCGACCGCTTCCTCAGCCACCTCCTTGCTGCACTCGGGGACCAACACGGCGAACTCGTCGCCCCCGATACGGGCGACAACGTCGCTATCGCGGAAACACCCGCGGATGGCCTCTGCGGCGTCCTTCAGCAGTCGATCTCCTCGGTCGTGTCCCAGGCTGTCGTTGACCATCTTCAGACCGTCAACATCGCATACGATGATGCCAACCGGCAGGCGTCTCCCGTCCCCTAGCCGGCGCATCTCTTCTTCGAAGAAGGTACGGTTGTATAGACCGGTCAGGGTGTCATGGAGGCTGAGGTACTCGAGCTTTTCCTCGGTCTGTTTACGGTCGGTGATGTCCAGGATGGAGACCACCCGCTTCAGGGTGCCGGGGATCAGCTGGATGGTGATGATTACGTTGTGGATGCTGCCCCGGCGGTCTTTGATCTTGGTCTCGTAGCTGCGAGGCGACCCCTCGGGGTGGTTGTTGATGAGTGCGGTTATCCTCTTTACCTTCGGAATTTCGTCATGGGTGACGAATTCCGTCCAGCTCATCTTTCCTTCGATCTCTTCCTTGGAGTAGCCGGAAAGCCTTTCAGCTTCGGCATTGGCGAGTTGGATAATGGTGTCTTCGCCGTACTTGATGTTTGCGGTGCCGGTGTTTTCGAATATGGCCCGGTAGTTCTCTTCCGATTCCCGCAGCGCCCGCTCTGCCAGCTTTCGCTCGGTGATGTCACGGATAAACCAGCAGCACATGTAGCCCCGATCAGTCTTGATGGCGAAGCTCACTTCTTCGATGGTATGGAACCGACCGTCTGGCATGACGAATTCGTGTTCCATGGTTTGATTCAAGGTCGGTGCGTCACCGGTCCGAAGGAGGCTGTAGAAAAACCCCTTGATGTCTTTGGCGGGTGTCAAACGCTGAAACAGGTCGTCCCAGGCGTAAAGGCCCAGCGCCTGCTCCCGTTTCACGACGAATATCTTCTCCAGGCCCTGGTTCCACTCGATAACCCTTCCGGTTTCGTCGAACAGCACTATGCCATCGCGGGAGTACTCGATGATGCTGCGAAACTTGGCCTCGCTCTGGCGGAGGGCTTCCTCTATCCGGCGGCGCTCGGTGATATCGCGGACTATTGCCTGGACTACGACCTCGCCTTTTATGGTGACCGGGCTGAGGCTGACTTCGACGTCGAAAGGGGTGCCATCGTACTTGAGATTCCTCCATTGGAAGTACTGGGGCGTTTTCTGGGCCGCCTGGAGTCTATCGAGCCTTACGGTCTGCGAGTCTCTGCCGTCGGGCTGTTGAGGGGGTAAAAATCGGTCGGGGTAGCCTGCTTTAAATTCCTCCCGGGTGCAGCCGAAAACCTCCAGGACCTTGTCGTTGAAATCGACGATCTGCCCCTGCTTGAACAGGACGATGGCGTCGCTGGAGGAGTTGAAAAGGGTGCGGAACTTGATCTCGCTTTCCCTGATCGAACGCTTTGATTTTCGGCCTTCACCTTTGGGATTTTCGGCCATATTAGGGGAGCCCTCCGACGATGTGGTAGAATATAATCACAATATTCATTTTTATTCAATATAAAAAGCGAAAAGTCCTGCATCCAGGTTGTTAAATATCCTTAAACAGCCGGTAGACACCACAAGGCGGTATTTGTGGTTGAAGGGGGGTCACTGGTTTGTTTCGACCGAGGCTTACCTTGAGGTTATCTCTGACCCTGGTGATGGCGGTGGTCATCATCTCCTCCATCCTGAGCGCCGGCTATTTTATGATGCGTGATGCCCAGGGAGCGCTGCTGGAGGAGAAGCAGACCAAGCTGTTTGCCTTTACCCGGATGCTGGACGCGAATCTGACCCGGAACTTCGACCAGATTCTGGAGAGCAAGGGCCTGCAGGACGCCCCCCGGGAGGAGAAGATCCGCGCCCTGAACCGGGAACTCGGCGCCGGCACCGACCAGGTGGCGGATCTGGCCCCCGGCGTCGGGGTGGGGTATTACTCCCGGGAGCTTGACGCGATAATTACCTATGGTCCAAGCAGCCAGCTGGGACAGACCGTGGGGCAATCGATCGCGCCAAACCACCTGGGGCGGCAGGTGATGGCCTCGGGTACCCCCCCTGGTGCAGACTGGACCGCTGGTACGGGGCAATATAATGAACTGCATGACCCCGATCATCCGTGACGGGAAGGTCATCGGCTATATCTGGGCCAATGAGCTGATCCAGGACATCAACTCTCAGTTCTTCCGGATGGAGAACCGTTTTTATCTGGTGATATTCATCAGCGTCTTGCTTTCCTTCCTGGGGTCGGTGCTGATAGCGGACAACGTGTCTTCCAAGGTAACCCGCATCAAAAACGGTTTGAAGAGTATCCAGAATGACTTAAACCACCGCATCCCTCCAATGTCCGGGGAGATCGGGGAGATTTCGGAGGCTATCAACGAGATGGCCGGGGCCCTGAGCGAGAGGAACCGGATGATGGAGCAGATGCAGCGGGCCGACCGTCTGGCGATGGTAGGTGAGATCGCCGCCGGGGTAGCCCATGAGATCAGGAACCCGCTGACCTCGATCAAGGGATTTGTTCAGTTCCTGGAGGAGGACCTGGGGCCGGACGATCCCAAGCTGGAGTATACCCGGGTCGTGGTCAAGGAGGTCGACCGGGTCAACAAGATCGTGAGCCAGCTGCTGTACTACGCCCGACCCTCGGAGTCTCACTCGGTGCTGGCGGATATCAACCAGGTCCTGGAGAATACCCTGGTCCTGGTCAACTTAAAGATGTTTGGGACCAGGGTGGTCCTAAACCGCCAGCTTCAATCCGGACTGCCGCTCATCCCCCTGGACGAGGAGCAGATGAAGCAGGTGTTTTTGAACCTTATCTTAAACGCCGCGCAGTCCGTGGAGGGTGAGGGGGAGATTACGGTAGAGACAGGCCTCAGCAAGGATGGAAGTATGGTGCGGGCCGTGATAAGGGATACTGGGATCGGGATCAGGGAAGAGGACTTAAAGAAGGTCTTTGACCCCTTCTTCACTACCCGGGAAAAGGGTACTGGACTCGGGCTGTCGGTGGCGCAGAAGATAGTGGAGGGGCACGGGGGGGTAATCGAGGTGACGAGCAGACCCGGGGAGGGCTCGGAGTTTGCTGTTTATCTACCGATCGGGAAGGAGGGCCGGAATGAGGAAGGACAAACGGATCCTGGTGGTGGATGATGAGGAGAGCGTCCGCAAGCTGCTGCAGGCGGTTTTGAAAAAAGAGGGGTACAAGGCCGATATGGCGGAGAATGGTGAGGCGGCGCTGAAGCTGGCGGGTATCAATCACTACGACCTGGCGGTGGTGGATATCCGTATGCCGCTGATGGACGGGATGGAGCTGTTTCATGTACTGCGGGAGAAGCATCCCGAGATTACGGTAATCGTGATCACCGCCTTCGCAGGGGTGGACACGGCGGTAGAGGCGATGAAGCTGGGCGCGTACAACTACATCTCCAAACCTTTCAACCTCTCGGAGATCAAGCTGAATGTCAAGCGGGCTCTGGAGATCAAGGACCTTGCTGACGAGGTCAAACTGCTGCGCCAGGAGATCAAGGACAAGTTCGCCATCAACAACATGGTGGGCAACTCGGGCAAGATGCAGGAGGTGTACAAGATCATCGGCCGGGTGGCGGAGAGCAGCGCAACGGTCCTGATAATGGGTGAGAGCGGGACCGGGAAGGAGCTGGTGGCCAAGGCCATCCACTACAACAGTCCGCGTCGGGGAGCGCCGATGGTGAAGGTCAACTGCGCCGCCCTGCCCGAGGGACTGCTGGAGAGCGAGCTGTTCGGTCACGAGAAGGGGGCTTTCACCGGGGCTATCGACCGCAAGAAGGGCCGGTTCGAGTACGCGGACGGTGGAACCATAATGCTGGACGAGATCAGCGAGATGAGCCCCTCCTTACAGGTCAAGCTCCTAAGGGTGCTCCAGGAGAAGGAGTTTGAAAGGGTGGGCGGGCTGGATACCATCAAGACGGACGTGCGGATCATAGCCGCTACCAACCGCAACCTGGAGGACATGATCAGGGTGGGTACTTTCAGGGAGGACCTTTACTATCGGCTTAACGTGGTGCCTATCCATATCGCGCCTCTGCGCGAGCGGCGGGAGGACATACCGCTTCTGGTGGAGTCTTTCCTGAACAAGTACAGTCAGGTGGCGGGGAAGGGGTTCAAGTATGTTTCGGTCGAGGCGATGCGCCTGTTGACCAGCTATAACTGGCCGGGCAACGTCCGGGAACTGGAGAACGTGATCGAGCGGTCGGTGGTGATGGGGAGCGGCGAGGTCCTGCTGCCCGATCACCTGCCTTTCGGAATCCAGTCCTTTTCGCCCACCGAGGAGCTGATACTGGATTTCGGCGACAAGCCGCTCAAAGAGATACTGCACGAGGTGGAAAAGCGGGTGATCAAAAAGGCTTTGCAGCACAACCGCTGGAACCGGGCGCAGACCGCGGCCAAGCTGCAGATCAGCCGCTCCGCCCTGCTTTACAAGATCGAGGAGTACGGCCTGGAACAGGACCTGGATCAGTCCCTGAAGCAGTAAGTCTAAAGATATAACCTTTCAATGCCTTGAGGCTCCGGCTGTAGTATTTTTGTACAGCGGGGGTTTATTTTTTTGCCATTCTCCCAGGCCTTAAGTGGGGTGATTCCGGTTGCCTCGCCTAGTGCTTCTCGCCCGGTAGGTTAGTTTGGGTTTCTGGCACGGGTCTTGCTGTTTTATATGGCCAGAGCGGTTGAGCAAGGCAGGCAGCATTCATTCATATTAATGTTCTAGGACTGATCGCTCGGTGATGACTTCATTTACGGGGAGGTGAAGCGGCGTACCCCGGCGGGTTGCCGGGCGGGCGAGTTGTCAAAATATTTTATAGTGTTTAAAAAATAGACGTTTTTAGAGAGGGGGATGCAAAGTGTCGAAGCAGATAATCCAGGATGAAGACTCGGCCTTTAAACGATTTGGTCAGGCGCTTGCGGACTGGTGCGAGAAGTGGTTCCCCGACGCGTTCGTGTTCGCGGTGCTGGCGGTTCTCATAGTATTCTTAATCGGTTGGGCGATGGGCAACAACCCGGGGCAGATGACCATCATGTTTGGCAACGGATTCTGGGGCCTGATACCTTTTACCATGCAGATGGCGTTCATCGTTATCGGCGGGTACGCGCTGGCCAGCTCGCCGCCGATATACAAGATAGTGCAGAAGCTGGCCGAGCTGCCCAAAACCTCGCGTGGGGCGATTGCCTTCGTGGCCTTTTTCTCTATGGCGTCCTCGCTGTTTTCCTGGGGCTTCAGCCTGATCTTCAGCGGCCTCCTGGTGCGGGAGATCTGCCGCCGGATCAAGGGGGTCGACTTTCGGGCGATCGGTGCGGCGGCCTACCTGGGGTTGGGCGCGGTATGGGCGCTGGGACTCTCGTCCTCCGCGGCTCTGCTGATGAACACCAAGGGCTCCATCCCCGCTGACCTCTATAAGATCAGCGGTCTGATAACCCTGGACAAAACCATCTTCACCTGGCAGAGCATGACCACCTGCGGCATCATTATGGCCCTGTCGGTGATCATCGCCTACTTCTCGGCTCCGACCCCGGAGAAGGCGAAAACCGCCGAGTTTTACGGGGTCAACCTGGAGCCGCTGGAGTTTAAGCTGGGCACCAAGGAGAAGCCGTCGGAGTGGCTGGAGTACAGCCCTATCCTGACTATCCTGATCAGTGCCATCGGTCTGGTCTACCTGTACCACATGGTTAGCACCAAAGGCTGGCTGAACGTACTCGACCTCAACACCTTCAACTTCATGTTCCTGATCCTGGCTATGCTGCTGCACTGGCGGCCGCGCTCCTTCCTGAAGGCGATAGCCTCATCGGTACCGGCCACGGCCGGGGTATTGGTGCAGTTCCCCTTCTACGGCGGTATCTTCGGGCTGATCATGGGGACCGGGATCAGCCACGCGCTGGCGCAGATCTTCACCAATATCTCGACCCAGGGAACCTACCCGGTCCTGGTGGGTATCTACTCCGCGGTCCTCGGTCTGTTCGTCCCGTCGGGCGGCAGCAAGTGGATCATAGAGGCGCCTTACGTTCTGGAGGCGGCCAAGAATCTGGGGGTCAACATGGGGTGGGTGGTCAACATCTACAACGCGGCCGAGGCGCTGCCCAACCTGGTCAACCCCTTCTGGATGCTGCCGCTCCTGGGGGTGCTGAACATGAAAGCGCGCGAGATGGTGGGTTATTCGGTGCTGCAGTTGATGTTCCACATTCCGGTGGTGCTGTTCCTCTGCTGGCTGTTTTCCAAGACCCTTCCCTACGTGCCGCCGGTTTTCTAAGGCAGCTTGAATGCAATAAAGTTAAGGTGGGGCGGCTGGGAGGCCGCTCCACCGGTTTCATGAGCCCCTGAACAATTACCGGGCTACTCCCGGGTCCTGATGAGCTTCGACCAGCCGGGGGGCGAACTGGCTGCCAGCGCATCGTTTGAGTTCTTTGATGGCCGCTTCCGGGGCCATAGCCTGGCGGTATGGCCGGTTGCTGACCATGCATGGGCTATCTTAACTGGTCGGTTTAGTGGTAAACTACAGTTGGAGAGGGAGACTGCTGCGAGGTGGTTAACTTTGTCGGGATTTATGGAAGCGGCCCGCGCGGAGGCTCTGACTGGATTGGCAGCGGGAGAGGGAGGGCCGTTTGGGGCGGCGGTGGTTAGAAATGGGCAGGTCATCGCCACTGCTCACAATACGGTACTCAAGGATAACGACTCGACCGCCCACGCCGAGGTGAACGCGATCCGGCTGGCCGAGCGGCTGCTGAGAACCTTTGATCTCGCGGGATGCGAGCTTTATACCACCTGTTATCCCTGCCCGATGTGCCTGGGGGCAATACTCTGGGCCCGGATCGACCGGGTTTACTACGGCTGTTCCAGTGAGGACGCGGCGGGGATCGGTTTTGATGACCGCCGGTTCTATGACCTGATGAGCACTGCAGCGGGCGGCGGGGTCCCGGGGCTGGTGCAGATGGAGCGGGAAGAGTGCCGGGAGGTGTTCCGCCGCTGGGCGGAAATGGAGGATAAGCGGGTATACTGAGTGCGTAAAAACCCTCCGGGGAACATAGATTAAGCAACGCCAGGCGATGCCTGGTGTTGTTGTTCCGCTATCAGAAAGTATATAAGGGAACTTCTGATGCAAGCAAGTGCACTCCGAAGCAAGTGCAGCTACGGCTCCGCCCTTGGCGGTAGCCTAGCTTTCTTCGCAACTAGGGCTTTCGCCTGCGCTAAAGGCTTGGCGATAGCCAAGTTTTCTCCGAAAGTCCGGGATTATTGACAGTTAAAGGCTGATTAATTTATAATTTATTTAAACGAACGATTAAAACACACGTTTAAATGGTCGGAGATTTTTTGCTCTTTCAGTTGTGATTTTATAATAGAATGTTATGAGGGCGCCGCTGGTAACTACCACAGGATTATAGAAAAAAGAAAACACAGCGATAGAGGCCGTCACCAGCACCGCGTGAACGTTTTGAGGGAGGTAAGACGGGTGGTGTTAGCGATGGAGGAAGGGGCGATTAATCAGGGGTTGGACGAGGGGCTGTTCAAGGTTTTACTGCGGACGGTGCAGGAGATGCCGGCCCTAAAGAATCTAAACATATCCCTGAAGCGGATCTCGCCCGGCCGGGTGGTCTTCGAGATGGACATAGGGCCCGGGTACTCGAACACCATCGGCACGGCTCACGGCGGGGTGATAGCCTCACTGGCGGATACGGCCATGGGCTATGCGGGCATCTCCCTGGACCAGATGCTGGTGACTCTGGAGATGAACCTTAACTACTTCGCCACGGTCAAGGTGGGGGAGAGGGTGATTGCGGAGGCGGAAGTGATATACGCCGGGAAGAAGACGGTGGTGGCGGAGGCCGGTATCTATGACAGCCGCCGCCGATTAGTGGCGAAAAGCCGGGGGACTTACTCACCGGTGGGCAGACTCACCGAGATCGGCCCCGGCCTCCTGAGCCGGTGATTACCTCTTGAGCAGTCCCTGGAGCAGCAGGTGCAGCGTCTCCTCCGCGAGCTTTTCGTCGAATTCTCCGCGATATTCCCTCATCCCCGGCAGCCGCACGGTGATGGGGGAGGACATGAAGTACCAGAGCAGCATCCCCCGGATGCTGATGGGTATCAGCCGGCTGTCGATCGGCGAGAAGACCCCTGCCGCTACCCCTTCGCGCAGCACCTGCTCGACCATGGCGTAGGTCCTGACCCAGTAGCGCTCTACCAGATAGTCCAGGTCGGTGTCTTTGAGGAAGATAGCCTGAAAGACCAGTTGGGCGGTCTGGGACTCCTGGCGCAGGTAGCTGACATAGCTGTAGACATACCGCTTCAGGCGGTCCACCGGGTCCGCACCCTCCGCTACCTCCGACTCCAGCCTCTCGTTCAGCTCACCCATTAACTTCTCGATTATCGCGTGGTAGAGGCCGTTTTTATTGCGGAAGTAGTAGTTGATCATGGCCACGTTGACCTGAGCCCGGTCGGCTATTTCCCTGACCGGGACGGCCTCGAAGCCCCGCTCGGCAAAGAGGGTGGCGGCGGTCTCGATGATTCTCTGCTTGGGGTCCGGTTTCTTGATTTGGACCACTCCCTTTAATCGATATCGATTTATTATAATTCTAATGGGCCGATTCTGTTTAAAACGTGTGTTTTAAACAATTATTTGGGACCAGTATAGGGTATCCAGGGGTTGAGGTCAATAGGTAAGGACTGATGATGGTTTAATGATAAGTACTGTATATAATCGTAATGGTTAAACGTTGATTTCAGGGACTGCGCGGCAGGGAGATAGAAGCCGCTTTGAATTTGAGTACGGGTGATTCGGAAGAATGTTTTATCGACTTTATTTAGAATCCTGGTAGTGCTAAGATTAATCCAAAATCATGACTTGGCTTGGGAGTTGGTAACTTGTGAAGGTCATTATTTTTGGGGCGACCGGGATGGTGGGTCAGGGGGTGCTGCGGGAATGCCTGCTCGACCCCGGGGTAGAGAGCGTGCTGGTGATCGGGCGCAGCCCGGTGGGGCAGCGGCACGGGAAGCTGCGGGAGGTGCTGCACCAGGACTTTTACAACTTCTCGGCCCTGGAGGGCCAGGTGGAGGGTTATGACGCCTGCTTTTTCTGCCTGGGAGTATCTTCGGTGGGCATGGAAAAGGATGAATATACGCGGGTGACCTACGACATCACGATGGCGGCCGCGCGGATGCTGGTGCTTGTGCCGGGGATGACCTTTATCTACGTGTCGGGCATGGGCACCGACAGCACCGAGAAGGGTCGCTCGATGTGGGCGCGGGTGAAAGGGAAGACCGAGAACGACCTCCTGCGGATGCCGTTCAAGGCGGCTTACATGTTCCGTCCTGGCCTGATCCAGCCTCAGCACGGGGTGACGGCGAAGAACCGGATGACCCGGGTAACCTACGCGGTGCTAAAGCCGATCTTTCCCTTGTTACGCGCGCTGTTTTCCGGGTTTGTGACCACCTCGGAGCAGGTGGGGCGGGCAATGATCAAGGCGTCCCGAGACGGGTATCCGAAGCGGGTGCTGGACAACCGGGACATCAACAACATTTAGGCCGGAGGGGAGGAGAGCCGATGGCCAGGAAGTGCATCCTGATACTGGTTTTGATACTGTCGGTCTTGACCTTGTCGTCCTGTAGCCGGGGTGATAAAGAGGGGGCGGGTCTGGCAGAAAGCCAGGAGGTTAAGCCCCCCGCCGCCGAAACCAGCGGCGGCGCGGACCAACCAGCCGAGTATCAGGTGGTTAAGAAGACCTTCAACGACCGGGAGATCAAAATAGAATACCCCCAGATTGCTGACCTGAGTGACAGCGGTAAGCAGGATTTGATTAACCAGACCATCAGAGACGAGGCCTTGAAGGTGATTAAAGGGTTCCAGGCTTCGGGTGGAGGGGCCGGGAACGATGTGGTTATGGAGATCGGCTACGATGTCGGGTACAAGGGCGCGGCCCTTTTAAGCATCCAGTACACCGGTTATGTGAATGTAAAGGGCGCGGCCCACCCGAGCAGCCTGTTTTACACCACCAATATCAGCATCCCCGCGGGTAACAAGCTGGTCCTGGGCGAACTGGTTAATATAGATAAAAGACTCGTGCAGGAATACCGCCAGGGGAAGCTGGTGACGGTGTCTCCCCATGAAGCCTCCCCTGAGTTCATCTCCGCGATCCAGAGAGAGCTTGACAGCTTTTCTGATGATCGTCTGATCAGGTATCTGGGTCAAAAGGACACCCCTTTTTACCTGACCCGGGACTCTCTGGGCATCAGTCTGGAGGTGCCGCATGCGGTGGGAGACCATGCCGAGTTCGAGATCGGGTACCCTGACCTCCAAGGTAGTATCAAGGCCGAGAACGAGGTCTGGCGCGATGTCTTGAAGGGCTAGCTGAGAAAATCAGCGGTACTGTCGTGTTCTATAAAGTTTTTACCCTGGGATGATACGTTCGAGGTGGAGAATGGCCCTCGGGTGGTAACTGGAAATAGCGGTACACCATTGCCTTCCGCCTGGCTCGGCAGTGTGTTAAAATGGAGGGGTCTGAAGCTGGGGGTGGGTCATGTTTGCGGGGCTGGATGAAAAGAAACGGGATTTTCTGCTGTTTTGTCTGTCGGGTGCGCTGCTGGGGGTGTATTCGGGCCTCTATGATCCCTCCTTCAACAACTACCTGAACGATACCTTCCACGTCAGCGAGTCGGTACGGGGCGGCCTGGAACTGTTTCGGGAGCTGCCCGGCTTCCTGGTGGTCATCTTTTCGGGTCTCCTGATGTTTCTGGCTGACGCGCGGATAGCCGTAGTATCGCTGCTGGTTTTATCCCTGGGCCTCTTTGGCCAGGGTTTCATGGCTCCCTCGCTGGGCTGGGCGGTGCTGTGGATGGTGATGTGGAGCGTAGGCGCTCACCTCTTTCTGCCGGTCCAGAACAGCATCGTGGTAGGTTTGGTGGACTCCAGCGAGGTGGGAAGCAAATTGGGGCTCTGGAGCGGTATCAACACCGCCGCCTCCCTGGTCGGCTACGTCATAGTGTTTGCCGGTTTCCGTTACTTTCACCTGGGTTACCGTTTTCTCTTTGGGATGGCCGCCCTGGCGGCGTTGGTGGCTGGGGTGAGCATGCTGATGATGAAGCCCCGCCAGACCAAGCGGCCGCGGATGTCCCTGGTGATCAAGGGCCGCTACCGGTTATACTACATCCTATGCGTGCTCTTCGGCGCCCGCAAGCAGATATTCATCACCTTCGGGCCCTGGGTCCTGATAAAGGTTTTTAACCAGCCGGTCACCACCTTCGCGGTACTGGGTATGGTGGGGACGGTACTGGGGGTCTTTTTCAAGCCCGCCCTGGGCCGGATGATAGACAAGGTGGGCGAGAGACGGATCATCATGCTTGAATCCCTCGGGCTGGTGGTGGTCTGCCTGGGTTACGGTTTCGCCAGAGACATCCTGCCGCTGGGGATCGCTATGCTCGTGGTCTATGCCTGCTTCGTGGGCGACAACCTGCTGTTTGCCTGCAACATGGCCCGGGCTACCTACATCAACAAGATCATCGAGGACCGCCAGGACCTGACTCCCACTCTGTCCATGGGGGTGACCGTCGATCACGCGGTATCGATGACCGTACCGTTTTTCGCGGGGATGCTCTGGGAACTGATGGGGTTCCACTACGTTTTCCTGGTGGCCTCGCTGCTGGCCCTGCTAAACTTCTGGGCGGCGACCCGGATCAGGGTCGATACTGGGGAGGCTCCCGTTTAACATCGGAAGGCCAATCGGACAGAACGACAAAAGAGGTGGTAATCATGCCACCTCTCACGTTTACATATACCGCACCATTTGAAGCCTTACCCCCGGTCGCCGAACAGGCCCAGCAGCCTCTTGAACCCCCGGGGGGCGGAGGTCTCCTCGGCCACTGGTAAAGGAGTCCCGTACCGCAGCTTGTTTAACACCGGCAGGTCGGCGGGAGGAAACTTGGTGTCGTCCAGGGTGTTTATCTCCACCCACTCCAACGCCTGGCAGTCGATGGCCTCGGGAGTCCGATCGATCTCCACCCAGTAAGCCAGGAGCAGGATAGGTCCCCGCGAGTAATGGTAGTAGACAACTTTAAAGATGTCGCCGATCTTGGCCTCGACCCCGATTTCTTCCTTCAGTTCGCGCTTCAAGCAGGCTTCGGGAGACTCTCCCGCCTCCATCTTACCTCCAGGGAACTCCCACTTATCGGACAGGTGCGATCCTTTCTTGCGTTGGGTCAGAAGGACCTTGCTGCCGTCGCGGATAATCGCCGCTGTTACCAGCATCGGAGCACGGAAAGAAGGCTCTTTCTTCGTGGAGCCGGACCTCCTGGAAGCCGCCTGGGGAGAAGCGGGGGAGGAAGTGGCGGGTTTATCTCGACGGGGCCGCTCACTGCTCGGGGAAGCAGCATCATCCCTCGCTTCCACGGTGATGCGCCCTGACTTAACCAGATCTTCCAGGTCCTCCGGGGTGAAGGCGGCAAAAGTATAATCGTAGTCAGAGATATAAAAGCCTACCCGGCGAAGCTGCTCGCGAACCCGTCTCTGGACCATGGGCCGGGCGTCGGCCTTCTTTTCCAGAAGGTTTTTCACACGTTCGATCTCGGCGGGGGTAAAGGTGTTCTTTCCTCTCATACTTACCTCGTTACAGTGGATTGATTTTTCACAAATCCAATAGTTCTATCCCGACCAGGGTTTTTCCTCTTTTTTTCTTTATCCGGTGACAATAAAAAACTGTTCACTCATCGCTGTAAGGCCGATGCCAACGAGTAAGAACCAAATAATTCCTTTCTGACACCAGTCCTGGAAAAAAATAAGGCGGAGGTCCCATTGTGATTTACATCACACCAACGTTATTCTAATAGTGCATATAAGTGTCGAATGTAATTTTTGGTCGAATTGAGTCGACCAAAGTATAGGCAGATTCACCAGAATTAGTGTATAATGGGAACAAGTGTTCGATATTTGTATGGAGGGAGCCTTATGGAAGGCCGTTCGAAGTACTTGATAGTTAGATCTCCTCGTATGGACGGACTGAAATATATCACCCTAAACCTTTCGGGGGTAATCATCCTGATAATCCCGACCGCGCTGGAACTCGACCAGTCCAGTCCAATGGGCCAAGCCCGTCAGAAGCCGAATCAGAATCAGGATACAGAGGTATACCAAACTGACCTTAATACCCTGGTGGAAATAATAGAAAAGGCGGGCCGGCGGCAGGAAGGAATAAATAATAAAAACCTAAACAAAAAAAAACCGGGGATACCACCCATCAGTCCCTTCAGTCGCTCGAAGAGTCATTGATCAGCCGGCGGATCAAACTCAGGTTTTCCCTGAGTATCTGCCGCTGCTCCCGGGAAATAACCCGGCCTCCCAGCCGGATCGGCCTGCTGTCATCGTCCAGTACCTGATCGATATCCAGAACACCATGGTCTCCAGAACTATCCTGGACAACCATCTGCCCCGACGAAGGAAGATACCCGGCAGTAATCAGCAGGTGTTCGTAACTGACCCCCAGAAAAGGGGCCAGCTTCTTCAGGGTGGCCGGCATAGGCATCTGAATCCCAGCCTCGATCCGTGAAAGAGTCGATACCGTAACCCGGGAAGCCCGGTACAAATCCCCCAGCGTCGAGTATCCAGCAGCCATACGCAGCCGCCTTATTTCCTCAGCAATCGATCGGTTCACCAACTCACCTCGCTCAAGGGCTCCTTACTAATTATAAACATAATGTTGCGGGGGCGAAACTATTGCGAGCACGGAAATATTTTCAAATTAGTATTGCGCGAACGCAACGGCGATGCTATTATTAAATAAAACAGTTATTTTTTTGTCGCGAGCGTTGCGTGGGCGCAAAAAGGGGGGATTGATATGGAACACCCAGTCGAAAAAGCGGCTGAAAAACTGGTGCAGGCAGTCAAAGGCCTGGAGAAAAAAATCGGGGCATACTCCTTCAACTACTTTCAAGGCACACTCAGAATACTCGTCGGGCTCGAGACCTTCAAACAAATAGCCCAGGGATTGGCGACCCGGCAGATAAAAAGCACCCTGCCCGATTACCCCTGGAAAACCGAGGTCGATATCAAAGGCGTCACCTTTGTCGCCCTCCTGAACCAGGAACCCGAATGAGGAGGTGCGGCCATGAACCTGGACCGTTTCGCACATGGGTTACCAGACGACCAGGAGGCCCCGGTGCTGGCATACTGCGCCGGCTGCGGAGGGGAAATCTACCCGGGAGAAATAATCTGCCAGATGGACCAGGGGGAACTCCTGCACTGGGAAGGGAGATGCCTGGTAAGCTACTTTCGCCCGCTCACCGTCTGGGCGGAAGAGGTAATCGAGACACAAAAAAGGGACCAAACACCTACCAGCCAGGGGGACGGAAGGGACGAATAAAAAGTCTACATAAGTTCGGTGCAGCAATAAAGATTGGCGCAATATCAGCGGGGGGGATTGTTGTGGACAATAGCGAGTTCCGGAGGGTGGAGGCGTGGTTATACGGGATACCGAGAATGGAGATGGCGCTGGAAAACCTTAAACTTGAACTGGGAAGGATCGATTCCCAGGCGGCATCGCCACCGATGGCCGCCAGCAACCCTTCCGGCATTCGTGTCACCGGCGGCAGACGGGACAGCATGCTGGACAATTGGGTGGAGTTCCTGAACGATTGTGAGATCCGCCAGGGGGAGATACGGGAAAGAATAAAGCACCTGCAGGAACAGATCGACTGGTTCAACCGGGTCCTGCGGCTGCTGGAGCGGGAGAACCCGCTGCTGGTCCTGCTGGTAAAGAAGAAGTACCTGGAGCGGGTCAAACCCGATCAGATCATCTGGGATACCGTACTGTATGTCGGTAAAACCAAGTTTTACGATATGCGCAGACAGGCCCTGGAAGTCTTTTTAGAGTGCCTGCCGATGAGTTTTAAAAAACGAACTAACAGCGAACCAAAGTCCGCCTGAAATCATTTAAGATGACATCGTGGGGTTTTTGACCAGGGAAACAGGCCGCGTTTGAGATAGTATCGAGCGCGGCCTGACTGTTTCAACAAGTTTCTTATAGAAAGGTGGTGAAGTGATGGACAATATCGCCCTGGATATAGCACAGTACCTGGATGACGTCGGGGAAGGCACTATCGGCGCCGATATCTTCGCGGGGGTTTTACCCGGTACCCCGGATAACGCCGTAGCGGTGTACGACACCCAGGGGCCCGCTCCCCTGGAGCCGCCCAACGACTGGCGGGAACTGACGCTCAAGGTTCGGGACTCCAGCCAGACCGATGGATACGACCGGGTCTGGCGGGTGCTTAACTGCCTCCTTTACCCGGCGGCCGGGCAGATCGTGGTGGGAGACAACCGTTATAACGTCCAGCTGGAACAGATGCCTTCTGTATTGGAGACCGATGCCTCAGGACGCTATGTCTTCAGCTTCCAGGCGGCGGTGTACGGTGTCGTGGACCCTTCTGCGGTCGATCCCTGGCTCGACGCACTGGCCAGCTGGGCGCAGAACATACTCGGGTCAGGGTGGACCATGTACCGCACCTGGCCGGGGAACCGGCGCCCATCGGTACACTGGTGCGTTACCGAGTACGAGGTGCGGGAAAAGGGAGGGGCGTTCTTCGAGGTGAGGAAGAAGGTGTCGGGCCGGGTTTTAGGCAGTACGCCCAACGAGCAGGCGGCCGGGACCTTTACCCTGGTAGAAAAGTTGGGAGGCATGTCCAAGCTGGTCCTGGATGGGTTCAACCGGCGATATCTGACGGTAAGCCAGCCGACAGCTCAGGGCAGTCTGATGAACTACCCGGCGGCGAGCGTTCCGGAGGTCAATACCAGGCAGGACGCCCTGACCGCCGGAAAGGTGTCGGTGGTGCTCAGTCGGCTTACCAAACGACCCTCCGAGGAGGCCCCGCTGATGATGGCGGTGAACCACCGAGGACAATTTGTGGTGTGAGGTGAAAGGTTTAATGGAGCAGGTACAGGTTTATCCCGTGGAAGAACTCAAGCAGCATTCCAAGGTGCTCTTCGGGGTCAATCCCGAGGTGATGGCGGGGGCGCTGCACAGCAGCGACAAGAAGGAGTTCGCGGTGGAAGAATTGAGAGAACTGATCAAAACATTTTTACAAAGGAAGGTGGAGGGTTAAATGGCAGGAGGACAGTGGTCATCAACCGAAACGCCGGTACTGCCCGGTCTTTATCTGAACTTCCAGGCGGCGGCCCTGGCGGGAATACGTTCGGGGGCGCGGGGAGTGGTGGTTGCGCCGGTAAAAGCCCACTGGGGACCAGTGAAGCAGTTCGTGGAGGTTGTCAGCGAGTCGGATATTTTGGACAAGTTTAAATTAGATAATGAAAATAAGGATAAAGATGGGGCAACGGCATACCAGACGCTGCGCTTTATCCTGCTGGGAGGGGCCAGCAAGGTACTGGCTTATAGATTAGCGGACGGTAGCGCGGCTGCGGCTGCCAAGAATTTCAAGGATGGGGAGTCGACCGATGTGCTGAAGATTGAAGCCCGGTATAAGGGCGCCCGGGGGAACAACTTCAAGATAACGGTTCAGGACAACCCGGTGAACCCCACCGGTAAACAGGACATCGTGCTGTATGAGGGCAGCACCCTTTTGCGCACCTTCACCTTCGACAAGGGGACCAGTGTGGTGGATAACGCGGTGGCAGCCATCAACCTTGATCCCAGCAACGTCTGGGTGACCACCGTCAAGGTGGCGGCCGGCAACGGCACCCTGGCCAACATCAGCGACCAGGCTCTGGCTGGCGGCAACTCGGGAATCACCAGTATCGCGGCCCAGGACTACGTCGACTTCCTGGCTGCCGCCGAGACTCGCGAGTTTAATATTCTTACCCTGGACGGCATCTCGGACTCCGGGATACAGACCAGCGTCCGGTCCTGGGTGGACCGGGTGCGCGAGGACGGCAAGGGGGTCATCGCGGTGATGGGCGGCCCGGCGGCTGACGACATTGCCGCTGACGCGGTGAGCAGGGCGACAGCCCGCAGCACCGGGTTCAACCACGAGGGGGTGGTGAACGTCGGCGTGGGGGTGAAGCTGGACGGCGCGAGTTATTCCAGCGCCCAGGCGGCGTCCTACGTCGCGGGTTTGATCGCGGGCCAGAAACTGTCCGAGAGCACCACCTACGCGGCATCCCCGTTCGATGACGTGACCCGCCGCTGGACCGCCGCGGAGATGGAGCAGGCGGTGGCCAACGGGGTGTTCCTTTTCTTCCACGACGGACGGCTGGTGAAGGGACTGCGCGGGATGAACACCCTGGTGACGCTGCGGCAGGGTCAGAACAACGCCTGGAAGAAGATCCGCACCATCCGGGTGATGGACGCCATCAACAGCGACCTGGTACGGGCGGCCGAGGACAACTACATCGGCAAGGTCAACAACACCGAGGAGGGCCGGCTGGCGCTGATCGGCGCCTGCAAGCAGTACCTGCAGACCCTGGCCCAGGGCGGGGTGATCGAGGACAGCGGCTGGGACGTCTACCTCGACCCGAACTACTACGGGGCCAACCCGCCCATCACCCCGGAGCCGGACCAGGTTTACCTGATGTACGAGGCGCGGCTCACCGACACCATGGAAATAATTATGGGAACCTTCAAGGTTCTGTAGGAGGTGGCGCAATTGACTCTCGACGCGAGCAGAGTGATCCTGGGTACTTACGGGTACCTGTATATAGACGGGCAGTGGCAGACCAACATCAACCAGCTGACGGCCCAGGTGGAGGTGCAGAAGAAAGAGCTGGTCCTGGCGGGGGACGGCTGGGTGCGGCATAAAAGAGGGGCCATGAAGGGGACCGGCAGCATGTCCGGGTTCAAGGTGACCAGCGAGATGCTGCAGCGGGGGTTCCAGAAGTTCGAGATCATTACCAAGCTGGACGACCCCGAGGCTTACGGCTACGAGCGCATCCGGCTTACCAACGTGATGGCGGACAAACTGCAGCTCGCCAACTGGAAGGCGGGCGAGGAGGTCAAGGAGGAGGTCTCCTTCACCTTCGAGGGGTACGAACTGCTGGACCCGATCGTGGCGAGTTAGGGGGATAGCCGATGGACTTCGAGAACCTTTCGGAGGAACAGATACTGCAGCGGCTGCTGGAAGCCGACAGCCTGCCGCAGAAGACGGTGAGGCTGGAGCGGCTGGGTATCCCGGTGACCCTGCGGGGGCTGACCGGGAAGCAGGTCTACAGCATCCGGGAACGCTGCACCTTCCAGAACGAGCGGCGGGGGCAGGGCGGGGGGCGGCTGGACGACGAGCAGTTCAACACCGCCCTGATCGCCGCGGCCACGGTGACGCCGAACTGGGGAGAGTCCCGGCTGCTGGCCAAGTACAGCGCCTCGGGGCCGGAGGAGGTCATCAAGCGCATCCTGCTGGCGGGTGAGATGTCGGCCCTGGGGAATATGGTGCTCGACCTCTCGGGATTTTTCACCAGCCTGGTAGAAGTAAAAAACTGATCAAGTCCCGGGGACTGGCGGGGATGCTGCACGCGATCTGGGTGCGGCATCACCTGCGCCCGGGGGACTTCTGGCGGCTGCCCCGGGGGGAGCAGCTATTTCTGCTGGCCAGCATGGAACTTGAGCTGGAGGCGGAGGAACGGGTGAGGAAGAGGGTGAGGTAGGGTGTATTCTAGAAATTTTTTTAATAACAAATATCATTTTGATAACCTTAGCATCGACCCGGAAAAAGATAGAAAGTACTATGCAAGGAAGATATTATATATCAGAGACGTATTGGAGAACCCCTCTACAGTTTTAGAAATCGAAAATATCAAACTGAAAAAAGCACTTAAGATTTTAGAAAAGGATTTAAAAATTACTAAATTAATTGATAAAGCAAATATTGCCATGGATTTAGCTGAGTCATATGCTAGGGTCACTCTTGCTGACGACAATCCAGAAGTAATTGCACAAGAAGTGGGTTCATTAGCTTATGGGATTGGAATACCTTTAGCTTTAGGCCTTGTACCCGTTTTTGGACCAGTTCTTGAAGCTACTGCTCTAGTATTTAAAGATGAAATAAAGGATTTTGGAAGATATTCTTTTGGGAAGCGTTACAGTGATTCTAAAGAATTATATTGGCTATTAACAAATCCAAATAAAACTAATGAAGAAAGTAAAAAAGTGTTTCAGATAATGTTTAAATCAATAAGATCAGGTATACCAATTCCGACTCCTTTCACTGGCCCACTTAGTTATGGTATGGAAGATATTTGGTTTAACTCTGAAAGCTATAAAGAATACCAAGAAAAAATTGAAAAAGTTGAAAATAATTACAATCCAGATGATTACATTACCGAACCAATACCAGGTATCGCAGAAAATGTATATAACAAAGCCGCTAAAGGATTGAATAATATGGGAAATAGTATATTAGCTGGAGTTAGTTCATTATATCAAGAATACGAAGAATATGAAGAAAACCAAAGGCAGCGCCGTATGGAATTGTGGGATAAAAGAGATGAATGCTTTGTAGGTGCAGAACTTTTAGCTTCGGGGGGAATAGTTGATATCCCACAACTCGGTATTATCGGCGAGGCTGGACCTGAGGCTATTATTCCCCTCAGCGGTTCCTACCGGTCGCGGGCGCTGGACCTGTACGCCAGGACTGGGGAGATGCTGGGATTAGGGCCCCTTGGCCTGAGCAACCCGCTGACCGGTGGAGTGGCATTAGCCGGCGCGGGAGGGCCTAATATCAACGTGTCGGGGATTTCGGTGAACCTGAACGGTGGGTTCGACGAGAATGAGCTGGCTCTCAGCATCGGGCGGCAGATCGCGGCCAAGATGAAGAGGACGATGGAGAACTACGCTTAGGAGGGAGATGATACGACTTGAATCGAGGTGGATGGCATGGAGTTTAGTCTGACGGACCTAACGACCGGTAAGAGGTTCATCTTCCCGGTGAACCCGGCCGAGGTGAGCATCAAGCGGGGAAAGCTTTACGACACGATAAACATAATCAACCTGGGAGAGATCGATTTTACCCACGGGCAGAAGGTCAGGGAGATAACCTTCGCCTCTTTTTTTCCGCAGGAGTACGATGCTTCTTACTGCAACTATCCTGATCTGCCCGAACCAGGGTTTGCGATGAATCTGCTCACGGAATGGATGATCGGGAGGCAGGTGCTGGAACTGACTATCTCGGAAACGGAGGTAAACCGCATCCCGGTCCTTATCTCGGCGCACAACACCACCTTCAGGGGCGGGGAGCCGGGGGACGTGTACTTCGAGATAACCTGCCGCACCTGGCGGGAGGTAAAGGTACGGACGGCGGCGGAGGCGGACACCGAGGCGAGCGGGGCCAACTCCAGCCGGACAGGTACTAACGCGACAACGGGACGATATACGGTGGTTCCCGAGGACTACCTGGTCAAGATCGCCAAGATGCAGCTGAATGACAGCAGTCGATGGGGGGAGATTTACGATCTGAATCGGGACTTGATAGGTCCTGACCCCGATAAAATATATCCCGGACAGGAGTTGGTGATGCCGTAATGATTACATCGGGTTTTATCCCTTACGAGGTGGTGCTGCGCAACCAGTATTACCTGCGGGAGATCGTGGACAGCATCACCCTGGAGGACTCGCTGGACGAGGTGGCCTACCGGGCGGTGATCGGGATGGCGGTGACCTCTGACTTCCCGGGGATCGCCCCGGGGGATGAGATAAGGGTCTCGGGCCAGCCTTTCGCGGGCACGGGGATGGTGCACCTGCTGCACCCGGGGGTGGTCTGGGACTGCGAGAGCACGGACGAGGGGCAGAAGCGCCTGCTGGTAACCGCCTACGACCGGTCCATCCATCTATTGAAGTCGGAGGACGAGTACTTCTTCCCGGCGGGCAAGACCGCGACCCAGCGGATCAGGAAGTACGCGGAAGACTGGAACGTCACCCTGGGTGTTTTGGAGGACACCGGGGTGCAGCTGGCGAAGGCGGTGCACCGGGCCCAGAAGCTGATCAAGATGATCCAGGCCGACCTGAAGGAGACGGTGGACAAGGGCGGGGAGATGTACCAGGTGCGGGTGACCCCGGACGGGCTGCAGCTCATCAAGCTGGGGGTCAACGAGACGGTCTGGATGCTGGAAGCGGACAACATGATGAAGGTCGTCCAGCGGCGGACCCTAGAGGGGACAGTGACCCAGGTGAAGGCCCTGGGTAACGCCGGGGGCGAGTCGCGCAGCCCGGTGCTGGCGGTCGTGAAGGGAGAGACGGACCGCTTCGGCACCCTGCAGAAGGTCCTGATCGACCAGAAGGTCACCAACGCGGGGGAAGCCAAGAAAGCGGGGGAAAAGCTGCTCTCGGGCATCCAGGAGAGCTTCGTGGCGGACGCGATAGACATCAACACGATCCGGGCGGGGGACAAGATGATGCTGAACGGAATGGAACTCCTGGTCACCTCGGTGAGGCACGAACTGGGCAGCCCGGGGAGGATGTCGCTGGAGCTGGGGTCGGAGGACTACGTGAGGAGGCGTTATTATGCCAAGTGATCCTTTTAAGGAGCTGACCTCTTTGCTGGATAACCGGATGAAAAACCAAGCCGCCCAGGCGGTCAGCGGGACCCCCAGCGAGCTGGGGGTGGTAACCTCCACCGGGCTGAAGCTGGACAGCTTCAAACATGAGATACGGGACTACCTGGTGGCGGACTGGCTGGTGAAGCTGCACTTCCCGGCCCGCTCGATCATCGTGACATCGACCAGCCCGGTCGACGCCCAGGGCAACGAACTCCCCGGGGCGGTCACCTCCCCTTTTTTGACCAGATACAACATAGATGAAATCGATCAGGTTCGACTGGAATTGAAGGTGGGACTTAAACCGGGAGACCGGGTGCTGGCGGTGCCGGTCAACGGCGGACAAGACGCGGTAATAATATGCAAGGTGGTGAGCTGATGCCAAACCTTTATCCAACGGTAACGACGAGCACCACCCCGGAGACCGCTAAAACCGCCAGTCAGGTGAAATTTGGAAAGGGCTGGCGGTTCGATTTTGGGAAGGGGGATTTTGTCTGGACCCCAATCAAACGGATGGCGGAAGCGGAGGGGATTGATGCCTTCGCCGAGTGGTGCCAGAAGACGCTGCTGACGCAGCGCTACCGCTACCTGATATATTCACGCTCTTACGGGAGTGAGTTCGAGGACCTTATCGGTCAGGGTATGAGCCGTGAAGCTCAGGAGAACGAAATCAAGCGGATGACCAGTGAGGCCCTGCTGACTGATCCGCGTACGGGCAGGGTGGACAACTTCTCCTTTAACTGGGAGGAGGACGCTGTCAGCTTCAGCTTTGACGTGACGTCGGCGCGGGGGGAGAGCACGAGATTAACGACTAAGGTGGTGACCAGTTGATGGATTTACCAGATTTTTTAATCCAGGAGACGGAGAGGGTGATACTCAGCAGGATGCTGAACGCGGTGCCGGACGACCTGGACAAGAGCGAGGGTTCATATATCTACGACGCGCTGGCGGCGGTGGCAGCCGAGGTGGCTCAGATGAAGGTGGATATGGGGGTGTATTTGAACCGGGGTTTCGCCAGCACCACTTACGGGGAATACCTGGACCACCGCTGCGAGGAGCACGGCATTGCCCGGAGGTCGGCGACAAAGTCCAAAGGGAAGGTGAAGTTTACCGGGGATAAAGGTACTGTTATCGAAGCAGGGAAAAGAGTCGCTACTGTTGCCGACTCGGCAACTAACACCTCCTCGATCGAGTTTGTTACATCGGCTGAGGTTAAGATCCCGGGGAATCCGGAAGATGAGGGTGAAGACAGCATAATAGCCGATGTCGAGGCCGTTGTCGCGGGAGCGTCCGGCAACGTGAGGGACAACGTTATCAAACAGATGGTGGATCCCATCTCCGGGATATCGACGGTTACCAATGAGACACCTACTGCCGAAGGAATCGATGCAGAGAGTGACTCCAGCCTGCTAGCAAGGTTCCTGGCTCGGGTACGAAACCCCGCTACCAGCGGCAACAAGGCGGACTATAAAGACTGGGCCCTCGAGGTCTCAGGGGTTGGGGACGCCCTGGTCCTGCCGCTGTGGAATGGCCCGGGCACGGTCAAGGTGTTGCTGGTGGATGCTGATAGACAACCAGCCACCCAAAAGATCGTCGATGACGTCCAGGCGTATATAGCACCCGATCCAGAGCTCGGGGAGGGTAAGGCACCGATTGGAGCCAGGGTGACGGTAGCGGCGGCTGAACGGGTCGATATCTTTGTCAAGGCTACGTTGGAATTAGACGGTACTAGAACGATAGATGAAATCCGAGCTGATTTTAATAAGGCATTGGAGGAGTATTTAAAAAGCTTAGTCTTTACTTCGGACCCCATCGTTTACTACGTGAAGATCGGTGCTATGCTGGTTGATACTGACGGGGTGAAAAAATATTCCAACCTTCTGGTTAACGACAGTACCACCGATATAACTATTACTGACGGCTATATAGCTGTATTGAGGGAAACTAATCCAGTGGATCTGACGTGATAGGGGGTGGGCTATTTTGAGCGATTTTAAGTTTAACTCTAAACGGGGGCAGGCGATGCTTGGCTACTGCCCCCGGTACTACGAGAACTCTAGGGTGTTCAAGTCCTACCTCCAGGCTAGCGGCGAGGAGATGGACGTCCTCAAGCCGGGGGTTGAGGGGGTCCTCGATCAGTTCTTCGTCTCCACCGCGACCTGGGGACTGGACCGATGGGAACAGGAACTGGGTTTAACGAGTTACACCGGGAAACCGTATGAACAACGGCGCAGTAAGATAATTTCTAAAATACGCGGCATCGGGACAGTGACGGTAAAACTGGTCAAGATAGTGGCCGAGGCTTACGATGGGGGCACAGTGGATGTCACCGGACGCCCGGATCAGTACTGGTTCACGATTAGATTTGTCGATACCCGGGGTGTGCCGCCAAACATCGGGGACCTGATGGAGATTATCGAGGAGATAAAACCGGCACACCTGGGAGTAACCTACGAGTACCGGTTCCTGATATGGGATGAACTGGACGGATTAAACTTTAGCTGGGATTCCTTGGACAATGAAAATCTAACCTGGGATCAGCTGGAAGGATTTGCCTCAAAAACTACAATGATTTTGACCGGATGTGAACAGTAAGCAGAGGAGGTTTTAAAAATGGCGTTACCAAAAACCACGGACGGATTTTTCCCCGCAATCGGGGGCAAGGCGTATCTTGGTGAAGCAGATACAGAAAACCAGGTTACGGTGGCGAGCGGGAATTACTTTAAAAGCAATAATTTATGGGTCCCGGTCAGCAACAGCAACCCGATGCCGATACTGGGGTGTGGTTCTACTGTATCCGCATCTTTTACCCGTCCCAGCAATACCACCGCTTATGATGCTGGTGACGTGGTTGGCCAGAACCCTGGAGCTAACATGGTATTTGAGAATGTCCTGTCCAACCCTGGTGGGACTTTTATGATCATGGGTGCCAGACTATCGATCCCCGTCGCTGCAGTTCCATCCGGTATGTCCACATTCAGGCTGCACCTGTATAATTCAGCTTCTACAGCAATAGCTGATAACACAGCCTATAATCTGCCTGCTGTGGACCGGGTTAATTACCTAGGATTTATCACGCTGTCTACACCTATCGACTTAGGGGAAACCCTTTGGTCGCAGGATGACAACATAAGATTCACGGGAAAATTAGCCGCAAGTTCTACAACACTGTATGGAATTCTGCAGACTGTGAGCGGCTTTACTCCAACCTCTGCAACGGTTAAGACCATCACCCTGAATGTCGCGGGGGTGTAGCTGGGTCAAATCCAGTGTTGTTCCACCGGATAAGGGGCCTGACGCTATAACAGTGGCATAACCTGGGACCTTATCTTACCGGTGGCAGGGATTTTTTATTTACGAAAGGGGTTTTAAAGATGGGATACGAAATCGCGGGGAAAAATCTTATGCTTAACGCCTTAGCGGCCGCGGCCGGGTATATTGGAATTTTAAATTCATCAGGGGTGGAGCTGTCCGGGGGAAGTCCCGCCTACGTGAGAAAGGCGGCTACCTGGAACGCGGCAGCTGACGGAGCGATAACTCTGAGCAACGGCCCGATATTTGACATACCGGCGGGGACGACCATCAAGTACGCAGGCTTTTACTTGGCCAGCAGCGGTGGGACGCTATACGGAATGGCACAGCTATCGAACCAGGAGTCCTATACCGGGCAGGGGCTGTATACCCTGGACGCGGCGACGCTGGATCTGAACCTGGAGCCGGCTTAATGGTGCCAGGAGGCGCTCTTACGCGTTAAGTAGGATGGTGAAAAAATGTCCACCACATTGACGAGATTTGCAAGTACAAACACGGCGGTCAGCGGAACGTGGACAAATCCCACGAATGTCTACAATGATGACGGAAATTACTGCAACGCCGCGACCGCTCAAAATACTTCGCGGTTCAGGGATTATTCGGGTTTCGATTTCAGCAGTATCCCGGATAACGCTGGTATTATCACCGTTACGATGGAGGTTGCTTGGTATGTTTCGACATCGGCTAGCAACCCAATCCTGGGGGCGCAGGCCTATAACGGTTCAACCGCAAGAGGGTCAGAGCTACTTAATAATGCTGAACCCACCTCTGTTACGGTTCAGACGCAGGATTTGACTGGAGCAGTTACAGTATCTAACCTCAAAGCCGCAGACTTCAAGGTCAGATTGCGGGCGCAGAGGGGAAGTTTAGGAACCGCCGTCAACTGTCTCTATGATTACATCAAGGTAACCGTCGTTTATGATGTCAGCGGGGCCGACCTAGTCTATACGTTTCCGTCCAGTACCACGACTTATGCAAACACGAAGGCTATCGAGCACAACGAAAACCTCTACCTACCGGTACTCGGCTGGGACAGTTGGGACGGCTACCGGATGTTTAAAAGTCTGGACGGGGGGACAACCTGGAATGCCCAGGATACTGATAACGACATTAATGATACGGCGTGGGCGCGGGTGGAGGGTTGCACCGCCAAGCTCGGAAACGTCCTTTATCTGGCGTACTGGTCTTACGACGGAAACGACGGAACTCTTAAAATAGCCCGTTTCGACATGGATACTGATACCTGGCTTTCGTCGATCTCAAGCACCATCACCAGGACTGCAGGGAGCTATGAGAATACTTATTCGTTGAGCCTGGGGTTGCGCTCAAACGGGGACATAATCTGTGGTGTGGCCCTGCCGATGGAGAACGTGAATGGCACGGATTACCGTCGTGCTGGCTGGGTCAAGTATTCGGCTGCTGCTTCGACCTGGGGAAGCGTGATTCCTTTTAATAGCGGCGTTGAATACCCAATATCTAGCCCAATGCTTTCCATAGATAGCGAGGATCGGGCACACTTCAATCTTGAATACGACTGGTATGCGGCTCATATAACCCTCAACGCTTCCGACCAGCTTGGAAGCCCTACACTCTTTAATACTGAAGAAGCCTGGGTACTAGCCGTGTCCCCGCTAATATATTTCTCCAGCGGCATCGAGTATGTCCTGGTCCCTTATACAGATGGCACCGATTACACGGTCAAGTATAAGGTCGGGCCGGCGGCCGACACTCTTATTTTCGGCCCGCCGGTAAACACTGGGGCCCTGCATTATTGGTCGGTGGACATGGTCGAGGCCAACGGGGTGCTGGCTTGTGTACACAATGGTAATTTTGATGACAATGCGTTGCATGTTTATTTCCGTTCGAACGTCGGCGGGTCCTGGGGAAACGAGATTTGCCTGCATGCCCCTTATACCAGTTGGGATGTCAGCGCCTTGTTCTCGCCTCACCATGGGGCGATAGTCACTGTCCATTCCTTTGATGATGGAACGTATAGCTACGCTGGAGTTTTAATCAAGAGCGGCTTTAACGTCAGCATGAGTGGAAACGCCTCTCTTTCGGGAGGAGGGGCGATATCAGAAAGCGGACACAAGGGGACGGCGGGATCGGCGGCCGTCTCCGGCGGGGGTGCCTTGGAAGCGGCGGGGCAGGTTAGAGTCGAAGAACACGAGGGCGACGCGGCGTTATCCGGCGGCGGGTCTATCGAGACATCCGGAGCTAAAGGGGTCAGGTCCCCGCCTATAATGATAACCGGCAGTGGGACCCTGGCCGGTGGGGGGGAAAAGTCTCTCAGCGGGGGAGCAGCGGTATCCGGTGGGGGGAACAACCAAGTCGGGGGCTATAAAACGACACAGAGCCACGGGACGGCATCGGCTGGGGTAGAAGGAGCAGCGAGCGGGTCCCCCGCAAAAAATGGATCGATATCGGTTTCCGGCGGGGGAAACCCCGAGGCGGCCGGTGGTCCAGGCAAGCGGGGGACGGCACTGGTCTCACGCGGCGGAGCGGCAAGGGTATCAGGGAGGACTGGCCGCATCGGTGTGGTTTCGTTATCGGGGGACGGGGGCCAGCAGGCAGCGGGCCGGGTGAGCCGCGAGTACATTCCCCTGACATGCTCCTCGTCCGTGATCGAGAGACCCAGAACGCCGGTCATTCAGCGGAGGTCGGTAAGTATCGTCTGCCGCGTGAGGGCGACCAACCAGCGGTACCAGCAGCGAGCCGTCAAGGTCCTGCAGCAGTCACGAATAGTATCTTTGGGGGTGGAGGAATAATGGCTTTTACCGGAGACACCGTCAGGCTGACGGCCGAGTTTAAGGACTGGAACGGGGAACTAGCGGACCCGGAGGTGGTGACGGTCAAGATCTATGAGAATCAACGCAATGTTATCCATACCGGAACCGCGATTAAATCCGACATAGGAAAGTACTATTACGATTACGAGCTTCCGACCTCCGGCGCTGGCGACCTGGTGTATGAGTTCGGCGGGGTGCTGGGAGGGAAGACCGTTTTAGCCCGGGCGGCGCTGGAAAAAAGGTTCGTTTAGAACAGGGACGTGACGCTACGAGGCGCGGTAGTCTTGATACGTCTCTTTTTCAAAGAGAAAGGGGGTGAGCGTGTAGACCAAAGGATTAGATTGATAATGGTCTGCAGTATAAATGCAAAGTCCAGAGAGGTTGACCCCCCGCGTGAGGGGGTTATTAATTTTATGGAGGTGTAAATAAATAATGCCGGATTTAACACCGAACCTGGGGCTGAAAAAGCCGCTGGGAAACGAGACAGTCAGCCGGACAGCATACAATGAGAACCTGGACCTGATCGACCAGAACGCGGCCAGCCAGGATGAGGTGACCGATCATATTGAGGCGGCAGCTCCCCACTCCGGGCACGAGACGCCGGCGGGTGCACAGGCGAAAGCGGATACCGCAGCAGCTGCCGGGGTCGCGGCGGCGGGAGGAGTACAGACGAACCTCAATAACTACAGGCACAACCTCACTAGCAAAAAACTTATGGGGGTGTTGTACTAATGGCGGCAGGAGATTTCACGCCAGTTAAACTACTTCAAAAAGCCTTGGACACGACGAGTGCAAATAGCGCCATAGCAGGCGCATCTAATAAGCGAAGATATATTACATCAATTAGTTTGCTCAATACAAACTCCACGACCAGAAGAACGGTGTCTGTATATGGGTATGGCACTACTGCAGTATATGAGTTGTTTCGTGTCCCATTAGAGCCGAGCGGAAGCGAGCTTCTAACAGAACTGCCATATTTCGTGAATAGCGGTGAATCCTTTTACTTCAAGCAGGACACGGGTGCTGATGTAAATATCCTCGTAATGGGGACTGAGGAGGCGTTGACGTAATGGCGAGGTATAAATTCGAACAGAACGCTATATCCCTTGCTTCCGAGTCTTTTCTGGCTCAATACTTTGGAGCTTACGGAAGCAAGTTCCCCTATACTAACGGCGGCGTTGATTACAACATAAACACGAATACTACTTGGAGTGTAGCGGACAAATACAGAAAGGCCAAAACGATCACAATTGCTGCAGGAGTAACCCTGAGGATTGATAGGTCGCCATTTGTGATATTCGCAGATACGATTAATTTTGGTGGTGCAGACAGTTTTATAGATATCTCTGGAGATTCCGGAGGCGCAGCCGTAAGTTTTTCAACATCACGTTTTGCGGTTGGTGGATTAGCAACGAGCGGTTCTGCCAGGGCTCAGGCTGGATGCGGAGGCGGGTTCCTTATTGTAGTAGCTAATTCCATCATTGGTTCTGCAGGTGGTTTTAAGGCTAGCGGCGGGGATGGGTATATAAACAGCGAAGTCGCAGCTGCCAATTCGGGGCAACAAGGTTATGGGGCCATGTCCTATACCCCCCAGGCTGCCGGGGTTAGTGAATCTGCGTACAGCAGAGGTTCGACGATGTTCGAGCTTTCGCTTGCTCAAGGATACGGTCTTAACGCTGGTGGGTCGGGATTTATTTATGTAAATTCGGAGGCCGCTGGCTCTGGTAGCGGAATAGGTTCTGGTGGGTATATCCAGACGCTAGTGCCGTATGCAGGGAGGAGTGCCTACGTGCCACAGTCTCTTTGGACCCTTCTAGAACTATTCAAGTTGGGTTGTTTGGGAGGCGGCGGAGGTGGAGCCTGGGTAGACACTGACGCCGGGTACAACATGGCAGGTGGCGGAGGTGGTGGGGCGCTTATAGTTATAACCAAGAACGCCCTTATTACTCCTACTCTGACAGCTAATGGAGGCACCGGTGTTAAAGGTGCATCGACTGGTGGCGTAGTGCCTAGCGGAGGCGCGGGGGTAACCAAGTACATCGTTTTGCCATAGGAGGTCAGCCATGAGGATTATAGAACAGGGAAAAACTACTGAACTTCGTGTTATCGGTCAAATGTCCGATCAAAGCGACAGACAGGAGATAGAGGTCACAAATTATTGGGTTAAGGTTGAGAACGAAGACAAGTTCTATATGCTTACCTTCGACCACGCTCCTATAGAGGAAGAGATAACTTCTGACTTCGACGCTGGAAAAGCTGTGGAAGTCATCACCATCGAAGACCTGTCAGCAAAATTGGCTGAGGCCAGGGCAGCGTTGAGAGCAGCAGAGGACGCCATCCTGGTTCTCCTGGGCATCTAAACTGAGAGGAGGCGTTTAGCGTGGCTGTTGATCTGTACCCTTTCCTGCTTAATATGTGGATTTCTAAGAGAATCAGTGAATCCAACATTCAAAACGCAGTTACCAAGCAATGGATTACTCCTGAAGAAGCGAACATGATTCTTGCCACAACCCAGAAGGGTTGATTGAGATTTTTAGTTATCATTGGAGGTATCCTAAGCAAGAAGCCCTGAATAAATGGATCGAGCGGGTTAATTCTGTTTATAAAGACTGGCCAGTCAAGCCCAGCCCGCCCGATGACCGGGACTGGCCGCTGCGGGCGATCACGGACCCCCTTCAGATCCCAGATGCGGGTCAGCCTGCAGAACCATATCACTGGGATTCTCAAGTATTCGAGCCCGTTATGCGCCACGTACTCCATCGTGAGCATCCTGCACGCATACTATGGCCTCCAGCCAGGCACGCTCAGCCGCGCGTCTACTGGCCAGGCGAAGTTGATTGACGGCATCCCCGACCAGGTTGGGACCACGTTGCGTGCCGTGCCCCAGGTGGCCCAGAAGATCGGCGCCTGCCCGGAAAAACTCTGCCCTAGCTGGCCGATCTGGGATAGCCTTTGTTTAGGGACATCATGACATTAGATTAATAGCCGTGAGGTTAGCAGCCAATTCGGGATTTTCTAAGAACTTAACCACTTCAGGGGGTGACAGGGGTGGAGCGGGGAGGGAAGGGGATTAGAGGAGTAAAGGGTATAAAGGGGATCGAGGAGAATGAGGAAGCCAAGGCCGTGAGAGCTGGCAGGATCGAGCGGGCTGTTTTTCGGTACATCGAGCATGAGCTTTTTCGGTATGACGCCACCATCGACGACATACTCGAGATTAGAGAAGAAATCATCGAAGAGGAATATGCCCCGGAGGTCAAGGTATCGGGTGGGCAGCTGAACGACGCTACCCGCAGGAGGGCCACGCGGTTGGCCACCGATGCGGTGCTGATACGGATGACCCGGGTGGTGGTGGCCATCGACCGGGCCCTCGACCGACTCGGCGACAGACATCGCCTGCTCTTCGAACTCAGGTATCGACGTTTACTGCAGTGGCCGCAGATCTGCCTGGAGATGTCCATCAGCGAGCGGACCTTCTTTCGGATGCGGCGGGAACTGGTGCTCATGGTGGGGAGCGAATTGGGGCTGATATAGGATGGATTTTATATAAACGTTTGTAATAATAGAGATTTAAATGTAAAATATACAATGGACTCCAGTCGATTTCCCGTGGAGGGTAAAACCATGGATACCCTGGCGCCGAACCAATACCATGACTTCTATTTTCCCGAACTCTTTTACCAGTCGATTCA
Source organism: Bacillota bacterium (assembly GCA_013178275.1). GTDB lineage: Bacteria > Bacillota > Ch66 > Ch66 > Ch109 > Ch109. The sequence goes on along the minus strand of JABLWZ010000004.1, from coordinate 203,961 downwards.
ACCGATGGTGGTAATGTATCCCGGCCAGAGTCCTTTTTTTAACCCGGCCTTCTGTGAACTCCTGGGCTATACCGAGGAAGAACTCCAAACGGCTTTCGCGGCGGGGAAATTCCCTCGGAAGAACGATGAAGTCTATAAGCACACGATGCGGGAACTTTTGCGCACCAGGAAACCAATACTGCTGGAGGATGAGTATATCCACAAGGACGACAAATCGATCCCGATCGAGATGTTGACCCAGGTGGCACTTGAGGCAGATGGATCGGTCCGGTTTTTTTACGGATTTGTATTCGATATCTCCGAGCGCAAGCGGGCGGAGGAGGCGTTGCGCCGCAGTGAGGCGCTGTACCGGGCCGTGGTGGAGGATCAGATCGAGCTGATCTGCCGTTTTCGGCCTGATTTTACCTTGACCTTCGTCAATGAGGCGGTATGCCGTTTTATAGGATTACCCCGGGACGAACTGGTGGGAAAAAACCTGCTGCTGCTGGTCCCGGTCAATATCAGGGACGAACTGGCCCGTGACCTGGCATCGATGGGTCGGGGGAAACCGATCTGCATCCGTGAGGACCTGTATATGTCACCCGAGGGTAATGCCAGGTGGCTGCAGTGGAGGAACCGGGCGATCCTGAACGACCAGGGAGAACTGGTAGAGTACCAGTCGGTGGGATGGGACATCACCGATCGGCGGCGGATGGAAGAACGACTCAGGAGCCTGGGGCTGCGTGATGCTCTCACCGGGCTGCACAACCGCGCCTACTTCGAGGACACTGTGCGCCGGGTCGAGGAGGGGCGTTACCGACGGGCTGGCATCCTGGTCTGCGACCTGGACGGACTGAAGCTGGTGAACGACACCATGGGGCACCTGGCGGGGGACCAGCTACTGAACGCGACCGCCGAGATCATCAAGAAATGCTTCCGGGGAGACGATGTGGTAACCCGCATCGGGGGTGACGAGTTTGCGGTGATCATCCCCGGCTGCGACCGGAACGCTCTGGAGAGAGGATACCGCCGCGTGGTCAAGGCGGTTGACCAGTATAACCAGAAGAACCCTGACCTCCCACTCTCCATATCTATCGGCTACTCGCTGATGGAAAAGCCGAACAAGCCTTTACCGGAGGCTTTCCGTGAGGCTGACGACAACATGTACCGGGAAAAGCTGCACCACAGCCGGAGTGCCCGCAGCGTGATAGTCAGGACCCTGATGCGCGCGCTGGAGGAGAGGGACTTCATTACCCAGGGCCACGCGGTGAGGATGCAGAAGCTGGTGACGGTACTGGGAGAAGCGGCCCGCCTGACCGGGCAGAAACTGGCTGACCTGCAGCTCCTGGCCCAGTTCCACGACATCGGTAAGGTGGCGGTGCCGGATCAACTCCTGTTTAAGCCCGGACGCCTGGACGAGGCTGAGTTCGAGCGGATGAAGCGGCACAGCGAGAGCGGCCATCGGATCGCCCTGGCCTCTCCCGACCTGTCCCATATCGCCGACTGGATCCTGAAACACCACGAGTGGTGGGACGGCAGCGGGTATCCACTGGGTCTCAGGGGTGAGGAGATACCTCTGGAGTGCCGCATCCTGGCTATCGCGGACGCCTTTGACGCCATGACCTCAAACCGCCCGTACCGCAAGGCGATGCCGATGCAGGACGCGATAGAAGAACTGGAAAGGGGCGCGGGTATCCAATTTGACCCGGAACTGGTCGATGTCTTTACCCAGGTTTGGGCAGGGTTCGAAGCGCGGTGACGAGCGGCATGGTTTCCGACTTTGGCTTGTCCAGCGGTACCGCCAGTATCTGTGACTGGATTCCTATCTTCTCCAGTTCGCCCAGGGCCAGTTCCACATACCGTGAATGGATGTAAGCGGCTGCCGCGTACATTTTTTTCTGCTTTTTCCTCGACCGGGGTTATTCTTAAAAAGAATATTGATCCCAGGGAAGTGGGAGCAGTGGGCGGCGTCGGGGGTAGAGACGAGGAGCGGGGAGCCTAATGCTCCCCTTTCTTTTTTAAAACCGTGTATTTATCTCTAGAGCTGTGAGGTGCAGTTTGGACAGCGGGTGGCCTGCAGCGGAATACTGCTGAAACAGAAGGGGCACTCCTTGGTGGTGGCCGGGGCGGTTTCTTCCTTGGCCTTGAATCGGTTAATCTGCTTGACGATCAGGAATATCGCGAAGGCTACTATCAGGAAGTCGATTATGTTGTTAAGAAAAATGCCGTAGTTGATGGTGGCGGCTCCGGCACTCTTGGCATCCGTCAGGGTCTTGTAGTTTTTGCTTGACAGGTTGATGAAAAGGTTGGAGAAGTCTACCTTGCCGAGCAGCAGACCGATCGGCGGCATCAGGATGTCAGCCACCAAGGAGGACACTATCTTCCCGAAGGAAGCCCCGATGATGATGCCGACGGCCAAGTCCAGCACGTTGCCCTTCAGGGCGAATTTCTTGAACTCCTCGAACATGAATCTACCATACCCCCTTTTTCAATGCTGTTCTTATTAATTCGATAGAGTCAGTCGAAACCCCTTTTAGGGCTGGGCCGGGGATTGGCGAATCATGGCCGGAACCTAAGCTGTTTCGGCTGTATAATGAAACCGGTAAAACCGGGGGTGAGCAGGAATGAATGGGGTGAATAAGTCCGGCGAAGAGAAAAAGCGCAGGGAATTCCTTTCTGCATACGCCGAGTATGGGAATGTCACCCAGGCGGCCCAGAAGGCGGGGATCGACCGGGCGTCGCATCATAAGTGGCTGCGGGAGATCGACGGTTACCGGGAGGCGTTCTCCGAAGCGATAGAGGAGGCGGCTGACCGGCTGGAGAGGGAGGCCTGGACGCGGGCGGTGATTGGGGTGGACCGCATCATCTACTACCGGGGCGAGCCGTGCGGGGTGGTCAGGGATTACTCGGATACCCTGCTGATGTTTTTACTCAAGGCGGCCCGGCCGGAGCTGTACAAGGAGCGGGCGGGGAAAGAGGCTCCGGGGGCCGATGGCCGGCTCATGATACTGATGGAGAACGGGCTGGACCCAGAGGTATACGGTGATGGAGGTGCGAACGAAAGTGGGCGGTGAGCACCAAATTGATGGATGAGCTGAGTAAAAACGAAAGGGCCTGGCGGGCGACGCCCCGTCAGGAGGAGTTTCTGAACTCGCCCGAGGACGAGGTGCTGTACGGCGGCGCAGCCGGGGGCGGTAAGTCCGACGCCCTTCTGATATTTTCGATCCTGCGGCGGCAGAGCATCGAGGGGAGCCGGGGGCTGATACTTCGACGCACCTACCCTGAGCTGGAGCGGTCACTGATCCTGCGCTCGTATGAAATGCTGACGGGTTGGGCCTCCTATCAGGCGCAGAAACACCGCTGGCAGTTCCCTAACGGGAGCCTTTTGGAGTTTGGCTACTGCGAGCGGGACGAGGACGTTTTCCGCTACCAGTCGGCTGAGTACGACGACCTCTGCTTCGACGAGCTTACCCAGTTCTCGGAGTACCAATACACCTACCTGATGAGCCGCTGCCGTACCACCAAGCCGGGGGTGCGGACCCTGGTGCGGGCGGCAACCAACCCGGGTGGGGTGGGGCACGGTTGGGTCAAGTCCCGCTTCATCGACGTGTGCCGCTGGGGAGAGTCCTATAGCGACCCGCGCACCGGCCGGACCCGCCGGTTCCTGCCGGCCCGGCTCTCCGACAACCCGTACCTGGGTGAGGAGTACCAGCGTACCCTGGAGGAACTGCCTGAGGCTGAGCGGAGGGCGCTGAAGGACGGCGACTGGGACGTCTACGCGGGGCAGTACTTCCGTGAGTTCGCCCGCGAGAAAGGCGGGCGGCCGTGGCATGTGACAGAACCGGGGGAGGTGGCGCTGTCTCCCTACTGGCGGCGGTTCCGCAGTATGGACTGGGGTTACAACGACCCCTGCTGCGTGCTCTGGCACTGCGTCGACGGCGAGGGTCGGGTCTACACCTACCGTGAGCTGTACGTGCGGGAGATGAGGGCCTCCGACACCGCCCGGCTGATCCAGCGGCTTTCAGAGGGTGAGGAGATAGACTACACCGCCGCCTCCCCCGACATGTGGGCAAGACGGGGCAATGACGGACTGCAGGGGGAGAGCCTCGCGGACACCTTCGCGGCGAACGGAGTCTATCTGGTCAAGGCAGACGCCGACCGCGTGAACGGCTGGTCGCGGATGCGGGAGTTCCTGGCCGAGGCCCCTGACGGCCTGCCGTGGTGGCGCATCTTCTCCACCTGCGCAAACCTGATCCGCACCCTGCCGACGCTGGTATACGACCGGCACCGGGTGGAGGACGCCGCGGGCGGGACCGAGGACCACGCTCCCGAAGCGGCCCGCTACGGCCTGATGAGCCGGCCGCGACCCCGCCCGGCGGAGAGGCCGGGCCGTAAGCCGGGGTTTCCGTTCTGGGGGGAAGAGGAGAGGGAGGTGTTTTTGGAGTGGTAGGTGCTGTCTCAAATGCTAGATTTGAGACAGCACCTTCCTCCAGCTTGTTATTTAGACTGCATCTGGTTCCGAAGGAAGTGAATTGGTATGTCTTTTAGGTTCTGGTTCATCGCTCAAGGGCTAGCTTACTCGGGTTCTGTACTGCCGCTTGGAAGGTGAAAAAGCTGTTTTGAAACCGGAAATGCTGTAGTTGAGTTTGTATGTTCAGGTCTATTTTTTTTGGACGTCCATCCCTCGATGCGCTAAAATATTAGTCAGGGTAAACGAGCACGAATGAAGGGGGAAATACTGTGTTTCGGAGCAAGGACGATGAGGGCTGGGTGTACGGGGCGGAAGGTGTGTACCGCCGGACCCTGGTGTACGGGGATAAGACGATGTTGACGGAGTTTAAGCTGCTGAAGGGCCACGTGCTTCCCGCGCACAAGCACCCGCACGAGCAGACGGGTTACCTGGTGTCGGGGAAGATGATCCTGTATATCGGTGAGGACCGTTACGAGACCAACCCGGGGGACTGCTGGATGATCCCCGGCGATGTGACCCACTACGCGGATATCCTGGAGGACTCGCTCGCGGTCGAGGTGTTCGCACCGCCCCGGGAGGATTACCGGCCAAGCTGAGTGATATTCTATAGTGCAGACTGACCGCTGGCGGCGAGAATCGCGGCGGTCTTTTCTTATGCTGCCAGGGAGGCAGCTTTTCTTAATCCCCGGGGATTAATCTCCCACTCCCCCTGAATACCTTTATGGTAGGGGGTGGTGGGAGTGACCCGGGAGGAGTTTTTGGCTTTTTCCCGCTCTACGAGCGGTCAAGAGTACCGGGAGCGGGTGACCGGTACATTGAGTGAGTTTTACTCGGCTTCGCCGGAGCGGAGGATGCCGGTAATCTGGGTAGAGGCGGGCGGCTGCGGGGGAAACACGATTTCCCTGCTGAACGCGATGGGGCCCAACTTCCAGCAGGTGATGGAGGGACTGATCGACCTTCGGTTTCACAACACCCTGATGTGGCCGGAGGACGACGCGGCACTGGAGGAACTGGATCGGACGGTGCGGGGGTCCCCGGGGTTTATCCTGATGGTGGAGGGGGCGGTCTCTTCCCGTGACCAGGGGCGGCTTTGTCTGGTGGCGGCGCGGGAGGATAGGATGATTTCAGGCTCAGCGCTGATCCGGCGGCTGGCCCCCCGGGCGTCTTATATCGTGGCGGTGGGGGACTGCGCCTGTTTCGGGGGACCGACGGCCGCCCGTCCAAACCCGTCGGGGAGCGTTGGGGTGGGACGGTTCCTGAGGAGGAAGGTGATCAACGTTTCGGGCTGCCCCGCACACCCCGACTGGATGGTGGGGACCCTGGCCCACCTGCTGCTGTTTGGGGAGCCGGAGATGGATGAGCACGGTCGTCCCACCCTGTTTTACGGGGAGACCGTCCATGACCGCTGCACCCGTCGATCATTTTTCGACCAGCGAGTCTTCGCGAGGAAGCTAGGGGACCCCGAGTGCATGTTCGAGCTGGGGTGCAAGGGGCCGATCACCTTCGCGGACTGCCCGGTGAGGCAGTGGAACTGCTACCAGAACTGGCCGGTGAAGGGCAACACACCCTGCATCGGCTGTACGGAGCCGACCTTCCCCGACGGTATGGAACCCTTCTTCAAGCCGCCCTTCGAGCTGGAGGACAGAGACGGCGCGCCGGGGGCGGGACGGCCGAGAGGGGGGCGGAGACGATGAGAGACCGAAAAGTAATCATGGTAAGCCCGGTCACCCGAGGATGCGGGCAGCTCAGCATCCAGGTCGCGGTGGAGCGGGGCCGGGTGGTGGGGGCCCAGGTTATCGGGGGTCTGTACCGAGGTTGGGAGAGGATACTGGTGGGGCGGGACCCGGCCGACGCCCCGTACCTGGTGGAAAGGCTCTGCGGCATCTGCTCGGCGGCGCACGGGACGGCGTCGAGCGTGATGCTGGATAGGGTCTACGGTATCGAGGTCCCGGCCAAGGGCCGTCTGCTGCGCAACCTGATGCTGGGAGCGGAGTTTCTGCAGAACCACCTGCGGCACTTCTACCTGCTGGTGATGCCCGATTATATCGAGCCGCCGCCGGGGCTGGGATATGATAGTCAGGCAGGGGGAGACCGTCGGTTTTCATGGGAGGCCAACCAGCGGCTGGTGGACCACTACTGGGAGTCGGTCGGCATAGCCCAGATCTGCCACCAGATGCTGGCTCTGCTGGGGGCCAAGGCTCCCCACGCGCACGGGATAGTGCCGGGAGGGGCGACAGTGGACCCGGGGACCGATGTGCTGAACAAGCTGGCCTCGCTGCTGGCCCGAGTGCGGTCTTTCATGGAGGAGCGGATGCTGCCCGATACCAGCCTTCTGGCCGCGGCCTACCCCGACTACTTCAGGATCGGTGCCGGGCCGGGGAACTACCTGTCTTACGGCGGGTTTCCCGACCCGGGGGGCGTGCCCGCGTTTACCCCCGGCGTGGTCCGGGCGGGAATTGGGGAAGAGGTCGACATCAATGGGATAACCGAGTATTTGCGGCACACCTGGCTGGATGAGGATGATGTGCTGGACCCTTACAAGCCAGGGGCCTATTCCTGGGTGGAGGCGGTCCGCTACCAGGGAGAGCCGATGGAGGTGGGTCCGCTGGCGCGGGCGGCGGTCGGGGGCGAGGAGGTGAACTCCTCGGTAATGGACCGAATAATGGCGCGCAGCCGCGAGACCAGCCGGATAGCCGAGTGGATGACCGGGTGGCTGGACGAGGCAGCGGCCGCTAATGGGCCAGCCTACTTACAGCCAGGGGAAATAACCGAGCTGGAAGCGGTGGGAGTGATCGAGGCCCCTCGGGGCAGCCTACTCCACCGGGTGAGGGTGGAAGGTGAAAAGGTGGCGGCTTACAAGCTGATAACCCCGTCGGAGTGGAACTTCTCCCCGCGTGACGACCGGGGGAGGATGGGGGTGGCTGAGCAGAGCCTGATCGGGATACCCGTCTTCGATCCGGGTTCGCCGGTGGAGGTGGGAAGGGTGGCCCGGTCGTTTGATCCCTGCCTTTACTGCGCCACTCATGTGATAGGGGGTTGAACATTAAAAAGGGAGCTTAGCGCTCCCTGGAATGGGGATAGGTTGTAGGGGATTAAACGAAGAAGCCGGAGCCGCAGAGCCAACTGAAGCAGCAGCAGATCACCAGGAGGATGGCGATGCAGGGCGGCCAGGCGGCAGAATACGGGGGATATGCCTATCATTGGGAAACCAGCGCCGGAGCCGATTCCGAGTACGAAACCGGGGGCGGCCGCCGGGGCTGCTTCCTCAACTTCGATTTTCGGTTTCGATCTGGGTTTAGCCATCATGGGGGCCCCCTTTCAATCTTTTTAAGTGCTATATTATATTCCCCGGGGTTGCACGGGGTTACTAGAGTATGGTTATTCCCAGGGCGGTTGCCCGAGGGGGAGCCATCCCCCAGACCGGAGCACCAAAATAGCGGTCGTAAGGGCCTTGCTGTATTGAAACGCGCCTGAATAACGGGTATAATTTGGAAGAGAAATCCATTTAGATAAATTCATATCCGCTTCGAAAAGGGCAAACCTCTCGAAAGAGGGGGACGCAAAGCCGACGGGTCTGTGGCATCAGCTATGACGGCCGGGCTGCCGAGGACGTAGCGGCTATCTCTTGAGGATAGCATTTTGTTTTGTTTGGTTTATAGCGGGAAGGGAATGCAGTGCGTCGTATCTCAATCGACTTTCTGGAACCGGGAATGGAAAACGGTCAACCCATATACGGACCCAACGGCAAGGTCCTCCTGGGGCGTGGGGTCAAGTTCAGCGAACCCTACATCCTCCGCCTGAAGCAGCTGGGCATCACCTCGGTCTACATCGTGGACGAGATAGTGGACGACGTCGTGGTGCCCGACGTGATCGGCGAGGATCTGCGGCGGGAGACGGTCAACCAGATGCAGAAGGCTTACAGCAGCATCGCGCTGGAACGCCGCCTGAACACCAAAAACCTTTCGAACCTGGTCGCCGATATCATGGACGGGGTGCTCGGGAACCCCAAGGTGCTGGCGCAGATGACCGATATCCGCAGTCACGACGACTTTATCTTCCTGCATTCGGTCAACGTATGCGTGCTGGCGATGATGATCGGGCGTTCTATGTCGATGAGCCCCGCCCAACTGCGGGACCTGGGGACCGGGGCACTGCTGCACGACGTCGGGTGGACCAAGCTTCCCCGGGAGATACTGGAAAAGGACGAGCGGCTGACGGTGGATGAGACCCAGGTGATGCAGCGGCACACCACCTACGGGTTCGACATCCTGCGCGACTATTTCGAGCTGTCCCTGCTTTCCTCGCACATCGCCTACCAGCACCACGAGAGGTACGACGGGAGCGGCTACCCGCGCGGTCTGCGGGAGAACGGCATCCACGAGTTCGCCCGCGTCACTGCGGTGGTGGATGTGTACGACACCATGCTCTCGAAGCGGAGGTACCGGGGCGCCTACTCCCTGTTTGACACCCTGGAGGAGCTGCGGCTCGGTACCGGCAAACTCTACGACCCCGACGTGGTTTACGCCCTGTTTAAGAACGTGGCCATCTACCCGGTAGGGAGCCTGGTAGAACTCAGCACCGGCGACATCGCGATGGTGGTCCGAACCGACCAGGACAGCCAGTACCAGCCGGTGGTGCGGCGGTTGATAGACAGCCAGGGCCGGCGCATCGAGCGGGAAAAAGAACTCGACCTGCGGGAGTTTAACCGGCTGAAGATCGTGAAGCTGCTGGAGGACGAGAGAATCTACAAGCGGATCCGGGAGATATTCACCAAGGGGGTGTAGCGGCTACGGGGGTAATAACCTGATAATCCGAGCAATGGTAATAACCTGGCGGAAACCAGGTTTTTTGCGTTATGCAAAAATAAACCGCAAAAATTATCAGTGACCAATTGACAAATCCAAAACCCCTCGTTATCATAAAAGTACATTGTACTTATAAGTACAATGTACTTTTTTAGTCAATAGGAGCGAACATCCTTATGCAGTATGCCAAAGATGAGATCAGGCAGAGGATTATCGATACTGCCAGGGAGGAATTTCTTCAAAAGGGGTTCGAAAAGGCGTCGATCAGAACGATCACGGCGAGGGCCAAGACCGCAAAGAGCAACTTGTACAATTACTTCCAAGATAAAGACGACCTTTTCTATTCCCTCCTGGAGTCCACAGTAGCCAGGATACGGGAAGGGCTTGAAATGGCGAAGCGGTTCAACGTGCCCAAAGAGATTCACGAGTATACGCTGGAATCGCAGATGGGTGTCATCAGTGTCGTCAATCAGTTCGTGGCCGAGAACTATACCGACGTGAGGCTGCTGCTGTTTAAAGCTCAGGGCTCTTCGCTCGAAAACTTCAAGTATGAAATCCTGGAGGCCTTTACGGACAACATGTGCAGTTGGGCGAAATCAATCAGGCCTGACAAGGAGCTTTCAAGGCTCTTTGTCCAGAGCGTGTGCGGCTTTTATCTGAGTCTGATCGAGCAGGCGATTCTTTACGGGAAAGCGGAGGAGATGCCGAGGTTCCAGCAGGAGTTTGCCAGCTTTGTTTATCACGGCTGGAAGGGTGTGCTGCAGCAAGGTCGATAAGATACGGGCATCTAGGTGGCGGTGGGGTTAGCCATCGGCAGGCGACGCGGAGCGGGGAGTCCGGGTTAACGTTAGGAGGAGTCGACATGGTCAGAAGGGTGGAATCAAAGACCTCTAGGACAGCGGAGTTTACCTGTCTGGGGAGAGCGCTCTCCTATACGGAAAAAAGGCTGCAGTACAAGAGCGATGACTACGTGTCGATGGTTATCGTCAATTCACTGATCAAACTGCTTATCAGAATTCCAATCTTCAGGCGCCGCCTGATAAAGGTTTTCCCAGCGGGGATGTACGAGTATGTGATATCGAGGACCAAGTACATCGACAGTGAGTTTAAAAGGGCATTAGAAGAAGGTGTCGAGCAGGTCCTCATCTTTGGGGCGGGCTTTGATTCCCGGGGTGTACGGTTTCAAGATATCTCGAAAAAGGCCAGGGTATTCGAACTCGACGTCCCGGTTACCCAGACCGCGAAGATCAAGAGGTATGAGGAGAAGGAGATAAAAACCCCGGAGAACCTGGTTTTCGTTCCCATCGATTTCGAAACGCAGAGTATTGCTGAGCGGCTCATGGAAAGCGGATTTAAAAAGGGGGCCAAAAGCCTATTCCTGCTGGAAGGGCTTACCATGTACCTGCAGCCAGAGTCTGTAGATAAGACCTTTAAAACTATCCGGGAGATGGCGGGGGGCGGGAGCAGGGTGGTGTTTGACCACATCTACGCGTCGGTATTAAGAAGAGAGAACCGGTATGAAGGCGAGACAGAACTGTACCGGTCTGTTTCAAAGGAGAACGAAGGCTTCCGTTTCGGGATAGAGAATGGGGGCGTCACCGAGTTTTTGGCCGGGTACGGTCTAACGGTTTTAAGCATCATGGACTCGGACGCCCTGGAGGACATGTTTTTCAAGGACAATCAGGGAAAGCCTTTGGCGAGGGTCAATGGGACACACTGTATCGTAACCGCTGTGAGTTAAAGTCCAAGACTTGAAAGCTTAATACCGGATCGGTCTGGTATACCGGGTGATGCCTAAGTTACGCGGGATGTCCGTTGCCGCAGACATCGAGACAGCCGGGCCGGCCTCTGCCGCATCGATCGTGAGGGGCATACTCCGGTTCGGTCTGCTGGGCACCGCCTTCAGTTTCGCGGCCATGCTCGTGTTTCCGGACCTGTCATGGGTCTCGATAAACCTGCTGCTGCAGTTTCAGCCCACCAAGGTATTTGGGTATGCGCTGATGTTTGGGCTGGGGATATATGCGCACCATCGGCAGTGGTTCGCCAATCCGTCCTTTTTCAACCACCCGGGTCCATGGGCCCTGACTAGCGTGTTTTTAGCCGTCATCTACCTGTTTTGCGCACGGGAGGTTTTTTCACACCCGTACGACTCTCAGACGCTGGCTCCGGCGCTGCTGTTGTCCTTTGCCGCTGCTCGCTCCTTCCTCTGCCTGGCGGTCCTGGTCATGTTGTTATCTTTCGCGCATAGATATGTAAACCGACCGATAACCATCAATCGAACCCTGACTGAGAACTCCTTTAATATCTATCTGGTCCACTTCTTCTTCGTGATATTCCTCCAGGAACTCTTGATGCTCTGGAGTGGCGGGCCGGCCCTGGGCAAGATAGGGATCGTTTTCATTATAACCCTCCCGGCGAGCTACGGGGTAAGTCGTCTGATAGACCGCTTCCCGCGTGGATTTGTGCTGTTACTGATTGGATTGTTTATCCTGGGTGGGATAGCTATGCGGTAAACCTGGACTGTAACTGGGGGAGGCCTTTTTATTGCTGACTGGCTTTTTTCATGCGGTCCAGGACCAGCTTGATCGGGATGTTCATGGCCAGGTACATGGGGAAGGAGTAAAGGAAACTCCAGTGGTACAGTTCGTACAGGCCGACCCATTCGAGCATGGGCTCCCCGATGAAGGAGAACACCGCGACAGCTATCACCGAATAGAGCAGATACCCTTTCCAGTCCCGGCGGCTTTGGTAGATAAGGGAGAAAACGATCGGGGGGAGGGTGATGTCCCCGATGACCAGGCCCGACCAGATGGGCTGGATGCGGTGAGGATAGGCGTAGAGGCCGAGGTTGACCAGGGCCAGATCCACCATGAGCAGGGCGAGCGACAGCGCGTAGCTGATTATCCAGGGCAGCTCGTCCTTCCTGACCAGCCGCCACCAGAGGAACCAGGGCAGGGTGAAGACGATGATCAGGCCCCACCAGTGCCAGTGGAGGAAAGAATTGGTCTGCCAGTTCTCGATCTCTAATTGGGTCAAATGCAGGCGCGTTTCCAATATCCGCTGATGCAGTGGGTCCATCGGAACCTCCTGGTAGTATTTTGCCGGTCTGACCAGGGGTTTATTATTTTTTTCAGGATTGACCGAAAGGGGGAGGGGGAAAAAGGCTGGCAACCCAGCGGGAGAATCGGGTATTTATACCGGATTGGGGGAGGCCATGCTGAATTGATTATTAATCGGCGTGCTGACGAGATGAGGGGCCCGGGGTCGCGTCGGGGGCGGAAGTACGGAAGGGATTGGGCCTTCGTCAGTCCGCTTCTGCCTTGAAGCACACCGAGAAGGTGGTGCCTCGGGGGCTGGTATCGACCTTTATCTCCGCGTCGTGTCGGCGGGCGATGCTGTAGCAGACCGCCAGCCCGAGGCCGGTGCCATTGTCTTTGGTGGTGACGAACGGGGTCCCCAGTTTTTCGATTACGGCCGGGTCGAGCCCGCCTCCCTGGTCCTCGATATACAGGGTGACTATACCGTCTTCGACCCAGGTGCCGATGGTGAGGGTGCCGCCGCTGGGCATGGCCTCCAGGCCATTGCGGACCAGGTTCATTATCAGTTGCCGTATCTCTTTCTGGTCGAACCGAAACGGGGGCAGATGCCCCAGGGCCAGCTTTACCTGCTTGTCGCCATACTGGGCGTCGGCTTTGAGCAGGGGATACAGATTCATGATGGTCGAGTTGAGGCAGCCGGGCTTCAGGTCGACAGCCTTGTCCCGGGCCATGCTCAGGTACTCGGTGATGATGGCGTTGGCCCGGTCGAGTTCTTCGATCATCAGCTGGTAGTACTCCCGGTACCTCTCGCTGTCCTCGCGTTCGCTGACCATCTGGAGGAACCCGCGGATGGTGGTCATCGGGTTTCTTATCTCGTGGCCGATGGAGGCAGCCATCTCGCCGACCAGGTTCAGTTGATCCAGGCGGGCTATCTCCTTTTCGATCCTTTTGCGCTCGGTGATGTCGATGACAGCCGCGATCATGCAGCGCTCGTCGTTCAGTTCGATGGTGCTGAACGAGCCCAGACCGATGATGGTTCCCCCGTTTTTTTTCCGAAGCCGGATCTCCAGGTTGTCGACCTGGCTGTTTATGAGCAGGAAGTCCACCAGGGAGCGGCGTTTTTCCGGTGACTCCCAGAGCCGCATCTCGTAGGGAGTGCGGCCGACCAGTTCGTCCCGGTGGTAGCCGAAGAGGTTGGAGAAGTTGTCGTTGACGTTGAGGATGACATCGTCCCGCAGGCGGGTGATGATCGTGGCGGTCGGGTTGGAGTTGAAGACCTTGTAGAATCGCTCCTCCGATTGGGGCAGGTCCACATCGCGCAGCCTTTCCGCCAGGGCGCGGTACCGCTCCTCACTCTCCCGCCGGGCCTCCTCCGCCTGCTTGCGCTGGGTGATGTCCTCGAAGGCCCCGATGGCTCCGATAATCTCCCCGTCCTCGGAAAAGAGCGGGCCGGCATTCCAGAGTGCGGTTTTCTTGACCCCGTCTTCCCATACGAATTCGATCTCCTGTTCGGTGACCTCCTCCCCGTACCAGGCGGCGCGCTGAATGGGCAGCTCATCCGGCCGCAGCGCCCGGCCCCGGTGCAGTACCTGGACCGGGGGAGGGGTGGGAGACGAGAAGGAAAAGTTGTCTCCCGGGTTTATACGCAGAAACCGTGCTGCAGCGGGGTTGTGCCGGATGACCCGGCAGGAGGTATCGGTAGCGATGGCTATACCCACCGGGGCTGCGTCGAAGACTGTGCGCAGGTGTTTGTCAGGGAGCTGGACCTTGATGGCGCCGTTTTTTCTGGGACGGCTGGACCGGCGCTTCTGAAGATTCTGCACCCAGACCGGGGACTCGAACAGTTCGAGAGATGACCAGTAGACCGGGTCGGACCGGGTATCAGGGGCGTTTTCCAGGGCGGCCAGCCTCTGGCGCAACCGGTCCAGTTCACTCAGCAGCTGATCGCGGGAACGGTTCTCTTTGGGCATCGGTCGGGAATCCTCCCTTTAGAATCGATGTCTTTACATATGCGAAGCGGGATGCAATAAATCAAATCTCTTATATATTTGCTGTAAAACGACAGATTCCCTTTGATGAAGTTTGGCGAATTTGGACTACTTTTGTAAGGTTGTGGAAAAGTCTGGCTGATTTTAGAGTAGTGAACATCGGCCGGTAACCTATAGCGGGGTGCCGGACCCGATTCACCCGGTGCTGACCGAAAGGTTGGCAGAAAAATGGCAGGAATAGACCCTAAAAAAGGATTATAATGATATCAGGAAGCCGTCCCGGTTGGGGCGGCCTTTTGATCGGAAAGGGCGCACCGGGGAATCCCCCGATCAACGAAGAAAACTTGGCTATCGCCAAGCCTCTGGCGCAAGCGATAGCCTTAGTTACACTTGCTCGCATAGGAAAGTTCCCTTATATACTTTCCGATAGCGTTAAAAAACGGCCAGATACTCTCTGGCCGCTACCCAAGGCACTTGGAGGATAGTGACATGGATATTTATAAATCCCAGACTCAATCGTCTGATGCTGATTTCCAGGCGTAAGTATAACACAGGTCGGGGGTCGGAGTCACGAATTTTTTGTTGGGAAGTTAAATCGCGGCCTTTTTCATGGATATGCGAAAAGATTGCATTAACCAACTAGCGGTGGGTTAAGCACCTGTGAAGAAGATTTTTTGTATGCTGTTTTTTCGAGAGGTGCAAAGGCATAAAGCAATGCCAATGGGACAAGATATACTTAACCATTTTCTAGGAAGGATACGACTTATGACCAACCAAGACCACAAAGGGACAGGAATCGGGTGGGTTGGGACCAACCCTTTCCTGAATAAACTCCTTACCATAGCATTAACCTTGGTATTAGCTTCTGGTCTGACAATCTCAGGATGCAGCAATCAGCCCCAGGGAAAGCCGAGGCTGCCCTATGGTAATCCAATCTCCCAGGATAACCCGGCTCCGGGCGTGCCGACGATCGGGCAGCCTTTACCCGCTTTCACCCTGGAGGACCAAAACGGGCAAAGTGTAAGCGTGCCATCTGGTTTTTCCGGTCGGGCCATCTACCTGACGTTTTTTTCCACTGGCTGAGGCGCCTGCGTTAACGAAGTGCTGCAGTTGCAGCCGATGATGAAGGAGTGGAAGGATCGGGGATTGGATACGCTGGTGATTACCACAGACAGCCGGGCCAGCATCAATGACTTTCTTTCCAAGCACCCGGTTGATGCTGCCATGCTTTTCGATGACAACATGGCAGTCGCACAGGCCTACCAGGTTACAGCGACACCCACGGGTTTCCTCGCCAACCGCCAGGGGGTATTAAAATACACCTCGGTAGGCTGGAGCAACGACAAGATGTCGGAACTGCAGGCCGAAGTCGATAAAGCTTTAAGCGAATAAGTTGCCCGGCTGCTCATACCGGGGCCGACTTTGCAGGGAAAAATGCAGAGCAGTAAAAACCCGGTGGGCTAACAATAAACCTTAACCGCTGGCGATAGTAATCGCGGCGGTTTTTATTTGGTGTTGCGATTGTAGAGGGGATATTTGTGAGGTGGTAATCTACGTAATCGGTATCGCAGCGGTGGTCCTGGTGACTGCCGTTTCTGTCTTGGCGGGCAGATTTATTGTGAAGGGGGTATTTGGTGGATGGTAGCCTATATAGTCGGTATTATCGCGTTGGTCATAGTGACCGCCTTTGTTGTTCTTACTAGTGTTTTCTTAGGATTGAAATGGAAATTCCAGGTCGAGGTTGAGAGGGTGGCCCCGACGGTGGAGCTGCCGCCGCTGCCGAACCCCCTGGCGGCATTCCAGGAGCGGCGGCGAGAGAACAGCCAGGCGGATAATATTTTGGACGAATATTTAAATGGACCCCAGGAGGGAGGGGCGGATAGAAAATAGCACCGATATGCCTGAGTATGGCTGTGAGTGAGCCTTCACGCACCTGGTCAAAGGAATGGTTTTCGACATTGATTAGACCCTGGGATGAACACCAGGGTTGGTTCGGTGGAGCCTAGAGGGGTAAGGGGAATAATGAATGGAGAGGTGATTGCGGTGCCCGAGGACATGGAACTGGCCTCACAGATAGAAAAGCAGTACCGGGAAGGGCTGCAGTACAAGCGGCGGATGGAATTCGCCACCAGGTGGCCGGAGTACGAGCGGTTCAAGGCGGGCGATCAGTGGCCGGCGGCTACCCCCCGGACCAGGAACCTCCCCCGGCCGGTGTTCAATATCATCGACCACATAGAAAGCCACAAGGTGGCCTCGGTGATGAACGAAAACATCAAGATGGTGTTCTCCGCCGCCGAAGGCGGGAGCGGCGTAGGTGAGGCGGCCGCCGACCTTTTCACCCGACTCGCGGACACCACCTGGGAGCACATCAAGCAGGGGCAGTTGAACGAGGAAGCGCTGGAGGACGCCAGCAACCGGGGGACTGGCATCTGGCATTACTTCTGGGACAACTCCCGGGAGGGCGGCCGAGCCCTGGCCTGGAAGGGGGAGATGCGGGGAGAGATCATTGATCCGATGAACTTCTTCCCCGGCAACCCGCAGTCACGAGATGTACAGCGGCAGCCCCACATCATCATCTCCAGCCGGGAACTGGTGTCCGCTGTCCAGGAAGAAGCGAGGGCCGCCGGGATGGGTGTCGAGACGGTGAACGCCATCAAGGGCGACCGCGACACCCAGGATGAGGGATACGACTCGGCCCGGGTGGAGATGAACGACAACGACAAGGTGACGGTACTGACCCGCTACTGGCGGGACCGGCAGACCGGGACGGTCTGGTTCGCCAAGGCCGGTTCGGGGGTGCTGGTGAAGCCGGCGGCGGACACCGGGATGCGGCTCTATCCCCTGGTGGTGATGCAGTGGAAGAAGCGGCCGAAGAGCATCTTCGGTATCGGGGACACCGAGGGCCTGATCCCCAACCAGAAGGCGATCAACTTCCTGATGGCGATGCAGCTCCTTTCGGTGCAGCTCACGGGCTGGCCGAAGCTGCGCTACAAGCCGGGCGCTATCGACCCGGGTAAGATCACCAACGCCCCAGGGGAGATGATCGAGGACAAGTCAGCGACCGGCGGCTGGGGAGTGGACTACATGCTGCCTGGTACGTTCAACAACCAGGCCCAGATGCTGGTGGAGAGGTTTATAGACTACACCAAGGAGATCAGCGGGGCGCAGGAAGCGGCGATGGGAGAGGCCCCGAGCGCCGATCTGAACGCCTCGGCGATCATGCTGCTGCAGAAGGCGGCGGGGGTGCCGCTGGAGGGCATCCGCCGGCGGTTCTACCAGGCGATGGAGGACGTGGGGCGGATCTGGGAGGAATTCTGGAAGGTGAAGTACAACACTCGGCGGCTGGTGTCGGTAAAGGGGGATGACGGCCAGGAACTCGCGGTCGAGTTCACCGGGACCGACCACGCGGGAGCGGAGCTAAATTTAAAAATCGATGTCGGACCCGCCTCGTCCTATTCGGAATCGCTGATGATGGCTTCGCTGGACCGGTTCCTGGAGAAGCAGTACATCGGCTTTGACCAGTACCTGAGATACGCGCCCAAGAACGTGGTGCCGTTCAAGGACCGGCTGCTGCGGGAGGTCCAACCGAGGGTTGGGCCTTCCTCCGGGTTGGAGATTCCGCGGGACCAGGTCCCGATAGGAGATAATAATTCTGGAATCTGAATGAACGAACAGAAAGACTTGGCGGATAAAAGTGGTAATGATCCTGAGCAAGGCCAGTCAGGTGTTATGTAGGCCCCGATTGATACACCCCGGAGGGTGTTTTTTATTTGGGTGATGGTTTAAAGGGGGTGGGGGTTTGGCTAATTTCGATCTGCTAACGAAGACAGCGAAGTATTTGGCGAAGATGTACGGAGCTGATGTCGGTACCGAGGATGATAGGAGTGCCGCATCTTATACAGAGACATCGGCTCTCCGGGCGGGGATGGGTGACGTGCAGGCCTCTGACGCGCCGTATCGGTCTATCCCTACTACCCTGGCGGAAGAACGACAGCAGGAGGAACAAGGCGGGAGCTACGCTGAACGGGCGAGAAGATACGCCCGGCGGTATATGGATTATAAGGATTGGCAGGCTGACACCATCGCCCAGGCCAAATCCGATGCCTATGCCAACGCCACTCTGAGCGGGATACCGATCAACGAGGCGGAGGTACCCGATACCAGTTCTGAAGCATATCGCCGCGCCAGGGAGAAAGCGGCGGCGGACGAGGCTATCAAGCGGATGGTGGCGGAATACGAGGCCGCGCCCTGGAGGTTTACCGAAGACTATCAGAAGACGCCCATGTCCGAATTCAGCAGGTATGTTTGGACCCCGGCGGTTGAAACGATACAACCTTATGCCTATAGCTATCAAAAAGGTAAATACGGGGCCGCCCTACCAGATTACAAAGATGTCTACGGTCAAGACCCCAACGCCTTGCAGCGTACGATTGAGAGTACGGCCCAAATGCTCAACTTTCCTACGGTAGTAAGAGACACCACGAGAAATATTCTTGGGCTTGAGACTCCCGAAGTGGAAAAGGATATAGCATCTTATCTGTACAGCTTCGACCGTGGGGCATTGATGGGGCTTACCCCGGATTATGAAACGGTCTACAAAAACCCGCAGCCACTGGGCGCTAAAATTGCCGAATTTGCCGGTTCGGTCGCCCCGATGGTGCTTACCGATGGGGGAGCGGCGGGGGTCAAGGGTCTCGTCGGCGCGGGTAAGACTGCGCGCGCAGTTGAAGGGATAGCCAAAGCGCGGAGCGCCGAGACCGGGTTGGTGACGTTGGACGACGCGGCGCGGCTCGGGCTGAAAGGTGAAGGCGAGCCTATTCTCGGACCGAGTGAGGAGATATTTTTCCCAAGGCTAAAGGAGGAGCCGAGGCTGGGTATGCCGGAGCCGGTTGATTCTAAAGACCTGCCCCGCCTCGGACCGAGTGAGGAGATCTTTTCCCCAGGGTTAAAGGGGGAGCCGAGGTTGGGGATGCCGGAGCCGAAACTGGGACCGGAAAATGGATTGAAATCTTCTTCTTGGAATAACAGCGGCCATAGTAATATAATAGACGAAACAGCATCGACTCGGTCTACTTATATGGCGAAGGAGACCTCGGCGGCGGAGCTGCAGGGGTTCGCCCGGGCCAACAATATCCATGACTTTAGCGGGGACTTCGATGATGTTGCCAAGTTCTGTGACTATCGGCGGGACCTGGCGGAAGAACTAATCCTTTCAACCAAAGAGGCTATCGGGGGGAAGACCGCGACCGAGGTGGCGGAGATGTTTAAGCTGCCCGAGCGGCCAGCACCCAATTCGCTGAGCAACTACCGGGCTCGGGTCTGGTACCTTTGGCAGGAGTCCCAGATCAGAGGAGGTCTGGACTTCTCGCAGCCGCTGGAGCGGGTGGCCCGTCAGGCGTTTGATAGGCGGAACTATCTGCGGACCACGACCCGGGAATCGATGGCGGACCGCGAGATGGCGGAGCATCTTTTTAAAAAGGAAAAGAATAAGACTTGGGAAGAGCTGGTCGACAAGCAGATTAAACGAGGATTTTTAGGTGATGCAATATATATAGAAATCATTAAAGATTCTATGCGAAGCAGGGGTTTGGTAGACGGATGGTTAAAAATAAAAAAAATGAGGGGGTAGTATGAAGGTGGAAGCAAAAAAATTTTTGGAATATGAAAATTTGAAAGGGGATATTGTCTTTGACCTTTTCGGATTTAGGGATTGTGAGGATTTTGTTACAATGACTAAAATTATAAAAGTGATAATTAAACCTAATAGTATTCAATATTCTGGTATCATTGATATGGATGGGTACTTTGTCAAAGATGGGATCAGAGTCGAGATGGAATATGACTCTATGACTGGAAATGAATTAATATATAAGGGAGACCGGTCGGAAGAGAAGGTGGCTAAGGTGAGACAATGGGCGCAGATTGTTTTTAGTGAGCTGATGCGGAGGGACCAAGAAGGCAACAGTCTCGGAGATCCATAGGGACAGTGGGCGAGTTGGGGCTTGTGCTGGCCGGGGCTCGACGGGGACAATTAGTGGGGAATAGGTGAATATTTAAACGGGGTGGGACCGCTTGTTTGAGCGGTCTGTTTTATTTCTGGATGCCGGCGATGGGACGGGCGTTGAAGGTGCCGACCCTTTCTCCAGGTTGGAGGCCTAGCGGGCGATTCCGATAGCAAGGGGGAGTGATGCGATTTGAGAAGGTCATAGACATGCATGCACCCGATGGGTGCTTTTTATATCCGGGCGTTGAATAACTTGCGAAGCCGGCAAGTAGGAGGGATTTGAATGGAAGAGATAGTTAATCAGGGGACGGGCGTAGAAGGAGCTGTCGAAGCCGGGCAGCAGATGGAGGATGAAACCCAAGCTCAAACGGGCGAAGATCAGGCCGAAGCCGGGTCGGGTGAGGGTGAAAGGCGGCAGGAATCCAAGAAGTCGGGGGAAATAGCCTGGGCGCGACGCATAGCGGCTGAAAGGCAGAAGCTCGAAGGACAGTTCAAGGTAAGTCCTATCTATCGTGCCATTGAGCGCGATGCGAAAAGACATAACATGAGCCCCGAGGAATATGCCGAGACCTGGTACAGACAACAGGAAGAAAGGGAAAATCAGGAGTTCCAGAAACGCTACAACATGACCCCGGAGGAATTTCAGGGGATGGTCGATAAGCACCCGGTGGTGCAGCAGGCCCGGCAGTACCTGAACCAGTCCGAGTTTAGATCGGCGATCGAGTCTGACCGGGCCCGGTTTTGGCAGCGGTTCCCCGATGTTACCATGGATCAGGTGCCGAAAGAGGTCTGGGCGCTCATGGATCAGGCCGCGGCGCAGGGCCAGCGAATCAGCCTGCTGCATGCCTACCTCGAGGTGATGCACGACCAGACGGTCAGCCAGGCCAAGAACCAGGGGGAGCAGGAGGCGATCAGGAAGCTTCAGCGTAACGCCCAGACCACGCCCGGGTCGCTGGGTGGCGGCGGGGCGGACACCGGGGTGACCAGTATCAGCAAGATGACCCAAAAGGACTTCGACGCCCTGGTGGAGTCGGTACTGCGGGGTGAGAGAAAACAAATTTAGTAGGCAGACGTCAGTAAGCGGTAAGCGGGATAGTAGGAAATCGCCAAGCGATTTCCATCGAGTCCAACTACCGACGACTGACTACTGACGACCGAAAAAGGAGGTAAAAAACAATGGCGACACAGACCTATACTTCGGCTGGTGGGAACCAGCTTACCGCCGAAAACGCGGAATACTACCAGCGGGCAATGTTGGACCGCCTGCAGGACAGCGTGGTGTTCATGAACTACGGTAATAAGGCGAAGATCCCCAAGCACGCGGGGGCGACCACCTCCTGGCGGAGGCTGGAGATGCCGGCCACCCTGGCCACCACGGCTATCACCGAGGGTGTGACCCCGGCCAGCATCGACCTGACCATCAACAAGGTGCAGGCCACGGTACAGCAGTTCGGGGCCTGGACCAAGATCACCGACTTCGTGGACCTGGTAGGGCTCGACCCGATCCTGACCGAGACCTCCCAGCTTATGGGCGACTACGCGGGTCTGTCGATGGACGCGGTGGTGCGGGACATCGTCGTGGCCGGGACCAGCGTGCTGTACGCCAACAACCGGATTTCACGGGTAACGGTGGCGGCCGGCGACAAGATCACTGCGGCCGACATCATGAAGATGCGCGAAACCATGGTTAAGAACTTCGTGAAACCGGTGAAGCTCCCGAACGGCGGCAGCGGGTACCTGGCCTTCACCCATCCCTCGGTGGTGACCAACATCATGTCCCTGCAGGAGTGGAAGGACCAGAACACCTACGTCGACGTGAAGAACCGGGAGAAGGGCATCGCGGGTCAGATGTACGGCATCTACTTCATGGAGGCGCCGAGCGCCCGGGTCTTCGCCGGGGAGGGAGCATCGGGAATCGACGTCTATTCCACCCTGATTATAGGGCAGGGGGCCTACGGTATCCCCGACATCGCGGGATCGAGCAAGCCGGAGATACTGGTCTTCTCCAGCGGCAATACCGAGAACCCGCTGGAACTGTACAAGACCTGCGGCTGGAAGTCGTGCTTTACCGCGGCGCGGCTGAACGAGAAGTGCATCCTGAGGTATGAGTCGAGCATTACCTAAGCGGGCAGGGGATGGGGTGGCGGAATCGCCTCCTCGGTCAGGTGGCGATCTCGGGCGTGACCACGGTCTCGGCCTGAACCCGGGCTTTTTCCCGACGCATATGGAGATAGGCCTGTTTGACCATCATCTCGGGAGGTTGGGTAAACTCGGTGAAGGTCTCGACCCCGATCCGGTAGTTGACCGGCCACAGGTTCTCGACCGTGCAGTCCAGGAGCTGATTCTTCAGCCTCCGGATGGTGGCGGCGGCCTGGTTGCCGTTGGTCTCGGGCAGTACGGCGCCAAACTCCGACCCTCCGAAGTAGGCCAGCGAGTCGGTTGAGCGGAGGGTTCGCCTCAGGCAGGTGGCGGAGGTCATGATGATCTCATCCCCTACTTTGGGCCCCAGCGCTCGGATGGTCTGCTGCAGGTTTTCGCACTCGATATAGAGAATGGAGATGGGGTGGTTGTATCGTTTCCCACGGTCTATCTCCTTGGACACCAGCTCGGTGAAGTACTTGCCGTTGAAAAGTCCGGTCTTGGGATCGAGTCGTGAGAGGAGACGCTCCGATATCTTTACCCGTTTCAGTTCGGACACCAGCAGGGAGAAGACCAGGAAAAACACCAGGCAGTTCACGGCGTTCCAGATCAGCGGGAGGGAGTTGATGCCGAGGGGAAGGTTGTGGTGGCTGGACAAAAACTCCATCATAGTGGCGACAAACACTGCGATGACCCCGTTCATCCGACCCGCGGTCAGGGTGATGGCGGCGATAGGAATCAGGTAGATAAGGGTCAGGTGGGTGGAAGGGCCCACCCGGTAACCGAGCAGGAAAAGGAGTATCATGATCAGGTAGCCGTTGATGAGACCGGCCATGAAGACCTCGATCGAGGTCTGGTAGAGGATCTTTTCCAGGTAAGCGCGAGCGGTCTTATTCGCTGAGAAAAACAGCCTGGAGGAGGGTTTGTTCTTGTCCATCTGCTCACCTTATTTATTACAGTCGCTGCTTTTAGTATAAACCACCAAAAACTTTCACCAAAAGATTTTTTTTCGACAAAAATCAAATAGAATGAGCATAGGGGGAGGTTTACGGCCTCCTCCTGGATCTTAAGGAGGTTTTAGATTTATGGCTCAACTGAAGAGGGAAGAGCTGACCCCGGAACTGCAGAACATGAGGGACATCATCATGGCCGAACCGAAGGTGAGGCTTTTCATCCCCAGGGACAAGCTGAATCCGGTTGGACACCGCTGGGTGTGCATCAACGGGATCGAGTTTTACCTGGCGGTGGGCAAGGAGATCGAGGTGCCGCGGTGCGTGGCGGAGGTGTGGAACAACTCGTTCACCGAGACGCAGGCGGCGGAGGAACGGATCACGACGGATAACGAGGTAATGGCCTAAATTTTAAATGAGGTGATGAAAATGACTGACAAGACTATCCAAAACAGCACGTGGGGAGGGCCGATCAAGCTGGTGGACCTGGGGGACGGGACGTATGGGATAGCGGCCTCCATGGCTACCGAACTGTCCAAGGACCTGGACTCGATCGACGTGGGCAAAATGTCCAAGGGGCCGGTGACTGTCGCCCACAACGCTATCGACGCGACCGCGACTTCCACTGAGATCGACTGCCGGGGGTATAACGGCATCCTGGTGGAGGCCAACATATCCGCGGCCTTCAACTGGACCTTCAAGGTACAGGGCTGCATGGTCAGCGGCGGGACCTTCGTGGACTGGTACGAGATGGCCAACACCGGGACCATGACCCTGATGAGCTACCAGTGCAACGCCTCCCGGGGGTGGGTGTGGAAGGGCATCCCCGACTATGTCAAGATCGTGGCGACGGAGAATGCGGATGGGGCGACGGTGACCGTGAAGGTCCAGCCGGTCAACCTGTAGGGCGGTGATGAGATGACGAGGACGGTTTTACCTAAAAATCTATTAGTAAACGCGGGGACCCTGCTGGAGGGATTCCAAAACGCCTCTGAGTGGGAGAACTGGGACAACATGACGTTTGCCAACGATACGGCGCACTTCCGGGAGGGCGCCCAGGGGGTCAAGTTTACCGGGGCTGTGGATTCGAGTTCATTGGGGGTTAAAGCGGTGAATCTCGATCTGTCGAGCGCGACGACGATCACGGCGGTGCTGTACATCGAGAATAATACCATCGTGGACGACTACCTGGACTACGGGACGCTGAGGGTTTATCTGTCGAACGACGAAGATCTTACGAATAACTTTGTCTACTGGCTCAACCTGGACCACCGGCTGTCACCCGGGTACAACGTGATAAGGTTTCGGAAAAATGAGTGCAGCGTTTCTGGCAGCGCGAACTGGAAAAACCCGATCATCAGGCTGGGGATACGGTTCTCCTCTTTCGCTGCCGGGGCGGCGGTTATGACCTTCTGCGGGATATACGCGGACCAGGAGAACATCCCCAAGCTCGTCATCACCGCCGATGACGGCGACGCAACGGCATACTCGGAGATATTCGCGTATCTTAACCCCCGGGGGCTGAAATTCACAGCTTTTATCATCGGGGAGTCCGTGGGCGGAATCGGCAAGGTGACTTTGACGCAGCTGCAGGAGATGTATAACGCGGGGAACGATGTCGGGAACCATACCTGGGACCATACCGACCTCAGCACGGTGAGCCTGGAGGAAGCGATCTCCAAGATAACGACGATGCGGGGCTGGCAGCTCGACCAGGGATTCGTTCGGGGGTCCGAGCACCTGGCGTATCCTTACGGGGTATACACCACAGAACTTCTTGGAGCGCTGCCCAGCCTGGGGATCAGGACCGGGCGGTTGGCTAACGCCCTGTCCGTACCCTACACCTATCCCCCGGTGGACAACCTTTACCTGCTCAACGTGGGGAACCCCAGCGTGGACAATGACCTGGCCACGGTCAAAACCTACGTCGACAAGGTAGCGGAGCGCAAAGGGACCCTGATCCTGCTGTTTCATAAACTGGTGGCGTCTAACCCGGTGGACGAGCAGTGGCTGATATCGGACTTCCAGGAACTGGTCAGGTATATCCTGGCAAAGAAGGTGGATGTAGTAACGATGTCGGAGTGGTACCGGGAGCTGTCCACTCCGAGGAAGATAGCCCGGTGATAAAGGAGACCCGGGAGGGACCCGATTTTTAAGAAAGGCAGGGTGGTGGTTTATGCAGATAGTCAACTGTAAGAACTGCGGAAAGGAGATCGCCAGGGTGGATGCCACCACCCTGGAGGTCTACGAGATCCGGGCGGGGGATGAACGCCCCATTCCCCGGGTGGACGGTAAGGGTAACTCGGTGGACAGGGGAAAGCTCCTGAAGCAGCAGCCCTCCTTCCACCTGGATGATAGATGGGAAATAACCGAGGTGGTGGAAAACAAGGAGAGCGGGGCCACCGAGGAGAAGACCACCTATGAACCCCTAGCCATAACCTGTGGCTGTGGAGAAGAGAATCCAATACTGTAACTCTCCGAAAGGAGGTTTTTGTTTGATCTCGACCGATGCGATAATCAACAACATGTTCTACGCGATCGGGGAGAAGACCCCGGCAACCTCGATCAAGAACCGGTACATACCCTCCCGGGTGGAGATGCTGGCGATACTGAACCAGCTCTACCAGGAGGAAATCGGGCCGCTGCTGGAGAACCTGGCGGCCTTCTCCTACGACGGGAGCGACGCCGACCATACGATAACCGCCGGGGTGGGGGGCCTGCCCTCTGACTTCCTGGCGCCGCACGAGGTGTACGACGGGGACGCCCCCGACCATCCGCCTTTGAAGCAGATAATGAACCTGTCGGATAAGGTCGCGGACGATGCCGAGTGCCGGCAGTACCTGATACCCGACGGCTCCCACCTCTGGATATTCGGCAAGACCCCGGCCAACACGGTGAAGCTGTACTATATCCAGCGGCCGGCGGCCCTGGCCGACTCCGGCTCGTCCTACCCGACGGCTTTAAAGCCCGAGTTTCACCGGGACGGGATATTCGAGGCGCGGGCGAAGAAGGTTCGCGCCTTTCGAAGCAACGACATAGCGAGTTTCATCGACCTGCAGGCGCTGGAGCAGGGGTGCTTCGGGGAGATAGAGCGGGCGCACACGATCGGGAAGCGGGACGACACGCCCAAGGTAATACGGAATGTTTATTTCAGTAGTCAGTAGTCAGTTGTCGGATATAGTAGGAAACCGCAAGCGGTTTCCATCGAGCCTGACGTCTGACCTCCGACGTCCGACGTCCGAAACGGAGTGGTACAGATGGCCTTTGACGCACTTTTCAGGCGGCGCGGCCGCAGCTCAGGCAGAAACAGAAAAAAATTCCGGCCGCAGGAGCAGAACCTGATCCTCGGGGTCGACTACTCCTCCAGTCCGAAGCTGCTGGAGGCCAAGGCGCGGGCCGGGGTGCCGCTGTCCCCCTACGCGGTCAATGCCGATCTCGGGGCGAGGATCGGCGCTGTCAGCAAGGTGCTGGGGTATGAGGCGGTGATACCGTCGCTGGGAGCCGGCGGGATACTCGGGGCGCACTACTTCAAGCACACCACCGGGGCGAGATTCATCGCCGCCTGGGACAAGTTCCTCCATCTGCTGTCCGGGGGAGCGGGATCGGTCGCCCGGACCAGCCAGGCGGACTGGGAGGCGGGGACCAGGGTTGACGTTGACACCGCATCGAGCCCGGGCAATGTGAAGCTGCACAAGGGGACGGACTTCAATCAGACCACGACCACGACCAGCCAATTCAACGGGACGCATTCTAATACGGCGGCTTCCAGCAACAGCGTGATTTTGACCCAGACCCAGGGGTACGCCAACGATGATCCGACGTCAGGGATGCTGACCAATTCTGGGTTTCTTTCTTTTAATGCTGCTAACTGTGTCGATAATAATACATCTAATACAGCGTTTGAGTTTAATTGGCCGGGCAAAACAATCACCGTTGACCTTGGCGCCGGCGTCACCAAGGAACATACCAAGTTTAGAATTCATAGCAGTATACCGCCAGGAGATTATGGGGGGGACTTTGTCTCCTTGAAAATCCGTTATTCAGATAACGGTTCAAGCTGGACGGATGCTTCGACTACAATGACAATTGCTGCTCCGCACTCTGGATGGTCCGAAATAGCATGGGCCAGTGTGGGAGCGCATCGTTACTGGCAGATTTACAGCATAAACGGACAAAACTCAACCGGGCAAGGCGGCATGCAGCCAGCGAGGGAAATAGAGTTTTATATCCCGGCCACGGTCTATAGTTCCTCCGGGGTCTATACCCACACCGAGCAGAACGTGAGTGGAGCGGAACTGGCGAAGACCGCGACCATCTCCTTCAACAAGACCACCCCGGCCAACACCGCGGTAACGGTGGACTGCCGGGTCTATAACGGTTCGTCGTGGGGAAGCTGGCAGCTCAATGTGTCGAGCGGGGCGACGATCATCGCGGCCGGGACCAACCTGGCGGGATATAAGGTGCAGTGGCGGGCGAACCTGTCAACCTCAGACACCGGGGCAACTCCCTCCCTGGACGACGTGACGGTGGCGGTGACCGCCGGGTACGTGAGTTATGGGGAGTGGATTTCTCCGGTCTACGACCTGGGGCAGACGCCGATGACCAGCGTGCTGACCTGGGTGCAGACCACTCCCGCCAACACCTCGGTGTCCTGGTATGCCCGGGGCTCGTCCAACGGGACGGTATTCGGGGACTGGCGGGAGATCCTCGCCAGCGGTGGAGAAATCCCCCTGCAGCGGTACGCCCAGGTGCGGTTCGAACTGCGGACCACGGACCTGGCCGCGACCCCGACGGTCAGCAGTTTCTTGCTAAGCTATGCCACGGCCTACTCGACCGCCTACCGGCTGGACCTGGGACCGCTGGGGAGGCCGAGCGGCCAGCTGACCGGGAACCGGGTGCGGATGGCGGATTACGAAGACTGGCTGCTCTGCGCGGACGGGGAGCGTCCTTTCATCCTTTACCTGGAGGAGGGGACGGAGGCGACCGGGACGGCGCAGACCGGGGCGAGTTCAGCTATCACCCTGGCGGCGGGAGCGAGTTCGGTGGACGATTTCTACAACAACGCTTTTATCACCATCACCGGGGGCTCGGGGGCGGGGCAGGTAAGGTTTATTTCTGACTATAACGGGACGTCCAAGGTGGCGACGGTATCGGGAGCGTGGAAAAACCTACTGACCAATAATCAGGCCAGTATCGAGACTGATACGACCGGGTTTACTTTGATCGGCAGCCCGACTCTTACTCGCGATACTAATGAGCATTGGCACGGCAGCGCATCGTTGAAAGTAGTCACACCCGGCTCTGTCAGTGCAGAAGGGTTTTACACTGTTGGAGTAGCGGCGTCGGCAAATACTGTTTACGCCTGTAGTGTTTATCTCAAGGGTAGTGGAATTGCCAGAATTATATTTAGAGATGTAACGAATAATGTAATCCAAAATCTATATAACATTACGTTAACGTCTACCTGGACGAGATATGATCTTACCCTGACCACTGGGGCTTTAGCTGTTACCGATCTTAGATTAGGAATTGTCACAAACAGTACTCAGGCTATCAATTTTTACGCTGACGGTCTACAGATCGAGGAGGGAGCAGAGGTGACCGATTGGACGCTCAGCCCGGGTCCCAACTCCACCTACTCCATCAGCGCGGCCCTGAAGGTACGAAACCTCGGGGTGGACCCGCCGGTGAACGCCCCGGTGGTGGCCGACGCGGGTTCTGCGGGGAATGTAACCAACCGAAAATACAAGGTGACGCTGGTTAATTCCGACGGCTTCGAGGGGAATGCTTCGCCGTTAGCAACTTTTTCTGGCACAAGCAAACAGGTTACGGTAAATAAGCCGACCGGGATAACCGACCCAACTATTGCTAAATGGAGGATTTACGGGACAGCAAGCGGGGCCTCGGTTTATAAATATATCGCCACGGTCAATATAACTACAGCGACCTATACCGACAACACGGCGGACGCGGCGCTGGGGTCCCTGATGCTGGACAACAACAACATCCCGCCTGACTGCGGGCTGATCTGGCCGTTTAACGGGTACGTGTTCTACGGGACGGAGTACGACGTGTGGTACTCCAAGGTGGGGGCGCCCGACCAGGTGCCGAACGTCACCGGGGACATCCAGTCGATACCGCTGACCGGGCGGCTGAACGACATCAAGTCCAACCCGATGGCGCTGCTGTTCATGGGGGACGACTACATCGCAGCCAATACCAGCAACACCGGGTTCGTCTTCGACAGCGATATCTCGGTGGACACCACGACCATGAAGATCATCAGCGGCAGCGGGAGCCTGTCGGCGGAGGCCTCGGACATCTGTATCGACGCGGTGAACCGGGAGAATATCGTTTTCGCCTCCCACTTCGGGCTGAAGGAGATCATCCCCGGGTGGCAGGAGCAGAGCCTGGACAGCGTACCGCTGTCGTGGGACTTCCAGCCGTACTTCGAGCGGAGTATCAACCGCGACCGGTCAGCCGGGAAGTACGTCGGCGCCAAGGGGTACTACCTGTACTCGATGCAGCACCTAGCCCCGGGGTCGTCCGAACCCGAGCGGCTGACCTTCGCGGTCGACTTCCGGGGGAAGGAGAAGATGATCTACGGCCCTTGGACCTTCGGCTTCGGCTGCTACGCGATGGTGGGGGCGGACCTCTACGCGGGGGACGCTGACAGCGGGGTGATCTATCGGCTGTTCACCGGGAACTCCTTCGTGGGGGAGGACATCGAGATGATCTGCGACCTGCCGGTGCTGTCGCCGGGCGGGGAGGGGGCGACCCACGAGTTCACCGAGTTCATGGTGGTGGTGACCGCGGACTCCGATACCTCGGAGACGGAGATCAGGCCCAAGGTGGACGACGAGGAGGCGGTGATCCCTCTGGGGGAATTGGCCTCGACCTTCACCGGAGAAACCCGGCCGGGGCACAACACGATCCGGTCGGACTTCTACGACATCGGGCTGCCTGACGGCCACGCCCTGAGCCACCGGATATACGACAAGAGCACCAACCCCCTGACGGTGCTGTCCATCACCACCCGGGGGAGATACTGCCGCTGGATGAGTAGGGGGCCGCTGGCGCGGCCCTTTCTTTAGTCCCACTTGATGTCTTTGAAATTGCGATAGACATTAGTACCTGAGCCACCGGCTCTCTCGATAGCATGAATAGCGGCGAGATCGCAGATGTTTTCTTGGTCTTTTTGAGAATAAAGTTGATCCATTTGTGTCTGATACATATGCGAATGGGTAGCCTCGTGAACAAGAAAGCCTAAATTACCAAAAACTAACTCATTGTGTGAAACTTTATCCTTAGATTGATTAAAAAAACTAATATTAAAAGAACAAAAGCCATTCCTTGACATATAGGCTTTTCCATTGGGATTAACAATAAAAGGCAGTGTATTAGTGTTGATTTCTTTTATATAAGAAATAACATAATTCTTAGTAGTTGAATCCATTTTACTTAACGCTTCAATGATAACCTGTTTAAAATCTTCAGGCCCATCAATAGGGATACTATCAAGGGTGTAATCCTGATTAAATTCACTTTTAATATCGACCAATCCGAGGTTTTCATTCCACGAAACACGGCAGCCCAGGGACTCGGCCACGGCCCGGAGGGGGACCAAGGTGCGGCCATCAACGATCATCGGGGGAACGTCGGGGTGGAGCGGTTTGCCGTCGACATATACCTGAATTTCCCGGTCAGCCTGAGCGGAAGGGATGAATGCAAGTGAGACAAGCAAGAAAGCCAACAGAAGTAATGATATTTTCCTTTTCAACTTAATCACACTCCTTTGTGGAAGATTATACCACAAACCCTGGGATAAGCCGCTTGCAAGCGGTTTTATATTTGAATGGAGGTGTATCCAAATGGCAGGTTCTTATACTCTGTACGAGATGTACAAACAGAAGAACCCGTATACCGGTGAGGTCTACAACCAAAAGCCGGCAGCTAGCACTCAGCCGAGCAGCAGCAAAGACGCTTATACCAGTAGGTCAATTTTAGGAGGCACGATAGGATCTATAATAGGAGGGGCTATAGGGCCTCCAGTGCTAGGGACTATAATCGGGGGAGCAGCTGGTGATTACTTAACAGGCGGAGGATATAAAGATGATAATCCATATACCCCAACCACCCCCACTAACACCCCAACTACCACTCAAACTAAAGATGACGATCCCGGACCGCCGGAAATGTCCTATGAAGAAGCGTACAAGATGGCATATGACTCCTACAACCCGCAGTTCGACATCCTGCGCGGAAGGACGGAGCAGGAGTTCTCAAAGGCACGGGAGCAGGCCCCGCAGATGGTGGCGGCGAAGTACGGCGGGGTGTCGGCGCTGCGGGGCGGTAGGATGAAGTCCCAGGAGGCCCAGCTGACCCAGAAGGAGGCCCAGGCGATCCAGGACCTGGAGAGCCAGCGGCTGGCCACTATCAACCAGGCTGCTCGTGATATTCAGACTAAAACCAATACTGCCCAGGCTGAAAACTGGTATAAACA
Organism: Bacillota bacterium; assembly: GCA_013178275.1. Classification (GTDB taxonomy): domain Bacteria; phylum Bacillota; class Ch66; order Ch66; family Ch109; genus Ch109. The sequence goes on along the minus strand of JABLWZ010000004.1, from coordinate 172,084 downwards.
GCAAGAGTTGAAGCAGCGGCAGCGGGAAGCGGCGGCGGCTGAGCGGAACCGACAGGCGTTATCGAATATGCAGCGGGAGAATGATTATTTGCGGCAGGTTTTGAGGTTGTTGGGTGTTGAGGTTTAGTGGGGGATGCGGGGCCTGTCTTCGGTGGTCCTGGATCAGCCGGTGAATGAAAGGAAAAGACCGACCTGGTCAATAGATATTCCGAGGCTAGGGATGCCGGAGGAGTATCTTCCCGGGAGGGGCCTGACAGACCTGACAGAGCGAAATATATCATTTGGGCTGCAAAAAGATTCAAAGCCGACGGTAGAAATGCCCGAACTATATGGAATGTATGGTAATATAAGGGGTAAGGGGTTAACTAAAGTATGGGAAGAGACCGGCCTTACCCCGGGAAGCGCAACTCCCCTGGGTTTACACAACTATAAACAGAATGAGCCTGGGTACTCAATTGCCGCGGCGTATATGGCGGGTCCTGATGGAAGTAGAGCCAATAAAAAGATCCAAAAGGAAAAGATTCCAAAAATAGAGGGAGGAACTACTTCTTTTATGGAGCGTAGCGGTTTGGACAGCTCGAAATCTAAGCATAGGAAGTACCTGGTGATGGTAACAATACTCTTTTGTATGTTATCGTTAGTGCTTTGCTCGTGCAAAAAGCAGCCGGCTTCCAATCAATCAACTACTGCCGAAGTGCATCAAGTAAAAAATGAGGTGTCATCTGGACAAGAAGAAAACGATGCTGTTGATATAGAAAAACTCAAAGCCGCTTTAAAGCAGAACATCAACGACGATATCTGGTATTACGGTAAGTACTCGGACTTCTATAACTGGCAGAATCGGAGACTAAAGTTTGAACTGTATCGAAACAATGCGTATCCTTGTTTTGAAATATTCTTCGATGTAAGCTTTAGCTCTAAACCAAACTATACCAAATACGGGGTGGGTTTTGGAAGATTTAAAGATGGTTTTGGGAGTTGGTTCCCGACTCGGAATCCTGGGCCGGATGACGAAATAAACAGTATGATTAGCCATTATATCTTTATCGACAACGGAGAAATAACGATTCCATCCGCAACCAAGCCGGAATACCCGCCGGCCGAGCAGTTGGCCGAGAAGTATGAAGCCGTAACGGAAGTCGTTAAACGGGAATTAGGGGAGCAAAAAGGGGTTTATACACTGTTTATCCGAGGCTTTCGGGACACCGATTCTGAGACCGAGATATTACTGGAAGATCAAGACAAAAGAATTTTTTACATGAGATTGTTTTTCTTGGAAGATGGATCGGTTAAACCATTTAAGTTTGTGAATTTCTGTGACGATGATCGAAACAGGTATTTTGCTAAGCGGTTAAAAGAGACCAGGGTCAAGAAAACCGTAATAATCCAATAGTAGTATATAAATAATGCTCTTTAAACACCCGAAGGGGTGTTTTTCCTTTTAAGGAGGAGGATACAATTGGACTACAGCCGGGCGTTCAAGGACGCGGTAAATGAAATCACCTACCTGAAGGGGAAGTACCGGGAGGGGCAGGAGAAAGGCGACCAGGGACTCAGCGACTGGGCGGCCAAAGAGGCGGAGCAGCACTACGACATCATGGCCCGGGAGTCCCCGCGGCACGCCGACATGCTGCGAAGCATCGGTTACGAGGCCGCGCAGCTTTACAACCGGCAGATACCGGCTAAACCCGATGCGGCCCAGACCAGTGCCAGCGCCTACGGCCGGGGGACCTTCTCCCCGGAGTGGCGGGATAGCAACCCGACCCGTGCCGGGATGGGGGAGGTGAAGGCGGCGGAACGCCGTACCCCCTACACCCTGGCCGAGCGGCGGCAGATCGACGACGCCGTCGAAAGGGCTGCCCGTCCCGTGGCCGCCGGACCCGACTACGGATGGCAAAGACCGACCTGGTCGGGAGATATCCCGAGGCTGGGGATGCCGGAGGAGCATCTTCCCGGGAGGGGCCTGCTGGAGCGAAATATATCTTTTGGGCTGCAAAAAGTTTTGAAACCTGCGGTAGAAATGGATAATCTGTATAAAGGATATGGTAATATGGGAAGTGAGGTATTATATAAAACACCAAATGCGGGCGAGGAGCAGCCCCCGAGTTGGCTGGAAAAGGTGGCTAAGTTTTTGGAGCCCGCCTCCCGGGCGCAGGAGGAGACCGGCGGGGGCCTGGGGCTGGTAACCCCTCCAGGCTCATTCAATATATTCAACCAGCCCGAGCCCGAACCCCCGGTCAGTTTTGAACAGCTCTATAAAGACTCGCGTCCGAAGCATGGAACGTTTTCGAAGGCTTGGTTGAGGGATGGTTTTACCCCTAAAAACGATTTTCCCAAAGCCAAGGTATTAACCTCTGAGGATGAACTGGTGTACTTAGACTGGACCAGGCGTGATTTGGTGGATACCGCGATGTCGCTGGAGGGACTGCCATACTTTTGGGGAGGAAAACACCCACACATAGGAATGAATCCTGAATGGATGGCGATGCGAAAAGTAACCGCACCCGATAGCCGTACGACCGGACATTGGATAGCGAATGGCCTGGACTGTTCGGGGTTTGTCGACTGGGTTTATGCGCAGGCGCTGTTGCCGCTGGGTTATAAACTGGCCAGTGATGGCGGGACCGAATCACAGTTTAAAAGCATGAAAACCATCTCTCGGGACGAGCTCAGACCAGGGGATGTCGCTTTTCAAGTAAAAGTAACGGATGCCGGAATTGAAGTTCCTCATGTGGGAATATACATCGGAAAAGACGAGGCGGGAAACAATCTCTATATCCATGCTTACGGTGAAGAGCTGGTAGGAGATTTTGAAGGAGGGATAATAAAGGTATCAACATACCCTAAATTTACGAAATTTAAAAGGCCAAATGTGGTTTTTAAAGATGACCAAAGATAATAACCGGCCTTTTTGTGTAACTAGTGCGTTAAAGGGTTATAGATCTAGTAGGTAAGAAAATTACCTAAGGGGGGCGCCGCATGAGAAAAGTCTGGATGGTTTTTCTGGTGCTGATACTGGTGGTATCTTTCTTGACTGGGTGCGGGGGTGCACAGCAGCCAGTAGACACTGATCAAGGCAGGACGGCCCCGACCGCGTCAGTAAGCGAAAGCGACGTGTCATCAGCCCCATGGCAGGTAAGCTTCTGGGAGAGGCACAAAGAGGAACTCAGCGTCAACCAGCAGGAAAACATGAGCCTGGAGGACATCCGCCGGTTTATCCTGGCGATCTATGCCCCGGTAGAACAACCAGGGGAAGTTGAGCCTGGGGATTTTAAGTTTGATCGTTCGGATTTTCCTTTGATCGGGACCATCAACGGTGTTCATGTACTTGAGCCTTTTAATGGTTTTGAAACCATGGACGAGGCAATGCGGTTCTGCGTTGATTATTATTCCCGGCAGGGATTTGAAAAGCACCTGCTGTGGAGACTTAGGGTTAATTTAAACGGCAGGATCGGCCGGCTGGTTGTGAATGAACATGAAGTCCCGTTTTATGAGATAGATAGAGATAGATCCCAGTTTATTCTGCTGGAGGATGGCAAAGAGCATAAGGAAGTAGACGTAACTGTGTTCGGAGGTTTAGGAGAGAATGATTTAAAGGACAAGGTAAGGTTTGTCCTCGACCGGGTTAAAGGCCGGTGGCTGATTACGGATATCAGCGGGTTTTACCCCAGTCTTGAGGATTTTCTAAAGAACCCCAAGATAGAGACCTTTATAACCGACTGGGACACTACCAGCACCTCACCTAATCTCGAGAAGACAGTGATTGGGTCAGGCACCATCTATTATCATCATCCCTCCTGGGTTGCCAAGGCGGTCGGCGGGGGGATCGGCGAGTGGATCAGGATCGAGTCCCAGGAGGGAAAAGAGGTCTCGGGCATCGAACTCAAGAATGGTTACGAATTCAGTGATATGCGCTACCCCGAGTACAACCGGGTCAAGCGGGTGAGGGTCGAGCTTTCGGACGGGAGTGTCTTTGAACGCAACCTGAAAGACGGACAGTACTACCAAGCCCAGAAGGTCGATTTTGGACAGAGGATCAAGACTAACTATGTGAAAATAACCATCCTGGGTGTATATAAAGGTAGCGAGTTCGATGATACCACCTACATTTCCGAGGTGAGGGTGTATTAGCATGGGAATGCTTGATCAAGATACTTTCTTAAAATACCCATCGAAGGTGTTTTTCTTTCCTATGACATCATGGCCCGGGAGTCTCCGCGGCACGCCGACATGCTGCGAAACATCGGTTACGAGGCCGCGCAGCTTTACAGCCGGCAGGTATCGGCTACACCTGACGCGGCCCAGACCAATGCCAGCGCCCACGGCCGGGGGACCTTCTCCCCGGAATGGCGGGATAGCAACCCGACCCGTGCCGGGATGGGGGAGGTCAAGGCGGCGGAACGCCGTATCCCCTACACCCTGGCCGAGCGGCGGCAGATCGACGACGCCATCGAAAGGGCTGCCCGACCCGACTTCGGATGGCAAAGACCGACCTGGTCGGGAGAGTATAGGGCCGGTGAGCCTAGATTGGGGATGCCAGAGGAGTATCTTCCCGGGAGAATCTTACCGGAGCGAGGGAAGCCCGAAAACCTCTCATTTGGGCTGCAAAAAGCTCCGAAACCGACGGTAGAAATGGCTAATCTTTATAAAATGTATGATAATATAAGGAGTAGGGGGTTATCGACGGAACTTAAAACAGGCGGGGAGCAAACCCCAGTCAGCTTTGAGCAACTCTATAAAGACGCGTGGCCGAATCACAGCACGTTCTCGGAGGAGTGGCTGCGGGATAACCCATCACCGGTTGTTAAAACTCCTACTCTAGCTGAGCAGCGGATGAAGGATGAACCGTATGGGGTTATTGATACTCAAGGAAATCAGCTCCCAGGGTGGCTGGATAAGGTGGCAAAATTCTTGGAGCCCGCCTCCCAGGCACAGGAGGAGACCGGCGGGGGCCTGGGAGGTGTTATTCCCCCAGGATATTTTGATCAAGATTCGGGCTGGATAACATTACCTTCTAAAATAAGAACAGCAGGTTTTATATTAAGACATCCAGTAGCGGCAAATAGGATAGGCTATGCTGATCCTAAAAAAGGAAAGACGGATATAACTAACAATGCGATAAGATTTTCAACAAACAATCTGGGATTTAACGAGAACAAGGATTTCGAAGGGTCCCAAGTTAATGCATTCAGACATGTATTATGGCAGGCGGCAATAACCAAAGAACTTGGCCCACAAACAGCCTTGGAGGCCGGTTATGCACATGAAGATAATCCTGATGCGGATTTAAACAAACGGTTTTTCTCAACTCGACATGAAGCCGATCAGGCCGTTGATTTATTAAACAATGTTATCGGTAGACAAATTGGGAAAAATATCCAAAGCAATGATATGAGGGACATCGCCAGGGCAACTCTGAAATATTATGCTGAGCATGGCCTTTATGTCGCCAAAGAACGAATTGATGGAGGAACAGGATATGTAATCGCCAGGGAATATCTATCATATCCGCAGTATAAGGCAGCATTTGACCGTTTGGGTCAACTAGATTCAAATGGTTATGCGCAAGAGGATAAAAAGCCAAATTGAATTAATTGGGGGTATACGCGTGAAGTGGAAAATGGGGTTGCTAATTTTACTGATACTATTATCATCAGGATGTTGGGATAATAATAAGTTGAGCCAGAGGATTTTTGAAACAATAGATAAAAAGTGTGAACCGGGTAATGCTTATTGTAGTATTCCGATTGCTGAGATAACTGATTTTAAGTGGGATAAGATGGCAATATACGGGGTGGGAAGTTCTAATAAAGAGGTCAGCGCGGCTTTGGGCGTTGAATATGAAGACTCGACAGATTTGATGAGTGGCATGGTGTTTGTATACAATAATAAGATTGTCTATAATGAAGGGATACCCTATAATCCTGAACACCCTGGTAAACTGTGGATTAACATTGGGTTTAAACCCGGAGAGCCTAGTTGTCTTGGGGTGACTCCCGATAACGCCTTTTTTATCGGATCCAGGGAGAATATTGACGGGGTATTTTATTATGAAATTGAGGCTAAACCAATGCAAGCGGATTGATTCGTCCCAGGGTCTACCGGCAACAGGTATGATGATACCATTACATCACCGAGGTGCGGTATTTTAGGGAGAGATAGTTGAATTTGAATAGTTTTTTAAACACCCGAAGAGGGTGTTTAACTTTTTTAAGGAGGGGGAGACAGTTGGATTACAGCCGAGCGTTCAAGGACGCGTTAAATGAAATCACTTATCTGAAGGGGAAGTACCGGGAGGGGCAGGAGAACGGCGACCAGGGACTCAGCGACTGGGCGGCCAAAGAGGCGGAGAAGCACTACGACATCATAGCCAGGGAGTCCCCGCGGCACGCCGACATGCTGCGAAGCATCGGTTACGAGGCCGCGCAGCTTTACAGCCGGCAGATACCGGCTACACCTGACGCGGCCCAGACCAGTGCCAGCGCCCACAGCCGGGAGACCTTCTCCTCGGAGCAGTTAAATAGTAACCCCACCCGTGCCGGGATGGGGGAGGTGAAGGCGGCGGAACGCCGTAACCCCTACACCCTGGCCGAGCGGCGGCAGATCGACGACGCCGTCGAAAGGGCTGCCCGACTCGTGGCCGCCGAACCCGACTACGGATGGCAAAGACCGACCTGGTCGGGAGAGTATAGGGCCGGTGAGCCTAGATTGGGGATGCCGGAGGAGTATCTTCCCGGGAGAAGCTTACCGGAGCGAGGGAACCCCGGAAGCATCTCATTTGGGCTGCAAAAAGCTCCAAAACCGACGGTAGAAATGCCCGGGCTTTATAGAATGTATGGTAATATAGGGAGTAGGGCATTACCGGCGGAACATAAAGCCGGCGAGGAGCAGCCCCCGAGTTGGCTGGAAAAGGTAGCTAAGTTCTTGGAACCCGCCTCTCAGGCGCAGGAGGAGACCGGTGGGGGCCAAGGTATAGTAATCCCTCCCGGCTCATTCAATATATTTAACCAGTCTGAGTCTGAACCCCGGGTTAGTTTTGAGCAGCTCTATAAAGACTCGCGGTCGAAGTACGGCACGTTCTCGGAGGAGTGGCTGCGAAATAATCCCCCACCCACGGTGGAGAGGCTGGACCCGAACTCGCGTCCAAAGCACGGGACATTCTCCGAGGAGTGGCTGAGGGATAACCCAATGCCCGCGGAGGAGTCAGGGATTGAGGTTCACCAGAAGTGGGATGTAGAAAACAATGAGGCGCATAAACCGCTACAACCTAAATTTACCAGTGATGAGAATCTAAGGAGCCCGTATGCTTATGACATGATCATCGACCAGTTTAAGGTAGCCGACAACCCCAGATACAAAAGAAGGAATGGGAATACATATTGCAACATTTTCGCCTGGGATGTCACCAACGCGATGGGGGCGGAAATACCTTACTGGGTTGATGCGACAACGTGGAACCTCGACAATTTCCAAATATAAAAGGGACAACAGAAATGAGTGCCAACCGTATGTATCTATGGCTTGAACAATATGGAGCAAAATATGGTTGGCAGGAGGTGGCTCCAGAAGAGGCACAGGCGTCAGCAAATATGGGGCAGCCGACTGTTACGGTATGGTTTAATCCAAGTGAAGACAAAGGTCATATACAGGTTGTAAGGCCGATGAGAGATGGTGAACAATACGACCCGAGGCGGGGGGCCCTCGTGGCTCAGGCCGGGGTTAGCAACTTTAATTACGGCACCGCAGGGCAAGTACTTGGAAATAAAATCAAAGACACGAAGTATTACACCCACCGGTAGTTGAGGAGGGAAGTTCTATGAGGTTTCGGAATTGGTTTGCGCTAATTTTATTAGTGAGTCTGGTATGTCTGACGGCGGCCTGTGTAAACCAGGGAGATAGGACCAAACCAGCACCGCCGGTGGATCAAAAGGCCAACTCATTTGTACTACAGGAGCAGAAGGCCAGCACAGAAGTATCGAAAGGACAAAAGGAGGGAAGCGGCACCCAAAAACCGATTGAAAGCGAACTTGTCGGGATGTGGCATGCGTCACCAATGGTGGCTGCTGGATATAACCAGGTTTTTCTCTTTTATAGTGATGGGGTTTTTAAGCATTATTACAAAAATGAAGAGAGCCGGGTCCGCGATATTTCAGGGAAATGGCTGATAAAAAATAATAATTTAATATTGCAGGTATCACATAAGACAGTTATCGAAGGTGGAGAACGGGGAGAGCCTTCCCCTTCTTCAACTGCTCGGTACAGTATTGTACATGGAAAAACAGTCAGGAAGAAAATAGACCCGCCGGAAGGGGTGATCCTTTCTATCGGTAAGATTGAGCGGGATGACAAATATTTTCACCCGGTGATGCTGAAGATTGGAAGCCAGCAGTACTGGAAGTATGATGATGACCCGGTTGCAGCTGATTCCATGAAGCTTTTCGATTTGATGGGGGTGTGGTCAGCTTCGCCGTATCAAGGTGCCGGTTGGGATGATACCTTTGTTTTTTTAGGTGACCTGAGTTTTAAACACCATTTCACTCAGTACGATGGAGAGAACAGTTTCTGTGAGATTTCAGGCCAATGGTCCATATTAACCGGTAATAAAATAGAGTTGAGGGTAAAGGACCAGACGATTATCGAAACGGGAAAGCCAGGGGGGGCGACTCCGTCGGTAGCTTCCCAACAAGAAGCAGTAAACGGAAAAATAGCCAAGCAGAAGGTAGACCCGCCGGTAGATCAGGCGTTCTCTGTTAGTAGGATTGAATACGATGATTCATCCCCAAATCCGATGACAGTGAAGATCGGGGGCAAACAGTACTGGAAGTACTTCGAGGACCCGAACGATCCCAGGTTTAAAATGCCGGAGATAGGGAATTAATGGCTTAATCAAAATCATGCTCCTAAACACCCGAAGGGGTGTTTTAATTTTTCGCCCTTCCCGGACCAGTGGATGGGGAGGGCATGCAGCAAGGGGAATGAACACCAAAGCATCAGGTTTATCAAAAAAGGAGGGTTGTGGCATGAGCGAGGGAGACATCCAGGTGCTGAAGAATGAGTTGGAGCACATCAAGGCGCAGATCGGGGAACTGAAGGCGGAGGTGAAGTGCCTGCAGGGCAAGGTCCAGGGGCGGCTGCCGGTCTGGACCACCTTCCTGATATCGGCGCTTTTCGCGGCGGTGACCTGGTTTGTAGGGCATTAGGGGGTGATAGTAATGAGATTCAAGACCGGTACCATCAGATCCCCGGCCGACCCGAGGGATTATATTTTTTCGCACATCTACGGGGCGGTGGGGCGTCTGCCGACCCGGGTCTCGCTGCGGGAGAGGTGTCCCCCGGTCCGCGATCAGGGGGAGTACGGGACCTGCGCGGCATTTGCGGCGGAAGGGGTCAAGGGGGTGCAGGAAGCCCTGAACTATCCAGGGGCGGGTTACGACTTCTCACCGCTGTTCGTGTACGCCGCGGCCAAGCGGCTTGACGGGATCCCCGAACAGGAGGGGACCTACCCGCGTACTATAATGAAGGTACTGAAAGACCACGGAGTGTGCTCGGAGGAGCAGTTCCCGTACTCGCTGATGGCCTGGCCCCGGCTGCCCGAGGCCCCGGCCGCGGCCGCCGAGGCGGCGAAAAAGTTCAGGATCGGGGCCTATGCCTCGACCAGTGCGCTGTCGGAGGTGAAGCACGCCCTCTCCCGAGGTGAACCCGTGTTGGCGGGGCTTATCATCTGCGAGAACTTCCGGGACGATGTTGGCCCTGACGGGATGGTGTCGCTGCCCCGAGGGACTATCCTGGGCGGACACGCGGTGGCGGTGGTCGGCTATGACGATCAGCGGCAGGCCCTGGAGGTGCGAAACTCCTGGGGGACCTCCTGGGGCGACGGTGGTTACGGCTGGGTCCCTTACGACTACTTCAGCTTTCGGGACCGGGACTGGGGGATGCCGTTTTGGATGGAGTCCTGGACCAGCGTGGACATCATCCTCCCGCCCCCGGCTGCCCGGGAGGTGGTCTTCTGGGTGGGGGGTCGCACCGCCCTGGTGGACGGCCGGGAGGTGGCCCTGGACCAGCCGCCGGCGATCGACCCCGCCTCGGGCCGCGCCTTGGTGCCGCTGAGGTTTTTGGCCGAGCACCTGGGGTACCGGGTCGACTGGGACGGAGGGGAGAGAAAAATCTCATTGATAAAGGTGGGGGTTTGAGATGCGGATCGTATTGGATGCGGGCCATGGCGGCTACGACAGCGGGGCTGTCGGCCCGGGTGGGGTAAAGGAGAAAGACGTCACCCTGGCGGTGGTGAAGCTGCTCTCAGGGCTGCTGGGGTCGGCGGGCGGCGTCGAGCTGATGCTGACCCGCAGCTCGGACGATGTCCCCTGGCCGTCGGATGAGGTACAGGACCTGGACGCGCGGGTCAAGCTGGCCAATGACTGGGGGGCTGATTTCTACATGGCGGTCCACTGCAACTCGGCGGCGGACCCGTCCGCCCACGGGGTCGAGACCTACTGCTACCAGTTCGGGGGTCAGGGCGAGATCGTGGCCCGCGCGATCCAGGCAGCGATGATGGAGGCCACCGGCCTGACTGACCGGGGCGTCAAGGCCGGGAACTTCAAGGTCCTGCGGGACACCAGGATGCCCGCGGCGCTGGTGGAGATGGCGTTCATCTCCAACCCCGGAGAGGAGCGGCTTTTGAACACCGCTGACTTCCAGGGCCGGGCGGCCCGCGCCATCTACGACGGCCTGGCCAAGGTCTTCGGGTTCGTGCCCCAGGACGACGGCGGGGTCAGGATCGTGGTCGGCAGTCGGGTCCTGGCGGGGATAATCATCAACGACTCCGCCTACGCTCCGGTCCGCGCCCTGGCCGAGGCGCTGGGCCGGACCGTACAGTGGGACGCGGCGACCCGGACGGTGACCATCACCTGAAAGGCGGGCGGGAATCCGAAATGGGGCCGGATATGGCGGTGGGGTTTCCTCCTCACAGCCTTTTTCGATTAATGATGTAGATGGCGAAGGAGATCCCGATAAGGATAAGAACTGCCTGGAAGCTGAACGTGTTCAGCACCTGCCATGCCCTGGGGAAACCCAGGGCTATCGTAATCCCGGCGAAGATCAGGACAGCGGTCAGCAGCCAGGTCTGAGTATCGTTTCTCAATCGGCTCAACTCCTTTAAGGGGAGTATAAGCCCAAACACTTTAAAAAGTAAATTATCAGGAGGGATAGACATGGAACTGAAAAAACGCCTGAAAAACTACGGGCTATGGATGGCGGTGGCGGCATTCGTCCTGCTCATTGCCCAGACCCTGGGCTACCTGACCCTGCCCGAGCAGGTGCAGCAGTACCACCAGCTGGTCAACGGGCTGCTGGGCATTCTGGTACTGCTTGGTATACTGAACAACCCCACCACCCAGAAAACCGGGTACGGAGACGACCTGATGGACGGGTAGGACGAACGAGCTGGACGCCCCCTGCGGCGTCCAGCTCGTTTTCTGTACGCCATTTCAGCGTTCCCGGCCGCCCCGGACCGGTGTATTTCTTTCCCCCGGCTGGAAAAACTAACTTAAATCTGGCAATCAGAGGTAGCATCGATGTTTGAATGGATCGCCCGGGTTATCCGCCAGGCTCGGCGTCGGAGCGGGAAGAGCCCGGACCCTTCCCGGCCGGGGCTCCCACCGGGCCGGGCCGAGGACCGGGTCATCACCTCCAGCCTGGAAAAGAATAGGCGGATACTGCGGCAGATCTTCGACCAGGACGAGGAACTGGTCTTTCGGGAGATACTGATCGGTGAGCAGAAACCGGTCCCGGCTTTAGTCGTCTTCATCGACTCGCTGGTCAAGGCCGACCTGCTGCAGCGGAGTCTGCTGCGCGAAGTGATGCGGGTCGAACAGGTGCCTTCCGACGCCATTCCCTGGTTAAAGGAGAAGATTACTTCCCCCGCTGAGATAGAGCAGGAGAATCGCTGGGTCGAGATCACCGAGCGGATATCCAGGGGGTACGCGGCCCTCTTCGTGGAGGGACAGGTAGAGGTACTGGTGACCAAGGTTACGGTCGAGGCCAACCGCCCGGTATCGGAACCTATAAACGAAACGGTCACCCGCGGCCCGCACGATGCCTTCAATGAAGACATCTACACCAATCTGGCCCTCCTGCGCAAGCGGCTCCCCACCTCCCGCCTGGGGGTGAAGAAGTTCTCGGTGGGAGAGGTCACCAAGGTAAAGGTCTACCTGGTCTACCTGAAAGGTTACGTGATGCCGGGACTGGTCGAGGAGGTGACCCGGCGGATAGATAGGGTGAAGGACAAGATCGACGGGATTACCGGCAGCGGCCAGTTGGAGGAGTTCATCCAGGACCACCCGTACTCCATCTTCAGCGGCATCGACACCACCGAGCGGCCCGACAAGATGGCCAGCGCCCTGCTGGAGGGGCGGGCGGGGCTGATCGCCGACAATACCCCATACAGCCTGGTGCTGCCCAGCCCCCTGATCGCCCAGATCCAGAGCCCCGAGGACTACTACAACCGCTTCTGGTTCGCCTCGCTGCTGCGGATGCTGCGCTGGTTCTCGCTGCTGGTGGCCTTTCTGCTGCCCGCCTTTTATGTTTCCATCCTGTCCTACCACCAGGAGCTGGTCCCCACCACCCTGCTGATATCTATCATCAACGCCCGCGAGGGGGTGCCCTTCCCTTCCTTCCTCGAGGCCCTGATCATGGAGGTCGTCTTCGAGATGCTTCGGGAGGCGGGCATCCGGCTGCCCAAGCCGTTCGGCCAGACCATCAGCATCGTGGGGGCGGTGGTGATAGGCTCGGCGGCGGTGAGCGCCAGCCTGGTCTCCCCCGCCATGGTGGTGGTGGTGGCACTGACCGCCATAGCCTCCTACACCGTGCCCTCGCTCTCGCTCAACAACAACATTCGGGTGATTAGATTCCCCTTCATGATCCTGGCGGGCGCCCTGGGGCTATTTGGGATCATGGCGGGACTCTTGTTCATGACCTTTCACCTCTGCTCGCTCAGGACCTTCGGCGTGCCGTTTCTCTCCCCACTGGCCCCGCTCTCCCTGGGCGACCTCAAGGACTCTCTCATCCGGGTGCCCAACTGGATGATGGGGTTCAGGCCGCGACTGATCGGGTACGCCGAGCCGCAGCGGCAGGATGAGGGTCTGATGCCCAAAGCCCCGCCGCCCCGCGGCGGACCCCGTCCCGAAGGGGGGAGGAGCTGATGCTGGATCGGGGTCGGATCAGCAGCGTGCAGCTGATGCTGCTTTTAATAATGCTGGACGGAGCGACCGGCTTCTTCTACGCACCCTCTCTGGTCGCCCGGACCGCCGGCAACAGCGGGTGGATCTCGCTCCTGGTTGTAGCCTCGGTCTTCGGCCTGCTGGTGGTGCTGGTCAGCGTGGCCTTGGGCAGGAGATTCCCGGATCAGGCCTTCCCCGAGTACCTGCCCGAGGTCCTGGGCCGGTCCCTGGGGAAGCTGCTCGCCGGGTCGTACGCTTTGATCCTCCTGCATCTACTCGCAGTCATCATCAGCGAGAGCACCATCTTCATCCACGTGGCCTTCTTCCGGGAGACCAGCCCCTGGGTGCTGGACCTGATGGTGGTCACCGTGGTCGCCTATGGGGTCTACCTGGGCATCGAGGTGATCGCCCGCCAGAACGAGCTGGTCTTCCCGATCTGGCTGTTTTCCCTCCTGGTGCTGCTGCTGCTGGCGGCCAAGGATATCCGGCTGGACAACCTCCGCCCGGTCCTGGAGAACGGCTACCTGGCGGTGCTGAAGGGCAGCCTGGTGCCAGTCTGCTGGAGAGAGGAGGTTTTCCTCCTGCTGTTCCTCTACCCCTACCTGAACCAGAAGTGCGAGGCGGCCAAGACCGGGGCGGCCAGCGTGATCTTGGTCGGGGTAATCACGACCCTGACCTTTTTGATCCCCCTGGGGGTCTTCGGCGACATTTATGTGTCCCATCAGGTATTCCCGATCAACAACCTGGCCCGCTACATCCGGGTGGCGGACATCGTGGAGCGTTTGGAACTCTACCTGATAGTGGTGTGGATCGCCGGGGTGGTGGTCAAGCTGTCCGTCTTCGCCCACACCTGCTGCATCGCCTCCTCCTCCGCCCTGGGGCTGAAAAACTACCGCTGGACGGTGATCCCGGTCACGTTCGGGGCCCTGCTGCTCAGCGAGGTACTGTACAGCACCAACTACGTGAGGCTGGTGGGCTTCCTGGAAAAGACCTGGCCTTGGTACGGCCAGGTGGTGGAGTTTTTGATACCCGCCCTGGTCCTGCTGGTGGCGGTTATTCGCAAGAAAGGAGGGGGCAGGAGTGGGGCCAAGAAGACCCGGGACCAGGTCTAGGACGACCCTGCTGGTGGCCCTGCTGCTGGCGATCTCCCTGGCCGTAAACGGGTGCGCCAACCGCCGGGAGGTGCAGGACATCAACATCATCACCGCCATGGGGATAGACCGGGTGACGGTGGATGGGAAACCAAAGTTCCTGGTCACCATACTGTCAGCCCGGCCGACCCCGCCGGGTTCGGCCGCCAACACCGGGGGGGGGATGGGAACGCCCTCCCGCGGAATCACCTTCGTCATCTCGGGCGAAGGCGACACCGTGTTTGACGCGGGCAGAAACCTGAACCTGCGTTCCTCCCGCCAGATCTTCCTGAGCCACGTCCTGGTGATAGTCTTCGGGGAGCAGCTGGCAGCGGAGGGAGTCGGGGAGGCCGTCGACTTCCTGTTCCGGCACAAGGACCTCCGGGAACGGGCTTTCGTCGCGGTGACCCGGGGGCTGGCCCGCGACGTCCTGATGTCCCAGCCCGAGATCGAAACCACCGCCTCCATGGAGATGTTCGAAATACTGCAGAAGAATAAGACTGTGATCTCCAAGACCATCGACACCAACCTGTTCCAGCTCAGCTACGCCCTGCTGAACCCGGGGATCGAGGCCGCAGTCCCCAATATCAAGCTCTTCATGCCCCCGGAGACCATCTCCCCCATCCGGAGCAGTACCAGCTCCGAGACCGGCCAGTCATCCCCGGGCGGCCAGACCGGGGGTAAGTCCGAACCCCAGGCCCAGAACCAGACCTTCACCTTCAGCGGGGCGGCCGTCTTCCTGGGCGACCGCCTGGTCGGCCGAATGGACGAGGAGGAGACCGAGGGAATGGAGATCATCCGTAACCAGGCCAAGGGCGGTATCCTGACCGTGGCCTTCGACGGCCCGAACAAGAACACCTCGTACCTTTACCGGGACCTGAAGGCCGAGGTCAAGCCCGTGGTGGGTGAGGACGGGAGCATCTCATTCGAGGTCACCGTAAAGGGTCGGGGCGAACTGCAGGAGGAAAAAAACGCGGTGATCCAGGTGGAAAAAGAGGACATAAAGCGGATGGAGGAACTGGTCGACCAGGAGGCCGAGCGCATCTGCATGAAAGCGGTCCAGCGGGCCCAACTCCTGGGTGCGGACGTGCTGGGATTCGGAGACCGGCTCCGCCGAGCCGAGCCCAAGGCCTGGAAAGGGGTCAAGGAGGACTGGACCAGCATCTTTCCCACCGTCCCGGTCAGGGTCCGGGCTGACCTCCGGGTGGAGCACATCGGGATAATCAGCGAACCCTTCCAGGTGCAGTAGTCGTGGAGCCTCGGCACCGGGGCTGATCGTCAAATCCAGTACGAGGGGTATTTTCGGTTTGAGGCCAGGTTGTTGACCACCACCGCGATCAGTATCAAAACCAGGGAACTCAGGAACACGGACGACATCGCTGCACCGAAACCGTAGCCACAATAGTTCACCAGGAACGCGGTCCCACCAGCCGGGGGGTGCAGGGAGCGGGTGACGCTCATCAGGAGGGTCGATACCACGACCGCCAGCGCAATCGCCCACCACCCGTTGCCGATAAGATGGAAGGAAGCCAGACCCGCGGCAGCGGCGATAAGGTGTCCCAGAAAGACGCTGCGCGGCTGGGCCATGGAAGCATCGGGCGTCGTGTACAGCATCACCGCCGAAGCGCTGAAGGAAGGTATCAGTAACCAGAGGTTGTAGTAGATACCCAGCAGACACAAGAGCCCCATGCCGACAAAAATACCCACAAAAGAAAACCAGACCTCTGAACCCTCCGGCGCCGGCAGATCACACCGGCCGCCGCGGCAGCGGACCTTTGAGAGATACCCATAAAGAAAAGATTCAGGCTCCTCGATTATTACTCCGGACTTTTCAGTATCCTCCACCGATTACCCCTCCACGAACAGTTTATACTATTATACAATTACCGGATGATTTACGGCACGGAGATCGATGACCAGGAACTCGAACGAAGGGCGGATGAGCTGGAAGGACTCGAAAAAAAGTCCCCATATTTAAAAATAAAATACCAGATCGCTTCGGAGGTAGACAGCTGTTTTTCAGTTAACCCAAAAAGCGCCGCTGAGTCGTTTATGCCACTTCGGTGCGGGGTGTCAGGGAGGATAAGCCCTTTTCAGGGCTTGGTGATGGGGTTGGTGGTAGTCTTTTTCTTGCTGTCCTTCTTGGTGCCGCTGCTGGAGCCGGAGCCGGTATTAGTTCCGGTACCGGTATTGGTGCCGGTGGTCCCTGAGGTACCGGTCCCCGGATTCACGGCCACGTTGGAGCCCTTCTGGCCTCCGGAAGTGGTGCCTTTGGTGCCGGTGGTCCCCTTCGCGCCCGGGGTGCTGGGATTGGTGACTGGTTTTTTGCTGGGGTCGGTGGTCTGCTTACTGGGATCGGTCGCTTTTGGATCAGGGATCTTTTCTTCTTCCGCGTCAGCCGGAGGCGAGGTCTGATAGGAGGAGACCCCCATGACCCTGGGGTTGACCGGGGATTTCTCCACGACCTCCAGCTTTTCACCCTGGTACAGGCTGGCCATGACCAGCTTGGCCTTGGCGGGGTCCACCGCCCAGTAGTCGCCACCGGCGATATTGACCGGGTAGCCGGGAAGGGTCTGGGTCACCATGTCGAGCTGATTGATGCGGACCGCCACCCCGACCAGTTTGTAGATGTCGCCGTTGCTCATGTTGGTCTTGACGTCGCGGAGCAGTTCGGGGACCAGGGACGGGAGCTTGGTCAGGGTGCCCAGACTGAGGGCCTGCTGGGCCGTGGCGACCAGGAACTTCTGCTGATGCAGGGTGCGGTCGACGTCCCCCAGCAGGTAGCTGCGGTAGCGCACGTACTGCAGGGCCTGTTCCCCGTCGAAGTGGTGGGGGCCCTTCTTTAAATTTATCTTCAGCGAGGGGAACTCGTCATCGCCCAGGTACATGTCCTGTTCCACGTCATAATCGACACCGCCCAGGATGTCGATGACATTTTTAAAACCGTTGAAGTCGACGACGGCGTAGTGGCTGACCGGTATCCCCAGGAGTTCGGAGACCGTGGACATCGCCAGCTCGGGCCCCCCGTAAACGTTGGCGGCGTTGATCTTGTTCCAGCCGTGTTTAGGGAGGTTGACCCGCGTATCGCGGGGGATGGACAGCAGCCGGATACGGCCGGTCCCCGTCTCGACGCTGCAGAGGATCATGGTGTCGGTGCGCCCGGTACTCTCCCGGGGACGGGCGTCCAAGCCAAGGAGGAGGATGTTGACCCAGCCTCCCTCAGCGGTTATGGTCTCCATCTCGACGGAGGGAGGGGAATAGAAGTATCCCGCCAACAGGTACCCTGACGCGAGAGAGGTTATGAACATCACAAAAGCGGTCAACCAGGCGGCGACCCGTTTGACCACGCGCTTATTCAGTCGAAGCTTGTTAGGTAGAAGCTGGTTCGGTTTGATATGTACTCACTCCCTGGGGTGAAGCGGTCCTTCGCCCCCAATAAAATACCTGCGATGGTCGCGGTTGTCAAGCAAAAAATCGCGGACAAATCCCAGCATCCCCTGAGCGGCTCAGGGCTGGTGCTTGGATTCTTCCCCTTCCAGAACGTCTTTCAACATCCGGGAGATGAGCTTCAGCTGCCGGATTACCTCACCCATAATAACGAAGAAGACCCCGGAAAGGATACCGAGAATCGTGATGTAGAGGCTGAACCCTGGAGCAGCCGCCCCGGTGTTGAAGAGACCGAAGGCCACCCCCACTATCATCACCGCTGCCCCGACCAGGTATAAGAGCATCTCCAACCTGATTTCCCCCAGTCCGATATACGTATATTAAGGATTCTATTTTCGCGCCCGGGATTCCTGCCGTGCGACTGAGGCAATATTTAGTTGAAATTTGAATTTTTATATATTTCTGGCAGGAATATTATATTAAAATGTCAAAAGCTTTCTACCAGAAGAAAGGAGTGAACTCGGTGCCTCTCAGCCGAAAGACCCTGCTCATGTTCCTGATAACCGCGGTCTGCCTGTCAGTGGTGCTGTTTCTGTCTTCCCGCGCCATCATGCTGAACAGCTACCGGCGGCTGGAGGCGGAGAGCGTGAAGGTCGACGTGCAGAGGGCCATGAACCTCCTGGCGGATGACCTGAAAAAACTGAACGCCACCACCAGCGACTGGGCGTTCTGGGATGAGGCTTACGAATTCGTGCAGTGGAGGGCGCCGGGATTTGCCGACAAGAACCTTGTCTACAAGGTACTGGCCGAGATTAATGTAGACATGATGATCTACGTAGATAATTCGGGTCGGATAGTAGCCGGGCGCGCCTTCGATCCCCGGACCCACCGGGAGGTGCCGGTTTCCGATACCCTGAAGTACATGATCTACGCGGGCAGTCCGCTTATAAACCACCCGAGCAAGGACAGCGCCCACTCCGGGCTGCTGGTGCTCCCCGAGGGGCCGGTGCTGATATCGTCCCGCCCGGTCCTGAACAGCCAGGGCGAAGGGCCGATAGGGGGAACGGCAATTACCGGCCGTTACCTGGACGAGACAGAGATCGAGAGCATCACCGAGCGGGCCGACATGTCCCTGAGGCTGGAACTCTACGATGGGCGGGACACCCTGCCCGCCGACTACCAGAACGCGCTCCTGCACCTCTCCAGGGAGACGCCGATCCACGTGCAGCCGTTAAATGAACAGGAAGTGGCGGGATATACCCTGTTGACCGACCTGTTCAACCGGCCCGCCTTCATCTTCCGGGTGGAGGAACCGCGGACGGTGTACCAGCAGGGAAAGGCCAGCCTCTATTACCTGATGCTGGCGATCCTGGGGGCGAGCCTGGTGTTCTGCGTGACTTCACTGCTACTGCTGCAGCGGGTGGTCCTTAGGAGACTGAGCCAGCTGAGCGGCAGCGTGACGGATATCGCCACCCGGGGCGCTTTTTCGGGCCGGGTGCCGGTGAGCGGCAGCGACGAACTGGCGCAGCTCGCCCAGCGGATAAACCAGATGCTGGAGGCCCTGCAGGTATCCCAGTGCCGGATAAAAGAGAGTGAGGCCCGCTACCGTACGGTGTTCGAGAGCACCGGTGACGCGATGGCGATTGTCAACACCAAGACCGGGCTGATCGAGATGGTCAACGACTCCTTCCTGCGGTCCTCGGGGTACGAGTCCAAGGAGGAGATCGAGGGCCGGCTGCTGTGGGACAGCTTCGTCTCCCCCGGCCAGAAAGAGACCGCGGAGAAGCACCACCTGAGGCGTCAGGAGGGGGACGGAGAGGCGGTCCAGTACGAGATCCGCCTGGCCGACCGCAGCGGGGTGTTGAAGGACTTTTACCTGACCGAGAGCATAATCCCGGGCACCGAAAAAGCGGTGGTGTCCCTGCTCGACTTCACCCGGCTGAAACGGGCGAGGGAGCAGCTGCGGCAGGCCAAAGAAGCGGCGGAAGCGGCCAACCTCGCCAAGAGCGAGTTCGTCGCCAACCTGAGCCACGAGATACGCACCCCGATGAACGTAGTCATAGGGATGTCGAACCTCCTGCTGGACACCCGGCTCACCCCCGACCAGCACGAGTTGGCGTCCTCAGTGAGTGAGGCGGCCAAATCGCTGCTCACCATCATCGACGATGTGCTCGACTTTTCCAAGATCGAGTCGGGGCACCTGGAACTTGATGCAGTAGATTTCTCGGTGCTGTCGGTGGTTGAGAGCGCAGCGGAACTGCTGGCCTGGAAGGCCCGGGAGAAACGGATCGCCCTCATGACCTACATATCCCCCGAGGTCCCAACGCTGCTCCGGGGAGACCCGGGGCGGCTGCGGCAGGTGCTGGTAAACCTGATCGGCAACGCGGTGAAGTTTACCGAGCGCGGGGAGGTAGTGATCCGGGTCAACCCGGTCGTCATGGATGAGCGCCAGGTTACGGTCAATTTCGAGATCGAGGACAGCGGTATAGGTATAGAACCAGGTAAGATCGAGAGCATATTCGAGCCTTTCACCCAGGCGGACGGTTCCACCACCCGCAGGTACGGTGGGACCGGGCTGGGTCTGCCCATTTCCCGTCGGCTGGTTCACCTGATGAGGGGAGAGATCTCGGCGGCCAGTGTCCCCGGCCAGGGGACCACCTTCTACTTTACCGCCGTCTTCGAGCGAATCCAGGGAGACTACAGCCTGGAGGTCGGGGCCGAACCGGTCGAGGCGGAGATGGCCGCCCAGATCAAGGGGGCCCGGGTACTGGTAGCGGACGGCAATGCCGCCGCCCGATCGATCCTCGCCCGCTACCTCCAGGCCTGGGGAGCCGAAGGCGACGCGGCATCCACCGGCGAGGAAGCGTTGAAGCTGGTGCGTGACGCGGCTGCCAGCGGTCGGCCTTACCGGGTGGCGGTCATCGACCGGGTTCTGCCGGGTAGCGACGGCAGTGGACTTGCCCGGTTGATTAAATCAGACCCGGCCACAGCCGATACCCGGCTGATACTGCTTACCGACTATAACTCCCGGGGACTGGCGGAAGAAGCCTGGAAGGAAGGATTATTCGACTGCCTGGGCAAGCCCGTCAGGCGGGAACAGCTTTTAAAGAGCATGGTCCGGACCGGGACCCGGACCGCGTACCATGAGGCGGCCGCCGCCGCCGAGCAGTCCCTGAGCCCCGCCTTGGACCAGGCCCACGACCCAGAGAAGTCCATCCTGGTGGTCGAGGACAACCCTGCCAACCGCAAGCTGCTGATGCTGATGCTGAAGAAGATGGGCTACCCGGCGCGGGCCGTTTCTTCGGGCCCGGAGGTTCTGGAGGCGCTGTCCGAGTCCCGTTACGGCCTGCTGATAATGGACTGTCAGATGCCCGAGCTGGACGGCTTCGAGACCACCAGGCTGATCCGGATCAAGGAGACCGGCATGGAAGAACCCAGGCATACCCCCATCATCGCCCTGACTGCCAGCGCCATGCCGTCCGACCGGGAGAAGGCCCTGGCCTCGGGTATGGATGATTACCTGTGGAAACCGATCGATCCCCATCGGCTGCGGGAGACCATCGAACGCTGGATCGGGTAAAGGAGGGCTTAACCCAGGTGTACAGTATAGAAAACGCGGCGGCCGAACTCATGCTCGAACCCGCGGAGATGTTGGAGGTCTACCAGATATTCATCGAGGATGTTCCCCAGAGGTTGGACGAGTGTCAACGGGGGCTGAACGAGATGGACCTGGACCGGGTAAGGCGGACGCTGCACGCGGTCAAGAGCGTGGCTTCCAGCCTGCAGATGCACGAACTGGCCGGGCTGGTCACCACTATGGAAGAGGACACCGGGGGCGAAGGACCGGACCGGTTGAAGGAAGAACTGGCCGCTATCACGCGTGAATATCACCACCTGCAGGCGGAGATCGAACGCTTTTACCAAGGTGGCTCAGGGAGAAGCGATGGGTGACATGGGCAGCGGAAAGAACGTACTGATAGTCGACGACATGCTTATCTCCCGCATCCTCGTCAAGAAGGTACTGGACCGGCTTGGGTTCCCAGTCGTCGGGGAGGCAGCCAACGGCAACGAGGCCCTGAGTCTGTACCGGCTGCTGCAGCCCGACCTGGTGATCATGGACCTGTCCATGCCCGAAATGGGCGGGATGAGCGCGATTAAGGAGATCATCAAGATGGATCCCGATGCCTACATCATAGTCTACACCGCCATGGACCAGCATGACATCGTGGTGTCGGCGATACAGGCCGGGGCCAGGGACTATATTGTCAAACCGGTTAAAACCGAGAGGATAATAAGCGCGCTGACCCGGGCCGCCGACCGTCCCGGGAGACGGCCGCTGGTGTAGGTTGCAGCAGATGAAGTTCGTCGAGGAGTTGAAGCGGTGCGCGGGCACCCAGTCCGATCCCCGGCCCTTAAAACCTTACCGGGCTCGCCAGTGACTTGAAGTAGTCGGTCAGGCCGCGGGCGATGAAGACAGCGGTCGACTGGCGGAAATCGGGACTTTTGAGTTTGGCCTCGTCCGAGCTGTTGGAGAGGAAAGCGGTCTCGACCAGTATCGAGGGCATCAGGCTTTCGCGGAGTACCGCGAACCCTATCCCGGGGCTCTTTTTAACCCCACGGTCGGTGATGCTGAGCCCGGATATCAGCGACTTCTGGACGTCCTTGGCCAGCGTGATGCTGCGGTCGAAGATTCCCTGGCGGCTGGGTTCAGGGCTTCGGTAGTAGTAGGTGCTGGTGCCGTTGATGTCGCTCTTGGAGGTGGAGTCGGCGTGGACGCTGAGGAACAGGTCGGCGTGCAGGCGGTTGGCCAGGGCCGGCCGGTCGTACAGTGGGATAAAGACGTCGGTCTCCCGGGTCAAAACGACCCTGGCCCCCTGCTCGCGCAGCAGTTTTCCCAGCCGCTGGGCGATGTCCAGGTTGACCTCTTTCTCCTTCAAACCGGTACGCCCGACCGCACCAGAGTCCACTCCACCGTGGCCGGGGTCGATCACGATCAGCTTGCCCGCCAGAGAGGCGGAACACTTGGTAACCACCCAGCCAGCTACCCAGCCGGTCACCCCCTTGTACTCCACCTTGTACCAGTCCCCTTTTTCCTCCAGGACCGGCACGGTATCACTGAGGTCGATTTCGATCAGTATCTCATTTTTGACGTCAGGGCCGCTGCGGAGGTTTACACCCGGGCAGTTGGGCATTATCAGCTCCTTGGGAGGCGCCGGGGGCGTCGCGCCTGCCGGCGCCGCGGTCGATGAACCGGAGGCCGGCGCGGCGTTCGAGGCCGCCGGCGGTGCGGTAGACCCGGATGGTTGGGCCGAGACCGGTTTTAAAGCCGCTGCCGCGGCCGGAGTTTGCGGGGTTGACGTGTATGTAGGGGTCGGGATGGATAAGGATGCCGCCGGGGCAGTGGTTGTCGGTGCTGTCAGGGTATCCACGGCGGCGGCTGGCGAAGGTGAGACCGCCAGCATCAGGCTTAAGCCGAGTACGGTAACCGGGACTGCGACGAGAGACTTGGCGAGTGGTATCAGTCGTCCGGTCTGCAAGTTTTATACCTCCAAGTTATTTATGGTCGAAAAAAAGCCTGGCAGTATTTTTTTGTGCTATAGTTAATTCTACATTTTCTTAGAAATTCCTACCTGTCAAAAACGCCACCGTCGTGGATGGATAGCTGAAAATCAGTACTGGCAAGGGACCGCCAGAAGTATGTAATTTTTATATTAATTTTTGATTATAAACATTGACAGGAAATGATTGGGAAAAATAAAATTGTAATTAAACAATTATTTTTCGGGGAGCCAGGTCGGGAGGTTATCGGTTGCAGATTTGGAACGACCAGGGCAAACTGTTGAGGCTCAACCTTGCTTTGACGACCAGCCTCGTGATGCTGATCGCGATACTTATGGTGCTGGTTTTCCCCGGTTCGCGACCGATCAGCATGGAGGGATCGGCAGCGGAAGCGGTGACCGAGTCCACGGCCCCGGCGGTGCTGCCGGCCCAGATCCCGGTGCTGATGTACCACAGCATCTCGGTCAACCCCACCAACCGCCTGTGTGTATCGCCAGCCGAGTTCGCCCGCCATCTCGACTGGTTGAAGGCTAAGGGCTATACCTCCGTCACCCTGAAAGACTACCTGATAGCCCGGGCGACCTGTGGTCCCCTGCCGGCCAAGCCGGTCATCATCACCCTTGATGACGGTTACGACGACAACTACCTGGCGGCGTTCCCGCTCCTGAAAGAGCGCGGCATGCGGGCAACAGTGTTCCTGATAGTGAACCAGATCGGCCGCCGGGGCTACCTGAACCTGGATCAGATAACGGAGATGAGGGATTACGGCATAGAGTTCGGCTCCCACTCGATGAGCCACGCCGACCTGAAAAAGGCAGGGCGGGAGGTTCAGCGCAAAGAGATACGAAACTCCAAACAGCTGCTGGAGGGTGCCCTGGGGACAGAAGTGACAAGTTTCTGCTACCCCTCGGGGCAGTACAACCTCACCGCTATCCAGGAGGCGAAGATGGCGGGTTATATGGGAGCGGTCACGGTAACCCCCGGACCGGTCAAGGAAGAGAGCCGCGTCTACGAACTCCCCCGGGTCAGGGTCTATAACCTGGGAGACCTGACCAAGAACCTTCACTGAGCGTGAGACCCCAGGCTGTCTATCGCCAGCCTAAGGACACCGGACCGGTCCTGTAAGAATGGACAAAGACAGACCGGCGGGTCTTTTTTTAACCCCAGGATACTTTTAAATTTAACAGATAGTGATAATATAAATAATGGAACTTCTGGTTATCACGATCTTTAACTTGGGGGGATTTGGACCTTGCCCGAAGACGAGATATACCTTCTGCAGAAAGACCTGAAACCCAACCTGTTGGTTTCCATAGTGGTCAAGGACTCGGGGAGCCGAGGCCTTTACCAGAGCCGCATCGAGGAGGTGGGTGAATCCCACCTGATGCTCGCGGCGCCGATCAAACAGGGGGCCCTGGTCGCATTGAGCGAAGGGGCCAATATCGAGGTGCAGATAGCGTCCCGGGACTTGAACTGCAGCTTTTCCTCCAAGGTCCTGCGTCGGGTCCGCCATCCGATCCCGATGCTGCTGGTCGAGCTGCCGGCCAAGGCGACCCGTCTGCAGCGAAGGGCCTGGGTGCGGGTGCCGGCGGTTCTCAACCTCAGCTACCTGCTTTTAACCGATGACGGCTCGGAACCAGCTCCCGTGGAAGCGAAGACCATCGACATCAGCGGCGGCGGCATGCTCCTCGCCACTCACCAGGAAATCAACCCGGGGTCATTCCTGGTCCTCAAGTTCTCACTGAACCCGGGGGAAGGGATGGAACTGCTCGGGAGAGTGGTCCGGGTCTCCAAACAGGTTGAGGAAAGGGTGCGTCCCTTCCGGGTGGCGGTGGAATTCCAGGGGGTCGACAACCGGGAGCGGGGCCAGATAACACGCTTCGTGTTTGAGCGCCAGCGGGAACTCATCAAGCGGGGTGTGCTCTAGCGGAACCGAAACAGCCGAATCGGAGGACCGGGATCAGGTGGGGCCGGTTGGTGGCCCGGCTCCTGGTCCTTTTCTATCTACTGGATGCTTGGTGGATTATCAACCAGTGCACTTATTGTCGATGATATGGCGGGGATTACTCGACACGATCGAGATTCCCCGGCTCAGGGCGGACACCATATCGACGTGGAGCTGGAGGTCGATCACGTTCCGCTTGATGAGTTCGATACCTTTCTGAGAGGTGGCGTAGTTTGGTTTCAGTTCGTTCAGGGCGTAGGCCACGATATCGGCCTTGCACTTGTCACAACCACAGGCGAGTGAGACATCGGCGAGCAGGACCGCCAGCCGGTCCCAGAGCAGTTCCTCGTTGACGTTTTTAATCGGCCACAAAACAAATTCCTCCTGCAACCTGTATTGCCGCGATGGATGCATTGACCTTCCAGTCCTACCTCCGGGCAGTTCGGGATTGCCCCCAAAGAGCAGATCGGCGTCTACCTCTTCACCAGGTCCACATCGCTGTGCTTAGGGTTTTCCCCCACCAGCATGATCCCCCGGCTCAGCACCTTGACGACGTCGGCCAATACCTGCGCGTTCAGGGCGTTAGTCTTGACGATGGCCTCGCCGCGCATGGTGGTGACGTAGTGGGGCTTCAACTCGTTTAGCGCGTAGGCCACGATGTCGACCACACACTTGCTGCAGTTGCACTTCAGTGGGTTGACCGCGATGATCTCGAACAGCTTTTCCCAGACCAGGTCCTCGACCACGTTTTTGGCGATATACACTATTTATCACCTTTTCTCAATTAAGATCGCCACCATAAGGAAAAAAATAACTAGATTATAATCTAGCTTACTAAAAAATCAGACAAAATGATAGATTAAAATACAGATAAGTGAACACGGACCACCTGTCCCGCTGAAGTACTCGCTGAAAAACGAACCGGATAACCGATCGAGTCTCGCGGTTAGAGTGTCCTGGTGCTGTTGAAGCTGCGTCGGGTCCGGCGGCGGTAAAAGCGCTTCATAAAGGTGTCGTCAATCACGTTCTTGTTACGATCCCAACTGCAGATAACAAAGCCGAAGATCAGCACCAAGGCAGCGACCGGAATCTTCATGGCCGCCATCAACCTATCACCATCCATATACTCAATGTTTCCACAGGTTTCTCCTCATTTTATACTAACTCATCTGTATTCAATTGCACAACTTTTTTTCAAACTTTTTTTGGATTTTCTCCGTTTTTTTACAACGGCCGGAGAAAACGACGCCATTATCCGTTCTTCAGCTTTTCCAGGACATCGTTCATCAGAGAGTTGACCAGCGCGTTGCGGGCGAGGCGGCTGTTGGAAAGCTTCTGCCGGTACATCTGGTTGTCGGCCTCCTTGAACAGGCTGGCCATATCGGGCGGAGATTCATCGGTAGCCGCGTAGCCGATCGAGATCGAAAGCGGCAGCTCGGAGTGCTGATCGTTGTGTCTCGCTATAGCCTCTTTGATCCGACAGACCGCGTTTTCCAGCGCCGACAGCGGACTCGACGGCATCAGGATGGCGAACTCGTCCCCCCCGATCCGGGCTACGGTGTCGTTCTCGCGGAAGCTCTGTCTCAGCACCTGGGCGACAGCCTTCAAAAGCTCGTCCCCCGAGTCGTGGCCCCGGGTGTCGTTGACCAGCTTCAGACCGTTCACGTCGCAGATGACGAGTCCCACCGGCCGGTGCCTTCCACAGGACAGGCGGCGCATCTCCTCCTCGAAGAAGGTTCGGTTGTAGAGGCCGGTCAGAAAGTCGTGGAGGGTCAGGTAGCGTAGCTGCTCCTCGGTTTTTCTCCGCTCCGTGATGTCGCGGATGGTCTCAATGGCCCCGGCGATGCGGCCCTGGGAGTCGTACAGCAGACTGGCTATTACCCACAGGTAGGCGGATCGCTTTTCTCCACCCCCGGCGTGGTGTATCCAGCTCTCTCCCTCCGCGACCAGGACCCCCTTTTCCCTTTTCAGGATGTTGTACCGGTCCTTTATCTCAAGGTCTGGATTGATCAGGATGTCCGCCAGCATCGGCTGGCGGGTTTCGAAAAAGGGGAGGGAGTATTCATAATTCCCGCACCCCAGCATATCTTCCACCCGGTACCCGGTCATCTCCTCCATGGCTAGGTTCCAGGCGATGACCCGGCCCTCCAGGTTGATGGCGAAGGTCGGATCGGGAAGAAAGTTGATGATATCGGCCTGGCGCTGCTCAGACTGCTTCAGCGCCTCTTCAACCTTGCGGCGCTCGGTGATATCCTCGGCCACGACCATGCCGCCCTGGATGACTCCATCCTCCAGGATCGGGGAGGAGTTCAGCAGCATGATCCTAATGTCGCCGCTTTTGTGCATGACGATGGTCTCGTAGCTGTCCGGGGGGCCCGAATCGATGCGCTGGCGAACCTTCTCCGCCACCATCCCACGTTTTTCGGGGTGAATCAGTTCGAGGACACTTTTCCCCAGCATCTCGGACGTATGGTAGCCCGTGTATTCACAGGTCTTCTTGTTGACGAAGGTGATGCGGCCCTGGGTGTCGTAGGTAAGAAAGGCCTCGTTCATGTTTTCGATCAGGGTGTTGAGGTAGCTGACCTGCTTCTGCAGCTGGGTCTCGCTGATGATGAGCCTTTCCTGTATCTGGTGGTAATCCGTGATGTCCACGACCACACCCACTATTGCGGGTTTTCCCTCGGCGTCGGTTATCGGGGATGAGCTGACGAGGGCCGGGAAGGTGCTTCCGTCCTTGCGGAGGATGGTATACTGCCCGATGTTCACCGGGCTGCCGCTGAGGCATAACTTTATTCTCTCTTGGGCCCGCTCCCGGTCCTCGGGGATGATCAGGTCGAGGAGGTACATACCCTCCACGAAGTCAACCTCGTTGTAGCCAAATACATTGAAACCGTTGCGGTTGGCAAAGACCAGCCTCCCCTCCTGGTTGGCCTCGAAGACCACCTGGGGCAGGAAGTAGGCGAGGTTGTATTCCAGGTCTTGATAAAGCTTAACTTCGCGGCCGCTGCTGCTCAAGCCAATTCCTCCATAATATTTTAATTTAATAGTTCTACGATATTTTACATTTTCCTCTATGTAATATTATAAAGATGGAATTAATTATTGAATAAAATACCAGCCCGGCCGGAGAGATAATGATCGAGACGGATGCGATACTAAAGTGGCAGGGCCGTCGGGAGCGGACGATAGAGGCTTGGCTGCCCGCTTACGCCGGCGGGTCTCAGTGCAACCGCCAATCAAAGAAGGTATGTCGGCCGCTAGTGTCGAACTAGTTAAACTAAAAATAAAACGGAGGGATAGCCGTGAGAGAAAAAGGGTTTTCCAGCGGTTGGTCAATCCTGGGTGCGGTATTGATATGCCTCATGCTGGCATCGCTGCTTTCAGCCTGCGGTCAGAAACCCGTCGATACCAGCGCCCCGGCGGACAACCAGCAGAAAGCGGTAGCATTTAAGACTGGTGACGCACCTGACATCTATGCCGGTAAGATCGATCAGAGAGTCGCCGAGCTGATTATCGAGGAGTCGGCCAAGGGTAGCTTAAAGGCCGGCCAGACTATTACCCTGCAGCTCCCGGAAGGAGCGTGCTGGTCTGCCGTCCCGGCTCTCGACAGCGCAAAATCCGTCAGTGGGGGGACCAATGGTTCCTGGACCTCCACCAGCCCGGACGCCAGAACCATCAAGTACACCGCCTCCTTCGCGGGAGGGGCGGCGGAGTCCTCCGATGCCGCCAAGCTGTACTTTAGAGGCGGAAGCATAATCACCAAGACCGACTTCAGCGGCGAAGTCAAGACGAAGGTTAGCGGGAGTGACGGCCTGGCCAGTGAAGTCACCCTAGCCCAGGTGGTTCCCGGCCTGAACGTCTCCGCCACCACCCGGGACCTGAAGATTGGAGTTGCCCGACAGGCTATCGGGGATATCACCATCGCCGAGGTAAAGGCCGGGATGATCGGCAGCCAGGCGAATATTATGGCTGTCACGGATCAAAACCTGATCAAAAACGACACCACCTCGGGAGGACCGCAAAGTTATATAGAACTCATCGCCCCGAAGGGGGTGACCTTCAGCGGGCTGCCCAAGGTTGAAGTGGTGGGGGACATCGAGATAGACACCTCCTTCGGCCAGGCCCGTCTGTTCTCCGAACAGGATAAGCTGCGGATTCCCGTCAAGTCTGCCAGCTCCGCACCCTCCAAGGTGATACTGAAGGACATCCGGGTGACTGTAAACCGGACCGTGTCGGAAGGAGATTTACAGATAACCGTGGGTGGGACGGCCCTGATCGACCAGTACCTGAAACAGCCGGATAAGGTTCTTTTCGTGCCCGAACGAAACGCCGGCACGGTCAAGGCAGGGACTATCATCACCCCTGCCCCCTGATAGAACAATGATGGGGTGAACCGAAAGAACCGCCCGGGGAACGGCCACGGGCGGTTTTTCCACTTTCAGCAGATCAGTTATCTGCCGGTACTCTATGGAGATCAGAGCATCGACGGCGAGGTCTCCTCCGAAGGTCTGAGTCACGCGAGAAGTAGCGATAGACTTAAACATTGCTTTTAGGATGTGGTATCTAAATTCCAACTTAGATTATAAGCAATGTACTAAGCAACCTGTATTTAACGAATTGACCTTCTCTGGATCAACTATGGGTATCTAAATAAGTCATGGTGTAATACCGGACTAGACGATCCGGCTCAGCTTCAGCAGCCGGTCCGCCAGGCTGTCTAGCCCGGAGGAGGAATTGGCGGCCTTCTGCGCCATCTCCTTCAGTTCCCGGGGCAGGTTGTGGGGGTAGGTGATGCCGAAGGTCCCCACCACGCTGCCGGTCTCAGCGTCCTTCAGAGGGATGCGGATGGTGCGCACGATGCCGTGTTCCTTGGTCTCGACCTCGCTTTCCAGCCGCTGCTTCTGATTGATAGCTGCCCAGGCCAGGTCCACGTCATGGATCGGGGTGCCCACCTGAAGATCCTCCAGGTCGAACTTCTCGGTCCCGCAGCGGTAGGCCACCTGCTGCAGGTCGGTTATGCCCACCCAGGCTCCCTCGGGCAGGATTCCTGCCACCAGCGGGGCAAAATCATCGAACGCCTGAGCCAGCGGGTGCAGCCGGGTGACATAGACCCCACAGGCTCCGATGACCTTTCCCGGGTCATCCTTGGAGAAGACCGGACTGGCGATCACCTTTAAGCGTATCCCATAAACGCTGCGGGCGATCCGGCCCTCGACCTCCTCGCCGGTGTTCAGGCACCGGTCCAGGAAGCCCCCCTGGGTAACAGCCGCTCCCGTCTCTATTTCCGGGATATCGAGGTCTTTTTTGAACACGAAATCGTAGTGGTTGTAGTCGGTGGTGAAGATGATAGCGCCGCCCTCGTAGGTTTTGGCTAGAAACGCTGCGGTGGACTGGAATCGGTTCTTGTCGATCAGGTTCATTTCTTGACCCCCCTTTGCGCTGATGCTGTGCATAATCTTAACCTGGTTATATAAAAAGTTCGATTTCGATAGCGGGATATCCTCCCTGTAAATAGGATATTGTGACATGATTTAGCCGCAGCGGGAAAAGAACGCCAGGCTCGAATTGTCGGAAAATCTTTGAATTTTTGGACGAGTCAAAAAAATATCTTCCAAATGTGATAGAAAGCACTAGCACAATTGGAACATTTAGTATATAATAAAATACAAAGGGAGACTGTACATTGCATACAGCGTTTTGGGTAAAGGGGTGGTTGCCGAATCGATGATGATTTACAAACTGCCAATGGAATCTCTGACGAGTTGAACCTGGGATTAAATCGTACTAGGAAATAAAGTACTGGAGATATAGGAGCCAGGTTGCTGGTTTACCGGTTTGCGGGAGGAGGATACTGGGATGCTGATGCAAGAGATTAGCCCGGAGATGATGAACATTCTGAGGCCCGAACAGAGAGTACAGTGGGCCAAGATAGAGGTTGCGGTCACCGAGGGTAAGAGCGTGGTGGCCCTGGATGCCGCGGGCGAGACCTACCGCCAGCTTGCCGGGAAGCTGCGGGAAAGGGGTTATGAGGTGCTGGTTCTGAACGCCTCTTATGCTGATGCCCGGACCCTGAATTTCAACGAGTCGATCGTGAACTGGAACCCGATCATAGAAATCAGGGACAACTCCGAGATGGAGTTGTTTGTTTCTGGAATAGTAAAGAACAACCACGTGGAGTTCAACCTGCTGGCGGGACTGGAGTCGATGCTCCTCAAGTCGCTGGTGCACATCGTCAAATCGGGGGCCTTTCCCCAGAAGATAAACACTATGCTGAGCCTCCTGAACCTGGCCAAGGAGAACATCATCTCCATCTTCGAGGACCTGTACGAGGACGGCCGGTTCACCTCGGACGAGTGCTCTATCCTTAAGCACTGGCTGACCTCGCTGCCTATCTCGGATATCGACAAGGCCAGCGAGAACCTTATTTCCAAGCTGAGCCGTCTTAACAAGTACGAGAGCTTCAACGCCATGGATAACCTGATCGATTTCACCCGGCTGGGCCGGGAGAAGACGGCGGTTTTCGTCCAGACCCCCTTGATACTTGACTTCTGCAACAAAAAGGTGGTCAGCCTGATGACTGCTTTCCTGCTCCGCCGTCTCTACGATACCGCGGACCAGACCGGGGGCCGGCTTTCGGTGGCGGTCTCGGTCTTCCTCGACGACACTGAGCACCATATCGACCGGATACCGGGGCTGCCGGAGATAGTCGAAAAAAAGCCGCTGCACGGAATAGTATAGCCGGATCGGGGATGTATACCAGACGATCTTGAAAAACAGAGGACCTCTTTATACCTGAAACACTCCTGCCGCCTTCGCTGACTAAACGCTGATCGGCAGTTCCCATCTCACTTCGCGGTCGAGGTACTCTGAAATAAACCTCAGCGGGACCATCTCGCTCCCTTATTCGTAGTAGAGGTCCTGCTGAGGTTTTGTTTCTCAAAGTACTGGCTCAACCGGTATAATTGGAATATAATGTAAGAGACGGTAAAAATTTACATTAATACCGCGAGGACCCTGAAAACCATCGCTAACTCGACTGCCCCAGCACCTGCCTGGAATCCATCTTGGAACTGACAACTGGTTGGAGACCTATAAAGGCCCGAAGGATAATCGAGGTCTACCGGTTCGCTGACGCCTACCGGGTATTAAGGGT
Organism: Bacillota bacterium; assembly: GCA_013178275.1. Lineage (GTDB taxonomy): Bacteria > Bacillota > Ch66 > Ch66 > Ch109 > Ch109. Next base: position 139,696 of record JABLWZ010000004.1, on the reverse strand, counting down.
GTTTAGATATGCGGGTTGTTGTTGGTAAAACGAGGTCAGCAGCCCGGCCCAAAGGCTGGAAAGAAGGTGGTAGGTACAATATTTTTGTACATCCGGATAGTGAAGGGCAGGCCTGATTTCGAAAAAAGGATTGCAGTGCCTGCCCTTTGGTATTCTTCATGAAAGGAGAGATGGCTCAAGATGTTCACTGATACGGAAAGGGTAAAGAGGATCCAGCAGATGGTGGATGAGATCGGGTACCTGGTTACCAAACCGCATTTTCCCGACCGGGAGCACGATCTGATTTATGCCCTGGAGGTGATGACCAAGGCGGTGGGGCTTTTCACCGAGGGGGACGAGGCCCCGCACAACCTGGAATTGATCGAAAACAACGTGGCCCAGGCGTACCGGGTAACAGTCCAAAAGCACGCGGAGAATGATTATGTCACCCTGCCGTCCTGGATACTCGGCGATTAGGACAGCTCCCATCTCACTTCGCGGCCGAGGTTAAACCTCAGCGGGACCATCCGCCCCCTTATTCGCAGTAGAGGTCCCGCTGAGGTTCTTCTTTTCGGGTGGTCAGGATCAAGCCAAACAGATTCAACAGCGTATGGGAGACCGCATATATTAATAGTGACCTGGGAAACGCCGGGGTGCCGGCGCCGGGGTGGACCCTGAGAAGACTCGCAGGCCCTGAGGTGATAATCACTCTTTATACTTGTTTTTTTAAATTAAAAGTGGAATATGTGGAATATATAATGAAAGGAGACTACCGTTTCGCCAGGAGAGAACGGTACTTCGGGGACCGTCAGGCAGGGGTTTTGGCCGATTGGGGCCTGAAGGCGGGGTCAGCGGCCCGGATGTAGAAAAAAGATAATAAAGGGGGGATGCGGGATTGCGTTACCCGCTGAGCGGAAAGGGTAGGACCGGCTCCTGAAAGGACCGCGGCGCCTGCCCTTTAGCGTTTGAATCCGGTTTTTAAGGGGAGGCGGTTATAATGAATCAGGAGGAACGGAGAAAAAGAATAATACAGATGGCGGATGAGATCCAGTATCTCGCCACCAAGCCCCGACTCGAGGGAGAAAACGACCTGTACTATACCCTGGAGCTGATGACCAAGGCGGTGGGGCTCTGCATCGCCGGGGAGAAGGCCGATACCCTGACCTTCGCAGAAAGCTTCGTGTCCCAGGCTTACTACACCATCGTCTGCAAACGGGCCGAGCGGGACTTCACCACCCTCGCGCCGGGCCTGGTTTCCAGCTGCTGAGGATTACAAGCCTAGAGGCCCTTGGACAATCAGGGCAACCGATAATCAAACTCAACCGAAACAGATTTTAGTAATTTAACATATTTCTACTTGAAATGACCTTTACAGACGCCTTAGCAAGTGATAAAATTAAATCGTTGCCTTCTTGGTTAATCCGGATGTTCGCGAACCTTTCTGGTGAGGCGTACAGGACGGTTAGGTACAGGAGGAGTCATTTCCAGAAAGGAGGTTCATGCGAATGTCATTCGAAGAAAAGATCCTAACTTGTAAGGACTGTGGAAACGATTTCGTTTTCACCGTAGGAGAACAGGAATTCTTCGCGGAGAAGGGTTTCACCAATCTCCCGGGGCGTTGCCCTGAATGCCGTCAGGCCCGGAAAAGAATGTCTTCCAGGAATTCTGGTTTCCAGAGGTCGGAGCGGGAAATGTTTACCGTAGAATGCAGCGCTTGTGGGAACGAGGCCCAGGTGCCGTTCCGTCCCCGTGGCGACCGCCCGGTATACTGTGCGGAATGCTTCCGCAACCAGGCTTCCAGCTACTAAGCCGGAAATTCAAATCCCCCTCACCGAGGGGGATTTTTATTTTGGCCCTGGAATACCTGTAAGGCCTCAGGAACTCACGACTATGGCTGCCGTCTCAGCCGGGTCTTGGCGGCAGCCAGGTTTTTCTATATTATAAATATATAACCCGGGCCAAGACTATTTTGAACCAGGGGCTTGGCGGACCGCCAGCCTTTTTGCTTACCTTCAGCCGCCGCCCCGGCGCCGGACCGGGAGTGGGAAGGGCGTTGGCCGGCCGAAACCGCTGGTCCTGCTGCCGCCTCCGCCGCCTCCGCTGCTGCGCTGGGTAGGACTGGCTATCAGGCCCAGTGTCTCCAGAACGGAGATGAAGACCAGGATCCAGGAGACCAGGATCCGCGGCTGCAGTGTTGAAGGCCCTTGGTACATATCTCATGCTCCTTGTAACCGTTTTTGACCGCCTTATAACTGTACCATCATATTCCCGGTCTTACCAGTTGGTGAATGACCGTGCCGCCGGCCGCGCCCTCACCCTGGAACGGATCGGTGAGCTATCAACGCAAAGGGAGAACCGCTGAAATGGACGACAACCGCCGACGCGCACTGGCGGCGCTGCTGGGCGCCGTACTCATCTGGAGTTCCACCTACGTCTCTACCAAACAGGCCATCAGCCAGGTCCCGCCGGGGACCCTGGCCTTTTTACGGTTCCTGCTGGCTAACCTGGTGCTGCTTCCCTTCTACTACCGAGACCCCCAGCGGGGGCAGGGAGTCGGGTGGAAGGGACTGGCCTGGATGGGGTTCACCGGGGCCTTCCTCTACTTCGCCCTGCAGAACTGGGGCCTCTACTTCACCAGCGTTTCCGCCGGCTCACTGATCCAGGGGGGGATACCCGCGATCATCGCCCTCTGCTCGGTGATATTCCTGCGCGAACGGGTCAGCGCCATCCGTGCCGTGGGGATTTTCCTGTCCATCGCCGGGGTAGTGGGCATCATCATGGTCAGCGGCGACATCACGGGCGGCAGCCGGCCGTTCCTGGGCAACATGATGATGCTGGGGAGCTGCCTGGCCTGGGCTGCCTATACCATGCTCAACAAGCGGCTGAACCTCTCGGTCAATCCCGTTACCGCCACCCTGGGCACCTTCTTCTTTGGGATGCTCTTCATGCTTCCCCTGATGGCATACGAACTCAAGGACTACCACCTCGCACTCAGCTGGCTGACCGTGGGCAACATCCTCTACCTGGGGGTGGTCGCGTCCGCCCTTCCGATCTTCCTCTGGAATTACGCCCTGCTGCACACCGACGCCTCGGAGGCGGGGCTCTACATCAACCTGGTCCCGGTCGTCTCCGTGATCAGCGCCGTGATCTTCCTGAAGGAGACGGTGAACCTCGGGCAGATAGTCTCGGGGGCGGTGGTCATCCTGGGGGTGCTGGTCGCAAGCGGCATCAAGACTGGAGGGAGATCAGATCGACTGGAAAAAGACACTCGAGCAGGGGATTAAGAAGGGGCTGGACACCACCTGGCAGCTCTCTAAGCTGATCGTCCCCATCTACTTCGTGGTCACCATACTGCAGTATACCCCGCTGATGGGGATGCTGGCGGCCGCTTTCCAGCCGGTTCTGGGCCTGTTCGGTCTGCCGGGGGAAACCGCGCTGGCGATCGTCATGGGGGTGTTCGTCAACCTCTACGCCGGGATCGCTGTCACCATCCCGCTCATAAACTCCGGGCTGCTGTCGGTCAAGCAGGTGACAATCATCGCGGTGATCTTCGCCGTAATAAACAATATGCTGCATTATCGGAAACAAAAACCGTTACCGAGGTACCGATGAAGAAGATAGTTTGGCTCAAAGACGTATATCCGGGGGACAAACTGGCGCAGGACATCTACTCCAACTCCGGCACCCTCCTGATAGCCCGGGGGACCACCATCAACCAGGCGATAATCAGCCGACTTGCCCGTGAAAGCATCACAACGGTACAGGTTACTACCGATGACCCGAACCGGCCCGAGGCGGCCCCGGCCGATGGCCACGGTACCGCTTTAGCGATACCCACCCCCTCCATGACTCTGGGGGGAAACCCCGTAATAAAAAAGAACATCGACTCAGCCAGGCACATCGCGGAAGAAGTGACCCGCGGCCGTCCTATCCCGGTCGACATTGCCCAGGGCATCGTCAGGGAGATAAGCGAGCAGATAATAGAGAATAAAAACATCTACATAGACCTGATGGGTCTGCGCAGCAAAGACAACTATACATACGAGCACTCTATCGGGGTGTGCGTGATCGCCACCACCTTTTTCCGCAGTTCCGCCCTGACCCGGGAGGAACTGAACGAGGTGAGCATGGCCGCACTGCTGCACGACATCGGAAAAGCCAGGATCGCTGACGAGATACTGAAGAAACCGGGCCCCCTGAACGACCGGGAGTTCGAGATCATCAAACAGCACCCGGTCCTGGGCTACCGCATCATAAAAGAGGACCTGAAGCATCATGACATCGCCCACGCGGCTTTGCAGCACCACGAGCGGGAAGACGGCTCGGGCTATCCCCTGGGACTGGTCTCGGGCGGCATACACCGCTACGCCAAGATCATCAACATCGCGGACACCTTTGACGCAATCGTCTCCGAGAGGGTGTATCAGGAAAAGAGGACCCCGATCAAGGCCTTCGAGGAGATCAGTCGATCGATCGGGAAATTCGACAGCAGCATCTACTCCAGTTTTATCAACCAGTTCTCCCAGTTTTACGTCGGATCCCCGGTCACCCTGAACACCGGCCACAAGGGGAGCATCGTCCGCATCGACGCCGAGTACCCCGGCCAGCCCTTGATCAAGGTGGGGGAAAGCATCATCGACCTTAAGAAGATCCAGGGAGTGTTTATCACCGAGATGATGATCCGCAAGGGGAATATCGAATGGAGCACCAGTTGAGCGGTGTAAAATAGTCTGAAAACTCATTTTTGAAAAATTCACCAGAAATGAGAACTCAGCCCCAAAACCAGATATATCCCTTACCAGACCCTTTCCACAGGGTTTTCTTTTTTCCTACCTCGGGGTGGAAAACAATAGTGATTATAAATACACTAAGCTTTGATATAAACCGAATATTCTCTGTTTAATGTATTATTGCCTTTTACCGTAAAAGTTTATATATACCAATCAATTTTAAATACATTACTTTTTGCACAATAATACTATTTTGGAATTGATATTGACTTACTTCCGGCACGGACATATACTAAAAGCAAGAAAAACGTACGGAGCATTTTTGATAAAAAGAAAGGGGTGTTTAAAGATGTACAAGAAGGTTTTAATGGCGATCGACGCGACCCCGGAAACTGAAAAGACTGCGGAGCATGTAGCGGAAATGGTAAAGAACGGTTTGATCGGCAGACTCACACTGGTGCACGCGGTTCTGGAACCCAATGAGCGCAAGCCCCGCTGGCCGGGAGAATTCGGGGTAGAAGTCGAAACCGTCAGGCCGGTCACCCTGGAGACCCGGTTCGCGGTCGAGGGCAAGCTGGCCCATGTGCTGGATATCTTCGAGGCCGAGGGGGTAGCGGTCGACCTCCAGATCCTGGTCGGTAAGCCCGAAGAAGTTATCCTGCACCTGACCGCCGACGGTGGATACGACCTGGTGATAACCGGCAGCCGTGGCCTGAATCACCTGGAAGGTGTGCTGATGGGCAGTGTAAGCAGCAAGATCCTGGCCCAGGCGGGCTGCCCGGTGATGGTATTCAATCCCGTCCCCAGGGATCTGGCACCACCGCGGGCACCAGAATTCTACGAACTGTAAACCAGGCAGGGGGACCAGGCAGCTGGTCCCCATTCCCACTCAACTGACGCAGTAAGGATTGGAGGGCCGGGCAACGGGCCCTCCAATCACTTTTATCATTAAAGACCGCCGCTTCGACGCTAAACTTCATGTGCGTCCCTTCCTTCGCGGTGTGAATACTTTAAGCAACATTTTACCACGAGAAGATTGTTTTAGAAAAACCTGGTTTTCGCCAAGTCCAACGGAGGCGAGAACCTTAGTTGCACTTACCAGTACTTACTCGACCCAGTAAGTCCCCTGGTATACATTATCATTGCGTAAAAAAATCTTTTGGTTAGCAGGAAACGATTCAGATTTAGCGAATTAAGGTAACTAGTCTAATTGTGCGCTTTTTTAAAAGCGGAGTTTTTAAGTCGAGCTTAAGGGGGTGACGGGTCTAGAGGGACAGCAGGATAAGGTTGGAGGGGGTTAGCCACTGTCCCTGCCGAAGAAGACAAAACGGGGCTTTTGTTTTCTACGTTTTTTTTTCTGTAATTAATTTTTTAAGGGCTATGCGAGGAGGGAAATCATGAAGTTGAAGAAGATCGGGTACATTCTTTTGGTAATCCTGGTGGGGGTCTCCTTGTTGGCTACCGGCTGTTCCAGCAAACCGGCCCAGCAGCCTGCCGCACCCAGCGGGGAAAAGGTCATCAAGATCGGTCTGATCACTCCCCTGACTGGTGACGTTAAGACCTTTGGCGAGTCCTCGAAAAATGGATTCATGCTGGCGTTAGAGCAGGCCGGCATGAAGGCTGGCGACTATAAGATCGAGTTCGTTATCGCTGACGACCGCAACGACGCTACCGAAGCGGTAAACGTGGCGGACAAACTCATTAAGCAGGACAAGGTTCAGTGCATCGTGGGTTCGGTTACCTCCAAGGCCACCATCCCCATCTCGGAAGTGACCAACGCCGCCAAGGTGGTGCAGATCTCCAACACCGCCACCAACCCCAAGGTTACCGTTGACAACGGCAAACGTAAAGAGTTCGTCTTCCGCGCCTGCTTCATCGACCCGTTCCAGGGCAAGGTGGGTGCGAAGTTCGCTCTGGAGACCCTGAAAGCGAAGACCGCTGCGGTCATGTTTGACCAGGGCAACGACTACACCAAGGGCCTGGCTGAGCAGTTCAAGATCAACTTCGAGGCTGGCGGCGGCAAGGTCGTGGCCTATGAAGCCTATGCCCAGAATGACACCGACTTCTCGGCGGTGCTGACCAATATCGCCAAGCAGAACGTCGAAGTGCTTTACCTCCCTGACTACTACCAGAAAGTCTCCCTGATCGGCAAGCAGGCTCGGGACAAGGGCATCAAGGCCACGTTCCTGGGCGGCGACGGCTGGGATTCCAATGAGATCGACTGGGTTGCTATGGAAGGCGGCTACTTCACCAACCACTACAACTCTGGCGACACCCGTCCCGAGGTGCAGAAGTGGGTCAACGAGTACAAGGCCAAGTACAACGCGGTGCCTGACGCGCTGGCGACCCTGGCTTACGACGCCACCAACCTGCTGATCAATGCGATCAAGACCGCCAACAGCAACGAACCCGATAAGATTCGGGCGGCGATGCAGAACACCAAGGACTTCGCGGCCGTCAGCGGCAAGACCTCTTTCGATGCCGACGGCAACTCCGTAAAGGCTGCTGCCATCCTTCAGATCAAGGATAAAAAGCAGATCTTCGTAACCACGGTAGCTCCTTAAAGTAAAAGGTGGGAGGGGTTTCAAAACCCCTCCCTTTCCACTTTAACCCGGTGGGAGGGTAGCTTAACTTGGAAAACTTGTTGGATCAGATCATCAACGGTCTGCAGCTGGGATTTGTATACGCCCTTATCGCACTGGGCTATACCATGGTCTATGGAATCATAAAACTGATTAACTTCGCCCACGGCGATGTTTTTATGGTAGGGGCCTTTGTAGGTTTTTACGGCTTTACCCTGTTTGCCGCCTACGGTTGGATGACCCTGCCGCTTTCCATCCTGATGGCCATAGTCGTCTGCACCGTGCTCGGGGTAGCTATCGAGCGAATCGCTTACCGTCCACTGAGATACGCCCCCAAGATCGCCGCCCTGATCAGCGCCCTGGGGGTCTCGCTTTTCCTGGAGTACTTCTGCAGCCTGAAGTTCGTTTTTGGCCCCAACTACCGAGTGGTCACGATACCCATCCAGAATACCAAGCATGTCATCGCCGGCATCACCATAACCGACGTGCAGATACTGATCGCTGCCCTGGTGATCGTGATGCTGGTCGGGCTGCAGTACCTGGTGTTCCATACCAAGATCGGGATGGCCATGCGCACGGTGGCCTTCGACCACGATGCGGCGCGGCTGATGGGGATCAACGTCGATACGGTGATCTCGGTCACCTTCGCTCTGGGTTCGGGATTGGCGGCGATGGGCGGCGTACTGTTCACCCTCGCCTACCCTCAGGTTTACCCGTTCATGGGGATCATGCCAGGCCTGAAGGCGTTTACCGCGGCGGTCCTGGGCGGGATCGGGATAATCCCCGGGGCGGTGCTGGGTTCACTGATCATGGGGCAGGTGGAGACCCTGACCTCCGCCTTCATATCGTCACAGCTGCGCGACGCCATAGCGTTTTCGATACTTATACTGGTACTGCTGATAAGACCTTCCGGCATCCTTGGGAAAGGCGGACCGGAGAAGGTCTAGTACAGGCGAGGGATGATATAAAATATGCTCGAAATGATTAAGAAATCTATTTCACGGCGGACGCTGATGTCCATACTGGTTATCGCGGCATTCTACGGGCTGGTCAAGGTGGTGGAGTTCACCGGGATTGCCAACGACTACTGGCTGCGGGTATTGGATCAGTCGTTGATTACCGTTATCGGGGCCCTGGGTCTGAGCATCATCTACGGGTTCACCGGTCAGTTCTCCCTGGGCCACGCCGCCTTTTACGGGATCGGGGCCTATACCGGTGGAGTTATCGGCAAGGTGTGGGGACACGGGGACATGCTTTATTTTATGCTGGCCCTGGTCGCAGCGACCCTGGTTGCCGGGCTGGCGGCTTTAATAGTCGGGATGCCCATTCTCCGACTCCGTTCCGACTATCTGGGGATAGCGATGCTGGGGTTCGGGATTATTGTCAAGGTAATAATGGATAACTCCAATAAAATATATGAGCCATTGGGCGGAGCCACCGGGATGACCGGGGTGCCCCAGGTGGCCAACTTCGATATCATCTTCCTCTTCTTCGTGGTGGCGGTATTCCTGCTCAGGAACTTTATCGATTCCAGCCACGGGAGGGCGTGTATCACAGTTAGAGAGGACGAGATAGCGGCCGACGCCATGGGGATAAACACCACCCGCACCAAGGTGCTGGCCTTCGTCCTGGGGTGCGCTCTGGCGGGGCTCGCCGGCGGGTTGTACTCCTACCGCTATCCCTACGTGCACCCCACCAGTTACGACTTCCTGAAGTCCTTCGACTTCCTGCTGATCGTGGTGGTGGGGGGACTGGGCAGCATGTCGGGCACCATCGTGACCGCCATCGCCTGGGTGTTCCTGCTGGAGGGACTGCGCATCGTCCTGGGGCAAACCTTCGTGGAGTTCCGTGGAGTCATCTATGCCCTGATTCTGGTGGTTACCATTCTGTTAAAACCGCAGGGCCTGTTCAGCGGTAAGGAACTCGGTTTCCTGTTCCCCAAACGCAACAAAGACATCAGCAAGGAGGTGGAAGGGAAACATGCCTCTCTTGGAAGTTAGAGAACTGACCAAGGACTTCGGCGGACTTCGCGCGGTCAACAACTTCAACATGGCGATAGAAGAGGGCGAGATCGTCGGCCTGATCGGTCCCAACGGGGCAGGCAAGACCACGGTGTTCAACCTTATCACCGGCATGATCCCACCTTCTACGGGCATAGTAAAATTCCGTGATCAGAGCCTCCTGGGCCTGTATCCCTATAAAATAGCCGCTCGGGGTGTGGCCCGTACCTTCCAGAACATCCGCCTCTTCAAGGAGATGACGGTGCTGGATAGCGTGAAGGCGGTGTTCCACAACCGGGTTAATTACAACCTGATGGATTCCTTCCTGCATACCCCGCGTTACCGGGCTGAGGAGAAGCGGATCACCGAGAAGTCGATTGATCTGTTGAAGACCCTGAACCTGGGCCGGCGGGTGGATGACCAGGCGGGCAGCCTCCCCTACGGGGAACAGCGGCGGCTGGAGATAGCGCGCGCCCTGGCCCTGGAGCCCAGCCTTCTGCTGTTGGACGAGCCCGCAGCGGGCATGAACCCCCGCGAGGTAGCCTGGCTGGTGGAACTGATCCGGTTCGTCAAGGAGCAGTTCGACCTGACGGTACTCCTGATCGAGCACCAGATGGGCCTGGTGATGAACCTGTGCGAGCGGCTGGTGGTGATGGACTTTGGACAGATTATCGCCGAGGGCCTGCCCGAGGAGATCCGCGAGAACCCGCAGGTGCTCGAAGCCTACCTGGGGAAGGGGGTAACCGTGGCATGATGCTGGAAGTCCGGAACCTGGAGGTCTTTTACGGAGCCATCCAAGCCCTGCACGGCGTGTCCTTCCACGTGGACGAGGGCGAGATCGTCACCCTGATCGGGGCCAACGGGGCGGGCAAGTCCACCACCCTGCGCACCGTTTCGGGCCTGATAAGGCCGAAGCAGGGATCAGTCCACTTCAAGGGTGTCGACATCACCAAGGCGGCGGCCCATAAGATAGTCACCATGGGTATGTCCCACGTCCCCGAAGGGAGGAAGATCATCCCTGACCTCACGGTGATGGAAAACTTGAAGCTGGGGGCCTATACCCGCAAAGACAAGAAAGAGATCGAGGAAAGCATCGAGATGGTCTTCACCAGCTTCCCCCGGCTCAAAGAGCGTATCTCCCAGAAGGCGGGGACCATGTCGGGGGGAGAGCAGCAGATGCTGGCCATGGGACGGGGACTGATGTCCAAGCCCTCCCTGCTGATACTGGACGAACCCTCCATGGGACTTTCACCGCTGCTGGTGGAGGAGATCTTCGGGATCATCCAGCGCATCAACCGCGAGGGGACCACGGTGTTGCTGGTGGAGCAGAACGCCTTCATGGCGCTGCAGGTGGCCAATCGGGCCTACGTCCTGGAGACCGGGGCCATCTCCCTGGAGGGACCGGCGTCCGAGCTGCAGCAGAACCCCAGGGTACGCGCCGCTTACCTGGGAGAGGTGGCGGAGGAATAACCCAGAGTTGATAATATTACGTTCCTTCAGAGGCTGTTGCCGGCTTTAAGGTTAACAGCCTTACATTATATCGGCGAATGGAGAGAATTGACGATGTGGGGTACGCTGGTCAATACCGTGGCGATTATCGTGGGGAGCGTCCTGGGATGGATGGTGGGCAAGAAGCTGCCCAAGTCCATGAGCGACACCATCATGCAGGGACTGGGCCTCTGCGTCGTACTCATCGGGTTGCAGATGGCATTCTCCACCCAGAACGTGCTGGTAGTCATATTCAGCCTGGTGATAGGCGGGATACTCGGCGAGGCGGGAGACATCGAGGGCCGCTTCAGCCGTCTCAGCGAATGGGTGGAAAGGCGGTTCGCCTCGGGGCAGGAGCAGGGATCGGTGGCCAAGGCCTTCTTCACCGCCAGCCTGGTCTACTGCGTCGGCGCGATGGCGATACTCGGACCGATCGAGAGCGCCCTGAACAGCAACCATACGGTGCTCTACGCCAAGTCGATGCTGGACGGGGTGAGTTCAGTGGTGTTCGCCTCGGTGATGGGGCCGGGGGTCGCCCTCTCGGGAATCTCGGTGCTGGTCTACCAGGGCTTTATCGCCTTACTCTCCTCCTGGATTCAGCCGCTGTTGAACGACGCCATCCTGGCGGAACTGAAGTCCGCGGGGGGGCTCCTGATAACCGGGATCGGGTTCAACATCATGGGTATAACCCGGATCAAGATCGGCAACCTCCTGCCCGCGGTGCTGGTGGCTCCGGTGCTGGTTGCGCTGCTGCCTATGCTCAGCCTCTGGCTGAAGGCGCTGCTCGCCCTGTTCTAATTATCCCGCTATCAGACCTTGTTCTTTTTGCCGAAAAGGGTCAACAGCACGTTGTCGTAAAACACGTAGGCCAGCGTCCCCCCTATCAGGAGGAGCAGCGCCAGAGCTATCATCTTGCTGGGCAGGAGCCATCACCTCTGACTTCATGGGCTTACATTATCAGAAAGTATAAGCCGGACTTTCTGATAATAAGCAAGTGCAACTAAGGCTATCGCTTGCGCCAGAGGCTTGGCGACAGCCAAGTTTTCTTCGCTACTAGTATGCTTAATTTTGCTCACAAATACGCCAGACGATCTGGTCTCCCGGCTCCACCCCGACGGCGCCTCCGGCCGGGAGTTCGAGAACGTACCGGGCGCCCCGCACCGAAGCCCCGATTTTCCCCGGGGCCAGCCGGGGAACGACCCTGAGGACCCGGCCGGCTACCGACACGAAGACCACGTCGATCGAAAACTTCATCCCCATGGTGTGCACCGAGGCGCAGGGGATCAGGAGCAGCCCCTCGCCGCTCTCCAGTTCCCGCCGGCCCAGCAGCCCTTTCAGGCGGGTCCAGAAACCGTCCGCGACGCTCACCCTGTCGCCCAGGGTGACATCCCGGGTCTGGTTGTAGACGATCAGTTTTTCCTGCATCGATATTCCTCGCTTAACTAGCAAACATCATAATCATTCTTATGGCCGCCGGTCCCAGCAGCACGATAAAGATCGTCGGGAAGATGAACAGCACCAGGGGGATCAGCATCTTGATCGGGGCCTTCATCGCCTTCTCCTCCGCCTTCTGGCGGCGGCGCTGCCGGAGCAGGGCGGCCTGCTGGCGCAGCACCCCACTGATCCCCACCCCCAGGCTCTCCGACTGGATGACCGCGCCCACCAGCCCCGATACCTCCTCGGTACCGATCCGGTCCGCCATGCTGCGCATGGCCTCCCGGCGGGGCTTGCCCATCCGGATCTCGTTCAACAGTCGGGAGAACTCCTGGCCGAGTACTGACCGGCTTTTATCGGCCACCTTCTGCAGGGCCCCGTCGAAACCCATCCCCGCCTCGATGCTCACCAGCATCAGGTCCAGCGAGTCGGGCAGCCGCTTGACCACGTCCTCCTGGCGGCTCCTGACCAGGTAGCGCAGGATGAAGGTGGGGAGCAAAAAACCGATGATGCCGAAGGCTGCCGCGATCATGAAGCGGGTGGATATATTAGGGGTCAGATAGGTGCTGACCTGGGCTGCTACAATACCTAGGATAAAGGTGAGGCCGTACTTTAAGGCCGCAAAATCCCGGGCGTTCAGTCCACCCGGGCTGCCCGCCTGCAGGAGTTTTTGCGGCAGGTCGGTCTCATTCTGGGCGGGAGTCCAGCGGTAGAACAGCCGTGCGATCCGCTTCAGGGCCGGGCGGATCAGCCGCTCCCGGACGGGCAGGCTCAGCCTCTCCCGGGCCGCGTCTATGGTGACCGGGGCCTCGGCCCCGTTTTGGAACCAGGAGTCGAGCCGGTCCAGGTCGGTTTTAACCCTGCGCTGCCGCCGGCCGCCGAGCGACATGACCAGGCTGCAGACGCAGCCGAAGGCGAAGAACAGGGTTACCAGCATTATGGTTTGAGGCGCCAGTTTCGCCAGCATGGTTTATACCTCCACATTCACAACCTTACGGACGATCATGATTCCGATAAACTCCGATACCACCCCGTAGGCGATCATGAAGCGGCCCCAGGGGTGGGTGAACAGCAGGGACATGTACTGAGGATTGATTACAAAAATCATGGCTATAATTGCTATCGGCAGCAGACCGATGATAATCCCCGATATTCTCCCCTGGGCGGTCAGGGTCTTGACCTCCCCCTTGATGCGTATCCGCTCGCGGATGGTGTGGGAGATGTTGTCGATGATCTCCGCCAGGTTGCCCCCCAGCTGCCGCTGGATGACCACCGCGGTGATCAGCAGTTCGAGGTCGGGACTGGGCACCCGCTCTCCCAGGTGGTACAGGGCTTCCTCGGTGGTGACCCCCAGCTTGATCTCCCGCATCAGGAGGCCGAACTCGTCGGCCAGGGGGGAGGGGGATTCCTGGCTGACCAGCTCCACCGCCTGCAGGAAGCTGTAGCCGGCCCGTAGCGAGTTGGTCAGGATGGAAAGCCCGCTGCCCATCTGCTCGTTAAAGCGTTCTATACGTTTCCGCTTGGCCTGCCGGAGCCACAGGAAGGGCAGGGTCAGCCCCGCCAGACCCAGGACGACGGTCAGGCCGATGTTCGAGGTCAGGAACCAAACCAGGAGGGGCAGGAAAAGGGCGGTGCAGACCAGGAGGAAAAGAAACTCCTCTCCCCGCAGCGGCAGGTCGGCCCTTATCATCTCCTTCTCCAGGGAGCGGGCGTAGGAGAAGCTGGAAAAGACCCGGCTGGCCTGCTTGAACCAGCCGCGCAGTCCGGGACTCTTCTTCTTTTCCTCCCGAACCGGCGTTGAGTAGGCCTCAGGGCTGTCGGAGGCAATCCGCTTCAGCCGCTCGGCGACCGACGCCCGGCGTCCCAGGGTCATCTTCAGCACCCCCAGCAGAAAAAAGGCCGCGGTTAGGAAGCTGCAGGCGATGATTATTATCGGCATCTGGGCGCTAAAAGCCATGGCGCAAACCTCCTCTGTTAGCCTCGGGTTAGACCCGGTAGCGGTACGATCGGTCGGGGGTAAAGGTTTCGTTGGGGATGTGGATGCCCACCGCCTCCAGCTTGTGCATAAACTTGGGCCGGATGCCGGTGGAACGGAATTCGCCTCGAATTCGGCCGCTCTCATCCAAGCCCTGCAGGTCGAAGGTGAAGATGTCCTGCATCACTATCACGTCGCCCTCCATCCCCTGCACCTCGGTCACCTTGGTGATCCGGCGGCTGCCGTCCCGGATGCGCTCCTGCTGCACTACCAGATCGATGGCGGAGGAGATCTGCTCTCGGATCGCGCGCACCGGCAGGTCCATACCCGCCATCAGCACCATGGTCTCCAGGCGGGCCAGCATGTCCCGCGGGGAGTTGGCGTGGGCGGTGGTCAGCGAGCCGTCGTGGCCGGTGTTCATCGCCTGCAGCATGTCCAGGGCCTCGCCGCTCCTCACCTCGCCGACGATGATGCGGTCGGGGCGCATCCGCAACGAGTTCCTGACCAGGTCGCGGATGGTTATCGTCCCCTTTCCCTCGATGTTGGGGGGCCGGGTCTCCAACCGCACCAGGTGCTGCTGGTTGAGCTGCAGTTCCGCCGCGTCCTCGATGGTCACGATCCGGTCGGACTCGGGGATGAAGGAGGAGAGGACGTTCAGGGTAGTCGTCTTCCCGCTGCCGGTCCCTCCCGAGACTATCACGTTCAGGCGACCCCTGATGCAGGCCTCCAGGAAGTTTGCGATTTCGGGGGTCAGGGTTCCCAGCTGGACCAGGTCGTCCACCCGCAGCGGGGTGCGGGCGAACTTGCGGATGGTCAGGGTGGGGCCGTTCAGGGCCAGGGGCGGAATGATGGCGTTGACCCGGGAGCCGTCGGGCAGCCGGGCGTCGACCATCGGGCTGCTCTCGTCTATCCTTCTCCCCAAGGGGGCCACTATCTTCTCGATGATGTGCATCACGTGGTCGTTATCCCGGAAGCGGACGGTAGAGAGTTCCAGCCTTCCGGCCCGCTCCACGTAGACCATGTCGGGACCATTGACCATGACCTCGGATATCGTCGGGTCGTCGATCAGCGGGTTGATCGGTCCGAAGCCCAGGACCTCGTCCAGGATCTCGGCCTGCAGCCGGGAACGCTCGGCGCGCATGATGCCGCCGGTCATCTGCTCCAGGGCCTCGCTGATCAGGGAACTTATCTTTCCTTTAAGCTCCTCCTCGGGAACCGTCGAGGAGTTCTTCTTGTTGTGCGCGTAGTCGATGCCCAACTCTTCGATCAACTGCTGGTGGAGCTGGTTTTTCAGCTCCTGGTACTTCTGGTCGTTGGCAGTCGGGACCAGCCGGCTGGGTTTTTCCACCGGCCGGGGAAGCGCGGCCGCGGGCGGAAGCGGCGATTCCTTCTTATCCAATCGCTGCAGCAGCGACATCCGTCGTCAGCTCCTTTCTAGCGGCCGACCAGGCGGCTTAATAGCCCCCTCTTGGCCGGGAAGGGATTCCCGTCCAGGGACTTCTGGTAATCGTGCACCAGCCCTGCCAGCCGGCGGAGAGCCAGGGCCGGCTTCGACTGGGGGGCGGTCTCCATCAGGGGTATCCCCCGGTTGACCGAGGAACTGACCGCCTTCACATCGTTGGGGATCTCGTTAATAACCTCGATGCCCAGCGCCCGCTCCAGATCCTCGGTCCTTATCCCCAGCTCCGGGTTCTGGCGGTTCAGGATTAACCGCGTCTTGCTCAGGTGGTGCAGGGCCTCCAGCACCTCCAGGGAGAGCCGCAGGTTCTTGACGGTGGGGAGGTCCTGGGCGCCCACCAGCAGGATCTGGTTGGCCCGGTCCAGGGCGGTCAGGGTCACCTCGTTAAATGAGGCGGCGGTGTCTATCACCACGTACTCGTAGGTCTGGCTCAGGGCCTTGATGATCTTTTCCACCTGGCCGGGGGTTATCAGCTCCGCGTACTCGGGTTTGAGCGGGGCGGCCAGAACGCTGATTCCGTTGTGCACCGACAGGTATTCCTCCAGAGACTCGGGGGTTATGTCACCGCCCGCCATTGCCAGGTCGATCAGGGAGCGCCTGGAGGACAGGTTCAGCATCACGCCCACGTCGCCGAACTGCAGGTCGAGGTCTATCAGGGCCGCCTTGGTCTTGTAGAGCTGCTGCAGCGAAACCGCCAGGTTGACCGCCACGGTGGTCTTGCCCACCCCGCCCTTGGTCCCGAACACCGTGATCACCTGGGGATCGAACGCGGGGGCCGGGGGCGGCGTGTGCGGCGAGCTTTCCAGGCGCAGCTTCTCCAGCCGGTGGGCGTGGTGGATGGCGTTGATCAGCTCCTCGCCGGTGAACGGCTTGACCAGGAACTCGCGCGCCCCCGCCAGCATGGCTCGCTTGATGTACTCGGTTTCACCCTGGACCGAGATCATGATGATGTTGGTGTGCGGGAAGCGGGTGCTGATCTCCTCGGCCGCCGACAGTCCGTCCTGTTCGGGCATGTTGATGTCCATCAGGATGACGTCGGGACGCAGCACCTCGGCCTGGCGGGCCGCCTCCTTGCCGCTGCCGGCCTCGCCCACCACCTTGATCGAGGTCTCGAACTGCAGCAGCCGCTTGATAGACTCACGGGTCTCGTCGACATCATCGACGATGAGCAGCTTGATGCGTGACATGCTGTATTTCCCCCTCTATTTGAAGACTGATTGGGTCTGGATATATTCCCGAAAACTACTTCAAGTAGTTGTTCAGCGTAAACACCGGCAGCGACGGGCGTTCCCGGTCGGCGGGGGAGCGCAGCACCAACCGGGCCTTGCCCTTGTCGGCCAGCATGATCATGCGCTGGGCCTCCTCCACCGGCACCGACAGGGTGGCGGTCCTGCCTTCCTCTGCCTTGGCCTTCGCGTCATTGCTGGGTACCGCACCCCGGCCGATCGCCAGGACCTCCACATCGTAAACCGCTACCACCGCCGCCGGTATCCGGCGTTCGGCGGTCGGCGCGGCCGGGTCGGGCACATCGATGGTGCCAAACACGTCCACCCGGTCACCCGCGCTGACCATCCCGCTGATCCCGCTGACCTCGTCTATCGCCAGCGATATCGCACGTCGGCCCGGGGGGACCCTGAAGGCCAGACCGTTCTCGCTGCTGTTGGTGGAGGCCAGGTTGCCTCTCAGGACCGGCTCCCCCTTCATCACCGGTCCGACCGTGATGGCGCCCTCCAGGGTTTTGGTGTCCTCGGTCGACCCGGTAGGGAAGTAACTCGAGGGGTAATCGGCCTTTTCCAGCATCTCCGCCGTCAGCACGGTGCGGGCCGGGATATTGGCCTTGGCCACCACCACCTTGCCCATGGTCAGGGTACTGCCCGGCTGGGGGAGGTGGGTAAGGTAGTACCGAACCCCCAGGGCTGCCAGCAGCCCGAAGATTATCGAGATTATCAGCAGGATTCGGGTTTTCATTTGTTTACCCCCATCTCAGAATATCTAAATATAAATCGAATATCTAATCGATCAGGTGAACCCCGTAGAGTCCGTAGTCAGCGGCGCCGGTCGTGGTGGCTCCCGATACGACCCTCTTTACGAAGTACCCCTTAACGTAGTTCTCATTGCCAGATTCCACGTAGCTGTCGATCAGGAAGGAGGAGAAACCCAGTATTCTTACCCGTTTCACCTGGTTGCCCTCGACGATCGGCTCCACCACCGGCACCAAAAGAATACGGGGGCAGTCGGGTGCGAAGTGGTCCACTGTGCATGAAGGAGTATGGCTGCACTGGTCGATGCGGTAAGCTATGCTCTGGGTGGTTGGACCCGACATGTTGCCGGTCTCGGTATTGATAAGGTCGCCGGTCTTCAACGTCCCGTCGTACCCGTACATCAGATTGAACCGGTAGACATTCGCACCGTTGCCGCCGAGGGAGATAGGTCCCAACCAGCCGCTTCCGTGGTCGGGGTCGCTGATATCCCCAGGAGAGTCTTTCAACTGGTACGCGATCCCAAACGTGAGGGTCTGGTCCGAAATACTCAATGGGGCCACCCCCTCCACCGCGCTCACCGGGTCGATCCGGGCCGTGGCCTGGGCGCCCACCTGACTTGATACCAAACCCAGCACCCGGGCGAAAAACAGAGGAACCTCCCTGGTTGCGGTAACCCGCACCTCGCGGTGGTCCTCCGAGATGTTGACCGCCACCTCCGAAGCGGGACAGCCGTTGTCCTCCGCGTAACTGTAGGCGACGGCCTGGGCGGTCGAGGCCCGGTCGGGGAGTTCCTGCCCGGCGGCCAGGGCCGCCGAATCCACCGCGTTCACCATCCGCTGCTTGGTCAGGTAAAGGTAGCCGCCGTCTGTCACCAGGGCTGCCGACCCCAGGAGCACGACCAGGGCCAGGCCCACTATCGCCAGGGCGTTTCCATTCTCACTTCGCGTAATCGACCTCAGCCGCATCGGTTGTCCTCCTTACTCCACCCGCATGGTGGTAAACGTTTCCAGGGGAAGTGGGTCGGGTATGACTCCTGCCGGCAGCGGCAGGAAGATGTCTACCGGGTACTCCAGGGTGATGGTTACCGAGGTGCCGCGGGCCCGGGTCCCGGTTGGAGATATGGTGATATCCAGGTCATCGGGGTCCAGCGCACCGGACACGGCAGATACTCGGGCTCGGATCTCGGAATCGGTGCCGCCCACCGCGGCCAGCCGGGCGCCTTCCCGCGCCGCGTTACCCATCAGCAGGTAGGATCCCATCACCAGACCGAACTGCATCACCCCCATCAGCAGCAGCAGCAGGACCGGCAGAATCAGGGCCATCTCCACCATGGACTGGCCCGACTCACCGAACAGCTTCCGGATAACCCTTTTAGTCCCCATCATGATGCATCACCTCGGCAGGAAGCAGATCAAGAGTGAAAAAACAGCGCCGATTCCGATGGCGGGACCGTAGGGGATGGTCGCCCGGAGCGAGCGGTTCCTGATCGCCGCCGCCAGGCTGATGACCCCGCCGACCAGGGCGGCGGCGATAAACACCGTCAGCACGAAGGGGGCGCCCTTGATGGCGCCGACAGCCCCCAGCAGCTTCACATCCCCGGCCCCCATCCCCCCCAGCAGGAAGGGGATAAGCAGGAGCCCCACCCCTGCCAGTATCCCGAGCAGGCTGTGGCTGAGACCGGCAAGCCCGGTGCTCCAGCAGTTCAGTGCTATCCCGCCGACCGCGGCGGGTATCACCACCCAGTTGTAGATCAGGCGGCTCTTCAGGTCGGTGTAAACGCATATAGCTATGGTTATAACCAGTAAGAATTCAGCCATGGCAGACTCCTCGTTCTACAGTCAGACCCCACCTGCGGGTAAGTGGGGTCTGACTGAAAAATACAATTTAACTTTAGAGTTTTTTTAAGTTCCACCTTCACCGCCGGTGCCGGTAAGGGCCGTCGCAATAGCTCCGAACTTATCTACCAGAGCCTCAGTCATGCCAGTGAGAGAGCCAGCTACGACGATCGCGACCAGGGCCAGAATCAGCCCATACTCAGCCATACCCTGTCCGTCTTCCCACTTAAAAAAGTTATTGAGGTAAGGTTTATACAGTTTGAGCATCTGGATCATTGTCCACACCTCCATTTGATTTTGAGAGAGTTTTCTCCCGCAACTAAAATACTAGCAGGGAAAAACCGCTTTGAACATCGAACCAGGGTAGTGTTTCCATAGGACCGGAGCAAATAAAAAAGACCCATAAAACGGGTCCAGATAGTATGATTCAGTCTGGGACCAGGGTCCTACGGCTCGATCAGATGGCTCTTGATGGCGAAGATGGCGGCCTGGGTGCGGTCCTTGGCTCCCAGCTTGCGGAGGATGTTGGTGATGTGGTTCTTCACGGTCTTTTCGCTGATAAAGAGGGTCTCCGCGATGTCCCGGTTGGAATCGCCCTGCCCGATCAGCTTCAGCACCTCACGTTCCCGGGAGGTAAGCTGCTCCAGCTGTTCATTGACCGGGGGGCGGGTGGCCAGGCGGTTGAGTTCGCCGAACAGGCGGGCGGTCACCCTCGGGTGCACCACCGAGCGGCCTTCGTAGACATCCTCGATCGCCTTGACGAGTTCCTGGGCATCCACGTCCTTCAACAGGTAGGCCGAGATCCCGGCGCGGATCAGATCGAATATCTGGTCGTCCTCACTCACAGTCAGGGCGATGATCTTGGTCTGCGGCATCTCCTGGAGGATGATCTTGCTGGCCTCGATACCGTTGGTGCCGGGCATGTTGACGTCCATCAGGATAACATCGGGGCAGGCGGTACGAGCCAGTTCCACAGCCGCTTCGCCGTCCGAGGCCTCGCCCAGGATTTTCAATTGAGGGTTCAGTTCCAGTACCCGTCTGAGTCCCTGACGCACGATAGTATGGTCATCGACCAGGATGACACCGATCTGCTGCAAGAAAAAATTACCTCCTTTAGAATACCGCCGACCGCTTAGGGTTATCCTCCAGTGGGATCTTGGCTCTGATCTCTGTCCCCCGGCCCTCCGAACTCTTGATCTCGAAGACCCCGGACAGAATCTCCACCCTCTCCCGCATATTGGTTATCCCGTAGTGTTCGTTCTCCATTCCCTCGGCTGTTTCGGGATTAAATCCTCTGCCGTCGTCCTTGATGGATACTGTAACGAAGTTGGAGGTTATCTCCAACCGAATCACCGCCTGAGCCGCCTGGGCATGCTTGCGGACATTCGTCAGCGCTTCCTGGATCAGGCGGAAGATAGCCACCTCCAGCACCGGGCGGGGCCGCTTGCTGATACCCAGTGGGACGAATTGAACCTTCAGCATATACTTGTTTTCGTATTCCGTGAGGTATCGCTTTAACGCTGGAACCAGACCCAAATCGTCGAGCGAGTGCGGGCGCAGGTCAAAAATCACCTTACGCAGGTCCTGGAGGCTTTCCTTCACGATCCCCTTCAGGTCCTGCAGTTCCTCCTTTACCTGGGCCAGGTCCTTGTCCCACAGCCCGGTACAGTACTCCAGCCGCATGAAGATGTTGGCCAGGGTCTGGGCGGGGCCGTCGTGGATTTCGCGCGCCACCCGTTTCCGCTCTTCCTCCTGCGCCTGGATGACCCACCAGCCGAGGTGCTGCCTTTTCTGCATCTTGCCCAGGTTGGACTTCAGTTCCTCCAGGTCGCCGGTGATGAACTTCAGCATGATGCCGACCTGGCTGATAAGTTTCTCCGCCTTTTCCACTATGTCGTGGATGCTTTTGAGCCGCCGCTCCAGCTCGTCCCGCCTTTTTAGCAGGTAGGACTCCTTTTCCCGCATCACCGAGAGGGTCACCTGGGCTTCGCGGGCATCGTCGTAAGCATCACGGATATCCTGTTCAGAGTAACGTTTTAGGTCCCGGCTTACCTCCATCAGCCTTACTCGGGCCTTCTTCTCCAACCGTTCCTGCTCGTCAACCTTCTGGATCAGGTCGTTGACTTCGGCCCGGGTTTCGGCAATTTCAACCTTGATTCGATTATACTCGCTACGTGCGTTTTCTGAAATATCAAAAATCTGAGTCTGGCTCTTCTCGATAACCGAGATCATGTGATCGATGATCCGGTTCAGGGTATTAAAGTCAGTCGCCGTCATCTGGCTCACATTACGGCCCCCAAAAAAATATAAGGAGTCCATGTTACGTTCTTAACATATTCTACTATATTTTTGATTTCTCCTGCAGTATGTGACCGGCGGCACTTAAATATAAAGTTTTTTTCACCCGGCCGGTGCAGGAATTACCCGGATTTGTGAGGAATAATCAGATAATAAGCCACTCTCACTACCAGGAGGTTAGCATGGTAATCGATTTTCACGTCCACACCGGACTAAAACTTTATCCCGGGTCGATGCCCTGGGTGCTGGACCTGATAGACCAGTTCAAACACCAGAACCGCATCGGGGAGACCCGGGGGAGCGATGGGGAGATCGACCCGCACCTCTTCCTCGCGCTTCTGGATAGTGTGGGGATAGACTACGCCGTCATAGTGTCGGAGTACTTTCAGCTCGACCTGGTGGCGGAGTTCTGCTCCGTCAGCGAACGCCTGATACCCTTCGCCAACCTCAACCCGCACATCATCGGCCACCCCGCCCGGGAGGTCGAGCACCGGTATAAACAGGGCTACAAAGGGCTGAAGTTCCTGCCCACCTACCACCACTTCTACCCGAACGACAACCTGCTCTACCCGTACTACGCCGCGGCCCAGGACCTGGGGATGCCGCTCATGTTCCACATCGGCTCCTCGATCTTCCCCGAGACCCGGATGAAATACGGCGACCCCATCTACCTCGACGACGTCGCCTGCGACTTTCGGGGATGCCCAGTCATCATGGCCCACAGCGGGCGCGGATTCTGGTATGACGCCTGCTTCTTCCTGTCCCGCCACCATCCCAATATCTACCTGGACCTCACCGGGCTGCCGCCCCGGAACCTTTTAAAATACTTCCCCGACCTGGAGAAAAACCCCGACAAGCTGCTGTTCGGAACCGACTGGCCCGCCTCACCCGGGTTCAGCTACATCATCGACGGCATAAAATCCCTGGGGCTGAAGCCGGAGACAATGGACAAGATACTGGGGGGCAACGCGGCGAGGCTGCTGGGGATAGGGGTTAAAACATGAACCGCCGACCTTTCTGGATAAAACAATCAGACGTCAGTAAGCAGATATAGAAGGAAATCGCAAAGCGATTTCCAACAAGTCCGACGTCTGACGTTCGACGACCGACTACCAACGCTAGGCCGACTGGCCGCGGAACCGGTTGATTAACAACCCAGCCGCGACCACCCCCGCGGCCCCGATCGCCGGAACCAGCTTCCCGTTCAGCAAAAACTGGCTCTGTAAAACCGGCCCCAGGTACTCTAAAACCTTTCCGTCGGTAATGATCATATGCCCCGCGGTCCAACCCAGGACAGCCGCCCCGAGGGTGATTATCCAGGGGAGTTTTTTCATTAAGACCAGGAGGAGCCGGCTGCCGAAGACCACCAGCGGGATGCTCACCAGCAGACCGAACCAGAGCAGGGCGGGCTTATCCTGGGACGCGCCCGCGATCGCGATTACGTTGTCCAGCGACATCACGGCATCAGCCACGATGATGGTCTTCACCGCCGCCCAGAGCCTTTCCGGGGCTGCTACGTCGTGTTCCCCGGCATCTTCCTGGATCAACAGCTTTACAGCGATCCAGACCAATAGAAGTCCACCTAACGCCTTTAAAAAGGGAACCATCAAAAGATAGATCATGACGCTGGCGAGTACGATTCTTAAAACGATAGCACCCAGTGTACCGAAGACAATCCCTTTCCTCTGCATAGCCGATGGGAGGTTGCGGCAGGCTAATGCGATCAGGAGAGCGTTGTCGCCGCTGAGTACCAGGTCGATAAGGATAATGGACAGGACCCCGAACCAGAAAAAGGACGTGGTGAGATCGTGTAGGGTGACTCCCCCAAAATGCTCCATCGATGCTTCCTCTCTTAAATACCTGTCAATAGCAAATGTACGCCGTCTTTGCTTTATATATTATCTAGTGATTACCGTGGATCGGTCCCGGGCTTTCGGAGCATCAGCCTCTCCGCCGCCTCGGGAAACTGTCTTTTCCTCCTTTCCATCCGACCCATCTGCGTTCCCTAAATTATACCCTAAAGACCTCCCGATGTCTTGAAATACACAGTATACATCGATTACACGAGAAGCAAAATGAATAAAGGCGGTTGCGTAGTGCAGGACGCGCCGCTGGATAAAACAAAAAAGCCATCCCCGTGACAGCCTCAAAATCTTTTTCTTCCTTTAACAGACTCTACTCCCCGACGTCTCAGGCGCCGCTCCCCGACAGCACCCGCGGGGTCTTCTTCCTGGCGTGGCGGGCCTTCACCTCCAGGCGGTCCAGCAGGGCGGGGTCGAGGTTTAGGACCTTGCCCTCACCCAGTTCCCTCAGCAGCGAGTAGGAGACCTGGTCGGAAAAGACCCGGCTGATGAATACGCTGTGGAACTTGTCCAGGTCGATCTCCCGGCTCTCGGCCACCGGGCGTCCGCTGTTATCCACCACCAGGCGCACCACCGGCTTGTTCAGCGAGTGCTTGTTGACATCGACCACGATCCCGATCTCCTGTGAGCTGAGCTGCACCAGGCTCCCCACCGGATAGATGGCTATATTCTCCAGCAGGGCGGCCACCACCTGGGGGTCGAACTGAGTGTAAGCGCCCCGGGTCAGCTCCCGCACCGCGTCGCAGGGTAGCAGGGGGGCGCGGTAGGAGCGGTCGGAGAGCATCGCGTCGTAGGCGTTGGTTACCGCCACGATGCGGGCGTACTCGTGGATGTCGCTGATGGTCAGCCCCCGAGGGTAGCCGGTCCCGTCATACCGCTCATGGTGCTGGAAGGCTACGTGGCTCGACAGTAGGGAGATATCGGTGTACTGGCGGAGGATATCGAAGCCGTTGGTGGTATGCCGCTTGACCTTCTCGAACTCCTCCTGGGTCAGCCGCCCCGGCTTATCCAGGATTTCCCGGGGCAGGTCGATCTTGCCGATGTCGTGCAGCAGGGCTCCCACCCCCAGGTCCCGCAGCTGGATGGTGTTCAGGGACATGGACACACCCGTCATCAGGGACAGGATGCAGACGTTGACCGAGTGGTTGAAGATATAGTCGTCGAAGGCGCGGATGTCAGTGAGGTGGACCAGGGTGTTGGGGTTGCTCAGCACCTCGTCCAGCAGCTGGTCTACCACCTGGCGCGCTGCTTTGGTGTTGAGGCTGCAGGAGGTCTTCATCTGGTTGAATATCTGGCGGAAGTTGTTGGTGGCTTCGACTCGGGTCTTTTCCAGCACCACCTCGGGTATCGTCAGGTCGCTGGTTATCTCGTCGCGGATATAGATGGAATGTATCTCAAGATCGCTCAGACGCTGAAGGTAGTAATCGTTCAGCTCCACCCCAGCGGCAAGCAGCACCCTTCCTTCGGAACTGTAGATGGTACGGGCGTTGATCATTCCGGGGGATGCATAATCGATGGGGATCTTTCGCATAACCCACCTCCTTGGACAGGATTAGTGGTACAAAGCTAATTATTCGTTAGAATGTCAAAAAATCCTGCCTGGAAGTTTTAGATATAAACACGAAAAAAAGCAATTGAACCGTCTATTTTGTCCCCCGTATTATCGTTCCTTGCACCCCCAATAGGCATATGATACACTATTGAAGAACTAATCTCAGGGGGTTTACCGTAATGACGAAAAACACCAGGGGGCGTCGGCAGAAAAACGGAGTTCCGCGGCACCTTTTGCAGAATCTCGCCCAGGACATCATCTCCATGGTGGAGAATGACGAGGGCTATCCCTTGGCGCTGGAGGTTATCGACCAGCTGCCGGAGGACCTGCAGGCGATGCTGATAGAGAACCTGTCTTCGGTCCACGAAGCGCCCCTGGCCCGGTTCTTCTGGCTGGTAGCCGAGGAATACGAGGGGGAAGTGAAGAAGAGCGCCCAGCGCGCGCTGGAAAAGTACCGCCTGGCGGGTCTGTCGCTGGACGAGTGGCGGATTAACCAACCCCAGTACCCCGACCAGCTGTTCATGGCGCTCGCGTCCCGCACCCGGCTGCAGGGACAGGTCACCCTGGTCATGGCCTGGCGCCAGGCCGACACCAAGCTGGACGTCCGGTACTTTGTATTGAAATACGGTGATGAAGGCATATTCAGATATTTCCGGGTCAACGACCTGAGCGAGGAAGGTTTTCTGGCGGAAAACAACCTCCGCAAGGGGGAACTTTTACAGGTATCTTACGCGGAGGCCTGCTACCTGCTGCAGGAAGCCTTCAGGCACAACCTGTCGGGGGGGAAACACGCCGCCCGTCCCATCTTCCAGTATCGGCGCTGGTTGGAGGAAGAGGTCCAGTTGACCAACGACGAGATCGAGAGGCTCACCTATCGGCTGAAGCTCGGCAAGACCAGCCCCGCCCAGGTGGTAAACGCCTACCTCCTGGCGGAAAACAACAACGACTGGGGACTGCTCTACGACCTGTCCCCGGTACGGTCGACCGTCCGACGGCAGGGCCGCGCGGACTACATCAGCGGTCACCTGGCGGGGGACACCCCCGGCAAGGGATACCTGCACACCAGCATCATCAGCGAGAGCATCAAGCGCAAAACCGCCGAGGTCCGTGTCTACACGGTCCGGGAGTCGGAGGATAAACTGTTCAAGTCCGAGAGCGCGTTCACCCTCTACCGCGAGGAAAGCGAGTGGAAGGTGGCCCGGGTAAAGCAGATCTCCAATCAGGAGATGGGAGAGAACGACCCCGGCAACCCTCTCAACTACGAGGTCTACTGCTCCCTCTACGACGTTCAGGACTCGGCCGAGGTGCAGGCCTTCCTGGCGGAGATGCCGGAGGTCGACCTCTTTGGCGAGTTCCCGGCAGGCCTGCACTACCGCTGGGGCCAGCACCCCAACCCGCTGGTGGAAGGGATCAACGTGTCCAGCAGCATCTTCGGGGAGTTCGTCCTGGCGGAAGGGGAATTGCTGGTGATAGCCCAGGACCGCAACAACCTGGACGCCATCTGCAGCCTGCTGGAGAACCGGCTGGCCGACAACAGTGTGACCTACCGGCAGCAGTACTACCTCGACGTCGGCCTGGCCTACGCGGTGCTCTCGGGCGAGTTCACGAGCTTCGAGGAGCTGCTGACCGAGCTGGCCGTAGAGGAGCCCGAGGAGAAGCTGCCGCTGGTGGTGGCCACCTACGAGGTGAGCCACCTGGCGCCGGTGCTGCGCCGGATCAGGACCTTTACCGTGTTCGAGTTCGACATGCCCGAGGGGATAAAGATATTCTACGAGTTTGAGCAGATACGCTCCGGGGCCAACGGGGCCGAAGCGGGCGAGGGATTCGTGGCTGAGTACCGGGTCACCCCCAGCTTCCTGACGGTGGCCACCTTCGGCCGCGAGTACCTGACCCTGATCTGCCAGGAACTGGAGCGGGGGCTGAAGCAGGAGCTGAACCTGGTCGACGTCGAGGAGCAGGAGGAGGGGTACTCCCTGCTGGCGGCGATCAGCCGTCCCAACATACCCCGGGACACCTTTGTCCGCTGGCAGCAGAAAGAACTCAGCCGCTGGATGGAGACCGAGATACCCGCCCTGGGCGGTCTGACTCCCCAGCAGGCCAAGAGTTCCCTGAAGGGCCGCCAGCTGCTGTGGGGACTCTTCAAGCACATGAAGAACGTGCAGAAGGACCTGCAGAGCAAGGGTTTGAACAACCCGATCGACTACCGCGAGTACATCAGGGCCGTGGGGATGGGCGAGGACTACAACCCCGACAGCTGATCCATTTATATTAATGAAGCGGAAATCCCGGATAGAGGGAAATTGGTGGTTGACACCACCGGTAAAAGTTCCTATACTATTAACAATATCCTTAAAAGCTATTACCTGAAGGCGATGAAGGGAGCTTAGACCATCCAAGCGGGTAACAGAGAGCCGGGTGAGCTGAAATCCGGACCTGCCAGGTCGAAACGCGTCTCTCCCGAGAGCTGCCAGCTGAACGGCCTCCGGGCCTAGTAGGGGAAGCCGGTCCACAGCGGCCGTTATACCGCTGGTGTTATTTACACCGTGAGAGGTTGCTCCAAAGAGCAGCAAACAGGGTGGTACCGCGGGTATTTACTCTCGTCCCTGATTATGGATAAGTCTGGGCGGGGGTTTTTTGTTTAGTGAGGATTGTAACAAGCTTGGACCTGCAGTCTGTTGAAGAAAAGGGGTAAGAACATGAAGAGCGATCAAGTGAAAAATGGGTTGGAAAAGGCGCCGCACCGTTCCCTGTTCAAGGCGCTGGGATTGACCGATGAAGAAGTCCGGCGGCCGCTGATCGGCATCGTCAACTCGGAGAACGAGATCATTCCCGGCCACATCCATCTCGGGACCATCGCCGAAGCGGTCAAGACCGGGGTCCGGATGAACGGGGGTACCCCGATGGAGTTCGGGGTGATCGGCGTCTGCGACGGTATAGCCATGAACCACCTGGGCATGAAGTACTCGCTGGCCAGCCGGGAGCTGATAGCCGACTCCATCGAGGTGATGGCCATAGCTCATTCCTTCGACGCCCTGATGTTCATACCCAACTGCGACAAGATTATTCCCGGGATGCTGATGGCAGCAGCCCGGCTGAATCTCCCCAGCGTCTTCGTCAGCGGCGGACCGATGCTGGTGGGCACCTACGAGGGCAGGCGGGTCAGCCTCAGCAACGTCTTCGAAGGCGTCGGCGCGGTGGCCGGCGGAAAGATGACCATGGACCAGCTCCACGACCTGGAAGAATCGGCGTGTCCCGGCTGCGGTTCCTGCGCCGGGCTCTTCACCGCCAATTCCATGAACTGCCTGACCGAGGCGATGGGGATGGGGCTCCCCGGCAACGGGACCATCCCGGCCGTGCACGCCAACCGCATCCGGCTGGCGAAGCAGGCGGGCTGGCAGGTCATGGAGATGCTGCGGATGGACCGGAGGCCCCGGGACATTATGACCTACGACGCTTTTTACAACGCCCTGGTGGCGGATATGGCCCTGGGCGGCTCCAGCAACACCATCCTCCACCTCCCGGCGATCGCCCACGAGGTCGGCATCAAGCTGGAACTCGACCTGGCCAACGAGATCAGCGGCAGGGTCCCGCACCTCTGCAAGCTGGCGCCCTCGGGCTCGCACTACCTGGAGGACCTGGACGCGGCGGGAGGGATCCCGGCCCTGATGGCCGAGCTGAACAAACACGGCCTGATAAAAGGCGGGGCGCTGACCGTGACCGGCAGGACCGTGGCGGAGGACGTCGCGGGCAGGACCATCAAGAACCCCGAGGTCCTGCACCCGGTATCCGACCCGTACAGCGCCACCGGCGGCCTGGCAATACTCAAGGGCAACCTGGCCCAGGAGGGGGCGGTGGTCAAGAAGGGCGCGGTAGCCCCCGAGATGATGACCCACCGTGGACCCGCCCGGGTGTTCGAGTCGGAAGAAGAATCGGTAGCCGCGATACTCGGCGGCAGGATAAACAAGGGCGACGTGATAGTCATCCGCTACGAAGGCCCGCGCGGCGGCCCGGGGATGCGGGAGATGCTGACCCCCACCTCCTCGGTCGCGGGGATGGGGCTCGACAAGGACGTGGCGCTGATCACCGACGGGCGTTTCTCAGGCGCGACCCGGGGAGCATCCATCGGCCACGTGGCTCCCGAGGCGGCGGTAGGCGGCATGATCGCCCTGGTCCGCGAGGGGGACCCGATACTGATCGACATCCCGAACGGGGTCATCCAGCTCGAGGTCGACGCGGCGGAGATCGAGCGCCGGAAGGCGGACTGGAAGGCCCCCGAGCCCAAAATCAAGACGGGTTACCTGGCCCGTTACGCCCGCGCGGTCACCTCGGCCAGCCGGGGAGCGGTGTTCGAGGATTGAGCCGGTTTCAACATTATAGAGATAAAGACAGCCGCTTAATTTCAGCAGGAGGTGAGAAGGTGGAATTCACAGGAGCACAGATACTAATCAAATGCCTCAAAGAAGAAGGCGTGGAGATGATTTTCGGGTATCCCGGAGGACGGGTGCTTCAGCTCTACGACGAAATCTACCAGTCGGGGATGCATCACATCCTTACCCGGCACGAGCAGGGGGCGGTGCACGCCGCTGACGGCTACGCGCGGGTGACCGGGCGCCCCGGGGTGTGCGTCACCACATCCGGGCCCGGCGCCACCAACGCCGTCACCGGCATCGCCAACGCTTACATGGATTCGGTCCCCCTGGTCGTCTTCACCGGTCAGGTCCACCTAGCCGCCCTTGGTCGGGACTCCTTCCAGGAGGCGGACATATCGGGCATCACCATGCCCATCACCAAGCACTCATACATCCTGAAAGACGTCAATGACGTGGCCCGGATCGTCAAGGAGGCCTTTTACATCGCCACCACCGGCCGGCCCGGCCCGGTCCTGATCGACATGCCGAGCGACGTGCTGGCGGCCAGCACCAAGTTCGAGTACCCCCGTATGGTGAACCTGAGAGGCTACCGGGTCCTGCACAAGGTCAACCTGCTGCAGGTCAACCAGGCGGCCCGGATGATAAACCAGTCCAAGCGGCCGGTCCTCTACACCGGCGGCGGAGTGGTCACCAGCGCCGCGGAGAAGGAACTCGCCGCCCTGGCTGAAAAGGTCAAGATACCCGTCACCAACACCCTGATGGGGCTGGGCGGGTTCGACGGCACCAGCCCGCTCTCGCTGGGGATGCTGGGCATGCACGGCACCCGCTACGCCAACTACGCGGTCACCAACTGCGACTGTCTCATAGCGGTGGGCGCCCGGTTCGACGACCGGGTGACCGGCAAGATAGAAACCTTCGCGCCGGAAGCCAGCGTCATCCACATCGATATCGACCCCGCCGAGATCGGCAAGAACGTGCGGGTCAACGTGCCCATAGTCGGTGACGTCCGCATGGTGCTGCAGGAACTGATTCCCCGGGTGGACGAGGTGGACGACCGCTCCGAGTGGCTGGGGATGATCGAGGAGTGGAAGGACGCCTACCCGTTGAGCTTCGACCAGGGCGCCGACTCCATCAAGCCGCAGTACGTGGTGGAGCAGATCTGGGAGGCCACCAAGGGCGAGGCCATCATCACCACCGAGGTGGGTCAAAACCAGATGTGGGCCGCCCTGTTCTACAAGTTCAAGAAGCCGCGCACCATGGTCACCTCGGGCGGCCTGGGCACGATGGGGTTCGGGTTCCCGTCCGCCATCGGGGCGCAGTTCGGCCGTCCCGACTCGGTGGTGTTCGCCATTGCCGGCGACGGCAGCTTCCAGATGAACTCCCAGGAACTGGCGACCGCGGTCGCCAACAAGCTGCCGCTCAACATCGCGATACTTAACAACGGCTACCTCGGCATGGTCCGCCAGTGGCAGGAGCTGTTCTGGGGCCGGCGCTATTCCCACACCGACCTAAGGGCGGTAGAAAACTTCAGCCCCGACTTCGTCAAGCTGGCCGAGGCATACGGGGCCACCGGGATAAGGGTAGAACGGCCCGATCAGGTACGGCCCGCCATAGAAAAGGCGATCGCCACCCCGGGACCGGTACTGCTCGACTTCGTGTGCGACCGGGAGGAGAACGTCTACCCCATGGTGCCGCCGGGAGGCTCCATCAACGATATGCTCGGGGGGTGCGATTAGGATGAAACGTACACTAGCCGTTTTAGTGCAGAACCAGCCCGGGGTCTTAAACCGGGTCGCGGGGTTGTTCAGCCGCCGCGTGTATAACATCCACAGCCTCAACGTGGGTGTCACCGACGACCCCGAGGTCTCCCGCATGACCATCATCGTGGACGGGGACGAGCAGATCATCGAGCAGGTGACCAAGCAGCTGCACAAGCTGATCGACGTCATCAAGGTCAGCGACATCACCGACGACCCCTCCGTGGACCGGGAGATGGTGCTGTTCAAGGTCAAGGCCGAGGCCGCGGTCAGGGGGGAGATCATGCAGATAGCCGAGATCTTCCGCTCCCGCATCGTCGACTTCAGCAAGAAGTCCATGATCATCGAGACCACCGGCGACCAGGGCAAGCTGAACGCCATCGAAAACGCCCTGAAGCCGTTCGGCATCATCGAGATGGTCCGCACCGGCGTCATCTCCATGGTGCGGGGGTCCAAGTAGGAAGCTGAAAAATTTTCCAGGCAAAAAAATGATAGTACCGGTCCAAACGTGTTAAAATAAGGATAATTTCTAACCGGGAACCAATAAGTATCAAAGGAGGACTCAGGATGGCCAGGATGTATTACGAAGAGGATGCCGATCTGAAGTATTTGCAGGGAAAGACCGTAGCGGTCATGGGCTTCGGCAGCCAGGGTCACGCCCAGGCGCAGAACCTCAGGGACAGCGGGGTTAAAGTGGTAGTGGGTTTGAGGCCCCCGACCACCGAGGAGACCACCGCGGAGTGGAACCAGGTAGTCGCCGCCGGGATTCCGGTGATGACAGTGGAAGAGGCCGCCCAGGAGGGCGACATCATACAGATCCTCCTGCCCGACGAGCTGCAGGCCGGGGTCTACCGGGAGAAGATTCTCCCTTACCTTAAAGAAGGGAACGCCCTGGTGTTCTCGCACGGGTTCAACATCCACTTCGGCCAGATCTCGCCTCCGTCCTATATCGACGTATTCATGGTAGCCCCCAAGGGGCCGGGACACCTGGTGCGGCGGCAGTATGTCGAGGGATTCGGGGTGCCGTGCCTGGTAGCCATCCAGCAGAACTACACCGGACAGGCCTTCGAGGTGGCCATGGCGTATGCCAAGGGGATCGGCGCCACCCGCGCGGGCGTGATCGAGACCACCTTCAAGGAAGAGACCGAGACCGACCTGTTCGGCGAGCAGTGCGTCCTCTGCGGGGGCACCACCGAGCTGGTCCGGGCCGGGTTCGAGACCCTGGTGGAGGCGGGTTACCAGCCCGAGATCGCATACTTCGAGTGCATGCACGAGCTGAAGCTGATCGTGGACCTGATGTACGAAAACGGCATCCAGGGGATGCGCTACTCCATCAGCGACACCGCCGAGTACGGCGACATGACTGTAGGTCCGCGGATCATCAACCAGGCGGTGCGGGACGAGATGAAGAAGGTCCTCTCCGAGATCCAGAGCGGCAAGTTCGCCAAGGAATGGATGCTCGAGAACCAGGTCGGCCGTCCCCACTACAAGGCCATTAAGAAGCGCGATCAGGATCACCTTATCGAGCGGGTGGGGCGCGAGCTTAGGTCCATGATGA
Organism: Bacillota bacterium; assembly: GCA_013178275.1. GTDB lineage: Bacteria > Bacillota > Ch66 > Ch66 > Ch109 > Ch109. The sequence continues at coordinate 106,835 of JABLWZ010000004.1, read as the reverse complement.
AGTGGATTAAAAAATAGCCTCCGGCGAATCTGAATAATCGGGGCAAGGGATTCGCGAATAGGAGGAGCCCTTGCCCCATAAATTTTTAATCAGCCAAATAAACCTAGAGGGGGGAGTGATCAAGCCGTGACGAGAAGGATCATCATCTTCGACACCACCCTGCGGGACGGCGAACAGTCGCCGGGGGTGGCCCTGAACGCCCAGGAAAAGCTGGAGATAGCCAGGCAGCTCGCCCGGCTGGGGGTGGACGTCATCGAGGCGGGTTTCCCCATCACCTCACCCGGCGACTTCGAGGCGGTCAAGCTGGTTTCCAAAAAGGTGAAGGGGTCGACCATCGCCGCCCTGGCCCGGACCAACGCCGAGGACATCGACGCTGCCTGGGACGCCATCCGCTGCGCCGAGAGCCCCCGCATACATACCTTCATCGCCTCCTCCCCCATCCACATGAAGCACAAGCTGGGGATGGAGCCGGCCGAGGTCCTGGAGCGGGCGGTCTGGGCGGTGAAACGGGCCCGGTCCTACGTCAGCGACGTCGAGTTCTCCTGCGAGGACGCTTCCCGGTCCGAGCCCGAGTTCATGTACCGGCTGCTGCAGGCGGTCATCGAGGCCGGCGCCACCACCATAAACGTCCCCGACACCGTGGGCTACGCCACCCCCGAGGAGCACGGGGAGATGATCGCGGGGATAGTCAAGAACGTGCCCAACATCGACCGAGCCGTCATCAGCGTGCACTGCCACAACGACCTGGGCCTGGCGGTGGCCAACTCCCTGGCCGCCATCATGAACGGCGCGGGGCAGGTGGAGGTCGCGGTAAACGGCATCGGCGAGCGGGCGGGCAACGCCTCCCTGGAGGAGATAGTCATGGCCCTCTATACCCGGCCGCACTTTTACGAGGCTTCCACCCGCATCAACTACTCGGAGATATACCGCACCAGCCGCATGGTCAGCTCCCTGACCGGGATGCCGGTCCAGCCGAACAAGGCCATCGTCGGCAAAAACGCCTTCTCCCACGAGTCGGGGATCCACCAGGACGGGGTCCTGAAAAACCGCTCCACCTACGAGATCATGAACCCGCAGCTGATCGGCATCTTCAAGGACAACATCGTTCTGGGCAAGCTCTCAGGCCGGCACGCCTTCCGGGACCGGCTGCAGCAGCTGGGCTACGACCTGACCGAGGAGGAGATCGAAAAGGGCTTCAAGCGGTTCAAGATCCTGGCCGACCGCAAGGGGGAGATCACCACCGAGGACCTGGAGGCCCTCATCACCCAGGAGATCCGGACCATCCCCGAAAAGTACAACCTCGACTACCTGCACTTCTTCAGCGGCAACCGGGTGGTGCCTACCGCCACGGTGGGGCTAACCGTAGGGGAAGACACCTTCGAGGAGGCCTCGGTGGGTGACGGTCCGGTCGACGCGGCCTTCCGCGCCATCGACAAGATAACCAACCTGGGGGTGGTCATGAACGAATACTCCCTCAAGGCCACCACCGCGGGCAAGGACGCCCTCGGCGAGGTCACCATCAAGGCCGAGTGCGACGGGAGAAACTACATCGGCCGGGGGGTCAGCACCGACGTGGTCGAGGCCAGCGTCAAGGCCTACATCGACGTGTCCAACAAGGTCGCCTATGAAAAGGAACGTGGAAAATAACTCACACCACCATAACCGACAACCAGACTGACTACCGACTACTGAAAACCGACAACCGAAAAGGAGGTGCCCTTATTCGTGGGAATGACCATCAGTGAAAAGATCCTGGCCGCCCACGCGGGCCGGGACAAGGTCGAGGCGGGTGAACTGGTCAACTGCCGCCTGGACGGGGTATTGGGCAACGACATCACCACCCCGATGGCGATCAGGGAGTTCGAGAAGCTGGGGCTTGACCGGGTCTTCGACAAAGACCGGGTCTACCTGGTGATGGACCACTTCACCCCAAACAAGGACATCAAGTCAGCCCTCCAGTGCCAGGAGGTGCGGGCCTTCGCCAAGAAGTTCGGGATCACCCACTACTTCGAGGGCGGCTCGGTGGGCATCGAACACTGCCTGCTGCCCGAGTTGGGGCTGGTCCTGCCGGGCGAGCTGGTCATCGGGGCCGACTCGCACACCTGCACCTACGGGGCGCTGGGAGCCTTCTCCACCGGGGTCGGGAGCACCGACATGGCGGCGGGGATGGCCCTGGGCGAGAACTGGTTCAAGGTCCCCGAGAGCATCAAACTCCTATACCTCGGAACCCTGCCGGACTGGGTCGGGGGCAAGGACCTGATACTCCTGGCCATCGGCAAGCTGGGGGTCGATGGCGCGCGCTACCAGTCCCTGGAGTTCTGCGGCGAGGCCATCGAAAAGCTCCCCATGGACGGGAGGTTCACCATGGCCAACATGGCCATCGAGGCGGGGGCCAAGAACGGGATAGTCAACCCCGATCAGACCACCCTGGACTACGTGAAGGGGCGGGCCCGGCGGGACTACCAGGTCTTCACCAGCGACCCCGACGCCATCTACTCCCAGACCCTGGAGTTTGACGTCAGCAAGCTAGAGCCCCAGGTCGCCTTCCCGCACTCGCCGGAGAACGTCCGTCCCGTCAGCCAGGCCGCCAGCATCACCGTCGACCAGGCGGTGATAGGCTCCTGCACCAACGGCCGCATCGACGACCTGCGGCAGGCCGCCCGGGTCCTGCGCGGCAGGAAGGTTCACCCCGAGGTGCGGACCATCGTCATACCCGGCACCCAGCAGATCTACCTCCAGGCCATCAAGGAAGGCCTGGTCGAGGACTTCATCAACGCGGGAGCCATGGTCAGCACCCCCACCTGTGGGCCCTGCCTGGGCGGGCACATGGGGATACTAGGCAAGGGAGAGCGGTCCATCTCCACCACCAACCGCAACTTCGTCGGCCGGATGGGACACCCCGAGAGCGAGGTCTACCTGTCGAACCCGGCGGTAGCGGCAGCCTCGGCGGTGCTTGGACGGATCGCCCACCCAGAGGAGGTGGCAAAATAATGAAATTCACCGGCAAGGCCTGGAGATTCGGCGAGGACGTTGACACCGACGCCATCATCCCCGCTCGGTACCTGAACACCTCGGACGCCAAAGAGCTGGCGGCCCACGTCATGGAAGACGCTGACCCCGACTTCCCCAGCAAGGTGAAGCCCGGGGACATCATCGTCGCGGGCAAGAACTTCGGCTGCGGCTCCTCCCGAGAGCACGCCCCCATAGCCATCCAGGCGGCGGGGGTCTCCTGCGTGGTCGCCAAGTCGTTCGCCCGTATCTTCTACCGCAACGCCATCAACATCGGGCTGCCCATCTTCGAGTGCCCCGATGGGACCGAGGGGATAGCCGAGGGAGACGTCCTGGAGGTCGACGCCGACCAGGGGGTCATCAACGACCAGACCCAGGGGCGTACCTACAATGCTACCCCGTTCCCCGAGTTCATGCAGAAGATCATGGGGACCGGCGGACTTATCAACTACGTGAAAGAGAGGGTGGGGACAGGTGCCTAAGTACAGCATCGCGGTCATCCCCGGGGACGGGATCGGGGTCGAGATAGTCCCCGAAGCCCTTAAAGTATTGGAAAAAATAGGAGCCCGGTTTAACCACCAGTTCGAGTTCAGACCCGGGCTGGTCGGCGGAGCCGCCATCGACGCCACCGGCAAGGCCCTGCCCGACGAGACCCTGGCGCTCTGCCAGGGAAGCGACGCGGTCCTGCTGGGTGCGGTGGGCGGACCCAAGTGGGACACCCTGCCCGCGCCGGAGCGCCCCGAGGTGGCTTCCCTGCTCGCCCTGCGCAAGGGCCTGGGGCTCTACGCAAACATCCGCCCGGCTGTGGTCTACCCCGCGCTGGTACAGGCCTCGACCCTGAAGCCCGAGGTGGTCAGCGGGGTCGACCTGGTAGTCTTTAGGGAACTGACCGGCGGCATCTACTTCGGTGAGAAGAAGCGGGAGAAGACCGCCGACGGCGAACTGGCCCAGGACAACCTGGTCTATACCACCCGGGAGATCGAGCGGATCGCCCGGCTGGCCTTCGAGGCGGCCCGCAAGCGCCGCAAAAAGGTCACCTCGGTGGACAAGGCCAACGTTCTCGAGAGTTCCCGGCTCTGGCGGGAGACCGTCACCCGGCTTTCGGCCGAGTACCCCGACGTAACCCTGGAGCACATGTACGTCGACAACTGCGCCATGCAGTTGATACGTTGGCCCAAGCAGTTCGATGTCGTCGTCACCGAGAACATGTTCGGGGACATCCTGACCGACGAGGCGGCCATGCTGACCGGCTCCATCGGGATGCTGCCCTCCGCCAGCATCGGCGGCCGGGTGGGCATGTACGAGCCGTCCCACGGCTCCGCCCCCGACATCGCGGGCCAGCAGAAGGCCAACCCCCTGGCGACCATCCTCTCCGCCGCCATGATGCTGCGCTACTCCTTCGGCCTGGAGGAAGAGGCCCAGGTCATAGAAAAGGCGGTGGTCGAGGTGTTGAACGGCGACTCCCGCACCGGAGATTTAATGGAGCCGGGCAAAAAGCTTGTCACCACCGCGGAGATGGGCGAATTGGTAGTCGCGAGGCTGTAGGGGTTAGATTAATTGAGATTTTAAATGTGGAACAGCGTGTCGGTTAACGGTACGCTGTTCTTTTCTTTTTTCTGTGTAGCTTTCAATTATTTTGCATTTCAAGGGAATCTTGAAAAGAATAAGACTGCATAACATAATACATGTTGAATGTGAGGAGGTATTATTCGAGATTAAACCTTGCTTAAACAAGCATCTTTCATTGCATCCTTAAATCATTTCTTGGTTTCCAATCTCCTCAACCAATATATATACGCTGCGGATATAACCGCCATAACAGCCATTATAAACACCTTCAAAACCGAATCATCAATGTAGTTAAATATGCCCAGATAGCCAAATAGAATAAATATTGCAGCGGAAAATACTTTTACGATACGTTCAGGAATTTTCTTGCCCAGAACGACACCCACAATAATACCGATTATGTTTGATATCATCATTCCCAATGTGGTTCCAGCGAGCACAAACCATAAGGAATGATACTTGGCAGCCAGGGCAATACTTGTTAGCTGAGTCTTGTCCCCCATTTCTGCAATAAAAAAAGCAATGGTAACAGTCCAGAAGGGGTTAAAATAATCCTTTTTGTCTTCTCCTTCAAGAGAATCACCGCGAATGGTCCACAAACCAAACAGTACAAATGATATTGAAGCAGCTATCTGAATGTAGACCAGAGGTATTATGGTTGTTAAATAATCCCCAAGAGACACGGCCAGGAAGTGGTTGGCCAGCGTAGCTACCAGAACTCCAGCTAATACCGTCATAGCTTTGAATCTAGTTGCAAAGGCCATTCCCAGCAACTGAGTTTTATCTCCCATTTCCGCTAAAACTACTAAAATTGTTGATGACCACAAAGCTTCCACTAGTGATAACCCCCAATATAAAAAATTAAAGACCTTGAGCACACGTAAAAAGTATGCCAAAGGTCTCGTTAAACAAGTTAAACTTGCCGGTAATGCCAGACCCAAAGGTCAGTATGTTGACAATACCTGCTAAACTACTCCCCTGAGGCTTTATAAACCTAATTAGTCTAAGACTTACTATATACTAAATCTTATATTTCATCAATAATAATTAGTTTTATCTTAAGTTATTGTCTAATCTACTTTTCAACTTCACGCCAGGAAAATAATACCTTAATGTGCAACTCATGTATGCCTGTCATAAGGGGACAGATCCCTGAGACACAGGTCCAGCTAACTCAGACAGAGGTACGGTTTTTCCGTCTGAACCCAGCGGTCATCCCGTCAAGTTTCTTAATCCCCTTTTTTCTGCAGTGTTCAAATACTGTTTTGAGGCTGGCTCTGCTTCGTTACCACCAAGCAGCCCGCCATCATATCATGCAGTCCCTGGCTTTTTTCGGTAATCGCGATCATGAGATAACCGATGCACAGAATCAGGGACGACAGCATTTTCCCCCAAAACCTGCCGGTGGCCCGGATAAAGGATATTCGGTTGCCAGACAGGTCCGTGACTATTATTCCTAGAGCCATTTTGCCCAGCGTACCCTGATAACTTGAACTTACCATAAAGGCCTCGTAAAGCCAGTTGATCACAAGACCGGCTACGCCAAAGATCAGGTAGCCCAATGTGTTGAGCAGTCCCGAGGTAAGCAGTACGTCTTTTAAAATATAAAACATGATGGACAGAATGAAATAATCGATAAAATAAGCCGCCAGTCTTTTTCCGAACCCGGCGTATGCGACCGGCGGGCTGGCTGTCGGTATAACGGTCCAGAAAGCGGTTACCGGACTGCTCTCGACACTCGCCAGGGGAATCGGCTCAGATGTCTGGGACTGGGCGGGAAGGACCGCTTCGGTTGCCCGGTCCTGCCGGATGGCTTTCAGCGCGAACACCATGTAGATAAAAAAGATCCCGTAATAGAACAGATCAAAAAGCGGTGCTTCATAGATCAGACCGGTCTCTCCGAAAAGCAGCTCCAGTATCACCGGCAGGCTCATAGCGTATATCGCTATCTTGACCCCATCTGAAAGCTTCATCTCTACCTTCTGAAAGGCGGCAACCCCCAGGGCGATCAAGCCGAAGACCAAGGCGGTAAGAGCTTTCGCCAGAAGGAAATAGGGGATTCCGAGGATCAGCGCGACCGCGATGATCGTCGTCCGATACTCTGCCTGGGCGCCCTGCCATTTGCCGATCAGCTGGTTTTTAGTGATATCCACTTTTTTGTAGGTTTTAAAGTCGTGCTTCTTTACCCGCAGGGAGTTTTCTTTTAGATACAAACTGTCCCTGGTAATCAGGATTCCCTGGTAATAACCGTTGAGAACCTCCGGGCCGGTGCGGCCGGTGGTGTCGATGGCGATGATGCTGCTCGCGTCTTTCTCAATAATCGGCATGGGCTCGAAGACCTGCATCTCGCCGTTGACCAGCCTGAAGTCAGGCAGGGCATACAGCAGCTCGTCGATCGTCACCCTCCAGCTGTGAAGATAACCAAACACCCAGAGAACCGATATCAGAAGATAAATAACGATAAAATAGATGATTACCCTCTTGAGCGGATTGTTGACCAACTCGCGGTAAGACTGAAAACTGGTGATGCTTTTCCAGAACTGATTAAGCATGTCCATTCTATAACCACATCCTAAATAGAACGTCTATCCAACTATTTTCGACACGCATTACAGTTATACCTGCAGATTATATTAAAAATTAGATCATGGAATTTAACACAAGAAATGTCATAGATAAAGGTATGCGCCGTGCGCCGCGGCCAGCCTCCCTGAATCCCCGCCGGCTATTCACGCTTTCCCTTCCCGGGCGCCCAAGGCCTCACCCTCGGTATCCACATCGGGACGTTGGCCCGGTACTCCAGGTACTCCTCGCCAAACCGCTTGACCAGCCCCGGCTCCTCCAGCGAACGGATATAGAACTGGTTGATCAGGAAAAAGATTACGAACCAGGCGAAGATGCCGGGGGAGCCGAATATCAGCGATTCCCCCAGCAGCACCGCCAGTACCCCGCTGATCATGGGGTTTCGCACGTGCCCGTAGACACCCGACACCACCAGGTTCAGGGTGGGGTCCCAGGGGGCCAGGGTCCCTTTCCCGATACAGACCAAAGTCCAGACGGTTACGGCCAGGAGCAGCAGCCCCGCCAGCAGGACGAGCAGGCCCAGCGCGGCGGCCGCCGCCGAGGGATTCAGACCGAGGTCCAGCGTATGGCGGGACCGGTCCCAGAGGATAGCTCCCGGCACCAGGACGGCCGCGGTTATCGGCAGCACCAGCGAAAGCAGGTGCCTGAATACCATAAACAATGTCACTTTTACCCCCTCACCAGGGTTATACTTAATATACCCGTGGAACCCTTATTGATTATACCAGAGAAAAAAATCCCATTCTTTCACGAGATATTCCTGGTATTTGTGAATTTCCGTTCTTGCCGGTAATTGATGAAGTGGTTATTATAAGGAGAGAGCCGAAATAGGGGAGGGTAGCGCCTTGTGGGCTGAGCTTGCTTCATGGCTGCCCAGCACACCGAGTGACCTGTTGTCGACCGACACGATCCTCATCGTGCTGGACATCGTTCTGGTGGCCTATGTTCTATATAAAGTACTGATGTTTATCCGCGGGACCCGGGGCATGCAGCTGCTCAAGGGTTTCGTTGTGCTGGTCATCTTCTCCGGGCTCAGCAACCTGCTGCATCTGCAGACAGTCGGCTGGCTACTGGACAAGATGTGGGCATCGCTGTTCGTCGCCATCCCGGTGGTCTTCCAGCCGGAGCTGCGCCGGGCCCTGGAGCAGCTCGGGAGGGGACGCTTCTTCTCCCGCGGCTACTACCAGCTGCAGGAGGAGGACCTGAACCGACTGATCGACGAGATAGTAAAATGCGCCACCTCCCTCTCGCAAAACCGGGTCGGGGCGCTGATCGTGATCCAGCGCAAGACCGGGCTGAACGACCTGATGGAGGGGACGGTGCGGATAGACGGCCTTATCTCCGCCGAACTGCTGATAAACCTTTTCTCGCCCAAGAGCCCGCTGCATGACGGGGCGGTGGTGATCAGCGGCGACCGCATCATCGCCGCGGGGGCCCTGCTGCCGCTCTGCGACGACCCCCAGTTGAGCAAGGAACTCGGCACCCGACACCGGGCCTCCATCGGCCTCACCGAAAATACCGACGCCCTGGTGGTCGTGGTCTCCGAGGAAACCGGGGTGATATCCCTGGCCGAAGCGGGGCGGCTCAGCCGCTACCTCGATCCCAAGCACCTGCGCGAGCTGCTCAGGGAACGGCTGCAGGGGGACAGCCCCGGCCCTTCCGGCCGGAGCTGGTTCTGGAGGAGCGCCAATGAATAAAAAACATGAAGATAAAAGACTGTCCAAGACCGTCAAATGGTTGAAGAGCAAAAACATCCCTTTCAAGCTGCTGGCGCTGATGCTGTCGGTCCTGCTCTGGGCCTTCGCCACCAGTGAGCGCCAGGTCAAGGTGCCCGACACGGTCCTTGACAACGTCCAGGTAAAGGTGGAGGGGATGAACCCGGCCCTGCTGCTGGCGGAACAGCCGGGGGTGGTTCAGGTTACCCTGCGGGGTGACGTCACCTCCCTGAACACCCGCGACCTGCAGGCGGTTATAGACCTGAGCGGAGCCGGGGCGGGCGAGGCGTCCATGCCGGTCCAGGTATCGGCTCCGAGCGGCATCACGGTGGTATCGGTGAAGCCCGCGAAGCTAAAAATAAGGCTGGAAAGCTGGCAGGAGAAACAGGTCCCGGTGGAGGTTGTGTCAAACGGCAAGGTGAAAGAGGGGATGCAGACCTTGACCCCGGTGGTCAGGCCCTCCCAGGTCATCGTAAGGGGCGGCGCGAGCGCCCTGGCTAACCTTCACAAGGCCTATGTGACCGTCGACCTGAAAGACGCCGGGAGCAGCCTGAACGAGGTTCTGCCGGTCCGGCTCAGCGACCGTTCCGGCAACCTGAACCAGGGGACCCTCCAGGCTTCTCCCCCCACGGTCGAGGTGACCATCCCGGTGGTCAAGGACCGTCCCGGCAAGATGGTCACCGTGACGCCGGTCATCAATGGCATTCCGGCGGCGGGATTCCACCAGGGCCAGGCCTGGGTGGAGCCGGCCACGGTCAAGGTGTTCGCCACTCCCGAGGTCCTAAACGGGGTCACCCGGCTTAACACCGAGCCCATCAGCATCCAGGGCGCGCAGGGCAACCTGAGCCAGAACGTCCGCTTGGTGCTGCCCCCGGGGGTGGAGGCGGCGGAGCCGATCCAGGTGGCCATCCAGGTAAGCATCATCTCGGAAAAGGACGTCAAGAACCTGAACGTACCGGTTAAGGAGGAGAACCTGGGGACGGGACTGACCGCCACCGTACAGCCGACCGAGGTGGCGCTGAAGCTGAACGGGCCAGCCGGCCAGCTTGAGAACCTCACCGCCGCCGACCTAAAGGCCAGCGTCAACCTGGCCGGCCTGGCGGCGGGCGAGTACCAGCTGATGGTAAACATCACCGCGCCTAACGGGATAAATGTGCTGCAGACCGCGCCCGCCGAGGTCAAGGTGGTAGTAAAATAATAGTAAAATGAGTTTGAAGGGGATATGACATGGGGGTTCTTTTCGGAACAGACGGAGTAAGAGGGGTGGCCAACCGGGAACTGACCCCGGAGCTGGCTTTCAGGCTGGGACGGGCGGGAGCCGAGGTGCTGAGCCGGGAGATCAAGCGTCCGTCGATCATCATCGGCAAGGATACCCGCATCTCCAGTGACATGCTGGAGGCGGCGCTCACCGCCGGGATATGCTCGGTAGGGGCTGACGTTTTCCAGGTAGGGGTGCTGCCCACCCCGGGGGTCGCCTACCTGACTCGGGCCATGGAAGCGGCGGCGGGGGTCGTGATCTCGGCCTCGCACAACCCGGTGGCCGACAACGGGATAAAGTTCTTCGGCGGCAACGGGTACAAGCTGGATGACGCGGTAGAGGAAGAGATCGAGGGCCGGGTCCTGGCGGAGAAAGACGAATCCCCCCGGGCCAGCGGGGCCGAGGTGGGAAGGGTCTACGACGTTCCGGGCGCCTCTGACCGTTATATAGAGTTCCTGAAATCGACTGTCAACATCGACCTGGAAGGGATGACCATAGTGGTGGACGGGGCCAACGGCGCTGCCTATGACGTGGCCCCCCGCCTGCTGCAGCAGATGGGGGCGCGGGTGATCCCCATTCACTGCCTGCCCAACGGTATAAACATCAACGCCCACTGCGGCTCCACCTATCCCGACTCGCTGCGGGAAGCGGTGCTGGAGTACCGGGCCGACCTGGGGCTGGCCCACGACGGCGACGCCGACCGGGTGATAGCAATGGATTCCGAAGGCAACCTGGTCGACGGGGACCACATCATGGTCATCTGCGGTCTGCACCTGAAGCGCCAGGAGCGGCTGCCGCTGTCTACCATAGTTGTCACGGTAATGAGCAACCTCGGCCTGCACCTGGCCCTCAAGCAGGAGGGGGTAAAAATACTGGAGACCAGGGTGGGCGACCGCTACGTCCTGGAGGAGATGATCCAGGCCGGAGCCAAGCTGGGGGGAGAACAGTCGGGCCACATCATATTCCTGGAGCACAACACCACCGGCGACGGGGTGCTGACGGCGCTGCAACTTCTCGCGGCGGTGCGGGAGAGCGGAAGGCCGCTCAGTGAGCTGGCCCGCCAGATGACCCGCCTGCCCCAGATACTGGTAAACGTTAAGGTAAAGGATAAGAACGCCCTGGACGACTGCGAGCCGGTGCAGAAGAGCATCCGCCGGGCGGCGGACCTCCTGGGCGACAGCGGCCGGCTGCTGGTGCGCCCTTCGGGTACCGAGCCGTTGGTGCGGGTCATGGCCGAGGGATCCGAAGAGAGGACCCTCCGTCAGGTGATCGACGAGGTGGTGCGGGCGGTGGAAAAGCACCTTTAAGACCTGGTGGAGGTATTCAGCACACGGTTATAGTCAACCCACACTCTGACAAAGGAAGGCAGCCCTGAGCCCGTAGGCTTTATTGGTCGGTAAAGCGGGAGCGGGTTTTGGGGAAGGTGATGGAGAGCCTGATCGAGATCATCGGGATAAAAGAGCAGAACTGCACAAACTGCCACCAGTGCATCGCGGTGTGCCCGGTCAAGATCTGCAGCAACGGCAGCGGCAACGTCGTGAAGTTCGACAACAACCTGTGCATCGGCTGCGGTCGCTGCATCGAGGCCTGCATCAAGAGCCACGGTGGAAACACCGAAAAGAGCGCCCGGTTCGCCATCGACGACACGGATCGGTTTTTAGCCGACCTGCCGCGCCGGGAGATTATCGCCCTGGTCGCGCCCTCCGCCCACAGCAGCTTTGACCTGGGCCGGTTCATCACTGCCCTCAAGCGCCTGGGGGTAACCAGGGTATACGACGTGTCGCTGGGCGCTGAAATCACTGTGGCATGCTACCACCAGGCCATAGTGGAGGGAAGCGCCAAAACCCCGATGATAACTACCCCCTGCCCCGCGGTGGTCAAGTATATCGAACTCAACCACCCCGGCCTGATCGAGCACCTGGCCCCGGTCGGCAGCCCGGTCCACAACCTGGCTGTTTACGTGAAATCGCTGCACCCCGAGGCGGACCTGGCACTCATATCTCCCTGCCTGGCCAAGAGCTGGGAGATTCGGGACGGCGGGCTCATCAAGTACAACGTCATCTTCAAGTCTATGCAGACGATACTGCGGCAGCACGACATCGACCTGAAACAGCTGGAGGACGGGCAGTTCGACGACCCCGTCCCGGCCGGAATCGCCACCAAGTTCTCCTTTCCCGGGGGACTCAAAGAGGCCTACCTGCACCACTACCCCGATACCCCGGCCAGTTCCATCGCCCGGGTGGGAGGCCCGGTGGTCTTCAGCAACTACCTGGCAAAACTGGAAAGGGCGATCATACAGGGCAGCGGGTACCTGCCGCTGATGGTCGAGGTCCTGAGCTGCGACTGGGGATGCAACATGGGGGTCGGAGCCGTCAACCGCTCGATCGCCGAGATTGATTATGCCATGTCCACCCGGGCCGAGCGGGAAACCAGCGACAAAAAGGCCAACCGCCGCCTCCAGGGGTTCCTGGCGGACACCTTAAGGCAGCTGAACTTCGAGTACCGAAGCTATAAAGACCGATCCTCCCAGAACCAGCTGCAGATTCCCACCGAAAAACAGCTGCAGGCCATTTACACCGAGATGCACAAGTCCGAGGAAAAGGACTTCCGAAACTGCGCCGCCTGCGGTTACAGCTCCTGCTACCACATGGCGGTGGCGGTATTCAACGGCCTCAACAAGGTCCAGAACTGTCACCTGTACCAGGAGAAGCAGCTGCGGGTGGAGCAGCAGGCCCTGATGAACGTCAACGAGGAGCTGACCACCGTCTTCGAAGCCATGTCGGACGGGGTTCTGCTCGTGAACCAGGAAGCCCGGGTCTCCCAGTTCAATCCCGCGGCCCAGCAGATCATCAGCTATCCCGAACATGCCCTGATAGGGGCGCACGTCATCGACCTGTTCAGCGGCAAAGCGCCGAGGACCATGAAGCTCCTGCAGACGGGCGAGTCCTTTTACGACCAGGAGATCCTGCTCGACAGCGGGCGGGGGAAGATCCACGCCACCGCGACCGGGATACCCATCTACAACTCGAGCAAGGAGGTCACCGGGGCGACCATCATCCTCAGACCGATAGCCCAGGTCCAGAGGCTGGTAAACATCTTCTCCGGGGCCCAGGCCAGCTTCACTTTCAAGTCCATAATCGGTGATAACCGACAGCTGAAGAAGTCCGTCAAGCTGGCCATGATGGCGGCCACCAACAACTCCACGGTCCTCCTGCAGGCCGAGAGCGGGACCGGCAAGGAGGTGTTCGCCCAGGCCATCCACAACGGCAGCCAGCGCAGCAGCGGCCCCTTCGTGGCCATCAACTGCGCCGCCCTGCCGAGGGAGCTGGTCGGCAGCGAGCTGTTCGGGTACGTGGAGGGGGCCTTCACCGGGGCCCGGCGGGGAGGAAGGCCGGGCAAGTTCGAGCTGGCCAACAACGGAACCCTTCTGCTGGACGAGATCGGGGACATGCCCCTGGAGCAGCAGGCGGTCCTGCTGCGGGCTATCCAGGAGAAGGCGATTATCAGGGTGGGCGGCGACACCCCGATCGGGGTAGACGTCCGGATAATCGCCGCCACCAACCAGGACCTGTTAAAGATGGTGGAACAGGGAAGGTTCCGGCCTGACCTCTACTATCGGCTGAACGTGGTCCGCATCTGGCTCCCCTCGCTGCGGGAACGGCGCGAGGACATCGGGATACTCTTTAAATACTTCCTGAACGAGATGTCGCCCCGGTTCAATAAACGCGTGAAGCGGGTTGACCCCCGGGTAATAAAGCGCCTGGAAAACTACGACTGGCCGGGCAACATCCGCGAGCTGCAGAATGTCGTGGAGAGGATCCTCCTGGTGCTGGAGGACGAACAGATCACCCTGGACTACCTCCCGCGCGAGATTCTAAACGCGGCCGTAGACCAGCCGCGCGACAGCTGGGCGTGGCTGCCCGATACCGAGACCGGCGCCCCGGAGCCGGCGCCTGACCGGAGCGCGCGGAAGAAGCTCGCCCGGGAACAGGAGAAAGAGAGGATTATGAGGGCGCTGGACCTGCACGGCGGGAATGTCACCCGAACCTCGGCCGAACTGGGTATCTCCCGAAACACGCTCTATCGAAAGATGAAGCAGTTGGAGATCGTCAACTAGAGCGATGTAACAAAAGTGTAACCGTCATTAAAGTGTAACCCGGTACAAAAATCATCGCAGAAATGTGACGGTTTTGTTACGACTCATCCCATGCCGAACCATCACAGAATAAAAACCGGCATCGTCAAACGCCCAGGATTCGGGTGTTTTATATTTTTTTCCAGATTTTACCCCGGAGTGGCACGACTATTGCTTAATATAGGAGTAAAATTAAAACGACATCAGGGGGGATCGATATGAGCAACACAGGAGACAGCCTGATCAAGGGTGACATCCGCAAGGTTATGAAGTACCTGAACCAGACCCCCTCAGACTCCGGCAGCGGCAGCCTGTTAAACATGCTGCAGGAAGGGAACAACAAGTACGGGGTCTGCAAAGGATGTGGAGAACCGGTCCACCGCCACCTCTCATTCTGTCCTTACTGCTGGACCGAAGTAAACCTTAAAGGCGCTTAAAAACCTACCCCTACTACACAGCAGATACCCGATGAGGTCGCGGGTATCTGCTGTTTTTAAACCTCTGACGTTAAACGTCGGGGGTTTAATTTTTATTTAGCCTGATGTCTGGGCATTAAACTCAAACAGTTTTTAAGCATTTGGATAAAGCGGCCGCATTATAACCACCAGCATCAGTTGGACTGATAAAACGATTGTTTTCAGGTTACGGGGTTAACCACTCCCCGTCCCCCGGCACCACCACCCGCCCGCCGAGCGAGTTAGCCTCGATGTACTCCTTCATCTCCTTCCGCGAGAGGCGGCAGTGATTCCAGGACTCCATGTGGATGACGATGACCTTCGCCCGGGGGGCCTTTCGCGCCACCTCCCCCACGTCCTCCTTGGTCATGGTGATCGGGTCCCCGCTGGCGAACCGGGCCGCCCCCGCGTAGCAGACGATCACCCCCGGGTCGTGCTCCTCGATGGCCGCCTCCACCTCGGGGCACCAGATGGTGTCGCCCGCGACGTAGATAGAAGGCTCGCCCTCCGACGCCAGCACGAACCCCGACACCCTCCCCATCATCTCCCCGATCTTCCCGGTCCCGTGCCGCCCGCCGGTCCGGCTGACGACGACCCCTTCCCAGGCCAGGGAGTCCGCCACCGGCCGTACATCGGTGAACCCGGCGGCGGCTATCTTCTCCTCGTCGCCGGGCTGGCAGAACAGGGGTAGGTCCTTCGGCAGCAGTCCCATCGCCGCGTCGTCGAAATGGTCGCGGTGGACGTGGCTGACGATGACCGCGTCCACCCCCAGTACCTCGGGCAGCCCGGCCGGCAGGGGGACCAGCGGGTTGCCGCTGGGGTTGGGCACGTCGGGGATGGGGGCCATGGCCCCCGGCTCCGAGAGCATCGGGTCGATCAGGAAGGACTTTCCCCCGGTCCAGACTATATGGGTCGCGTGGCGGATCAGCCTCATTTTCATGATTCTCACCTCTTTTTAGAGATTTTATATTATAATTATGGCACACCAACTGGTTTTTCCGCGAACGAATCTGCCGCCGAAAGGTTTCACCATGAAAGTAACGCCGATGATCGACGAGACCGACATCCGGATACTCTCCATCCTTTCCGAAAACGGCCGTATGCAGTGGCGGGAGGTCGGGGAGCTGGTGCACCTCTCCGGCCAGGCGGTGGGCAACCGCATCCGCCGGATGGAGGAGATGGGCATCATCGAGGGCTTCACCGTGAGGGTCAATCCCGACCGGCTGGGCCGGGCGGTGACCGCCTACATCACCGTCTTCATGAAGAACACCGACCACCAGGGGTTCCGGCGCTTCATCGCGGAGCGGGAGATGGTGAAGGAGGCCGAACAGATCAGCGGCGAGGGCTGCTACATGCTGAAGGTCAGCACCTCCGGCCAGGAGGAACTGCTGCATTTCCTGGGCGAGGTCCTGCGCTACGGCAACTACCGGGTCAACCTGTCGATCGCCCGGCTGAAGTAGCGTTCCTTCCTGGAAACAGCGGCTATAATCAAAATGAGGTGACGATAATGCCGATCGAGAACCGGGGTATCGACGAAGAACTGTTCGAGGCTATAATAGCCAAAACTCAATCGGGCCGGGCCCTGGAGTTCTTTGGAATCGATTTGAAATACCTGGCGGAGGGCGCGGTGGTGGCCGGGATGACCATAAAGGAAGAGCACTCCAACACCCAGGGGATATCCCACGGGGGGCTGGCCGCCGCCCTGGTCGACACGGTCATGGGGCTGGCTGTCTTCACCTTGAACCGCCGGGTGGTCACCCTGGAGATGAACCTGAACTACGTGGCTCCCGCCCGGGTGGGAGCCACCCTGACCGCCGAGGCCCGGGTCGTCCATAGAGGCAGCAACACCGCGGTCTCCGAGGCGGAGGTCCACGACGACCGGGGAGAGCTAGTGGTCAAGAGCCGGGGCACCTTTTTCATAATCGGGCACAGTCTTGTGAAATAAGCTTTTTCAGGCAGCCGGCTTCGTGGCGTTATAATACCGGCCAGTGAGCATCAGGCTCAGCCGGGAATAACCCGGTGAACAGTCATCCGTGATCGCGGTAAAACCAGGTGTGAAAACCGTACCAGGTCAACCAGGAAATGCACCAGAGCAGGAAGGAATAGTAGAACTCGTAACCATGGCCGTACTCGATCAACTGGGTGTGTTTGGCTGCGATATACTCGAGCCCGGTCAAAACCGCGGCCCAACCCAGACCACAGAGGATTTTTCCCTTTAAAGTCGGCGGCAGGTATCTTATAAAAAACATGGCGAGGATGGGGATAACCACCTTGTTAGACGTGAAGGACAGGGACGATTCCGTGACCAGGCGGACCGGGTAGTGCCACCAGCCAAATCCATAGATAGCGATAACACAAACAAAGTCGGCGTAGAGGTTGGCAAACAGTCCGACCGGTATGTATCTTTTCATACCGCGGCGGTTGATGAGCAGGGCTGTCGCGGCCACAGCGCCGGAAGCCAGTTCAATCCAGTTTTCTACTGACAAAATTCAGCCGCCTTTCCACGAACCAGCGGTAAAAAACGTACCAGGCCAGCAGGTTGGCCGCCCACAAGAAGACGTCGTAGTACCAGGTGAAGCCGTTCTTGAACTCCATCAAGGTGGTGTAGTTGGCGCAGAAGTAATCAAACCCCGTCAGCGCCCCCGACCAGGCCAGACCCCAGAGGGCCTGGGATTTCCGGTCGTGCGGCCAGTACCGGACCACGAACATCGCCGCTATCGGTATAATCACGTCCGGGTAGGAAAACGAAAGGCCTACTTCCTTCAATATCCCACCGTGATAATCCCACCAGTGGAATACCTGAGTGGCCAGGGTGAAATAGAAATCAGTGAATAACGATGCAAAAAGGGCCGCTATTATATATTTTTTCATTCCCCGCAGCCTGACGACGAGCGCCAGGAGCGCCGCGGCGACAGCGCCGCCCTCGACCCAGCTATCAATCGAAATCAATGCAACCCCCCGGTACTTTTTATTTTTATTATGTCCCTCGGCCTGATGATTAATTAAACCGGGCCTCCGGCCAGCCTTTGGCTGGAGCGGAAGCCCGGTTAGAACTTACCGGTGGCGAAATAAAAAGCGATATCCTCAAACCGGCGATGATACAGACTTTCTTTTGTCCTTAAACATGGCCAGCACGGTATAGGCCGAGGGGACCACTATAAGCGTCAGCATGGTGGAAAACATCAGGCCCGAGATGATAGTGACCCCCATGGGGAAGAAGAATGGGTCGCCGGCCAGGGTGATCGGCAGCAGACCCGCCGTGGCCGTGGCTGTGGTCAGGAGGATCGGGCGCAGCCGGGCCACCCCGGCCTGGATCACGGCCTCCTTGAGTTCCACCCCCGTGCGGCGGGCCTTTTCGATGAAGTCGATCAGGACTATCCCGTTCCGCACCACCACGCCGGCCAGGGCGATCACCCCCATCATGGACACGAACCCCAGCGGGGTGCGGGTGACGAAGAGACCGATCAGACTCCCCGCCACCGCCAGGTAGATGGTGCTCATCACCAGCGGCGGGAGGCTCAGCGAGTTGAACTGCATGGCGATCAGTATCAGGATCAGGAAGAACACGATGACCGAGAGCTTGCCCATGTCGATAAAGATATCGGTCTGTTCCGACATCTCCCCTCCGATGTCCCAGCGGTATCCTTCCGGTAGGTCGAGGGATTCCAGCATGGGGGTGATGTCGTTCATCACCTCGGTGGCGGTGCGATCCCTCACCTTGCCGTTGATGGTAACCGACCGCGACAGGTTACGGTGGGGGATAGACTGGAGGCTGAAGGTCGGCTTGACCGTTGCGATTTCGCTCAGGGGTATCTGTTCCCCCCTCGCGTTGGGTACGGTGAGGGACTGGAAGGCCAGCATCGGGTTGTCAGCGGTCTTGGCGGAGTAGAGGTTGATATCGATCAGGTCCTTCCCGCTGTCGTACTGGCTGACCTTCACCCCCTCGCCCAGCAGGCGGAGGGTAAGGGAGAGGTCGGAATAGCTGACCAGCTTCTGGTCCATCATCGGCTTGTTGACCTCGAACTGCAGGGAGTGGCGGTCCATCCCGAAGTCGTCCTGGATGTCGTAGGCGCCCGGGACCCGCGAGACCTGGTCCTTTAGCTGCTGGGACAGCGCCCTCAGTTTGCCGATGTCGTCCCCGTAGATGTGGATGGAGATGGGATCGCCCACCGGTGGCCCGGTGTTCAGCGCCGAGCAGGAAATGGAAGCCCCGGGGAAGAGCGGCTTCAGCTCCGCTTCCCACTGGGCGCCGACCTTCTCCGGCTGGGATATGCGGCGGTCCATTTTTACCATCATTTCTCCCAGGTGGGGAGAGATGCTGTTGATGGCGGTGCCTCCCCCGAAGTACATGTCGGCCCGCCCCCCGGCGCAGGATGCCACGGTGACGACACCTGGCTTCTGGGCAAACCAGTTCCGAAGTTCGGTGATCACCTGGTTGGTTTCGCTGACATCGGTTCCCAGCGGCAGGTTCACGTAGACCGGCATCTCAGCCAGGTCCGCCGCCGGGAAAAGCTCCAGCGGGGTGAAGGGGATGAGGAAGTAAGCCAGCGTACCGATCATCACCCCTATCAGCAGGGTCCGCTTCGGGCGGTTCAGCAGGCGGGGCATGAGCGTATTGCCGTACCAGTTGGACAGCTGGTTCAGCTGCCGGCCCAGCAGGCCGACGGGTTTTTCTTCTCCCTCCTGGTGGTTGTTGTTCTGGCTGCGGCTCTCGTACCACTGGCGAAAGATTGGGACGATGGTCAGGGACATGGCCATCGAGGCCAGCATGGTCAGGGCGATCACCACCGGCAGCGGCCGCATGAACTCGCCCGAGGTACCGCTGATGAAGTAGAAAGGACCGAAGGAGAACACCGTGGCCAGGGTGGCGGTGATGATGGAGACGGCGACCTGTTTCGTCCCGTTGACCGCGGCGTCAAGGGGGGATTCCTTCAGGACGAACCGGTGGCGCTCGATGTTGTCGTTGACCACCACCGCGTCGTCCACCAGGATGCCCAGCACGATGATCAGGGCGTAGACCGAGATGCTGTTCAAGGTTATTCCCAGAGGGGGCAGGAAGATCAGGCCCACCGCCATGGAGATGGGGATGGCGAAGGCGATGATCAGCGAGGTGATGAAGTTCAGTCCCAGGGTACAGACGAACAGCACCGCCAGGACAGCGATCAGCATCTCCTGCTTCAGGTCGTCGTAAAGGTCGGTGACCCGCTCGCTCTGGGAGAAGACCGGCTCCACCGAGGCCCAGGAAGGCAGGGCCTGCTTCAGGTTCGAGATCATGTCGTCCACTCGCTGGTGCTGCGAGGGCACGTCGGTACCGTTCTCCACTATTATTCCCAACACTATCGCGGGTTTATCGTTGTGGTAGGTGTAGACCTTCTCTTCTCCCTCGGAGAGGTATGCCCGGCCCACATCCCGCAGGTACAGCGGTACCCCTTCCGAGGTGCGGGACACGATGACCTGGTTTAACTGCTCCACCGGGTAGGAATCAGGGAGGATCAGCTGATAGACCCGGCCCTGCATCTTGAAATCTCCGATCGGGATTCGCTCGTTTTCGTTCTTCAGCGCGCCCATCACCTGGGTCCAGGGGATTCCGTAGTGCTGCAGCCTGGCCAGGTCCACCTCCACCCGAACCTCCTGGTCGGGCAGCCCGCTGATGGTCACGTCCGCCACGTTGGGCAGGGTGCGCAGCTGGTCGCGCCAGTTCTTCATGGTATCCCGCAGGCTGTAAAGCTGCTCCCGGTTCTCGGCCGTTATATCCAGCGTGTAGAATGCGGTCTTCATCAGGTCGTCGTTGACCACCGGCTGGTTGGCCCCGTCGGGCAGGTCCGACTCGGCGTCCTTCACCTTCTTGCGTAGCTCGTCCCACAGCTGCTTCGGCTCCACCCCGCTCTTGGACTCCAGCACGATACTGGAGTAGCCGAAGCCGGAGGTCGAGTTGATGTTCTTGATCCCCTGCAGCTCCTTGATCTTCTGCTCCAGCTTGCGGGTGACCGTCTGCTCCATCTTTTCCGGGGAAGCTCCCGGGTAGGTGGTGGTGACCACCGCGTAGGTGATGGTGATGTCGGGGTTCTCCCGGCGGGGCAGCTGCATCAGGCTCAAAAACCCGATGGCCATCAGCATCACGAAGAAGAGCAGGGTGATTTTACGTTTCCTGATCAGGAATTCAATCACTGTCCTACCTCCACCCTCTTTATGAGGCTGCCGTTAAACACCTGGTTCGAGCCCTTAACTATCACCTGGTCCCCCAGCGCTACCCCGTCTAATATTTCCAGCTTGTTTCCCATCAGCCGGCCGATGGTCACCGGGGTCTTGACCGCCCGGTCCTCCACCCCCAGGAACACGTAAGGCTTCTCCCCGCCGTGGTTCAAGACCGCCTCCACCGGCAGGAAAATCCCTTCCCGGGTATCCGTTATCCGGCGGGCCCGGACCACCTGTCCCGCGAACCAGTCGCGCTCGGCGTTGTCCACCGTGACCTCCGCCCCGATAGCGCCGGTCCCCTGGCTGGTGGTGGGCATGACGCGGGTCACCGTGCCCTCCCGGGTCTGATTATAGAGCAGCAGCGTGACCGAGTCCCCCAGCTTCCAGCCGGCTATCTCCGAGTCCGGGACCGGCAGGAGCACCTTTAACTGGTCGATCTTTCCGATGCGGTAGACCGGAGCGTTGGAACTGGCCAGTTGGCCGACCGAGGCCAGTTTGGCGATCACCGTGCCGCTGATGGGGGCCTTCAGCCGGTTTTTACCCTCGCTGACCAGCGAGTAGGACTGTTCCGCCAGGGCCAGGTCCCGTTCCGCCACGGTCAGCCGGTCCCTGGCGCTCTCAAAATCCGAAGGGGAGAGGATGCCTGACTTATACATCTGATCCATGCGGGCAAAATCGTCCTTGGCCTTTTGGTATCCTACCTGCGCCTTTTCCAGGCCGTTTTTCGCCTGAGCCAGCTGCAGCGAGTATTCGGTGGCGTTCATCTCCGCCAGGGCCTCACCCGATTTCACCTGGTCGCCCTCCTGGCGGTACATCTCGGATATCCGTCCCGCCACCTCAAAGGAGACGCTCGCCTCCTCGATGGGAGACAGAGTCCCCGACAGCTCGGCGAACGAATTCAGCTTTTCTAGACCGACTGTTACGGTGGTCACCGGCCGCGCCTCCTCGGCTGGGGTATCGTCCTTTCCCGGACGACTTACCGCCACCGCGATCAGTACCAGCCCCAGCAGCGCGGCGCCGCCGATCATGACCCACTTTTTACGCTTGCTCATTTTCTGAACCGACCCTCCCCGGCAGTGCTTTTATAACCCTATACCTGGTCGATGGATAAAAGTTTCACCGAAACCACCCGAAACCTTATATAAAATTTAGACGTTATACGGCTGGTTTAACACTTCATGAACATTGTATACAATCGAGGAGAATAAATATAGCCTTTATTCCAGCCGTACCTGCCATAGAATGTAAACATTGACCCTACCGGAAAGTCAACGGATAAGCGCCTCATTTTCTTCCCATAAAAAAATAATTAGCTATTTGCTTTGAGTTGGCGTATAATAACCTGTGAAATGAACCAAAACTCAATATACGCGGTGAGAAAGCGTGGATTTAAGCGCCAGAACCAGCCTGGAGACAGGACTGGTTGACGAGGCAGGGGTTTATCGAAGTATTCGGCGGATGCCCCTCGGTGAGTCGCCATCGTAAGCTTGGTTTAAATACCTCGAGCAATCGGGGGGACAGAGGACCAGGCAGCGGCCAGGTTAGCAGCCGTTTTTAGGCATTCTTTTAATATGCCTTCTCACCGTGGATGAGCCACGGTTTTTAATTTGTATAGGAAATCAGGATTCAAAGCCTTCTGCAAACAAGATTTCCTATACAAGGGGGTTGCCAGGGGGGTACCCCATGGTTTAAAGCGGGGTGCTCAGGACGCAAAGCGTCCGTCGAAGGGGCGGCAGCCCCTAGCGAAACAAGAAAAGCGATTACCTTAAAGAGGTTAATCTCAAATCGCTTTTCTAGTTAAAGAGGAGGAATCGACAATGTGCGGAATCGTAGGGTATTTAGGGTGCCAGGAAGCGGTACCGGTGCTGCTGGAAGGGCTGAAAAAGCTGGAGTACCGGGGGTACGACTCGGCCGGCATCGCCATCATCAGTGAACAGGGGCTGATGGTCACCAAGAGCAAGGGCAAGATCGGGATGTTGGAAGAACTCCTCAACACCCGGGAACTTCCCTCCTGCACCGTAGGGATCGGGCACACCCGTTGGGCCACCCACGGCCGTCCGGCTGACCACAACTCCCATCCCCACACCGACTGCGCCGACGAGTTCGCGGTCGTACACAACGGCATCATAGAAAATTACGAGTACCTGCGGGAATGGCTGACCGAAAACGGACACCAGTTCAGCTCCGAGACCGATACCGAGGTGCTGCCCCATTTGGTCGAGCACTTCTACCAGGGCGACCTGGAAGCGGCCGTGCGGCAGATGATCACCCGCGTCGAGGGCTCTTACGCCGTCGTCGTATTCAGCTCCCATGAACCCGAAAAGCTGGTGGCCGCCCGCAAGGACAGCCCGCTGATCGTCGGCCTGGGTCAGGAGGAGTACTTCGTCGCCTCCGATATCCCGGCCATACTGAACCACACACGCAGCATCCACATCCTGGAGGATGGGGAGCAGGCCGTGCTGACCCGAAACGGGGTCCAGATCAGCGATACCCGGGGGGCCGCCATCGACAAAGAAGTTTATGAAGTCAATTGGGACGCCGTAGCCGCCGAAAAGGGCGGGTTTCCCCACTTCATGCTGAAAGAGATCAACGAACAGCCCAAGGCCCTGCGCGATACCCTGACCGGGCGCATCGCGGCCGACGACAGCCGGGTCAACCTGCCCGAGATCAATCTCACCCCCGAAGAGGTGAAGCAGATCCGCAAGGTGGGCATCGTCGCCTGCGGCACCGCGTACCATGCCGGCATCGTGGGCAAGTACCTGATCGAAAAGCTGGCCCGCGTCCCGGTCGAGGTCGACATCGCCTCCGAGTTTCGCTACCGCGACCCGCTGCTGGATAACCAGACCCTGGTCATAGTCGTCAGCCAGTCGGGCGAGACGGCCGACACCCTGGCCGCGCTGCGCGAGGCCAAGCGCCAGGGGGCCAAGGTCCTGGCGATCACCAACGTCGTGGGCAGCTCGGTCGACCGCGAGGCCGATTTCGTCATCCACACCTGGGCGGGGCCGGAGATAGCCGTAGCCTCCACCAAGGCCTACACCACCCAGCTGATATGCATGTACCTGGTGGCCCTCTACCTAGCCGAGGCCCGGGAGGCGCTGCCAGCCGAGCAGATAAAAGACATCATCTCCCGCCTGCGGGACATCCCGGCCCAGGCCGACCAGATCCTGCACCAGCGGGGAGCCATAGAAGAGCTGGCCCGCAAGTACGCCGGGGCGGACAACACCTTCTTCATCGGGCGCGGCATCGACTACGCCGTGGCCATGGAGGGCGCGCTCAAGCTCAAGGAGATATCCTACATCCACGCCGAGGCCTACGCCGCTGGCGAACTGAAACACGGCACCCTGGCCCTGATCGTCGAGGGCATCCCGGTCATCGCCCTGGCCACCCAGGAAGACCTGTACGACAAGACCATGAGCAACATCAAAGAGGTTAAGGCCCGCGAGGCCACCGTCATCGGCCTGGTCTTCGAAGACAACCGGGAGATAGAGAAATCAGTGGACGAAGTCATCCGCATCCCCAGGACCCTGCCGATACTCTCGGGCGTGCTCAGCGCCATCCCGCTGCAGCTTTACGCCTACTACTCGGCCATCGCCCGCGGCACCGACGTCGACCAGCCGAGGAACCTGGCCAAGAGCGTGACCGTGGAGTAAGGGGAAGGGGTTAGACCAACTGGTGTCCTGTAATAATAAAGTTTCGGACTTAATAATAAAGTTTGGGACTAAATAATAAAGTTTAGGACTAACATCTCAAACTCACCTCGTGTATGCGGGGTGAATTAATTTTATTGGCGACTAAATAATAGTGTTTCGGAAAATACAGGGGCTGTCGCAAAAGTCAGCCCCTGTATCATCAAGTGGTACGGTTATTTGTTTTGTGTGAGATATTGCGCATCCTTGTGGAAGAAACTTTGCAATTTTAATCCCTCTTAGATAAAGGTGGGGGGCTAAATCGCAAGAGATTTACTTTTGCGGCAGCCCCATTAATTATTGAGGGTAGAAGGGATTAGCCGAGAGTAGCAGCTGCTCTGAAATTAATGTATTTATTTGTGACAGCACTATAACCTTCAATTTAGTACTAGCACGCAATTTACTAATATAATCAATCTGTGAGGGGATAGTTCCATTCTTAGTAAATTGCTTAGTGAAACACGTTACAGATCTTGAAATAAAGTCATTTTCTGATTCAATTACAGAATCTATATACTTTATAGTAGAGGGTAAATTAACGTAATTTCTAATTTTTAAGGGAAAAGGGAACTTCTTTATAATAGCAAGCCGGGTTAACTTTATGGGAGGATCAGTTTGTTCAAGAATATCTTGTACAATTTTTTTCGATAATACAAGTAATTCTATATCTCGACTTACCCAATCTACTTTTTTGCCACCTTTCAGGGCTGGTGGTTTGTTCATTTCGAGCCAAGCCCTGTCGTACTTACTTAGCCAAGAATAACATTTCTCTATTAATTTTAATAATTCATATCTTGTGGCTTGTGGGTATTGCATTCGTGTTTCGGACCATAATTTTCGATACTCGAATTTTTTATGTTCGATTGTATTCTTTAATTCTACCCGATCTATTGCTCCAGGCGAAATATCCTTTAAATTGCCGATATTAAGTGTCGATTTTAGTTGCTTTAAACGCCTCTGAGCAGTTGACCATTCTACACCAAGTTCATTTGCAATACTGTTCCACGATCTTTCGGGATCACAAGCACAAGTCAAAAGACGTTCTTCCCAGATGAAACCGTAATCTTGAACTTTAATTGAATTATTTAGAGCATTATGTTTATAAGTAAAACCGCATAAAGGACATTCAAAAATACCGATGAGACCTTTTCTATTTTTTTTATTAAATCTATGCCAAGTTTTAATATTAGTAATTGTAAATTCATTAAAATGTACTGAAGCGGGATTTAAACATTGCCATGGGCCGGTTCCAAACGGGTTATTATTTAGTTTATTTGATTTAAAAAAAGATTCAACAGAATGACCAAGGTATAGTAATACAAGAATAAAACGCAAGGGATGAATAACTAGAGTTTTTATATTTTTTTGCATTAACATTAACAACCAGTCAGGTTTGTGGCAATCATTGTCTAAAGGGCAATTAATTATCCCAAGTAAGTCATTTGAGTAGTACATAATTAGGGTCCGAACGAATTCTTGAAATTTAAATTGGTGGCCGGTGGAATTTGTAACCCACGGCCCAAAGTCAAAAAGTGATCTGATTTTATTACGAAATTCATTAATATCCTCAATATTTAATTGATTAGATAAAATCCATTGAGTATTTACTGCAATATCGAAAAGAATATTGTGCTTCCTATTTTTTGGATCAATAAAAATTGGGATACTAGCGGTTTTCTCCTTTAAATATTGAGCAAGCGTTTGATATTTTATTAAACCATGTGAGTGTAAGCTTGTAGTTACGAGAAAGCATTTGTGTTTAGTACAGATACTTACTCCTGGTGCTTGGTGCAATCGATGCCAATAGGGATTCCCGAATGATAACCTATCTTCCTTAGCACAAAGTGGGCAATATTGAAGTTTGGGAATCCCTGGTAACTGTACAATTGCATAAATTTGTTTATTTTGAAGCGTATGTCTGCGTTTGGTAAACATAAATGGAGTATAATAAGGCATTAAAGTATTGTTTTGAATTAAGCTTTCTACGGAGAGGTTAGCCCCTGGAGGGAGTTGTTCGACAAATACGTTCAAACGAGCAGGAACTCCAGTGACTGGAAAGTAATTACTACTTCGATAGCCAAATAGTATGTGATTGAGGGTACTTATTGAATTTACATGAAGACTATCAATATAACGGGCTATAACACTAAAAAATAGCTCATCGGGATAAGGCTTAGGGAAAAAGCCAAGCATATATAATCCACCCTTCTAGATAGCTTCGGTCTGGATTAAACCACTTTCCTCAAGATGCTCATATCCAGGAGTGTTTGTAAAGGTGCAATTGCTTTTATCTTTTTTGGATGCACCACTTCTTTTCCCTGGAGGTTTATTAATTTTTTCAGGTTTTGCCGTATTTAGATTATCTATATTTTGAGATAGTTCCATCGCAAAATTAGAGGCTAATTTTTTTAGTTTCGGGAGAGGAGTATCTGGTCCAAGCATATTGATAGCTTTCAGCGCAGATTCATTGGCTATATTACGAGAGAAGTCACCATCGACAAGCCAGGAAGTAATTTCGTAAATAATTGTTTTAATATTTATGTCATCCTCATATTGGCTAGTTATTGTCGGGTTGTTTGATTCACATTTTGCTAAAGCGGACTGTATAAACGGTCTTATATCAATTATTACATCGTCAAGGCGCTCTAAGGCATCGTAATCCTTTAGTTTTAGTGCGTTAAGGACCGGTCTGGCCTTTATAAAGCCATCCTTGGCAGCCGATCTGATAATGTCTGGGGTAATCCTTTCAGTTTTACTATCCATGGCACGTACCTGTGATAACACGAAAAGTTTAACTACAAAGTCAGTTATCCCTTGAGTTTCTTCGAAAATTATTTCACTAATTTCTTTGGTCAGAGCGGTCTCATCCCGAGTGTATTGGTATTGCCAAAGCCCTTCCAAAAAATACTCCCACTCATCATCTTGGACCATCGGGTACCACTCATCTTTAGTAAAACCAGTTACTTTGCGAGTTTTGCCAAATTCGTCATTAAATATTCTTGATGCCTTGGGTGTTCCGATTAATACAACAGGAACGCCTATTGTATTTACTAGCCCTACAAAAAAATTGAGCATCTTCTCCACACCACCTGATTTTTGAACACTAAGATGCTGCAATTCGTCAATCACAAGAATTCCGAGACCCTGCAATAAAGCGATACGGGCCATATTTTCAATCAGTACATCTTCGTTGTCTCTGGGGTTGCCGTGGCTTTTTGAATAGCTTGTTCCTAAGATGCTGTCAATTTCACCAAAGAATTTTAAACACAAAGCTTTGACAGAACCGTTATGCGGGCATTCCAACTTCATCCACACCAATTGGTCAACGGTCACCCTCAAGTCCTTGTATTCTCTGTGTTGTATAACTTGGGGGTAAAGATGAAGGACACTTTCGATAGCTTTTGTCTTTCCAATACCGCTTAATCCCAACACTGTAAAGCCTGTCAGCCGGGCCCAAGATTCATTAGGGAGATCATATTGCGAAACGGTTTTTAATTCTTCAGTAAGCTTGTCAACTCTATCATGAAACTCGTTAACAAAACCGGGAATAACCGGATTTCTTGATAAGTACATAGGTCTAATAAATCCTGATATCACTCGTTCTAATTCCCTATAGCACCGAAGTGGCCGTACGTATCTAAAGACATCTTTGAGATAATGAAGCCGAATTTCGGTTGGTTCAAAGCGGTAACTCTCATCATACTTAGGGTCAAACCGCATTCTACGAACTGCATCCTGCTCCATAAGGATTGGAGGCAAGGCCTCAATAAAAGGATTGCCTCGATATGTTTCAACCTGTGGGTCTATGTATTTGGCCCGAACAATCTTTCCACGAAAAGGGGGTTTCATTTCCCAGGTCAAAAAGTATCCCTCCCTTCATTCTTTTGTTTCCAGGTCTCAAGATCAACCACCGATGCAAGCTAAGCGGTGGTCGTAGTTTAACAAAGGTCCTTCCACTGGACAACATTTTCGGGGTAATGTCGTCCGCCCATTTACTCAAAATATTCTTTAAGATAGCAGAGAAGAACCAAGTTCAGGTAATAGGTTTCACCGATGTCGACAACGATGCTATCCACCTTCACTTTCCGGTGGTATACTCTCTTCGATTGATGTCTGTCGCGAGTGGTACCCGGCAGCAGATATTCTCTGAACGAGAACAGGCTGTTATCGGTAAGGGGTTTTACAATGTTGATAACCTAAGCGAGAAGGTTGAGAAACATCGAAAGCTGGCTGAGAACTTTGGATTAGAGCCGGAAAGCGAACAGAATGCTGCGAGCTAGATTAGTAACCTTGTAAGCATGGAAATCATATCACCAAGATGTGATCAAGTTAATTGCTAACGATGTAATAGCCGCAACAGCGGTTACTATTTATTAAACAATATGGCGGGCGAAAAGTTGAGACCGTTTCAGATTTTGTGTAAACCTCCAAGCAGATGTAAGATAAGAGCATCAGCTTGGAGGTTTTAATAATGGCAAAGAAGAGAATTAGCCCCGAAAGAAGAGAACAACGAAAGAAGCTGCTGGAAATGCTGCAGGACGCGGGTATCAACGATGTAGCGGGCGTACAGGAGTTGTTCAAAGAAATGGTCAGCACCGTTCTGGAAAACGGCTTGGAAGCGGAGCTAGACGAGGAATTAGGTTACAGCAAATACGATTACCGTAACAAACAAACCGACAACTGCCGTAATGGGTATAGCGAAAAAACCATGAAAACCAGCTTCGGTGATATGGACATAATTGTTCCCCGTGACCGCAAAGGAGACTTTAATCCTCAAATCATCAGAAAGCAGCAGACCACACTATCAGGTGATATTGAAGAAAAGATCATATCCATGTATGCCAAAGGAATGACTACCGCCGATATTGAGTCCCATATCAGGGATATCTATGGCATAGACATCTCAGACAGCACCATAAGCCGAGTCACCGATAAAATCCTGCCCGTGGTTAAGGAGTGGCAGAGTCGGCCACTGGAAAACATTTATGCCGTAGTCTTCATGGACGCTATTAACTATCATGTGCGCAGTGAAGGCCAGATCGTAAAGAAAGCGGTTTACATTGCTATTGGCATTAACATGGACGGAATAAAGGATGTTCTGGGATGTGGGTAGGCGAAAATGAAAGCGCGAAATTTTGGCTATCAATCATGAATGGATTAAAAAATCGGGGTGTAGTTGATATTCTAATTGCCTGTGTAGATGGATTAACCGGCTTTACCAGTGCAATTGAGGCGGTATTTCCCCAAACTGAAATCCAGCAGTGTATTATCCATCAGATCCGCCATACCACCAGATTTGTTTCTTACAAAGATATCAAAACTCTAATGACAGATCTGAAAAAAGTATATGCCGCCATTGATGAACCGACCGCTGCTTACGAGCTTGATAGCTTCGATGAAAAATGGAGCGGTAAATACCCTAAAATCGGAGTTTCCTGGCGCAACAACTGGCCCAATTTATCAGCATATTTCAAGTACCCGGAAGAAGTCCGAAAGCTGATTTATACCACCAATGCCATCGAAGGATTCAACCGCCAGCTCCGCAAGGTTACCAAGAGTAAGTCGGTTTTCCCTACCGACGACAGTCTTTTAAAGATGCTGTACCTGGCCATGATAGACATAACCAAGAAATGGACTGGTCGTCGTCAGGATTGGGGAAAAATCCACTCCCAGTTGGAAATCTACTTTGCAGCTCGGATCAAATAGATTGACAAGGTTGATTTTAACCGTATAATGCAGGCAAAGGGGGCTGCCGACCTTTAATGCCACCTGCCCCCAATAAATACTTGCCTTATTTTACATCATTGGGACTCTACACAAAATCCGGGATACACCCAACTACTTGTTTCTACTTTAATTGATTGCTAATATTTGTTTTATCGCTTCTTTTTCCCATATAGGATAAGTACTAGGGCTTTCGTGATATACCCTCCAGGCTCTGTTAAATAAGCATATCAATGAATCCAATGCTGGATTCCAATTATTGCCTAAAGCTTCTGTTTGTGTACACAACCGAGGTTCTGCTTCTGTGATCATGTCATTTATTATTCTTGTTATATCATTTTCAAGTTTAACATCGTAGAACCCATGATAATCTTCAGTAATCCCCATTGATTTTTTTATTAGATTCCATTCTTGTAATAGTAGTTCTGCAGTATCTTGATAACCTAAAGGCATTGCTCTAGCAGCAATTAATTGAATTCTTAACCAGGTTATTGGATGACTACTATTCATCATATAAGATGATTGTTGGTAGAAATCGCTGGGGTTCATTGTACTAAGACGACTAGAAATGGCATGAATAAAACAAGGCCCACCGATTAATAACCCGATAGCGTCACAGAATAATTCTTGTATCCAGCTATACCATGTATTAACGATTTGTTGTCTTATCTTAGCCTGGTTGTTAGCATATCGATCATTGCGTTGCGAATTAGGTAATAAGTTATTATCAATTTTAGTCTGGAGCTCACCTACTAAGTCATTCATTTCATCCCTGTGGCATGCATAAAGAAGATGACCATATTCATGAAAAAGAAGTGGCTGAAATAGTAGTCCTTTCTGGTCAAAAAAAGATAAATAATAAACAGGGGCGAATTGAATGAATGGCCAAATTGCTGTACTGCCATCATGAAATGCTGGGGGAAAGATTACTGTTTTAGGGCTTTGTTGGTGTAACCATTTAATTGTTAATAAGCTAAGACGGTCGTTTTCAGATGCTCTAAGTATAGGTGAAGTCAACCTTGAACCTATCAGCCTAATATAATAAGTAGCTTGGTGAGTATTACTCAGTATATCTTCTATTATCGAATCGTTTCC
This sequence comes from Bacillota bacterium, assembly GCA_013178275.1. GTDB lineage: Bacteria > Bacillota > Ch66 > Ch66 > Ch109 > Ch109. The sequence goes on along the minus strand of JABLWZ010000004.1, from coordinate 75,411 downwards.
AAGTGACAGATCTTTTATGTTACGTTCTACAACCCCACACAGAGTTATACAAGCGTTATATATAGATGAACGATAATGTTCTAATTCTGGCAAAATAGTTGCTGCCTTAATTACAGATTTTAAATCTAAGATTTGATTTAAGAGTGAATAGTTACGAGACAAAAGTATTGTATGCATATTTACTGGTCTCCAAATATACCTTCAATATCAGTTTGTGAAACTTGTTCTAATAAAGCTCTTAGATCCCTTAAACATGAAATAAGTTGATGTAATTCATCAGGCTGGTTGGATAAAAGTAGCAAACGTAATTTCTTTAAGGAAAAGTTGTATAAACTTGAGCGGGGCGGTAATTGGTCTCTTTCGGTAAGGAATTGATTAGCTAACATGCTAAGATGTGGATCTATTCCTACTATTGTTTTGTTCTTGTCATGTTCTGTCTCAGAAACAATTGGTTCAAGTTGGTTTAAGAAATTAATCAAAATAGTTTCGGCTTTTTTAACCTCGGGAATTCGTTCTGAGTCATCAAATCCATTAAGAAGGAGTTTACTATGGATTGATATTGTATTAATAGAAGTAATCAACTCATTTGTTCGTTCAAAATTGTAAGCCATTAACCATTGATTTTTCATTACCATTCATCTCCAAAATCTAAATTTCATTTTTACTAGGAATGAGAATTTAGCCTATACGTCTGATCTCTTGTGATGCACGGACTCGGAGTTCATCATCTGTCCGCTTTAATGTTAGGGGTAAACGTTGGGCTACTGACGGAGATGACCAGTTAAGCTGTGAGCTGGAGAATAATGCTTCTGCAATATCTATCACATTTACATTCTTTTCAGTTGTAATAAGAGTTAAAGGCTCTGCAGTACCTTGCGTTAAGGTTGCTTCCCCGGTTGTTGTTATAACGGTAATATTATTATTTATACGAATAGTTGTTCCTTCTAATGGATTAATAACCTGATTATTATTTACTTCCCATAGTCGGATTGATTTTAAACTGTCTTTTCGAAGTTCCGCTATATCGATTCGTGCATTGGTTGTTAAAAATCCATTATCTTTTAAACGAGATAGAGATAACTGTATTGATTCAGTTTCTTCATCGAAGATTTTACCGTCACGGACTATAAGTATAGAGTTTATTGGATTAAAATTTTGGCTTAAACTAGTTTTTATTAATTCAAACAACTGATCATTTAGTAAGATATGGTTTATTTTTTCTTGTTTAGAATCTGGTTTTACCTGAACGTTTGTATAAATCCCAAAGTTAGGTTTTTTATCAGTATTTCGGGCAATAAGTAATGAAATTGCGACATGACGTCTATCATGACCTACGTCAATAGCTACTTGTGCTTCATAAGGCCCAGCGTGATCTATTTTCCAGGGAATGCCATCCATTTGTTGTAGTAGGTCTAATGCATTCAATACTATAAACTGTTCCCAACGCCGCTTCCCTCGTTCTTTTGAATAATCTTTTAATTTTTTATCCCAAATTCCCCTATCTAGATATCTGTAATGTTCATTTAATGTATGAGCTGTAGCTCTTTTGATTCGCCAATTAGGTAGATTTAGTGAAACATCATAGTAAATAGTAGGTTCATTATCTAGAATAAAAATAACTGTTCCACTTTGTTCGGCATTGTTCAGTTTTTCAATAGCTTCCATTGATGTTTTATAATCTACCAATTTAATTACAAAAGGTAATTCAGTCCAATTGCGAATTCTTGTTGTAATATCACTAGCGAATTGGGAGCCAACAGTCTCTCCAATATGCTTTGGATAAGCACAATATATTGTTCTATTTATCATTGGAGAAATAGAATAACAACCAAATTTCGAAAGGTTGTTCATACGGTCTTTAAAATGATTTCGCAATGTAAATATATTAGTTTTACTTGGTTTGGCAATAAAACCTTCTTTTCCGAAATGTAATTTCTCAGGTGACAAATATTCGATATGGTGTGGGTCTGGGGCCCAAAAACCATCTTTTAATCCAGGAGCAATTTGCCCGAGTGGATTTGGTTCAAGCTTTTTCCAAAAAGCTTTTATTAATTCACGCCTATCAGCTGGCCGAATCTTGTCTACTGAACTAAGCTCTTTTGGCAAATCGTCATTCATTACCCGTGCCCAAACACGATCCGCTACTACCCATTGAGGGCGGGGAATACCGCGGAATGAAACACAAATAGCTTGTTTCTCACAACAATCACCAATCTTAGGATATTCGGCTTGGTAGTAAGCTGCTAAAGAAGCATAAGTTGTACCCTTAACACGTATTTTCCCTGTTGTGGAACAGGTAATATCCGGCGGGGCTTTTTCGAAATAACAATTTACTCGTTTATGACTATTATCATACATTAGAGTTCCTTTTTGCCCCGTCTGTCTTCCTGTGATTTCTAGGAAAGAATGGTAACGTCTTTTACGTTCTTCATTAGATAAAGTATTATCAAAGTAATAAGAAATGGGTTCTACTGTAAAAAAAGCAGTACCTATATCCACAGCAATGGCTACTCCAACATCTTCTATATATACGGCTGCAATTTCATACCTACGATAAGCTGCAATATCCTCTTTAACTTGGAAGGGTTCTCGTTCATAAAAAATCCTAGGGCTATTTAAATTCCAAAGATCGGTCCGGCGTGCTATTTGTACAAGTACTTCCCTTTCAATCAATTGGGGAATTAATTGTTTACCGTAAGAATTTGTAAGATTTAATTGACGAGATGTTTCATGTGCATCAGTGATATCAAGTTCCCAGTCTTCTCCTTCTAAATGGATTGGCTGGATAGGATTATTACTAGCAATAAGTAAATCAGCAGGAACTCCTGGGTTGCGTACTGCAGAAAGTCCACGGCGGTAACGAAGAGAGCCGCACGCTTGCTCTAGTAAATCATTTGTTAAATGTTGACCTTCGACAACAGCACGTCTAACATTGATACATAGCTTTATTCCTGGATTAATTATTCTGAGGTTTGTTTCAAGCATCTAAGAAAAGCCTCCCTTCGGGGCATAATATCTGAAAATTACACAAAGAGCATATCCCAGGTTGTGAACATGGTGTAAATGCGTCTCTAATGCCTTTGTCACCATAATTATGTAATAAAATAAAACGCTCTACATCTTGCTGGATGCGCAAATTTGCTGCCCTTATAACATTATCGTTAATTTTATAATCAATTATTTCTTCCGATTGCAGGTATGCTTTACAAATTCTAATTGTTTCTGCTGTATGTCCAAAATTATCAATAGCCCAAAGCGCATACGACGCTAGCTGTAAACTATCCTCTCCAGTTCCATCACTAGCACCGAGTTTCCAATCAACAATTGTGATACTTCTGTCGGAGTTGTATGCAAGATCAAGTTTTCCAGTCACTTTACAGGGTAAGCTTTGTAAACGTAAATTCTGCTCAATTAAAGCCCCAGGTAAAGCACCTGCATCTCTAAATTCGGAAAAAACCGTAGCCTTTAAAAACGATTCAATTGCCGAGTTTAACCTTTCTTCTATATCAGAATAAAGCAAATTAACATCTTTTTGGCGATAATGATATTCTCGCAACAATATAGGCGGATATTTTTCTTTGATAGGATTTTTCCCGTCGGGGTCTGAATTGGAGTATAATCTGTCACTACGCAATATTTTACTAGACCAATTTATCAATCTATCCAATGACCAATTATTTCCTTTTTGTGCATGACGTAAGTATGTGGATATTACTAGATGTAGAATCGTACCTGCTCTCTGATATCGATTTTGCATCCCCTTAAGATGTCTTAAGTTTGTTTTCTCCGGATCACTTAATGCGGAACGCTTTGACGAACCGTAGTATTCATAATAATAACGTCTCGGGCATTGCTCAAATATCTCACGGCGAGAATATGACCAAACAATCTTTTCAAGACGTTTTTGTATAATATCTGTATCACTTTTATTAGTCTTTGAAGAAGCCATTCTTACTCCTTACGAAATTTCTGTAAAGAACTGGTAAGTTTTCTCCAATCTTCCTCGGAAAGACTTAGACGTTTTGCTTCGAGTATAAACTCTTGTGCTGCAATACTTGAACTTACAGTACTCTCAATTTCGGGGTGTAATTTACCTGTTAGTACCAATAACTCCTGAGGAGGTATATTTAGAATGTGACATATCCTTATTACAGTATCAGTTGCAGGAGGAGGTAGCCGATCATTCTCAATTTTGCTTATATAAGAGAAATCTAATCCTGCTTTTTCAGCGAGCTCCCTCTGCGTTAGCCCCGCTTCTCTTCTTTTAATTCTTAGTAGTGTGCCAAATGTTAATTCCATTTATTACCTCTCACCTCATTTAAACATTAACACATGTTGAGTTGATAGTCAACTCAAAAATATGATTCAGCTAAGGACAATAATTTACAAACGGCTGAGTTGTCTTAGAGCAAAAGAATAACTATAACAGGGTTACCTTTAAAGCAATAGTGAAAGGCTTGGTATGATGACGAATCAATTCCTCTCCAGCACCCAATCATGAAACTCTGGGCAAATAGTACGGCATTCATCTTCAGAATCGATGTCCTCCCAATTAGGGCAACTTCCGCAAGGACAAGGAATATCGTATACCACATTTCTTACCCCCTTTACTTTTTATTCTAGTATGTGCATTATAGAAGTTAATAATGTAAGATTTTCTAATATCTGTGAGCTTATCATTAAACTGAGGAATATTAAATGATGAAACAAAAGGAACTAACATTTGGTTTACTAGAGAATGGATTGGATTTTATTCATTCTGCTATAAAATATTTAATAAATCCATCAAATAAATCGGATTTAAAATATGGCATACTTCACTTATCTGCGGGCGTGGATTTAATCTTAAAATATCGGTTGTCTAAGGAACATTGGACATTATTATTCCAAAATGTAGATTTAGCTAACAAAAAGGATTTTGATTCTGGCAATTTTACAAGTGTTAGTTCAAAGACATGCATAGAGCGTTTAAAAGGTATCTGTTCAATAGAAATAGACGATAAAAGCGCTGCCCAGTTAAAACATTTGAGAGATCGACGAAACAGGTTGGAGCATTTTGGAATCTTAGACTCTGAAATAGCTCTACAAGTTGCTTTTTGTAAAGTGCTTAATTTCGCATTAGACTTTATAGAAGATAATGTAGAACAAGAGGATTTTGAAACAATAGAAAGAGAAATTCTTGAAGAGATCCGAAGTAGCCTAGGTAAGTTTAAAGGATTTATTTCTCATAGATGGAATACTATAAAATCGGAAATAGAAAAATGCAAAGAATTGAATATGGCCATTACAAACTGCCCGACATGCTATCAAGATGCTTTGGTTATTGATGATGGGGTAAAATGCTATTTTTGTGGATATTCTGATGATGGTGAAAAAGCAGCCAATGAATATATTCAAAATGTTTTAGGTATTAGTGCATATAGTACAGTTAAAGATGGGGGGGAATTTCCTCTCTACTATTGTATAGAATGTGGTTCGGAGTCAATGGTCCATTTAGATGATGGTGAAAAAGGCGGGTGGATCTGTTTTACTTGTGGGTTTGATTGGGATGAGAGTGACGTTTGCTTTTGTATCAGTTGTGGCTCGCCCCACCAAGTAGACGTTGACGATATAGGAATGTGTGATGATTGCATAAACTACAGATTATCGCGTGATTAAAGTTTATATTACTTTAAAGCATTTGTACTGTATACTGGACAGCGATCAGAAATTTCTAATGGAGGGTCTAGTTCCTTTGGCTGCTAGGCTAAATCATAAATTGATTGGCGAGCTATAGAATAGCCTGAAACGTAGGAGGAATATTTGTGAAGTGCGGCTGTAAAGTTTTAAGGGGTAAGTATGAACTTATTAAACCATTGATCGATGTAGATGGCCAACCAAGTAAGACTTGGCTGGCCCAAGATGATTTTCAAAACGAATATTTAATTAAACTGTGGTTGTTTTCTAATAAAGCCAACGAATTACAAAGAGCTTTATGGGACTTTGAGTTAAGAAATCTCTATAGGGTTAGTAGTTCACCAGGGGCAGAGCAGGTCCTTTTGGTAATTCAAGATGCAGGTGTTGATCAAGAACACCAATGCTTTGTTATGGTAATGCAGGCAAAAAGCTCAGGTTATGAACCCTTGGAGGAGGCCCTTTATAGACGTTCCCAATTCCCATGGCTTGATAGTAGTAACCGCGATGTCAGGAGAGAGTTATGGGAAGGATTAAGGCGAATAGCTGAGGGTATTCAATTGCTTCATGGACAAGCAATGATACATCGCGATGTATGTGCAAGCAATGTTTTTTTTCACCCAGACATTGGTCCAACATCATTTCGACTTGGAAGATTTGAATGGAGTATCAAAATTGGGGAATTGCATATTACTCAGCCTCCCATGGGATGGTCTTTCCCACCAGAAGTCAAGAACTGGCCAGTCCCTGGGTATCAACTAGAAACCGATTGGTATGGCTTTGGAATGCTCGCAGTTCGTTGCCTCCTCAATGTCGAGGCATACCGTGACTGTAGTCCAGAGATACGACATAAACAAGTGTTTCAAAGGATCCATCAGGCTTCGGAACGGTACTTATCTGAGTTTGAAAAAAGGATTCTATTAAGACTGATTAACCGTAACAGCCGTGATCGTATAACTCAAGATTATCAAGTAATTACTGCAATAGATAACTTACTTCAAGCATTTCGAGGAGTCCAGCCCCGCCTAACAGAAAATCCTCTACTCCTTCTATATAACCCTCGAAATGTAAACAATCTTGTTGAACGGGCTAATGAGGTTGGCTTTTTACCTAACCCTGACATTCCTGACGAACCGTTTAATCCTCATGACCTTAACCATACAATTAATCTTAGTAATTTTATACAAAAAGACCTTACTAATGCTCAAATCTTCATCTTCAGAGACACTCGTTACATATTGGTTGGAAACAAACTCTCATACTTGATTACCCGTTTTATGCAAAAAGCTTCTCGAACCGGCGAGACAAACTATACTTGGGATGCTGTTTGTTGTCTAGATGTCTGGGATTTAGGTTGGAGTGAAGGTGGTGTCACTCAAAAAGAATTACCTGCTGAATCAATTATTGTACGTACAATTTCAGAAATTTGGAAACAGCCAACGGAATTAAACAAGGCACAGTCTTGGAAAAGGTATCTTCCGCAAGGGCGATCTGACGCTGGTTTGCGTGCAGGTCTATCTCAATTTCACGATTTTATTCGATGCACTAACCAAATCGAATTACTTATTCGCGATGCCGAACTCTTTCAATATGAAGTTATCCAGCGAGAAATTGTAGAGCAGGTTGAGACGTTAAGAATCCGTGAGATAGAACGGACACGACCAGTATTGGAATTTTTCAAGATCGAAGGCGGTTTGGTAGAGTTTTTGCAGCGTGAGAGGGAGTCAAACAGGTCCAACTGCAGTCTTGTATTTTTACACGAAAATGAAGCGCTGCGTTATGAGCAAACGAGGAGAATTCAACAACAAGACTGTTACGAAGTATTTGGATTTGAGGATAATATCGTTGTTCTAAAGAAAACAGTCCCTGCTAATATAACTATTCCTCCACCTAACCGAGGTTGGCTTCGAACCCTTGGAATGATTGGCCAGATAGATCTTATTAGGCGACGGAAAGAAGCAATTAATCGTCTGAGCAAGCATTCGTACTTACTACAGTCTATTTCTTCAACGGGGCAGGTATATATGCATATTGGGAATACTTCCCTACCACAACCATTATCGGAGGATAAAGTCGATAAAGCCAAACAAGCCGTTATGCAAGATATATTAAATACTCGCCCGATATACGCTCTTCAAGGTCCGCCAGGTACTGGAAAGACAACAATGGTTGCCCACTTGTTAAGGCAGATCCTAGATGAGGATCCAGTTGCACAGATACTTGTCACTGCACAGGCTCATGGTGCTGTCGATGTATTGTGGTCTAAGGTGCGCGATGAAGCTTTTGTAGATATTGCTACAGAAGTCAAATTGCCGCTTGCTGTTCGTCTAGGAAGGAAAGCACTTGATGAGGATACGTTGGAAGGGTCAGTGGAGTTAGTTGCCGCTAGCATTCTTCAGCAATCGATTAAAGCTCTTTCTCGATTAAAATCTATAACCCATCTTCAGAGAAAATGGCGAGAGCATGCTCTAGAAATGAAGAAGGCTATTATTTCTCGTTTACCCGACGAACATGCTCCTGAATTTCTTGAGCTAGTTAAACGGGGAGCTAACATCACATACTGTACAACTAGTGCTGGTGATCTCGAGGAACTAGCTCGAAGTACACAAACGTATGACTGGACCATCATTGAGGAGGCAGGGAAATGCCATGGATTCGATTTGGCTTTACCTATGCAGGCAGGTCATCGATGGTTGCTAATAGGTGATCATCGGCAGTTGCCACCGTATCGGTTTAATGATTACCTGAAGGCTATTGCTGACTTAGATCGAACGATTGATGCTTTGCGAGGCCTCCCTGGGAACGCAGGTGGATTGCTTGACAATGATTGGATTGGACGTTGGGAGCGGATGACACCAGGAGAAAGAGAGCAATTTAAGCAATTTGCTAAGAACCGTCTTGATACTTTTCAATACGTTTTTAAACTATGTGAGAAAACACCAGCCGGTGATGCATCTGTTAAAAAAACAATAAATGAACCAATAGGTGCAATAGCGGGTATGCTATCATGGCAATATCGTATGCATCCCAAAATTGGTGATCTCATTTCAGAGTCATATTATGAAGGCGAGCTAAAAAACAAGACTGTTGATTCAGAAGGTCGCCCTTTAGAGCGAGTCACAATTAATCTTACCAAGCCCAGGGTTACACTTGATGGGGGCGTTTTGTGGATTGATACTCCTGCAGCTTCCGAGAATGATAAAGCAGCCGAACTCGGACCACTACAACAGTATCCACGTTACATTAATAATTATGAGGCAAACGTTATCAAAGGATTTCTCTCTTCGCTTCAACTAGATTTGGAACGGATGCCGAAGGTATCCCAAGGTGAACCCCTTAAACTAGCGGTACTTTCTCCTTACAATCAACAGGTAAGTAATCTCAGGGAGATTCTGAAAAATGTAAATCTGCCTGATGGAGTTGTGGCTAAAGAGCAACTCCGAACTAGAAAGACTCATTTATCCCAAAGAGAATTATCATTTATTTATACCGTAGACTCGTTCCAAGGCAATGAAGCAGATATTATTATTGTGAGTTTGGTTCGGAATAATTTGGGTCAGAGCCAGAGACCTTTAGGTTTTCTAGACGAACCTGAGAGAATGAATGTATTATTGTCGCGTGCCCAACGTTTGCTTGTTCTAGTAGGTAGTTGGGATTTCTTCAAACAACAAGTAGAACCATTTGATCTTAGTGACACTTCACGGAGTGAGTGGCATCTTAAAAAAGCTATAACATTACTTGAAGATTGGTTTAAGTCAGGGATCGCTATAAAACTTGAGTCTGGGGAGTTTGAAGTGGAGGAAATGGTATGATACTGTTTGTACCAGTAACAAGGTTTCGTGTAACCTACAGCCTTGCTCAAGGCTTACCTTATTCCCCTTTGGATAGGCTGCTACTTGAGGCTATCGGCACGGGTTTAAAGACATTGGATAAACTGATAGATTGTTTCCAACTCCATCCAAGACTATTAGTTCAATCGCTAGTGACACTGGCTCAAACTGGATGGATCGCTTTGGGCAATTCACCTGAAGAGCAATTTGTCTTGACACATTCTGGTGATCAAGCACTAACTAAGAATGATTTACCACCATTTAGAGAGATCACATCACGGAATGCCTATATTCTAATGGATTGTGTTACTGGAACGGTTGTATTAGAAAACCAAGTACAGTATATCCGAAAGTGGGACTTGAAAAAAGAGAACCTTTGGGACAGAAGTATCTGTTTGGAAACAAAAGTATATAGGAATACCCTTGATGCAAGCGACGTTTATCATCTTCTTCCTCGCCAGCAAGGACAGAGATTACACTTTGTTGGGCCGATTGAACTAGTTAGTAAATCCAGTGAGTTTCTGGTGACGGATGTTGATCCTGACCAAGGTACTATTCTCAACTTACCTCCCCCTTTAAAAATAAAATTAAAGCATGATTTAATAGCCAAAGCAAAAGGGTTAAAGAATTATCAAAAACAGTATGAGGATATTACTCGTTTTATTAAGAGAAAAGATGGCTATATAGATGACAACTTAAATCAACGTGATTGTATCGTAGAGTGGTCTCAAGAGAGCTTGTTAACAACGGCAGAACAACATAATGAACTGCTCTCTAAGGTTTTTGAGCAGGCAGACTCAGTTATATACATAGCCTCGAGCGCCATGGACGTGCAAACACTTGAAAAACAAAAAGAGGGCATATTAGATGCTCTTAAGCGTGGTGTTGAAATCAATATACTGTGCGGATATTTAAGTACCCCAGAGAGTTTGGACTGGATAAAAAAAGTGGAATATGATGCCAATCGGCTTAATTTGCCTGGTAAACTTAACTTCAATAAAGAGTTAGCGAAAAGCAATGTAAGAATGATGCTTTGGAATGAGGGTGGGATTTTTAATGGGGTTATTGGTTCACATGATTGGCTAAGCTCAAGTACTCAAGAAGGTGAGCCTCTAGGTATCAAGATTTCACAACCCCGCATGTTCGAGGCTCTTGCGAGATGTGCCTCTTCTTTGTGGAGGACATCAAAGTCTGAGTATCTTTCGAACGTACCTGATTGTTGGGATAATATTGCCACAAATGTTGTACAGCAAGCACCCAATATTAGTACAAATGATGAAGAGAAGATTGACCTTACTGAAATGACCAAAATGCGTATCATCTTAAACTACGAAGTACCTGCATTACTTAAAGAATGGGGCCGCGAACCCCCACAGGTCCATTTGTTCTTGGTTTCCGAAAGGCTTGATAAGGAAGATATTGATTATTACCTTTCATTAGTTGAGTCTGGCAATCAAAATCGTGATAACCGATATTTGACCCTATATGGTCAATCAGACCTTTCCGAACAAGAAATATCAGCGCTCCCCAGCGATGCTAGCACGAAGCTTGGAATTAGAAAAGGGAATTCTTATATTACTGGTAATGTTGTTCTTCGTGATACTTCTGCATGTATAAGTAGCTTAAGCTTCTTGCCCCCGCCACCAGGAGAGGAGCTAATAAGTCAAGTCGCAATAGTAATTGAAGGTAGTAAACCTGCTAATCAGATTGCTGAATACATCCTTCGGCTAGCAAATATTAAAACTAATATATAATAAGATTTTAAGGAAGGAGACCCACCTTTTCGAGCTTTACCTTACCCTTAACGATATCGAACACCGGCGGACTAAAGTTAGGACGCCCAGAACAAACGTTTCGTTGAGAGATTCAACCGTACTATACTAGATGAATTCTTTAGAGTAACGTTCCGAGAGAACTTTAACGAATCGGTAGAAGCTTTACAGGCTGATTTGGACACCTGGCTTCAGCATTATAATAACGAAAGACCGTATCTGGGCTACCGTAACTTGGGTAAGCGGCCAATCGATCGATTCTTTTTGTGTTTCATTGTATGACATGAAGGCAATAACAGAACAAGGTAGCTATCTTTAGAATTTGAAGATTACTGAACTGATATTTCCACACTCTAATCCATATTATGTCAGAAGGAAAATTGTGACCTCATTCCACAATAAAGTTTCAATACCCTAAATATCTAAGTGGCAGAGAAATTCTTTTATGCTCTAAGCAATACAATTACCTATTCGATCATCAGATACCTAACCAGTCTATAGATTTATTTTTCAGAAACAAAGGGGAAAAAATTACTGGTTAATTTTGTAGTCTAACTAATTGTTATTTTGTTTGTGGAAGTGGATATCAGTTAAATCAAGGTTTTACTGCATTCATCAGTCTAAGATTTTATTTTACCAATACAGGGTTGTGTGGGTTCTCAAAAAGTTTGGGACTGTGATCAAAAAGTTTGGGACTAAATAAAAGGACAAAAGACCGTCTTTAAAAGAAGATGGTCTTTTGATTTAGTATAAGAATTTGTAGGATTTATACCGATTATGTATACTATACTCAAATGAAACTAATAGGTCGGTAAGCTACTTATGCATGAGATCTTCAAGACAATAGGAACAATCATGTTAGCGGCCTTAATCTTGTTCTATCCGATTTTCATTATTTTTCTGTTTTATGTTGTTGCACCTGATATTAAAAAGCTAAAAAATAAAGTATTAAAAAACCAGCCTTTTACTTCAGATGGTACAAACTATACCTTTAAAAGAGATTATTTATCACCAAATGATAGGTACGAACTATTTATTTCCCTAGCTTTAATGATTGGAGCAGTGTTTCTATTTTTTAAGAACAGGGATTTTATCGATGACATTTTAACATTAATCTTTAGCATTATATCAATATTTCTTATTTATAGGTACTTGAGACACTTCCTTAGCATGAAGGAGATTGTCATTGATGAAAACGGCTTTACTAAGGGTAAATATAAGCTTCTATGGGAGGATATTAACCAGATAAAATTTACAGTCGGGGTTAGGGATTGGGAAAACCCCTTTATTGAATTTGATTTAAAAGACGGGTCTTCGTCTGTGTTATGGCCTAGAGACTTCCATGATAGCAAAGTGCTCAGGGAAGTAATTGAAAATATTAGCAAAGAAAAAGGAATTAAATGCAAAATTGATGACCGTGGTTTGTACTAAGTTAACCGACTTTGCAAGTCATTTTCAAAACCGAATTTCTCAATAAGGTCTGGCTCGTATGGTATAAACCCAATCAGGAATTGGCAAAATATCGTTTCTATTCAAAATACCTTCTAATTTCCTTCTTTTTTCTAGTAGAGAACCCATGATTCTTCTGTGAATTCTATTTTTAGTAGCGGAAGTCCATAGCATTTCTCTTATAACATCGTCTCTAAAAATCTTTAAAGCTTTTTCTTGATTGAATGAACTTGCTCGGTCAACAGATCCATATAAAGCCATTTCCAAAAATTCCAAAAATTATGTTGAATTGTTCTATTTTGTTGTGACATTTCACTTAGTAATTTGAGCCTTCTTAGGTTTTGGGGTTCATACAAGATACTATCTTTATTGATTAAAATATTTTTTTCAGGCCAACTAGTATCTTTTCCCCCAAAAGCTATGGATATAATTTTGTTTTTCGAAGCCCTTAAATATTTGATTTAATAAAGAATTTTTATATATATCTTGAATCTCTTTAAAAATGGGTTCAAATCCTTTTTCAGTATATGTGAAGATATATCTACTATCAAGTATTTATAATATCTTAGAAGAGAAGTTGATAGTCTGTTTAGCCAAGCATAATAATAAAGTTTGGGACTAACCATTTAAATTCACCTCACGTAAGCGGGGTGAATTTATTTTATTGGCGACTAATCTTGCAGAAGTATTTTCGGAAATTACCCCATAAAAAGAGATCGATAAGTTATTTCCTCCTAGAACATACCTTTTTAAAACATTTCAAAATTATTTAGTTAGCTGGTTTCGTTGATTCTTTAACAGTTTCTTTCTCCGGTTTGGGCTTGCGCATGTAACCAATGACTAACACACCCCCAGTTATTACAATTTTTAGTATCAGAGCGTATTGCACGATAAAGTGACCAATCATCTTATCGCCGCACATCATTTCAGCTGCAGTCCAGGCAATTAAGCCCGCGCCGATATAAACCACGATGGGAAATCTATTCATCAGCGAAGTTAATATCTGAGCACCGAAAATAACCAGTGGGATACTAATGGCTAATCCAAGTATCAGTATCAGCCAGTCTCCTTTAGCTACGCCCGCTATAGCCAGTACATTATCCAGACTCATAATCAAATCAGCGGCCAGGATGGCCTTTACTGCTATCCAGAAGCTGTTTGAAGCTTCAAGACCATCATAGTCGTCATCTGCAGCCAACAATTGATAGCCTATATAGACTAAGGCTAAGCCACCGATAAACTGTAGAAATGGTATTTGCAATAAATATGTGGCAATGCCAACAAGAATAATTCTAAAAGCAACCGCCAGTCCACTCCCCCAGATGATAGCCTTTTTCTTCTGGTCCGGCGGCAGCGCTCTGCAGGCTAGAGCAATGACTATAGCGTTGTCTCCACTTAAAACAATGTTGATCAGTATAACCATACTTACATTGACTAATAAATCCATTAGTATACTCCTTTTATTTGCATGGCATAGGATTTACTGGTTTCCGACGGCATATTTCGGCTATGTTATCTGCACGGTAGAGATTTTCAAAGTATTCGCGGTACTATTCCGACGGGAGCGATAGTCCTTGTCGTCCTCGTTGTCCCTTGGGAGGATTTGTCTCTCCGCAAAATCCCGGTAACTTTTTTAATGTTTCGCAGCTCTTCACTTAAGACGAAATTCATTGCTTGTCAACTCCTCCAGAATTTATGGATTGAGAAGCAATGCAAAAATAGTGCCATTAATTTTAAAGGGAAGCTGCAAACCGCGCTTCCCTCGAATATATACGGATTAATTCTGAGAATGATTAAACCATGACGGATCAATAAGTGTAAGGGTAAAATACCCAAATACCAAGGAGAATCGGGGGTTTATCGATGATGTATTAATGCAGTTGTAGAATGTAAAAATACATTTCCCCTGGAATCAAGATTGCTGCCATTTTTTAACAGCAAGGTTGACGATGATTAAAAAATGCAGTTGGTAGACATCCTCCCTTTACCCCATTGTCTTACTCAATAAAAAGTAGAATAAAACGAACATGAGAAATCCATAAGATCGGTTAAGGAGTATAGAAGGATTTAGCAAGATAATCTTGTAGGGAAAAAGGTGTGGTGCAAAAGAAAGTACCAATTGTCCCAGGTAAAGCGGCATATATAAGGGACGAATACAGTGTAAATTAATCATAGATATGGTAGACAAAACAAAAAACATAATACTGAAATAGTTTTTCAACAAAAAACTTAAAAAAACTAAAGGATTTGTATTGACCTTCACCAGAAATTTTACTATTATACAGCCACAAAATTGAGTACTGCAAGATTTTACCATATGAAATAATTATGCAAATATTTTCACAAAAATAAAAAAACGGGGGTGAAAAGTAAATGACAACGCCTAATGTACAATCCTTGGAAAGGGCTATAGCTATTTTGGAGGCATTCTCGTTTCAGGAAAGTGAGATGGGAGTCCAAGAACTGAGTGAAAAAGTAGGTCTTACCCCGCCAACTGTATGTAGGTTGATCAAAACGCTGGAGAGAAAAGGCTATTTAATTAAAAACTCCTATAACCAAAAATACAGAATAAGTCTTAAAATATTAAACTTTGCGGCGGCTATTTACAAACAGCTCGATATTAGAAATATTGCCATAGATATTATGAGGAAGACCAGAGATACCTTAAAAGAAACGATATATTTAGATGTTATAGATAACGAAGAAAGAGTTTGTGTTGCTTCAATTCCAGGCAATCAAACATTGAGTTTGAATGTACCAGTTGGTCAGCGTTCGCCTTTCTATGCCGGCGCGGATTCGAGAATGCTTTTAGCATGTTTGGACCGGAATCTTGTTTACTCATATATAGACAGTATTAACCCAAATAAATATGCCTCTAACACTATCACCAAAAAGCAAAACTTCATGAACTTATAAAAAAGTGTAGAGAATTAAACCTAGCCCTCAGTGTTAGTGAATTTAATCAAGGGAGTGCTTGCGTATCATTACCAGTTAGGGATTTTTCTCAGAAGGTGGTTGCAGTGTTATCGGTAGCTTTTCCTGAGAAAAAAGCAGTAACCGACAACTTCCAGAATTATTATGATGAACTTAGAAAAGCCGTTAGAGATATATCGGGGAACCTCGGTTACCGAGAAAACAATAACAAAGAGAGGAGGGAGTATCTAAGGGACTGTTATGAGATGGAACAATTCATGAAAGAATTGTACCGATCCGAGGAAGGAGGAGAAAGAAACATTATATGGACAAGTTATTTTTTAACCAGGAGACAATTAAACGCTTGACCGGAATCGATACTACACGATGTTTGTTGTACCCTCACATGGATTTAGACTGTCGAGTATTCTCTTCTCCGTTGATGTTGGAAAAGGAAGACGGGACCTCCTATCTATTTGTAAAAGACATCGAAAGAGGCAATTTTAGGGAGCAAGGATTAAAGACCAAAGTTACCTACTTTCGTCCGTACCTGACCTTTGACCAGCAAACAGAAAAAATGCCGGACGACTGGTTTGAGGTTTTACGGATTAACTCGAAGGACAAAAAAATCGTTGTGGACGATAGTGTTTGCTACTCTGTTTATGAAGCCTTAAAAAAAGAGTTTGAGGTCGTTGTTTCAGAAGGAGTCCCCTGGTGGAGGGTTTATACATATGAGGTTGACCCTCTGGACGTGTTAAACGAGTTTATGAGTACATACGATGAAAGTCTTGACGACGCAAAACGGATCGCTCCCGGGCTTACCAGTATCATGCAAAAACATAAAGACAGCCGTTTTGAAAAGCTTCAGGAACTTCTCGGCAACCTTCAAATTAAAACCCTTCTCGTCAGTTCCCCGTTAAACCAGCAAGAAATAACTGGTATCCCTTTCCAATTTTTCAACGATAACAGTTGTTTAACGGTATGCTGCCAAAACCGGGTTTTCTTGTTAACTAATCAACCTCTTACACAGAGTTTCCCCAAACTGGTTGGAGGATTCCCAAATCTTAAAACAGCATATGAAAGTTTGCCCATAGACTTTAAAAGTCCAATAGGAATCGAAGAAAACAACCTTTCGTATGGGCAGTTTAGAGATTTAGGATTAAGTGAAGACCTTGTTTGTCCGGCTACCGTGGCGCTGCGAGTGTGGCGCGAAATCCGTGCCGGAGAGGAACTGCCCTTTTACATTATCGCCGCTCGCACCACCTGTTACGGTATAGAGACCGCGATTGAACGTACCAAAGATGCCCTGAAAGGGGCTGCCATTCTGGAGACAGATGTGGAGCGATTTCTTTATTCTGCGTTCAAGGATTTTGAGAAGACGAATCAACTGTCGGTTCAAATCCAACCTTACTTTTTGGTCCTCCACGCCGGTAACCGTACCCGGCGTCCAAATCTACCCCAGTTCTCACCCGTCAATAGTGATACCAGGAGCCTCAAGATCGACTGCGGGGTATTAGTCATTGACCGGAATGGGCTGGTTAGGGCTGCCTCTGATCTCTGCCGCACACTTACCCTGGACGATAATGCAAGGGAGTTGTACCAGTTCGTGGATCAGCAAATGACTGGAGCCGCCATTCCATCAGCGGTTCCCGGGAAAACCGGGGAGGAGGTCTATCACGCCGGGACTCAGGAATTGATACAAAAACAAGATCGTTGGGTCAGCATCGGGGTACTCCCTCCAGGAGTCGACCTTGCCAAGGAGTATAACCGGGACATCGGTCACGTAATGGGCAAACAGGAACCGGCCACGCTAGGGTTCAGAAAAGGTAATACCTTCGTATTAAAAGACGGGATGATTGGCTGTGTGGAGTATCAATGGCCATATTATCCCTATGCTATCGGGGTTGAAGACATGTTTCTGGTTACCTCTCAGGGAGCCGTAAACATAACCCGATAGGAACGATTGGGTTACGACTAACCTGATGAAAGGGGAGATTAAAGGGTGTATGGCTGGCGTATGAGGATCGGCCTGATGGTACCCGCTTCTAATACTACTATTGAAAGCGAGCTGTGGCGGATGGTACCGTCGGGGGTATCTGTACACACTGCCCGAATGCTTCTCGGTAAGGTTAATGAAGAAGACCTGATAAAAATGGAAGAGCATGTTGAAACAGCAGCCAGGGAACTGGCAAACGCCGACGTCGATATCATTGCTTTTGGCTGTACCACCGGTAGCCTGGTAAAGGGGAAAGGCTATGACGAGCAGATATCCGACAAGATCGCATCGATCACCGGTATTCCGGCGGTAACGACCTCCACAGCGGTATTAGACGCTCTTCACAGTTTAGACGTCAAAAAAGTAGGGGTGGTCACCCCCTACATAGACGAACTGAACAAACTGGAAAAAGCGTTCTTAAAGGCCAATGGTATAAATGTGGTCGAGATTAAAGGATTGGAACTGTTGGATAACATCGATATCGGCAAACAAGAGCCATATATTCCCTACAAGCTGGTAAAGAGCTTAACGATGGCTGAATGTGACGGGTTTTTTATCAGCTGCACCAACTTCCGGTCGATCGAAATAATCGAGATGCTGGAAGGTGAGATTAAAAAACCCGTAATAAGCAGTAACCAGGCAACTCTAGCTGCAATCCTTAAGAAAGGAGGGATCAACCTAACCGCTGTATCTGGTTATGGAAGCCTCTTCCGCCGTGCTTAAACAACCCTGATACGCTTTTATACCTAAACAAGATCAATTATAAGTAAGATAAGTGTTGCCACCACTTAGTATGCTTACAAATAATTGTCTTGGTTAGGCTTGGTAAACATTTGCAACGAAAGTGCCTGATTACCTTAGTACCCCATTGTACCACAAAAACCTGATAATTAATACTCACTACTAAATCATTGCAGAAGGGGGGTTAGTTATGAGCAGTTCGATTCTAACCTTGGAAAGCCTGGTAGGCAGGATGGAAAGGCTCCCTTTTTCGGGAATCCACAAGAAAGTATTCGGATTATCTGCAGCTGGTTATCTATTTGACGCTTACGACATGGCGCTGCTCAGTTTCATCATGCCGGCTCTTTCCAAGGATTTGAATTTATCCGCGGTTCAGACCGGGCTGGTGTTCAGCGTCTCTTTTTTAGGCATGCTCTGTGGTGCTTTACTGGGAGGAACCTTGTCCGACCACTTGGGGAGATTAAAAGTATTTAAATACACTCTTCTTATCTTCTCTTTCGCCACGGCGATTACTGGTTTGGTTCAAAGCTATGAGGCCTTGCTGGTGCTGAGGTTTATCACCGGCTTCGGGCTGGGCGGGGAACAGCCGGTGGTCTTCACCTACGTGAGCGAGATGGTTCCTAATCAGTATAGAGGAAGGTTAAACGGGCTAACCGAAGCCATGTGGGGTTTTGGTATGCTTCTAGCCGCAGGAGTGACCTTCTTTATAGTCCCGGTCTATGGATGGCGGTGGGCCTTTTTCGCGGGCATTCTACCCGCGTGCCTGATCTGGTATTTCCGTTTAGGCATTCCAGAATCGCCCCGCTGGTTCATGATTAAAGGACAACATCATGATGCCGAGAGGCAGCTGGAGCTTATCGAAAAAGAGGTTGAAAAAGAGTTGGGTAAGAGCCTGCCCGAACCTAAACCCGTAGATAAAATCCATACCGAAAAGGGCGTCAAATTCTCGGTTCTTTTTCGCCCGCTCTACTCTAAAAGGACGATCATGCTTTGGCTGCTGTGGTTCTGCGCTTTGTTTGGATATTGGGGGCTAAACACCTGGCTTCCTACCCTGCTGAAACAAGCGGGCTACTCTATGTATGCATCGATCGGCTATGTCTTTATCATGAACACGGTATGGGTTCCCAGCGGAATATTGGGGTCGTACTTATCGGATAGGATAGGCCGCAAATATCCGATCGTATTCTACTTGGTATTTGCCGGTATCACGACCTTGGTTTACGGATGGGCCTTGACCCAACAGTTGCCGTTGGGAATCATGCTGAGCTGTGGGATTGCCGCCGTACTGTTTATGGCGGGGGCTTTCGCCGTTATCTATGCTTACACCCCGGAGAATTACCCGACAGAGGTGCGCGGCACCGGAACCGGTACCGCTAACGGGTGGGGACGGATTGGCGGTATGATAGCACCTACCGTGGTAGGCTACCTGTATCCGATTATTGGCCTGTATTTCACCTTGGGTGCAGTAGCATCCGCCTTCGTTCTTGCCGCAATAGTTGTAGCAATGCTTGGGACAGAAACCAAAGGCAAAAACCTGGAGGCCATATCACAACACTGACCATATAAAGACACGGGCGAGATTAAATAATGCAAATTAAAACTACATTTTAGGGAGGTAATGGAAATGACAACCGCATTAGAAGTTGCACAAGCTCAACTCGCGGAAGTAGCAAAAATAATGAATCTGGAACCTCATGTATACGCTATTTTAAAAGAACCCATGCGCCAGTTAACAGTACAGTTTCCCGTTAAAATGGATGACGGGTCGATTAAGATATTCGAGGGGTTCCGTTTCCAGCACAACTGGGCGGTAGGACCTATACGCGGAGGCACTCGTTTCCACGAGGACGAAACGGTGGACGATGTTAAGGCGCTGTCTATATGGATGACGATGAAAAACTCACTTAACGAAATCCCTAACGGGGGCGGTAAAGGCGGTATAGCGGTCGATCCTTCAAAGTTGTCCCGCAACGAACTTGAACGCTTATGCCGGGCTTACACGCGTGCGATCGCTCCTATCATTGGGCCGTGGAACGACTTCCCAGGAGCGGATATTGGGACCGACAACGCTACTCAGAGCTGGATGCTTGATGAGTGGGAAGCCATGAACCTTCGCAATGAACCTGCGGGAATAAGCGGAAAAGCGATGATTCTGGGAGGTTCTGAAGGACGTGCGGAAGCAACCAGCCGGGGGCTGCTGTTTGCGACCCGGGAAGTAACCAAAGTCATGGGACTGAAGATGCAAGGGCTTACCGCTGTAGTACAGGGATTTGGGAAAGTAGGCTGGCATCTGGCCAAGCTATACCAGCGCGATGGGGTTAAGGTCATTGCTGTCAGCGACGTTAACGGCGGTATCTATAATGCTGACGGTTTAGATATTCTTGATGTTTACGCGCATTTAGAAAAGACCGGCAGCGTGGTAGGATACCCCAAAGCAAAGGCCATTACCAATGCTGAGATTCTTGAAATGAAATGCGATATCCTGGCGCCGTGTGCCGTGCAGAACGTGATCACCGCGGAAAACGCTCCCCGCATTAAAGCAAGGATGATTATAGAGGGCGCCAATGGTCCCATGACCCCGGAAGGTGAAAGAATAGTCTTAGAGAAAGGTATTTTTGACGCGCCGGATATCCTTGCTAATTCCGGGGGAACCCAGGTCGCGCATTTTGAGCGGATACAGAACCTTCACGACAACCACTGGACAGAGGATGAGGTCAACGCAAAACTGGAAGGCATGATCAAAAAGGTATTCAAGGAAGTCTATGAAGTTCACCAGGAAAAGAAAATCAGTATGCGCATGGCCTGTTGGGTTAAGGCCCTCAATCGTGTGGTGGAAGCAATGCGCTATCGTGGATGGGTGTAAAAACCAAGAAAGATGGCAGGGGTTTAACCCTGTCATCTTTCTTTTTTACCTTGTTATTGAGGGGAGGAATTAACATTGTTTGAAAAGGCCAGGCTTATTCAAGGTAACCAGGCTATCGCCGAAGGGGCATTATATGCTGGAGCCCGGTTCTATGCCGGTTATCCTATCACGCCTTCCTCAGAAATAGCTGAAGAGTGCTCGAAGCTGATGCCGAAAGTTGGCGGCGTATTTTTACAAATGGAAGACGAAATAGCCAGCATAGGAGCCATTGTAGGTGCTTCCTTAGCCGGCGCTAAGTCGTTCACTGCTACCAGTGGACCAGGTTTTTCTTTAATGCAGGAAAACCTGGGGATGGCGATATTTGGAGAAGTCCCCTGCGTGATCATCAATGTGCAGCGCTCGGGGCCGAGTACCGGATTGGCGACCAAACCGGCCCAGTCTGATGTGATGCAGATCCGATGGGGCCGCCATGGTGACCAGTCTCTAATCGCCTTGTCACCGGCATCAGTCCGCGAGTGTTTTGAACTGACAGTAAAAGCTTTTAATATGGCAGAAAAGTACCGGGTGCCCGTGATCCTGGCGGCTGATGAGGTGGTGGCCCATATGCGGGAAAACTTTGTTCAACCGGAGCCGGGAGAACTGGAAGTGATTGACCGCAAAAAACCCAGGGGAAATCCGGAGAAGTATAAGCCTTTTGCACCGGATGAAGACGGGATTGCACCACTTGCATCCTATGGAAGCGACTATGTGTTCCATGTGACCAGTTCCATGCATGGGCAGGAAGGGGTCAGCAACAACAATCCCACCAATGCGGCCTGGAAGATAGCTCATATGCATCAAAAGCTCGACCGGAACCGGGATGAAATCGTGCTGACGAAGACATTCGATGTCGAAGACATGGATGTTCTGGTGGTGGCCTTTGGCGCGACGACTAGGGCAGCACGGGCTGCGGCGGCCGAAGCCCGCAGGAGTGGAATCAAGGTGGGAGTGCTGCAGCTTGTCACCATCTGGCCGTTCCCAGACCAGGAAGTGGCCCAGCTGGCCCGAAGCGTCAGGCGGGTAGTGGTGCCGGAGATGAATTACAGCGGCCAGATCGCGGGAGAGGTTCAGCGGGTGCTTGGATCTGATGCTGAAATTAAGAGGGTGTTCCGTTTTAATGGAACGATTATTACCCCAGCGGAAGTGCTTAACGCGATTAAAGACTAGACAAGGGGGGTATTGTTATGGCTGATTCCACCGGACTGAAATTCATGAGACCGGGCAGCCTGCCGCACATGTGGTGCTCGGGCTGCGGCAATGGCATCGTGCTCGGCGCTTTACTGCGGTCTTTTGAGGAACTAGGTTATACCAATGAAGACACCGTGGTGGTGACGGGCATCGGCTGTTGGGGTAAGGCTGACGATTATGTTACCACCAATGCCCTGCATACTACCCACGGACGGGCTCTGACCTTCGCCACCGGGGTTAAAGCCGTAAATCCCAAACTGCATGTAGTGGTTTTAATGGGTGATGGCGATGGCGTGACAATAGGGGGAAATCACTTCATTCATGCTGCGCGGCGAAATATCGATTTAACGGCAATCCTCGTCAACAACCTGAATTACGGGATGACCGGCGGGCAGGTCTCTGCCACTACGCCGGCCTACAGTTTTACCAGTACGACCAGATTCGGCAACCCGGAAAGGGAGTTTGACGTCTGCGAACTTGCAGAGGCTGCCGGTGCAAATTTCGTCGTCCGGGAAACAGTTTATAACGGATGGCGGCTGCAGAATCTCATTAAAGAAGCCTTAAATCATAAGGGGTTTTCCCTGGTTGAAGCAGTAAGCCCCTGTTCCACGCATTATGGACCAAACAATAAAATGAAGGTTCCCATCCACATGATCCGGTGGTTAAAAGAAAAGGGTGTGCCCAGGGAAAAGTATGATCAAATTGCCAATGCCAAGGAGAACGGTTTTTTTGTGGTCGGAAAACTGGTTGACCAAAACGCTCCAGATTTCAACACCCGCTATGCGGAAATCCAGGCCAGGGCCTTGTCCGGGAAATGAGAATCATCACCTTTCAATGAAGGGAGTTAATACGGCATGAAGGACCATTATGAAGTAGTGCTGGCCGGTACCGGCGGTCAGGGAGTGATTCTTTGCGGGATCATGCTGGGTGAAGCCGCAATAATGGAAGGAAAAAATGTGGTTCAGACCCAGTCATACGGCATTGCCAGCCGGGGCGGCTCGTCAAAAGCGGAGGTCATAATCAGCCAGGAAGAAATTATGTTCCAGCAGGTTCAGAAACCTGATATGGCGCTGGTTTTATCAGAAGAAGCCATGAACACATATGCCGGCTTGGCAGAGGAAAACCCGGTTTTTTATGACACCACTCTGCTTAAAGCAAGAGACGGCCAAAATTTTTATGGTTTTCCCTTTACCGAGATGTCCTTAGAACTTGGACACCCAGGTACTGCCAATATGGTTGCCCTCGGTGTTATGAGCGCGGTGACCGGGCTGGTTAAACCCGAAAGCTTAGAGCAAGTCATTAAGCAGCGCTTCACCGGCCAGGCTGCTGACATGAACATTCAGGCCGTGCACCGTGGTGTCGAACTCGTGAAAAGATGAAGGCTGGAAGGAGTGTGGAAGAATAATGTCTGTTTTCCCTAAAAATAAAATTGCTCCTTGTCAGGGGGCTTGTCCTGCCGGTGTTGATGTTCCCCGGTATATCAGGTTTATTAAAGCCGGCCAATACGATCAAGCCTTGGCGGTAATCAGGGAGAGGATTCCTTTTCCAGCTGTTTGCGGAAATGTCTGTATTCACCCCTGTGAAGCGATGTGCGCTCGACATCAGTATGACGAACCGGTGGCGATTCGCCTGCTGAAGCGGGCGGCGGCGGAAAAATCAGCCGCCTGGAAAGACCCAATCCCGGCCGCTCCTCTCACCAACAAGGCAGTAGCCGTGATTGGGGCGGGACCGGGTGGCTTGACAGCTGCCTATTATCTGGCTGGCAAAGGACATCAAGTCATTGTTTTAGAATCCAGGCCGCAGCCCGGGGGGATGATGCGGTACGCCATTCCTGAATACCGCCTGCCCAATCAGGTGGTTGACGAGGAGATTGCTGTAATTACCAGCCGGGGCGTGAAGATCAAAACGAATTACCGGGTCAAATCGGCGCAAGCTCTGCTGGATACTGGTTTTGATGCGGTTATTACGGCGACCGGGGCGTGGGCCGGGTCAAAGACCGGAGCTCCGACGGACAGCTCAGCACGTATGATTGATGGAGTCAGTTTTCTGGAACAGATTAACACCGGACAGCCGGTGACAACCGGTAATAAAGTTGTGGTTGTAGGCGGCGGCAACACAGCCGTGGACGTGGCCAGAGCGGCTCGCCGCCTGGGAGCGCAGGAAGTAATTATTATTTACCGGCGAACCCGGGCGGAAATGCCGGCCGACCCGAACGAAATCCGTGATGCCCTGGAAGAGGGAGTGCGGTTCGAGTTTTTAGCGGCGCCGATTAAGATCAACAAAGATCAAGTGGTCTGCACCAGAATGGACCTGGGGGACAGAGATTCAAGCGGCCGGCCGCGCCCAGTGCCGATTGCCGGTAGCGAATTCACCGTTGCCTTCGATCTCTTGGTGGAAGCGGTTGGACAGTCAGCAGAAGCGGCTGCGGTAGGATTGCCTGGTAACAAATACGGCGCCGTCGATACCGGCTTTGTCAGATCGGGAATCTTCGCTGCGGGTGATGTGGTGACCGGGCCGGCCTCGATTATCGAGGCAATTGCTCAAGGCCGGCAGGCGGCTGCCGCTGTTGACTTATATTTGGGTGGTGACGGACGCATTGATGAGAAGCTGGCTGCCGACACTGAAGCGGTCAGCGGCGAACCGGCTCCGCTGGACACCTGCCGTACCGCAGCGGAAACAATTCCTCTGGTGAAGCGTCTGGAAGGGTTCACCCAGGTGGAACAGGGATTTGACGAACAGGCGGCCGCAAGGGAAGCGGGCCGCTGCCTGGGCTGCGATATCCGCGAATACAACGTAGACGTTAATTCCTCTCTTTGTAAAGAATGTAATTATTGTAAAGAGGTTTGTACTGTTAAAGTTTTTGAAACCTCTGAAGCATTTAATGAAAGTGGCTATAAGCCTATGACAGCTTTACATGGAGAAAATTGCGTTGGCTGCCTAAGGTGTAGGAATGTCTGCCCTGATTTTGCAATAACGATCAATTAATCTAACGAGTTAAAACTGGGGCGAAATTCATCACAAAAAACTAACCCAAAGAATCAGGAGGACTGATACGTCCTCCTGAAATGTATATTGATTAAATATCTAAGAAACCAGGAAAGGAGGTATTAAGATGAATAACATGCTCGATGTTTTGATCAAGCTTAACCATAAACCCTTAACCTTGAATCATGAACAAAGCATTAGAGACTTGCTGGAACTGTGGAGGGATAAAGGATCCATAAACCCGGTAGGAATAGTAAAAAATGGAGCGCTTTCACAGGTTCTGGACAGGGATGCAGTGCTTTTGCTGGTTGATGCGGGTCATGACCTGACCGTAGGGCAGTTAAAAGGAACCGGGTTTGCCTCGGTGACAACAAATACTACCGTAAAAGAAGCATGGAAGGTACCGGAAGACATACTGGCGGTTCTTAACAAAGAAGGAAAACTGCTTGGTCTGATTACCAAAACTCAATTAACTTTATGTTTATTCTCAGAGAGAAAAACCTTGAGCAGAGAGATGGATGCCGTTCTTAACGCGGCTCCTACCGGTATCGTGGTCATAAATAAACAGGGGATTATTAAAATTTTTAACCCGGCTGCGGAAAAAATGACCCGCAGGTCTCGTGAATCGGCAATCGGCAAACCCTTACCCGAGGTCTTGATACCTACTGGTCTATTAGATGTTCTAAACACTGGGAAAAACCAGTTTGAATACCGGGTGCCAATTGCTTTTTCACAAGGCACCAGGGTATATATTGCAAACAGAAGCCCAATTATTGAAAACGGGGAAATAATAGGCGCTATCAGTATATTTCACGATATAACCGAGTTCGAGTTCCTGGCTAAAGAACTTACGATCGTAAAAGAATTGAATAAGGAACTCAGGGCCTTGATAGAGTCTTCTTATGACGGGATCATAGTGACCGACTGCCAGGGAATAATCCGCCAGGCCAACGAAGCGTCAATTCGTTTGATTGGCCTAAAGGAAACCATGATAATTGACCATTCGATTAAGGAATTAGTGGCGGAAGGTCACTATGCCTCCTTAATAATAGAAAACGTACTTAAAACCTGTAATTCTGTAACTCAAGTTAACGTGTCTCCTTTGGGCAATCGTCTCCTGATTACCGCTAACCCGGTAAAAAACGATAATGGCAAGATTTTTAGAGTAGTAATTAACGTCAGGGATTTGACTGAGATTGAAAACCTGAAGCAGGAACTAAATGAGAGTAAAAGCCTTAACAGAAGGTATCGAACCGAGTTAATGACCCTGAGCGGCTGCGAAAAAGAACCATTCCTGCTTTCTACTAATTCTCCAGAAATGCAGAAGACGATCGACCTTTGCTACCGAGTAGCACAAGTAGATGTAAATGTACTCTTACTTGGTGAATCGGGCGTTGGCAAAGAAGTAATAGCTAAACTTATCCATAACTGCAGCAATCGGAAGGAAGGGCCCTTTATCAAAATAAATTGCGGTGCGATACCGGAAGCTCTGTTAGAGTCCGAGTTATTCGGCTATGAACGAGGAGCATTTACCGGAGCTAGTAAAGAGGGCAAGGCCGGGATATTTGAAATGGCAAACAACGGCACGGTACTCCTGGATGAAATAGGTGACCTGCCTTTTACTCTCCAGGTTAAGCTTCTACGAGTATTACAGGAGAAGGAGCTGACAAGAATCGGCGGGGTTAATACTCAGAAAATAAACGTTCGTTTTTTAGCGGCGACCAACAAAGATTTAGAGCAAATGGTTTCGCAGGGAAGCTTTCGCGAGGACCTTTTTTTTAGGCTCAAGGTTGTTCAAATATATATACCTCCGCTTCGGGCTAGAAAAGAAGATATTCCTTCTCTCCTTGGATATTTTTTAGATAAGAATTCAAAGAAGTATAACATACAAAGAAGACTTGACGCTGAGACTATCAGAATATTTTTGGAATACTATTGGCCGGGAAACATAAGGGAGTTGGAGAACTTAATCGAGAGCCTGTACGTTACCAGCCCGGGAGCAATAATAATTAAGGATTACTTGCCACCCTCAATGAAAGGCGATAACGGTTTTAGGATTAAAGGCTTCGAACTGAATGGTGCGTCTAACCTCAAAGAAGCAGTGTTAAAACTAGAAAAATATATGATTACCCATGCAATCGATCAATACGGAAATACCTACAAGGCTGCTGCGTCCCTGGGAATAGACCAGTCAACGCTTGTAAGAAAAATGATCCGGATAAAAAAGATATTAGAAAACAATACCGATTTATGCCAATTACCCCGAAAAAAAGGAGGCTAAACATTCATAAATATCACCATAGATGTGAAGAAAAAGGCGGCCACTACAGAAGATGCTTCCGCGGCGGCAATGGAGATAGCCCAATTGGCGGAAAGGCTGTTCGAAATTTTTTAAACTTCTATAAGAAGCCAGTTCGAAAGGACCAGAAGATTGATGGGACAAACGCTTAAATGGTCGAACTACTCCAGAACTGCCGGTGCGATCACCGCCGTGGGACTGGGGGTGTATATTGCGACGCTCCAGCCCCCAGACGGGCTCACCGTACAAGCGATGAGGATTCTGGGCACCATCGTCTGGGCGGTAATATTTTGGATCCTAAACGTTCTGCCTGAGTATGTGGTTGGTTTGTTAATGTGTGTTCTATGGGTAACTACCAAAGCTGTTACATTTAACCAGGCATTTGCCAATTTCGCAACGGACTCGTTTTGGATCATGGTGGGAGCCTTCGGTATCGGGGTAGCGGCAACCAAGTGTGGATTGTTAAAACGCCTGGCCCTCATTGTTATTAATTTATTTCCGTCTAATTTCTCGGGTCAGGTTTTAGGTTTGCTAGGTGCGGGGTTATTGACTGCGCCGTTAATTCCCAGTATAACCGCCAAAGGAGTAATAGCGGCTCCAATCGCTTTAAATATCAGCGACACTTTAGGCTATCCACGAAAAAGCTCCGGGGCGGCAGGTATCTTTGGGGCAATGTATATCGGTTTCTGTTCAACCGGGCCGCTGTTTTTTAGCTCATCTTTTGTTTGTTTCATGCTTTACGGGCTGCTTCCTCAGCAGGTACAAGCACAGTTTTCCTGGTGGTACTGGTTGATCGCGTCACTACCCTGGGGAATTTTTATGATAGCGGCCTCGGCTTTAGTTATTCATCAGCTTTATCGGCCCGCCACTACTACTCACCTCAGGATAAGCGATCAAATGGCATCAATGGGGTCTATGACACGCGATGAGAAGATAACCCTGGCTATTCTGTTGATTACTATAATACTATGGATAACCGAACGCATACATGGGATATCCGCTGGGGTAGTAGCGGTCACTGGTATGTGTGCCTTGTTGAGTTTCAATATCTTTGACCGCGAGGACTTCCGCACAAAAGTTGACTGGACGGCTGTGCTTTTTATAGGCAGCGTCAACAATATGGGAGATGTGATACAAACACTGAATATTGATAAGTGGATTGGTAAAACCCTAGAGCATTCAATTACTGCTTATATGTCACACCCATACATATTTATCGTTCTGCTCGCTGGCGCCGTCATCCTTTCCCGATTTTTAATCGTGTCAATTGCTGCGACGGCAGTGGTGTTTACATTAGTATTGATTCCTTTGTCGTCTGCACACGGAATAAACCCGTGGATTATTACAATGGTGGTTTTCGCCTCAACCAACGTCTGGTTTGCGTTTTACGAAAACTCTACTTACCTGAGCGTCTTTTATGCTACCGGCGGTGAGATGGTAGAGCACGGACAGATGGTAAAGCTGTCAACTGCTTACGCAGTAATATCGACCGTGGGTTTATTATTAAGCATTCCCTACTGGAAGCTGCTTGGGCTAATTCAATGAATTTGCTTCAGTAGGGAAACGAGAGAAAAACATGAATAAACAGATATCCAAACAGTTTGTTGTTAGGAGGTTTGGAAAGAAAAAGACTTCTTATCATACTATTATCACAGATGGGGTGGAAAACCAGTTTTTTCATGGACGGGGTAACTCCCCCTCTGGCAGGGAGGCCTTGAAAAATAAGAATCTGTGATATGTGAGAGACCTGATAATACTGAGAAATACGGTCTCGCATCGTTATTAATGCGCAGTAGTAAAAATACAAATTAAAAGATAAAATCCCTAAGAGAAAGTCCTCTCACTACCTTTCGAGATGACTTTCTCTATTACATTTTATTCTGACAAAATATTGTCTGTACTATTTCTTATAATTACAGCAGTAACAAATAGTGAGGTTGGGCTGTTTCCCAGACCTTTACGTATCAAAAAATGTTGAAGGGGGTAATACCTTTGGAGAAGATCAATGTTCAAGTTGCTTTGGATAGGAGTTTCCTGATGGCTGATAAAGAGCAGACTGCATTTGTGATGCTGAAACTTAATGCGCCGGAGCTGCCGATGGAGAAACGGCCGCAACAGAACCTCTCTTTCGTGATCGACCGTAGCGGGAGCATGGCGGGGGACAAGCTGGGATACACGAAGAAGGCGGTGGCTTTCGCCCTGGGACACCTGAGCGAGGAAGATTACGGGTCGGTGGTGACATTTGACGATAGCGTGGACCTGCTGCGGCCCAGCGCTAACATCCTGAACAAGGACCTGATCAGGAAAGAGGTCAAATCGATCTACCCGGGGGGATCCACCAACCTGAGCGGCGGCATGTTAGCGGGGATAAGCGAGGTCAGGAAGAACTTTGGGCGCGAGAGGATCAACCGGGTGCTGCTCCTGACTGACGGGATGGCCAATGTAGGAGTCACCGACCCCGAATCGCTTACGAACATGGCCAGGGAAGTCGCAAGCTCGGGGGTAACGCTCTCGACCTTCGGGCTCGGTGAGGATTTCCAGGAGAACCTGTTAAAGAGCATGGCGGAGGCAGGTTCGGGCAACTTCTACTATATCGAGTCCCCCGACCAGATACCCGGGATCTTCGAGCAGGAACTAAGCGGGCTGCTGAGTATCGTGGCTCAGAACATCAGGGTGAAGATCACCCCGGGACCGGTGGTGGATGAATGCGGGGTCCTGGGCTATGTTCCCGAGGTGGGGGAAAAAGGCCTCATCGTTACCCTGCCTGACATATACAGCGGTGAGACCAAGACCATCGTGATGGCCCTCAATGTTGTGCCAAATCCCCAGGGGGTAAATCAGCTCCTGGAGATGGAGATAGAGTACGCTGACGTGCGGCGGAATCTGGCCCTGGTCAACCTGAAGGCCAATCTGAAGGTGGATTTCAACGCTGACGGCAGCGAACCCTCTGAGAACCTGGAAGTGGTCAAGTACGTCGAGATCCTCCAGGCCGCAAAGGCCAAGGAGGAGGCGATAAAGTTGGCTGACGACGGGGATTTCGAGGGAAGCCGCAGGGTTTTGCAGAAGCATCTCCACAGTATGATGGAGTTATCTGAATCCATGGATGAAGATGCAGAACTGATGAATGAGATCAACGACCTCGAAATGAATCTCAACTGCATTTCAGAGGGGACCAGCAAGTATAAGACAACTCGGAAACAAGTGCTTAACTCAGCTTATACTACGATGACCGGAAGGGGTAGAAAGAGAAGATAAAGATAACCCTGAATAATTAGCCTTAGAAGCTACATAGAGCAAAAAAATTATAATTATGTATACATTTACGAAGGAATTGTGAATAATCTGCCGAATACTACCATTTGGGCCCCACTTTTGTCGATAAGTTATATACCTCTGTTCACGGACCTACAGCCGGAGGTGGAACAGATGCCGAGAGGAGATACTTCGAAAGGCCTGCGGATAAATATTATCATCGACCAGCTCAACAAGAAGACACCCTACGGAGGTGTTACAGTCAGGGAACTGGCGGATAAATTCGAGGTTACCGAGCGAACCATCTACCGAGACCTGAAAATAATCGAAAACGACCTGGTAGTACCGCTGATAAGGCAGGAGGATGGCCGTGGATCACGGATCCGGCTGAAACATGGTTACCTACCTAGCTTGAGCCCTGAGAAAGCCACGGTGATCTTTTTGAGTCTGCTGCAGCATAAGGGATCAGCCCTTACCGGACATTTCGAAGAAATTAAGAACGCCCTCATCTCAACACTATTCAAATACCACTACGATCCCCAGAAGCTCGCCGTAGAGAACCTCCAGAAACGTATCCACATCGTTGAGGAAAGCCTGATTGATCCGCTAAAAACCGGAGAACATTTCATAAAACTGGTAGAAGCCGTAAGGGATTCGTACCGGGTTAAGCTCTGGTATTTTGTAGGCCACAGCGGGGAGGAAACCGAGCGGGTGGTTGAACCCTATGGCCTAATCTGCAAGCGGCAGAACTGGTATGTGGTTGGCCGATGTCTGTTAAGGGATGACATCAGGGTCTTTCGTATCGACCAGATCAACCAGGTGCTGGCTTATACCAGCGAACGCTTTAAATACCCTAAGGAGTTCTCGCTGCAGGAGTACATGGCGCCCAGCTGGGGGGTTATCAACGACGGAGACTGCTACCGGGTAGTAGTCCGCTTCAGTCAGCGGGTAGCGCACCTGGTTCGGAACATGAAGTATCACTCCTCGCAGGAAATCGTGGAGGAGATGAAAGATGGCTCGATTGTAGTCTCCTACTACGTCTGCGGCATGCAGGAGCTTATAGGCTGGCTGATCCACTGGGGGAATACCGTGGAGGTGCTGGAGCCAGCAAAAGTAAGGCATGAAATAAAGGAGTATGTTCTGTCAGTTACTGCTTTATATTAAGGGATTAAAAAAACAAATAATGTTTGATGGGAGGTTAGGTACTTAAATGAGCAACATAATAGACATGTTTGGATTGGATTATGAACAATCAAGATTACTTTTTAGCATGCAATATTATCTTGTAACAAAGGATGTTGAAAGGGAGAAAGATACATCAGTTAAAACAAAGAAAATTCAATGGCATAATGCTTTTAGAAAAAATATTGAAAATATGCTAGAAATCAATGAAGCCCGTGAATTTGCTGGAGATAATGATTTTAATTTATGGAATGAATATGTTTTAGAAGGTGCTGCTAATAGGATAAGGAAGGCTGCCCCAACAAGAACACCCATGTTTCTCATTTTACTTGAACTAGTAACCTTTATTCCCTATTATCCTTTGGGTGAAAGTAATGATGATCAATACAAAAAACTTAAAGTAGTTAGTGAAGATAAACAGAAACAGGACACAGAAATATTAGCCAGGTTTTTGAATATTGAACCTACTTATGTGTCGAAGTTTTTATTGGCATATAAAAATGCAATTAAAGGAATAGGCGGTAATGAGTATAAATGGATTGTTTTAGTTGCTGTCATTGTATTTGCCGCTGTCGCAGCGTTTTTGGCACCTACAATTGCTCCACTTTTTGCAGCTAAAGGTTTGGCTGGGGCAGCCGCAATTAGTGCAGGGTTAGCAGCTTTAGGAGGGGGCGCAATTGCAGCTGGAGGATTTGGAATGGCTGGAGGATTAGCTGTTATTGTGGGTGGAGGTGCTCTTTTGGGCGGTGCTACTGGTGCTGCAATAAGGGGTTTTATTGCTATGTCCCCTGACTTTTCTTTATCACAAGCAGCTAAAATTGAGGTTGTTTTAAAAGAAATTATTTTAGCTCAGCAGGATACCATAAAGGCCCAAGAATTAATAATGGAACAACGAAAGGTTATTTACTTACTTGAAGATGACATATTTAAGTTAAAATTACAAAAAGCTAAAAATCAGGATGAAATTAAGAAGTTAAAGAAATCAATTGGTTTCTTGAAAAAAGCCTTAAATAGAAATGAGGAGGCTGTATTAACATGAAACCAAGTGATTTACGGGGAGAATTTGAAGAGGGTAATAAAAAATTAAGAAATCTTACTAAAGAAACTAATCACTTAATGAAGGACCAAAAGGAGGAAAACGATAAATTAGATGAGCTAAAGCAAGAAATGGATAGGCTTTATATTCAAGCTGGAGTTGAAAATCCATTTAGTTGGGACTCTGAAATATTTTTAGAAGATAATGAGATATTCAAGAACGTTTCAGAAGCGATATACCGTAAACCCAATTTATTACCTGTGCTTAATCCTCTAGATATAGCAATAGTTGGTCTATCGGCAACATTAGCCACATTATTGGACTTTCTTGTAGTAAAAATTCCCAAAGACATAACTTATCTTGATAAATTCCAACAAAAGGGTAGTTCCCTTACTAGCTTTCTGCGTACAGTTGGAGTTGATGAAGATGGGAAGTTAAATAGTATTCTTTCTTGGTTAGAAAAAAGTTGTAAAGTACCTTACGATCAAGTAAAAGATATCGATATACCTGGATTTCACCCAAGAACACATCGCCTTTTGGGTCTCGGCCATGACCCCTTCTTCGGATTATTATTTGGTATCTTCGATATTTTAAATGGCTCTCTAACAGGAATAGATGAGAATGGAGCTTTTCATGTCATTAAAACCCAGGAGGTTGATAATCCTATCAAGCTTGCAATATGTCCGATTATATGGCTGGGTCATATAATATCGGACATGTGTACAAAGATGGGGATCCCTATTCCAGGCTGGGGATTTTTACAGCTTATTCAAATGGGGGACTTTGGTAAGGGTCGTACGGTAGCAGATATTTCAAGATGGATGTATCTTAAAGGTTATGATCTAAGACATTTTGTAACTATGGCAATTACTGTGGCATCAATTGAATTGATTGTAAGAGGATATAATTACTTAGAAGAATTTTACTTAATTGGAAAACCAAATCCAAGCAATTCTTTACTAGTAGATAGGGAGATATTTAAAATACAAAGAGAATTAAAACTTCATAAAATGTTATTCTTTTCTCACTCTGCGGCTGCTAGTGGTAATGCCCTTAAGGTAGTCTTAGCCTATCAAGGTAATCCGTTAGCAATTAATACAGTCCAATGGGCGGCTTGTATTAAAGAAAGTGTTACCTTTGTAAAGGCATTGACTAGAGATACAACAGCAGAACAGATTTTAATTAATAGGGCCTTAATTGATCAGAGGTGGGAAGAGATTAATAAAGCTAAAATCGGAACATTACCAGATTCATTAATTTACCTTGATATGTACCAAAAGTGAGATGCATTTATAGCAATAGGAATCTCTTGAAAGTAAGGCGTTGGTTTCAAAGGAGATTAAAAGGACTTGGATATTCAGCATAGTTAATGTGGTAAAACGGGGTGTTCAATGATAAATGATACTGATGTGGTAAATATCATAAAAGAAAAATTCTATCAAAATGATGACTCAGCAGATATACCTATGTTAAAGCACGGATCATTTAAGGCTACGCTCTCACCGGATGGTATTTATGTTAGCAATCTAAAGAGTATGCCATTCCTTCCTTGGGCCGTTTTTACCGAGGCGATTTCACTTCTAAAAAGAAAAGGTGGTAGGGCTCAAAAAGGAAATGCAATGGTTAACAAGCTGGGTGAAGACGGACTTTCCTTGGATTCAGTTGAAGGATATATAGCAAATAATGTTTACGGGAAACAAGTTGGGGAGACTGTGTTTAGAAGAATAACTCCTATAGCTTGTATTCTTGTTTGGGCAGGTATCTGCTCGAATGAACCAGGGAAGTTAGTCCTTTCTAACCCCCAAATACAAGGTGAACAAATTATTGCAGAAAAGGATTACGTTAAGCTACAAGGAGATCGAAATATTGCAAAAAAGGATCGAGTTAAAATAAAATTGTACGATCTCGCGTTTATTTGTTACCTATACGGTACTTACAATTTTGATGAATCATATTTAGCTTTCCTCAAAGCTACGAGTAATTCCCCAGATTTAAATCTTGCAGAGCATCGAAAAGCCCTTCTTGTGTGGCTTAACCAGTGGGGTTGCAGGCAATTTGCCCTTGATTGCCATGAGCTAGCCTCAGATGAGATTTTATCCTGGTACTCGGAGTTTAGTAATTATCTACCCCAGAAAGAAAAGCATTTATGGGAATTGACTGAGGATGACTTCGAAAAGATAGGTATAGCCTTTAATGCCCTCGTAAATAAGACCGCTTCGTATAAGACAAGGAGTAATGAGTCTATTAGAGTAACCGTCGGGTCTACCGGAGCAGCAAAGACCCTATACGCCATAAGACCTAATTCTTTGGCTCCCTGGGATGATCCTATAAGGACTAATCTTCTAGAAAGATGTGATATTAACCCTTATATCTCATATCTGAAGATTATTAAAGCAGATCTTCTAGACTTAGAAAGAGAATGTTTAAGGCAAGGGTTTACCCTTTTAGATCTTCCAAGAATGATGGGTAGACCATTGTCAACACCTCCAGTACTTATCGACGAGTATTACTGGGTGACCATAACAAGAAAGTGCAAATCTCCTGATCTAGATACACTTAAGACATGGGTAAAGTGGGCTGAAGATAGGGGGTAAACAACGATGCGAATAGTTAAATACAAAATGTCTTTATTAGAGGTTTAGCAGCTATCACACCTCCAACTGAAATAAACCCGTACTCAGGTATTTTTCTCCCCGGTCGGGGAACACCACCACCACAAAGCCTTCTTCTATGTCTTTGATGCATTCCAGTGCAGCGACCATGGCCGCTCCGCTGCTCATACCCACAAAGATGCCTTCCTGCGCGACAATGGTTCGGGCCATCGCAAAAGCTGCCTCAGATTCAATCATAACCCTTCGGTCGATCTGGGCCGGATCGTAGATTTCCGGGACTATGGCCTCCTGCATGTTTTTGAGGCCCTGGATGTAATGGCCCAGAACTGGATGTGCCTCAACTATCTGGATATCGGGATTTTTGGCTTTTAATCCCATCCCCACTCCCATAATGGTTCCCGAGGTGCCGAGAGCGGAAACGAAATGGGTAACCCTGCCCCCGGTATCCTCCCAGATTTCATTCGCGGTGGTTTCATAATGGGCCAGTTTATTATACTCATTAGAAAACTGGTTAGGCATAAAGTATTTGTCAGGATAGCTGCGGCAGAGTTCGTGGGCTTTCCTGATGGCTCCATCCGTACCCTGGGAGGCATCCGTAAGCGTAGTCGTAGCCCCGAAAGCCTCGATCATCTTGCGGCGTTCAACGGAAACCGCCTCACTCATGACTATTTCAACCGCATACCCTTTTACGGCGCCTATCATCGCCAGGCCGATCCCGGTATTGCCGGAGGTGGGTTCGATTATGGTTTTTCCCGGGGTGAGAGCACCGCTTTCTTCCGCCTGTTCAATCATTTTTATGGCAATCCGGTCTTTGATGCTCCCGGTCGGGTTAAAGCCCTCCAGCTTTGCGTAAAGAGGGATATGCGGCTTGGGGTTTAACTTATTAATCCTGACAAGTGGAGTGCGGCCAATGGTATCGATAATATTGTCGTACATATGCTTGCTTCCTCCCCGTTTGCTATCAACACCTTATTATATATCAAAAGTTTAAAAAAAGGCGCCCATTTTAGGGCTGATGGGGTGCAGGCTGCAGCGGGTAGGAAACCGAACGGGTGGTTGAACCCTCCGCCGCAGGAAATCGTGGAAGAGGTGGATGGCGGTTCGGTGGTGGTTTCTTACTAAATCTGCGGGATGCGGGAACTCAAGGACTGGCTGATCCACTGGGGAGACTCGGTGGAGGTGCTGGAGCCAAAGGAATTGAGAGAAGAAATGCCGGGGTTCTGCCGAACGAATACTGGGGATTTATCGTTAGCCGTGCGCATTATGAATGCAGCCTAGGACAGCTGCGCCCTCGCCATATCCCCGGCCGCCCCCTGTCCCGCCTTGAGGTCCAGCAGCAGGGGGATATTCGCGGCACCATTACCCTTTTTGCTTAACGGTTGGGCATACACGCGGCCGGTTTTGATGACCATCTCTCCCCGGCACAGGCTGCGGCCCGGCTTGGCGCGCCTTATCGGGCTGCCGAGCGGGATGTCGAACCACTCCGGAGAAGAAAAAAGATCACCCTTCAACTTGATCAGGGCCGGCTTGATCAGGGCGTCGAATATCAATCCCGCCGCGTAGGGGTTGCCGGGCAGGTTAAATAGCAGCCTGCCGTTAAAAAGGGCGGCGGCCGTTCCCTTCCCGGGGTTGACGCCCATTCCCCGGAAGAGGGGCCGGGCGTTTATACGCTCGAAGGCCTTGTAGACCAGGTCGAAGTCTCCATTGCCGGTTCCGCCGCTGATGATCACCAGGTCGGAGACATCCGCCGCCTTCTCTATCTCATTCGCGATCGCTTCCAGGTCGTCCTCGACGATCGAACCCGAGGACAGCGGCGCCGCGCCCGTACCCGCTATCTTACCCGAGATGAGGAACCGGCCGCTGTTGTATATCTTTCCCGTTTCGATGTGAGACCCGGGTAAGAGCAGTTCGCTCCCGGTGTCGATGACATACACCCGGGGGACCCGGTAAACCCGGACCTTTCCGATACCGCAGGCGGCGATCCTTTCCAGGACCTCCGGCCTCAGGACCTGCCCCTTGGCCGCTACCCTTTCTCCCGCCCGCAGTTCGTGGCCGGCCTTCCGGATATTTTCACCCGGCTTACGGCTTCCGCGTACCACGATAAGGTTACCGTCGGTCTGTACGTCTTCCTGCTTCACCACCGCGGCGCTGCCCTCCGGCAGCAGGGCACCGGTCATTATCCGGTACGCCTCCCCGGCCTTGATCCGCCTGCTTTCCACCGAACCCGCCCCGATAGTGGCGGTTACCTGCAGGGGCAGCTGGTTGCCGGCCATCAGCTTCTCCATATCGGCCCGGGCGATCGCGTAACCATCCATGGAGGAGCGGTCGAAACAGGGGACGTCGATAAAGCTCGTCACATGATCCGCGGCGACCCTCATCAGGGCCTCACCGATGTGCAGGTACTCGCTGTCAAGCGCCTGGATACTATCACAGCAGACCGAAACAGCCTCTTCCAAACCTATATATGCGGCCATTACCCTCGCCCCTCAGGTGTATAAATCTGGGGTATTCACCACCCCATTGTCGATTCCGGGTAAAAAAGACTGCTCATGTATACATCTATTATAACAAAACTATAGTCAAAGTCCATATAAATGATTTATGTAACAATTAATGAGCGATGCCTAATAATTTATTACATTATTAATGAGCGGCCCAAAAATTCTGAAAGTAACAAATAATAATAAAATCATAATATTTTATTAATAATTTAGGGTATAAAATACAAAATTCCGAAAATAACAAATAGCAATAAATACCTAATAGTAAATTAACCATCTAGAAACACAGCATTAAAAAATAAATATAACAAATGATAAGGATATCATTAATAATTATTAACCAGTTAAATAGAATAATTAAGATTCTGAATACGAAAAATAATAACGGATGACTGATAGTTTATTAATTCTGTAACAGTTTGATATTGGTAGATTGTAATGACAAGTACTAGCTTGTGAGATAGAATATAATTTGGGGTTGGGCTAAACACACAAAAGGAGGAAGGGGAAAGGGATGAATGTAACTCGTCGTAGCTTTTTGAAGGCTTCAGGCATTTCACTCACCGTGCTTGCAACGGGCCTGGGATTTGACGTTGCGGCAGCGCAGGCCCAAGGATATGCCCTGAAGCTCCAAGGGTGCACCAAGATACCCAGTATCTGTCACTTCTGTTCGGGTGGCTGCAGCATGCTCCTGTATATTAAAGAAGGGAAGCTGATCCACCTCGAAGGCGACCCGGACCATCCGACCAACGAAGGAACGCTTTGCCCTAAGGCCGCGAGCCTGGCGAGCGTGGCCTATTCGCCGGACCGTCCGAAGAATCCGAAATACCGTGCCCCAGGAGCAAAAGAATGGAAAGACATCACCTGGGACGAGGCGATCGAGCGTATCGCCAAGAAGACTAAAGAGGTCAGGGACGCTACCTGGGTCAGCACCGAAGAGGTAACCAACGCGAAGACCGGGCAGAAAGAAACCGTTACCGTTAACCGGGCCGAAGGGATCGCGTTCTTTGGCTCCGCTGAGGTCGATAACGAGGAATCCTACCTCATCACAAAACTCAGCCGCCTGATCGGAGCGCCGTATCACGAACACCAGGCCCGTATATGACACGGCCCCACGGTGGCTAGTTTGTCACCATCATTCGGCCGCGGCGCGATGACCAACTCCTGGTCGGATATGCAGAACTCCGAGGTCTTTCTGATCGCCGGCAGCAACTGCGCCGAGAATCATCCCATCGCCATGAAGTGGATCAACCGCGCCAGGAAGAAAGGCGCGAAGGTTATCGTCGTCGACCCGCGCTTTACCCGTACTGCCTCGCAGGCGGACATCTTCGCTCAGATCCGCCCCGGGACCGACATCGCTTATCTGGGAGCCATTATTAAATACATAATTGATAATAAGCTGTATGACAAAGATTATGTATTGAATCTGACCAACGCGCTTCACAAGGTCAGTAAAGACTATAAATTTGAAGACGGACTGTTCTCGGGCTACGATGCCGAGAAGAAGAAGTACTCGTATACCACCTGGAGCTACCAGCTCGATGCGAATAATACCCCGATAAAGGCCGAAAGCCTGGACGACCCTGACACCGTGTTCACGAAACTGAGAGCCCATTACGCCAGGTACACCTTCGAAACAGCGGAAAAGATCTCCGGCATACCCGCCGCGAAGATCAAAGAAATAGCTGATGTCCTCTGTCAAAAAAGACCTGGGAGCATCCTCTACGCATTGGGGATGACCCAGCACACCACAGCCGTGCAGGGTATCCGCGCTTACGCGATCATCCAGCTGCTGCTGGGCAACATCGGCAAGGCGGGCGGCGCCATCAACGCGCTGCGTGGCGAGCCCAACGTGCAGGGTTCCACCGACATGG
Source organism: Bacillota bacterium (assembly GCA_013178275.1). Classification (GTDB taxonomy): domain Bacteria; phylum Bacillota; class Ch66; order Ch66; family Ch109; genus Ch109. The sequence goes on along the minus strand of JABLWZ010000004.1, from coordinate 35,206 downwards.
CCAACCTCATCAGCAACCTGCCAGGGTACATACCTCATCCGACCAACACCGAGAAGACCCTGCGGGATTTTGCAGTTAAAAACGGCTCTGTGCAGCACAAGCCGCTGGTCGCACTGCTCAAAGCCTGGTTCGGCGCGAACGCCACCGCCGAAAACGACTACTGCTATGACCTCCTGCCCAAGACCAACCCGGCCAACACCCCGACATTCGTAAAGATGTATGGACTCATGGGAAAACAGTTCAAAATGGCCTTCAGCTTTGGCTCCAACTCCCTGATCTCCATACCCGACTGCGGGATGGTCGGCCCGGCCCTGGACCAGCTCGATATGTTTGTCGTCGCCGACGTGTTCGAGACCGAAACCGCTCAGTTCTGGCGCCGGCCGGGAGCGAAACCCGAGGACATCAAGACCGAGGTCATCATGCTGCCGGCGGCCTTCGTTTACGAAAAGGCCGGCACCATGAGCAACTCCGGACGCTGGATCCAGTGGAAAGATGCGGCGCTCAAGCCGCCTCACCAGACCAAGCCCGACCTGGATATGCTGGACCTGATCTTCAAGAAGGTCCGCGACCTCTATGCCGGAAGCACCAACCCCAAGGACGCCGCGATCTTGAAGGCCCGTTGGGACTACGGCCATGAAGCGGAACCGCTGAAAGTCCTGCAGGAACTCAGCGGCTACGATGAGACCACCGGCAAGCTTCTTCCCACCATAGCCGACTACCTGAACGCGCCGATCGGATCGGTTTCCACCGGCAACTGGATCTACGCGGGCTGCACCGGGAACGGAAACCTGTGCGCCCGCCGGGATAAATCCGACCCGTCAGGCCTGGCACTGTTTAGAAACTGGAGCTTCGCCTGGCCGGGGAATATCCGCATCCTTTACAACCGGGCCTCCTGTGACGCCAACGGACAGCCGCTCGATCCCAAGCGCAAGCTGATCTGGTGGGATCCCGCCCAACAGCTCTGGGTCGGCAACGACGGCGCCGATGTCGTGGACAAGACCAAGGGACCTGACACCCCGGAAGGGAAGCAGGCCTTCCGCATGAACCCGGAGGGCGTAGGCAGACTGTTCACCGCCGCCTATACCAGCGGCATCCCCGCGACACCACCGGCGGATGGGCTGCCGGTCATCCCGGTCCGTCCAGCGGGGCAGTGCGTTGACGGGCCGATGCCGGAGTTCTTCGAACCGACGGAAAGCCCGACCACCAATATCCTGCATCCCAAGGTCTCTCAGAACCCGGTCGCCCCGGTCGTCTCCACCAAGATCGGCAAAGCGGACGAATACCCGTACGTCCTTACCACCTACGGCGTGGTCGAGCACTTCTGCGCCGGTGGGATCACCCGCAACATTCCATGGTTGAACGAGATCATGCCCGAGCCCTTCGCCGAAATCAGCAAAAACCTGGGTAAAAAACTCGGGGTCAAAGAAGGGGATATGGTCGAGGTGTCCTCGGCCCGCGGTAAGGTAACGGTACGCGCCCTGGTAACCGACCGGATCAAGACCTTACAGGTGAATGGAAAAGAGACGGAAACCATCGGCATGCCCTGGAGCTGGGGTTTTGCCAGCCTGAGTCCTGGCCCGAGTACGAACAATTTGACGATGGCCTCCTTGGACCCTGGAGCCGGGACTCCAGAGTATAAGGCCTGCCTGGTCAATGTAAGGAGGGCGTAACGATGACTACAAGAAAAATGGTTTTTGTCGACACCTCGTTGTGCACGGGCTGTAAAGCTTGTTCCGTAGCCTGCAAGGCCTGGAACGAACTGCCGGCGGAAAAGACCCAGCTGGTCACCAGCTACCAGGCGCAAAAGGACTTTACGCCCAACACCTGGACCTATGTCAAGTTCAATGAGGTGACCGCCAACGACGGAAAGATGAACTGGCACATGGTCAAGCTGCAGTGCTTCCACTGCGCGGAACCCGCCTGCCTGAAGGCGTGCTCGTCCAACGCGATCAGCAAGACCGAATCGGGATACACCCTGATCGACAAAGAAAAGTGCATCGGCTGTGGTTACTGCGTGGCGAACTGCCCGTGGAACATCCCCCGGACCAACGCGGAGACCAATAAGACCTCTAAGTGCACCGGCTGCATCGACCGCGTCGAAAACGGTCTCCTCCCGGCCTGTGTCCATACCTGCCAGCCCGGGGCGCTGCAGTTCGGGGAACGCGATAAGATGGTAGAAACCGCCAAGGCCCGCCTGGCGGAAGTCAAAACAGCATTCCCGAACGCGATGCTGTACGGGGATGCCCTGATGGGCGGCACCACCTACCTATACCTGCTGACGGATAACGCGCAGACCTACGGCCTGCCGCCGAATCCTTCGATGCCGTTCTCGCTGACCCTTTGGAAAGACATCGTCCATCCTCTTGGTGGGATCGCGGTCGCTGCCTCGGCAGCAGCCATTGCCGCCGGGGTTGTCGCCAACTTCGCCAGGGGGAATTATCGCAACCGGGGTAAAAACACCCATGACGATTCCCACCAGGAAGGAGGTAAATAGAGATGTCTGAGCCCAAAACCATACTTCGTTTTACCAAAACCGAGCGTTTTACCCACTGGGTGCATGGTTTTTCTTTCGTGCTGCTGCTCTTCACTGGGTTGGGAGTGCTGTCCATGTCCTTCAGGCCGGCTATGGACATCTTCGGAGGCATCGAGGTCACCCGCAACATACACCGGGTGGTGGCCGTGATATTCGGAGTATCGATAATCGCCGTCCTGCTCATCAAAAGCGGGCGCCCGGTCCGGGAGTGGATCAGGGACTGCTTCAAGTTCACCCTGGACGACTACAAACACGCCATTAACTTCCCGATAGAGTTCTTCGGCGGGCACAAGCCGTTCCCTCCCCAGGGCAAGTTCAATGGAGGGGAAAAGATCAACTCGCTGATCACCATCTTTGGGACGGTCTGCATCGGCATAAGCGGGATTCTCATCTGGATCGGTTCGTCGACGCTGCCGGTCTGGGTTATCCAGTGGGCTTACCCGATACACGCCGGCTTCGCGCTGCTGATGACGGCGCTTCTGATCGCCCACATGTACCTGGGCCTGCTGCACCCCGACTCGAACCAGGCCTTCAAGGGGATGATCAACGGTTACGTGCCGGCCAAGTTCGCCCGCGAGCACTACGAGAAGTGGTTCGACAAGCAGAACATCAGCGGCTGATACCGGCAGGGTAAGGCAAGTATCCTCTGCACAAAAGCAAAAGGGAGATAACAGATGGGAACAAGTAAAAGCACACGATCCATCAAAACCGACGAAACCATAGAGCCCATATACCAGAAGTACCAGCTCCTAAAACAGGAGGTCGACAGCTGGCGGCAGGAACGCGGCGCCTATTGGAAGGAGACGATCAGTCTGTCTGAAAACCCGCCGTACCTGCCCCTTCAGGATCTGCCGCCGGAGGCGGTCATCGAGCTTTGGCAGAGGATAAACTCAGCCGCCCGGATAACGGTTTCAGACTCTGAACTGAGGGAGATATGGGAGCGGTTTAAAAAAGACCAGACCGCGATGGACGAAGAAACGGCGGCCCGCTTCCAGATGGCGGTAAGCGGTGTCGCGTGCCTGGCCGGGGAGAAGGCTTACGAAAAGGGAGTCCTGATCCCCTCGGGCGTCCCCCATGACGCTATCTCCTGCCCGGTCTGCAACGAGGCCGTAGCGCTGGCGGTTCTGACCCCCCCGGGCGGGCACCGGGTGATGCACTGTTCCTCGTGCAGCTTCGAGTGGCCGGTAAAACGTATCGGCTGCCTGAGCTGTGGAAGCCAGGACGCGAAGCAGCAGATATTCCTTACCAACGATGCGTTTCCCGGTATCGAGATAGCCGTCTGCCAGGTCTGCGGGCACAGCTTCAAGGAGATCGACGCCCGTAAGCTGTCGTCGCGGGATTATATCTGGGAGGACCTGAGGACCCTCCCCTTGAATTTTGCGGTGGAACAGTGGCTGGCGGAGCAGACTAAAAAATATAAACCGGTTCATTAAGGCAATACAGCCAGGGTAGCGATGTTGGGAGCACGAAACGAATAGCACAGTTGTTTGTTTCGTGCTCCATCTACTTCCCGGGCCGCACAAGTTCTGGAGGTCAGCGATGCGTAAAGTACAAGTAGAAGAAGCACTGGGCATGACGCTGGGCTATGACATCACGAGGATCGTACCTGGACGCGAAAAATGCCGCGCCTTTCGGAGAGGACAGGTCATAACCGCGCAGGATATACCCAGGCTCAAGGACATAGGAAAAGAGCACATCTACATATGGGAACCCAATGGAAGGATGGTCCACGAGGACGAAGCAGCGTTGAGGATGGCGGAGCTGGCCGCCGGTCCCGGCCTTTCCTGGACCGAGCCCAACCAGGGCAAGGTCAACCTCTGCGCCGACCACGACGGGCTTCTCAAGGTGGAGGTAGAGAAGCTGAATCAGGTCAATAACCTGGGCGAGATTATCTTTGCCACCCTGCACAACGACCGGGTAGTCGTTAAAGGGCAGACCGTAGCCGGCACCAGGGTGGTTCCGATAGCCGTTGACCGCTCGATCATCGAGGCGGCGGAAAAGCTCTGTGCCGGAATGGCGCCGATACTGACGATAAAACCGTTTATCCCGTTAGCGGTGGCGGTGGTCACGACCGGTTCCGAGGTTTACAGCGGGCGGATAAAAGATGGTTCCGCCGAGGTTATTGGCAAAAAGATCGCGCCCTTCGGGGGGCGCTGGATGGGGCAGGTCATCGTTCCCGACGACCCCGGAGCGATAACCCGGGAGATCCAGAGATTCATCAGCCGGGGAGCGGAGTTGGTTGTCGTCACCGGGGGCATGTCGGTCGACGCCGATGACGCGACCCCACAGGCGATAAGAGACACCGGAGCGGATGTCGTATTCCACGGGGCCCCGATCCTGCCCGGTTCCCAGTTTATGCTGGCCTACCACGGGCAGGTGCCGGTCTGTGGGGTGCCGGCGGGAGCATTATTCAGCCGCAAGACCACCCTGGACCTCCTGCTCCCCCGCATCTTCGCCCGGGATACTATAAACCGCTCGGATATCGTGGCTATGGGCCACGGGGGTCTGTGTGAAGAGTGCAAGGTCTGTTACTTCCCCCAGTGCCCCTTCGGCAAAGCCGCCTACCCTATGTAACGGAGGAACTGCCAGGTGCTGATCAACAGGAGCTTGGAAGAGGTCCAGGAGCAGGTTCTAAAACACACCGCACGGTTAGGACACGAATCCATATCCGTTTTAGAGGCGTTGGGGCGGGTGATAGCGGAGGACCTGTACGCGGACGGCAGTATCCCGGCCTTTCCCCAGTCGGCCGTGGACGGATACGCGGTCGCGGAGCAGAGTGAAGCGGAAACGGGTAAATACCGCGTCATCGGGCACCTCTCTCTGGGGGATACCCCGGAGGCCCGGCTCCAGCCGGGCCAGGCCATGGGGGTCGTGACCGGAGGGAACCTGCCGTTTGGAACCAAGGCGGTCGTTCCCCACGAAAGGGCCGAAATTCAGGGAGACCAGTTCGAACCCCTGGAGCTGATCAAAGACGGCAACAACATAAAACAGGCCGGCGAAGACTACATCCAGGGTGATCTGCTGGCGGCCCGCGGCTCGGTGCTGAACCCGGGGGACATCAGCCTGCTGACGGCCTACGGCCGGGCCGACATAAACGTGTACCGCAAACCGAGGGTAGCGGTACTCTGCTTGAGCCGGCACGTCGTGCCCTGGCATCTGGCACCAGCGCCGGGTCAGATAAGAGACAGCAACGGTCCGCTGCTGTCCGCTCTGGTTATGCAGGACGGAGGTTTACCCGCCTCGATAAAGATAGCGGGAAGGAATGGGTCCTCGGTTAAAGATACCGCCTTGGAACTGCTGGAGCAGGCGGACATCCTCGTCCTGACCGGGGGGACATACGCCGAAGGCGGCAACGAGGCCCGACTGCTGATGGAGGACCTGGGCGCGGAAATACTGTACTGGGACGTACCCATCCAGCCCGGGAGCCATACCGGGGCATCTACCCGGGACTCCCGCCTGATCTTCGCGCTATCGGGGAATCCCGCGTCCTGTGCGGTGGGATACCAGCTCTTCGTAGCCCCCGCCCTGCTCGCCATGCAGGGATTGAATCCGCGTCTGCAGCGTGTCCGGGCCAGCTGCGTAAACGGCTTCGCCAAAAGGACCGGCTCCCGGCGCTTCATACGGGGCCACGCGGTTTGGGACAAAGAGGGCTGGAAGGTTACCGTGCTGCCGGGGCAAAAACCCAGCATGATACGATCACTGGTCAACTGCAACGCCCTGATCGATATGCCGGCGGACAGTCCCCCGGTGGAGGTCGGGCAGGACGTATCGATCTTACCATTAAACTCATTGTACTAGGGATGCACCTGGAGGGGTAACTGCATTGGATAGTATTACAAATAATACCGCTGTGGACCCGCTCACGGTTTATCGCTCGATCCGCAGGTGGACCACGGAAGGGGAAACGAAGGAATTCTCGGACTGTCTGATACGGGAATTTCAAGCGACCATATACCTGAATGAAAAGGAAATAATCACCCTCTTATGCACCCCGGAATACCTGGAGGATTTGGCGGCAGGATTTTTGGTCTTCGAGGGGGCCTTGAGGAGTAAAGCAGACCTGGAGTCGATCACCGCTGACTATGACCAGGGTCAGATTTGGGTGAGGAGTCGGGCCTCTAATATAAATGCGGAAAGGAGCTTCAAGAAGCGGTATATTGCATCTGGAGGCGGCAAGGGTATCAGTTTTAACAACTCAAAAGACGTCCAAGGCTGTAAACCGATAACTTCGGATATCCAGATAACCCCGCGACAGGTCCTGGCCGGGATGAAGGACCTGCAGACCCGCTCGATGCTGTTTCAGGCCACCGGGGGAGTGCACAGCGCCCTGCTTGCCTCCGGGGGGGAGGTACTCATGTACCGCGCGGATATCGGAAGGCACAACGCGGTGGACAAGATCATAGGGTACTGTTTCCGCCAGGGCTTCGCGCCGGGAGAGTTGATCATGTTTACCAGCGGCCGTATGTCATTCGAGATGCTGCTGAAGACGGCCAAGATCGGGATTCCGATCCTGGTGTCTCGTTCAGCTCCGACCGACCTGGCGGTGGAGTTGGCGGAGCAGTTGGGAGTCACCCTGGTGGGGTTTACCAGAGAGTCCCGGTTCAACGTTTACTGTCACCCGGAGCGAATAGCGCAATAGCGGGGATAATTACCCACTGTAGCACAACCTCATTATTAAGAAATAATTATGTAGTTGGTAGTTGACAAAATATAATATATAAATATAAATGATAATAGCTTGCAAAGGGAAAGATTATATGTATAATTAGTAGTATTAGAAGGAGTCTCCTGGATAGACTTTTTCTAGTATCCAATCCCAATTTTTTTCTTCTCCCTTTGCATGCGCAAAGGGAATTCTTTTGACCCCGTTTCGGGATGGTCAATGAAAAAGCAATATAGTACAATATAAAGAGTGATAAGTATCTTCGAGCGGGATGACCTGAAGCCGTTGGGTATGGTTTTCGCGCCGATGGGTATAGCTGGAAACGGCTGTGCCTCCCGTTTGGAAAGGAGATGCTTCAGGCACTGGCTTGAATAAGGCCGGCGTTTGAAGTGCACTCCGGCCATTTTTAATGCTTTTAGTTTAATAAAAGTAGTCTTCGAGCGAGATGACCTGAAGCCGCCGGGTATGGTCTTCGCGCCTGTGGGTATAGCTGGAAACGGCTGTGCCTCCCGTTTGGAAAGGAGACGTTTCAGTTGCTGGTTTGAAGGGCCGGTGTGTTGAAGCGCACTCCGGCCGTTTTTAATGCTTTTAGTTTAATAAAAGTAGTCTTCGAGCGAGATGACCTGGAGCCGCCGGGTATGGTCTTCACGCCTGTAGGTATAGCCGGAAACGGCTGTGCCTCCCGTTTGGAAAGGAGACGTTTCGGGTACTGGTTTAAAGGGCCGGTGTGTTGAAACGCACTCCGGTCATTTTTATGATTAGATCCACAACTGAGAAAGCTGCCAAGTAAATCTCTTAGAAAAGGTCGCCGATTGGGGGAGAGGCCGCTGTGAAAGATACGGAAAACAATTACGAACCGGTCCTGATAGAAAACACCGGGCTCGGTAAAGGGATTGCCGTGTACGAAGATTTTATCCCCACCATCGACTCGGATATTCTAGGGATAACCAAGTACATCGAAGAACTGTTTAAGACACCGCCACGGGCGGCCGCCCTGAGAACCCTGAACTCGAAGCGGTCGGGGAAATGGGGAAACTCCCAGACCAAGATCGCGGATGAGTTTCTGCGCGCGATATTCGATACGGTGCCGTCCGGCGTCTCCATCGCCGCTGACTCTACCTGCCGCGTTATCCGGCACAACCCCGTGGCGGCGGAGTTTTTGAGGATAAAACCCTGGGAAAACTTTTCCATCTCGGCGAACAAGCCCCTGGTGAAGGTTTACCACCAGGGCGGGGAGATGGGGCCGGAAGAGTTGCCGATACAGAGGGCCGCCTGGAAAGGCGAGGTGGTGAGAGGCCAGGAGTTGGAACTGGTCTGGGAGGACGGGGTAAGGAAGTTCGCGATCTTCAACGCCAACCCTCTTTTTGGACAATCAGGCGAGATCATTGGGGTCATCTCCACCTTCGCGGAAACCACGGAACACCGGAAGAGCGAGGAGAAGGTACAACTCAAGAACGCCGTGTTGAACGGCATCAACCGCATCTTCAACGAGGCCCTGACCTGTGAAAACGAGGAGACGCTCGGAAAAGTGTGCCTAAACGTGGCCCAGGAGCTGACCCGGAGCCGGTTCGGTTTTATCGGGGAGCTGAACCCGGACGGTTTCTTAAATATCGTCGTCAGCGACGCGGGGATGGACGCCTGCGCTGCTGCACCAGAGAGCGGGCGACTGGTTTACGATAAATACTTTAAGGCGCACGGTATATACGGCCAGGTGATGCTCGACGGGAAAACCCTTTTTGCCAACGACCTGGATTCGCACCCGGACCGGACCGGACTGCCCGAGGGGCATCCCCCGGTCAGAGCCTTTCTGGGAGCCCCATTGATTCAGAGCGGCAGGGTGATCGGGATGATCGGGCTGGGGAAACCGGAGGGCGGCTACGGTCACCAGGAGGCCGAGACCCTGGAGTCCCTGACCACGGCTATGGTTCAGGCGTTAATGCGTAAGCGGTCGGAGGACGCCCTGCGTGAGAGCGAGGAGCGCTACCGCGTCCTGGCCCAGAAACTGCAGGAGGTGGAACTGCCCAGGGCTGAGGAGCGCTTTTACAAGGCTTTCCACTACAACCCGTCGATGATGTCGATTATAAACCTGGAGGACGGCCGGTATATCGATATCAACGACGCCTGGACCAGTACCCTCGGCTTCACCAGAGAAGAAGTAATCGGGTATACCCCCGAGGAATTAGGCCTGTATGACGATTCCAAACAACAAACGAAAATAATGAGGGAATTGAAAGACAAAGGTTTCTGCACCATGGAGGCCGACTACCGCAGCCGTTCCGGGGACGGTTTGATAATCCTGATCTCAGACCATATCATAAATATTAATAATAAGCCCTGCATACTGGGCTGCGCGGTAGACATCACCGAAAGACGTCGAAAAGAAGAGGCCCGGCTGAAAAATGAGGTAAACAAGGTAAAGCGGGAAACCGAGATAAAGCTGGAAAAATTTAAAAAGGTCGTGACCCACTCCATCGGACTGGAAAACATCCACTTCATCTCCCCGGAGATGAAGAGCATCTACGAGATAGCCATGAAGCACCATAAAAAACGCTCGATGCCGGTCCTGATCCAGGGCGAAACCGGGACCGGAAAGGACGTCATCGCCAAGATAATCCACTTCGGCAGCCTGGATGACACCAAGCCCTTCATCGACATAAACTGTGCCGCCATAAGCCCCACCCTGTTCGAGAGCGAACTGTTCGGCTACGAACCGGGGGCATTCACCGGCGGGCTGTCCAAAGGCCAGAAGGGAAAATTCGACCTGGCCCGGGGAGGCACCCTCTTCCTCGATGAGATCGCCGAGATACCGATCGATCTTCAGGCGAAGCTGCTGCGGGTGATAGAGGAAAAGATGTTTTACCGGGTCGGCGGGTTGAGCAAGATACATACCGACGTCAGGATAATCTGCGCCACCAACCTGGACCTGGAAAAGAGGGTCGCCGAGGGGGCGTTCCGCAAGGACCTGTACTATCGCCTGAAGGTAGGGGGCATAAACATCCCCCCCCTGAGGAAGCGGCCGCAGGAGATAGTACCGCTCGCGTCAGCCTTTCTTACCAGCTGTGCCCAGAAGGCGGGGAAAAGGTTCCAGCACATCGGGGAGGCGGCGGCCGAAATACTGGTCAGGTACCAGTGGCCGGGCAACGTCCGGGAGCTGAAGAACGCGATGGAATGGGTAACCTTCATGTACGACGATACGGAACTCAGGCCGGAACACCTGGAGGTGCTGGAGTATAATGAGCTGCTGCAATGCGGTAGCGGGGAGCAGAAGGGGAAGAACGAGTTTTTCATGCTCGACGGGGAAAACCTCAATCTAAACGACTATATCGGGATAATCATCGCCAACACCCTGAGGAAAAACGGCGGGAACGTCAAACAGGCCGCTCTCCAGTTGGGGATATCGAGAGCCTATATCTACAAGAACTTCCGGCATGTGCTGCCTTAAAAGTTTCGCAGTGTCGTTGACATTGACACTAGGGTGTCTGTGTCGCGGACACAGGGGGCGGCTGCTGGGCAATAAACGTTAATTTATTAGGGATAAAGGCGTGCCATCGATCTGGCACGCCTTTTGCTATTAACAAAATACTGTATGGAATTAACAAAACACCGCATAGAAAGTTTGATTTATTAAATATCTGAGTCAAAGTTATAAGTGCTCGGAGGTAAACAGCATGAGTAAAGTTGAGCCCATCCGCGACCTGAAAAAGATCGACGCCATCAAGAGGATTCTAAAGAAGGAAAACCCCAGAAACTACCTCTTCTTCATCCTGGGCATAAACACCGGGATCAGGGCCGACGATTTGCTGAACCTGAAGGTGGAGGACGTCATCGACAGCAGTGGGCAGGTAAAAAACTACCTGAACGTCAGTGACCGTAACGGTCAGGAGATCAGCCTGTTCCTCAACGAGATGGTTAAAGAAACGATTAAAAACTACCTGGAAGGTCTCGGGGACCTGAAAAGAGAACAGTTCCTCTTCGCCTCGCGCAAAGGGGGAAACCGTCCGATAAGCCGGGTCCATGCCTGGCATGTGCTGAACGACGCCGCGCAGAGGGTGGGGATTTCGAGCAATATCGGGACCAATACCCTGCGCAAGACATTCGCCTACCACGCCCTCAGTCAGGGGGTGGATATCTTCCACCTGCAGAAGATATTCAATCACCTCTCCCCCTGCATAACCATGAAGTACATAGGCGTGACCGAGTCTGAACTGAGCCAGGTGAAGATAAACCTGAAACTGTAGCGGAAGACCCGAGATGCATACCGAACCGGTTAAAGGCCATCATAGATGGTCTTTATTACATTTTGAATCGAACCATCGGTGATTAGAAGGCATATATTGATTTGACTGTTGGTGTTAAAAATCGAGGAAGGATAATGAACCTTAACAATAAAAAAGTCTTGGTTACCGGGGCTGACGGCTTTATCGGTTCGCACCTGACGCAAACATTGATCGAGATGGGGCGCCAGGTGCTGGCTTTCGTAATGTACAACTCGTTCAACTCCTGGGGATGGCTGGACCAGGTCCCGAAACCCCTGCAAGACCGGCTGGAGGTGTTCTCTGGGGACATCCGGGATCCACATGGAGTGAAGGCGGCGATGAGAGGCTGTCAGGCAGTAATCCACCTGGCGGCCTTGATCAGCATACCCTATTCCTACCACTCCCCGGATTCATACATCGATACGAATGTCAAGGGGACCCTGAATGTTCTTCAGGCTGTCCGCGACCTGGGGGTTGAAAGGCTAGTGCTCGCGTCCACCAGCGAGGTGTACGGGACCGCCCGGCGGGTGCCCATCGATGAGGATCACCCGCTGCAGGCCCAGTCACCTTATTCCGCTTCAAAAATAGCCGCCGACCAGATGGCGATGGCATTTTACAGCTCTTTCGACACCCCGGTCACCGTCATTCGACCCTTTAACACCTATGGCCCCAGGCAGTCGGCCCGGGCGGTGATCCCCACCGTGATTACCCAGATTGCCAGCGGCCAGAGGGAGATTCGGTTGGGTTCCACCCATCCCACCCGGGACTTCAATTACGTCAAGGACACGGTAAAGGGATTTATTTACGGGGCGGAATCGGATTCCGCCGTAGGAGAGGTCATAAACCTGGGCAGCGGCCATGAGATTTCGGTCGGCGGCTTGGCCGCCCTGATCGCTGAAATCATGGAGGTGGAGGTCGAGATAAAGACCGACCAGGCCCGGGTCCGGCCGCCGAAGAGCGAGGTGGAGCGCCTGCTGGCCGATAATACCAAGGCCAGGAAGCTTTTGGGCTGGTCGCCCGAGTATGCCGGCCGGGAGGGCCTGATTAGGGGCCTGACCGAAACCATCGCCTGGTTTACCGACCACCGGAACCTGGAACAGTATCGGCCGGAGGTTTACAACCTGTGAGGGAAAGGTTTAATCAAAATCGAGAGCCTGGAAAAGAGGATCATAAACCTCCCCAGCAGCGCGTTTTTATACCAGCCATCAGCTTGAAACTGATTAGGATTTTACCGCCTCCACAATAAAGTGGCTGATGCTGACAGCCCCTCCCTGGTCGGTGCGTTCCACACTATCGATCAGGATGTCCTCAAACCCGGCTTCAGACCAAAGTTCCAGTATCTCAGGACGGTTAAAGAAGTGTACGGTTCCACGGTGAGCCAGAGCCCCTTCGGTGATCTCCCGGTAGGTGTGCTCTTCCAGCCTTTCCCCGGTACCGTAACCGGTCATGCCCACCCGGAAGAGCCCGGTGGAAAAGAGCTTTCCCCCCTTTTTCAGGACCCGGCGGCATTCCCTGAGGATCAGTTTTATATTCTCCACCGTGTTGGCATTAATCATGGCGGAGTCGATCACTCCGTCAAAAAATTCATCGGAATAAATCAGATTTGTCGCGTCTCCAACCATCAGCAGTGCCCCCAGCCCTTCATCCCGCAGCCTCTTCTCGGCCCGGCGGACAGCGGTTCTCGAACCGTCGAATCCATACGCCGCGAACCCTTCCCGCGCCAGGTACCAGGTCACCGCCCCTGCGCCGCAGCCCGCGTCCAGCAGCCGGGTCACGGCCCGGTCCCGTTTATAAAAATTGCGGGCCACGAAACGGATAACCTCTTCGGAGGGATAGTTCCCCCATCCCTGTTCCTGGTGGATCTGCTCCCAGATCTCGTCGAAACTCTTACCCATACCCCACCCTCCTTTTTAACATCACCCAGACCAGGTCGGGGTCATACAATGTAGCATGATATCTGGAAAAAATCTTTTGCTGTCCCCGCTTCTGGACAGAGAATCTTTTCCAAGATTACCTAGGAGATTATATGCCAAAGAGAAAAATATGCGTCATCACCGGCAGCCGGGCGGAATACGGACTTCTTTACTGGCTGATGCGGGAGATCGAGCAGGACCCGGAGCTACGGCTTCAGCTGATCGTCACTGGCGCCCACCTGTCTCCCGAGTACGGTCTAAGCTGCCGCGATGTAGAAGATGACGGGTTTTGTATCGATGACAGGCTCGAAATACTACTATCGAGCGACACCCCGGCAGGGGTGACCAAATCACTGGGGCTGGCGGTGATCGGTTTTGCCGATGCCTTCCAGCGCCTGCGGCCGGATATCCTTGTCCTGCTGGGCGACCGGTATGAAATAATGGCCGCCGCCCAGGCCGCTTTGCTGGCCAATATCCCCATCGCTCATATCTCCGGGGGAGAAACCACTGAAGGGGTGATTGACGAGGCCATCCGCCACTCTATCACCAAGATGGCCCATCTGCACTTTGTGGCCGCGGAGAGATACCGCCGAAGGGTGATCCAATTGGGCGAGAACCCGGAACGGGTTTTTAACTTCGGGGATCCCGCTCTCGACAGCATAAAAAGGCTCGGGCTGCTGGGCCGCGAGGAGTTGGAGGAGCGTCTTGCCTTCCGCCTCGGCAGATTGAACTTCTTGGTTACTTATCACCCGGTCACGTTATACTCGGGCTGCATAAATTCCACAAATGAGCTGTTGACCGCGCTGGACAGTTTCCCCGACGCCCGGATAATCATCACCGCGCCAAACGCGGACACCGCTGGGTTGGGTATGAAGCGGGTTATGGAACAGTACGCCGGCGATCGGGAGGGAAGGGTGCTGTACCGTACCAATCTGGGGCAGCTTATCTACCTGTCCGCCATGAAACACTGCAGCGTCGTGATAGGCAACTCATCCAGCGGGATTGTGGAAGCCCCGGCGATGAAAACCGCCACTGTCAATATCGGACCCCGTCAGGAGGGCAGACTAAAAGCCGCCTCCATCATCGACTGCCGCGAGAACCGTGACGATATCATCGCCGCCATCAACCGCGCTGTTTCGGATGAGTTCCAGTCCGGTCTGGCCGATGTGGAGTCGCTTTATGGAGAATGTGACGCCTCCTACAGGATCAAGCAGCAGTTAAAGGCCATCGACCTGCGGGGTATCTTGAGGAAGAGGTTCTATGACATCGACCTTCCGGACCGAATCGATTAATCGGATAGGAGGAGAACTCGAGCTTTCCCCGGCCGATTTTTTAAGGCCGGATCTTCCGCCGCTGCCGAGGTTTTTCCCTCAAAGAAACCACCTCTACCTGGATACGGGAAGATCTGCGATCTATCTTGCCCTGGTTGATATTATCGAGCGGGGCGGCAGGCGGGAGGCCTGGCTTCCGCGCTACCACTGCCCCTCGGTGCTGATGCCCTTTAAGCTGCTGGGATTCAAGCTTAACTTCTACACCTGCGGCAGCGACCTGGACTCTCCATCGGGTCTGCCGGAGGTATTTGACGGTGAGACCTTTTTTTTCATCCATTACTTCGGCCAAAAAAACCGGGCGGTATGCCGTTACCTGGAGTCGGCGCCAGGGAAGCATTTTGTGATAGAGGACTGCGTGCAGTCCCTGCTTACTCAAGGGGTCGGTAAACAGGGCTATTCCGTCTACAGTTTTCGTAAGTTCCTTCCCCTGCCCGACGGGGCGCTGCTGGCATCCGATCTTCCGCTGGCGCTGGCGCCCATCGCCCCGCCTGACGAATCCTTCGTATCTCAACGCCTGATAGGAAAATTGATAAGAAATAAGGGCGAAGAAAAAGATTTTCTTGACCTGTTCGCCCAGGCGGAAAGGATGATTAACCGCTTCACGGGCCCCCGCGAGATGTCATTCCTTTCCCGATACCTGCTTGATCGCATTGATCTGGTCGATGTGGCGGAGAGAAGGCGGAACAACTTCTTATTCCTCTCCCGACTGCTGGAAAAGGCGGGTCTTGATTACGAACTCCTCCATCCCCTGTTTGACTCCATCGAACCGGGGGAGGTCCCCCTCGGGATGCCGGTGGTGGTGGCCCCGCATCTCAGGGATCGACTGCGGGAGTATCTGATATTACAAAAAATATACTGTCCGGTACACTGGCCGCTGGGATCCGGTGAAGGGACTGACGGGATAGTAGAACTGAAATTGAGCCGCTCCTTGCTTACCCTGCCGGTCGACCAGGGGCAGGACAGTACGGCAATGGCATACCTTATCGAAAAGGTCACCTACTTTTTTAACGCTATCGGAAAGTATATTAGAGAACTTTCCGATGCAAGCGAGTGTAACTAGGGCTATCGCTTGCGCCAGAGGCTTGGCGACAGCCAAGTTTTCTTCGAAAGGAGAGATAAAGATGAACCGGGTTTACATCATAGCCGAGGCCGGCGTCAATCACAACGGCCAGCTTGACCTGGCCCGGGAAATGATCCACCAGGCGGCGAATGCCGGTGTCGACGCCGTCAAGTTTCAGACCTTTATTGCGGAGGAGGTTATCAGCCGGCACGCCCCGAAAGCCCCTTACCAGGAACAGTCGACTCCCACCGGGGAAAGCCAGTTGGAGATGGTTTTGGGGCTGCAGTTTGATGAAGCTCAGCACCGTGACCTGCTGTGCATCTGCCAGTCCCGGGGCATAGAATTCATCTCCAGCCCTTTCGACCTGGCCAGCGTCGATCTGCTTGCCTCCCGTTTGAAGCTTCCCCTGATAAAGGTGGCCTCGGGAGAAATCACCAATTTCCCACTCCTGCTGAAGACAGCCCGGACCGGGGCCAAGATTCTGCTGTCCACCGGGATGTGTGGCCTAGGAGATATTGAAAACGCCCTCTCGGTGTTGGCCTTCGGTTACTGTGCCGGGAACTGCCGCCCATCCCCGGCGGCTTTCCGGGAAAGCTACTCATCACCCGCCGGGCAGTGGGCGTTAAAGCGTAAGGTAACACTGCTCCACTGCACCAGCGAATACCCCGCGCCTTTCGAGGAAATCAACCTCCAGGCCATAGATACCCTGTCGCACGCCTTCACGCTCAAGGTTGGTTACTCCGACCACAGCCAGGGGATAGTAGTGCCGATAGCCGCCGCCGCGAGGGGAGCGGTGGTGATAGAAAAGCACTTCACACTAGACCGCGGTCTCCCTGGCCCCGACCACCAGGCCTCTCTCGAACCCAGTGAACTGAGAGCGATGGTTAAGGCGGTCCGCCAGGTGGAGAAAGCTCTGGGATCCTCACTCAAGTTCTCCACCCAGTCGGAGTCGAAGAACCTGCCCCTGGTCCGTAAAAGCCTGGTCGCCAGAAAAGACATCCGGCGGGGGGAGGTTTTCACCGAGGATAACCTGGGCATCAAACGTCCCGGCAGCGGTCTTTCGCCTATCCACTACTGGGACTATTTAGGCCGGACCTCGGAAAGAGACTATCAAACAGACGAGGAGATTGTATGACATGAGGGTTGGTTTTGAAACGGCCCTTCAGGTTTACGAACGGCTTCCGGAAGACCGGAGGTCGCCTTACTTTCACCCCTATTATGTTACAAGTGACGCCGTGAGGGATGCGTCACTGGAACCCGTCTTCTTTGTATACCGGAAGGCTGGTGAGGTGTACTACCACGCTTTCCACCTGGGCCGGGTGGCTGGGACCTCGATGTCGGATATTCAATCCCCTTACGCCTACGGAGGCCCCCTGTCCTCCACCCATGACCCGGGATTCCTTTTCGAGGCCTGGAGGCAGTATAAGGACTGGTGCCGGGAAAACTCCGTGCTGGCCGAATTTATCCGCTTTCATCCTCTGATAGCAAACTGGAGCTTTTTTCCGGGAGAGGTACGGTTTATGCGGGAGACGGTCTGGATCGACCTGGAGCCGAACCAGCCCGGCCTCACTTACAGCCCCCGGGTAAGAACCGCTATCCGTAAGGCGATCAGCAACCACCTCGAGGTACGGTGGGTGGCAGATGTCGGCAGCTACGGCGGGTTTGCCGCACTCTACAATGACTTCATGAAACAGCTTGGTGCTGATGAGTTCTACCGCTTCCCCGCCGGGTATTTTCAAAAACTGCGGGAATGGCAGAGCTCTTATCTGGCGATAGCCTTCAAGGACGGTAAAAACTTGGGAACCGCACTCTTTCTAAGAGAATCAAATATTATGGAATATCACCTAGCCGTCTCCAATTCGGATGGGAAGAAGTGGAACGCCAGCAATCTTATCCTGGACCAGGCGGTGCACCTGGCCAAGGAACTGGGGTGTCGGGTTCTCCACCTGGGGGGAGGCACGGACAACCGACCAGAAAACTCCTTATTGTTCTTTAAATCGGGCTTTTCACCCCGGCGGGCATCGTTCCAGATAGGGAAGATGATCCATGCCCCCGAACGATACGAGGCCATGCAGAGAGAATGGCAGGACAAACACGGAGAACACCCGGAAAAAGTTTTATTCTACAGATTCACGGGTCCATAATCTCTAGTCAATCTAAATCAGGTCTGGCGAAATCCCCTAAATAGGGGGTCCTTTTCGATATACAGCTGGTGAAGAACCTCATTGGTTTTTTCTATCTGTGCTGAGTAATAGTTCAAGAGAAGTTTCTGGTTGGCTTGATATAAAACTTGGTGGAACTCGTCGTCACTGAGATCGGTAAAATTAACCGATAAAAGATCTGAATTAACGTGCTTCTGCTCGTAAAAGCTTTCACAGTCTTTTAAAAGTCCTTTCTCAATAGCGTAATAGTATAATGGGGAGCCGGGATAAGGGGTAACGGGTCTTATCGTTCTCATCTGTGAATGATCGTCGTACTTTAATAAGAATTCTACCCCCAGCCGCAGTGATTCAGCGGTCTCTCCTATATTGCCGAAAATTATGTTAAACCCCGGGCTGATACCCGCTGCTAAAGTGCTTTCGATACCGTTGACAATTTGTTTTACAGTCAGGGCTTTGTTCATGTTTCGCAGGGCCTGTTCGTCCATAGATTCAATACCGTAGTTGATAAAAACACACCCGGCTTCCTTCATCAGCCTAAGGACATCGGATTTTGCGTAATTAAGCCTGCCGTTGCAGTCCCATTTTATATCCAGTTTGTTCCTTATGAAGCTTTCACACAGCTCCACAGTTCTCTGGGTTGAGCTCATTAAAAGTTCATCGGAGAACGTAATATACGATATAGCGTAATCCTTTTTCAAGATTCTTACTTCTTCCACTATGCTTTCCGGGCTTCTTCCTCGGAATCCCTCGTCCATGCGGTAGCAGAAGTTGCATCGGAAGTGGCATCCCCGGCCCGACAGGACCGGCATGCAGCGTTCGCTGTTTTTTATCCGAGGCATCCTGATTAAAGCATAATGATCGATGGGAAACAGTTTCCACGCTGGGAAAGGTATTTCGTCAATGTCTTCGATCAGACTCTGCCGGGGGGTCTGGACAAATTCCCCATTTTCCAGAAAAGCTATTCCGTTTACCGAGTTCAACGGTCTTTTACGCTCCAGCGATTCCAAAAGGTTCATTGCTGTGATTTCGCCTTCCCCGATCACAATGACGTCGGCGGAAGTCTTTTTTAAAAAATAGCCTGGCTCAGGTGCTCCTAAATGGCCCCCTAAAACGTAAAAAGGTCGGTGTTTTGAACTATTGATAGCTTCGGATATTTTTAATACCTTACGGTACTGGTAATACCCTCCGCACGCACTGACTCCGATAAAGTCATAATGCTCCCGGTTAAGTAAATCGGTTAAGTGGGCCTCTGGCCAATGATAAACATCCTGGTTATAGATCTCCACCTCGTGTCCTGCCTTGAGACATGCCGACGCAATATACGCTAATCCCTGTGGAAACCATGAAACATAAGAGTCGTTGTCGTACGCCACTAAAAGGATTCTCATCTTTCGACCTCCATTAGATCCTACATACTTTAAAAAAATTACTTCACTTAAAATAAGTTATGTAGATTAAAGACGAATGGTTATGTATCTTTTCGGTATCGCCTGTTCGCAACGTTCCGGCTGGTTTTTAAGAATGCTGAGGGGGCTGGGGCGGTAGCACTCATTTAAAGAAGATAACATATTATGGAATATCATCTAGCCCTCGTTTTTAGAGGAATCGTAGATATTCCAATCTCATCCATGGATTAGGCGGAAACACCCGGTCAGGTGCTTCTTAAAAAAGAGGATGCAAAAAATGTGGAGAGAAACATTGATAAATCCTGATACTTCAATAATCAAGGCTATAGAGATAATTGACCGGACCGGCCTTCAGATCGCCCTGGTGGTCGACGAGGAGGGCAGGCTGCTGGGGACGGTCACCGACGGCGATATCAGGAGAGGGATTTTAAAACACCTGGGGCATGACGAACCAGTCGCCAAAGTCATGAATCCCGATCCCTGTTTTATCTCCCAGGATCAATCAAGGGAGAACGCCCTTCTGCTGATGAAGAACATGAGGCTGCACCAGATTCCGATACTGGATCGGCAGCAGCGGGTGGTTGGGCTGGAGATTGCGGATGATCTTATGAATTCCCCGACGCGCCGCAATACAGTTGTTCTTATGGCGGGTGGCCTGGGACGTCGGCTGCAGCCGCTCACCGAGCAGTGTCCCAAACCTATGCTTAAGGTAGGGGACAAACCGCTGCTGGAAACCATCATGGAGGGGTTCATCGACCAGGGATTCAGGATCTTTTACATCTCGGTACACTATAAAGCTGATATAATCATGCGCCATTTTGGCAACGGCTCCCGCTGGGCGGTCAAGATCAGCTACCTTCACGAGACCAAACCGCTGGGGACGGCCGGGGCACTGGGGATACTGCCGGAGAAACCCCAGGAACCGATGCTGATGATGAACGGCGACATCCTTACCAGGATAAACCTGGCCAAACTGTTGGACTTCCACAAAAACACCCACTCCATAGCCACAATCTGTATAAAAGAATACTCTCATCAGCTGCCCTATGGCGTGGTCACCATCGGGAGTAACCGAGTAAAAAAGATCGATGAAAAGCCGATTCAGAAGTTCTTTATTAACGGCGGGTTATACGTCTTCAATCCTGAGGTCCTGGAGTACATACCGGCTGATTCCTACCTGGACGTACCAGATCTATTGAAGATACTCCTGCAGCAGGGCAAAGAGGTGGCCGCCTTCCCCATCCGGGAGTACTGGATCGACATCGGGAGGAGCAGTGACTATGAAAGAGCCACTCAGGATTATAAAAAGGAGTTCCTATGATTGAAGGCAGACGGGTCCTGGGAGTTATCCCCGCCCGGGGCGGCTCCAAGGGGATCGCCCGTAAAAACCTGAAGCCCCTGGCCGGGCAGCCGCTGATTGCCTGGACGATTGAGGAGGCGAGCAGGTCCCAATACTTAGACCGTCTGATTCTCTCCTCCGAAGACCCGGAGATTATTAAAGAAGCGAAAAAAAGGGGATGTGAAGCACCTTTTGTACGTCCAGCGGAACTGGCAGCGGATGAAACCCCTGGTATCGAGCCGGTGCTTCACGCCATCAACGCCATCGAGGAACGCTTCGATTATATCGTGCTGCTGCAGCCTACCTCCCCCCTGCGGACGACAGAAGATATAGACGGTTGCATTGAGTACTGCCTCCGTATGGGAGCGCCGGTCTGCGTCTCAGTATGCGAGTCCAGGGAAAGCCCTTACTGGATGCACACCCTGGATCAACACCACCGGCTGCGACCGCTGCTTCCGGCGGGCCAGTCCTACCAGCGGAGGCAGGACCTACCCCTGGTGTACGTTGAAAACGGGGCCGTATACGTTGCCCAAACCGATTATTTGCTGAAAACGAGAGGATTCATGACCTCTGACACACTGGCATATATCATGCCAAGAGATAGGTCGATAGATATAGACAATGAAATAGACTTTTTTATTTGCACCCTGCTTAAAAGGAGAGCCCTATGACCTTTAAAGCCAATATGGAAATACTGCGCGAATACTACCCCGATATTTGGAAAAGGGTCCAGCATACGGAGCCGTTGTTAAACAAGGAACTGGTTCTCACCCAGCCGTCTGCCAGTCAAGAAAACACCTTAACCCTTCGGGTAGGGGATAAGTACATCCATGACAGAAAGCACCCCCTCCGGCAGTCGAGACAACTGATAGAGCACTTCAAAGACATTGAAAACCACTCGGATATACTATTCTATGGGATCGGGCTGGGATACCATATAAAAGCCTTTACAGAGTTGTACCCTGGCAAATCCTTTTCACTATACGAACCGGTTCCGGAGGTCTTTTACCAATTCCTAAACCATATTGACCTTAAACAGTTTCCGCTCCATCTAATAAAAAACATCTATCTCGAATGCCAGCCAGAGGAGGTGGCACAGTACTGCGCCTCTATAGTGAATTTGGTCCGCAAATCGGTGCTAGTGATCGATCTTCCCGCGTACGGCTGCATCTTCCCGGAAAAACGTCAGTTGTTTTTTCCCCAATTTGAGAAACAACTGGACAATCGCCGTTTTTCGCTGACCACGTTAGCGGCCTATCAAAAGCGTTGGACCATTAACTCTATAAACAACCTGCAGCAGATATTGGAAACCCCCAACCTCCTGCTGGAAGCAAAAGATCGTTTTAAAAGCAAGCCTGCTGTTATGGTAGCTTCGGGTCCATCCCTGGAAGCGGAGATAGAAAACCTAAGACATATACGGGAGAAGGGACTGGCTTATATTTTTTCGATTGGATCGGCCATCAACACCCTGGTACAAAACGATATCCATCCTCATGGCGCTTGTACTTATGACCCTTCCGAAGAGAACCAGATCGTCTGCTTAGAGGTGCTGGAAAAAGGCATACATTCCATCCCTCTTATCTTTGGCAGCACTGTAGGATTTGAAACACTGGTAAAATACCCCGGACCGAAAATACATATGCTTATCAGTCAGGATGCCCTGGCGGCCTTCTACCTTAAACCCTTGGACGGAAAAGAAAAACAGTCAGTTAACGATGCCGCTACCATCGCCGTAATAACCCTTCAGCTTTTATACAAGCTTGGTTTTGATCCTATCGTGCTGGTGGGGCAAAACCTGTCCTATTTAGACGGTAAAAACTATGCGTCAGGATCAACCTACTCCTCCCACGAGTCCAGTCAGGCCGAGGTTCAAGGCGCAGTCCTGGTCAAGGACGTATATGGTGGCGAAATCCAAAGCAATCAAAGCTTCATTCGCATGCGGCAGCAGATCGAGAGCTACCTGAGCCATTACCGCGACCGGGATATCATCAATACCACCCGACAGGGGGCCCATATCGAAGGGACCCGGTTTCAAAGCCTTAAGGAAGTGATAAACGACCGCCTTCGCGACCGGGTGGTCGAAGAGCGCCGGTTGGAGTGGACCGGTTGCAGCTATGACCTGGAACACTTGATACAGCAGAGCCGGGTGGTAAACCGGGCCTTCCTGAGTGTCGCGGAACAGATAAGAAAATGTAAAAATAACCTGGACAACATCAGCGAACTGGCTGAAAACCAGGACCTTGGTAAAGTCCAGCGGAGCTACGACCAGTTTAATCAAAGCATGGAGACCCTGAGAAACAATCCTTTCTTTGCCACCTTTATCTCTCCTATGAACCGGGTGGAGCTTGAACTTTTAATCCTAGCCGTACCCAATATTTCCCGGGAGAGAGAGTCCCGAGCCAAGGCCAGGCTGATGGAGCAGGAGTTCCGCCCCTTCCTCTTGGGGTGTGAACAGGACTTGAACAACATAGCTTCCCAGTTCCGGGAAATGGATCAGTCTATTCAAAAGTTCTACAGAATTCAAACCAACCGAAAAAAGGCCGCCAGGATCAAGGCGTTGCTGGTAGACGGCAGCACGCTTACCGATGGCGGGGAGTATCATTCAACCTTCGGAGAAACCTTCATGAGGTTTAGTACCCGGGACCGCGACGGTATCACCAAACTACGGGATAGGGGAGTAATAACCCTGTTGGCGAATCCGCAGGCCAACCCGATAATTGATACAGTCGCGATAAAATGGGGGATGAAAATATTACCTGGAGCTTCCGGTGTAGAGCAGATGATCGCTGCTGTCCAGGGAAAATACGCCTTTACTCTTATGGAGATAGCCTGCATTTTCAACGATCGGAAGGACCTGTCCAGGATAAAAGACGTTGGCCTGAGTTTTACTGTGGGAGATGCCCCACTCGACCTGCGGCGGAAGGTCGACCACGTCCTTTCTGCAAAAGGGGGTCAGGGCGCAATTGAGGAGATTGCAGAGCTGTTTATAGAAAACAGGATTGCTATACGGTTTTAAACCTGGGCCGTAAAGGAAAATCAAAAGGCGAGCCATGTCTCGCCTTTTGTGTCCGGTATTGGTGTACTTAGTTCTGAGCCTGGAAGAAAACCAGCAGAGAACCGGCAGCCGCACCGGTATCTTGATAATATAGGCGCGCGTATCTCGGGGTTATTCCAGCGGTATAGAGATTCCAGCTTGTGCCTGAGTAATTAGCGCTCGAATCGAATACGTAGTCGGCAAGGGTGGTGGCCGCCCCGCCGCTCAGGGCGGAGGTATAAAGACTGACGGTTACCTGATCCCCGCTTGCACCGCTGTACTTAACCGCCAGGGTCCAGGAGGTGTAGCTTATAATATCGTACGAGCCCCCGGCGAATCCAGACGTACCGGCAGCTAATGCGATAGTATCCGGCCCGGAGTCCACGAAGCTGTGCCCACTCAACCCGACCATTCCACTGATCTCGACCGGACCGCTGACCGCGACGCTGCCGCTGATCTCGACCGGACCGCTGACCGCGACGCTGCCGCTGATCTCGACCGGACCGCTGACCGCGACGCTGCCGCTGATCTCGACCGGACCGCTGACCGCAACCGTACCGCTGATGGCCACCGTACCGCTGGTGCTGAACGTCCCGGCTAGACCGCGACGCTGCCGCTGATCTCGACCGGACCGCTGACCGCGACGCTGCCGCTAATCTCGACCGGACCGCTGACCGTAACGGGACCGCTGACCGCAACGCTGCCACTGATCTCGACCGGACCGCTGACCGCAACGCTGCCGCTGATCTCGACCGGGCCGCTGACCGTAACGGGACCGCTGACCGCAACGCTGCCACTAATCTCGACCGGACCGCTGACCGCGACGCTGCCGCTGATCTCGACCGGGCCGCTGACCGCAACCGTACCGCTGATGGCCACCGTACCGCTGGTGCTGAACGTCCCGGCTACCTCCAGCCTGCCGCTCGAATCGGTTAAAATCGGTTGTGTGACCCCGGAGGCATCAGTACCGTATATTTTTGACAACAGCACATCGGGATTATCTTGAAATACCTTATAGTTTGGCATTATATCCCCCCTCTCAAAAAAATACAGATGCCAATATTTGGTTTGGCAATACCAGTCTATGCGGAGGCGGTTTTTACTGTTACTTCCATAAATGGCAACGGCCCTTATCTATATGAAAAAATATTCAGTTCCCTTTTATCTCTAATCTTGGCAAGCATCACCACATCAAAGAAGCAGACATATAGTATGGAGAGAATTAGAAAAACTGTCAGTTTTTTAGGTTTGACTGATTTAGTTACAATTTGGGAGTGATATTTCATGAATCTTATAGAGATTCTTGCTTTTATTCTCATGTTTGCTGCCGCGAAAAAACTAAAACGCGAACTGGACCTGGGGTACATCCCCAAGCCGGTTCAAGATGAGGTCACCGACAACAGTGGTCCCGTTACGGGCCCCATCACACCAATGGATATCTTTCCTCCTTATAATTCGGCCAGCGACACGCCGATGGCAGGAGAGCCGACCTCTGATGTTCAGTTTACAGCGGGGGGAGGATTCAGCTTTCTCCAGCCGTTTCCGGGCAAGAGTCCGCTTCCAAATCCAGCCCCCACCTGTCGTTTACCGGTACCCACCTATCCCGAGTTTGTCAGTCTGGTGGAGAGAAACGTCTTCGTCAGCAGCAAGGTCAGGTTCAGCGCTCCTCGGGATGTCGCTCATCTGAAAACGTTTACCTTTATGGTCATCAACGAGGCGGACAGCCCGGTGACGGGCCAGGTGGAGATGAGCCCGGATGGCGTTGTCTGGGAGAGCTATGGTGAACCTGAGATTACCATAGCGCCGGGTGACAGCCACGTCTTCGTCCCTTTGATATTTCTGCGTCACACCCGGATTAAATATAAGACCGATTTAGTAGGATCCACTTCTTTTATCACCATCTGGTTTCAGGGGCAGACTTAATTACTGACAGTTAAGTAAATTTTTCATCACCTAACGTAATACATAACAATATAAGGTTCCAATCATCCAACCCAGGGGTTATACCATCCGCCCAAAAACCTCCTTTCTAACATTCCTGACAGAATCTTCAAGTTAAATTATATTATTCCAACTTACCTGGACAATTTAAAATACGTTACTTTTTGCGGAATAATACTATTTTGGAATTACTATTTACTATACGGTTGATTGCCTCTATACTTGGTGTTAGAAAGCACTAATTGTCGGAATCGGGAGATTGAGCCGGGTCTTCCCTTAAATATGCCGTTAAAGATGGTTTGTGGATCTTTCACAAGCTTTTCAATATCAAAAGGGGTGTGTGCGATATGAAAAAAATACTCGCCTTAGTCGTCATAGTGTTCACCGTATTAGGATTAGCCCCTTTGGTCATGGCCGAGACCGAGACACCCCGGATCACCAGTTCCGATGAACTGAATACCTTCCTGACCGATGTCGATCCCGAAGCCGCACACTCGCTCGATACCTCGGGACTCATCACCATCACCGATCCCGACGGCAGTAAAAGGTACGCGCAGGTGGAGATGAATTCATCCACCACCAAGGTCCTGGAGGACTGGAACTACCTCTCCAATATCGAAAGAAATTACTCTACCGGGCTGCCCCAGTCTGCGAAGGTGCTCATAGCCTTGTTCATACTCGCGGCGATCATCACCGCGACCGCTGTTTACAGCAATAAGACGACCGAGAAAAAGGCCAGGGAAGAGGCCGAGGTCCAGGAGGACCTGGCCAAGATCCGGTTCACCGATGTGGCCGGCCTGACGGAGGTCAAGCAGGAACTGCAGGAGATACTGGAGTTCCTGAAGAACCCCGAAAAGTACAAAAAGATCGGGGCCAGGATGCCCACCGGGATCATCCTCTACGGACCCCCGGGCACCGGCAAGACCCTCCTGGCCCGGGCCCTCGCCGGGGAATCCAACGCCTCGTTCCACGTAGCCAGCGGTTCCGAGTTCCTGGAGAAGTACGTGGGGGTAGGAGCCAGCCGGGTGCGAGAACTGTTCGCCAGCGCCCGCAAGGACGAAAAAGCCATCATCTTCATCGACGAGATCGACGCCGTGGGCCGCAAGCGGTCCAACGACGACCGCTCCAACGAGGAGAAGGATAGGACCTTAAACCAGCTGCTGGTCGAGATGGACGGCTTCAACGCCAGCAGCACCGTGGTGGTCATCGGGGCCACCAACCGTCTGGATATGCTGGACCCCGCCCTGCTGCGACCGGGCCGGTTCGACCGGCACATCGGGGTGGACGTCCCCTCCCACTCGGAGCGGTTGGCCATCCTGGAGGTCCACATGCGGAACAAGCCCGCGGCCCCGGACGTCGACCTGGAGAAGCTGGCCCGCAGACCCCGGGGTTCACCGGGGCCGACCTGGCCAACATGTGCAACGAGGCCGCCATCATAGCAGCTCGGGTGGACAAGGAGATTATCGAGGCCGAGGACTTCGACAAAGCCATCGACCGGGTCGTGGCGGGCCTGGAACGCAAAGCCAAGATCATCACCGGCCACGAAAAGAAGATCATCGCCACCCACGAGAGCGGACACGCCCTGGCCACCTACCTCCTGAAAAACGAGACCATCCATCGGATCTCGATCCTCCCGCGGGGAAAGGCGATGGGGTTCGTGATGCAGACCTCGGAGAACGACAAGTCGGTCTACCACCGCCGGGACCTGCTGAACAAGATCATGACCCTTTTGGGCGGGCGTGCCGCCGAAGAATTGGAGTTCGGGGACATCAGCTCGGGCGGCAAGAACGACCTGGAGAAGGCGACCGAGATCGCCCTCAGCATGGTAGGCGAGCTGGGGATGAGTTCCCTGGGACAGATCAGCTACGCTGGGCTCTTGAGTTCGTCCTTCGTCTTCCCCGCCGAGCTGTACGACAAGGCCAAGGACATCATCGAGGAATGCTACCACCAGATCAAAGCCATGCTGGAGGACCACCGGCAGATGCTGAGCTGCCTAGCCGACAGCCTGATGGCCCGGGAGACCCTTTCGGGGGACGAGGTCAAGCAGATGCTGGTCGCCTTCGAGAGTCACTGAGGACTTATACTATACTTTGTCGATACCCCGCTGGTGAAGAACTACCCTTACCTGATGGTGTGGAACAGAAAGGATGCCGAGATGGTCGAGGGCCAGCTTCACATAAAGGGTATATTGCAGCATACTTAGAAGGGTGCGGCATTGGTGTATAGAATAAAAACTCCTAGCCAAAATCGACTGGGAGTGTATTTTTTTAAATGGCTCTGGCTGATGGATTCGTTATTGCTAAATAATAAACCAGTGGTTATTATAAGGAGGACCGCACATCAGACCTTCTCAATCTGGGGAGGAAGTACAGTCAGCTTTGTCAGTCTAATCACACAGGAGAAGAATTATGGAACAGGTAAGGGTCCGTTTCGCACCCAGCCCCACCGGTTACCTGCATATAGGCGGGGCGAGGACCGCGTTATATAACTGGTTCTTTGCCAGACAAAACCAGGGTAAGCTGATCCTTCGCATCGAAGACACGGACAGCGAGAGGATAAAGGAAGACTCGGTAGGCCAAATCCTCGACAGCCTCGAGTGGCTTGGTATTGATTGGGATGAAGGTCCAGGACGGGGAGGAGATTCCGGACCTTACTTTCAATCACAAAGGAAGAACCTTTATACGAGTGCTGCCAA
The DNA here is from genome assembly GCA_013178275.1 of Bacillota bacterium. Classification (GTDB taxonomy): domain Bacteria; phylum Bacillota; class Ch66; order Ch66; family Ch109; genus Ch109. Next base: position 6,873 of record JABLWZ010000004.1, on the reverse strand, counting down.
AACATTGATTCAAAGCGGCAAGGCCTATTACTGTTTTTGTGCCGAGGATGAGCTGAAGGCGGAACGAGAGAGGCAGCGCCAGGAAGGTGTGCCCTTTCGTTATAACCGGAAATGCCGTGACCTTTCGCCTGATGAGGTACATAAGCTCCTGGAGCAGGGGATCGAACCGGTTGTGCGAATAAAGCTGCCGGATTCTGGCCAGATGGTTGTCAACGACCTCATCCGGGGAAAAGTAAGCTTTAATTATGATCAGCTCGATGACTTCATCATCATCAAATCGAATGGGCTCCCCACCTATAATTTTGCCTGCGTGGTCGACGATCATGAAATGCAGATCAGCCATGTTATCCGGGCTGAAGAGCACTTATCGAATACCCCTAAACAGCAGTATACCTATGAGGCCTTGGGATATGTGATTCCCCAATTCGCCCACATTTCGATGATCCTTGCGCCTGACCGCAGCAAGCTGAGCAAACGGCACGGGGCAACATCGGTCAGCGAATTCAAAGAGATGGGCTGTCTTCCAGAGGCGATCACAAACTACTTGACCCTGCTCGGTTGGTCTCCCCCGGAGGAACAAAGCGAAATTTTTTCAACCGAGCAGACCATTCGAAATTTTTCGCTGGATCAGGTTTCTAAAACAGCGGCGGTATACGATATTAACAAGCTGATCTGGCTTAACGGTCAGTACATGAACAGTTATGACCTGGAGAAACTCGCTTATCACGCCTTACCTTTTCTCATCCGGGAAGGCCTTGTTGACAACGATACAGCCGATCAGAACCGTGATTATATCCGGTCAGTCATAAAGGCTGTCAGGGAAAGAGTAAAAACCCTGCAGGAACTTGCAGAGGCCTGCCGTTATTTCTTCCAGGATGTCACTGATTATGATGAAAAGGGCAGAGAAAAATACTTCAGGCAAAAAGCAAGCGAAGATCTGCTTATCAAGTGTAGAGAGCGGCTTGCCGATATAGAGGTCTTTAACGCAGAAAACACGGAGAAGGCCTATCGTGATCTGATAGAAGAATTGGGTATCAAGGGCGGGCTCATAATACACCCGACACGGCTTGCATTAACTGGACGCACCGCAAGTCCTGGCCTATTTGATGTAATGACGATACTGGGCAAGGAAAAATGTTTAGAACGTCTCGATCAGGCGATTTGGTTCATAAAAACCGATAAAGCTAATAAAGATGAAGTACAAGGAGTAATGTCGAGTATTAATAAAAATTATAGTTAATATGCAGTGTTATTCGAGCTTTGTGTTTTCGGAACGTTTGTGTATAATGAAGCGGTGGTCCTCCCCAATTAAACAGTTGGGAATACGGGTGAACCCAGGCCACATTCCAGAACGAATAATGGCCCCATGGTCAAGAGGTCAAGACGCTGCCCTCTCACGGCAGAAACAGGGGTTCGATTCCCCTTGGGGCTACCAACTCTCTCCACTGAGACAGTAATAGTATTCATGACTCAGCGAGCCAAAGGCTATGGTGAAATTGTTACCATAGTCTTTCTTGCGCTATCGGAAAGTATATTAGAGAACTTTTCGATGCAAGCAAGTGCACTCCGAAGCAAGTGCAGCTACGGCTCCCGCCCTTGGCGGTAGCCTAGCTTTCTTCGTAACTACGGCTCTCGCCTTCGCCAGAGGCTTGGCGATAGCCAAGTTTTCTTCGACGCAAGCCCAGGTTTAATTCGCTGTATTGTCGCTAATTAAACGTTCCGCGATAGCGTTAGCGGTGGGTGTTGTGGCAAGCCCGCAAGCAGATGTCTCTTTTAGGGAGACCGGCATTTCAATCCCAATTTTGTGCATCGCCTGGATGACTTCATCAACTGGAATAACACTCTCGACGCCGGCTAAAGCCATGTCGGTAGCCAATAAAGCATGGACCGCCGCAAAGGCGTTTCGTTTAACACATGGAACCTCTACGAGACCGGCCACCGGATCACAGACCAGTCCCAGCATATTCTTCAAGGATAATGCCGCAGCATCGGCCGACTGCTTGGGACTGCCGCCCATCATTTCGACAACCGCCGCAGCGGCCATGGCGGCGGCGGTTCCGCATTCGGCCTGACATCCGCCCACCGCACCGGATACGGTAGCCGTTCTGTCAACAACCTCTCCAATACCTCCCGCAGTGAATAAAGCCCGAATAAGCGTGTTTTCACCACACCCAAGATAATCCGCGGAAGCCAGAAGCGCTCCGGGCACAATGCCGCACGAACCGGCTGTGGGGCAGGCTACAATTTTGCCCATGCCGGCGTTTACTTCACTTATGGCCAAAGCGTAGGCAGCAGCTCTCCCGGCTACCTCGCCCATCAAAGAATGAGAATTAAACAGCCGTCGGGCGTCCCCTCCAATCAAACCGCTGGCTGATTTGGCGTTATTCTTTAGTCCGGTTTCAACGGCTTCTTTCATTACCTTAAGTCTCGAACTCATTTCGTCCCAGATTGTTTGGGACGAACACTCGCTCCTTTCACATTCCCACATCCAGACAACATCAGACAGTGGTTTTCCCTTTTCCTCCGCTATCTTCAGCAGTTCAGCAATGGACTTGAAAAAAACCATCCGAACCTCCTCACGGCATCTGCACCATTATTGCGGATTCTATTGATGAAGCCGAGTTGATTTCTTCAAGCGTTTTGTCGGGTACTGGCTGATCTAATTCCAGGATCATCATAGCCTGCCCGCCTTTCCCGCGCCGGGATACCCTCATAAACGCAATATTTACATTTTCCCTTGCCAATACTTGAGTGATCCCGGCAACGATTCCCGGCTCATCTTTATACACAACTAATAAAGTAGTATAATCGCCAGTGAGTTCTACCTGGTACTCGTTAATCCCGGTGATTATAATCCTTCCTCCACCAACTGATGCGCCAATAATTCTGACTTTCCTGCCCGCGGCACCCACTAAATCAAATTCAGCAGTATTTGGGTGAACATCGCTGTTCTCCCTTGTTTCAAAAGTAATCTGCACCCCGGATAAACCGGCCAGTGTAAGCGCGTCCTTGATTCTTGTGTCATCGGCTGATATCCCTAACAGACCGGCAGCTAATGCCTTATCGGTCCCATGACCTTTATAGTTCCGGGCAAACGACCCATAAAGGCTGATTACCGCCGATACCGGTTTCTCGCCCAATATGGCGCGGGCCATTTTTCCAAGCCTTGCCGCTCCAGCGGTATGGCTGCTGGAAGGCCCAATCATTACCGGCCCGATGATATCGAATAAGCCCATACTGATTGCCCTCCCTTAACATCGCAGGACTATTTAATTATTATCATTTACTGGTATACTTACCGATATGCGTCAGCCTATAGATAAACCCGCTTTTTGGCCGCAAAGCCTGGAAGCGGGTTTAGTATTACGTAATGTAAATAAATGATAAGCTTAAAAAGTACGTGGTAGAGAATTATTTATGATATTAAACATTTCCGAGTTAGCCTATAATATAAACAATCCACTCAAATATTTCAAAAGGGGGAGGTGATTATATGATTAACAAAGACATGATTATCAAAGAGCTGGTGGATCAGTATCCCATGTCAATCAGGGTGTTCGCTAAACATGGACTACGCTGCCTCGGTTGTGGCGGCGCTCTCTTTGAAAGTGTCGAGCAGGGTGCTAAAATGCACGGAATAAACGTCGACGCGCTAATGGAAGACCTAAAAGAATTGGAAGAAAGCAAAGAACAGTAATGAAACCGTTGGCGAGAATTTCGAGCAGATAAGCCAGGAGCGTGACAACAAGCTGATGAAATAAAACACGTTCCTATTAGTCCCAACAGGGAACCATATTTGGCATACGGCATACCGTTTAGAGGTCGCGCATAACATTATAGGGCAGTATTCGATGTCTAGTCGGTGAAAGGGGGTTTAAGCATGCACCGCAAGAAATTCATGATTCGGCCGGTGACTCATTGTAAAGAAGGTTGTTGACGCCTTTCTAATTTGATCGCGGGCGATCATGCTCCCATAGCCCAGTAAGCCCAGGGCCGAAATAAACCCTGGGCTTAAATCTTGCTACTAAATATCGGCAGTATTCGAACAGAACGACGAACAGTCTCCAGCCTGGAGCCCGGTGGGTTCCTTTTTTGTTTTATAAATACAGCAATAAATTATAACAAAGAGTAATACAACACATAACCAAAAGTTTGTTACAATATCTGTAAATGTTAGACCAACATCTTAAAAAGGGGTAGTGTACATGAAAAGAGTCGGAGTGTTTGTATGTCAGTGCGGCTCCAACATCGGAGGAGTAGTGGACGTACCGAGGGTTGCCGAAGTCGCCAAGTCCTTCCCCAACGTGGTCTTCACCCAGGAGTACAAGTACACCTGCTCCGAGCCGGGTCAGGAGATGATCATCCAGGCCATCAAGGAGCACCGGCTGGACCGGGTGGTGGTCGCCTCCTGCTCTCCCCGAATGCACGAGCTGACGTTTCGCAAGACCATCGCCCGGGGAGGCCTGAATCCGTATATGTTCGAAATGGCCAACCTGCGGGAGCACTGCTCCTGGGTGCACCCGGACCGGCCGCAGGAGGCCACCGAGAAGGCGATCGACCTGGTGCGCAAGGCGGTGGCGAAGGTGTCCCGGGTTGTGCCGCTTCAGACCAGTTCCATTCCCATCACCAAGCGGGCGCTGGTGGTCGGGGGCGGGATAGCCGGCATGTATGCCGCGCTGGACATCGCCGATCACGGGCACGAAGTGGTTTTAGTGGAAAAAGAGGCCACCATCGGCGGGAAGATGGCCCTGCTGGACAAGACCTTCCCCACCCTGGACTGCTCGGCCTGCATCTGCACCCCCAGGATGGTCGATGTCGCGCAGCACCCCAACATCACCATCATGTCCTATTCCGAGCTGGAGAGCGTCACTGGTTATATAGGGAACTTCGACGTCACCATCAGAAAAAGGGCCAAGTATGTCGACTACAGCAAGTGCACCGGCTGCGGCCTGTGCGAGACCAAGTGCCCCACCAGGGTGATCAGCGAGTTCGAGCAGGGGATGGGGACCCGGACCTGCATCTACAAGCCTTTCCCCCAGGCCGTGCCCAACAAGCCGGTGATAGACGCCGCCAACTGCCGGTTCTTCAAGACCGGGAAGTGCAAGATCTGCGAAAAGATGTGCCCCACCGGGGCGGTAAACTTCGAGGACCGGGACGAACTGGTCACCGAAAGGTTCGGCGCGATCGTCATGGCCACCGGGTTCGAGCTGTTCGACTGGTCGGCCTATGGCGAGTACGGGGCTGGGTATTACAAGGACGTGATAACCAGCATGCAGTTCGAACGGCTGGTCAACGCCTCCGGCCCCACCGGCGGCAAGATCAAGCGGCCGTCGGATCAGAAAATACCCAAGACTATCGTATTCGTAAAGTGTGTCGGGTCGCGGGATGAACAAAAGGGCAAAAAGTACTGTTCCCGGGTCTGCTGCATGTACACCGCCAAGCACGCCACCCAGGCCCGCGAAAAGATACCCGAAGGCGAGGTGTACGTCTTCTACATGGACGTGCGTACCCCGGGGAAGATGTACGACGAGTTCTACACCCGGACCACCGACGAGTACGGGGCCATGTACATTCGGGGCCGGGTGTCCAAGATCTATCAGCTGGGCAACAAACTGATAGTCAGGGGAGAAGACACCCTGATCGGCAAGCCGGTGGAGATTGAAGCCGACCTGGTGGTGCTGGCGACGGCGATGGTGCCGGTCAGGACCGCGCCGGAGATCGCCCAGAAGGTGGGTTTCTCTTACGACAAGGACGGGTTCTTCACCGAGGCGCATCCCAAGCTGCAGCCGGTGGACACCAATACCGCGGGCATATTCCTGGCCGGGTGCTGCCAGGGGCCGAAAGACATTCCCGACACCGTGGCCCAGGCCTGCGCCGCGGCGTCCAAGGTCGGGTCGCTGTTCTCCAGGGATTCCCTGACCACCAACCCCATGATAGCTGAGGTGAATACCGCGCTCTGCTCCGGCTGCCAGCTGTGCATCGGTATCTGTCCCTACCGGGCCATCGGAACCAGGACGATCACGGAGAGGGTCCACGGACAGGATCATATCCGCGTGGTGGCCGAGGTCAACAGCGGGCTGTGCCAGGGGTGCGGCGCCTGCACGGCCGAGTGCCGGTCCGGGGCCATGAACCTGAAAGGCTTTACCAACGATCAGATAATGGCGGAGGTGGATGCGGCATGTCTATAGAACAAGCTCAGGATAACTGGGAACCCAAGATCGTGGCCTTCTGCTGCAACTGGTGCAGCTACGCCGGGGCCGACCTGGCGGGAATCAGCCGGTTGAAGCAGCCCCCCAACATGAGGATCATCCGGGTGCCGTGCTCCGGCCGGGTCAACCCGGCTTTCATACTGAGAGCGTTTCAGGGAGGAGCTGACGGCGTGCTGGTAGCCGGCTGCCATCCCGGCGACTGCCACTACTCGACCGGCAACTACTTCACCCGCCGGAGGTACCTGGTCTTCAAGCGGTTCCTGGAGTATCTCGGATTCGAGCCGGGCCGTTTCCAGGCCCGCTGGATTTCCGGCTCGGAGGGCCAGAAGTTCGCGGACAACGCCTGGCAGATGGTTAATGAGATAAAGGCGCTGGGGCCCAATCAGAGGATGAAATCGGATTTTAGCTAAACCGCAGGACGGGGTGTTATAGATGAATAAAGATATCGAGGACCTGAGGACCGTAGCTGACCAGACGCTGGAGGGATCAAAATGAGTACTAACGACGCCATCACCCAGGAGATGCGAAAGCTGGCCCAAGAACTCCTGGAGCAAAAAGCCGTGGGCAAGGTGATCGGATGGGGAGTGGGGAGCAAGTGGCATCCCACCCAGCCGCTGATCATCAGCGATCCCGCTGACGCCGAAAGATTGATCTGGGACGACTT
>JABLWZ010000039.1 GCA_013178275.1 Bacillota bacterium | reverse complement strand
AATCCCTGGACACCCTTTATTCTGCCGCATAAGTTACCTACCCTGAATATTTCTTTTGGCTGACGCAATTCTGCGGCTGCTTAGTATATAATACTCCTTTTTACCTATTCAAACAGTTTGCTTTTTTGCCCTTGACATTACTTTGCAGGTTTGGGGCCGATTGAATGCTGGTGCAACGAAGTTTCCGGCGGGGTATAGTAAACAAGTACGGAGCCAGGAGCCTAAACCACCGTTAAAATACCCAGGGGCGTGTCCCGCACCACCACAACAGCCGTTTAAGATAGGCCCTTCAGCAGCGCCAACTGCATTAGGAAAAGTACGCCGTTAATAATTCTGGTGAGAGCGCACTAATCCGTTAGCTGAACTGTGCGCCGCGACGTAGCGAAGCTACCAAATTGCGGGGAGCGAATATGGATGTGAGCGACGCCTTCTTGTGACATGGAGGTGACATTCAAGGCGTTAGGCATGACGATTTGCCGAAAGGCTGAGTGCCGCCCCAGCGCGGGGCGGCACTTTTAATGCTTACAGTCCCTTGCGGCGGAAGAGTTCGCTCATGGTGTCGTAGCTCTTTTCGAGGACCTCCATGTAGAAGTCGAACCCCTTCTCGGGGTCGGCCATCCCCTGGCGGCCGCCACCCAGATACAGCCCGTAGGGGTCGAGGGCGCGCATGATGTCCACCTGCTCCTGGGTGGGGAGTTCGGTGACCCCTACCTCGGGGGCGAACTTCAGGTCCCAGCTGATGTTGTCCCTGACCTTTTCGGGGGTGACCCCGGGGTGGCACTTCTCCAGGTACATCTCCCTGGTGGCCTCGTCGAAACGGAATACACCCATGGTGGTTATGACGCCGCTGGCCCCGCCACCGCGAAGCCCGGCCCGGGCCCGGCTGTCGCCGCCCTCCAGGTTGCCGGGGGTGGTGATGTAGTCGCACCGCTCGATGAAGCGGCGTTTCTCCTGGATCATCATGATCAGCAGCCGGCCGACCGAGGAGCCGATGTCGTTGCCGCCGCCGCTGCCCGCCACCCGGACGTCGGGTTTCCGGTAGTCGCCCAGGGCGGTGGTGTTCAGGTTGCCGTACTTGTCGACCTGGGCCGCCCCGATCAGCCCGACGTCGAAGAATCCACGCTGCTGGTCGCCGAAGGCGCGCCACATCGAGGTGCTGCAGTAAGCGCGCTCGGCGATGGTGGCATCGGCGATGCAGGTCAAAAGCCGCCGGGGGGAGGGGCCGATGCAGCCGCCCTCCACCGCGATGGTGAGGTTGGGGGCGTGGGTCAGCTTGGCCACCATGGCCGCGATCAGCGGCGGTCCGACCCCGATAAAGGCGGTCTCCCCGTCCTTGAATTCACGCGCGATGGTAGCGGCCATGAGTTCCAGGAGGGTATACTTCTCGGCGTATTGAACGGTCATGTCCTACCTCACCTCCCCGAATCGCTGATACCGCTGTTCGGCCCGGGCCAGACGGCTCAGGCGCTCCCAGCCGAGCTTGCGGCAGTAGCCGTCCCAGTCCTCCACCCCATAGATCCACTCGTCGGCCCAGCGGTTGAACCCGTCCTCGGTGGCCCAGACGCCCTGCAGCTGCAGCCCGTAGGGGACGTCCATGGGGTAGCAGAAGGCGCAGCCGCGGCCGTGGGACCCGAACGGGACCTTAACCACCGCGTCGACGCAGTAGTAGGGGATGGCGGTGAGGTTGGAATACCTCCGGACCTCGTCGGTGGGTATGATCTCCTCGGTGGTTATAACCACCCGCTTGGCCGCCCGGGCCAGGCAGTCGTCGTTGCCGAGGTGGCCAAGTATCTGGGCGTTGCCCATGGCGTCGCAGCGCTGGACGTGGATAAAGGCCACGTCGGGGCTGGCAGCCGGGACCAGGGCCAGGGGCTCCCCGGTGAAGGGGTCGTCGATTATCTTGATGTCCTGGTTGTACTTAGGGATGTCCGATCCCAGCAGCGACTTGGTGGGCATGAAGGACAGGCCCATGGAGGCCGCGAGGTACCGCAGCCCGGTGGTAAAGTTGGAGTACTCGACGATCTCCACCGGCTTTGGAATCCCCTTCTCTACCGCCCGCCGGTAGACCGAGTCCTGGCCCCAGATGCCCCCCCAGTTGTAGGCGACCTCGAACCGGTCCACCAGTCCCAGGCCGAGCAGGATGGAGTCGTGGGCGAAGGTCACCGCGGTGTCGGTCACCAGGCGGAGGTTCTGCTTCCTCTGCCGGGCCACCTCGTGGACGGCCGCGCTGGGGGTGCGGTCCCCGATCCCGCCGAAGCAGACATACGCTCCGTCGGATACATAGGTGTTCACGGCCTCTTTTAGGGTCGTCACCTTGTCGACCGGGGCCCGGCTGATCTTTTCAAATCCCATTTGCTCCCACCTCTCTTTTATTTTCCAGAGTTTAGACAAATTAAAGAACTACTCTAAAATGAGGCGGCGTATGTTACATTTCAACCAGCTCTTACCCTCGCATTAATCCCCCGCGAAATCAGGTACTTCGGTGGAACTAGAAGCTGCTCCGTACAGAATCGGGGATCTTTCAACATCACATCCATGTGAGCCCGCAAAACGATTTCATGTATTCAATCGCTTTTCTGATTGAAAGCTCGCGCCCATCCTGTCCGCTCGCCCCGATTCTGTACTCCGCGGTCGCTTAGTTCCACCATGAAGTGGGAAAGATTGTCGCGTGGTCTTAATGTTCAGCGGCTGGGCGGTAGTACTAGACACGCCGCTGAGGTTTTTCTTTTATCGTAAGTATTTTATTTTCTAAGTCATGGATCTCATGACGTCGCCGGCGATGATTATCCGCTGGACCTGGGCGGTCCCCTCGAATATCTGCATTATCTTGGCGTCGCGGAAGTACTTCTCGACCGGGTACTCCTTGGTGTACCCGTAACCGCCGAATACCTGGACCGCGTCGGTGGCGACCTTCATCGCGGTGTCCCCCGCGAAGCACTTGGCCAGGGAGGCGGCGGCGGTGTACGGCAGCCCCATGTCCTGCTTGCTGGAGGCGGACAGGTAGAGCAGGCGGCTGGCCTCGATGTACATCGCCATGTCCGCCAGCATGGCCTGCACCATCTGGAAGGTGGCGATCGGCTTGCCGAACTGGACCCGCTCGGCGGCGTACTTGACCGCGGCCTCGAAGGCGGCCTGGGCGACGCCGGTGGCCATCGCGGCGACTATCGCCCGGGAGATGTCCAGGGTCTGCATGCAGATCTTGAATCCCTGGCCCTCCTGACCCAGGAGGTTCCAGGCCGGCACCCTGACGTCCTCGAATATCACCGAGGTGGTGTTGGAGCTGCGTATCCCCAGCTTGTCCTCCTTGGGCCCGATGGAGACGCCTGGGGTGTTGCGGTCCACCATGAAGCAGCTTATCCCCTTGGGTCCCAGCTTCTTGTCCGCGGTGGCGAACACGGTGTAGAGGCCGGCCACCCCGCCGTTGCTGATAAACTGCTTGGTGCCGTTCAGGATATAGCAGTCCCCGTCTTTCACATACCTGGTGGATATGCCCGCGGCGTCTGAGCCGGCGCCCGGCTCGGTCAGGCAGAAGGCGGAGAGCACCCCCTCGTTCTGCTGGTCGTACCACCACTTCTTCTGCTCGTCGGTGGCGGCCAGGTACACCGGGTCGGGTCCCAGCAGGGTGCTGGCCGCCATGATCACGCAGACCCCCGCGTCTCCCCGGGACAGTTCCTCGGTGACCAGGGCCTGGGCGACGTGGTCGACACCCGGCCCGCCGTATTCGGACGGGATACCCACTGTCAGCAGCCCCACCTCAAACATCTTTTTAATCGTCTCGGCCGGGTACTCGTCCTTTTTGTCCCACTCCATGGCAAAGGGCGCGATCTCCTTGTCCGCGAAGTCCCTCGCCATCCGGCGCATCATTTCCTGTTCCTCTGAATACCTGAAGTCCATCTCAATCCCCCCTTGGTAAATTGAATATTCTATAAAATCAATAGCAATTACTGTGCCACGCCGCCGGTCAGTTTCGGCGGCGCGCATACCCGCCCGGGAGGGCCAGTTTTCAAGGCCGGCGGTGGTTTCCCTTTTTCGCCGCCGGTGATGACTGTCTGTCTCGGAAAAGAGCCGGTTGTTCCTGATCGGGACAATCAAGGCCCGGGCATCGCCCACCCCTGTCCGAAAAAGGCAAAAAAAGCGTTTAGCTAAATCGCTAAATGCTTTCTCCATTTTGCGAAATATCGGGTGGAACCGGTCAGGCTGATTCAGCAGTCTGGTTTATCCCGTATTTTTTTATCTTCCGATAGAGCACGGTGATGTGGATGCCGAGTTCTTTCGCGGCCTCGGCTTTGTCGCCGTTGTTCCTGAGCAGGCTCTCCTCGATGGCCGCCTTCTCCGCGGTGCAGACTGTGTCGTAGAGGGACCTGGCCTTCGCCGGCTGCGGCCCTCCGCTGCGGTTGAGCTTGCGCGCCAGGCTGGAGAAGTGGGACAGTTCGAGGAGCGTCTCCTCGTTCATGTCCGCCACGTGGATCGCGCGTTCGAGCAGGTTCTCCAGTTCCCGGACGTTGCCCGGCCAGTCGTAGCTCTGGAGCAGGTCCATCGAGGAGGACGAGACGCCCTTGATGGCGGTCCCCAACCTCGCGTTGAGCTGGCTGATGAAGCGGGATACCAGCTCCGGGATGTCTTCGAGGCGTTTGCGGAGGGGCGGGATATAGATGCTGAGAACGTTCAGCCGGTAGTACAGGTCCTCCCGGAACCTGCCTTCGAGTACGGCCTGCTCCAGGTCCCGGTTGGTGGCGGCGATGATCCGCACATCGACCTTGATGGTCTTGGTGCCGCCCACCCTTTCGAACTCCTTCTCCTGCAGGAAGGTCAGCAGCCTGGTCTGCATCTCCAGCGGCATCTCGCCTATCTCGTTGAGGAAAACCGTCCCGTGGTGGGCCAGCTCGAACCTCCCCGGCTTGCCCCCCTTTTTCGCCCCGGTGAAGGCCCCCTCCTCGTAGCCGAAGAGTTCGGACTCTAACAGATTATGGGGCAGCGCCCCGCAGTTGACCCGGACGAAGGGCTGGCGCGCCCGGCAGCTGGCGTTGTGGATCGCGTTGGCCAGCAGCTCCTTGCCGGTCCCGGTGTCGCCGCTGATCAGGACGTTGGAGATGGACTTGCAGGCCTGGCGGGCCATCAGCTTGACCTTGGCCATGCGGTCCGAACTCCCCACCAGGTCGCTGCAGCTGTACTTGGCCTGGTGGAGGCTCTTGATTTCCTCCCGGTAGCCAGCCAGCTGCTGCTCCACCAGCTCCAGCTTCTTCACCAGGACCTTGGCCGCGGACACGTCCAGGAACAGGCTCTTAGCCATGGCCCCGATCATCACCCCGTTTTCGTAGATGGGCATCCGGGTCACCACCATATCGTGGCCCTTGATGGACCAGAGGTCGGCGATATCGGTCCGGCCGGTCCTGATGACCTCCATGATTCCCGAGTTTGGGGTGACGTCCAGGATGTGCCGGCCGACCACCTCCTCCTTTTTCTTCTCCAGAATATCGCAGTAGGTCTGGTTTATCAGCAGAAGCCGGCCCTCGGTGTTTACAAAGATGATGCCCATGTAGGGGTTTTCGACCATCGCTTCGAGAATGTGCAGCATGTCCTCGATCTTGTTGGTCACGTATATCGCTCCCATCGGATGGGTTTATTCGGTATTCTATTTTTCTTCTCTACTTATGCGAAAACTCCTTCCAGGTTTTGTTATCTAGGTAATTTGGGGATTCGGATTATCTGGCCGTTGTTTAGGAAATACCCAACAATACAATACTAAGAGAAATCTTAAGTGTTTAGGTGGTTGGGGAAAATTAAAAAATGTCAATCACCTTGGGTGGCCCTTTTATGGTCACTGGCCATCCCGGGTTTCGGGCAGTTATATAACCGGGACTACTTAATCGGGTTGGTTCTGGTCGCGCTGGAAATCGTCATCAACGTCAACGCCAACCTGAACCTTGCCATTCTTTATTCCTTCCGTGGAAGGATAGCCGAGGTCTACCAGGTCGCCAACTTCCAGTGGCTGTTATTCTACCCCTGTGTGTATACCTTTTCCCTGTGGCAGGCGTACAACAAGGCGTTAGCCATTAGACAGGGCTCGGATGAAACCGCGCCCAGACTGAGCGGGATATTCCTGGGGTTGGCCATGGGTGGGACGCTGGGGGTGATTTACAGTTCTTTTATCGGACCGGTTTTTACCGGTATTGCCGGTGGCATGGTCGGAGCGGTGATCGGTTTTTCATTCGAATATCTTGTAAGTACCAGGAAAAGATAAGGAGAAAAAAGGATTAAGAAAGGAAGCAGTCAGCATGTTCGACAGTATGCAGGAAAGACTTCAAAAAGCTGCCGGCGCGGAGATGCCCGTGGCGCATGACACACGGCTGACCTCTACGGAAATCGCTGCCTTATGGACTACTTACATGGATTACAGCATGGTCAACTGCGTATACAAGCATTTTCTCAGCCAGGTGGAAAGCGGGGATGTCCGTTCGCTGCTAGAGTATGATTTAGACCTTGCAGACAAGAGGACAGCCTGGGTAAAGGATACATTCGAGAGAGACAGCATACCGGTTCCGAAAGGCTTTACAGACGAAGACGTAAATATCCATGCCCCCCGGCTTTACTCGGACTCGTTTTACCTGTACTACATCCTGAACAAGGCCCGGATCGCCATGCCGGTCAACGGCCTGGCCTTGACTACCTCCGCGCGTTCGGACGTGCAGGAGTTTTATGCCCGCTGCTGCGGTTCCACCGCTGTCGTATCTCAAAAGGTCACCAACCTGCTGTTAGCGAAAGGCCTTTATGTCCGGTCGCCCTACATAACAGTACAAAAAACCGGTGACACGGTAAAAAAGCAGAACTTTATGGCGGGATTCCTGGGCGAGCGCCGGCCGCTGTCGGCAGCGGAAATTTCAGGTCTTAACTACGGAGTACGCATGAATAATCTAGGGAGGTATCTTCTGATAGGTTTTCGTCAGGTGACCAGCACCAAGCAGCTGCGCGATTACCTGGACCGAGGGGTGGAGATGTCGAAACGGTTCATCGAACGTTACAGCTCATTCCTGGCTAAAGAGAATATTTCCAGCCCGATGCCCTCGGAAACCTTCGTTACCGATTCCACGGTCTCCCCGTTTTCGGAAAGACTGATAATGAACCATACCCTCTTTGTCGCGATGGCTGGGCTGAGCTCCAAGGGCGCTATCCTCTCCACCTGCTTCCGGCGCGACATCAGTTCAGCCTTGACCCTGTCGATGACAGAGATAGCTAACTATTTGGATGATGGTTTAAATATCGCGATTAAAAACACATGGATGGAAGAGCCGCCTCTAGTAGTGGACCGGAAAGAGCTGGTCAGTCAACTGAAGCATTAAGCAGAACGCCCTGGCATCACTCGATCAGTTCCAATTCCCTGGCGCGAAGCACCGCGTCCAGCGCGGCGTTGACCTCCAGCTTTTGATAGGTAACCTTGGTATGAGACCGGATCGTATTGATGGACAGGCCGGTCATTTCCACGATTTCCGCGTTGTTATAGCCCCTCGCTAAAAGTTCCAGGATGTATTTTTGCTGTTTGGAAAGCTTTATCGGCTTATTAGGGGTACATGCTATCCCTTTGTGCCTTTTTGCTTGGTCATAGGCCGCCTGATAGATTTCATGCACGTATTTATAATCGGGCGTTGAATCACCTTCGACGCTTATTTTTTTCCTGAGCCGGTTAATAACGGGAAGAATGGCTTTCCCCTCGTCGGCAAACACCCTGACAAAATAATACGGCTCGGCTTCAGCCAGCGTTGTTTGAAGCAGCGCCACGGCTTCCTGCTTTTTGCCCATTATCCATTTAAGGACGATCAGGAGCACCGTAGCTTCGATTCCGTCGAGCAGCCGGCCGAAATCATGGGACAGTGTTCTTATCCTTTCACACAACAGCCCGGCTTTTTTATACTCTCCCAAAACAATGTAAGCCCTTACCGTTGCAAAATAAAGGAAGATTTTGTGCAGCTCCATGTCCTGCCTATCGTTTACAAAGTAGTTGTCGAGCCATGCCTCCGCCGCCGCTTTATTCCCGTCCAGCAGCTTGATTTTGGTTTCATACGCTGAAAAAATCGGAAGCAGGTATAACAGATTCTTCTTTTCCAAAAAATCTTTTATTTCCTCCCGGCACCGCGCGGAATCTTCTTCTTTGCCCATAGCGAAGAGGCACGACGCGATATGCAGCCGGGATAAAAATATAAGTTCGTCCGAGTCGGTCGCCGGATTCGACGTTACAAGAGCAAACGCCTCTTTTATCCGGTTCTTTTCGTAGAGAAGCCCCGCCCGTACCCCTGATTCGATAATCGGATAATAACTGCCGAGCATTGCTGAAAAGGCAAGGTGAAATTCCGCGAACTGCTCTTCGGTGTTCAAAGCGTAATGGGAATAATCCCGATGCGTCCTGTGATAAGTAGGAAAGTGCTGGCAATGGGATTTCGGCACATTGCGCGCATCGAGCGACAAGGCGCCGCCTCCCGGCAACAGGGCCCTCTGCTGCGTGAATGTATAGCGGTGATCGATGGTGAAGAGGAAGAGCACGCTTTCCAGAAACATCGGATCTTCGTCCGCGATGTCCTGAATCCGTTCATAGAGTTTATCCATATTAGCAAAGAAGTTTTTAACGTTGCTGTAGAACAAGGCGTACCAGGCGCAGCCAACGTATAAATACGGGTTTTGCTCCAAAAAGGCGGCGGGAAGCTCGCTGATAAAAGCGATTCTCGAAAGCTCGGCGCTCGACTTCCCCGTGCTGTTCCAGAAGTGATACAGAGCCGTGGCGGTTCCCTTTCTGTCATCGGTCTTCACGTAATAACGCAGCGCGTCAAAATATTTCCCTTCATTAAAATAATAATCCGCCGCCTGTTGATACAGGGTATCGTAGCCGATGGCGATTTCATTTTGGGCCTCCCTCCGCAAAAAATCCAAAAACACATGATGATAACGGTATCGATCCTTCTGCTTGCAGATAAACATGTTCCCGCCGCACAGCATGTTAAGAATCCGCCCGGCGTCAGGGCTTTGGGTCAGCCGCTCGCAAAGCTCTAAGGAGAATTCGTCCACGATGGAGGTTTTTATCAGGAAGAGACGCAAATCCTCATCAAATTTATCCCATATTTCTGTTTTTATGTATTCGTCAAGAAAGCCGCCCTCCAATTTGTGACTGGCAGTTATATGGCCGCTGAGCGCCAGAGCGCTGACCGCAATAACCCAGCCGTCGGTGAGCGAGAAGGCTCGCTCCGCTTCTTCTTCCGTAATAAACCGGCCGTAGCTGGAAAAAAACCGGCGTATTTCATCGCTTCTAAAAGCAAGCTCGGAAGCGCCTAAAAAAGCTATCTTGCCGTCCTCATCCAGGGGCTTAAAAAAACCCGGTAGTTCGCTGCGGCTTAAAATGACCACAGTGACCGATAAAGGCAGGCGCTTAACAATATGGATCAGGGACTTGAGTATTTCTTCATTAGTGATGAAATAGAAGTCGTCTAAAACAAGCGCGTATTTTCTGCCGTCAAAGGAAAATCGGGACAATATGTCGATGGTGTATTCCACCGGCGAATCATTAAAAGCAGGTTCTTTGATAATACTGGACAGGCTTTCTTTTTGCGGCATGGCGGAAAAGAGCGCGGCGCAGAAAAACCGGTAAAACGCGGAGGGCGTGTTGTCGTATGTATCCAGCCCGAGCCAGATTGGAGTGTAGCCGGATTTTTGTATCCACAAAAGGGTGGACACCGTTTTTCCGCAGCCTCCCGGCGCGCTTACATAAATACACCGCTTTTCAGCGACCTTGTCGAAACGCCTGAGCAGTTCCAGGCGCGGGGCGCATATTTCGGGAAGGTTGATCGGAATCATTTTTTCAGTTTGAAAGGCCTGCGCATTCATACATATACCTCCTCGTCGCCAGACACATAATAGCATAAATCTGGATTATTTAACAGCGATGTGATAATTCCCTTTTGAGGTGATCTAAAAAAAATATAAAAAAATACTAAAAATCTCACATCGAGCCGCGCTACCCAAAAAGAAATCCTCAAATGCCTCACATCGATGTAATTTTTATGATTTTGCAGTCGCTTTTACAATAGAGACGTAAGAGTTCGATGCTTATGGAGGTCTAGAGATGAAACCGGTTCTTGAGAGCAGCTTCGACTTTTCTATCCGCGCCATGGAGCTTATAAAGTATCTGGAAGAGGAGAAGAAGCCTTTCCCGCTCTACGAGCGATTTCTTACCTGCGCGATGGGCATGGGGATATACCTGAGGCTTGCGCAAACGACCGGCAGAAAATCTGCCGGGGACAGCCGACAGGCTTTGCTTTATGCGGTCGAGGCGGAATACCTGCTTGAAATCATGGCGAAAACCGGGTACCTGCAGGAAAAGCAAAGCCATCCCATCTTAGACGACTGCCGTGCGCTGAAAGCCGCGATCGCGGAGCTTTTTCAGGAATAGATGATCGGTGTTTTAAAAAAGGAGGTGGTCGTCCTGAAGCCGCGATTTTCTTAAAGCAGCTTTCCTGGCCACTCGCGTTATTTGGCAGTGATGCGCCAAACAGCCATATATGACGGAAATCCAAGCTAAAAGGAGGTAATATCCATGACGCGCAAACTATTAACAGCCTTATTGGCCCTGGCGGTTCTCATCAGCGCGGTACCCTGCACCGCGCTGGCGGAGGGGAGCCTGGGAGCGTACTCCTGGACCGGAGAATGGGAAACGAATTGGGGCGATATGATACTTACGCAAACCGGAGCCAAGGTCTCGGGAACATATACGCATGACGACGGGAAAATAGAGGGGACAGTTTCGGGCAGCACCTTAACCGGAACATGGTCGGAAGCGCCTTCCTACGCTCCACCTGGCGACGCGGAGGAAGTGGAATTCGTTATGTCTCCGGACGGTAAAAGCTTTACCGGGAAATGGCGCTACGGTTCGGAAGGCGCCTGGGGAAACTGGGAGGGAGGAACCCGGAATGCCGCGGTCCTTCAGGAAGCTCCGAAGGACTATGCAAACGCGTCCTCCTGGGCAACCGCCGGGCTTGACAAGGCCTCGGGGCTGGGCCTGATCCCCGATATCCTGAAGGGCGCCGACCTGACAAGGCCCATCACCAGGAAGGAGTTCGCGGCGGTATCGGTAAAGCTGTATGAAAAGCTGTCGGGAAAGACGGCTATGCCTGCCGCAGTGAATCCGTTCAAGGATACGAATGACCCTGAAGTATTAAAAGCCTATCATGTAGACATCACCTCCGGCATCGCGGCGGATAAGTTCGGCCCGGATGTCGTCCTGAACCGTGAGCAGGCCGCCGCCATGCTGACCCGCGTGTTCAAAAAGGTGTTCGTACCGGGCTGGACGCTGAAGAACGACGGCAAGTTCGCCTTTGATTACGCCATGCCTCCCAGATTTGCCGACGACGCGAAAATCTCGGACTGGGCGAAGCCTTCCGTCTACTTCATGGTATCCCACGGCATCATCTCCGGTATGGGAAACAACACCTTCGGCCCCAGAAACATCACCACCGCCGAGCAGGCGGCCGGTTACGCCAACGCCACCCGTGAGCAGGCGCTGAATATCTCCCTGGGTGTGCTGGAAAAGCTGGGCGACGGCTCCGCCGCCTCGCAGATCGTGCCCGCGGACGCGCCGCCAGCACAGACGGAAACGGACGGCGGTTCCACTGTAACGCCGCCTGATGCCGCGTCAACATCTGTATCGCCTGAATGGTTGGCAGGTTTTTGGGGGTACAGCACCTCCAACGGAAGCGTAAATGTGGAAATCATGTATGAATTCAAGGCGGACGGGACTTTTTATAAGGTGGTGTCATCCATGTGGAAGGGAGGGCGTACCGCTACGGACTTCAAAGGTAAATATCAGGTATCGGGAGATAAACTGATTCTTTCAGACCAGTTAAAAGGCACCGGCCCTGCCTCCTGTCGTTTTGACAAGATCTGGTATCTAACCATGGACAGCTATGACAGCCAAGATATACCGGCAGAGGACGCCGAGTATGTAATCAGCCGGACCAGCGACGACATGTTGATAATCAACGACACTCAATATACGCGCGGCCATTAGACAATACCCCGGCGATGACGCAACGATCAAAAATATTTTGACTAGGAGGAGGAAATCCGACATGAGAAAAATCATCGCGGTTCTTTTGCTGCTGACCCTGGCCTGCTTCGGCCCGGCCGGCTGCGCGGGACAGAACGATGGGGCGGACGGGCGGCAGCTTGGCGCAGCCCCCGGCGCACCGGCAAATACGGCGGACACAGCCGGCAAAAAAGACGGCGGCCTGACGCTGGCCGAGATCCGCAAAGCGGCCAAGGAAGCGGGCTACAACGTTTCCGACGGGCATAACCTGGTCTTTATGAAGGAAGTAAAGGACGGCTTTTCCGTTCGGATCGTGGCCGACGGCCAGGACGTGATCTACTCCGTCATCGAATGCAAGACCGAGGACGCGGCCGTCAAAAACGCAAAGGACATCGACGACGCCGGCTACAACATCGCCATCCGCAGCGGGAAGATTCTAACCTGCTACGGCGTGGACAAAAAGGACGGCACCGTCAAGGACATCCTGGCCTCCATTGTGGCGGGCCGGCCGACTGCCGTCAAATAACCCTTCCCGGATATCTGAAGGCCGCGCGAAGTGCGGGCCGCTTCCAAAGCAACCGGACGAGACGAATAGGGGGTGGAATCGGGAGCTGAGAAGGAATACCGGCAAATCTAGAAAGGAGCGAATCTCAAAATGGCTTTTAGAAGAAGATCCAAAGCTGTATGCCTTTTACTTACGATAGCCATGCTGCTCACGCTGTGGCCGGGAACGGTACTGGCGGACCCCGACACTACGCCGCCGGGGTTTGATAACGACTCCCCGCGGGAGGGCGCTACGCCGGCCGACGGCTCGCGGGCGGTTCGGGTTGTATTTGAGACACAGGATAACGAGCCGGTGTATTACTACCTGGTGCTGCTGCCGGATGGCGCTGACCCGCCGACCAAGGAGCAGGTCAGGGCAGGGCTGGACGCAAGCGGCAACCCTGCCCTTAACACTAAAACCAACCAAGGCGGCCCTAAAACCTCCAACGGCTCCATGAAGATCAGCGCGCCGCAGCATGATACGGATTACGACGTCTATATGGTGCTGCGCGACGACGCAGAAAACCTGTCTGTACCGGCCGCGGTATACGCAACAACGCCTCCCGCCGCCAACTTCTTCGTCGCGGATTACCCGAAAACGGGAGCGGTGCAGGCCCCGGCCAGCAAGAAAATAGAGGTGCTGGTAGAGGTTCAGGGTACGTCTCCCGGTTACGGCAAGGTGCATTATGTTCTCGTGGAGCAGGGTGCTGACGCGCCGTCCATTGACCAGATCATCGGGGGCAAGGACAGTACCGGAAATAATGCGCTGGACAAGAATACGATAAGCTGTAACAACAACACCGAGACAAGTTTTCTTGCCACCGGGGATGCCGATGCGACCGCTTACGACCTCTATCTGGTGGCGCAGGACACCGGTGTGGGTGATCTTCCCTGCACCGAGGCAGTCAAGCTGGAGGTCACGACGCCCCCGGCCACGGTAACGTCGCTCGCTGCGCCAGAAAACCTCGCCTGGGACGGCACGACGCCCGGCAAGGCGACGTGGGACGAAGTCGCAAACGCTGCGAGCTACAGCGTGCAGCTCTACAAGGATAGCGCGGAGCAGGGCGACCCGGTCAGCGTTTTGTCGGGGACGGAGTACGACTTCACCAGCGTTATCTCGGAAACCGGCAGCTACACCTTCAAGGTGACGGCCATCGGCGACGGTGCGACCTACACCGACAGCCCCCAGTCTGACGCAAGCCCTGAGTACGACTATACTGCCGCCCCGCCCACATCACCGACGATCACCGGTGCGGTTATGGATGCACAAAATCGCTACATAACCGTAACCTTCAGCGAGGGCGTGTATGGAAACGCCGCCCACACCATCGGCATTGATAAGGATGACTTCACCCTTACCTTTGCTCAAAATGCCGGGGGGGTAAGTGGAGCTTCGATTAATTGGGTCAATAAAACCACAGGAGGTATTTTACCAACCGGTGGGGAAACCCAATTTGATATATGGATCAATTTGGTCGATGGACCTCCCAGCGGAGCTGAAACCATTACCATCAGCCCCAAGGCTAATTCGATTTATAGTTCTGCCGGAGTCGCTGTACCCGATACGGAGAGTACCGGAGTGGTAGCTCTGCATAGTTTACCCGCCCAAAGCTTTGCCGACGGCTATCCGAAACCCGGTACAGCACAAGCTACCGGCAGCCACGCGGTACAAGTACTGGCTAAAGTTAATCTCGCCGGAGCATTATACTATGTCCTGCTGCCCGATAACGCTACCCAACCGACTGCGCAGCAGATCAAAGACCATGCGAACATTGACGGTAGTCCGGTAATAACCTGGGCAGGGCAGGTAATCGGCGCCGATACCGAGGCGCCCATTACACTGAGCAACGGATTGGAACACGCTACGAACTACGACCTCTATATGGTAGCTGAAGCGGGCAACAACAACTTCAGCGCGGTTAAAAAGCTTGATGTAAGCACCCCGCCAGAGACAGATGCGGGGAGTTACGTCTGCGAAATATCCGGAGATCCGGTACAAAAATTTACGTCCCTTGCGGATGCCCTTGCTGTTGTGGCGGACGGCCAGACCATCACGCTGCTTGTTGATGAGATCACCCACAACGAAGGCATTGTCATAGACGGCAAAACCGTTATTCTCAACCTGGCGGGTTATACCCTTGATGTCGTAAACTATTCAGGTATTGGCCTTGAAGTGAAAAACAACGGCAGCCTCCAGCTGTTTGGTGATTCCGGGGAGCTCAATGTCAGCGGCACAGACGATGGCGTAAAGGCAGACAGCGGCTCTGTTCGTGTGACCACCGCTACTGGCGATACCGGGGCCAGGGCCATAAACGGCGGGGAGATTACTGTGGATGGTGATGCGACCGGCGACTCCATCGGCGTGTCTGCTAATGGTTCGGAAAGCTCCATCACCGTTGCCGGCACTTCGAAGGGCGGTCCAGGCGGCAGCGGCGCAGATGCTGCCAACGGCGCAACCGTCACTGTAGGCAACGCGACAGTAGAGGCTGGCATAAACAATTGTGGAGTAAGAGCAGCCAGCGGGGGCACAATCACTGTGGAGGGCGCGATCACAGGAGCGGCGTTTTATCTCACCCTGGATGCTTGGGAGAAGACAGCCGACCAAATCACGACTCCCACAACTAAAGCGGGCTACCTGACCTACACCAACGGGACCAGCACCGTCTGGGTCAAGGATGACTCCGTGCTGACCTACACCATCGCGCCCATCGCCAATCAGACGATGGCGCCGCTGACCGCGGGATACGCCCCCGGCGCGCAGGAAACAAAGACCGTCACCGTCACCCGGACGGGTACGGGAGACCTGGCTAATCTGTCCGTAAGCTTGAGCGGAGCCGACGCGGGCAGCTTCGAGGCGACTCAACCGGTCGCGGCTGTCCTGAATGGGGCGGCGCCATCCACCACCTTTACAGTAAAGGCTAAAGATGGTTTAGCAGCGGGGACCTACACGGCGACGGTGACGATCACGGCGGACAGCATGACCGATGTGTCCTTTACGGTAACCCAGGTGGTCGGCGCATCGCCAATCCAGGTGGCGGCGCCCACGGCGGCACCGGCCAGCGGAGCCGAGTTAGCGGACGGCTCTGCCGTAACCCTGGCGACAGCGACCGAGGGAGCGACCATTCACTATACAACCGACGGAAGCGACCCTAACACCGGCAGTCCCAGCGGGACCTCCGTGACCATCAGCGGGGCGCCCGGGGCAACAATAACGGTGAAGGCCTTCGCGGTGAAGGCCGGCATGACGGACAGCGGCATTGCCGCCTTCACGTACACCATAGAGACGCCGCCCGCCCAGGTAGCGGTAACCGGGGTAAGCCTGAACAAGAGCAGCACCTGTATCATCACGGGCGACAGCGAAACGCTGTCAGCAACCGTGGCCCCGGCCAACGCGACCAACCAGGCGGTAAGCTGGTCGTCCAGCGCCCCCGGGGTCGCCAGCGTGGATAACGCCGGTACGGTGACCGGGATGGACGCCGGCACGGCGACGATCACGGTAACCACAGCGGACGGAAACCGGACTGCAAGTTGCGGGGTCACCGTGTCCGAGCCGGTGACCGCCACCCCGGGAGGTACTATAACCGTGACCGCCCCGGTGACCGTCACCGTCCCGGCGGGAGTCACCGACGCCAAAATCGAAGTCGGCCCGGGAAGTTCGCTCCCGTTAGTAGAGGTCAATACCGACACTGCCCTGGGCACGGTTCAGGTGGTTATCCCAGCCGGAACGTCGGCCACCGGACCGGCAGGCTGGGACGGAACGATTACCCTGCCGACGGTGAAGGCCCAGCCCAGTGCCACCATTACCGGGGCGCAGACCGTCAACGCGGTGATCGAAGTGGGATTCGGCAACGAGCCCATTATCTTCTCCAAGGCGGTGCGGCTGCTGATCCCCGGCCAGGCGGGAAAATCGGCGGGATATACCAGGAACGGGGTTTTCACTCCCATTACCCTCACACTGACGGCTGACGATCAGGCGACCGCGGACAGCCAGATCCCGGCTGAGGGTGATGCCAAAATCGACGCGGGTTCGGATCTGGCTATCTGGACCAAGCACTTTACCGAGTTCGTGGCCTACACCCCATCTCCCGGCAATAGCGGCGGCGGCGGTGGCGGTGGCGGTGGCGGCGGAAACATCAGCACGACCCCGCCGCCGGTCAACAGCACCACCGGGTCCGCCATGGTCAAACCCAGCGCCGGCGGCAAGGTCAGCCTGGGCAGCGAGGCCTCGGTGACCATCCCGGCGGGAGCGATCAAGGGAAGCGAAGAAACGAAGGTGGAGGTCACCAGGATAGACTCGCCCCCGACATCTCCCTCCGGCTTCATGGTGCTGGGAACGGTCTACGAGTTCAGCGTGGGCGGCTCGGCCAGTTACAGCTTCAATAAGCCGGTGACCCTGACCTTTACCTTCGACCCGTCCGAACTGGCCCCTGGAGAAACCCCGGCGGTGTATTACTACGATGACGTAAAAGGGCAGTGGCTCGCTGTCGGCGGTACCGTATCCGGCGGCACCATCACGGTGACGGTGGACCACTTCACCAAGTACGCCGTAATGGTGAAGGAAAAGGAAAAGGAGAAAGAACCGGCAGCGGGACTCAAGGATATAGACACCCACTGGGCGAAGGAAGGTATCGAAGGGCTGGTTGCCCGGGGAGCCATCAGCGGCTACCCCGACTGGACCTTCAGGCCTGACAGCGCCATCACCCGCGCCGAGTTCGCCACTGTGCTGGTGAAGGCCTTTAACCTGGAAGCCGGAAGCGGCCGGGTGTTTGCCGACACCGCGAACCACTGGTCCAGGGATAGCATCGCCGCGGCGGCCGCGGCCGGGGTGGTGAGCGGTTACGAGGACAACACCTTTAAACCGAATGACCCGATCACCCGCGAGCAGATGGCGGTGATGGTGGCGAAAGCGGCTGAACTTCAAGAAAAAGCTGACATCACTACATTCACGGACTACGATCAGATCTCACCCTGGGCCAGGGATTCCGCGGCTGAAGCGGTGAAAAACGGCAGCATCAAGGGATACCCCGACGGCTCTTTCAGACCCCAGGGTCTTGCAACCCGGGCTGAAGCGGCGACGGTTATCGTGAATTCGATCTAATCAGGCACAGTATTAAACCCTCTTGGGCCTAAAACGGCTCAAGAGGGTTTTACTATCAAAGGGGGGTAATCAATAAGACATGGAAAAGAAAATACTGCTTTCATTGCTGCAGCGAAAGCGGTTCACCGAATTCCTTATTAGAAGCTTACTACCTTCACGTCCAGGACCCCTTCGACGGCCTTCAGCCGGCTGACGACCTCCTTGTCTATCTCGCTATCGGCCTCGACGCTGATCGCCATCAGGGCGGTCTCGCCCCTTTCGCGCCGGGTGACCTCCATCATCGCGATGTTTATCCGCGCCTGCCCCAGGACGGTGGTCAGAGAGCCGACCACCCCCGGCTGGTCGAGGTTTTCGACGTAGATGATGGTCCCGGTGGGGTTGGTGTCGGTCTCGTAGCCTTTCAGGACCACCAGCCGGGGTTCGCTGCGGGTGGAAATGGTGCCGGCTATCTCGAAGCCGCCCTTGGAGCTGAATATCTTGACCTCGATCAGGGTATTGAACTCGGATTCGCGGAGTCCGTTCGGCTCCTCCCGGGAGACGACCTGCTTGATCCCCCGGTTCTCCGCCTGGATGGGGGCGTTTACGTAGTTGACCTGCTCTCCCAGCACCGGCTCCAGCAGCCCCTTGAGGAAGGAGACGGTTATCATCTCGGTGTCCAGCGCGGCGACCCGCCCGCTGTAGGTAAACTCCAGGCGGTCGACGGGTTCCCGGGTGAGCTGAAAGTAGACCTTGCCCATCTTCTCCGCTAGGTCGAGGTAGGGGGTGAGCGCCCCCAGCTGGTCTTCCCGCAGGGTGGGCAGGTTGACCGCGTTCGGCACTATCTCTCCCCGAAGGGCGCTGTTTACCTGGGCGGCGATGGTGAAGCCGACCCGGTCCTGGGCCTCGTCGGTGTCCGCTCCGCAGTGGGGCGAAACCGCTATCTTCTCCAGCTCGAAGAGGGGGTTGCCGGGGGATGGCTCCCGCTCGAAAACGTCCAGCCCGGCGTAGGCCACGGTCCCTTCCCGCATGGCCTTGAGCAGCGCGGCCTCGTTTATTATCCCTCCCCGGGCGCAGTTGACGACGATGACCCCTTTTTTGGCCAGCCCGAACTGCTCTTCCCCGATCATCCCCATGGTCTCTTCGGTGCGCGGGGTGTGGACGGTGATGACGTCGGCCCGCTGCACCAGTTGATTCAGGTCCTCTATCTTTTCTACCCCGAAACGGCGGAACCTCTCGTCGCTGATGTAGGGGTCGTAGGCTATGACCTTGGTCCCGAACGCCGCCAGGCGGGTGGCCACCATGGACCCGATGCGGCCCAGGCCGACTATCCCGATGGTCTTGCCGTAAAGCTCGACCCCCTTGAAGGGGGTACGGTCCCACCCGCCGCTCTTTAACTGGGCGGTGGAGCGGGGGATGCTGCGGATGGACGACAGCAGCAGGGCGATGGTGTGCTCCGCGGCGGAGATGGTGTTGCTCTCGGGGGTGTTGACCACCAGGATGCCGCGCCGGGTGCAGGCGGGCACCTGGATGTTGTCTATGCCGTTGCCGGCCCGGCCCACTACTTTAAGGTTTTTGGCCCGGGACAGCAGTTCCTCGTTTACCTTGATGACGCTGCGTACGATCAGGGCGTCGCAGTCCTCGACGATCTCCAACAGCTCGGCCTGCTTGATGCCGAAACGCGGGTCGACCTCGTGCTCCTGCCGGAGCACCTCCACTCCCGATTCCGCTATCTTTTCCGCTACTATAACCTTCGCCAACAGTCTCGCCTCCGTTTTTTCTGCTCCCGGTTCTACGGTTTTTGGGTTGTCATTCCCCATTTTATAATCTTTTGGTGATTAAAGGAAGAGGCTTCAGCGAGAATTGAATTTTCGCTTTCTTATGCATTTTTCTGTCAGTATCTGTATAATAAGGGTAGAATCTGTTCGGGCTTGATGGAGGGTGGCTATGAAGCTGGAAGAGTATCTGGGCGAGAAGCTGGGAAAGAGCCAGGGCATGGATGAGGAAGGCGTTTCGGTCCTGGTGTTCGGCCTG
Source organism: Bacillota bacterium (assembly GCA_013178275.1). Classification (GTDB taxonomy): domain Bacteria; phylum Bacillota; class Ch66; order Ch66; family Ch109; genus Ch109. The sequence goes on along the minus strand of JABLWZ010000039.1, from coordinate 7,102 downwards.
GCGGTGGCAAAGAGCATGGTGCTGTCTTTTCTGGGGATAATCCTGGTCGGGATTTTGGTCGGTCAGCTGCTGGGGACCCTGGTGATAGCGGTGACCCAGGCGCTGCTGAAGCAGATAACCGGCGGGCCGCACTGTTCCGACGAGTACCGCTGCACGGTGAGCGGGATGCTGGTCTTCGGCGTCCTGGGCTACATCTCCCCTTTCATCTGGCCGCACCTGAGTTTCGCGGTATCCGCCCTGCTGCTGCTGCCGCTTTTTGTCTCCATCCTGGCATGGGCGCCGCGGGACTGCCCGGAGAAGCCCATCGACTCCCCTGCCCACCGCCGCCGCCTGAGAAACCTGGGGCTGATAGCCGCCGTCGGGCTGGCGGCGCTCCTGTACTGCTTATACGCCTACAACCAACCCGCCTTTGCCGCCTGGGTGGTGGAGGGGGCCCTGTGGCAGGCGGTCCTGCTCTCACCCCTGGGGGTATGGTTCATCCACGGCCTGGACCGGGGGATGATCAAGGCGGCTGCCTGGTTTTCCCGCCGGAGCGCCGGTCCGTCTTAGCCTCCAGGGTGCAAACCCGCTTAATTCCTGCCCCACCGGTTTTTTTCCGCCAGCTGGATGAATATGGGGACCAGTTCCGGGTCGTACGAGGTGCCGATGCCCCGGGTGAGTTCTTCCAGGGCAGCTTCCCGGGAAAGGGCGTCCCGGTAGGTGCGGTGGCTGGTCATGGCGTCGAAGCTGTCGACTATCCTGAGTATCCGCGCCCCCTCGGGTATCTCCGTCCCCTTTATCCCGTCGGGATAACCGGTGCCGTCGTAGTTCTCGTGGTGTCCGCGGATGATGCAGTAGCCGGGGTTTAACGACTGGATGGGTAGGACCATCTCGGACCCCCAGACGGGGTGCTGTTTGATGATGGTGTATTCGGTCTCGGTCAGGCTGGAGGTCTTGTTCAGTATGCTCGGGTCGATCTCGATCTTGCCGATGTCGTGGAGAAAGGCCCCGTACTTCAGGACGTCTATCTCCTCGTGCCGCCAGCCCAATCGCTTGGCCACGGCGACGGCGTAGATCACGGTCCGCTCCGAGTGACCAAAGGTATAGCGGTCCTTGGCGTTTATGATCCGGACCAGGTTCTTCAGCGACGTCAGGTCGCCCCGTTCGGACTCGCTGACCATGCGTCCCAGCTCGTCGAGCACCGAAAAGTAGACTTCGACCTTGTCGCGGTTCAGGTTCTTGGCCCGGTACAGGGCGTGATCGGCCAGGCGGATAAGTTCCTCCTTGGTGCTGGCGTGGGTCGGGAACAGGGCCACCCCGGCGGAGATGGAGATCCTCCGCTTGGGCAGCACGTTGCCGCCGTAGAAGGAGTAATCCTCGATGCCGGACTTGATGTTCTCCGCCAGCTCTAGCACCTCCGCCTCGGTCGCCCCTCTCAGGATGATGGCGAACTCGTCTCCTCCGTACCGAGCCGCGACGGCGGACTCGGGCAGCCGCTCGCCGATGATCCGCCCCATCTGGATCAGCACATCGTCGCCGTACTGGTGGCCGAAGGTGTCATTGTAGTACTTGAAGTAGTCGATGTCCAGCATTACCAGGCCCAGCGACCCGACAGCGGCGTGGGCGGCCTGGAGTTCCAACTCCAGCCGCTCCTGGAAGGCGCGGTGGTTGAAGAGGCCGGTCAGCTCGTCGCAGGAGGCCAGGATCGAGAGTTCCTTGCGGATGTCCTTCTCCACGTCCGCCAGCCCGCCGAACAGCCAGCCGCACAGGAACATGATGGAGATCAGGACCAGATCGCCTTCGAGGGCCTGGTTGATCCGAACCCCTTCAACACCGGTCAGGTCGATGTAGACCAGGACCCCGGAGATGAACGCCGTCAACCCCAGGCCAAAGAAACGGCCGTGCTGCCCGGCGTTGATGATGATAGGCAGCAGAAACAGTATCTTGGACGGGCTGGCGGCTCCCCCGGTGTTTGAAACTATAAGAAAGATCAGCAGGGCCAGGGCAGAGATCGTTATATAAGTATAAACATTTGGCCGATCCACCAATACCGCTTTAAAAAGGACCTTATAGCCAAGGTAGGCTAAAATGACCGTAATTATAATAACAATATTGGAGACTAAGGACCAAATGCCTTTTACATCACTCTCTGATAATCTCCCCCCCAAGGCTGGCCATAATGAAACGGCAATGATAAAGAGAGAGACCAGGAAGCTGATCGCTATGTACTCGGCTAGTTTTTCTTTACGCTTGTTCTCCCAGATGCTCATAGTTTTTCTCAAAAAAAGGGGGTGGAGAATCCACCCAAACTATCTTCTTTATAACAGTCTAACGAAGTGACTTCGGCAGTTCGGGCTGATAGTGAGTCGCTGCACAGGCTGATACTGCGGTGATTGTCGCGAGAATCGTGACAATGGTTACCAAGCCGGTAAGAACCAGGTATTTGATCTTGGCCATTCTATCACCTCCTTATTGCATATGATTCCTTTCTCTCTCTATTAGAACGGTTGATAAAAAAGGCTATTATCGACAGCCCGATGATCTGCGGCCATCCCATCAGTATCCAAAGGAGGTTGTTTTTGCTGGCCTCTTCGACTGAAATGCCGAGGATGCTCAGTATCGGCAGGGTAACAATCGTTTCCATGCCCGCGAGTGCTAAAAAGGTTAGACAGCTCGGAATCAGGATTCGTATAAAACTGTTTTTGCTAAACAACAGGATATAGATCGTGATGGACAGGATAACTATGGGAGGGTGTATTCCATAGGTGAGCGGAAGCTTGCGGACCAGATAGATAGTAAACCCCTGCAGTACCGCGATCAATATAATCTTCTTCCAGTCGAACTGGAAATTGTTTATCGCGAAAATAACCGCAACCATGGCTATTGCTTCAGGGATCCCCTGCAGAAACAGGTTGAGAAGATTCAGTTCAACCATTGACCACTCTTCCTTTACGCAAATTGTATCTGTTGGTTAATAGCGCTGCAGCGAGCAATCCTATCACCTGCGGCCAGCCCATCAATATCCACAAAAGGTCGTTTTTATTGGCCTCCTCCATGGTGAGGTCGAGCGCCAGGAGTATGGGCTGTTGAATCAGGTTTTCCAGGAGCATCAGAAGCACGATGCAGACAATGCTCGAAATTATTGTGTTGAGTAGATTGTGCTTATAAATTAAATGCGAATATATTGCCAGGGTAAATATTCCTAAAAAGGTATGAATTCCAAACGTTATCGGCAGCAAACGAATCAGATATATCGTAAGCACCTGCAGGACCCCGACCGCGAATATCTTTTTCCAATCGAGCCTTTGGCCGATCAAGGCGCATACCAGCGCGGCAATCGCGATAGTCTCGGGAAGGCCCTGAAAAAAAAGGTTTGTTAGATCAAATTTTATCACCGGCCATCCGCTCTCTCTTTTTATTCTTTCTTATTTCGGCATTGTTTTATTTTTTCCTTCTTTTTCTAACATCCTGATCTATTACTTTGAGGGGAATTTTATGTAAAACGTCGTTCCCTGGCTGCTGGTTTCCAGTTCTATCTCGGCGGCGTGCCGGGCCGCGATGCTGTAACAGACCGCCAGTCCCAGGCCGGTCCCGTCCTCCTTGGTGGTGAAAAACGGCGTCCCCAGTTTGTCCAGGTGCTCCGGGCTGATCCCGGTACCCTGGTCCTTGATCGCCAGCACCGGGGTCTCCTCCCGCAAAGAGGTGGTGATGGAGAGGACCCCTCCCGGGGCCATGGCCTCCAGGCCGTTGCGGGCCAGATTCAGGATCAGCTGCCTTATCTCGCTCTCATCCAGGTTTATATCGGGCAGGCGGCCATCCAGGTCTATGGTAACGTCCTTGTCCTTCATCAGGGCGTCGGCCTGTATCATAGGGAACATGGTCTCCAGCACCGCGTTCAGGTTCCTCGGCTTCAGGTTGATCACCTTGTTCTTGGCCATGGAGAGGAACTCGGTGATGATGGAATTGGCACGGTCCAGCTCGTCGACCATGATGTCGAAGTACTCCTTGTAATGCTTGCAGTCGTCCTTGCCGCCCAGCATCTGCAGAAAACCGCGGATGGTGGTCATGGGGTTCCTTATCTCGTGGCCGATCCCCGCCGCCATCTCTCCCACCATGTTCAACCGGTCCAGCCGGGTCAGCTCTTCGCTGATCTTCTTCTGTTCGGTGACGTCACGGCCGGTTATGTAGACCAGGCCTTTCTCCGCGTATGGGTTGAATATCCAGGAGACCCACCTGACGGTCCCGTCTCGGCACATCACCCGGTTCGTCAGGTACCCCGGGCTGTCGCCCGCGACCGATTGCTGAAAAACCTTCCGGGTTTCTTGGTAGTCCTCCCGGTGTATCAGCCGATGCCCCTTTATCCCGGTGATCTCCCCCGGCTCGTAGCCTATCGATTCGGCGAAGAGCGGATTGATCCGTTTTATAATCCCGTCGGTGTCGATTATCAGGAAGGCGTCGATGGAAAGATTGAAGAACAGGTTAAGTTCTTCTTCAAGGTATTTGCGCTGTTCGATCTCCCTTTCCAGCTTGCTGTCGGATTCTTCCAGCTCCCTGGTGCGCTTCTTCACCACCTCTTCCAGGAGGTTGCGGTGCTGCACCAGCACCTCGTTCATCTTCTTCTTGCTGGTTATGTCGCGGATGAAGTAGTAGTATCCGGCGATATGGCCGTGTTCTTTGAGAACGCTTACCGACTTTTCTACGTAGATCTCCTCTCCCGTTTTCTTTATGTGGATGCTTTCCCCCTGCCATACCCCGGTTTTCTGCTGCTCGGGGTTGATGGGGAGTTCGATGAACAGTTCACCCAGGGCTCGTCCCCGGGCCTCATACGATTTTATCCCGTACAGCTTCTCGGCCCCATCGTTCCAGTGGGTGACGCGGTTGTCGGGGTCTGTCGCTATAACCGCTTCACCAAAGGGAAAGGTGACGTCTTTGAAGAAGTTGATCCGTTCAAAGACCTGTTTATGGTTAGACTCCAGGAAGTCCATATCCCTGGCCTTGAGCTGATAGTTCCCCAGCCGGTCATTCTTTCTCGACATAAGCTTACCGCTTCTCCAATTTTTTTATTTTCGCTTATGAATTTTGCGGTGGTTTTATATATATTTCCCCAGAATTTGTCGCTTGTGATATATTTTATTATTTTATTATATCGTAATAACTCAGACTTTACATTAATTTTACATCTTTTCCCTCATTTTGTTTTTTCTGTTAGTTAATGGGAAGTTTATAAAGGGGTGCCGGCTGCTGAAGCCTGCACCCGCTCTATATGATCGGATGGGTTAATGGTTTTTCCGGTGGGGGTCTTTGAGCTGTTCGATGGCCTGCCGCATGTCCTCCGGGAGGGGGACGGAAAGCTCCAGTCTCTCCCCGGTCCGGGGGTGGGTGAAGCGCAGCCGGCCGGCGTGGAGGGCCTGCCGCCCGATCAGGGGTGAGTCCGGTCCGTAAAGCGGGTCGCCGCAGACGGGGTGGCCGATGAAACTCAGGTGTACCCGAATCTGGTGGGTGCGCCCGGTCTCCAGGCTGACCTCCAGCAGGGTGTGCCCGGGGTACCTTTCCAGAACCCGGTAGTGGGTGGTGGCGGGCTGTCCATCGGGGTGGACCGTCCGCCGGCGGCTTTTTTCTTCGAGGCGGGCGATCGGCCGATCGACGCTTCCGTGTTCTCTCTTTACAACCCCCTCGACCAGGGCAGTGTAAACCCGCTCTATCCCGCGGCGCTGCTGCTGCTGAAACAGTCCCTGGTGGGCGTACTGGCTGCCGCCGATGAGGACCAGCCCCGAGGTGTCCTTGTCCAGCCGATGCACCGGGCGGTATCGGGTATGCCTCCCCGTGCCCTGCCAGTAGTGGGCGACCGCGTTGGCCAGGGTGCCTAAGCCTCCCCGCCGGGAGGGATGGATGGACATCCCGGCCGGCTTGTTCACCGCCAGGAGGTCCTGGTCCTCGTAGACTATGTCGAGGGGCAGCGGCTCGGGTATGATGCCGCTGTCCTCGATGAAGTCCAGGTCGATGCTGACGATGTCCCCGGCCTGGACCTGATAGTTGGTCAGCCTCCGCTGCCCGTTCACCTTTATCCGGCCCTGGTGTTTGAGCCGCACTACCAGGGAGTGGGAAAGAGCCAACGGGCCGAAGAGTATCTCCCGCAGGAACCGATCCTGGTCCTTATCCCCGGCGGTGTATGTGAGTTCGGTGCTGCTCAATCAGTCCTCACCCGGCCTGCTGTTTCCAGCCTTGCTAGCTGCATTAAATATAACACAAATGCCGTACAATCCATGCGATGCTCTTCGATTCACCTTCCCGATAACGAAAGGAACTATGCTACGATAAAGACTATTGACCAGGTGATTTTACGTACTGGTGAATTATCATCCTTATTAGGGCCGTATAACCTATACCCAGTGCCATAGCATTCTTTTTTATTTTTAACAGATCCTCTTTGGGAACACGAACAGAGATATTTGCCATCTCTGGGCGCTCAAATCTTAATTTACTTTCTTCCCAATTAAGCCTCTGGGTATCCGTATGATCAAAAAAGTTAGCTATATCATCTATGCTTTTAAATTGTGGGATCTTAGTTTTACTTTCTTCCCGCTGATTTCGCACGGTAATACCTCCTCTCTTCACTGGTCATATCCCTGGCCACAAAAATTAAACCCCGCCTCCTTAAATACAGGGGTTCGTTCTAAAGTAACACTGTCTATAACGACTAAACTTCCGGAAACCGGTTCTTCAATTGGGCTATTGAAAACCACCCAATGACTAAATAATCATTCTCCTAACCTACAATTACAGGTCGAGCCGGTTCAGGGCGTCCCGCAGGGCCTTCAGCTCCTCGCGGCTGAGGGTTATACCCTTCCCCATCTTTTCGTGCTCCGGGGCCCAGTCGCGGATGTCGTACTTGGGCTCCCGGTCGTTCCAGCTCACCAGGTTCAGTTCCTTGCTCCATCCCTTGGTCGACTCGGAAAGGGTGGCTATGGTCTCCTTGACCTCGAACTTGATCTCCGCCATGATAACCTCCATTTCGCCGCCTGCTGCCGGCGACACAAATAGTAATGAAAACTACTGAGATGGGCAGCAACCATCCTTTCGGTACAATAACCTTGAGGGAAAGGCACACTACAAAGCACGGTGA
>JABLWZ010000038.1 GCA_013178275.1 Bacillota bacterium | reverse complement strand
ATTTGCCGCCAGCTTCCTTCAGATTCCGCCTCGCGGCGGACACCCTTGCTTTAAGCTATGGCTACTGCTGCCTTCGCCTTTCGGGACTTTCACCCTAGAGACAGCGCCCATGCTGGGCGCACAAAATAAAACAGGTCCCCCGCGAGGGACCTGTTCATGCGGCTCAGCTGCAGGTTCTTCAGGTGTTAAATTCTTACTGGTCTTTCACGACCAGCCCCTCTATATCTATCTTCTTGGTCAGCATCCCGTTGTTGTACAGGAAATCCTGGGTCGCCTTTAGCTCCTGGATGTCGCTGTCCTTTACCTGGGGATCGAAGTCGTACCAGGGGTACATCTGCCTGACCTCGTCGACGGTCAGCCCCAGCTCGTTGGCGGCGAGCCGGTAAGCCTCCTCGGGGTTCTGCCTGATGAAGGCCACGGAGTCGAGCTGGACCTGCTTAAACCGCTTCACCAGGTCGGGGTGCTGCTTCAGGAACCCGCCCCGGACCCCCACCACGACGGTTCCGTCCACCAGGCCCTGCCCGTCGGTCAGCAGCCTGGCTCCCGCGCTCATCGCCTTGTTGGCGTCCGCGCCCGCGACCAGCGCCGCGTCGACGCTGCCGTTCATAAGCGCGGCCACCGCCCCCGGTATATCCATGTTGAAGAACTGGACATCCTCCGCCCTGAGGCTGTTCTTAACCAGGGCGGTCACCAGCAGCTGGTGGAGTATCGTCCCTTTAGGTCCCGCTACCTTCTTCCCCTTCAGATCGGGTACGCTCCTGATGTCAGGCGACTTGACCAGGATCATGAAGGCCTTCGGGGCCCGGCTGTACATGCTGATTATCTTTATATCCACCCCGTTGGCGGCCGCCAGGATCGCCGAGGTCCCGCCCAGTCCGTTGCAGAAGTCCAGCGCGCCCGCGGCCACGGCCTCGGTCTGCTTGGCCCCCGAGGTGATTTCCTGCGAGGTGACCGTTATGCCGTCCTTCGCAAACTCCTGCTCGAACATCTGCCGCTGCTTCTCCACGATGGACGGGACGTTGAGCGGCGCCTTCACATAGGTGATGTTGATGGCGCTCACCTTTTCCGCCGGGGCAGACCTGGAACACCCTCCCACCGTAAACGTGAACAGGAACATAATACCCACCATCACCGCAGCCGCGGCCCAAAACCTTCTCCCCTGCTTCATAGCCCATACCCTCCTTAGTATACTAAGCTTTTGCTTATCTTTGTGTTTCTCATACCGCCCGCACCGCCGGGTCGGTCTGGCCGTTCATGATCGTGTCGTAGATCTTATCCCGTATCGCCAGGAACCGCGGCGAAGAGGTCTGGCGGGGATAAGGCAGGTCTACCGCGTATTCCCCGACCATCCTCCCCTCGTCCAGGACGACCACCTTCTGACTCAGGTATACCGCCTCCTCGACGTCGTGGGTCACGAACACGAAGGTCTTCCGCTGGGAGAGGAACAGCTCCACCATCTCCTTCTGGAGGTTCTTGCGGGTGAAGTAGTCCAGGGCTCCAAACGGTTCGTCCATCAGGATCACGTCGGGGTCGTAGGTGAGGACCCGCCCCAGCGCCGCCCGCTGGGCCATCCCGCCCGAGATCTGCGACGGGTAGGCGTCAGCGAACTCCTTTAGTCCAAGCAGCCGGATGCATCCCTCGACCCTCTCCCGCTTCCCCGGGTCGTCCTTCTCTTTTCCCAGCGAAAAGGCGATGTTCTCCCTCACGGTGAGCCAGGGCATCAGCCGCGGCTCCTGGAAGACGATCCCCACCCGCTTCGGGGACGTAAGGCCCGCGTCTTCCCCCCGGGAAAACTCTATCCTCCCCCCCGACTGCTGCTCCAGGCCGCAAAGCAGCCGAAGCAGCGTCGTTTTACCGCTCCCGCTCTTGCCGACCACAGCGGTAAAACTGTGTTCCGGGAGAAACAGGTCCAGCCCCTTCAGGGCAAAGAACCGGTTCTTCCCCACCATGTAGCTCTTGCTCAGCCCGGTTATGCTAACCCCCGCCATACTGCACCTCCTCGCTCGCCTTCCACGGCGTCAACCGGCCGGCCGCCTTGAAAAAAACGTAGTCGATGGCCGAACCCAGTATCCCTATCGTCAGCACTCCGACGATGATGATGTCAGGCCTCGACAGCTGCTCCGCGTCAAGGATCATGTAGCCGATCCCGGAGGCAGCGGCGATCAGCTCCGCCCCGATCAGGGCCCGCCAGCTGTAGCCCAGGCCCAGCCTCATGCCCACCAGGATGTAGGGCAGGGCCGCGGGCAGGATGATCCGCACGAACTGCTCCCGGGGGCTGAAGCCGAAGGTCCGGCCCACCTCCAGCAGCTTTCCGTCCGAGTACTGCACCCCGTTCAGGGTGTTCAGGAAGATCGGGAAAAAGGCCGCCAGCACGATCACGATCAGCTTAGACGCCTCCCCGATGCCGAACCAGAGGATGAGCATCGGGATAACCGCCAGCGGCGGGATGTGCCGGATGAACTCCAGTATCGGCTCGAAGTAGCCGGAGAGCCGGCCCCTCATCCCGAGCACCACCCCCAGGGGAAAGGCGATCAGGAAGGAGATCCCGAACCCCGCGAACACCCGGTACAGGCTCACCGCCACGTGTTTCGGCAGCAGTCCTTCGGCCACCAGCTGATACCCCATCTCCAGGGTCCTCGCCGGCGGGGGCAGGATGTACTGGTTCCACAGCCCGAGGCCCGAACCCAGAACCCAGACCAGCAGGACCAGCCCGGGGATGACCAGACCCTTAAGCAGCGCTCTCACCCTTATCCCCCTCCAGCCGGCAGATTCCTGGCGGAAATAACAAAGGCCTACCCGCTCTGAAATCGGATAAGCCTCTCGAAATAGCCATATTCATCCACCGTCCCCTCTAACTCAGAATCTCCTCGTTCTTAGGGCTGTTTTAATTCGGGTTCCCCTCGGGATAAGAAGTTCCGCTCCCTCAGGTTGATTTTATTTTACCACTTTGTTACAAATGGCGCAAGGTGTTTCAAAGGACCGGGGTGATAAACCGCTGAACTAGTACACCGTACCGGTGCTGTCCAGCCTATATCCGACCCGCTGTCTTTTCCTCGACATAAATCCCGATCCTCACTTGACATTCGTTCCCGCCTCCGCCAGGACCACCGAGTTTTCGACCTGCCGCTGCGGGACCCCCCAGTACTTGTGCAGCAACCGCTCCTTTTCCCCGGTCCCGACCCGGCGGAAACCGTGCTGTTCGTAAAACCTGACCGCCCAGTCGGCGTCGGCCCAGGTCCCGATCAGAACCCGCCGGTCGGTCTGCCGCCGGAGGAAGGAAAGCAACTCCCCCCCGATCCCCCGGCCGCGGTGCGCGGTCCTGACGTAAGCGTGTCGGATCAGGGTCACGTCCTGCACCGGCTGTATCCCCATGACCCCCACCAGCTCATCCCGCTCCACCCAACCCCAGAAGGTTATCCCGCTCTCCAGCTGCTGCCTGAGTTCCTCCCGGGGCATGTAGGGGTCGTGGCAGAGTTCGTCGGGTATGACGCCCCGGTAGGCGGTCGCGGCGTCATTGATGATTTCGCAGATGATATCGAACTCGTCTTCCCGGCATAAACGGATCATGGTAAACGCACCGTCCCTCGCTGCGGCCGACTGGCCTTTTCCGGTGAGCTTACCACCTCTGGCGCAGTCCGTCTTGTACGCTCTTGTGGTACTGTCCCGGGGTGACGCCATAGAAACGCTTGAAGTTGCGGGTCAGGTGGCTCTGGTCGAAGAACCCTGCCTCCAGGGCGGCCTCGGTCACGGGACGCCCCCGGCCCAGGGACTCCCTGGCCCTCTTTACCCGGACCTGCGTCAGGTAGGCGTGCAGCGGCATCCCCACCTGCTGGTGGAAGACGCGGGTGAGATGAAAGGGGCTCAGGTTTACCAGCCCCGAAACCTGCTGCAGTTCGAGGTTCTCCCGGTAGTGCTCCTCGATGTACTCCCGGGCCTGCCGCACCTTCTCGCTCTCCCGGCCGGCCCGGGGAAGCGGGGTCCCCTCCGCCGAATGCCGCAGGATGAGCTGGGTCAGCATGTCGAGCACCCGCGATTCCTGTTCCAGCGGTGAAACCCCGGGGGATTCCAGCGCCAGGTGGTGCCGGCGGATCATCCCCGCCAGGTCGCGGTCCTCCACCACCCCGCGGGGAAAGAACGGCAGGTAGGGCCGGCCCCGCAGCTCGGCCGCGATCTCTTCCAGCAGCGATGTCTCGAGGTAGAACATTCGGTAGGTCCACCCCGCGTCGGTTCCCGCCCTCCCGGTGTGGGGGTCGCCGGGGTTGGCCATGTTGATGCTGCCGGCCGCGGCCGCCACGTTGGCCCCCCGGTAGTAGAACTGCAGGACCCCGGCCTCGATAACCCCCACGGCGAACCGCTCGTGGAAGTGCCGGGGAAACGACTGGGTCACGTAGGTGGCCTTCATCATCTCAGTGCGGTATGGATCATTCAGCCCCCAGATATCGACCCGCTCTGTCGGTCTCATCTTGCCGATCAGCCCTCCAAACCCTTGCTCTCTCTCAGTTTGCCAAATTTTAAGGAGGACTGCAACCTTACCTCACCGGATTCGTTTCCAAGTTCAGGTAGGTGTTGGGGACGCCGCCCACGATGATGTTCTCCACCAGCGGCATGGTGGTGCTGACCGATAGCGGCTGGCTGACCAGCGGCAGGACCAGCGTGAAGTCGCTCTCCATGGTCAGATAGATGCGGTGGCGGGTCTGGTTGATGCCCGCAGCCTCGAAGCGGTCCTCGATGCGGGTCCGCACCACCCCCATCGGCTTGATCTTGAAGCCGACTCTCGGCCCGTAGCTGGCCAGGATGGGACTGTTGAAGGCCTGGCCCACTGGGAAGGAAAAGTTCTGTTCGGACAGCTGTCCCAGGGCCTCCTGCACCTGGATGGTGGTGTTGGCGGCGATCTGGTTCAGCTTCAGGGTATCGGGCTGCATCAGCACGATCCTCCCCTCGCTGTCCTTGTGGATGGTCACCAGGTTCTGGTAGTCCTGGACGCCGACCTGCTCCTTGACGGCCTGGTTCATGGTCGTGACCGCCACCTGCTGCGCCCGGGCCCCGGCCACCTCCAGCATCCCCGGCCGCAGCCGGCTCTCCAGGGTAACCATGCTTCCCAGTACGATTATCAGGGAAAGCAGCAGTCCGAAGCCCAGGCTAAAAAGCGAAACTCGGCGTCTCATTTCGTCCACCCCCATTCCTAATATATGAGGAGTGGTTACGCCCGGTTCTCATTATCTGCCATATTTTTATTCGGTCTATGTATTTTTATCGTCTGCATCAATAGATTTTTTTGACCGGTCATATATGTGCCGCTTTTGGGCTTTACTTTTTCTGTTTCCTCGGCTACAATTCAATTTAATTGCACTATACCAAAGCTATGACAGGGAGAAGTAGGTCAGTTCAACGTCATTCAGAGAGCGGCCGGCTGGTGAGAGGCTGCTGACGCGCTGATCCGAATACCCCCTGGAGCCGCTGCCTGAATTGACAGTAGGGTCTGACGGGTGCGCCCGGTACAGCGTGGAGTGTGTCTGCACTCTTTGAGGGGGATTCTGTGAAGAATTCCCGAGTCAGAGGTGGTACCGCAATTTTTGCCCTCTGTTCCAAATTGGAGCAGGGTTTTTTTATTAATATAGGACAAAGGAGTCACAGTCATGAACATCTATGAAGAGCTACAAGCCCGCGGCCTGATTGCCCAGGTTACCGATGAAAAAGAAATCAGTGAGCTTATTAATAGCGGCAGGGCGACATTTTATATCGGATTCGATCCAACCGCGGATTCTCTGCATGTCGGTCACTTCATGGCCCTGTCCCTGATGAAACGCCTGCAGATGGCGGGAAACAGACCGGTTGTTCTTCTTGGCGGCGGAACAGCCATGATCGGCGATCCATCCGGGCGGACGGATATGCGTACGATGATGACGCCTGAAACCATCCAGCACAATACTGACTGCATGAAAAAGCAGATGGAGCGGTTCATCGAGTTCGGTGAAGATAAGGCCATAATGGTTAACAACGCCGACTGGCTCCTGAAGCTGAATTATGTTGATATGCTTCGTGAGGTTGGGACCTGTTTTTCCGTAAACAACATGTTGCGGGCGGAATGTTATAAGAACCGGATGGAAAAGGGACTGTCCTTCCTGGAATTCAATTATATGATCATGCAGTCCTACGATTTTTACTACCTGTTCCAGCATTACGGGTGCAATATGCAGTTCGGCGGCGACGACCAGTGGTCGAATATGCTGGGCGGTACGGAGTTGATCCGCCGCAAACTGGGCAAAGACGCCTACGCCATGACCATCACCTTGCTTATGACCAGCGATGGCAACAAGATGGGCAAAACGGCCAAGGGCGCGGTTTGGCTCGATCCCAACAAAACCTCGCCTTTCGAATTCTTTCAGTATTGGCGCAATGTCGATGACGCTGATGTGCTCAAGTGCCTCCGTATGCTTACCTTCCTGCCGCTGGAACAGATTGATGTCATGGACAAATGGGAAGGCAGCCAGCTAAACCAGGCCAAGGAAATCCTGGCTTATAAACTGACCAAGCTGGTCCACGGTGAAGAAGAAGCCCAAATGGCCATGGAAGCTTCTCACGCTCTCTTCGCGGGCGGCACGGATGATTCTCACATGCCGACAACTGAAATAGCGGACGAACTGATAACCGATGGCGAAATCAATATCGTGGATCTGCTGGTGGCCTGCAGGTTAGCGGCATCCAAGAGTGAAGCAAGACGTCTGGTGCAGCAGGGTGGCGTATTTATTAATGATGCTAAGGTTGAATCAATTGATCATAAGATTACTTCAGAACAATTGAAAAACAGTGTCAGAATACGTAAAGGCAAGAAAACTTTCCATAAGGCCTTGCAAAAGTAAAGTACACGATAACTCGGAAGTTTTATCCATCTTTAAAAGCGTTTTGTAAGGTAGGAAATTTCTTGCACCAGCATTCAATCGGCCCCAAACCTGCAAAGTAATGTCAAGGGCAAAAAAAGCAAACTGTTTGAATAGGTAAAAAGGAGTATTATATACTAAGCAGCCGCAGAATTGCGTCAGCCAAAAGAAATATTCAGGGTAGGTAACTTATGCGGCAGAATAAAGGGTGTCCAGGGATTCTTTCACACGTGCGTAGTAAATACGCAGGAATTTGTTGCAACCGGCGATCATGTAGACATAGTAACGTTTGCTCTCTGCCCGCTTTCTGTTCAGGAACTGAAATACCGCATTATCGGCAGGAGCGGTTTGGAGCAAGCCAATCATAACTTGAAACAGCGTTTTGCGAAGCCAGGGCGATCCACGCTTGGAGATACTACGGTCTTTTGATTCAAAGATACCGGACTGGAAGGGTGGAGCATCGACCCCGGCAAAAGCGATAAGAGACTGTTTGCGCCGAAAGCGGCGCACATCACCAATCTCCGCCATGAGCTGGGGACCAAGGACATTACCTACGCCGTACATCGCCATCACCACGGTATACTCTGGCAGCAGTGCAGCCAGCCGCTGCATCTCCTGGCCCACAAAGGCCAAGGTGGACGCAATCGCATTGATCTGTGCAACAGCCTGCTCAACAAGTTGTTTTGTGGCTCCGTTGCACGGCAATGTAGGAACTTGCCGGCAAGCCATCTCATGGATTTCTGCTGCCTTGGAGTCGCTGCCACGGTATCCGGCCTTGGTGCACCACTTGTTGTATTGGGCAGTAAATTTAGCCTTAGTCAGCTTACTGACGCATTCACAATGCCAGAATTTCGAGGTGAAGTCCACCCATTTCTCGTGTCCGTCCGCTTTAGCAGGACTGGAGAACAGGGTGTTGGCGCCAGGGAAGGTTTGATCGAGCAGGGCAATGAGATTGTTCTTTAGAGCAACCTTCATTTTCATGTACTGGTGGTACTGACGGTTGTAGGTCTTCAATAACAGACGGGTATCGTCTTCGGGGGTATACTTCACCAGAGAAACCCAGTTGGTCAGGCCATAGTTGGCGATTTTCACAGCGTCTGCCTTGTCGGTTTTGACCTTACGGATGGAGTTGTTACCGTAGTCATGGATTAGCTTTGCATGGACCGCGCTGACAAAAATTCCTGCTTCATGGAGATAACGAGCAATGGGCTGATAATACTTGCCGGTAAACTCCATGATTACCCGGGTTTCACCGTCCAGGAGTTTCAGGAAGTCTGCCAGCTTCCTGAGCTCACTGGCGGTGTGACGGACCTCAAAGGGTTTGACCACCACTTCTCCGAAGGGCCGCATGGCTGCGACCATGCTTTTTCCCTTGGAAACGTCGATCCCAACAGCGTTCATTCACATTCCTCCAAGTTTAATGATGTGCAATCGGCGACCACCCATATCTCATTGCCGATTCAATTTGCTTGGTGACACGAACGCTCCGGATTCCCGGTGGTTCAACCTGCTTAAAACGAACGCTACAACAAGGGGATGGCTGACGGTTTAGGGCGCGGACGTTATTAGTCCAATTGTGGGTACGTCAGACCGATTACTCCCCTCATTATAGCTTAGGCATGAGATAAACAAGGCTCGATAGGAATCCGTTCCTTAGCCTTGAAATTAATGTAGCAAATAGTGGGTGAGCCCTGCGGAGAAATGAGCCGTTAGCGATAGATCGTCTTGCTGCCCTGTGAATGCTGACTGGTAGAAGAGGGGCGAGCGACAGGAGGTCGCGAGAAGGCCGAGTGCAGGATGCATATTCGGCCTTATTACCCCATCTACCCGAAGCATGAGCAGCAGGCAGCACAGATCGAGAGGTAAAGCGACAGAGAACCGCTAGGGCGAGGCCCAGCCATAACCATAGATTGAATGCGGCCTTGACCGTCGCCACGTAAGTCCTAATCTTTTTCGTTTATTGTGGTGCCAATAGGCATGACGATTTGCCGACAGGCTGACTCCCGCGTTTTCGCGGGAGTTTATTTATATATTAGCCTTGGCCTTTCTGGAAAAAATCGGTTCCTATATTATTTTGTCGGATGCGCCTTAATCCGGTTCTGCCACGTTATGTATAGGGGATGTGATATAATTGACAAGAGTATTGACAGCAAAGGCCAAGAAGGTATTTAATCTTCCTCAGGAGGGTACTCGTAATGGGGGATAGGGAAAATGACCGGGAGAACCGGGACAGCCGGGTAAACCGGAGAAGGCAGAGATCAAAACGCAAAGTCAGGGGCGGCCGTGTTTTTTCCTTGATTTTTATTGTGACGGTTTTTATAGTGGCGGGTATCACCCTGGGATACCTGGCCATCGCGATCAAGGATATGCCAACCTGGGACCCGGATAAGCTCGAGGCGTCTGAAACCACCATAGTCTACGACTACAAGGGACAGCCCGCCGCCAGCCTGCATGGCACGGAAAACCGCCAGGCGGTAAAGCTGAACCAGATTCCAAAGAGTCTGCAGTACGCGTTTATCGCCACTGAAGACGAATACTTCTACGAGCATCACGGGGTTCGCCCGGTGGCCATCGCCCGGGCGGGACTGATGAGGATTTTTAAAGGGGCTTCCGCGGGGGGGGCCAGCACCATTACCCAGCAGCTGGTGAAGAACACCTTCTTCATGAGCGCGGATAAGGGACCCGCCAATACCCTGGAGCGCAAAATCCAGGAGGCTATCCTGGCCCTGCGGCTGGAGCGCCAGTACACCAAGGACGAGATACTGGAGATGTACCTGAACCGCATCTACCTCGGGGAAGGGACCAACGGGGTACAGGCGGCCTCGCAGTTCTACTTCAATAAAAAGGTCTCCGATCTGAACCTGCAGGAATCGGCACTGCTGGCCGGGATGGCCTCCAGCCCCGGGTCGTATTCACCGATCCGAAAACCCGAGGTTGCCCTGGAGAGGAGGAACTTCGTCCTCTCCCGGATGGAGAACTGCGGATACCTGACCGCTGCCCAGGTGCAGCAGGCCAGTAAGGAACCGATAGTACTGGGTAAGAATACCACCCAGGCATCTTCGGGCACGGCCACCAGCAACAAAAACCAGTACTTCATCGACCACGTCATCGATGAGACCGAGGAGATACTGACCAAGCTGGGGACCTACGACAACCCGGGGATGGCCGTCTACCAGGACGGGCTGCGGATCTACACCACCCTGGACCAGGAACTGCAGGGTTACGCGGAGACGATCTACAGCCAGGACAAGTACTTTCCCCCCAGCAAGAATGATATGCTGGTACAGTCGGCGGCGGTGATCCTGAACCCCCACACCGGGGAGGTCAAGACCATCATCGGGGGCCGGAACTACACCCAGAAGCGGGGCTTCAACCGCGCCACCGACTCCCTCCGGCAGCCCGGGTCAGCGTTTAAGCCCATCGCGGTTTACGCCCCGGCCCTGGCCAAGGGCTTTTATCCCGGGTACGTCCTCGACGACTCCCCGGTGGCATTCAAGGCCGGCGGCA
Source organism: Bacillota bacterium (assembly GCA_013178275.1). Taxonomy (GTDB): domain Bacteria; phylum Bacillota; class Ch66; order Ch66; family Ch109; genus Ch109. The sequence continues at coordinate 25,192 of JABLWZ010000038.1, read as the reverse complement.
CCATGTGGTCGCCCAAGAACTATGATGATCGGTATCGGGGCCCTATAACCATGCGCGCCGCGGTCAAGGACTCGGTAAACGTCTACGCGGTGAAGCTGCTGGACCAGATCGGGATCAGCGAGGGGGTCCGGTTCGCTGAGAGCATGGGGATAACCTCCCTGGTAAAGACGGGGGCCAAAAACGACTACACCATGTCTCTGGCCCTGGGCGGGCTGACCCATGGAGTAAGCCCGCTGGAGTTGACAGCCGCTTTCGGCACCTTCGCCAATCAGGGGGTGTACGTAAAGCCCTACGTTATCGAGAAAATCACCGACCGCAATGACCGGGTCATTTACCAGCACCGCAGTCAGCAGCAGGTGGTCATGGACCCCCAGACCGCCTACCTGATGACCAGTATGCTGCAGACCGTAATGACCAGCGGCACCGGCACCACCGCCAATATCGGGAGGCCCGCCGGGGGCAAGACCGGCACCACCGACGATGACACCAACGCCTGGTTCGTGGGGATCACTCCTGACCTGGCGGGAGCGGTGTGGATGGGTTTCGACAACCAGAATGTGTCGCTGCGGGCAAGCGGCAGAACTGTATACGGGAGCACCCTCCCCGGCCCCATCTGGAAGGCGCTGATGACGAAGGCCCACGAGAAGATACCGGTCCACGATTTCAGCCAGCCCGGCGGCCTGACGACAGCAACCGTCTGCCGCATGTCGGGCAAGCTGGCGGGTCCGAACTGTCCCCAGGAGGACCTGTCCACCGACCTGTTCACCTCCGGCTCGGTTCCCAGCGAGAACTGCGACCTGCACGTGATGGCGGAGGTGTGCCCGGAATCGGGCAAACTGGCCACCCCCTACTGTCCCAACCGGATAACCCGGGCCTTTATCAAGCGGTCTGACGAGGAAGCGACCAGGAACCCGGTGCCGGAGGACCTGCCCCGGGATTACTGCGACCTTCATGGGTTCGGCGTCACCCCGGGCGAGGTCAACCCCAAAGACCCATTCACTCCTGGAACCATTACGAATCCGACCACCCCCGGCCCCAACCCGGATCCGAGCCCCGGCAAGCCTACCACCACGACCTCCGGTTCGAGTCAGGACAAAACCCCTGGTTCGGGAAACAAGCCGAATAACCGGAACCAAAAGCCCTAGCCAGTTGGCTAGGGCCTCATTTCCACCACCGTGACCCCCATCCCGCCCTCATAGGTGTCAGCGGGTCGGAATCCCTGCACGTGGGGGTTCTCCGCGAGGTACTTCCTCACCGCTGTGCGCAGCGTCCCGGTCCCCTTTCCGTGCACCACGTATACCGGGGAGAGTCCCGCCAGGTACGCGTCGTCCAGGTACTTCTCCAGTTCCTGCAGCGCCTCGTCCACCAGCATACCGCGCAGGTGCACCTCCCGGGATATCTCCCGGGTCTTATCCGACATCAGCCGGCCGATCTCCGGCGGGCTGTACCCGGTGACCTTCTCCTCGCTGGGGTCGGGCGCCAGGTCTGAGGTGGTAAGGGTCAGCCGCAGCACCCCTACCTGCACCTGGACCTCACCCGACGGGGTTGGCTCGGTGAGCACGTGTCCTTTCTGGCTCAGGCGGGGTATCAGCACCGCCTCTCCTGGCTTGTAGTCGGCCCGGGTCTGGGGTACCGGTTTCGCCCCCCTCCAGCCGGTGTAGTAGTCTTCCTGAAGCTGGCCGAGACGTTCCCTGGCCTCGGTGGTTTCCCGGGCGATCTCTCGGCTGTCCATCTCGGTCTTGGACTTCTGACGCAGCTGCTTGATTATCCCATCGGCCTCGCTGCGGGCGCGCCGGACTATCTCCAGGGCCTCCTCCTGCGCCTGCTGCAGCATCCGGCTCTCCTTTTCCTTCCACTCCTGCTGTCTCTTTCTCAGGTCCTCCTCCAGGGTCTTCGCGCTTCGGCTCATCCGCTCCGCCTGCCGCCGTTCCTCCTCGCTCTTCAGGTGGCTCTCCTTCAGGTTCTGCAGCAGGTCGGCCACCTGCAGCTCCTCACGGGAGAGGAAGGTGCGCGCCCTTTCCACGATCTCCCGGCCCAGTCCCAGGCGGGTGGCGATCTCAAAGGCGTTGCTCCTCCCCGGCAGCCCGATCCGCAGGCGGTAGGTGGGCCGCAGGGTCTCGGAGTCGAACTCCACCGATGCGTTCTCCACCCGGGGATTGTTGTAGGCGAATACCTTGAGTTCGCTGTAGTGGGTGGTGGCGATGGCCTTCACCCCCCGTTCAAGCAGGTGTTCCACGATCGCCATGCCCAGCGCCGCCCCCTCGGTCGGGTCGGTGCCCGCGCCCAGCTCGTCCAGCAGGACCAGGGAATCCGAGTCCGCGTGTCCCAGGATGTCTATGATATTGGTCATGTGCGAGGAGAAGGTGCTGAGAGACTGCTCTATGCTCTGCTCGTCACCCAGGTCCACGCAGATGCGGTTGAATATCGGGATGGTGGTCCCGGTCTCCGCCGGGAGGTGAAGGCCGGCCTGGCCCATCAGGCACAGCAGCCCCACGGTTTTCAGGCTCACCGTCTTGCCCCCCGTGTTTGGCCCGGTGATGACCAGGATGTCGAAGTCGCGGCCCAGGCTGACCGAAACGGGCACCACCCGTCCCGGGATCAGGGGGTGCCTGGCCTGGATCAGGTTCAGCTCACCCCGGGGGCTGATGCCGGGTTCCCCCCCGTTCATCAGCAGGCTCAGCCTGCCCTTGGCGAAGCAGAAGTCTAGCTCCGCCAGCGCCTCCACGGTGTGGTATATCTGGTCGACCTGGACGCTCACCATCGAGGTGAGCTGCCTCAGGATCCGCTCGATCTCTCTCTCTTCCTCCGCCTCCAGCCGGCGCAGTTCGTTGTTTATCCTCACCACCGCCATCGGCTCCATGAACACGGTGGCCCCGCTGGAAGACTGGTCGTGCACGATGCCCGAGAAGTGCTGCTGGTATTCCCGCTTGACCGGCACCACGTAGCGGTCCCGCCGGATGGTGACGATAGGGTCCTGCAGGTACTTCTGGTACTCGGTCTGGCGGATTATCTGCTCCAGCTTCTCCTTGATGCTGAGCTGCATCTGGTTGATCTGCCGGCGCAGCTTCTTCAGTTCGGGCGAGGCCGAGTCCTTGATCTCCCCCGTCTCGTCGATGCAGTTGGATATCTGCTGCTCCAGCTGCGGGAACGGGAACAGCCCTTCCGCCAGGAAGGTCAGGTGCGGCCCGGCCTTAACCCTTTCCCTGGCCGTTTCAGCTTTTTTGGGGTTCTTGCCCCGGGCCGGGGCCTCCCCATCCTGCAGCAGCCGCTTCAGCCGGCGGCTGGCCCCCAGGGTGGAGGCTATCTGGATCAGCCCTTCGGGCTCGATCACCCCGCCCTTCTGCGCCTTCCAGAGGTGTGGCCGGATATCGAAAATCCCCTCCAGGGGAGGGCTGGGCTCCCGGCGCAGGACCTCCCTGGCCTCTGAGGTCTTGGCCTGGTTTTCCGCCACCTCGTCCAAAACGGTGGACGGGTTTAATCCCAGCGCCTTCTCCACCCCCAGGGCGGATGCGCAGCACCCCCGCAGCTTGTTCACGACCTTATCGAATTCCAGTTTGGAGAGGGTCTTGGGATTGAACATGACATTAACTCCACCCTAGCACTTAGTCTTGAATCGCCTCATTAATTATGCGAAGAAAACTGTTCGGCACTTAATTCTAGTTAAAAAAATCGCAGGTGTCAAACCTGGATTTGGATTAAGCGCCGAATTTCTTGGCCGGGGCGGGTCACACCCCCCGGAAGAGGTGGCCGCGGGTGACACTCCCGCCGCACAGCTCCATGACGGTCTGCCGGCTCGCGGGCAGGGGTTCATATGCCTGGGGCTTCGCCAGAGCCCGGTCGAGTTCTCTGCGGTAGACGCCCACCACCGCACCCACGTACCCCGCGTCCATCCGCCGCACCTCCAGTCGGAGCGAGCGGGGGTGCAGCTCGACCAGGCTGGCCAGGTTGTCCAGCAGATCAAGGGTGCGGGAGTTGAAAACCTGCATGCGGCAGAACCGGTCGGTCTCGATCGGGAACTCCAGGCCCAGCCGGTCCTTCAGGGCGTATTTCCCATCCATGCAGGGCGCGGTGCAGGAGTCCTGCTCAGACCGGCCGCCCACTACCCCTCCCAGGACGCAGTGTTCGGAGGTCATCACCGGGATGCTGCCGTGCACCACGATCTCGGTGCATCCCGGGAAGGCGGCGAAGTCCTGAAGCTGCCTGAGGTTGAGTTCCAGGGAAAGGGCGACCCGGCTGGCACCCATCTCCAGCAACTCGTGCAAGGTCCAGCGGTTGAAGACGTTCAGCGGGTAATCCGCGAGGACGTTTATCCCGGCACGGATCGCGATCTCCAGGCTGCCGAGGCTTGGAGCGACTGCGCCGGCCAGTTTCGCGCCCCAGCGGCCGGCGGTCTCTTTCAGGTGTCGTTCGACCGCCCCGGCGCCGCCCTCGGTCCAGATCCGCGGCAGGCTGTAATAAAGCTCGGCGCCGCGCGCCTCCGCCAGCTTAAAGACTTCTCCCCAGTCTTCCCCGGAATCGTACGCGCGGGATGTCATCTCGGGCAGGTATACCTGGTCGGCCCCCATCTCAATCGCCTTCTTAGCCGATGCCAGATCGCCGACCGCCGCCGAGAGCAGCGGCTGCAGCGGTTCCACCCGCTTCCGGTGCCTTAAATCCTTCGCCCGCTCCCGCAGCCTTTCCTCGAATACCTCTCTATCGACCCGGGCCGGCCGGAAAGCGGTCAGCCGGGCCTCGCTCACCCGTTCGATCAGCTCTCGACGGGTGCTGTTCAGCACACTGAGCGGCGCCATGACCCCGGGGCCGATCTCCGCTACCAGCGACGCCAGGGAATAAGGGGTGTTGCCCAGGCGGTCTAGTTGCTGGAGGGCCACCTCCCGGGTCAGGGGGTGCCGGTCCGCCGCCTGGCAGACGTGCTCGCTCGACGCCTCCACCCGTCTGCCCTGGGGATCGACCGCCCACAGCGATAGCGGCTCTCCCACCGAAGCCCTGATACCTATCTCCAGCGGCACCCGCCTCCGGCTGGCCGCGAAGGAATCCCGCGCCTCCCTCTCGATCTCCTGGTCGAAGGTCTTGAAGACCCGGTCCCCGCTCACCGCTCTCGCCTCGTAAGGGATGTCCACTATCTGGCCGGCGCGGGCCCGTTCCACCCGGCGCCCCCCCACCTCCATGCTGGTGACAGTTACCCCCGAACGTCCCCCTCGGGTCACCCAGACCTCGATCCCATCACCCAGGCTGAGATCGGTCTCCAGCATCATGGTGAGCACCCTGGCGCGGGCATCCCAACCGCGAACCCGGCCGAGGTAGAGTCCCCGGTTGTTGGGGCGTTTGTAGCTCATCAGGTCGCGTCCGGGATTGCCGGTGAAGTAGCCGGTGGTGAAGTCGCGGTTGAAGATCTGCGCCAGGCGGCGCTGTTCCCCGGGCTCCGCCTGGAATCGCCCGGGCTCCTGGTACAGACGGTCCAGGGCCTGGCGGTACACCCGCACCACGGTCGCCACGTACTCGGGTTTTTTCATGCGGCCTTCTATCTTCAGGGACCTGACCCCGCTCTCCCACAGCTCGGGCAGGATCGCCAGGGTGTTCAGGTCGCGCGGGCTGAGCAGGTGCCCCTCGGGGTCCTCCCCGGTCTCATGCTTCGCCGACTGGCCGTTCTTCTTCACCAGGGTGTAGTTCATGCGGCAGGGTTGGGCGCAGCGCCCCCGGTTGCCGCTCCGGCCCCCCACCATGCTGCTCAGCAGGCACTGGCCCGAGTAGCAGATGCAGAGGGCGCCGTGGATAAAGACCTCCAGCTCGCACCCGGCCCGGGAGGCGATGCTTCTGAGGTCTTCCAGGGACACCTCCCGCGAAAGGATGACCCGCTCCACCCCGAGCCGGGTGAGAAGGTCTACCCCGGCCAGGTTGTGCGCGGTCATCTGGGTGCTGGCGTGCAGCTTCATCTCCGGCAGCACCCGCCGGAGATTGCATAGAAGACCGAGGTCCTGAACGATAATGGCGTTTATCCCGACCTGGTTCAGAAAAAACGCGTAATCCAGGGCCTCCGTCATCTCCCGGTCGTTGACCAGGGTATTCATGGCGATGTATAGCTTGACCCCGCGCGACTGGGCGTAGTCGGCGGCCTCCCGCAGCTCGGCCTCGGAGAAGTTCTCCGCCTGGGCCCGGGCGCTGAAGGATTTCCCTCCCAGGTAAACCGCGTCCGCGCCGTTTTCCACCGCTGCCCGCAGCGCCTCGAAGTTGCCGGCGGGAGCCAGCAGTTCCATCTTTTCGATCGGGTTTAAACCTCCCTTATTTTAACTCAACTCTTCGGATGGCAGAGGCCTACTGCCGGCGCACCCGGATCAGGCCCGAACAGGGTACGATGGATACCCCCCGGTTCTCCAACTGGTCCAGGAATAGATTGAGTCCTATCGAATCGCTGGCCAGGTGGCCCGCTATCACCACGTTGACGTGGTTCTTCTCCGCCTCCTGGCGGTGCTTTTCGGGCATGTGCATCCCGACGATGGTCCCGATCCCGTTCTGGGCCAGGCGGCTGTATACCTCCTCCGAACCGCTGGTGCCGCCGGTCATGTCCACGAATACCTTGCCCGCCCGGTTCTTGTCGGACCCGACGATGATCTGGGGGCCGGCCTTGGTCTTTACCGCCTGCTGGTACTCGGGTATCTCCTTCAGGAACTTGACCACCTCGCCCACCGTGCGGGGCGACTTCTCATCGAACATCCGGGTCAGGAAACGGGTCACCAGGTTATCCGCCGGGGTATGGACGCACATCATGGGCAGTCCCAGCAGCCGGGCCGCGTCCACTGAGCGGTTGTGGTTCATCGGCAGGACGCTGCGGTGAACCTCCTTGATGCGGGCGGCGAGCAGTCCCTCGGCCACGTTGATGGGAACCCCTAACTGGTGCAGTACGTCCTCCTGTATGTGCATGACCTCGTCTAGGGCCGCCAGTGCCTTCCCCTCCGGGTGGTGGGACAGGACCAGATCGATACGGGGCCCCTTCTCCCGCAGCCGGTCGGCCAGCAGCAGTTCGCCCACGTCTATGTCGATCCCGGCCAGTATCTTCACGATCTCGGCCTCTTCATCCCCGGTGAGTATCCGGGTGTCGCCGTATGGGTTGACCAGCCGCTCCTGGTCGAAGCCCGGCTTGTCCTCTTCCTTGGCCTCATCCAGTTCCTTGCGGGCAGCTTCCAGGGACCTCTCTACCTCTGTCTCCCCGCGCGGGTCGCTCTCTATCCCCAGGCGGATCGCCTCCCGGTAGATTTCACCTAGTTTCATCTGGTAACCTCCTTATTGTTAAAACGAATCCGTGTTACTAAATTATAGCATTACACCGGAGATGTAATCTATTCTTTGGAGGCACGACTAAAAAACAGCCGTCGTCGACATTTTAAAGCCCAATTAAAGCTTCGGCTGTTAAAATACTGACTGAGTACCGGTTTCTGGAGGTGTGGCGGTATGGTCGGGGAGGAGATCAGGGACAGAAGGAAGTGGCGCTATGTCTACACGGTGTTCCCGATCCTGGCCTTGGGTGAGGGTATCACCGGGAAGGCGTTTTACCGTCGATCCCAAAAGAGGTATGAAATGATATACGCCATCATATCGCGTGAGATCATGCGGGATCTCGATTACCTAGAGGGCACCGACACCCTGAAGCTTTCCCCCCAACAGAGGCTGTCGTTGAGGCCCTTAATCGCGAAGTTGGACAGCGTCGACCTGGGCCAGGGCTGTGTATTCAACGAGATCTACTCCCGGCTCACCCCCCAGCAGTATTCGGCGATACTGAACCGGGACCCGCACCCGGCGGACCGGTGGGCCGGCACCGCGATTTAGCCGATCAATGGTTTCCCGCTCATCTTACCTTTCGAGGGTTGGGGAGATAAACCACAAAGGTGCTCCCCTGGCCTGGTTGGCTGGTTACCCTGATCCGTCCCTGGTGTCCCTTGACAATCCACTCCGCGATAGACAGTCCGAGCCCGGTTCCACCCTCCTCCCTGGTCCTGGCCGCATCCGCCCGGTAGAACCGCTCGAAGATCTTGTCCAGGTGCTCCCGGTCTATTCCTTCCCCGGTATCCGTCACCGATATTTCGATGCCGCTGTCCTTTTTTCTGGACTCCAGCCGGATGCCGCCGCCCGGCGGGGTGTGCTTGATGGCGTTGTCCAGCAGTATCACCACCAGCTGCTTGATCCGGTCCCGGTCCCCGTAGAACCGTGTATCGGGTTCATAGGACCGGGCCAGGCCGATGCCTTTTTTCTCCGCCACCGGTTCAAAGGGCGTGACCGCTTCACTCAACGCCTGGCTCAGGTCGAAGCTAAGCCGGCTGAACACCATCTGGTCCGAGTCGGCCCGGGCCAGGAAAAGCAGGTCTTCGATCAGTTTGGCCATGTGATCGGTCTCGATCGCGATGTTTTCCAGCCACCTCGACTGGTTCCCCCGCTCGTACTCGGGGTCGCTCATCAGCACATCCAGGTTGGTCCTGATCACCGCGAGGGGGGTGCGCAGCTCGTGTGAGGCGTCCGCGCTGAAGTCTATCTGCCGCCGCCAGGACTTTTTAATGGGGACCAGGGCCCTCTCCGCCATGTAATAGCTCCCGCCGAACGAAACCGTCATGGCCGTGAGGCCGACGAATATCAGCACCCCCATCAGCCGGTCCAGCATCTCCTCTTCTGTCTCCGTATCCTCAAAGACCAGCAGGTATCCGCCGCCATCCCCCAGGGGGCGCCTCAAGAACGCGTAGGTCTCCGGGCCGCCGCGGAACTTCCCGGTCGGGTCGGTGGACTGCAGCGCCTGGTTTATCATCGCGTTCAGCTGCCTCGGCGGCATCAGCACCCCCGGCGAGATGGAAGCCGCTTTCCCTTCGCTGTCGGTCCTGACCAGGAAAAAGGACTGCCCGTTCTGGACCGGAACGGTTTCGAGCGTTTCTATTATGGTGCTGTCCGCGATCAGGTTCATCACCTGCTCGGTTTTACTGAACAAGCCTTTCTCCATGAAAAGGTAGATGCTACCGATGATCAGCAGAAGGATAATTGCCATCACCAGGACGTTGGTCAGGGTCAGTTTCAAGCGCAGGCCGCGGAACATCTCAACCCTCCCTCAGGCAGTATCCGATACCGCGCACCGTTTCGATCGAGGTACCGACGCTCAGCTGTCTCAGTTTCTTGCGCAGGAAGTGTACGTATATCTCCACCGCGTTGGTTTCGATGACCGCGTCGTAGCCCCAGACCTTGTTCATTATCTGCTCCTTGTTGAGGACCCGGCCCGGGTTCCGCATCAGGTACTCGAGCAGCTGCGACTCCTTGACGGTGAGCCTGATCGCCACTTCCCCGTTGCTGATCTCGCCGAGGAGCGGGTCGAACCGCAGTCCCCCCGCTCTCAGCCGGTCCTCTTTAACCTGAAGCGCCGGGCGCCTTCCCAGGGCCTTTACCCTGGCCAGCAGCTCCTCGATGGCGAACGGCTTGATCAGGTAATCGTCGGCTCCCGCGTTCAGTCCTTCGACCCGGTCCGTGACCGCGTCACGCGCGGTCAAAATCAGGACCGGCGTGCTTATCCCCTTCTGCCGCAGCTCTTTCAGCAGGACGACGCCTTCTTTGCGGGGCAGCATGCGGTCGAGGATTATTAGGTCGTAGATGCCGCTCTCCGCCAGTTCCTGCCCGGTATAACCGTCGTAGGCCACGTCGACCGCGTAGTTGTTCTTCTTCAGCATGAAGGCCAGGGCCTCCACCAGCCTCTTTTCATCCTCTATCAGCAGCAGGCGCATAACAGACCTCCCTGGTTCAACTATAACGGCTTTTGCTTTAAAAATCATTTAATTTTAAAGGTAAATTAAAGCTTCACTTGTTAGGATTAGGATTAATAAGACTCACACAGCGGGGGGAGAATATGAACACCTTATCGTTTGACAAGATCAGGGAAAAATGGCGGGAAATCCTGGTTGTACTGGTGGTCCTGACGGTCTGCGGAGGAATAGTCGGGCACGTGATGATAAACCGCTACCAGCGGGGATACAACCCGAAGACCGCCGTGCCGGCCCAGGAGGTCTTTCAAGACCTGCTCTACCTGGAGAGCACCGAAAACCTTAATCTGAGCCGCGAACAGGCTGCGGCCTTATTGTCGCCGGTTGAAAAACTGGCCGCGGACGAGTCGATAACCGACGAACTGTTCAAAGCGGTATACTCCGTGCTCACCCCCCAGCAGTATATGGCCCTGCTGAACCGGGATACCAGCGGCGGCAGCGAGGTTTACCCCGGGTTCCACGACCGAAGGAAGGACCTCAGAACACGGGGTCGTGATGTCTATACCAGTCCGAAACAGAGTGCATTGGGCGGTATAGTCGTTCAAATGCTCAAGGCGAAGATCAACGAGCCGCCTCCCGGGAGCCAGTCCTCCGCCCAGCCCCCGGCCAACGGCGGTACCGGCGCCAAACCCCAGCAGTGAGGATTAACCGGAGTATTTTTTAAGAGAGAGTGGCTGTCGTGAAGAAGATAGATAAGATCCTGGTTTTCCTGCTGATAATGATCGTCCTGACCGGGGTGGCCGTTTATTTCGCGGCCGGTTCGGCCTCCACCGCTCCCACCCTTCAGTCCGACAGCGGCGCGAGGCAGCTCGGCGGTCCCGGCCGGCACCAGTCCGAGGGTTACGGCAGACCAAACCGGTTGCCGATCCATCCTACCGGCAGCCTGTGTCAGATCCTGGGCATCGTGGTCATCCTGGTCTACCCCTTCAACCTCCTGGTTAAATACGCTGCAGGCAGGGAGTCTTCCGGGTCCGGGCTGAAAAAGGTCCGGCGCTGGTTCCTGAATATCCACCCCTACGTATCAATCGTCGCTGTCTCCGTCGCCGTCCTCCACATGTCCTATACCCTTTTCGGCGGTCAAACCTGGAGGTCCGAACAGTGGACCGGGTTCGTCGCGCTGCTTCTGGCGATGCTGATCGGTCTGAGCGGCCTGAGCAAGTTCTATAAGACGGGAAAAACGTTCGCCGCATTCGAAAGAGGATTCCACAAATGGGGAACGTTCGCGGTGGTCGGTATTCTGCTGCTGCACACTTAGGCGAAGAAAACTTGGCTATCGCCAAGCCTCTGGCGAAGGCGAGAGCCCTAGCTGCACTTGCTTGCATCAGAAAGTTCCCTTATATACTTTCTGATAGCGTTAAAAAGTGCTACCAGAAACCCGTGAGCCGGTCCTTGATGACCTGGTGGGCCTGGTACTCCAACCGGTCGTCGAGCGGGGCCAGCGTCGTCCCCGGCCATCGCCGGGCCAGGGCCCGCGAGATCAGCAGGTCCGCGAAGTGGGGGTTCTTGGAGAGAAACGGCCCGTGCAGGTAGGTGGCGAAGATGTTCTTGCACCAGGCCCCCTCGCAGCGGTCCTCGCCGTTGTTGCCCCCGCCCTTGAGCACCCGGCCCAGAGGCCTGACGGTCGGTCCCAGGTAGGTCCGGCCCGAGTGGTTTTCGAACCCCACCAGGGTGCCCGGCCGGGCGCCGACGTCGTCTATCTCGGCCCTTATCCCCTGGTCTAGCTCGACCAGCACGTCGCCCTTCATGCGCTTCGCCCCGGCCTCGGTATAAACGTCCAGCAGGCCGATCCCGGGGACTATCTCACCCGTCTGGTTCTTGTAGTACCGGCCCAGCAGCTGGTAGCCGCCGCAGATGGCCAGGATCACCAGCCCGTCCTGGACCGCCGACTCGAGCGACCCCCGCTTTTGCTCCAGGTCCTGCGCCGCCAGCACCTGGTCGAAGTCTGCCCCTCCCCCCAGGAATACCAGGTCGTAGTCGGAAAAATCCAGCTCCTGTCCCGGCTGTACCCGGTCGACCTCGGTCTGAAAACCGCGCCAGGTGGAACGCTGCTGCAGGATGCGGATGTTGCCGGTGTCCCCGTACAGGTTCAGTATTTCAGGGTAGAGGTGGCATATTCTGAGCTTTATCAAGACGCCCTCCCGACCTTCTCTCGTGTTTCCTCCACGGGTGGTGAAGATTTTTCGGCCTTGTGCAGCAGTTTGGCATAGTTGAAGAGGTTGGTATAGGTAGCCAGCACGTACAGTTCCTCCCCCGGCCGCCCCGACAGGTCCTTCAGCGCCTCTGAGGCATCGGGGACGACCCCGATCCTTTCGACGGGCAGACCCGCGTACTTCATCCTCACCGCCATATCGGCCGCTCTCCTCCCGGCGCAGGTGACCGATACGATGTCCTCCCGGCAGAGCTTCTCGAAGTCGGCGTCCCACAACCAGGACACGTCCCTTCCGTCGGCGGCCAGGTCATTGATAGCGATGACCAGCGACTTGCCGCCCGGCCGAACCAGGACGGTCTTGATGACCTCGTTCAGCCCGGCGGGGTTCTTGATCAGGGCCAGGGTACAGGGCCGGCCGCCCAGCACGAAGCTCTCCAGCCGCCCGGTGGCGGTTTGGTAGTCGGGGAGGGCCGCGCAGATGGTGTCCCCGCTGATGCCCAGTACCGCGGACGCGGACGCGGCCGCCAGGACGTTGTAAAGGTTGTAGCAGCCGTGCAGTGAACTGGCGCATTCCAGCCTCCCCCCGGGGAAGAAGCGGGAAGAGATGGTAAAGCTGACCGGGCTGAGCTGTTTAGCGGAGAAAGCGGTAAAATCAAGCGCCGGCCGCTCGAAACTGCACTGCGAACAGCGATAACTCCCCAGCTGGCCGTAATGGTAGTAGCGGTACTGCAGCAGTCCGCCGCAGAGACTGCAGTATCCCCGCTCCCTGGTCTCACCCGCGGTGTCGGAGTCGGGCGCGGCCGCCGGCATCCTTAGCTCGCCTTCCGCCCCGTAGTAGAGGGCGGTCCCCAGCCGGTGGCCGATGGCCGCCACCAGCGGGTCGTCGCCGTTCATCACCAACTTGAGCCCAGATATCTCCTGGACCACATTCAGCAGCAGGGCCGCGGTACGGTCGATCTCGAAGTAGCGGTCGAGCTGATCGCGGAAGTAGTTGGTAACCACTAAAAGATCTGGTTTTATCTGGGCGAACACCCTGCCGACGCTGCCCTCGTCGACCTCGATCAGGGCGACCCGGGAACGCGGCTCGCCCGTCCAGGTGCAGTCCTGCAGCAGCGCGGCGGCCACCCCGTTCAGCATGTTGGCCCCTTCGGTGTTGTGGGCCACCGTGTAACCGTCGGCGCGCAGGATGTGGGCCAGCAGGTTGGCCGTGGTGGTCTTGCCGTTGGTGCCCGTCACCGCGACCACCAGCTCGTAAGCATCCCCGATGTGGCTGATCAGCCCAGGGCAGACCTTCAGAGCGATCACCCCGGGCAGGGAGGTCGCGGAGTACCCGAACGCCTTCAGGACCCGGACCAGCACCCTCGACAGCAGGAAGGCAAAGAGAAAACGCACGCCAAAAAGAAGCCCCTTCCCCGAGGGGCCGCGTGCGGCCTTCCCGCCCGGTCGGGACGGGTCAGGACCTGGTCTCGCTTCTGGTTGAACCGCCATTGGTCCTTTATCCTCCAGTTTATGTAATACCCGGTGGGCCGGGGCCGTTACCCGTCCCTCAGGTGTTCCTCCAGTCTTAGACGCAAATTTTGCGGGATTGGTTCCGTCCTCTGGTTTTTATAGTCGAAGTTGATAAAGGTGGTGGCGCCGCGGGTGCACAGGCGCCCTCCCTGGTGTATCTCCTGGTAGACGACGAAGCTCGACCGACCGATCTTATCGATCCAGGACCTCACCTCGACGTTTTCGGCATAGAACAGCTCAGCCAGACAGTCCACACTGAAGCCCGACATGATGAGCGAGGGCCCACCCCGATGGTCATTGAACATCCGGATCACCTCGTCGTAACCCGCCTCCAGCCAGACCGGTATCGTGGTATGCCCGATGTGCCCCGCCATGTTGGTCTCCGAAATCCTCGGAACGATTTCTGTTCTGAGCAAATCCCTGCCCCCTCCCTAAAACTTGAGCACCACCCTGCCTGACTTCATTAAACCCTTGGCCACCACCGCCAGGCGTTCTCGGGAACCGGTCGCCGTCACCCCCGGGTCCCGCTTCCCTTCCGCGAAGACATACTCGCGTGAAACCTCGCGCATCGAGTCGTGGCAGCTCGCGGGGAGTTCCTGATAGAGGGCCGTGCCCCACGTCATGAACTGGTACAGCTGGTTGTGGATCTCCCCCACGATCTTCCCGGGGTTGCCGACCACCAGCTTGCGGCTGGGGACAAGCACCTTGGAGCTTACCAGCGCGCCGGCCGCTATGCAGCATTCGTCTTCCAGGACGGCCTCGTCCATGATGACGGCCCCCATGCCCACGACCACGTGGTAGCCCAACCTGGGCCCGTGCAGGATCGCCCCGTGGCCGATGTGGCAGCTCGGCCCGAGTATGACCGCCTCGTCGGGCTTCACATGGAACACGCAGTTCTCCTGGATGTTGCAGCCGGGCCCGATCGAGATCCGGCCCCAGTCTCCCCGCAGCCGGGCCCCCGGCCCGATGTAGCAGCCTTCACCGACCTCCACATCCCCGATCAGCGTTGCCTCCGGGTGAACGAACGAACTGGGCGCGACCACCGGCGCCCTTCCCTCAAAGCTGTAAAAACCCATAGCCGGCACCTCGCATAGGTTTTAATAATACCCTTTTAGTTTATCACTTTTTCTAGATAACCCGCTATTTAAATAATAGAGCCGCCAATCAGGTAACCAGTTGTAGCCACTTTGAATATCCTGTGGTATAGATACCCGGGATTTCTGGAAGGAGTGGAGGAAATGAGCGAAAAGCCGGTGGTCCCCGCGTGGCTGGGCGGTTCGAACTGGTGGGTCCTGGTCGTCGTGGTGCTGTTTTTCCTGTTGTTTGGCGGGGTGTTCACCGCCGGGGAGAAGAATACCGCCTCGGACGGTTAGTCCTGGTAGCTGTACGACAGGTCGACCAACCACTCGCCCGACCGCTTTTCGACCGAAACCAGGTCCGCCCTGCCGTCTCCGTTGAAGTCGCTGACCCCCTTTTCCCGGTGTGTCCCGGGAGCCCAGGGACCGTAGGGCTGCAGGGTGGGCGCCATCCGTTCCCCGTCGGACAGGTAAGTGCTCCAGGCCCCTTCTCGGGTGTTGCCCAGCAGGACATCGCACCGGGCATCACCGTTGAAGTCACCGATGAACAGGTCCCGGAACCTCTCCCCGTTGGCCAGCCAGGTCTGCGGCTGGTCGATCTTTCCGTCCTTGATCAGGGCCACCTGGACCCGTCCCAGGGTGGTGTTGTAAGCGATCAGGTCATTGGTCCCGTCACCGTCGACATCCCCGACCGCTTTCTCCAGGCTGGATTCCCCGAGCCCGAAAAATGATCCCTCCTGAGGCATAAAACCGCCCGCCTGGTTGTTCAGGGCGATCTGCCAGTTCTGTCCCTCGGGGTTGAACACCAGGAGGTCGTCGAATCCGTCCCCGTTGTAATCACCGGTATAGGCCGACATCCCTGTCGGGGAAGGCCACCCGGCGAGAGCCAGCCTGGGTCTGCCGAAACGTTCCCCGTCGCTCAGGGCCATTGACCAGAGGCTGGTAAACGGCTGATAGAACAGCAGGTCGTCCCGGCCGTCGCGGTTGAAGTCCCCGACCTTCACGACCGAGTCCCTGGTATCCTCGGGTATCTCCAGCCATTCCGAAAGGTGGGTGGAGGCGTTCCAGCGCGGGGTTTGCAGTTTGAAGGCGGCCACCTTGACCCGCTGGCCCTCTTTTACCAGCAGCTCCGCCCGGCGGTCGCCGTTGAAGTCCCCGGTCAGCCACTGGCTTTCTTCACCCTCCGCCAGCCTCAGGCGGTGGCCGGGGGTGAACGGAACTACCTCGTGGATGCTGGTAAAGCGGTAGCCCCAGTCCTCCAGCCCCTTGACCATCCTCTGCAGGTAGGAACCGGTGACCTCCCGGTAGCGGTAGCGGGGGAGCCCGTCCTCTATCACCGGCTTCCCGTCAGGGGTGGTGACGGGTTCCAGGAACTGGTACTCCAGAAACGGGTGGAAAAAGAAGCTGGCCAGGCCGGAGAAAAAGACCATCCTTCGGAGTATGCGCTCTACGCTGTATGCGGTCCCGGTCCCTCCCTCGACGTAATAGAGCGGGGTGGGGACATAGACCGACCCGAGGTTGGTCCCCTGAAACTGGTTCTCCCCCTCCAGGTAAGCGGTATTCAGGTCCTTCTTGTTCAGAGACTCGTACTGGATTCCAAAGGCGGACCGAAAGACCTCGCGCTGCTCCGGGGTGGCGACGTTGTGCGGGGTCTCCCAGAACTCGGGGTCCAGGTTCAGCTGCTGAAACGCCCGGGCCGCCAGTTCCACCCTGACCTGGGCGTACTCCAGGGTGTCGGTGGGGGATTCACCGGTGCCGAACTCGTTGCCGGTGCCGGTGTTCTGGCCGTTGTCGGGCTTCTGGCTTTCCCCGTACTGGTGGGTGTAACCGTGCGCCCCGAGTATCCCCCCGTGCTCCTTCATGTAGTAGAGCATGCGGATAAAGGCCTGGGTCTCCGGGGTCGGGTTTGGGTCGTCGATACCGTTGTTTTTCCAGGTCCCGTCGGGGTTTAAGGTCTTATACCGGGGTATCACCGTGACGTGGTAGGGTATCCCCTCGGAGTACAGATAATCGACTACTGCCCGGAGACGGCCGAGGTCCTCCAGGGAGCTGTAGTTTCCCCCCGGGCCCACGTCCTCCAGGCGGATCAGCGCGACCTTGCGGCTGGCCCACTTCGGGACCGGCTTTTGGTCGCTTCGGTTCGGGTTGGCGGCGGTGCTGGTTTTGGACAGCACGGGTGCGGTATCCTGATGGATTATTCCTTTTATCTCCCTCGGCAGGTCGACGAGCAGGTCGTCGGTCCAGTATCCCTGGGCCGCCAGCCGCCCGGTGGCGGTGATCATCGCCAGCAGCAGAATCAGTGCTATACCGTAACGTCTAAGCAAGATCAGATCCTCTCCTGTGCAGCCAGTCGATTAGTCTCCCCGGTTCAACCACTCCAGCAGCTTATCTAAAGGCCAGGCGTTTATCACCCGGTCAGCGGATACCCATCCCCTCCTGGCCGTCATCACCCCGAACCTGATGTCATCCAGTCGGCGGCAGTCGTGGGCGTCGGTGTTTATGGCCAGGACCCCGCCCATTTCGGTAAACCGCCGGGCGTGTTCGTCGTTTAAGTCCAGGCGGTCCGGGGAGGCGTTGATCTCCAGGGCGGTCCTGGTCTGAACCGCGGTCCGCATCACCAGTTCCAGGTCGAAGGCGTACGGCTCGCGCCGCGCCAGCATCCGACCCGTGGGATGGGCCACAATGTCCACGTTGGGGTTCTCCAGGGCGGCAAGGAGCCTCCGGGTGATGCGTTCCGGCTCCTGGCGAAACCCTGAGTGGATAGAGGCAATGACCAGATCGACCTCAGCCAGCACGTGGTCCGGCAGGTCCAGCTGCCCGTCCCCCAGAATGTCCACCTCGATCCCGGTGAGGACCCGCAACCCCGGGTTTTCCCGGTTTATCTTCCCGATCGCCTCCACCTGCTGCAGCAGCCGCTCTTCGGTAAGCCCTCGGGAGATCGTCAGGAACTTGGAGTGCTCGGTGATGGCTATGTATTCATAGCCCCGCCGGCGGGCGGCGTCCACCATCACCTCCAGCTGGTTCACCCCGTCGCTCCAGTCGGTGTGCAGGTGCAGGTCGCCCCTGAGGTCGGACACCTCCACCAGGGCGGGGAGGGTCCCCGAGGCCGCCGCGTCTATCTCGCCGCGGTCTTCCCTCAGCTCCGGTACAATGTATTCAAGCCCCAAGGATAAATATACCATTTTTTCAAACTCACTGACACTGGAACATCCTCCAACCGAAAAGTCCGGCCGACGGTCAGCGGCGTACCGTTCGAGTGCGCTCCAGTGGGCCTTGGAGCCGGTGTCGCGGAACACCGTGAGGAAAAACTCGCGGGGGCTGACCACGATCAGCTCGATGTTCACCCCCAGTACGGTCTGCACCAGGGCCCGTTGCGGGTCCGCCTCCAGCACCTTTTTTATCCGGGGGTGCTGGGCAAAGCCCCCCAGCACCTTTTCCCAGTCCGTCTCCGCGACCGAGGCCACCAGGTCGATGTCCCCGACCAGATCCTTCCACCTCCTGAGGCTTCCCGCGAACTCCACCCCCTGGACCTCGGGAAGGCCCGCCAGGTAGGACCTCATCTCCTCCCCCAGGGGCAGCGCCAGCCCGATGGGTACCCTGCCGCCCCGCCCCTTCAGCATCTCGATACCGCGGAGTATCCCGAGTTCCGTCTTGCTGCCCATCCCCGGGAGTCCCCGTATCTTCTTCTCCCGGGCGGCCTGCTCCAGTTCCTCCAGGCTGGTGATACCCAGCCCCTGGTAGATGGACCGGACCGACTTGGGCCCCAGCCCCGGAAGCTCCAGCATAATGACGAGACCGGCTGGTACCTTTTCCCGCAGCCGGTCATAAAAGGAAAAAGACCCGGTGGTAAGTATCTCACCGATCTTCTTCCCCAGTTCCTTGCCTATCCCCGGTATCTCCTGCAGCCGCCTCTGCTGATAGAGGGTTTCGATGTCTTCGTCAAGGTCCGCGATGGATCTGGAGGCCTGGCGATACGCACGGACGCGGTAGGCGTCGTCCCCGGCGATCTCCATCAGGTCAGCGGTCTGATCGAATAACCAGGCAACTTCCATGTTTTTCATCATTTTATCGGCAGAGTCCTCTCGTCTCCCAAGAGTTTGACCAGGTTGTCGTAATCCTCCTGCAGCTTCATGAGTTCGTCCGCCAGGTTCAGGGCGGTCAGAACCGCGACCTTGCTGGGCGATAGTCGGGGATTCCGGTTTTCGAGCTGTCGCATCCTCTGGTCAACGTAGCTGGCCAGCATCGTAATGTATTCTCGGCTGGCGGAGCCTTTCACCAGGTATTCTTCCCCATAAATCTTAACTGAAACCCGCTGCTTGCTTTCCCTCGACTCAGGCAGCACCTTCATTAATCCGGACACCCCCTTCCATAATACTATTCTACATCATACCACGGTTAAAACTCATTTTATTTTCGCCAAAGATATCCATAAATCCTCTTCTCGGTCAGATGAAATACTATAAAGCCGACGGCTTTTCCTGCACCGGTCAAACCCTTCTCCAGCCCTTTGGGGCAGGGAATGCCGCCTCCCAAATTCCCCGATATAGTCCGATTTAAACAGATTTTTCGAAGCAGGGATTCGGCTGGTTAGTAAGAATAATCTCTATATCCCTCGGGATATTTTTCCAGTAATCGGGAGCGCCGGCAATGAGTTATATTCTGGTGGTCGACGACAATCAGGGAATCCGCAGGCTGTTTAACGAAATGCTGGTGGAAATGGGGTACCAGGTGGTAAACACCACCTGCGGGGAAGAGGCCCTGCAGCAGATACTCCTGGAAAAACCCAGGCTGGTACTGCTGGACGTGAAGATGCCCGGGCTCGGAGGCCTTAATACCTTGAGGATCCTGAGCATCCTTGACTACAAGATACCGATAATCGTGATGTCCGCCTATACCGAATCCGCCTCGATCCGCCAGGCCTTCAGCGAGGGCCTGATAACCGAGTACATCGAAAAACCGTTCGACCTAAAAGAGGTAATAATCAGGATAGCCAACCTGCTCGAAGGCAATAGAGAGGGCCTGGCGCTGGCTTGAAAACCGCAGCTCGATTACCCGGGGAATAACGCGGCCTTGTTTACAGGCCGCGTTTTTGTGTGCTCAAGGACCCGGCTAGCCGTGGTCGTGGCGGTGGTGAAGGTCCGGGGTATGGGAGTGCGAGTGTTCGTACATATCGTGGGTGTGGACGTGGGAGTGGAAGCCGTCTGCGAGGGCAACCTCCCCCGCGTAGTGGTGGTCGTGGTGCTCGTCGTGCCGGTGGCGGTGTTCGTGCTGCAGGGATTTGTGGAGGTGCGGGTGCTCGTGCCGCTCGATCAGCAGCAGCACCGTTCCCAGGGCCATGACCGGCAGCGAGGTGATGAAGAGTACCCCCGGGGATTCGCGAAACAGGATGATCGAAAGCAGGCTGCCCACGAAGGGCGCGGTGCCGAAGAAGGCGCTGGTCCGGGCCGCCCCCAGGCCGCGCATGGCCAGGATGAAGAGCACGATGCTGAGTCCGTAGGAGAAGCACCCCAGCACCATCGCCCCCAGCGCCGCGGCGGCTCCCGGGAACGAGATGCGGAGGGCGAGGGCCAGCAGCAGGGAAACACTCCCCGCCCCGATCCCCTTTATGGTTACGATCTGCAGGGGGTCCTTGGCGGAGATGCTGCGGGTAAGGTTGTTGTCCAGGCCCCAGAGGGCGCACGCCCCGGCCACCCCGGCCGCGCCGAGCGAGATCCCCCACTCCCCGCCGGGATTCAGGGAAAGCAGGATGCTGGCGGAGGTGATGAGGACGACGGCCCACCACACCTGCCTCCCGACAGCCTCCCGGAACACCAGGGCGGCTATCACGGTGGTGGCCGCCCCCTCGAAGTTCAGCAGCAGCGAGGCGGTCGCGGCGGGGGTGGAACGCAGCCCGAACAGCAGGACGATGGGAGCGGCGACCCCGCCCGCCAGCACCGCCCCGATCAGCCACGGCAGATCGCCCCCGGTCAGCCGGGCCTCCCCGCCGGAAGACGGGTCCGCCTTCCAGAGGCTGCGGTAAAGCAGCAGCCCCAGGCCGCTGCCCAGGTAGAGCAGGGAAGCCAGGGGTATCGGCTCGACCTGGCCCAGCAGCAGTTTGGCGAACGGGGCGCTGGAACCGAAGAGCACCGCCGCCGCGATGGCTTGTACGACCGGGGTGGTTCTCAAGAGCATCCCTCTTTCGACTTATGGTGTCATGTTTATTATAGTTTAAAAAACTTGATCGATGATGTAATTCAGCGCAACTTTTTCTCCGTTCCCGACTCTATAATAGTGACAGGAACAGCTGGAACGGAGATGCTCAGGAATGAAAAAGCACGGTGTGGAACCGGACCCGAATCAACCCGGTGGCTGCCAGGCGCGGTGTTCCTGGGAGGAGATGGTCCGGACTCAACAGCGATACATCTATAGGCTGGCCTATCACCTCTGCGGCAGTCGGGGGGAGGCGGAGGACCTGGTCCAGGAGACCTTCCTGAAGGCCTTCGAAAACCTGGATGGCTTCCGGCAGGAGGCGGGCCTGCGCACCTGGCTCTGCCGCATCACCGTCAACACCTACCTGGCCCGGCGGCGCCGGAGGACAAAACACGAATCGATAAGCCTGGGGGTCACGCCGGTCCCGGACTGGTCGGGCAGCCCCGAGCGGGTGGTAATCAAACGGGAACTGGTGTGGTGCATCAACCACACTCTTCAGCAGCACGTGTCCCGTGACCACCGGACCATACTGGTGCTGAGGGAGATAGAACAGCTGAGCTACGAGGAGATAGCCGAGGTGCTGAATATCTCGGTCAGCGCGGTAAAATCGCGCCTGCACCGGGCGCGGCTGGCTTTCAGGGACCATCTCCTCAGGTCGGGCTGCGCCGGCCTGGTGGAAGACTACGCCTGCTTCTGCGAGGGAGTGAAAGAGGTATGAACTGCCGGGAAATCTCATCGCGGTTGAGTCTCTACCTGGATCAGGAGCTTGACGACCTGGACCATAAACGGGTGGAGAAACATATCCAAAGCTGTCCCGCCTGCAGCCGCGAACTGGACACACTGGCCAAGACGGTGCGGGTAATCAAGGCCGCAGCGGGGCGGGGGCCAGACGACCATAAGGAGGGTTGGGAATGGATTACCAGGAAGCGGTAAGACGGCTTGCCCCGTGCGGGCTGGACTGTTCCCGCTGCGCCGACTACGCCGGCGGGGAGATCAAGGAACTGAGCGCCCGGCTGGCCGAACTGCTGCAAGGCTACCTGCGGGTGGCCCGGGTGAAAGCGGGCCAAAAACCGGCATTCGCCGGCTACCCCCAGTTCGAGGAGGTGCTGGCGACATTCTCCCGGGCCGCCTGCAGCGGGTGCCGGGGGGACAACGTGCTCTGCCCCTTCGATTGCACCGCCTGCCGGTGCACCCGGGAAAAGGGGGTGGACTTCTGCTTCCAGTGCGGGGAATTCCCCTGTTCCAGGGAAATAAACCCCGTCATCCGGGAGCGGTGGCTCTCCTTCAACCAGCGGATGAAGGAGATCGGGGTGGTGGAGTTCTACCAGGAACAAAGCCGGGTAGCGAGGTACTGAGAGCTACAAAACCAGAAGCAGCCCTATCAGCGCCGGCCTGAGGCGTACTGATGGATGATCATCCTTATCAGGGCCGTGTACCCTATGCCCAGTTCCTGGGCGTTTTCCTTTATCTTGAACAGGTCCTCCCGGGGGATGCGCACCGAGATATTCACCATGTCCATCCGCTCAAACCTCGCCCTGGCATCATTCATCCAGTCAATGCCCCGGGCCTCCAGGTTGTCGAGGAAATTGGCGGTGTCACCGAAGTCGTTCAACTGCGGAACCTTGAGCTTATCATCCTCTCCCTGCCCCCGCAACTGCACTCCCCCCTTTTAAGTTATTTCACGTATTACAACAGTGTCTTAATACATTGTATTATATTGTGCTGCAGAATGAAAATAGGGATTTTGGTCTTAAAACATTTCTGGACTAAATTTTTCCCTATATCTGTCTGGATATAATATTGGTGATTTAATTAGACACTTTAGACACAAAACGCGGTTTCATAAAAAACCGGGCTTTGCGAAAGCGCCGCCCTTAGTGCTAAACAGCCTCTTCCAGTTTGCCGCCTTTTAAAAGGTAAGATTGGATCCGTAATAATACGCGTTTTTGGCATTTAACGCGGACTGCATAAACCGGGCCCCCGGACCCCGGCCTCCGGTCATAAAAGATCAGTTTCCATAGATCTGCCTCCCGAAAATAAAACAGCTGCCCAAGAATGAACAGCTTTACCTGGTACCATTATAAGCTAAAAGTACCCTCTATTCCTGCCAAGTTTGAACAGTCCTTTTTACATTACCGGGAAAGTCGGGCCGCGAGACTTGACACGCTTTATGTGCGCTAGGAGTATCAAATGGTTTGATGCGGTCCTCTAAAACTCATACCGTATGTATTCATATTCGCAGGGATGGCCGGCGGCTATATATATGGCCCCTTCCCCAGGTGCCATAATAAATGATGCGAGTGTTGTCGATGGTATTTGGGCAGCCGGATCGATATGGCGGCATATGGAATCGGGGTGGTGGTCGTGATCGGCCAGGATTTTCATAACGATTTCAATATTTATGTGACCGTAATGCTGGTTCATTAAACTGCGAACTCTATCTAAGCGATGGTAGCTGTCGGGCTGTAATTGTGGTGCGGTGTCCACTCCCTTGAAACGTTCTGTAAGGTAATGATTTGAGTGCAACAGCATATCCCTTTCCGGGTACAGAAGTTCAAAATCGTTATGAATACTCTCGATACCGTACATATGCCCGTTTAAATCGGCTAAATGATAGTAGCCAAGACCACGGGCAACTTGTTTAAGAATATCCATGGCATCGCGGATATTTTTCTCTCTCATCACTTTGGGAAGGTAACATGCCACCGGGGTATTTAATGAATAGTCCTGACCTATAGTAGCGTTTGCGCACATGCCGATTCCGGCGGATGAAAGCGTGAATTCGCTGGAGTTTGAAAAGCTTAAAATGAATTGTACGGGGCCATCGGAATGGTGGATTTTTAATAAATTTATCGGTGCCCCGGGAAGAAAATCTATGTTCTGCCCCAGGATGGTTTTCCCGTCCTGCGTTGCCTTTCCGGTTGCCGCAAATGAGGTGCACAGTCCTGAAATGTTATTGTAATAGAAAGTAAGCTCATTCAAGCACTTTTGAGTAAATATTTCTTCAAAACTCAGCCCGGCAGCGTCGGCCTGCCCCCGCATTATTTCGATCAGATAAGGATCAAACCCCTGAACCGCGGGAAGAAACTTCATAGCCTGGGAGACGATCTCTTCCTTTGAGGCCTGGTAAAAAGACGCCAGGCTATTACAAACGTTTTCTGAAACTTTCAGGATACTCTCTTTACAACCCTCGCCCCACTGCCGGCCGATTTCATAAGGAGTACCCCGGCACTCGATGAGCTTAAACCCTTCAGCTTTCTTCATTAAGGTTTTCTCCTTTCATTTATATAGTGGAATAACTTCTTATCGGCCGGCCGGGGTTAACGGATAAATTTATCCATCCGGTCCAAACGCTCCAGGTCTTCGGGGCCGATACCGCTGATAATCATGGCTTCCTTCCGCAGCGAGAAACTGCAGTTGTCGCATACGCAGGGTTTGTTTCGGTCAAACTTCAGCTCCCGGTAGCGGTAATCCCAGGGAGGGATGGAAAAGTCGTTCTTGCAGATGATGCAGTTTACCTTTTTTAGCCGGTCCCCAACCTTAAGCTGCCGCAAGGCGATAGCTGAGCTGATCCCTACTGCCTGAAAGCCTGGGCCGTAGACGCTGGCACTCTTCGGCGTTTTTCCTCGGTTCGCCTGACGGGTTTCATCCGGGGCTTTGGTTTCTCCGTGCAGTTCGGGGTGCAGGCGCGCATCTACGGCGGCCACCAGGATATTAACATAATCGATCGGATGTATCCCGCTTTGTTCCAGTACAGCGAGAAACTCCTCCTCGTACCGGTCCCGCCACCCGGCAGGAAACAGCTTTAACAGGAGATGGATTAAAATCATGTCAATACCGCCCTTTGCTGTCCGATTTGGATAACCTTGCTGGCGCTCTGGAGCTGCCGCCGCAAGACCCGCCAGCCGTCCGGGGTCAGCCGGTAGGGACGGCGTCGGTCTTCGGCCGGGAGGGGCTCTATCATGCCGGCCTTCTCCAACCGGGCCAGCGCCCCATACAGGGTCCCGGGCCCCATGTTTATCTCGAACGAGGACCGGATATCCTCCATCATGGCATAACCGTGTTTTTCCCCGTCAGCCAGGCTGATCAAGATCAGCAGCGAAGGCTCGTAATAGAATCCCAGTTCCTTGATATCCACGCAATTTACCCCCTCGATACTATATCGGTCCGCGTTATATCGCTTTACGATATAATAGCTGATCGATGACCGGATGTCAAGTAGCAGTATTAAGAAGCGGGATGAAACCCAGTAAGTAAATAGACTGCCTCAAAAAAGAAGCAACGGCCCCGAAGGGCCGCACAGACTGTCGACAAATCGTCGCGCCGGCACCACAATAACGAAAAAGATTAGGACTTACGTGGCGACGGTCAAGGACGCATTCAATCTTGGTTAGGGCTGGGCCTCACCCTGCGGTGTCCTGTCGCTCCATACTCCCTCTGCTGTACTGCCAACTGCTCATGCTTCGGGTAGATGGGGTAATAAGGCC
>JABLWZ010000037.1 GCA_013178275.1 Bacillota bacterium | reverse complement strand
GTTTAACCAGGTATTGTGTATTCTCATACCTTGGCTGGCCTGACCTACTGCTGCTTAATCACCAGGTTGGTGAAAGGGGCTGTTCACTAACAGCCCCTCTGCCCCCGCAGGGCTCACCCACTATTTGGGGCCGATTGAATGCTGGTGCAACGGAGTTTCCAGCGGGGTATGGTAGTATTTAACACATCGCTAGGCTTTTCTTTTGCCGACAGGCTGTCAGCCCCCCAAAACGTCGGGGGCTGTTGCTTATCTAGACTTGATGGGGCCATAGCCCCTAATTGGTCCTCTTCACGGGTTCCAGACGAAGCTCATTCGGCTGCGGCAGCGGCTGTGACTCGGGCAGCCGGATCATCTCGATCACCACAAAGACCGCGGTTATCAGCACCGACAGGCCGTCAGCGATCGGCGCCGACCTCCACACCCCGTCGATTCCCCAAAAACGGGGAAGGATCAGCAGCAGCGGGATAAACAGCAGGACCTGCCGGGAGAGGCTGAGGACAGCGGCCTGCACCGCCTTGCCCACCGCCTGGAAGTAATGAGCGCCCACGATCTGAAACCCGATCACAAAGACCATACTTAAAAACACCGGCATGATGTCCGAGGTCATACCGGTAAGCGCGGTGTCGCCCTTGGAGAACAGTCCCGCGATCTCGGCCGGCCAGACCCGCAGCACCAGGTAGCCGGCTGCGGAAACGCAGCTCGCGGCGGCAGCCGCTATCTTGAAGGTGTCCTTCACCCGGCCGAACTGCCGGGCGCCGTAGTTGAACCCGATCAAGGGCTGCGCACCCTGGCTGATGCCCAGGATGGGCATGAACAGCAGGGCCATCACGCTCATCATGATCCCCACCGCGGAGAGCGCCAGGTCGCCGCTGTAAGCCAGCACCATTTTGATCAGGATGACCTGCTGCAGGCTGCTCGCAAGCTGCATGGCAAACGGCGCGAAGCCGATCGAAACTATACTCCAGAGGATCGCCGGGTGAGGCCGGAAGTTCTTCAGCCTGAGTTTCACCAGGCTTCGGCCCGACAGATAGTAGCCCAGAACCCAGACGGTCGAGAACAGCTGTCCGGAGACCGTCGCCAAAGCCGAGCCCTTGATTCCCAGCCCCAGCTTGAAGATGAACAGGTAGTTCAGGACCCCGTTGATCAGGGCCCCCAGCACCTGGGTCGACATGGCCATCATGGGGTTGCCCTCGGCCCGGATGAAGTTGTTCATGCCCATGCTGAGCCCACCGAAAACCGAACCCAGCATGATGATGTGCACGAAGTCACGGGCATAGGGCATGACCTCGGGGCTGGCCCCGAAGAGCTGCAGGATCGGGTCCGCGAAAGGCAGGTACAGGGCAGTGAACAGCAGAGGCAGCAGAGCCAGCAGGCCGGCCGCGTTGGCGGCCACCACCTCCGCCTCCTCCCGCTTCCGTTCCCCCAGCCGGATGGAGATCAGGGCGGTAGCCCCCACCCCGATCAGGAGGGCCAGCGCCAGCATGATGATCATGATGGGGAAGGCCACCGTGGTCGCCGCGATGGCCAGCGAGCCGACCCCGCGTCCCACGAAGACCCGGTCCACGATGTTGTACAGGGCGTTGCACAGCATGCCCACGATAGCGGGCCAGGAAAAACGCCACAGCAGTTTCTTGATGCTCTCGGTCGCCAGTATGTCGCTCTTCATTATCTTCTATCTTCTCCTAAAGTTTCTTCATAAAAGCCACGGAATACTGGAGGCATTCGAAAAACCGGTCTACCTCCCGCTCATCGACACCGTGCAGCAGGGCCCCGAGTCCCTCGACGTGCCCGGCGTTGATCGTGTTCACCGCCTCCCGGCCCGCGTCGCTCAGCACTATCTGAAACTTGCGCCGGTCGTCGGGGTCATATCCCCGGACCACCAGGCCGTACTCCTCCAGCTGGTCGATCAGAGTGGTCACGCTTCCCTTCTCGAGGTCCAGCATCCGGCCGATCTCGGTCGAGGTCAGGGAGTGGTGGCACGACAGGCGTCCCAGTATCTTGAACTGGTTCTTCTTCAGCCCCATAAAACCCGCGTTCTGCCGGCGAAACCCGTACAGGAACTTTTCATGGAACAGTCCCACGAAATTGAACAAAAGATCATGCAGTTCATAAGCCCTCCGCTGATCCACGGCATCACCCCATTAGTTAGAATACCGACAGTAAGAATACTTACTATATTAGTGTAAAAAAAACGACCTGTCAATTGAGGTTACGAAGAAAACTTGGCTGTCACCAAGGTGAAAAACTTTAACATAAAAACGCTAAATATATACCTTCTTGCAATAGAAACGAGAATTAAGTTATGATTGACCGGGAGGTGGTATTTAGTGAGAGGTATCGAGACGATAGTACATAAGGGCAAAGAGATAATCTGTGTCGATCTGTCGGACCTCACGGTCGAAAACAAGGCGCAGGGGATCCAGACACTGCGCGAAGCATCAAAAAAGGTGGCCGTCAACCCTCAGAAGTCAGTCCTGATAATAACCAATGTGACCAACCTCGGCTTCGATACGGAAGTATCCAACGCGTTCAGAAAATACGCCAGTGACAACACCCCTTACGTAAAAGCCAGCGCGATAGTGGGCCTGTCGGGCCTCCAGAAGGTGATGTTCTCCGCGATCAAGACGCTGACCGGGAGGGACTACTACCTGGCCCGGGACATCGAGGACGCCAAAAACTGGCTGGTGAGCGCCGGCTGACTCGGTAGCCTGCAATATCATACTATACTACGGTAAAGCCTAAGATGTATTATTCATGAGAACACTTCAAAGGAGGTTTTCTCATAAGTATTACATCTTTTTTTATATACAGCGTAATAGTAACGTTTACCCCCGGGCCAACGAATATCGCTATCCTGTCGATAGCACATAATTTTAGGATTAAAAGAACATTTCACTACATATGGGGAGCGACCGCTGCATTCGGCATGCTGCTTGCAGCATCTGTCATTTTAAACACCCTGCTTGCAGCGATACTGCCGAAAATCTTGGTCATTATGCAGGTTATAGGCAGCTTTTATATACTCTACCTTGCTTATCAAGTATTCAAAATGGATATATCCGGGGATATTTCTAAAACGGCTGCCACCTTCATGTCCGGGTTCCTGATGCAGTTCGTAAATCCCAAGGTTTGGCTTTTTACGATGACGGTTATTCCAAGTTATGTCATGCCGTATTACAAATCATCGCTGGAATTATCGATGTTTGTTTTAATTTTAACAATGATTGCCTTTTTAGCATTTGTCACCTGGGCACTCTTTGGTACAGCCTTAAAGAGATTTTTGCAGGAATATCAAAGAGCTGCTAACATAGTATTAGCAATACTTCTGGTTTATTCGGCAGTAGAGGTATCGGGGATAGTCGAGATATTTTTGGGGTGACTTTTGTGGATAAATTTTTATACAGAAAATCCGCGGGGATTACTGCATTGTCCGCGAGTATGACCGACTTTAAGTATAAAAAGCACTGCCATGAGGAATACGCCTTGGGTGTAACCCTGCGTGGGGTTCAGCAGTTTAACCTGGACGGTAGTTTTCAGTCATCCTATCAGGACGGGGTTATACTTTTTAACCCGGAACAGGTACACGACGGCAGGTCGCAGGATAAGACCGGCATTGATTATGTAATGGTATATATTAATCCTAGGCTATTTCTGGAGATACTTGAAAAAAAGGAAATGGTAAGGTTCCCTTCCCCGGTTGTTTATAATCGGAGGCTTGAGCAGAGCATATTAACCCTGGTGAACGCGGTATTCAGCGATAAAGACGAATCCCTGTGCAGCGAAATTCTGTTAGCCGTCGCTGAAAACTTTACTCAAGCGGAAATCAGTACAGTGTTGAGAAAAGATAATATTATTATTAAAAAAGCAAAAGAAATGATTTACTTCGGTCTAGACAATGTACTGAGGCTTGATGACATTTGTAGTGAGTTGGGCATGTCAAAGTTTAGATTTATCAGAGCCTTTAAAGCCAACACCGGGATTTCCCCGTATCAATTTTTCTTAAACTGCAAAGTAGAGCGCGCCAAGCGGCTGATAGAAAAACAACGGGACATATACTCGGCAGTAACTGAATGCGGATTTGTTGATTTAGCGCATTTAAACCGGCACTTTAAAAGTGTATACGGAACGACAGCGTTTCAGTACATGTCCCACTTAAGTTGAATGGTTGATCCAGTGCAAAGAAATTAAACGGAGCAGGGGAGGGACTGCCGGCTAAAAAACGGCAGTCCCCTTAAACTTTTTTACCGGGGTATTGACGAGAAAAAAGGGACGTGGTAAATAAAAAGATAGAATTAGCACTCGGAGGCTGTGAGTGCTAATATCCGGCCAAAAACACTGGAAAGGGGTCATCCATTTGGAAAAGAGACAGTTCAAGGCGGAGTCCAAGCGACTGCTGGAATTGATGGTCAACTCCATCTACACCCACAAGGAGATTTTTCTCCGGGAGCTTATCTCCAATGCCAGCGACGCCATCGATAAGATGTACTATAAGGCGCTGACCGACGAAAAGATAAGCTTCAACAAGGACGACTACTACATCCGGATAGACGTCGACCGGGAAAACCGGGTCCTGAAGGTCTCCGACACCGGGATCGGGATGACCCGGGACGAGCTGGATGACAACCTGGGGGTCATAGCCAGGAGCGGATCGATAGCCTTCAAAGAAGAAAACGAGCTGGGCGAGGACTGCGACATCATCGGCCAGTTCGGGGTCGGGTTCTACTCGGCGTTTATGGTGGCGGACACGGTGACCGTCATCAGCCGGGGATTCGGCAGCGATGAGGCCTACCGGTGGGAGTCCCAGGGCGCCGAGGGGTACACCATCGAGCCGTACCAGAGGGACGCGGTCGGGACCGACATCATCTTAAAGATCAAAGAGAACACCGAGGAAGAGAAGTACGACGAGTACCTGGAGGAGTATCGGCTGAGGGGCATAATAAAGCGGTACTCGGACTTCATCAGGTACCCTATTAAGATGGAAGTCACCCGGAAGAGGCTGAAAGAGGGCAGCGAGAGCGAGTACGAGGACCACACCGAAGAGCAGGTCGTAAACAGCATGGTCCCCATCTGGAAGAAGAACAAGAACGAACTCGCCCCGGAGGACTACGAGAACTTCTACAATGAAAAGCACTACGGTTTCGACAAGCCGATCAGGCACCTGCACATCAGCGTGGAGGGGGCGTTCAGCTACAACTCCATCCTGTTCATCCCCGAAAAGGCGCCCTACGACTTTTACACCAAGGAGTACGAGAAGGGCCTGGAACTTTACTCCAAGGGCGTGCTGATAATGAACAAGTGCCCCGACCTGCTGCCCGACTACTTCAGCTTCGTCAAGGGGATGGTGGACTCCGACGACCTGTCCCTCAACATCTCCCGGGAGATGCTGCAGCACGACCGGCAGCTGAAGCTGATAGCCAACAACATCCGGACCAAGATCAAGAACGAGCTGGAAGCCATCCTCAAGGAAGACCGGGAAAACTACGAAAAGTTCTACCAGTCCTTCGGCCGGCAGTTGAAATACGGGCTTTACAGCGAGTTCGGAATGAACCGCGAGACCCTGCAGGACCTGATCATGTTCTACTCCTCCAAGGAGAGGAAGCTGGTGACCCTCGACGAGTACGCCGGCCGGATGCCGGAGGGGCAGAAGTACATCTACTACGCCGCCGGGGAGTCGAACGAGAGGATCGACAAGATGCCGCAGACCGAGCTGGTGGCGGACAAGGGGTACGAGATACTGTACTTCACCGACGACGTGGACGAGTTCGCCATTAAAATACTGAGGGATTACCAGGGCAAAGAGTTCAGGTCGGTCGCCAGCGGGGACCTGGGGATAGAGGCGGAAGGAGAGCAGGACGACCCCCAGGCCGATGCGGGGGAAAACCAGGAGCTGTTCGCGGACATGAAAAACATCCTGGCCGACCGGGTGAAGGACGTCCGGGCGTCAAAGCGGCTGAAGCACCACCCCGTGTGCCTGTCGAACGTCGGCGAGATCTCGGTCGAGATGGAGAAGATACTCAGCGCCATGCCGAACAACCCGAACCTGAAGGCTGACAAGGTTTTGGAGCTGAACACCGGCCACGACGTCTTTAAAACCCTAAAAGAAACGTTCGAAAAGGATAAGGACAAGTTCGACCTCTATACCCGGCTGCTTTACAACCAGGCGCTTTTGATCGACGGCCTGCCGATCGAGGACCCGGTCGAGTTCGCGAACGACATCTGCCGGGTGATGCAGTAATCCCGCGGTATAGATCACAGCGCAGAAAAAGCTGGCTTACCCCCGGACCGGAGTCGGGCGTAAGCCAGTTCCAGCTTCGGGCGGGAGGTTTTTTAACAAAAAAGAAAGGTGATAACCCTGGATAGTTTATTAAATATCGCTTTTCTTTTTTTGGAGGAATATGGAGGGTTTTATCGAATCCCTCATAGGGGAAAGATTGGGAGGCGGGTTAATGGACGTTTCTGAAGCAGACAAAGAGACCGTGCCGCGGGAAGAGCCCACCGCCGAAAAAAATGAGCAGAAAGACAGAGAACTGGCCCTGCAGGAGGCCCTGAACGCGGAGGCGGAAAAGAAGCTGAGGGAGACCGGAGGCTTGACCCCCAAAGCGGCCAGGCCTCCGGTAGAGCGGGGGGACACCGGTGTAGAAAGAAGACTGGCGGCACTGGTGGCCGAAAGGATGGAGCAGGAAGAAGAACCGCCCGCCCCTTCCCGCTGGAGGGCCGGGAGGGTGATCCCGGTGCTGGTTATCGCTACGCTGCTGATTGCGCTGTCTGCCTGGTATGGGGTCCACCGGCTGTATCCGGGCCAGACCGGACCCTCACCCGCGGTGGTTGAAAATGCCAGCCCACCGCCCCCGCCGGAACGGACCCGGGTCAGCTTCAAGCTGGGTCAGACCACCCTGATGGTAAACGACACGGTCATCAACATGGATGTTGCCCCCCAGAGCATAAACGACCGGGTGATGCTGCCGGTCAGCTACGTGGCCAGCGCCTTAAACTGCCAAGTGGACTGGGAAGCGGTCGAGCAGAAGGTGTCCCTGAAGTCTGCGGGCCGGCTGATCGAGGTCTGGATCGGTCGAAACACCGCCCGGGTCGACGGGCGTGAGGTCATAATCGACCCCAACAACGATCAGGTGACACCGATGATCGTTCCGCCGGGGCGGACCATGGTCCCGCTGCGCTTCCTGGCCGAAAGCCTGGGGTCGCAGGTGGACTGGAACCAGGAGCAGCAGGCCGTGACCATCACTAATTGATACACCGACAGCCGAAGCCGGACCAGGCCCTGCCCCGGGTACCAGACCGCTGGATTAAAGCGCGGCGTGTCAACAACCGATAAAAGAGGTGTAAGGTTTTTTAAGTAAAGGAGGTGCGGTATGCACAGCCTGAACGTTTATTTCTACGATGCCCGGAGCAACCAGCCGATCGAGGAAGGGGATAAGCTGCGCAACGGCAAACTGGTCCTGAACAAGGTGGAAGACGCGGCCTATATCCAGGTGCTGCTGCGGACGGACTACATCAACATAGACAAGACCAGATACAAGGTGCGTTCCCTATCTTTCAGCATCGACGAGTCGGCGCTTTACGTCTACCTGGAGGAGAGCTACGGAAGGTAACCAGGACCCGAACCGAAACGCGGCCAAAAGAACCCAGGGTTAGTGCGCGGGGAACCGGGAGGTTCCTTTTTCGTCTCAAAACTATCACCTAAAACAGC
The DNA here is from genome assembly GCA_013178275.1 of Bacillota bacterium. Classification (GTDB taxonomy): domain Bacteria; phylum Bacillota; class Ch66; order Ch66; family Ch109; genus Ch109. Next base: position 20,288 of record JABLWZ010000037.1, on the reverse strand, counting down.
ATCTCGGGCAGAAAGGTTGCGACCGACGGGAATACCAACAGGATGACGAGACAGACTATCTGGGCCAGCAAAAAGGGCCAGATGCCCTTGAAGATGGTCTCCAGCGGTACCTCCGGGGCCACCCCCTTGATTATATAGACGTTCATTCCCACCGGAGGGGTGATCACCCCCATCCCCACCACCAGCACGATGACGACCCCGAACCAGATCGGGTCATAGCCCAGGAGGTTGACCACCACCGGGTAGAAGATGGGAACCGTGAGCAGGATCATGGCCAGCGCGTCGATGAAGCACCCCATTATCAGGTAGATGAAGAGGATGATCCCTATCACCGCGAAGGGCGGTATCGTAAGCGAACCGGCCCAGGTGGCGATCTCGAAGGGAACCCGGCTGATGGCCATGAATTTTCCCAGGATCATGGCCCCCGCCACCATCAGCATGATCATGGCGGTGGTCCGGGTGGTGTCCCAGATGGACTTCTTGAACCTCTCCCAGCTGAGGTGCTTACCTGCCAGGGATACCAGCAGCACCCCCGCCGCCCCGACCGCGCCCGCCTCCGTGGGGGTGAACCAGCCCGCGAACAGCCCGCCGATGGACAGCGCAAACACCACCAGGACCTCCAGCAGCCCCCCCCGCAGCGAGCCGGCGGTCTCCCGCCAGGTGGACCGCGGCCCCGCCGGACCAAGCTTCGGATTGCGGGTCGTCAGGAAGTAGATGGTGGCCATGTAGAGCAGCATCAACAGAACGCCGGTGGGGATGCCTGCCATGAACAGCTTGCCGATCGACTGTTCGGTGGCCATCCCGTACACGATGAAGATCACGCTGGGGGGTATCAGTACCCCCAGGACGCCGCCCGCCGCGACGCTCGCGGTGGACAGCGACACGTCGTAGTTGTACTTTTTCATCTCCGGCAGGGCTATCGCCCCGATGGTGGCGGCGGTGGCGGTGTTGGAGCCGCAGATCGCCCCGAAGATGGCGCAGGCCGCCTGAGTCGCTATCGCCAGCCCGCCCGGCAGGTGCCCGATCAGCCGGTAAGCGAACACGTAAAGCCGGGTGCCGATACCGGAGTAATACGCCAAAAATCCCATCCAGACAAACATCGCGATAACGCTCAGGGAGTAAGAGGCGAAGGTGTTGTAGATCTCCTTGGCGACCATGTTGATTCCCACGCTGACCGTGGTCAGGTAGCTGAACCCGGCGAACCCGACCAGGGCCATGGCGTAGGATATCGGCATGCGCAGGGCGATCAGCAGGACGAAGACCAGCATGCCGATTATCCCTACTTCGAGTGTGCTCATTTAGCCAACCGCCTTTTTCAGAGATTCGATCGTTTTAAACAGCAGGACCAGGCCGAGAACGAATATCCCTAGCGAGATGAGGTAAACGACCGGCGACAGCGGCAGTTGAGTGGTGGATGAAACCTCCCCGCTGGCCGACATGATCCGGGCCTGCTCAGCGATGAACCAGGCCACCACCATCCAGAAGACCAGGGCGGCCCCGTTCGTCAGGGAGTCGATCACCCCCTGCGCCCGGCAGGGAAACCGGTTTACCAGCAGGTCCACCGCGATGTGCCCGTTCTGCACCGCACAGGAGGCCAGGGCCAGGCCTATCCCGATCGCGGTCAGAAAACAGACCAGCTCGAAGGTGCCGAGTATCGGGCTTCGAAACAGGGCCCGCAGCAGGACATTGGCCACCACCAGGGCCATCACCGAGAACAGCGCGATCCCCGCCATGACATCGAGTATCCGGCTTATCCGGTTAATGATGCTGTTCGCTTTTTCCATCGGCTTTCTCCTTTTAGTCGTCAGTCGTCAGTAAGCAGTTAGCAGGCTCGATGGAATTTGCTATGCAAATTCCTACTATCCCTACGTCCAACGTCTGTTTACTGGTTTTAACCGATCACTTGTATTCCTGGTTGTACTTATCGGCCAGGGCCTTCACCTTATCCAGGATCTCCTGACCCTTCAGCCCCTTCTTGTCGATACTGGACACGTACTCGTCCTGGACCGGTTTGGTCAGGGCTATCCAGCGTTCGGTCTCCTCCGGGCTCAGGGTGATTATCTCCATCTGGTGCTGCTCCACCGCGTACTTCTGAGCCGCCTCGTTCTGTTTATCCCAGAGGCCTATGGCGACCTCGTCGAAGAACCTCTGGTTGACCGATTCGATAGCCGTCTGCACGTCCGGTGGCAGGGAGTTCCACTTCTCCTTGTTCATGGTGATGAAGAACAGGGTGTTGTACATAAAGGGCGTCTTGGTGATGTACTTGGTGACCTCCGCCTGTTTCCAGCCCTGCAGCACCTCGATCGGGCCCAGGTTCCCCTTGACTACCCCCTTGGAGAGGGACTCGTAGGCCTCTGATTGGGGCATGGCGACCGGCGTGGCCCCCAGCGAGGAGAGAGTCTTGGCGCTGAGGCCGGTGGCCCTGATCTCCATACCCTTCAGGTCTCCCATGCTGCGTACCGGGGTCTTGGTGAAGAGGTCACCCGAGCCGGTGGTGAATACCATCATCAGCTTGGTGTCCTGGACCTCCGGGGGATTCAGCTGCTTGATCCCTTCCCAGGCCACCTTGCTGGCGGACTTGGAGTTGTTGTAGGTGATGCCCGGCAGCTCAAACACCTCGAGCACCGGGAACCTTCCCCGGGTATAAGAAAAACAGGACAGCCCCATGTCCGCGATACCGGTGACCACCCCGTTGTAGACCGCATCCGACTGCAGGAGGGTGTTGTTGGGGTAGCTGGTGACCTTCACCCGCCCCTTGGTAGCCTCCTGGATTGCCTTGGCCCAGGGTTGGATCAGCTGCGTCTCCGCCGGGTGGGTGGCGGGGAAGAAGTGTGCCAACCTCAGTTCGATCACCTGCTGCCCGGGCTCTGCCGCCGGTTTCGAGCAGCCGGCCAGGGAAGCCAGCATTACGAAAGCCAGCACCAGCGACAGCAGCCTGACCGATGACCTCTTCCAACTGGGACCTTTCAAGAAAAACCTCTTCAATACCTTCTCCTCCTTTTAACCTGGTTTTCGGCAATAAAAAAAACTCCCACTAGGAGTTTAAGAACCACGGTCAATCCCCGCCGCCGCACATAAATCACCCGCAGCAGGCGAATAAAAGCCGCACCCTTATTCCTACCGTCCTACCTTACTACCATTTTTTCAGTTCACCGCACCACTACATCGGGACTGCCCTACCCATCCTACATTTTACACGTCTGCATAAAATTAGCTGCCCAGTTCAGATAATATTCGACGCCGGATAAAAAAATCCTTCTTAACCTAAATTATATTTTTCAGCCCCCCGAAAGATGACTGGATTATCTGACGACGTCGAGGGGGCTGAACCGCCCGGCCAGCCCCCTGCTTGGGAAGGGAAAGCATTCAGTTGTGAAAGTCATCCGACTTACTGGCTCTGGGAACTGGAGCCGGGGACAGAACCGTCCCTAGGCGGGGGTCCGCCAGGTCCGCCGTGCCCGCCCGGGCCACCCGGTCCGCCGAAGCCGAAGCTGACATCGCGTTCAGCCATTTTATCGGCCTGTTCCTGGGTAATCTCCCCGTTCGCCACCTTCTCGGCCAGGATCTGCTCCTGGGTTTCCTTCAGCGCGGCATTGAGTTCATCTACTGTCACCCCCAGGTTGCCCGCCAGCGTGCTGATGAAGGCCTCCTTCTCCGCCTTCATCTTCGCCTCCATCTGGGACCGGTCCTCGCTGGAGGGAGGGGTGGGAGGCGTACCGCTGGTATCGGCCGCGATGACGGAGAAACCGAAGATGCCGATCAGGAGGAGCGACAGGACGAAAATGCCCACCAGTCTACGAGACATGCTACCACATCCTTTTAATTAGTTCGGCGCCTTGAGTGTAGTATAGACCCGTAAACTGAAAACGAGCTTAACCCAGCTTTAAAGTTGACTTAAAAAGAGCCCGCGAGATTTATCGAGAAAAATTTCAGCCGGCAGGGTGAACCTGCCGGCTGAAAACGGGTTTGGGTAGTACCCTTACCTCTATATCTGGATGGGAGGGAACTGAAGCCTGCCTGGGATAACCCTATAACGGGCCGGGAAGAAAAAAAGGCACCGCGCTCCAAAGAATTTTTCGTCGAAAAAAACTTGGCTATCGCCAAGCCTCTGGCGCAAGCGATAACTGTAGCTGCACTTGCTTACATCGGAAAGTCCCCTAATATACTTTCCGATAGCGTAAAAAAACCCTACCTTTCGATAGGGCTTAAAAAAAGATTACATGGAGGCACGCAACTAAATTTAAGCACGTTTCACGATAACTTGCCACAAGTAAGATTTAGCAGCTGCCTTCACACAATTTCCCACGATCTGGTGATATTTTTCCCGCATTTCCGGGTTAAAGTCTTAGTAGAGGTCGACCTGAAAAACCCGAAACGGAGATGATAAGATGAAAGAACTGTTCAAGGCGGCGGTGTACTCTGCCCTGCTGGCGGTGCTGGGGGTGTCCCTGGTGATGGTGTCGCCGCCGGTCAGCATGGTGTCGGCGGAGGAGGCCAGCCCGGATAAAGGTGGACCGGTGTCCTTTATGACCGCCCCGGCGGTGGGGATGAGCATCATGGGTTCAGAGGTGCACCAGCAGGCTTACCTGACCTACCTGGTGGAGGAATACACCCCGGAGAGCATGTCCGACTGGAGCGCGGCCTTCGAGGAGCGCAAGCGGGTGGCGGCCGAGTTCCCCGGGAAAAGGCTCTTAATCGAAAAGATTACCGCCCCGGGGGAAGCGGGAGCGGCGAGCATACGGGTCGAGCCGCTGACCCCGGAGCAGTTGGAGGAGGGTCTGCCCGCGGTCCCGGGCGAAGGCCGGGAAATCGTGATCAAGTTCTCTGACGGCAAGGAGGTCAAGACCTTCGAGACGAAAGGAGAGGCCAGGACCGGCACGGTTACCCTGGAAAAGGGCGATGGCAAGGACGTCCTCATCTACAAGGCCGAAAAGCCGGGAGAGATACCAGCGGAGATAAAGGCCCGGATGGAACTGTACCAGTCCTTTGAGCAGGCGGTGGAGTCCAGGGACGCGTCCGGGTTGAAGTCTCTGCTGCCCAAGATCCTGGATGACTATAAACAGGTGACCCAGGAGATGGACAAGACCGCTGAGGAGATCAAAAAGAACCAGTAAACCAAGGTGGACTGGCAAACCACATAACAGTTAAAATTACGGTAGCGGGAAGGGCGGGTATCACCACGCCCTTCCCCGGCAGTCCGGCTCGGGTCTGCCGAGGTGTCGGAGATTTCTCTTTTAAGGTGGGGTCGGCGATGGAATACCGCATAAACCTGGTGGAGGACGAACCGAACCTGAACCAGCTGCTCAGTTCCTACCTGCGGCAGGAGGGCTGGCGGGTGCACTCCTTTCTGGACGGCGGGGAGGCGCGGGCGGCCATCCTGGAGCGCCCGCACCTCTGGATACTCGACATCATGCTCCCCGAGGTCGACGGGTACCAGCTGCTGAGGGAGATCAAGGCGGACTCCCCCCGCATGCCGGTGGTGTTTATCTCGGCCCGGGACGCTGACATCGACCGGATCGTGGGACTGGAGATGGGGAGCGAGGATTACGTGGCCAAGCCCTTCACCCCGCGTGAGCTGGTGATCCGGACGCGGAGGCTGCTGGATAGGGCGTACGGCGGGAATTACGCCGAATGGGGGGAGCTGGAGCAGAGGCTGCGGATCGACCCCTACCTGGTCGATGAACCGGCGAGGATGGTCTACGAGGGAGAAACCCCGTTGGAGTTGACCTCGCGGGAGTTCGACCTTCTGTTGTATTTCGCGAAGCGGCCGGGGTATTCCCTGTCGCGGGAGCAGATACTGCGGCACGTCTGGGGTGAAGACTACTTCGGCAGCGACCGGGTGGTCGACGACCTGGTGCGGCGGCTGCGCAAAAAGCTGCCGGCCCTGAGGCTGGAGACAGTCTACGGGTACGGCTACCGGGTGGTGAAAGCGTGAAAAGGTTTCCCCTGGCCCTGCAGATCTGGATGCTATGCGCGGGAGTCACCCTCTGCGTCTTCGCGGTGATCGCCGCCCTGCTCCCGGGCATGCTGCAGGAGTTTTTCACCAAGCAGATATTCGACATCATCCAGGACTCCCAGAAGAACCTGGTGGTGGGTAAAGTGGTGACCATGATGGAAAGCCACCCCGTGCTTACGGAAAAGCCCCTCCAGGTCGATGGGCAGAGGATAGAGACGGCGCCTCAGCTGACGATAAAGCTGAGCCCGGCGACGCCGTCGGTGGGGTTAGAGAAGCTGGAGACGAAGGCGGCAGACGAGCCGGATATCATATTTTACCGACCGGCGGTAGTCAGCGTGGGGGCGGTCGCCCCGGTGGTGCAGCACATGGTGCTGAGCGACGATAGCCCGGCCCCTTTGGATTCCTCGATGCCAAAGGACTTCGTGCAGGTGGTGCAGCAGGATGCCCGGGTTCAACAGTCGGAGGTGCAGAACTACTCCCGCGAGGTCGACCAGAAGACCATCCTTTACGTTATCCGCAAGCAGCCGGTGGGCGACCAGCCAGGTTACGTCGTCTCCTACAGCACGAGCAGCTACCGCAATGACCAGGTGGCCGCCATGTACACCCGCCTGGTGCTGCTGATGGTGATACTGATGGTGTTGACCTGGCCGCCTTCCCTGTGGCTGGCCCGGTACCTCACCCGTCCCCTGGTGCAGATGGAGGCCCAGGCCACCCGCATCTCGGAACGGGACTGGCACCAGCCCCTGGTACTGGACCGGGGCGATGAGATAGGCCGGCTGGCACAGGCCTTCGAGAACATGCGCCAGCGGCTCTCTCGGCAGGACGAGGCGCAGCGGGACTTTTTCCAAAACGTCTCGCACGAGCTGAAGACCCCGGTGATGGTCATCCGAAGCTACGCGCAGTCGATACTGGACGGCATCTTCCCCAAGGGTACGGTGGAAGACAGCGTCGAGGTAATAAACAGCGAAGCCGAACGGCTGGAGAAGCGGGTCAAGGGCCTGCTGCACCTCAACAAGCTGAGCTACCTCAAGTCGCGGGAGATAAAGTTCGAGGACTTCGACCTGGCGGAGGTGGTGAAGGAGGCCGCGCTGCGCTTCAGTTGGAGGCGGTCGGAGGTCGAGTGGGATATCGACCTGCCGGCGGTGATAACCTCGGGCGACCGTGAGCTGTGGGGAGTGGCCTTCGAGAACCTGTTCGACAACCAGACCCGTTTCGCGGAAAAAACGATAACCGTGACCGCGTCCCGGGCAGAGGGGGATTCCACCCCCACGGTCATCAGGATCTGGAACGACGGACCGCAGATAGAGGCGGAGCTGCTGGGGTCCCTCTTCGACCCTTACCAGACGGGTGCGGGAGGGGAGTTCGGCCTGGGACTGGCCATCGTTAAGCAGATAGCCGACCTGCACGGTGCAGAGGTACGGGTGGAAAACGAAGCCGGAGGAGCAGCCTTTTATATAAAGGATATCGCCCGGCGCCCGGAGAATGTTAACCTACGATAAGGAAGGAAGGGGGTAGACCGCGGTGGACAAGTTCGAAAATCGGTCGAGGCAGGAGCTGATAGACCTGCTGAGGATGTACGCGGGCAACGCGATAACCATCGACGGACTGTGGTTTTCTATCCTGGAAGAGAGGATCGGCCTGGAGGAGACGGTCAAAATAGACGAGGAGGTATGGGGTAGGTACGCCGCGGTCGAGGCCCGGAGGATAAAGCAGGCGCTGAACATCACCGGCCGGGACGTGAAAGCCCTGGCCGCGGTACTGGACTTTCAGCTCTGGTGCAGCGCGCCGGGCTTCAAGTACGAGATAACCCAATCGGGTGAGGACCGGCTCACCTTCATCGTCCAGGAGTGCCGTTCCCAGAGGGGAAGGATACTGAGCGGCAAGGGCGAGTACCCGTGTAAAACGGTAAACACCGCGATCTTCCGGGAGATCGTCAGGGAGGTCAACCCCGATTTTGAGTTCCGGTGTGTCTACTGCCCGCCGGACCCGCACCCTGAAGACACCTGGTGCCGGTGGGAGTTTCAACTGGTTAGGGGTGAGCCGGCTTAAAAACCGGGGAGAGCCCCGACGCTGTGTTTATAATACCGCTCCCGGTTTCAGGCTCAGGAACATCGAGGGCATTTCGGGCCGCAGGTCCCGGTTCGGGGATACATAATCGAACCCCAAACTCTGCCAGAAACTGGCGGCCGCGCTGTCCCGGGCGTTGAGGACGATCCTGGTGAACGGGGTATTCCTGATCAGCAGCAGAAACCGCCTCACGACCTTGGTGCCGAGACCCTTCCTTCTTGGAGCGATAGTGAGGTTGGAGATCTTGACCTGTGGCGAGGCGTCGTACGCGCAACTATCTCCCGGGATGGCGGGTAAAATGAATTCGAAATTAAAGACGAAGCACCCGGCCCTGACGCCGGTCTGTTTAATCTCCCGGCTCCTGGAGTAAAGGAGCCATTTATCATTCTGCTTAACGATGCTGATCTCGACCGGTAAGCCGGTGATAAAAGCAAGGCTGGTCTCCAGGTCCTCGAAGATCTCTTCGGGCAGATCGTTTAGGGGGCTGGTGGATGACGGTTCGTAGAACCTCTCGGTGATTACTTCCATGACTGGAGCCTCGTTTCCTGCGTCGTCTCCTGGCGCGATCGTGAAGCGGTCCCTGCCTCTGGCTTATCAACCGGTTCCCGGCCCGCCTACCCGTGGGTAAAATAGACCCGAGTAACAATTACTCGGGCCTTAAAAGAGAGGAGGTGCATAAGTGGCTGCTAGATCAACACGCAGATTTTTGATTTAACAGCCAAACCGATAATCGAAGCACTTGCCAAGTAGAATAAGCAAGAACCGTGCCATTTTATGGAGGGTGCTGGGAAAGGCTGTTTTTTCAGGCAAACCAGGCATCTGACATCTCGCCCCGCAGACGGTCTCTAATGCACGGATGCATTGCCATCGTGACGGGCGAAATTCGACAAATTGTGATTATCAGGGCTCAATCGGCCAGGTTTCCAGGCTATAAGCGCCGGCGGGGCATTCCCGGTTTTAACCATGAAAAAAAGCCGGCCCCGGGGTTGCTCTCCAAACTCCCATAAAACTGCGTTTTCTTCTCTTTACAGAGACGCCCGATGCAAAACCGCATCAGACTTGGTCCGTTTATCTGGAATATTTTTCCTGACATTGTACCTTCGCGAACAAGCCGCCCCGGGAAGGGCTGATGCGCAATTGCATTGGGGCCCCGGAGGAGTATTCCCGGGAGGCAGTACGAATCGTATAATGTCTAAACATGGGGGCAAATGTACTATTTTTGTCGAAAAATCTACACAGATTTCAGACCCGGGCGTCGTTTTCATCTGATCCATCACCACCACTTTCAGCAGCAGAGATAGAAGAATTTCCCCGCCGGCTTTAACGCGATAAAGCGGGGGGCCCCCGCACGCCGTAAAAAGGCCGATTTATCAAGGGAGACCGCCCGGTTTCCTTTTTTTTACATTTTAGTCGAGAAATCTCGTTAGATTGGCACAACCTTTGCTAATTTATAAAAATCTGGTGCAAAAACTTGGACCGCGGGTTATTCCTTTGACTAATTTATCGGGAGGTGAGGTTCGAATAGAAAAAGAACCGGTTTTAAGGTTTGGTTCGCAGCATCCGGAGGTCGGGGATTTCAAGCATCATAACCAGAATAAGAAAAAGAGAGATTAGGGGGGCTATTCATGTCTTACGCAGAAGAATACAAGCAAAAACTGGTTTCAGCCGAACAGGCCGCGGCGATAGTCAAGTCCGGAGATTGGGTGGAGTACGGCCAGTTCGCTGTCCAGACCGTAGCGGTTGACAAAGCCTTGGCTGCCCGCAAGGACGAACTCATGAATGTAAAGGTCAGGGGTACCACACGTTCGACTGGGGTACCCGAGATAGTAAAGGCCGACCCGACCGCCACCCATTTCATCTACAACAACCTGCACTTCAGCGGGATCGACCGAAAGCTGCACGACCAGGGACTCTGCTGGTTCGTACCGATAAACTACCACGAGGTGCCGGGATACTACCGCCGTTTTATGGAGCTAGATGTGGCCATTATGGTGGTGGCCCCCATGGACGAACACGGGTATTTCAACTTCAGCACCTCAAACTCCTTTTCCCGGGCGATATGCGATCAGGCCAAAAAGATTATCGTCGAGGTCAATGACAAATGCCCGCGCTGCCTCGGAGGTACCGAGGAAGCGATCCACATCTCCGAGGTGGACTACATCGTGGAGACCAGCTGGGGCATGCCGCAGCTTCCCGCCGCTGCTCCCAGCGATGTGGATCAGCAGATCGCATCCCTGATCATGAACGAGATCCAGGACGGCAGCTGCATCCAGCTGGGTATCGGCGGCATGCCCAACGCGGTCGGGATGATGATCGCCCAGTCCGACCTGAAGGACCTGGGGATACATACCGAGATGTTCGTGGACTCCATGGTGGAGATGTACAATGCGGGGCGCCTGACCGGCGCGAAAAAGAACCTTGATCGGAATAAAATCGTCTACACGTTTGCCCTCGGGACGCAAAAAACCTATGACTTCCTGCACAACAACCCGGCCTGCGCCGCCTACCCGGTGAACTACACCAACGACCCGTGCGTCGTGCGGCAGATCGACGACTTCATCGCCATCAACAACTGCGTGGAGGTCGACCTCTTCGGCCAGGTCTGCTCCGAGTCCGCCGGACCCCGCCAGATCAGCGGCACCGGCGGCCAGGCCGACTTCACCATCGGGGCTTACGAGTCGAAGGGCGGCAAGGCCTTTATCTGCATGACCTCCGCCTACGGGAAGGGAGACCAGCTGAAGTCCCGCATCAACAAGCTGCTGGCCCCGGGCGCCATCGTCACCGTACCCCGGTCGATGGTCTCCTATCTGGTCACCGAGTACGGCATGGTCAATCTCAAGGGCAAATCGACCTGGGAGAGGGCCGAGGGCATCATCTCCATCGCCCATCCCAACTTCCGCGACGGGCTGATCAAAGACGCCGAGGACCTGGGGGTCTGGAGGCGGAGCAACAAGATCAGTTAAGGTCGCCCATTAATTAATCAGGCAGTACGCAAAGGCGATTCTCCTCCTTGGGCCCGGGAACCACCCCGGGCTCCTTTCTTTTTGGTTGAAACAAAAAAAAATAACTCCGGTACGAACCCAGAGTTATTAGTGAAGGAGGTGCAAAGAGTAGAGTGGGAGGTACTTTAACGCTTGTCAAATATAATTATAATCCCGTTTAATAATTAGTCAATCCTAATTTCTAGAAATTACAAAAATATAATGAGTTACAAATAATTTATACATAATCAGGAGAAGACATTGCATCTCGGCGGCGGTCGCGGCAGCGCCGGGTACGCCGCCGGAAAAAAAGGGGGCAGGACACTCCAGGAATCCCCCCGGGCTTACACCCAAGGGAGGTTCTTTTTTTCATCCCCTGAGTTATACTAACCTTAAACAATAAGGGGAGGGTGAAGCAGATGCCGGCAAACAAAAAACACCGTTGGGGAGCACTACTGATTCTCGCGGTTGTTTATATAATCGCCTCATCCCAGATCAGCACCGCTTCGGTAGCTGAAAGGGTGGACGCCTACCGGGGGGTGGCGATTATATACAACAACCAGGAACTGACCGGGGATAAACAGCCGTATATCATCGACGACACGACCTACATCCCCCTGCGCATGCTGATGAACAGCTTCGGCAAAAACATCTACTGGGACGCGGCGAACTACCGGGTGGTGATCAGCGACGGTCCGGATTTTACCGTCTCGCGCCTGAACGAACAGATAAAACAGAAAGACGAGGAGATAGCATCGCTAAACGCGAGGATAAGCAGCCTGGAAAGCCAGCTCGGGGTTCAGGCCGATACCAGCGCGATCCCCGCGCCTACGGGCCTGCTCGCGGAACCCTTGAGTTCCAGCGAGATCGAGCTGACCTGGGATTCGGTAAGCGGCGCGACAGAATACCATATCTATAGAGCGGCTTCGTCTTCTGCCCCCTACACCAAAATCGCCTCCACCGCCGATACCAGCTACGTAAACGCGGGCTTGTCCGCCAACACCAGGTACTACTATAAGGTCAGGGCGGTAAAGGGTTCATACACCAGCGCTTACTCCTCGTACGTTTACGCTGCCACCGGTTCCTCCCCGTCACTGGCCGCGCCCACGGGTCTTGCCGCGGAAGGCGTAAGCTCCAGCGAGATCGACCTGTACTGGGATTCAGTCAGCGGCGCGACCGAATACCATATCTATAGATCCAGAACGTCCTCCGGCACCTATACCAAAATCGGTTCCACCGAAGACAGCATCTACTAGAACACCGGTCTAACCGGGGGCACCAGGTACTACTACAAGGTCAAAGCCGTAAACGGCCCTTACGCCAGTTCTTACTCCCCGGCCGCTTACGCCACGACCCAATCGAGTATATCCCCATAACTCATTTCTCATATCTTTGGCATCATCCCTTGAGGTATCTTACCAGCATGCAGTAGCTTTAAACATTGCTTTAAAGAATTGGTATCTCTTTAACATACAAAGATTTTAAGCAATGTACTAATCAACTGTATTTAACACTAAGACCTTATCGGGCTTTATTTTTGTTTTCTAAACAAGCTACGGTGTTATACCTTGGTTTCCAGGCCTCGCGGTCCGTATATAAAAAAGGAAGTTTTTAAACCCTTGGCGAATTACTTCAGCAGGGTGATGTGGATATGGAAAGACCCATCGAGTTTTTACCCGGCAAGCTGTATGACTGGCTGCGGCGGGAGGCGGCGTCCTGGGTCGGCGAGGGGCTCGTGGACCAGGGCCAGGCCGACGCCATCCTGGCGCGGTATGAGGCGGAGGAGCAGCGGGACAGCGGGGGCCGGCTGGTGACGATACTAGCGGTCCTGGGATCGCTTCTGGTGGGGACCGGGGTTATCCTGTTCTTCGCCTCGAACTGGCAGTTCATCCCCAAACCGGCGAAGGTCTCCATCATCCTGACGGCGATCGTCGCGGCTTACGGTCTGGGGTACTACCTGGCCTTCGAGAAGGGCAGCTACCCCCGGGTGGGGCGGGCGCTGATCTTCCTGGGCTCCATCTGCTACGGGTCCGGCATCTGGCTGATCGCCCAGATCTTTCACATCAGCTCCCACTTTCCAGACGGGTTGCTGATCTGGCTGCTGGGGATCGCGCCGCTGGTGCTGGTCTGCAGGTCGCTTTCGGTCCTGCTGGAGGTCGCCCTGCTGCTGTTCATCTGGACGATAGCCGAGCCGGTGGAGTTCAACAACTACAACCCGCTGTTCGTGCCGGTGGCGGGACTGGCGCTCTGGCTGGGGTATCGGATGAGGTCGCGGCTTACGGTCGGGGCGGCGCTCCTGGCGGTGCTGGCCTGGATTACGGCGGGCGGGCTGGTAGCCTTCAGCGGTTCATCCGATTTCCCGGCGCCGGTTTTCATGGTTTCAGCCGCGGCGGGGCTCTGCCTGTTCATGCTGGGCGGGATTCACGGCTGGTGGGAAAAGGCGGAGCGCTGGGCCCCGATGAAGTTCCCCTACCAGCTGGCGGGGCTCCTGGGGTACTTCGCTTTCGCGTTCCTGCTGAGCTTCGAGGGGGTCACGGGAGGGTTCCGCCAGCTGGTCCATTACCCGGCCGGCCTGTGGGTATTATTCGCGGCCGTGGCGCTGTCCTGCCTGTCGGCGGCAGCCTTCTCCCTCGCCCGGGCCGGGGGCGAGCGGCCGCGGATCTACGAGGGAACCCTGGTGCTGGCGGCCCTGGCGGTCCTGGGCGTGATGACCGTCGTCTCCCCCCGGTTGAGCGGGACGGCCGTGTACGCGGTGATGAACCTGCTGCTGTTCATATCGACGGTGGGGTTCATCGTGGTGGGATACCTGAAGCGGGAAGAGGTTCTGATCAACCTCGGCCTGCTGTTTTTCGTGGTGGACGTTATCGCCCGCTACTTCGATTTCTTCTGGGAGATGCTGCCGAAGTCGGTCTTTTTCATGGCCGGCGGGGTGCTGCTGCTGGTGGGAGGGTTCTTCCTGGAGCGAAACCGGCGGAAGATGCTGCGGGAAATGAGGGTGATGCAGGATGCGGCATAGATGGTGGATGGTGCTGGTAGTGGCGCTGCAGATCGCGATACTGCTGGTGATGGTGGGTATGAAATGGTCGACCCTGACCTACGGGACCAAGGTCCTGCTGGAGACCCGCCAGGTCGACCCGTACGACGTGTTCCGCGGGGATTACCTGACCCTTAGTCTGGACATCGGCAGACTGGACTTGAATAAAGTGGAGCACCAGGACCAGGAATTCAAGCAGAACGAAACAGTCTACGTGTCCCTGCAGCCCGATGGCAGGTACTGGACGGCCAGGGCGGTGAGCCGGGACCAACCATCTGACCGGAGCGTCTTCATCAAGGGGCGGGTGATCTACTACCTCTCCGGTGACCCGTACCTGAATGTGGACTACGGGATCGACAGCTACTATATCCCGCAGGGCCAGGGTTACCGGGTGGACTGGCAGACCCCGCTGGAGGCCGAGGTGAGCGTGGACCGCTGGGGAGGATCGGCCCTGAGCCGGCTGCTGATCGGGGGTCAAGCGCTGGAGTTCGAGTGAGGCAGGGAATTCGATACCCCGAAGTATTGATATTACACATTATAATTGTCCACGGGCGATTGCCCGTCTGGCAGATTAATGCAATACTATGGTTAAGCTGGCAATGAGGCCTATACCTGGGACGTGACCGTCCAGGTATGGGCCTTGTTTTATTACAGCAGAAGGTGGGGAATGCGGCGTGAATTACTCGACGAGGCCGAAGCGGGACCTGGCCAGCCTGACCGATATCGCGGGCAGATACGCGGCCGGGGACATGGCGGAGACTATTGTCGTCGATGAATACCCCGAAAAACTCCAGGGGCTGGCGGGGCATATCGCCACTCTGACGGAGATGGTGAAGGATTTCGCCCGGGAAACCCAGGTGTCATCGAGCCGGGTCACGGCGGCGGCACAGCAGGTGAATAACGCGTTGGACGCCTCGGGAAACCTGGCCAAGTCCGTGGCGGGGGATTCGGCGAAGGTCCGGAGGCTGACGGAGGAGATCGCGGAGGCGACCTTCGAGTCCACCCGGCTGGTCGATGAGGCCACCCGGGCTTCCCATACCATCGCCAAGATAGCGGGCGACATTCACGAAGACAGCGTGGAGACGAAGAAGCTGGCGGAACAGGGGTGCGCGGTCGTCGACAGAGCGAGATCGGCGCTGGGCGAGGTGCAGAGCTACTCGCTGGAGGTGGAGCGGTCCTTCGAAAACCTGAAGCAGGCAGCGAAACAGATCGAAGACTTCATGGCCACCATCCGAGAAATCGCCAGCCAGACCAATATGCTGGCCCTGAACGCCGCGATCGAGGCGGCCCGGGCGGGAGAGCAGGGGAAGGGCTTCTCGGTGGTCGCCCAGGAGATACGGAAGCTCTCCGGAGCGAGCGCAGAGGCGGCCAAATCCGCCAACCGCATGCTGGAGCACATCGACCAGGGATTGAGGGAGGCGGCGGGCGCCCTCGCCAGCAGCCATCAGGCGGTCGCCAACGGCGCCCAGGCCATGGAGCAGGCGGAGCGGGACCTGATGGACATATTCCAGGGGAACGTCAAGCTGGAAGAAAGGCTGGCCGAGACCAGCGGGGCGAGAAAGGCGCAGCTGGAGGCGGTGGAGCGGATCGCCGAACTATTGAGGGCCAACGCCTCCACCTGCGAGACGGCGGTCAGTGTGGTGCGGGAGGTAGCCAGGTCTATAAGCGAGCAGGAACGGCTCCTTAGCGAGACTCACGAGATGGGCCAGGTGCTGGAAAAGGTGGCGGGCGACCTGATCCGCAGCACCCAGAGGATAGACCTGCTGGCGATCAGCGGTGAAACTCGGGCCAGGATCGAACACCGGGTCAGCGAACTCCGGGATCGCCTGCAGAGGCTCGCGGATGACAAACAGCTGAAGACCATGCTCTCCCAGGAGCATCGCCCGGTTTTAGAGGAGTTCCTGCGGCAGCATCCGGATATGGAAGCGATCTGGACCAACAGCCGGGATGGAAGATTCGTGATCTCGATACCGCCGGCGGGGATCGTCAACGCCAGCGGGCGGGATTGGTTCGTCAACGCGGTGCAGGGAGGCTTTTACGTATCGCCGGTCTACATCTCAGCGATCTCGGGAAACTCCTGCCTTACCCTGTCCATCCCGATTACAGATCAAAGCCAGGGCGTTCTAGGGATTCTGGGCGTCGATCTGAAGCTGGACCAGGGTCCGGCGGGGCCGGCGCCTTAATAACGTTTCTTACCCCTTGACAGCGAAGACGATTGCCTTTATTATATAGAACGTTCGGATAAAACTAGAACGTTATGGAGCTGTGGTGTAGAGGCCTAACATGCCTGCCTGTCACGCAGGAGACCGCGGGTTCGACTCCCGTCAGCTCCGCCATCTGATTAGTTTGTGTGGCTCGGTAGCTCAGTTGGTAGAGCAGCGGACTGAAAATCCGCGTGTCGCCAGTTCGACTCTGGCCTGAGCCACCATTAACTTGCATCAGGTCCACAATTGTGTTAGTATATAGTCCCTGACAGTAATTTTTTAAGCGGGAGTAGCTCAGTGGCAGAGCTCTGGCTTCCCAAGCCAGCCATGCGGGTTCGATTCCCGTCTCCCGCTCCAGAGCAAGCAAACCCAGGCGAACAGCCTGGGTTTTCTTATAATATAACTAATATAACACGTAGATAAAATAGGAATTTGAATAGCAGAACAAAAGGTTAAGATCTTTATCTCTCTAAAAGCAGGAATAATATCAGATGGCTGAAAAAGATATTGTCACCATTGCCGAGGCGAGTCTTTGACCATTTATGGCCGAATGACTTGCCTTTTCCTTTCATGTCCGAAAATGGCGAGAATGTCCACGAATATATACTATAATGATAAAAAAGGAGGAAGAGGTGCATGGCGAAAGATGATAGTCGGGTATGGTACGCTGCATTTAAGGCGAAGGACGCACGGTTTGACGGACGCTTTTTCGTGGGCGTATCTTCCACAGGTATTTACTGCCGCCCGGTATGCAGGGCAAAGCTGCCAAAGATTGAAAACTGTACTTTTTTTGCTTCGGCAGCGGAGGCAGAGCAAGCGGGCTTTCGTCCATGTCTATTATGTAGGCCGGAACTTGCCCCCGGTGCTGCTCCTATAGATGCTGTCGCTACCCTTGCACACAGGGTGGCAAGGTTTCTGGAAGAAAACTGCGGGAGTGTAGAAAGCATTGAAGAACTGGCCAGTCGCCTTGGCTGCACAGACCGGCATTTGCGCCGTGCGTTTGCAGCGGAGTACCATGTTTCTCCAATACAGTATCTTCAAACTTGCAGGTTGCTGCTTGCTAAAAGCCTGCTGACCGACACAAGCCTTTCGATAATCGACGTTGCGATGGCTGCTGGTTTTGGCAGCTTGCGGCGTTTTAATGACCTTTTCAAAAAGCAATACCGTCTTGCACCTACCGCGCTTCGCCGGGAGGTTTCCGGTACGAAAGAGCGGGATAACAACATAAGCTTGGCGTTGGGCTACCGACCGCCCTATCAGTGGCAGCAGATATTGGACTTCCTCGCACTGCGTGCCATTCCCGGCGTTGAAACAATCAGCGGTGGAGAGTATTGCCGCTCGGTTCATTTTGTAACAGGAAAACAGCGGTATTTGTTTGGCGGTGTACGAGTGGGACACCGGCCGCAAAAGAACGTCCTTACCGTCACAGTAGATGCGGCCTTGCTTCCCGTTTTACCACAGGTGCTGGCAAGAGTTCGCCATCTATTTGATCTTCATTGTGACCCGGATGCCGTTTATGAAACGCTAGCGTCCATGAACGATATACACCCCGGCTTATGCGTTCCTGGCACTCGTTTGCCCGGTTGCTTTGACGCTTTTGAAATGTCTGTGCGGGTGGTGTTGGGACAGCAAATCACAGTAAAAGCCGCGAGTACCTTGGCTGGAAGATTTGTGGAGGCATTTGGCGTTCCCATTCAAACCAAAATAGAGAGATTGACCCACAGCTTTCCGTTACCCGAAACCATTATTGCCTTAGATGGCCCAATCGAAAATCATCTGGGGCCATTGGGTATCACTGCGGCACGAGCAAGGACGATCTTGAAATTAGCGGAAATATTTGTGAATGGTACGATAGATTTTGATTTCTGCGTTCAGCCAGAGGCAGAAATGAAAAAGCTGCTGGAACTTCCGGGCATCGGTGATTGGACTGCGCAATACATCGCTATGCGGGCGATGGGATGGCCGGACGCTTTCCCCCATACGGATTATGGAGTGAAAAAAGCGCTTGCCCCACGCACGCCCAAAGAAATATTGGCCTTGGCGGAAAGCTGGCGTCCGTGGCGCAGTTATGCGACAATCACTCTATGGAACTCATTGTGAAGCAATTACCGTTTTAGGAGGAAGCTATGTTTTATTCAACACATTACTCATCGCCATTGGGAGAAATACTACTGGCAAGTGACGGCGATAACCTTGTAGGCTTATGGCTGGAAGGACAAAAATACTATTGTGACACCGTTACGGAATATATAACGGAAAAAGATGATTTGCCGGTATTTTCAGCTACGAAAAACTGGCTGGACAGATACTTTTCCGGCCAGAAGCCCACTATTTCGGATTTGTCGTTGGCTCCTATCGGTAGCGAATTTCGCAAGGCCGTATGGAATATTCTTCGTAAAATTCCTTATGGAGAGGTTACCACCTATGGCGAGATTGCAAAACAAATGGCCGCCCGGATGAACAAAGAGAGTATGTCAGGCCAAGCAGTCGGCGGCGCTGTGGGACATAACCCTATCTCCATTATTATTCCCTGCCATCGGGTCGTGGGCACAAATGGCAACCTAACCGGTTATGCCGGAGGCATCAACAAAAAAGTCAAACTATTGGTACATGAGGGCGTGGATATGTCCCGCTTGTTTGTACCTGCCAAGGGAACGGCTCTCTAAGGAGTGTGAAATTATGAAAATTGCAGTCAGCATTGAAAAAATGATTCATTTCTACCATGGAAGTTTGCATGATATCAACCACTTTTTGAAAGTATTCTCCTATGCAAAAACCATTGGCGAACAGGAAAATCTTGCTTCTACAACGCAGGAAATTCTTGAAGTGGCGGCTGTTGTCCATGACATTGCTTGTCCTTTGTGCAGGGAAAAGTACGGCAACACCAATGGAAAAGTGCAGGAAAAAGAGGGCGCGCCGCTTGCAAGACAATTCCTGCGGGATTTGGACTACAATGAAAGCTTCATTGACAGAGTTTGTTATCTGGTGGCGCATCATCATACCTACACGGAAGTTGACGGCTTAGATTATCAGATCCTTCTGGAAGCGGATTTTCTTGTGAATGCCGACGAAAGCAAACTTCCCATAAATTCAATAAACAATATGATGAAACGAGTATTCAAAACAGAAACAGGAATCCGCTTACTGAGGTCGATTTATCCAGTTGCGGATGCTCAATAAAGTGATAGTCAAAGAAAAATGCGGAGATAAGGAGGTTCGTCAAATTCCAATTTATCGGTTCGCTTAACGAATATAGTGGCGTAATATTCGTTTGCCAGATGCCGAAAGTTTTTATTTTATGCAGATTCCCGAGTTTGTCGTTATGAACACTCGCACCAGCGAATAATCCCCGGCGGTCAGCCGGGTTTTCTTATTCTTCTAACCGAAAGCATAAATTTGCCGCGGCGGCAGCTTTATGCTTCTACTTTAACTTAATAAAGCAAAATAATGGACTCTCGGCAGGTTTATGGTTCCAATTTTTCGCCCGACTTAGGACCTTTCCTTATAGTGGAATAAGAATCAAAGAGTATAGAAAAAAAACGCCCATTAAAGGGCTAATGGAGTGGAGGTTTATTTTAAAGGAGGGCGGGATTTAAAATCCAGTAAAGTATTTAAGCAATAAGCATGCCAATGTACTCATCGGTCTTAACATATGTTTGTAAAGTACAAAGCAAAAATGGAATGTCCGGGAATGGACTTTTATAAAGGTAGGCAGCTTAAGTATTGTTATCCTCAAAACAGTACTTATTTTTTAAGTAAGTAAAAATATCAGGCGTTAAAAAGTTGATCAGGGTTTCATTATTGAACCCTTTCCGCTGCCGGGTTCCATATTTGAAACAGAAGAATCAAACCGGTAATTATAGAGGGCTTATAAATCTTTACAGCGCCGAAAACTTCCCTTGACGTAAAGAATAAAGATGGGGCTGTCGCACTAACAGCCATAAGAAAAGAACAAAAGACGGTGACTGGCAGTGCCAGAAGCCGTCTTTTGCCGTAAAATATAGTCGATGAAAACAAACATTTTACGGCCAGATTATACATCAACC
>JABLWZ010000036.1 GCA_013178275.1 Bacillota bacterium | reverse complement strand
TCGACCGGGTCGTGGCGGGCCTGGAACGCAAAGCCAAGATCATCACCGGCCACGAAAAGAAGATCATCGCCACCCACGAGAGCGGACACGCCCTGGCCACCTACCTCCTGAAAAACGAGACCATCCACCGGATCTCGATCCTCCCGCGGGGAAAGGCGATGGGGTTCGTGATGCAGACCTCGGAGAACGACAAGTCGGTCTACCACCGCCGGGACCTGCTGAACAAGATCATGACCCTGTTGGGCGGGCGGGCCGCCGAAGAATTGGAGTTCGGGGACATCAGTTCGGGCGGCAAGAACGACCTGGAGAAGGCGACCGAGATCGCCCTCAGCATGGTAGGCGAGCTGGGGATGAGTTCCCTGGGACAGATCAGCTACGCGGGGCTCTTGAGTTCGTCCTTCGTCTTCCCCGCCGAGCTGTACGACAAGGCCAAGGACATCATCGAGGAATGCTACCACCAGATCAAAGCCATGCTGGAGGACCACCGGCAGATGCTGAGCTGCCTGGCCGACAGCCTGATGGCCCGGGAGACCCTTTCGGGGGACGAGGTCAAGCAGATGCTGGTCGCCTTCGAGAGCCACTGAGAAGATTTAGGTGATTTAAATTAACATTAAAATTCTTTACCCCCCCACAACCCTATATAAATACCCGGTTGATCTTGGGTTGGCCAATCGGGTATTTTTCTTGCAGCAGTCCTTCATTAGCCCTCCATAGTTACTGAAGAATACTTTTGTGCTATAATACCAATGTAATAACCGCATGTTATGGGCGAATGGGGCTTCGCCCGACCTTTAAGGTTAAAAACTGCCGAACGGCTAATAGCTCCTATCAAGTTTTACTGTGCTTGGTAGGGGCTTTCGTTTTATAACCCACCGGTTGCTGGGCACTACGAGAGGAAGTGTCATCTTGGACAGCAGTTATCAACGCGATTTAATCTATGCCAACATCAGGGACGCGCTAAAGGTTCCCGGCTGCCCCATCTGTCATATCGGGGCTTCGGCAGCCACGCGCTACCTTAGATTCCTCCTGCACGAAAACGTCAATTCGGTTACCACAAGAATCAACATCCATAAGGCCTGGGGGTTCTGCAGCGAGCATGCCTGGGAACTTAAACAGATGGAAGAGGATGTTTATAAAGACGCGTTGGGCTACCCGATCATACTGGAGGGCCTGATCAACAGCGCCATTACTATAAGTAATGAACTTAAAGAACAGTTATTGAAAGAAATTTGCAATTCCAGCGAAGGTGGTCTATTCCGCAAAAAGAGAGACCCTTTAAAACAGAGCAGGGAAAACGTGGCTAGACTCAGACCGAGCGGGCCGTGTCCCGCTTGTAAGGCCAGAGAAGAGACGTCTAAGACCCACTCTGACTTCCTTATGAGGTATATATCTATCGATGAATTTAGAGAAATGTATATTAAAAGCGAGGGTCTATGCCTGAAGCACTTTGCTTTATGCATCGAAAACGCCGAAAACCCCGAGGATATAGTCTTCCTGATAGATTCCCAGCTAGCTATCTGGAGCAATCTATCCGATGAGTTAGCGGAACATATCCGAAAGATGGATTACCGCTATTCCAAGGAGCCCAAAGGTCCTGAGCAGGATGCCTGGATAAAAGCCATCCGGGTAACATCCGGTAACCATGTAGATTTTAAGCGGAAGAGGCTGAAGAAACCAAAAGAAGATGTCCCTAAAAGTTAAGTGATGGATATCGTAGCTGGAGGTAAGTAAGCAGGGATGCGGTCAGAAAACAAGATTAACAACTTATCTGGCGAGCTGTTAAAGGAAATTCATTCGGTCTGTGACGAATTCGGGTTGAATTCTCTAAAGAAGACCCTGAAAAGCGTCAGGAAATTCGCTGAGCAGAATCAGTACCTTGACATCGCCGTTTTGGGACAGTTCAAGGCGGGAAAAAGCTCGTTCTTAAACTGCTTTATCAATAAATCTCTGCTGCCCGTGGGCAGTATCCCGGTTACCTCGGTTATAACAAGGATCAGTTATGGTCCCGAGGAAAAAGCCACCGTTACCTTCGCTGATGAAAAAAACCGGGTGATCCCCCTCCCGGATGTTCAGCAGTATGTTTCCGAGTCAGGCAACCCCGGCAATATCAAGGACGTCCTCCTGGTAGATATCGAGGTCCCCACGTTAAACAGCCTCAAGGTAGTGAGGCTGGTCGACACCCCCGGTATCGGGAGCGTGTGGAGGCATAACACCGAAACCACCACCAGCTGGTTTCCCGAAACTGGGGCAGCTCTGTTCGTTATCAGTGCCGAACGGCCTATATCTGAAAACGAACTGGCCCTGCTTCAAGAGATACACAGTTATTCGCCGGAAATAGCCGTGGTTATAACCAAGGTAGACCTGTTCGAAGAAGAGAAGATCAAAGAAATCGAGTCTTTTACCAGGGACGTGCTGAAAAAATCTTTTGGAAGAGAATTCCCGATCTTCAGGTACTCGTCCTTCTTTAACACCCGTGAGTATAACCGGGAGATCGAACAGAAGGTTCTGCAGCCGGTCTCCCAGAACCGGGACGAGGTTTTCATCAAAGTCCTGCTGCACAAAATCACCACGCTGGTTGACACCTGCCTTTCTTACCTGGAGATATCCTATAAATCCTCGTTGAGGGTGGAGTCCGAAAAGAGCCGGTTAAAGGAGATGATTCTCGACGAGCACCTGAACTCCAGCTTTGTCCGGCGGGAACTCCAGTTAATCACCGGCAGCTATAAAGCAAAAACCCGGGAAAGCATCAGGGCGTACCTGGATTCTTACCGAAAGGAAATCGAAGAGAGGCTTGGGCTAGAGTACGAAACCGCCTTTAAATCCTGGGAAGGCAACCTGAGCAGAGTAACCAAGCAGTATGAAACATGGCTCAAAGAAACCCTGGAATCACATCTCCAGGAGATCTTGATCGGTGAAGAGAAGTCATTCGAGCTGTTGAACGCTGTCAGAAAGCACCTTTCATTCTATCTCAGATCCTTCCGGGAAAGACTCAGCCACAACCTGGAGCAGGTATTGGGGGTTCAACTCAAGCTGGAAGACTGGGAGATCGACCTGAGGGAATTGAAGCGGCCCGATATCTCCATCAGCCGGTCTTTCGATTCGCACCTGGATCTGCTCTGGTTTTTATTCCCGATGTTTATTTTCAGGAACGTATTCCGGCGTTATTTCGCGGGCCAGATAGGCTACGAAGTAGAAAAGAACCTGCACCGCCTGACCTCGGACCTGAACGGAAAAATAAATAAAGAGATCGATGCCTTGATGACACAGGCACTGGCCTATATGAACGAGGAGCTGAGCATGATCGAAACGCTGCTTTCCGAGAATAAGGGAGAAAGCAGCTACATATTAGAACGGATCAACACTATAACCAGCAGAGCCCAGGATCTACAAACACGAAATGGGTCTGACATCAGTACTTCTCTTTAGAAGGTTGCCTACAGAACGGCTTTCTATCTTTTTATATTAATTCATCGGCCTCGAAAATTTTGATATATAAATCCCCGCCAAAAGCACTCTGTAAAGGTTCGCCTTTAATTATCCTAAAAGTCCTTTCTCCGCCGGACTTTCTTTCCGCCCGTAAGAAAATAACTCTTTCCAGGTTTCGCTTATAAAGTTTATTAGCAAAATCAAATAAATGGGTAACGAAAAAAACCCTGATATTTTTCTCCAATAAGGCACCGATTATCTGCCTCGCGATCTCCGAGCCTTCTCTTTCATTGGTCGCTGCAAATGATTCGTTAAAGAGCAGCATCGAATTTGAAGTTATATTATCCACGATGCTGCTCATTCTGCTGAGTTCTTCATCGAGTTTCCCGCTGTTCATGGTGGTGTCTTCCTCCCGTTTATAGTGGGTGAAAAGACAGTCGCAGATACTGGAGCAGAAAAACTCCGCCGGCACGAACATGCCGCACTGCATCATCAGTTGGGCCAAACCTATACTGCGCAAAAAGGTCGATTTACCGCCCTGGTTGGCGCCGGTGATGATCGTCAGCACTTTGTCGTCCAGATTCAAATCGTTACCAACAACCCTTGGTTCCATGCTTAGAGCCAAGCAGACATCGTACAAGCCTTTAAAAGAGTGCAGGTATTGGCCTGGAGCCGCAGGAATTGGGAAGGACATCGGCTCCCCCTGCTGATCAAGACGCTCATGTAAATTTAAACACCCGACGTAAAAGGCTAATTCATGCCGCAGCCGGTTAAAGAAACTGTAAATATGATCAGCAGACCGAGCGAGTTCATTAGCCACGAGAACTATCCCCTGGTCTTTTAGCCCCGACAGGGCCCTGGCGCCGCTCTCATCATGTTCACTGATGGTAAAGGTGTAAACCGGGGTTTTTTTAGCCAAGATTCGCTGCATCCAGCTCTGCTTTTTTTCACTTGGTTTGCGAAGTATATAATTGGCGCCTTTGTTCCCTTTTCCCAGTTCGGCGCTGATCAATATTCCGTCGTGGAATTTTAATTCCCGCAGATGCTCCTGCACCCGGGTAAAGAATTCATCATTCAGCTCTTGCTTGAGCATGGCGAAAAAAGCTTTAAACCCTTCCGACTCGAAGATATCGCTATGTTTATCCGTGATATTCCTCAGATTTTTAAGCACTTCCACAAATATCTTCAGCATTTCTATCGACATGTACAGTCTCGAAGCAGGATACTTACCTAAAAATCCCAGGCAATGCGTTTTCCGTCTATCAACAGCCTCTACCGCGATATGGTATATATCCCTGACGACGGAAGGATTTTTCAGGCAGTCTTTAAGAATGGATTGGCGATAGAATATCGCGTCCAAATCATTGTATAAGCCGGATAGAACAGCCTCCCTCGCGACTTCAAGCAAAAACTTATCGCCAGCCGCCATGGCATTGAAAAGCGTTAGTAATTCCAGGTCTTTCATCAGTTCGTACTCATTAGACGGCAGCTTCCGCTGCAGGTCAAAGTCAGAATCCTTATACATGAGAAAGGCCTTCATGGGTTGATCCGCTCCTTTAAATGGTCATACGTAAGCCGGTGCTTTTCGGCGATCGACAGCGCGTATGCTAGTCCGTCTGCGGGCCTTCTTACAATTTTATATGTCCGCGACGCCGGATTTTCGGGGACCACCGTACTGACCAGGCTCACGGTCGTCTCGCCGAACGACGCCAGTTCATCCAGGAAGGTTACGAAAACGCAGAGCACACCCAGTTTAACTATCCTTTCCATTATCTTTTGGCTCAAAAACCGGGCATCGTTTAAAGTGGTGGATGTGAAGATCTCGTTCATTATAATAATGCTGTTAGGAGTAGCCTGTTCGAGAATAGAGTGAATTCTTACGAGATCGTCCTGCAGTTTGCCGTGGAGATTTTTGATGGTCTCCTCTTTTTCAAAATGCGTGAAGAGCCGGTCGAACATAAAGAGCTGGGCTTCCCGACCCGGGACCGGGCAGCCCAGACTGGCCATAAAATGCAGCTGCCCGAAGGTGCGGGCGAAGGTTGTCTTGCCCCCCTGGTTCGGACCGGAAACCACGAATATACGCTCCTGATCTTTCAGGTAGAAATCGTTGCAAACAATGGACAAGCTTTTCTCTGAAAGAACCTTTTTGGCCAGGGCCAGGTCAAATACCTCATAAGCATAAACCTCCTTGGATTTATCAGACATTTTCGGGTAGCAGAAGCTTAATCCCGCTCGTTTGAATAATGCAATGTATTCCAGATAGGCGACGTAGAATTGTATTTCCCGGTCAAAAGCCCCTATCGTATCATCCAGATAATTAACGTTTTTTGCATTAAAACTATCGAGACTTAAAAATATATCAGGGTATAATCTGGCTACCAAATCCAGCACCCCGGCTTCAACGTGGTTCATATCCGGCCATTCGGAATTTTTGGGCTTTAAGTCTTCGATCTCTCCCTGTTTAAATTTCTCGAATGTCGCCTTGATCTCGATGCTGTAGTCGATTTCAGTCTCGCATTTCCGAACCACGATACGGTTTTCTTTTATGAACAGGCAGTACTCTACCTCATCCAGATCAGCTCGAAGACTTTTCGTCTCCTCCTGAAGCGATGTAAAACGCCCGGAACTGATATAGTCCGTTAAATATTCGCGGAAGGCCAATAAGCCGCGTGATTTTAGAGCAACCAGGTTTAAATCACTCAGCAGGTACTCGACGGCGCCGCAGTAAATTTCTACCGCGTCTAAGAACCATCTTTCCTGCTGGTATTTGTAGTGCAGCTTTTTTGACTGGGTAAGATGCTGGCGCATCAGGCGCATCTTTTGGGCAAAAGAGGTTATATACTGAAACAGGACTTGATTTTCGAGGTCCTGGAATATTTCATGCCGATACTCGATCGCCTCGATATTGTCCAGAGCGGTGTTAAAAAACGGCTTCAGATCATATTCCAGCTTTCCGATCGTTATGGCCTCTATAACCTGATCAAGGTTTAAGTCGATGAAAAATGCCGGTGCTTCTGTTGCTGCATTTTTTGTGTCGTCTTCAGGTTTCTCAAATAGTACGCTTCGGAAAACCATGCGAAACACCTCCTCGGCTCTAATACCGAAAGCCTGGTTATAACCGGGTCATCAGTTTATTTTAAAATAAAATCTCCTGCCAGTTTTAAAACTGGCAGGAGTCATTACCGGAATAACCCGGAATTACGGGCGAACTCCATCGCCCTGCAAACGATTTAGCTTGTTTCATTATATCAAATTTAAAAAAATGGCGTCAACTCAGGTTCTGACGTACCCATGGCAGCCGGCAGTTTTCACCTTAACGGTTAGGTGAAGCCCCGTTCGCCGTTTAATTAATCCTTGATAAGTACAACCGAACAAGGCGAGTGTTGCACTACTTTAGAAGAAACACCACCCAGTAAAAACCGGTCGATAGCCGAACTTCCCTTGTACCCCATAACCACCAGGTCAAAGCCCTTTTGGTTGATATATTTCAGAATAGCTTCAGCCGGGTGTCCATAGGTAAGCTCGGTCTTCACTCCGATTCCCAGGGCCTGCCCGCGAGCTTTAACTTCATTAAGTCGAGCGCCTAGCCTTGTTTCACCTTCGGTCTTGGTCTCTTTTACTTCGCCTAGGGTACCACCGTATTCGGGTATAGGTACTACTGAAATTGCCCATAACTCAGCCTGGTACTTTCTAGCCAGATCAATAGCCGCCCCCGCTGCTTTAGCGGCTATCGGCGATTCGTCGATTGTGACTAAAATTTTCCCAAACATCAGTACCCCTGCTTTTCTAACGAAAGACTATTTAGATAAGGCAGGTGAACTCCTCATCCTCCTTTTCTTTTCGACAAAAACGTTTTATTTCCTCTCAATCCCTAAACTCTTTATATCTACTCTCTTACCACAATCACCGAGCATGGCGCATGGTGAAGTACCTTGGTAGATACACTGCCAAGCAGAAACTCTTTTACCGCGGAGCTGCCTTTGTATCCCATGACCACCAGATTAGCCTTTGGATTAGAAACGTGCCTGATTATATTTTCAGCAACATGACCATATAAAAGTTCGGTCTTGACCGGTAATTCCCGCTTTTCTGCGTTTTGCTTGACTCTCTCCAGCACCATGCCCAGACGTCTTTCTCCTTCACTCTTGATCTCTTCGACTTCTCCAACAGTACCGCTTGGCATCGGAAGCGGAACCACCGAGATAACAGTAAGGTCAGCATTGTATTTTAGCGCCAGATCTATCGCGGCTTCAGCAGCCAGTTCGCTGTATTTAGATTCGTCTACGGCCAATACAATCTTGTTAAACATTTTATCGAATTTATCCTCCTATTCTTCCTCGGCCACTGGGACCATCTTCAGCATCTGGATTTCATCTTTGGGTTCGAACCAACGCTGGGCTATATAAGTGGGCACTACCGCACTCAAGACCACCGTGGTCACCAGCAATGAAAACTGGATGTTGTTGATCGCACCGATTGAGAGTCCATACATCGCGGAAATGGTTCCAAATGTCAATCCGGTGCTCATGAGAAGTGTCGTATACTCCGAATACTTAGGAACATACTTCCTGGCCAAAGGGAAAACGCCTGCAAACTTAGCCGCAATCTTAACCAGGAGTAGTATCCCTAAAAGCCCTAGATTTGCGTATATTGCGGCAGAGAAACGTTCATCCCCGCCTTCAAGAAGAAGAAAGGTGTAAGCATAGCGAACGCCACTATCCTGAGCTTCCTTTGTACAGCCGGGTATTTCTCAAAGGTTCTCGCCAATACCAGGCCGAACACGAAAGCCGGCAGCACAGCGTGGCTCAGACCTAATTGGGCCAGCCACATGAAGGCAAACAATATAAGAAATAAGAATTTTACCTCGGGCTCGATAACCCGGTCTCCGTACCGGTTAAAAATCCAGGGAATGACTTTGGGGATCAGCAAGATAATCAGGACTGATCCGACTAAAAATACCAGGGTCATGATATTGTACTGGGCAAACAATAGGCTGAGCGCCAGTACCGTGCCCATGTCGGTGATGAAGCAGGATGCCATGATGATCTTGCCGATTTCTGTGTTTGTCAACCCGGTCTCCACCAGTACCGCGTAAACCACAGCCAATGAGGTTGTAGATAAGGCGATACCCGCTATTTTCGATGCATCCAAAGTCCACCCCGCTATATAATAGCAGTATGCCATAGCTCCAAGAAACGGTAGGAGAAATGAAAGAGTTCCAATCGCCATGCTCTCCTTAAACTTGGATTTAAGGATACCAGGATCAACCTCCGCCCCAGCCAAAAAAGTAAGCAGCACCGATGCAAACGCCGCTAGGAAGTCCATCCACGGAGTTGTATGAATCCCCAGGAAATTACCCCCGATAATCCCGGCGATAATCTCGATAATAGTTACCGAAATCGCCGTCTCTACTGAAATAAAACTGGCCACAAAGATCAATACCGCCGCTACAATCGCCACCGTTGAAGTTTCCACCCTATTATCCTCCTTAAGAAATAAATAAACCCCTACAGCACTCACTAGAGTACTATAGGAGCTATTAGCTTATAGCCATTGAGTCGAGCTCCATCGACTGTTTTAAGTTTTCGCCATAGAAAATATTAACCGAGAACGAGCCTGGGTGTCAATATCCTTTTATCTCGACACTCTCCCTGGTCAATGCTATACCAGAGGGTATTAAAACTCTCCACTTACCAAACTACTATTACCTTGCGAATGCCGGCGATGCTTGTTTTTATCTTACAGACCACGATTTTCTCTATAACTTCCCTTCTAACGTCAAATAGACTCTGTCTGATCTTTTTAATAGCTACCTTTACTATCTCATCGTTAATTTCCAACAGCTCAATTTCAACGTCAAAGGATTTAAGTCTCGGTCTTAATTCAAATTCAATAATCTCTCTTATCTGTAATGACAAGTCACCGATTTGATTTAGTTCCATACATACTGCCTGTTCAATCAATATTAATTCTCCATTACAGTTTAAATTAATCAATTCCTGCAGCGATCATATAGTTATGCTTGTATCCCTTAAGCTTGTATCGACAATTTTTTGCCTACATCACGCGTGCTTAGATTAAACCGATAAATAATCTTATCCATCCAAGTTATAATAACAAAAGCACTCTCAAGGGAAGTCTCGGTCCAGATCTTAACTGAGTCCTTTAGGGGGTAATTCTTAGGCAGGATTATCCCGTAGGCACCTTTGATTTCACCATTTTCAATTCTCGGCCAGATACACCCTTTAATTATTTCACCATATACACCGTATTCAATTGATGACACTATAATTTTATTTTCCGAAATACACTTCTGGATTAAACCGTTTTTAAAGAAAGGCTTTCCGATTCTAATCCATTTTGAATCCGATCCAAACCTGTTTACAAAAGTAAACTTCACTTTATCCGTTATAAAACACATACAATCTTTTTCATGTTCTTCAATAAGGGATTCTAAATATACTCGAATAAACTCAGTAGTTTGCCCCATTTTTTAGGCCTCCAAATCATAGTGGTGTAATTTTAAACCGGTAAAAATTCGATGGTCAATGCTTTATTTAGATTTGGTGTAAATACCCACCACCTTATAATGAATGTAATGCCTGTTTAATGGAGCTTTTATAAATACCAGTGGTTTATTTTAGCACCACATTTCAATTTGAAAAAGAAATGTGAAAAGCCTTTGTTTAGGCAGTAGAAGCCTACTCCAATGCAGGCTTCTACTCTGTTGAGTTATATAATATGGAGGAGCATCGCTAAATTATAATGCAATTAGTATGCCAAAACAAAATTGTAAGAAAAAAGCCCGTCCATATTGGGCGAGCTTTTAATGTATAGGAGAGAGAAGAAGAATGGGGTCACTAAATCTATTATGCAAAACCTATACCAGATGAAGGTTTTACATATCATATTATAAGGCTCTGGCCATTTCCGCCAATTTTTCCGTCATAAGTGCCATCTCCATAACAGAAGCCGATACTTCCTGAGTGGCAGCCGCCTGTTCCTGACTTTGTTTTAGGGTTCCATCAGAGACTTCATTTATCAGTTTGATTTTTTGCTCGATCTCTTTGGTAAGTTTTCTTATACGGTCAGCCGTTTCCTTGGACTGATCACTCAGCTTCCTTATCTCTTCAGCTACTACCCCAAAGCCGCGCCCGAGTTCTCCCGCCCGGGCGGCCTCGATGGCAGCATTTAGGCCAAGCATCTTAGTCTGATCCGCCACGTTTTTGATAAAGTCCAACACCTCATTTATTTCAATTGAAATACGGGCGACCTCCTGAACCTTTTCCGTGAGGTGAACTTCATTCGTCGATATCTCACCCGCCGAGGCCGCCACCTCTTCGACCGCTGCCGAGACTTCCTGGGCATTTGAACTGAGTTTTAATGCAACCTCTTGTAGGTTATACGCCATATTTCTTGGCAGACTAATGTTAAACGCTCCAACTAAAAGATTTTTATCATCCGGATCGAATACTGGAACGCTTATACTCCTTATCGCTGTTCCGTACACACCGGCTTCTAAATCTTTCAGAACCGGTTTTTGGGTTTTTAACGCCTCCACCGCGGCTCCTCCCTCTGCCAAAGGCGTCCCGACCTGTATCTGCGGCATGTCAAATTTATCTGAACCCTGGCGCAGTACGATTTTTTCCAGATCGGTGGTCGAGATGAAAGCACCTTCAGGAAACGATTCCGCCAAATAACTCGCGAAGTGCGGAAAAGCCTTTCCGACCGGGTGAAACTTATACAACACTATTCCAGAGGTCCCTTTGACCTGGTCATCCTCGATAATCGGCCACACCCATACTTTCAGTCGCTTTCCATATACGCTGCGAGGGATGGTATCCTCTACCGGCCTTTTTTCTTTTATACACAATCCAATAAGCCCGTCTTTAGGAAAGCCTTCCCCCGTCCTGAAGGCCTGGATGTTAAGTCCGTTATCCTCACAAAAAATGAACTTTTCTAAATCGGTAACAAAATATACATTCAGGCTCTCACTGGCTTTAATTAGATTGCGTGAAAAAATACGGAAGTATTCCAGAAATTGTTTCATAGTATTCAATCTCCTTTCATCCTCCATAAAAAACACACTAAAACTATTAAAATACTTACTTCTTCCCACATGGCGTTATACGTCCTGTATCTCAAGCTCTTTATCCATACTTTTAAAAAGCCCGCCTGATTAGAGCGGGCTTTTTAAGGATAGAACGAAGGAGTCAATTAATCTATTATGTAAAATCCATACCGGCCCAATGCTTTACCATTAACTCGAAAAGACAATTGTTTTAACGCCAGAAAAACAGGTAAAGGTATATAGTGGAAAGAACAATAGAGACCAGCATTAACGGAAAGCCGATTTTCAAATAGTCCATAAACCTTATCGGGTTACCGTATCGCTCTGAGATACCCGCCACAATCACGTTGGCCGAGGCTCCGATCAGAGTACCGTTGCCTCCCAGACAGGCACCCAGGGACAGCGCCCACCAGATTGAGTCGAGAGGTAAATGGGTTAAATCGCCTACCGTCTGCAGTAGCGGTATCATGGTGGCCACAAAGGGGATGTTGTCAACGAAGGCCGAGGCGATGGCGGACATCCACAAAACCAACATCCCGGTTCCCAGCAGGCTGTTGCCGGTTACCTCCAGCGACTTACGGGCTATGTAATCGATCACGCCGTTTACCTCAAGCCCACCCACGATAATGAACAGGCCGGCGAAGAAGAAGATGGTCGGCCATTCCACCGCAAGCAGCGTTTCTTCCGGTTCCTCGGCGGTGATGAGCATCAGCAGGGCGGCCCCAAAGAGTGCGACTGTGGCCGACTCCAAGTGTAAGGTCTGGTGGAGCAGAAATCCCATTATGGTCAGTCCCAGAACCGTTAATGACTTCTTGAGTATCGACCACTCCTTTATGCACTCTATTTCTTTAAGTTCAAGCATGCTCTTGATACTGGCTTCATCGCTCACTAGTTCTTTTCTATACCAGAAAACCAGGATAGCGATGGTGACCAGGTGGATCACCACCACCGGGAAGGCCAGGTTGTGTACAAAATCCATAAATCCTAGGCCAGTAGCGCTGCCGATCATGATGTTGGGCGGATCGCCGATCAGGGTGGCGGTCCCCCCGATATTCGAGGAAAATATCTCCGCGAACATGTATGGCATCGGGTTAACACCCAGGCGGTCGGTGATGGTGTAGGTTACCGGTACGATCAGGAGCACGGTGGTGACGTTGTCGAGAAACGCCGAAAGAACGGCGGTTACAGTGGCTAATACCGCCATGATCACTAACGGCCTGCCTCCCGACAGCTTGGCCGACTTGACCGCCAGGTACTCGAACACCCCGCTTCTCTTGGTAATTCCCACGATGATCATCATCCCGATCAGTAAACCGATGGTGTTGAAGTCTATAGCCTCGATGGCCTTCTCCTGGTTTATAACACCAATTACAATAGCGAAGGCAGCCCCCACCAGTGCGATAATCGACCGGTGCACTTTTTCCCACATTATCAGAACGTAAGCTGCTATGAATATCAGTATCGAAACCCAGAAGAAAGCCATCGTTGAACACTCCCAACATGATTCTTAGATTCGAAAATGGTCTAAGTACGAAAAAACTTATACTGTTGTTTTTGGTATAAACGATTTTGTTATCCTGGTAACGGCTAATATTTTCCCGTTTTTATCAAACACCGTCGATTGGATGAAGCATATTCTTTTTCCAGCCTTCAAGACCTTGGAACACACCCTTAAACAGCCCTCCGAGGTATTTGATAGCACCGATACATTAATATCCGTGGTAACTGGTATTACATTAGCCGGATATAATGTACAGGTGGAGATAAAGGCTGAAACATCACATACGCTGTAAAAGACTCCTCCGTGCACTGAGCCATATACGTTCAAAACATCCTCTTTCACCGGGACACATATTTCGCAGGACCCCTGGTCCTATTTAGATACTTTTAGACCCATATACCTGTGGTAGGGTAATGCCTCAGTACCAGCAATCAATCCGCCTATTTCTTCAATGTCCATCAATTCACTCCTTAATAAGCTGTCATTGCTAATATCTAATTCGGCATCATAGTTACAGCTTTACCCTCTAAAACGGTCCTCCCCTCCTGATTCTTCATAACGCTTTCGACAACCAGCCTCCTTTTCTCTGTAATTTTTTCCACAACCTTGGATAGGACCGAGATACTGTCGCCTATTTTAACCGGGGCCAAAAATTTTACTTCTTGTGAAATATGGATCCCTCCCGCGCCCATTATGCCGGTCAGGGTATAGTCGATAAGGGAGGCGGTAAGCATTCCATGGGCTATCCTGCCTTTGAACATTGAGCCTTTAGCAAAATTTTCGTCCATATGCACCGGGTTGAAGTCGCCGCAGATTGCTCCGAATGACCATACATCAGCTTCTGTAATTGTTTTACTGAATGACACCTCCTCACCGACTGATACCTCTTCATAGCTGCGTTTATTCAAAGGACTCACCTCGTATTATTCTTATTTCTTCTGGAGAAACACACCGTTGGGATCAAGTTGCCGCAAAAGGTTAATCTGCTCGGCCGTGGGAGGCTCCGTCTCCATAACACCTTCGCCCACTTTTATATCCCAGCCGGTATTTTCCTTTATCTGCTCTATCGACACCCAGGGGTGATAAGAAGCGATGTACATCTCCTTGGTGTTCTCGTCGAAACGGAATACCCCCAGGTTAGATACAACCTTCAGCGGGCCGCTGCCGGGAAATCCGAGTTTGCTCCTCTCGTCGCCACCGCCCAGGAAGCCTGGGGTTGTTAAATAATCGAGCCTTTCTACGAACTTGTCCTTGCGGTGTACCATGGAGATGACCGTTCTCTTGCAGCAGGACGCAATGTCGTTGCCCCCGCCGCTTCCGGGCAGCCGGCTGATTGGCCGGTGGTAATCACCGATACAGGTCGTGTTCAGGTTTCCGAACCGGTCGATCTGTGCCCCGCCCAAAAATCCCAGGTCAACCCGTCCCGCATGTATCAGGCCAAGGCTGTCCAGTAGCCCGCCCACCATGAGTGCCCCCATAGTAAAGCTGGGGTCCGCCACTGAAAAAGGCAGTCTTTCAGGACTAACCCCGATCGGCCCCGCCTCGGTGACCGCGAACACCTCGGGTGCGTGTGTTTTCTGAGCCAGGAATACTCCCAGCAGCGGAACACCAGTCCCGATAATAACCAGGTCGCCGTTTTTTACCTCTCGTGACATCTCTACCAGCATTAACTCTTGAAGGGTGTAGTCAGTAGCTTTCTGTCCCATGTTCTCACTCCTTACTAGGCCCCGTAATTTACCGAAAAAGAGGCGTATTGTTTGGATTTAAGATTCTGCAGTCGCTGCAGACCGTACTCCTTAATGAACTTTTCCAGGTACTCGGTTCTATCTTTGACCCCGTAAATCCATTTATCAAAATAATCCTGCAGGCCCGCTTCTGTTTTGGAGGCATTAATATACTTAAAAATGAAATCACGGTCCACATCGTAATACCCCTGCACCGGTTTTGGATGGGAAGCCCATGGCTCAGGGACAACAGCCGATACCATAAATTCAGGTACGCAGGTCCGATTGGGATCGTGTTTTACCACATCGCTATCAACCACTTCCTCAACCGTGGCTATAACCGTGCGGGAAGCCCGGGCCCCCCAGGGGATATCACCCAACTGGCCCCAGATCTGAAGATTGCCGCGGTTATCGGAGCGGTGGCAGTGCAGTATCGCCAGATCGGGTTTTAAGGCCGGTACCAGCGCGTGAATCGTTCCCGAACTAAACGGGTCTTCTGCTATATGTACCTTGTTTTCTCCCATCCAGGAGGTATGTTTCGCTATATCGCTGCCTTTGATTGAATTGACCGGCACGTACGGTATCCCCATCGCTCCTGCCCAGAGCCTCATCGTCATGGAAAAATTAGAGTAGTCCTCGATTTCGAGGGGCTGGGGTATCCCCTTTTCAAGCGACCGCCGGAAGGAATAGCACTGGCCAAAAACCTCCATCCAGAAGTAAGAGGTTACGACCCTTGAAACACACCCGGCCCCGATTAACTGGTCCCCGTGTTCATTAAAGGATGATGTAACGATAGTAAGATTTTTCTTTTTCTGCCGGATAATCTCGTGAATCAGGGCATAGGAGATATTCGCGGCAAACCCGCCTAAATAAACCACATCGCCATCTTTTATATATTTGCTGACTGCAGTAGCTGCGTCCATTACCTTTTCCAAGTCAATTATCCCCCTTTCTTAAAGCTTAAGGGCTGGAGTGGCTGACCAAAGAAGTTTCTATCAGCACGCTCCAGCCCTTGATTCTTAAGCCTTTTTGCGTTCTTTCTGGACGTGCTCCATAGCTTCCTTAGTACTGTCGCTGACGTTAATTTCGAAGAACGGTTCCCAGCACTCCTTGGGGGCGGGTGGGAATATAAAGCTACACGCCACCGACACTACGATAGAGATAATCACGCCCCACAGGACGGCTGGTATCCCCATGAAAACATTCCCTAACTGGTAAAGGACGACAAAGGATAGGGTTCCAAGTATCATCGACGCATACGCCGCCTGTCGGTTCATCCTCTTCCAGTACAGGCCTAACAGAAGGGGTATGAAGAAGGTGGAGCACCATAACCCGTGGGTCCAGGCGGCAAGCATAGCTATAAACTCCGGCGGCCAAATCGCGGCTATGGTTAAAAGGACACCGATCACGATAATCAGTACCTTGGTAAGCTTCATGAACTTCTCGTCACTGATCGGTTTACTCGACACATTCCTTACGATGTCGTAAGTGAATGCCAGGGAATTGTGAAGCAGCTGGGCGTTAGCTGTCGAAAGCGCAGCGGCTAGTATCGCGGCCAGCACCACTCCACCAACCACCGGGGACATGTAGTTCATCAGCAGTGTAGGCATCAGCCAGTCGCTGCCTTTACCCAACAGCATAGTTCCGATAAGGACCTTCCCACCGAAACCGAAGATCAACAGCGGGATGAAGCAGAGGAAAACGAGCCCGATTCCGTAAAGGCACATCAACAATGCCGTTTTAGTATTCCTGGCACCCATCATGCGGGCGGTCATATGCGGACTTACCGAACCTCCCAGGGAGTTTGAGAGGAAGATTCCGAGCATCGCCGCCCCACCGAAGGTCCCAAGGGGACTTAGTAATGCTCCCGTGGCTATAGGCTTGCCATCGGCCAGGGCGGGTGCGGTCGTTGTGGCGACGCCCTGCCACATGGCACTCCAACCGCCTGCCTGATATAATATAATAGCTCCACCAGCGAACAGCCCTACGATAATTAGTGAGGTGTTAACCAGATCGCCCCAGGCCACCGTCCACATCCCGCCGGACGAGGTGTACGCCAGGAAAAGCAGAAAAGCGAACACCGCTATCGCATACGGCAGACCAGTGACCGTGGATACTATCATTCCTACCGCTTTGATCTGCAGGACGATATAGGCTATATACGCGGCGCAGATCGAGATAGCGGCGATAACCTGAAGTCCGCTTTTTTCCTTGTAAGGTTCAAAACGCATTTTAAAAAGCTCGGGCAGCGTCCTGGACGGTTTTTCCGGCATCCTTATCTTATATGCCACCACCGCCATCAGGGTCGTCGCGAAAAACCAACCCGCGAACCAGCCGGTAATGGTAGCTGCACCCTGCGTAAACAGCATGCTGGGGATACCGGTCACCGAGCTTGCGCTGATCCAGGTAGCTACAAAAGCCGCAACAGTAAACATAAGCCCTAGGCGGTGACCGCTGGTAGTAAACTCTGTAAGGTCGGTAACTTCCTGAAAGCCCCGGTTGGTGAAGATTACCAATCCTACAATGTATATAAGTAAAATTCCACCTACTATTAAATTAGTAGACATACATCCACCTCCCCTAATCTTTATAAGGTGTCCAGATACTGCCGGTGGCGCCCAGTCTTTCAGCCCCCGATGCCTCAATCTTGCTAAGACACCAGATTATCCAGGGGAACTGAAGAAGCATTACGCCAATCCATAACAGTATTGGTTTCCAGGTGATAGTCGGAATCCCAAGAATTGTATCCATGGAGCCCCCTCCCTTCTATTAATTATGATAATACTTTTACTTGCGGCCGAAAAAGCGACTCATCGCCTCCTTCTGTTCTACAGAGCCAAATGTCAGTGTAAATCCTTTGATTTAATCCAACAATCCTTTGTCCAGTGGAACCTCACCAGCACTGTTAATCAAGTCATAGTCGGTTTCACTGCTGCTAAGCGATCTTGGGGGAGAGAGTAAAAACAGATTCGTCCATCTCCCATCACCTACAGCCCGATCAACCAGCCCTATCGCCAGTGCCTCCACCGCTTTCGTTGTTCGGCCAGTCATAATCACCTCCTTAGCCAGTGGCTATTATGATTATCTTTTACGGTGTAACTTCTCCTAATCAGATACAATCAATCATCATTACTGTTTAAAGTATTGAACTTGTTGGGCGGTTAAGGGTTAATCCGGCTATTCTCATACTCCGCGACTAGGTATAAAGACTGAGCGACATAGCTATGCATTACCGCCTTCCCAGCCACAGGCGCTTTTTATTTTTTCCGGTTTAAAAAGTTATCCATTGCCTCTTTCTGCTCTTTGGAACCAAAAGTCAGGGCGAATCCCTTGATCTCATCCTGGAGACCCGCTTCCAGAGGAACGTCCGATGCGGTATTTATAAGTTCCTTAGCCAGTCTTATCGCTGGTAAGCTCTGTTTGGCGATCGTGCCTGCGAGATCGGTTACTTCGCCATCCAATAGCTCGTGTTTTACCACCTTATCGATCAGACCGATTCTCAAAGCCTCATCCGGTCGGATGGTGCGACCGGTCATAATTACTTCCTTAGCTTTTGATGGGCCAATAACACGCGCCAATCTTTGGGTGCCACCAGCTCCCGGTATGATACCCAGCATGATCTCCGGCTGTCCAAAACGGGCCTTTTCCGAAGCGATACGGATATCGCAGGCTAAAGACAACTCGCAGCCCCCGCCAATAGCTGGACCGTTAATGGCTGCGATTACCGGTATCTCCAGACTGGCCACCATATCGAACGCCGACTTAACAAAGAGAGCCCAATCTCTTGCTTCTAGAGACCCCAGGCTTATCATGCCGTCTATATCCCCACCCGCGCAGAATGCCGAACCGGCTCCGGTCACTATCAGTACTCTGATATTCTGGTTCTTTTTAACTTCTTCTAGTGTCGATATAAGATCCGTCACCAGGTCGCGGTTTAAAGCATTGAACTTGTCAGGACGGTTAAGGGTCAATCTGGCTGTTCCGTTATCCTCCACGACAAGGGTTACAAACTGAGCGGACATAGTTTAATACCTCCCAGCCAGTTCTTTGACGATAATGGTGCGGAGTATCTGGTTGGTCCCCTCCCAGATCTGGGTGATCTTCGCGTCGCGCATCATCCGCTCCACCGGGTACTCCTTGACGTAGCCGTAGCCGCCGAAGATCTGCACCGCGTCCACGGTCACCTTCATCGCGGTATCAGAAGCGAAAACCTTGCCCATGGCCGCGGCCTGTATCGTCTCGCTACTGGCTTTCTCCCCGTCCCGATCCAGCAGTACCGCCGAGTGATAGACCAGCTGCCGGGCCGCCTCGATCTGTATCGCCATATCCGCCAGCATCATCTGGATAGCCTGGAACTTGACGATCGGCTGGTTGAACTGTATCCGCTCCTTGGCGTACTGCAGGGCGGCCTCGAAGGCCCCCTGGGCGATTCCCAAGGCCTGGGCCCCGACTCCTGGTCTTGAGTGATTGAAGGATTCCATGAGCACGTAGAATCCCAGGTTTTCTTCCCCAATCATGTTCTCGACCGGGACCCGGCAGTCTTCCAATACTACCTCCCTGGTCTCCGAACCTCGCATCCCCATCTTGTCTTCCTTCTTGCCGATGATTAATCCTGGGGTACCCTGCTCCACCATGAAGACGCTGATGCCTTTGTAACCGCCCTCTTTCTTGGTTCTGGCGATCACGCTAATGAGTCCCGCCTCCCCGGCGTTGGTGATGAAGATCTTCGAACCGTTGATGACGTAACTGTCGCCGTCCCTTACCGCTATGGTCCGCATGTTGGAGTTATCGGAACCCGCCCCTGGCTCGGTGATGGCGAACGCTCCCAGGCAGGCCCCCGAGGCGATAGGGGTGAGGAATTTCTTTTTCTGTTCTTCGGTGCCCGCAGCCAGCAGCGGCCCCACGGCCAAACCGGTGGTAGTCAGCACCACCGAGGTCGAAGCACAGACCCGGGCTACCTCTTCGATAACGATGAGGTGGCTCAGGCTGTCCGCCCCTCCCCCACCGTATTCGACCGGGATATCAACCCCAATCAGTCCTTGGTCGGCTAAGAGCTTTACGTTTTTGTGCGGAAACTTTTCGTGTTGGTCAACCTCGGCGGCCAGAGGTTTAAACTCTTTTTCGGCCAAACTACGGACCACCTGTCGGATCATTAAGTGTTCGTCTGAAAGCAGCATTGTTTCTAGCACTCCTATCTATGCGTGAAGTTTACTTGTGGTTGTAGAAACCCTCCCCGGACTTCTGCCCCAACTTGCCCTGGGCAACCATGTCTTTTAGGAGTTGGGCCGGCTTGTATCGCTCGTCCCCACTCGCTGTGTACAGGGATTCGAGAGCGTTCAGTACGATGTCCACTCCCGCCATGTCGGATATCTC
Organism: Bacillota bacterium; assembly: GCA_013178275.1. GTDB lineage: Bacteria > Bacillota > Ch66 > Ch66 > Ch109 > Ch109. The sequence continues at coordinate 8,203 of JABLWZ010000036.1, read as the reverse complement.
CAATGGACCCATGGGGTGATTTACACCCAGCTTCATAGCAGTGTCGATGTCCTTGGCAGTAGCTACCCCGTCTTGGATCAGCTGGGCGGCTTCGTTGTACATCAGGCACATGAAGCGATTGACGATGAAACCGGGTACATCGCTTACCGCGATCGGGGTCTTGCCGAGTTTTTCCGCCATTTCCAGGGCGGCCTTTAAAGTGGCCTCCGAAGTCTTTTCTCCTTTGATAACCTCCACCAGCCGCATAGCCGGGACTGGGCTGAAGAAGTGCATGCCGACAAAGTTTTCGGGCCGCTTTAATTCCTTGGCCATCTTAGTGATGCTGATGGTCGAGGTGTTGGAGGCGATAATCGTATCCGGCTTTAAGTTCTGCTCCAGTTCTTTGAACAAGCTAAGCTTGGCCTCCAGGTTTTCGAAGATGGCCTCGATGACGAAGTCAGCGTCCTGAGCGGCCACATTGAGCTCAGTAAGCAGGTAAATCCTATCTAGAGCTTCTTTTTTGTCGTCCTCGGAGAGCTTGCCTTTCTGAACTTTTTTATCCAGGAGTTTGCCGATACTAGCCTGTGCTGCTTGTAAGCGATTGAGGTCGGTATCGTTCAGTAACACAACGATCCCGCTCTCAGCCGCTACCTGAGCTATCCCCGCACCCATGGTCCCTGAACCGATAACCAGTAATTTTTTAATCTCCATATCCACCATCCTTTAATTTTTAGTTGCGTTAGATTAAGCGCAAAAAACATGCCACAAGAAGAACCCCCGTTTTTTCTTGGATTTTCGGGAACTTGACCGGTAGTTCTGCCCTTAAAAATAGAAAACGTGGTGTTAATTCACACCACAGGATTTTCCAAATGTCAGGTTTTCCCTTATACAAATACCGTTTATGCTCTTGGAGAGAGTGGTGTACTTATACACCACCTCAAAGACTGGTCACGATAATCACTAAACTACAGTGGTGTGATTTATCACCACCCAGTTATGACAATCCTTAAAAGCTCATTTAAAAAATAAAGCCGCAGTAGGACGAATCATCACCCCACTGCGGCATGCCCACCGGTCTTTATACGCTGATCATAATGGCTTCACCCTGAGAAAGGCCTCCGCAGATGGAGGCGATTCCCTTGCCGCCGCCCCTTCTCATCAGTTCGTACATCATGGTCATAACGATTCGGGCGCCGCTGGCTCCCACCGGGTGTCCCATAGCGATAGCCCCGCCGTTGACGTTGGTCTTTTCCAGCAATGCCTGCCATTTTGCCGGGTCGTCCTTGGCCATCATCTTGGTGGATACAAGTGTCACCGCGGCAAAAGCTTCGTTAATCTCGATCAGGTCCATCTGGTCGATGGTCATCCCCATCCGGTCCAGCATTTTTTCCATCGTTTGAGCGGGCACGCAGGCCATGTAGTAAGGCTTGCCGGCCGCCGCCTGCACCGCCTCGATGGTAGCCATCGGTTTCAATCCCAATGCGTCAGCTTTTTTACGGGACATCATAACGACAGCGGAAGCCCCCGAGTTCATCCCCGGGGCGTTGCCGGCGGTGATGGTGGGGTTGCCGTAGATGGTCTTCAAAGCCGCCATCTTTTCTATGGAAATGTTATCTCTCGGAGACTCGTCTTTTTCCAGCACAATCGGGTTCCCTTTTTTCTGGGGAAGCTCAAGCCGCATCACTTCTTCACCGATTTTGTACTTGCCTGCTTCATAGGCTTTGAACCACTTCTGGTGGCTCTGTACCGCCCATTCATCCTGTACTTCCCGGGATACACCGTATTCGACGGCCACGTGCCCGGCATCGGTCGCTACCGGCGCGAAACCGCGACGTCCATAACCTAATTCATAGAGCATATCTTCTAATTCGATAGGTCCTAAGCGTACACCCCAACGGGCTTTGGCAGCCTGGGCGATCAGGGGCACGTTACCCATGTTCTCCCCGCCTGAGGCTACGACCACCTCGGCGTCTCCCGACTTGATAGCTCTATAACCCAGCCGCATCGCGGTCATGGAAGAACAGCAGGCCCGATCGATGGTAAGTGACACGTTTTCATCGGGATATCCCGCTCCCAGAGTGATCTGGCGAGCCGGGACGTTGCACAGTATAGCGTACTCAGCGGGTATACAGGTCCCGTAGTAGACCTCGTCCACGGACTTAGGGTCCAGGTCGATCCTCCTGACCGCTTCTTTTAGCACTTCCTGGGCGATATCGAAGCTAGGCGTGGTTTTAAGCACCCCGTCAAATTTTCCAAAAGGGGTCCTAACTGCACTGACTATCACTACGTCGTTGTTGTTCATTGCTGGCTCCTTTCTTATTGTTACTTGCGGCTTTCAGTTTGGATTAAACAAATTCTGAAATCCTAGGGCACTAGCCCCCCTCTCTTATTGACACCTCCCCTAATTGTTAGATATTTCACTACAGGGGAAGGCAAAGCAAGATTTATGCCATTGCGAAATTTGGTAACCTTTACTTCCCCCAGAAAGAAACAACCGTAATAAATTTTTGCTAAAGGATTTTCATTAATATAACAAGATGGGGAAATATAAAACCCGTGGTGGATTTACGCACCACGGGTTTATACTTAATGGCCTCCTGTTAGTACTGTATAGAATTACTTTGTCTTTAAAATTCTATATTGTATTCCTTCAGCTTTCTGTACATGCTGGACTTGCTTATATTGAGCGTCCGCGCCGCGGTTGCTACATTATACCTGGACTGTATTATGGTAGCTTCTATGATGCTCTTCTCCGAGTCTTTTATGGGTGAAAGTTTCCTCGATTTCTCATCTGTTCTCGCTGCAGTAGTTACTTCCCCATTAGTTTTAGCCGGGACGCTGTCGAGCACAACGTGACTGGGGAGGTTTTCGGGTTCGATAACGTCGCCCTTGGTTATGTTGACAGCATAAATCATGGCGTTCTCCAGCTGCCGGATATTACCCGGCCACTGATAATTATTTATTATTTTCTTAGTTGCCGGGGACAATTTTGGGATCCTACGACCTATTCTCCGGCAGTAGTTTTCGATAAAATAATTACTCAATAATTCTATATCGTTTCCTCTTTCGCGCAGCGGGGGAAGGTTAATGGTCAAAACCGTAAGGCGGTAATAAAAGTCCTCGCGGAAAAGATTTCCCTTTACCATCTGGTAGAGGTCCCGGTTGGTGGCCGCGATTAACCTGAAGTCCACCTGCCGGTAACGGCTGCCTCCAATACGCATGACCCGCTTGTTCTCCAGAACCCTCAATAGAACAGCCTGAAGCTCAAAAGGCATATCGCCGATCTCATCCAGGAAAAGCGTGCCCCCATTGGCCAACTCTATTTTCCCAGGCCTTCCGCTTCGTTCAGCCCCGGTAAAGCTGCCCCCTTCATAGCCGAACAGTTCGCTTTCGATCAGGTTCCTTGGTATGGCGGCACAATTCACGGCTATGAATGGTCCCCGGGGACGATAATCATTGTGAATTGCATGAGCAAAAATCTCCTTGCCGGTGCCACTTTCACCGGTGAGCAGGATATTTTCTTGCGAAGTGGCAAAACGTCGTGCTGTGGTTACAGCGTTTTTAATTATGTTGGCCTCTCCTATGATGTCATCAAAACTATAGCTGGACATTGCTCCTGACCTCTTGGTTACCAGGGCATTAATTGTCTCGATGTGGTTGAACCTCAGAACTGCTCTGTATACCTGCCTGCTGTTCGGATTTAAAATCGGACAAACAGAGACCAGGTAATTCTCCTCATCTCTCCCTGAAGATATCGTTTCTTCCAGGTTAACGCGTTTACCCTTTTCAATCACACTCATGAGGGAAGACTGCCTGGACAAGAAATCCTTGATATTTCTGGATTCCATTTGGTCCGGCCTCAGCTTGAATATCTTGGCTCCTTCGCGGTTGATGTTTTCTATCTTTCCAGTTCGGTCGATCATGACTATCCCTTCGTCCATAAGTGACAAGGTCGCTTCTAGTGTTTCATATGCCCCGGCCAGACTATCTCTAGTGGTCTTAAGGTGGTTATTCGCCGATTCAAGATCATTATGACTTTCCCGCAGCTTTACAGCGTCCCCAATTGCCATCGCAAAAGTACGTACAAGCCCTATGGTATGAGAATATAGAAACTGGAATCTCTTTTCCCAGGGTTCATTCGCCAATTCCTGGCGTAGAGCTACACATGCAATTGCTTCGTCGTTTTTATCCAGTATGGGAGCGGCCGAAATTATTATGTTTTCTGAAGCCACGGCTTCACAGTAGTACTCCAGACCCAACAGCTGAACCGGGCGCTTGAGGTGCATACAAAGTGAGTGGGCGGAGGTACCTACATTGCGCTCATCCCAAGCATAACCAGGCGGCAACACGTGTTTTTCGCCTTGCAGCAGCAGGTGGACCCCGGTTTTGTGCAGCAGGTACATCGTACTACCTGGAAAATCAGTCTGTATTGAAAGAATCAAAAAGCGGCTTTGCGGTATCGATAAGAAGTCGGTTTTGTTTCAGGAATCCGTCATACTCTTTGCGGGTCAAACGCTTTGCACGTTCGAAGCTTCGATGGTCTACCTTAAAACTACGGGACCTGATCCAGGAAGCGGCAACCTCCCGGTCCATGTGGGGAGATTTAGAGGGATCCGCGTTTTCGTTTTCGAAAAACTCTTTCCGGCATTGTTTTATTCCTTCCCAGCGTTCCCTGGTTATTTTTCTTTCTAGAGAAAGCACGTCTTTAAATTCAGAGAAGTAGGAATCAAAATTCGTTAAACCCTCCATCATATATCCCCCCTGAATTTTTTGTTTTTTCTAAATATAGCACTTTTTTCTTAAATCCGGTATTTTTTTCCCACATGGTGCACTCATCCACCATGTGGTTTTCATGCTTATAAACCACCAGTCTGAAGCGGTGTGTTTTCCCACCATCGAACCTATAATATGCCTACCCAATCAGCAAAATTTCAATCTTGCTGATGGTGCAAAACTCCACCGCTAATCCCCAGAGATGCTATAAACGTCTATTATTGCCGGTGCGCATTTCCACCGTTTTATCTAGGTAAGCGGCCGCTGCTGATTGGAAATCGCCGAAAACATGGGTAGATAGTCTATTTTTCATCTGGTATGGATTTTGCTTAAATTATGAAAATACGAAATGGTCCGCCAATTCTTTACCATTCAAAAATTGTTCTCCAATGGAGGGTACTATGAAGCTAAAGAATGAGTACGGAGGCATCAACTTTCTTACCTTCGATTTTGTTGATTCGTTTAATCAACCTATTGTGATATGCGATGGCCGTGGATCGATATTACTTGAAAACAAGGCCTTTCAAGCCTGTGATAAGGCCAGATACGACCTGGTTAAAGAGATATTTGAGGCGTACGACGAACTGGTATCAGGGCTAGAATTTAACGCCCCCATCGAGATAAACATGTTGTTTAAAAATAAAGAATTTAAGTTTATACTGAGTTCCTTTCTTTTCGAAGGAAAAAAGAACTACTCGATCATATTCGCCACAAAAAAATCTCAAGAGGCATTCGCCCCTGGAAAGAACACTTTGGAGAACTTCGAGTATGTTGCAAAGGATGCCTTAACCTTAGACCTGTTGAATCTGATAAACAAGGTCGCCGTAGTCGACTCCTCAGTACTGATAACCGGTGAGACCGGGGTCGGCAAGGAAGTGATAGCCAACCTTATATACAAGTTAAGTTCCCGTAAAACCGGCAGGTTTATTAAAATTAACTGCACCACCCTGCCGGAACACCTCCTTGAGTCGGAGCTGTTTGGGTATGAGAAAGGAGCCTTTACCGGGGCTTCCAGAGATGGGAAGCAGGGACTTATAGAAGCTGCAAACAACGGCACCTTGTTACTGGACGAAATAGCCGATATGCCCTTAAGCATCCAGGTAAAACTCCTGCGTTTCTTACAGGAACACGAGATATACAAGCTCGGGGGCACCAAACCGATAAGCCTGGACGTAAGGATACTTGCCGCGACCAATAAAGACCTTCTGGAGATGGTAAAACTGGGCAAGTTCCGAGAGGACCTGTATTATCGCCTCAATGTGGTCCCGATATCCGTCCCTCCTTTAAGGGACCGTCCTTTAGATATAGCACCTCTTATAGACTACTTTCTAGCCAAATGCAATGGCAAATACCGCCTGAACAAAATGATCTCGTCCAGCGCGAGGAGACTGCTGCTCTCTTACCAATGGCCGGGAAACGTGAGGGAACTGCAGAACCTTATCGAGAGGCTGGTTGTGATAACCGATGGCGACTTGATTGACGTGGTTAACCTGCCGGACAATTACTTAATACAGGTTAACGGTACTCCATCATTGGATTTAGAGATAACCAAGTTAAGCGATGCCAGAAACTCGTTTGAGAAGAAATACATCTTACAGGTATTGAACAAGTATAAGAGTATACGCAAAACTGCCAAGGTACTTGGAGTAGATCATACAACCATTCTCCGAAAACTTAAGTATCAGTAGAGGGGGATCCAGCATGTTTTTACTAACCCCGGAACAGGATACTTTAAGAGACTCTGTTCGTGAAATAGTAAAAAAACACATCGAGCCCCAGGCCGCTTTTATCGATGAAAACCGGGCTTTTCCCGTGGAAAACATAAAGGTTTTAGCCGAGAACAACCTGTTTGCTTTATATGTTTATAAAAAGTACGGCGGACAAGGGCTCGACTCTATCAGTCAAATGATAGCTATCGAAGAAGTTGCCCGGGTCTGCATGACCACTTCCGTGTTTATGACCAATCAGGTCCTCGCCATGTCCCCTTTTATAATAACCGGCAACCAATCGCAGAAAGAGAACTTTTTAGTAAAAATGGCGTCTGGACAGATCATGGGAGCTATGGCCGCCACCGAGAGAGGCGCCGGCTCAGACGTGGCTTCGATACAGACCAAAGCCGCTAAATACAACAGTCATTACGTGATAAATGGACAAAAATGTTTTATCGCCAACGGCGGGGAAGCCGGCTGCTATGTTGTTGTCGCCAAAACCAATCCTAACTGGGGCCATCGAGGATTAAGCCTTTTCATTGTCGAAGAGGGTAGAAAGGGTTTGCTGTTCGGCAAGGTCGAAAAAACCATGGGGATAAGAGGGATCCCGATTAGAGAAGTGATATTTAAAAACTGCATTATCCCGGAGGCGAATATCCTGGGGGAAGAGGGGCAAGGATTCATTACAATGATGAAGGCTGTCGACCGGACGCGCATTGCGACTGCCGCCCAAGCGGTAGGAAACGCTCAAGGGGCACTCGATTATACCCTTCAGTACTCGCGGATGAGAACACAGTTTAGAAAACCGATAGCCAGCCTGCAGGCAATCCAGATGATGCTCGCCGACATGGCGACCAACATCGAAGCCGCCCGCATGCTCTCTTACCACGCGGCTTCATTGGTGGACCGGGATGACATAAATTTAGTTAAAATCGCCTCGATGGCAAAGGTTTTTGCCTCAGATATGGGAGTCAAGGTTACCGGTGACGCGATCCAGATCTTGGGAGGATACGGCTATATGCAGGACCATCCGCTGGAGCGCATGTCCAGAGACGCAAAAGCGATACAGATTTATGTCGGTACCAATCAGATCAATAAGACAATGATCGCCGGTCAGCTGTTTATGTAGTATCACTTACAAACCAAGTAAATACTGCTGTAAGGAGGTTGGAAAGATCCTACCTCCTTTTTCAGTGTATTGGCACAGAACTTGCTTTAATTATTAGGGTAGGACAAAACAATATTATTTTACCCGCGTTTGTAACACCGTCCTCCGTTCAATCGTGGGTTCTTTTTTTAGCTGTTGCTTAGTTTTTTCGTTATTTTCTGGCACTATTCTTGCTATATATAATTGTGAGCGAATGCCCTCCTATATACCAATCGCCCACATTTCAGATGTGGGTAATTTTTTGGGGAGATATTTAATGGCATGTTTTTTGCTTTATCTAACTATTGGGTAAATTACCCCAACTAAATCTAACCCACCTCCTAGTTAGCTCGCTCGATACGCATGGGCGAGCTTCTTTCTAGATAATTGGAACCATGAGGATTTTTGGCACGGATATTGCTATATTAAAATGCGTGTGCCTCCACAATCTCTTTTCCTCATTTTATTGGGGCTGTCGCACTAACAGCCATAAGAAAAGAACAAAAGACGGTGACTGGCAGTGCCAGAAGCCGTCTTTTGCCGTAAAATATAGTCGATGAAAACAAACATTTTACGGCCAGATTATACATCAACC
>JABLWZ010000035.1 GCA_013178275.1 Bacillota bacterium | reverse complement strand
CGTTTGTCCTGAACATATCGTGCTGCCTGCTTAATTTTTTCGTTTTCTGCTTTCTTAAAGCCTTGTTTGCTATACCCTTTTTTAAGCTCAAGGGTTTTCGATGGCTACCGAAAATGTTTTCACGCTATCTCCTCCCGAAAAAGCTTGGGATAATGGTTATGCCTAAATTTAATATAGTTTATTTTGCTGCCGGCAGCCAGATAAAAACCATCCCTCGGCGGAAATCCGGGGGATGGTTTTTGAATCGGTTATACTGCGCCCCGCACCGTTCGGCAGGTCTACTTCTTGACCCCGTTGAACGTTTTGCCTCCCTGCAGGGTGTGCCAGCCGCTGAACTTCTTCCCGTCGGCGCTCATGGTCAGGTTGAAATCCCAAAACACTTCGGGGTCGTCGGTTTTGTACAACCTTCCGTTGACCACGTCGCCGTTAACGGTCCCGGTCACGGTCTTGCTGACCCAGGTCCCGCTCAGCTGGCTGCCGGTCTGGGTGAGAATCATGTTTCCGCAGTCTCTGGAAAAGATCGGCCGTCGCTGCGATTTCCGAAGGAATCCTTCAGATTGCTGTCGAATTTTTTCTGATATAATTTTATTTGAAGGTCTAAAAAAAATCTAAAATCGGTCTGGGGAAATGAGGAAATCTATGGTTAAGTTTCCGGTCCTGCAAAGCAAACTGATGCGTCCGCATCTCGCAACTGAATCGAGTATCCTGCTTCGGCCCAGACTGCAGGGCATCAGGTCGGCCCACCGGGTCATGGTGACGGCCCCGGCCGGATACGGCAAGTCGACGGCCGTGCTGACGGCGCTGAAGGACGCGGCGCCGGTGTTCTGGTACCGGCTGGAGCGGGAGGACAGCCGGCTGGCGGTATTCTATGCTACCCTGACGGAATGCCTGTTTGGAGGGCTGCCGGATTTGAAGCGCAGCGCCCTGACCTGTCTGCGGAGCAGCTTCGATTTCGATCAGGGAATGGATTCCGAGCTTTTTAACGCGCTGCTGTGCCAGGACCTCTGGAGCCTATACGGCCAGAGGAACCAGGCCGAGGCCTGGCTGGTGCTGGATGACCTCCACTGGGTCGAGGATTCGCCGGTGTTAATGGATACGCTGCGCTTTTTTCTGGAAAACCTGCCGCCCCGGCTGCATCTCATCCTGATCTCCCGGAGCGACCCGGGACTTTTCGACGGGCGGGTGGGCCTCAAGCCCGGAACCTTGAAGGTGACCTCCCAGGACCTGAGCCTGACCGAGGATGAAATGCACCGGTTTCTCACTGGCGACGGTGAACCGAGGGTCAGCAAAAAGCTGCTCCAGAGGATTTTCCTGAAAACCGAGGGCTGGTTCGCCGGCGTTATCATGATCCGCAACATCCTGAGCAAGAGTTCGGAGCCGGAGGTGCTGCGGATGCTGGAACACGCGGGCGACTACGGGGAGCTTTTCCGCTACTTCACCGAAGAGACGCTGCGCGGGGACGATCCCGAGTTTTTAAAGACCCTGGCCATGGTGGCGACGCTGGAAGAGTTCAGCCTGCCGGACCTTCGGGGGGCATTCGGCATCGTTGACGGTGAGGCGATGGTCCGGGAGTGTGAAAAGAAAAGCCTGTTTTTGCAGCGGACCGGGACCGGTTCTCTGACCTACCGGTACCATGCCCTGTTCAGGGACGTCCTGCTGGCCATCCGGGGAAGGCTGTTCGCCATCGACGAGATCCGCGGGTTTCATCGGCAGGCGGCGAACTGGTTCCAGAGGACCGGGGCCACGCATACGGCAGTGCGGCACCTGCTCGAAGCGGGGAATGAAAAAGCGGCCGCGGAGCTGATGGCGGCGGAGGGAGAGCGGCTGTTGGATTCTGGCTTCAACCTGCAGGTCCGCAGCCTGGTGGAGCTGTTCCCGGAGGAAACGGTCTGGAACGACGCGCACCTGTCGTATTTCTACGGGTTTATTTTAAAGGGGTCGGAATTCCAGCAGGGATGCCGGTACCTGGAACAGAGCGCCCTGCTGTTTGCCGACCAGGGGAACGCGGATATGCAGGTGAAGGCCCTGGCCATGCTGATGATCGCCTGTACCCAGCGGAACGAGATGCCCCGCGTCGGCGCGTATGTCCGCCAGATCAACAAGCTCGGGACCCTGTTAAAGAGCGAGGAGGCCCGGGGAATCGTCCTGGTCTGCCTGCTGGGAAAAACGGTGTGGGAAGACCGGCTCCAGCGGGCGCTGCTGCTGGAGAAGACCCTGGAAATGGTCCCGGTGAGCGGCCTTTGGCTTCAGGGGGTCAACAACTTCCGCTGCATGCTCCATTACCGGCTAGGGAACCTGGAGACGGCCTGCGCCATCCTGGAAGACAACTGGCGGCTCCCCATCGTCCAGAATAACGACCAGTGGCGGATCATCAACCTGGTTTTAGGCCACACCGTGGCCTACCTTAACCATGACACGGCGTGGTCGGCCCGCATCCGTGACGAGCTGCTGATGCTGGGCGAAACCTACCAGTCCGATTACGCCCTGGGCTTCGGGAAACGGGACGCGGCTTTTGCCCGGTTCTTCCAGCACGATTACCCGGGGGCGATCGGATACCTGAAGGATTCCACGCTTCATTTCATGCGTTACCAGAACATAGCCCTGGCCCTGTTGAACCGGCTGCTGCTCCACCTCTGGAGCCTGGAGCAGGACCCGGCCCAGGCGAACATCGAGGAATGCCTGGAGGTTTTTAATGAGTTGAAGGGAATGAACGCGGGGCAGGGACTGGCGGAGGTCGGGGAAAGCATCCTGGGCGTCCTGTACCGGGAGTCGGGACAGCTGGATGCCGCCGAGAAGCTGCTGATAAGCTCCTACCTGACCAGCCAGAAGAAGAAGTCACGCCAGATGATGGCAGGTACCGCCATGCATCTGGCCCAACTGTATTACGACAAGGGGGAGACCCACAAGGGGGATCGCTTCCTAAAGATCTGGGTGGACACGAGTTTCAGCCATGACTATGTGGTCTTTCGGGACCTTTTCTTCCCGACCCTGGTGACCTGCTCGGCCCGCTGCCTGCTGCAGGGGCTGCATCCAAAATTCGTGCTGGAGGTCCTCGGTCTCTATTTCAGCGGGAAGGCTGTGGAGAAGGTGGCGTCAGACCCGAACAGTTTTCTGGAAAGGGAAGCCGCCAGGAGACTGGTCCTCCGCGAATCTGATAGAGAGACGGCCCAACCCATGGTCCGCATCTCCCTCCTGGGGGATTTCGCCATCCGAACGGAGCGCGGGGTACTGACGGAGGCGGACTGGAAAACCCGAAAGGCCCAGCGGATACTGAAATACCTGATCGTGAACCGCGGCCAGCCGGTCTCCCGGGACACCCTGATGGCCCTGTTTTGGCCCGAGTCCGGCAAAAAAGCGGCCATGGCCTCTCTCAGCGTGGCGCTCTACGAGATCCGCAAGGTGCTGTCGAGATACGGGTTGGCCCCGGAGGGTGAATTCCAGCTGTTCTCCGAATCGGAGAACGGATTCGTGCTGCGGGGAGATTCCAATCTGGAGGTGGACACGGAACTGCTCGCCGGTCTTTACGGGAGGCTTCAGAAACCCGAGGGTTTCAAACGGACTACTGATCTGGAGGCGGCGGTCAGGCTTTACCGGGGTGATTATCTGCCGGGGGAGCGGTATGAAGACTGGACCGGCGAAGACCGTGAAAAGTACCGGGGCATGTTCCTCGAACTGGGTCTGGCCCTGGCCCGGCATTATATCGAGGCCGGGATCTATCCGGAGGCGGAAGAGCTGCTGACCCGGCTGCGGAAAGCAGATCCGCAGGATGAGGCGGTGGTGCTGGTGCTGTGCGATCTGTATGAAAAAACCCGCAGAGAGAAGCGGGCCCAGTTTTTGAGGAGCAGTTTAAACGGCCACCTGGAAGGCCTGAGCGAAGGCTGACCGAAACCGTGCAGGCCCGATGCCAGGGGGTCATCCCTTGAACTGCGATAGGTCGACGTGGCAGTAGCCTCCGGGGTTCTTCTCTAGATAATCCTGGTGGTACTCCTCGGCGGGGTGGTAGTGCTCCAGCGGTACCGCCTCGGTGGCGATAGGCTCCGCGTGCTTCCGCTGTTCGCGTTCGATGAAGGACTCGATCGCGGGCCGGTCGTTCTCGTCGCGGTAGTAAACGCCGGTGCGGTACTGGGTCCCGACATCTGGGCCCTGCCGGTTTACGCTGGTGGGGTCGATTATCTTGAACAGGTGCTCCAGCAGGGTTTCCAGGGTGATATAGCCGGGGTCGTAGCGGACGTGGACGGTCTCCGCGTGTCCGGTGAAGGGTATCTCCCGGTAGGTCGGGTTTTGGGTCCGGCCGTTGGCGTAGCCGACATCGGTCTCGACCACCCCCGGGAGGCGGGAAAAGTAGGCCTCGACTCCCCAGAAGCAGCCGCCAGCCAGCCAGATGTCGCGCAGTCCCTTCTCGTCAATGCCATGGGCTTTTTTCATGTCTGCATCTCCTCTTCTGCGTATCGATAGGATGGGGCTTTTCAAGGGTTTTTTATCCCGGCTTATTTGCGGCGGAACGAGGCGCCTAGGCTGAACAGCCCGATCGCCAGGAAGCTGACGACGACCGCGACCACCAGGGGTCCGTGCAGTTCGAGCGAACGGATATCGTTCCGGAGGATCAGGGCCGCGCCCACCAGCCCGCCGGTAACCAGCACGCTGGCGCACAGGCGGTTTACCAGCCGGAAGACCTGGCTTTCGGCCTTTTCGGTCAGACTCACCTGGATGTTTACCTTGAGATGCCCGTCGCTGGTGTGCCGGACCAGGTTGTTGAAGTGCCGGGGGAAGGCCAACAGGGGCCGAACGTCCCGGTGGTAGTTCCGCTTCAGGGAGTTGAACAGGTTTTTGGGCTTGAGGCGCTCTATGAACAGCCTTTTCCCCAGGTCCACGGCCACCTCGGTGAAGTTGAAGGTCGGGTCCAGCTTTCTCCCCACCCCCTCGACAATGATCAGCGCTTTCATCAGTGAGGTCATGTAGGAGGGCACCTTCATCTGGTAGCGGTAGGCCAGGTCCAGTAGGTCGCCCTGCAGCTGCTTGATATCGATGTTTCCGATGCTGCCCATGTATACCCGCTCTATGACATCGGACAGGTCGTCCTGGAACTGGTCGGCGTCGATGCTCTCCGTGACGAATCCCAGGTCCCGCATGGTGGACATCAGTCCGTCGAGGTCGCGTGAGTTCAGGTTGGTGAACAGCTCGGCCAGGGTCTCCAGCCGCCTCCCCGACAGGACCGCCACCTCGCCGAAGTCGATAAAGGCGATGTGGTCGTCGTCGATGATCAGGATGTTGCCGGGGTGCGGATCGACCTGGAAGAATCCGTGTTCGAGGATCTGGCTGAGAAAGGCCTCCGTGCCCAGGGCGGACAGCTTCCTCCGGTCCAGGCCCCTCCTTTCCACCTCTGCGATGTCGCTGAACTTTATCCCTTCGATATACTCCTCGGTCAGCACCCTCGGCGTGGTATACTCCCAGAACACCCGGGGGATGATCACCCGCTCGTCGTTCTGGAAGTTTATCCTCATCCGCTCGGTGTTTTTGGACTCCCGGTCGTAGTCGAGTTCTCGGCGGAAGAGTTTGGCGAAGTCCTCGATCATGGCCTCGAGGCCTATCTGCCGGGCCAGGTCCGACCTCTTCTCGGCCATCTTCGCGAGGCCCACCAGTATCTCCAGGTCGTTGTCGATCTGCTTCTCGATGTCGGGGCGCTGGACCTTCACGATCACCTTTTCCCCGGTCTTGAGCCGGGCGAGGTGCACCTGCCCGATGGACGCGGCGGCGAGCGGGGTGGGATCGAACTCCTCGAATATCTCCTCGGGGTGGCCGATCTCCTTCACCAGCTGCTTGACCACCTGCTGGTACGGAAAGGGAGGCACCTTGTCCTGCAGCCGCTCCAGCTCCGCGATGTAGTCCGGCGGCATCAGGTCGGGACGGGTGGAGAGCACCTGCCCCAGCTTGACGAAGGTCGGGCCCAGTTCGGTGATGGCGCTGTGCAGCCGGCCCGCCAGGTAGCAGTCCGGCTCTTTTACGCACTCCTTCTCCGACAGTCCCTTGGCGAGGCCTATCCTTTGGGCGACGTACCCCAGTCCGTGCTTAACGAACACGTGGGTTATCTCGCGGTAGCGCAGGAGGTGGCGGACGCTCTTTCTAATACCCAATACGATACAACTCCTTATTCTAATTTGACCCGTTTCAGTCTCAGGGCGTTGCTGACCACCGAGACCGAACTCATGGCCATCGCCCCTCCCGCTATGACCGGGTTCAGCAGCCCAGCAGCGGCGATCGGTATGCCGATCAGGTTGTAGATGAAGGCCCAAAACAGGTTCTGCTTGATGTTTTTCATGGTGGCCTGGCTCAGCCGGACCGCGGTGGCGATGGTCCGTAGGTCCCCCCGCATCAGGGTGATGTCCGCCGCCTCCATGGCGACGTCGGTCCCTGTCCCCATGGCTATCCCCACGTCGGCGGTGGCCAGGGCGGGGGCGTCGTTTATCCCGTCGCCGACCATGGCTACCAGCTTGCCCTCGTCTCTCAGCCGCTGCACCTCTTTGGCCTTGTCTTCTGGCAGCACCTCCGCCAGGACATTGTCTATCCCTACCTCCCGAGCGATGGCCTGAGCGGTCCGGCGGTTGTCCCCGGTAATCATCCAGACCTCGATGCCGAGCCGTTTTAGTTCCTGCACCGCTTCCGCCGAGTGCTCCTTGACCGTGTCGGCCACCCCGATGGCCGCCGCGGCCTGACCGTCAGCAGCCATCAGCACTGCGGTCTTGCCGCTCTCTTCCAGCGTGTCGAGCGCCGACTGCAGCGCCCCGGTGTCGATGCCCTCGTCCATCAGGAAGCGGGCGGTCCCGATCAGGACCCCCTTCCCCTCGATCCGCGCGGCGACCCCCTTGCCGGGAATCGCCGAAAATTCCTCGGGGTCTCCAAGCTCGATCCCGGGGTATCGCTTTATCGCGCCCTGGACCACGGCCTGCGCGACCGGGTGCTCGGAGAGCCGCTCCACCCGGGCGGCCAAGCCGAGGATCGCCGCTTCCTGCCCGCTGAACCCACCGGCCGGGATGATGTCGGTCAGCTCGGGCTCTCCCCGGGTGATGGTGCCGGTCTTGTCCAGGACCACAGCGCTGATCTTGTGGGCGCGCTCCAGGTGCTCGCCGCCCCGGATGAGGATGCCGTTCTCCGCTCCCCGGCCCGTCCCCACCATGATGGAGGTGGGGGTGGCCAGCCCCATGGCGCAGGGGCAGGCGATGACCAGGACGGCGGTGGCGTTTATCAGGGCGCGGGAGAGGTTGCCCGCGTCTAGCAGCAGGTACCAGGTCCCGAAGGTGGCGGCGGCGATCAGGACCACGACCGGGACGAAGTAGCCGGCCACCACGTCGGCCAGCCGCTGGATGGGGGCCTTGGAACCCTGCGCCTCCTGGACCACCCGGATGATCTGGGCCAGCACGGTGTCCCGGCCCACCCGGGTGGCCTCGATCTTCAGCGAACCGAACTTGTTGATGGTGGCCCCCGCGACGAGGTCGCCCGCCTGCTTGTCGACCGGTACGCTCTCACCGGTCAGCATCGACTCGTCGACAGCCGAGTAGCCTTCCCGGACCTGGCCGTCGACCGGGATGCGCTCTCCCGGGCGGACCACCACCAGGTCGCCGACCAATACCTCGGCGGTGGGTATCTCCAGCTCCTCGCCCCCGCGTATCACCCTGGCGGTCTTGGGCTGCAGCCCCATCAGCTTTCTGATCGCTTCCGAGGTGCGCCCCTTGGCCAGGGCCTCCAGGAACTTGCCCAGGAGGATCAGGGTGATGAGCACCGCGCTGACCTCGAAGTAGCCGTGGCTGTGCGGTGCGAAGAACATCGCGCTCAGGCTGTAGAAGTAGGCGGCGCTGGTCCCCAGGGCCACCAGGACGTCCATGTTGGCTCCGCCGCCGCGCAGGGAGTTGAAGGCCCCCCGGTAGAAGGGGTAGCCCCCGTAGAACTGGACCGGGGTCGCCAGCAGCAGCTGGGTGGTGGAAGCGGTGAGCCAGCCGGGCAGGGCCAGCCCCAGCAGCTCGCCCACCATCATAACCAGAAAGGGGAGGGCGAGGACCGCCGAGAATATCAGCAGCCGCCGCTTCTTCACCAGTTCCTCGTCGGCCGCTCCCGGCCCGGCCTCGGGAGGCCCGGCCGCCATCCGCTGCGCGGTGTAGCCGGTGCGGGTCACGGTCCGGATCAGGTCGTCCACCCCCACCTGGGCCGGCAGGTACTCCACGGTAGCGGTCTCGGTGGCCAGGTTTACACTGGCCCGCTCCACCCCGGGAAGCTTGCTGAGCCCTTTTTCCACCCGGGCGGCGCAGGCGGCGCAGGTCATACCCCCGATCTTCAGCTCCACCTTTTCCGCGTCCACCGAGTAGCCGAGCTTCTCTATCTGTTCCACCAGGTCGTTGACCTTGACCGCCTCGGGGTCGTAGTCGACCGAGGCCTGCTCCATCGCGAGGTTGACCCGGGCCTGCTCCACCCCGGGGAGGCGGTTCAGCCCCTTCTCGATGCGGGCGGCGCAGGCGGCGCAGCTCATCCCCTTTACCTTTATCTGAACGTTCTGCATGGCAATCCCCCCTTTTACGCGGAGCCATTTTCTTCTCCTGTTGAGACTATTTATACCATATCGCGGTTTAAGATGGAATCGCCGCCCTCCCTTTCCTCGACAAATCTGAACCCATTTGGTGAAATCCCGATGACAGCCGGCGAGTTATACTGTATTATGTTCGAGAATAATGTATAACTTGTCCTGCATATTTGCTAAAATTAAGGTTTAGTAGGGTACCAACTGCCAATGCTGAGTAAGACTGCACATCAGGATAGACTTGGGAGGGGAAGTATGCCGAAACGCACCGACATCAACAAGATTCTAATCATCGGATCAGGACCGATCGTGATCGGACAGGCCTGCGAGTTTGACTACTCCGGGACCCAGGCCTGCAAGGCCCTGAGGAAGCTGGGCTACGAGATCATCCTGGTCAACTCCAACCCCGCCACCATCATGACCGACCCGGGGATCGCGGACATCACCTACATCGAACCGCTCAACGTCCAGAGGCTGGAGGAGATCATTGCCAAGGAACGGCCTGACGCCCTGCTGCCTAACCTGGGCGGGCAGTCGGGCCTGAACCTCAGCTCGGAGCTGCACAAGACCGGGGTCCTGGAAAAGTACGGGGTCAAGGTCATCGGCGTGCAGACCGATGCCATCGAGCGCGGCGAGGACCGCATCGCCTTCAAGGAGACGATGAACCGGCTGGGGATCGAGATGCCCCGCAGCCAGCCCGCCTACAGTGTCGAAGAGGCCGAACAGATAGCCAAGGAACTCGGGTATCCCGTGGTGATCCGGCCCGCCTACACCATGGGCGGCACCGGCGGCGGCCTGGTCTACAACGTCGAGGAGCTGCGGACCGTCGCCCATCGCGGGATCGCCGCCAGCCTGGTCGGTCAGATCCTGATCGAGGAGTCGGTGCTGGGATGGGAAGAGCTGGAGCTGGAGGTGGTCCGTGACGCCAGGAACCAGAAGATCACCGTCTGCTTTATCGAGAACATCGACGCCATGGGCGTGCACACCGGGGACTCCTTCTGCGCCGCCCCGATGCTGACGATCGACCCCAAGCTGCAGCAGAGGCTCCAGAAATACTCCTACGACGTGGTGGACGCCATAGAGGTGGTGGGCGGCACCAACATCCAGTTCGCGCACGACCCTAAGACGGGGCGGGTGGTCATCATCGAGATCAACCCCCGCACCTCTCGCTCCTCCGCCCTGGCCTCCAAGGCCACCGGCTTCCCCATCGCCATGGTCTCCACCATGCTGGCCGCGGGTCTGACCCTGGACGAGATCCCCTACTGGCGGGACGGGACCCTGGATAAGTACACCCCCTCGGGGGATTACGTGGTGATAAAATTCTCCCGCTGGGCTTTCGAGAAGTTCCCCGGCGCGGTGGACGTCCTGGGCACCCAGATGCGCGCCGTGGGCGAGGTCATGAGCATCGGGAAGAACTACAAGGAGGCCTTCCAGAAAGCCATCCGCTCCCTGGAAATCGGCCGCTACGGCCTGGGCTTCGCCAAGGACTTCAACCGGCGCTCCCGGGACGAGCTGCTGTCGATGCTGGCGGAACCCTCGAGCGAGCGCCAGTTCATCATGTACGAGGCGCTGCGCAAGGGCGCGGACGTGGAACAGCTCTACCGCCTGACCTACCTCAAGCCGTGGTTCATCCAGCAGATGAAAGAGCTGGTCGAGCTGGAGGAGGAGATACTGAAATATAAAGACGGCCGGCTGCCCGACGAGCTGCTGGTGCGGGCGAAGCGGGACGGGTTCTCCGACCGCTACCTGGCCATGCTGCTGAACCGTTCGGAGACCGAGATCCGCGAGCGCCGGACCGCTCTCGGGGTGGTAGAGGGCTGGGAGGCCGTCCCGGTCAGCGGGGTGGAAAACGCCGCTTATTACTTCTCCACCTACAACGCCCCCGACCAGACGACTGCCAGCGACCGTCCCAAGGTCCTGATTCTGGGCGGAGGCCCGAACCGGATCGGCCAGGGGATCGAGTTCGACTACTGCTGCGTGCACACTGCCTTCGCCCTGAAGGACCTGGGCTTCGAGACGGTGATGGTCAACTGCAACCCGGAGACGGTCTCCACCGACTACGACACCTCGGATAAGCTGTACTTCGAACCCCTGACCGTGGAGGACGTGCTCGCCATCTACGAGAAGGAGAAGCCGCTGGGGGTGATCGTCCAGTTTGGCGGGCAGACCCCCCTGAACATCGCCGGGGAACTGGCGAAGGCGGGGGTAAAGATACTCGGCACCACCCCGGAGACCATCGACCTGGCCGAGGACCGCGACCGGTTCCGCCGGGTGATGGAGAGGCTGAACATACCCATGCCCGAGTCGGGCATGGCATCGAACCTGGACGAGGCGCTGGTGATAGCCAACCGGATCGGCTATCCCCTGATGGTCCGCCCCTCCTACGTCCTGGGCGGACGGGGCATGGAGGTGGTCCACGACGAGGAGATGCTGCGCCAGTACGTGGCGGCCGCGGTCGGGGTCACCCCCGAGAGGCCGATCCTGATCGACCGGTTCCTGAGCAACGCGATCGAGGCGGAAGCGGACGCCATCGCCAACGGGGAGGACGCCTACGTCCCGGCGGTGATGGAGCACATCGAGCTGGCAGGCATCCACTCGGGCGACTCGGCCTGCGTGATTCCGCCCATCAGCATCCCGGCCCGGCACATCGACACCATCGTGGAGTACACCAAGAAGATCGCCCGGGAACTGAACGTGGTCGGGCTGATGAACATGCAGTACGCCATCGCCGACGACCAGGTCTACGTGCTGGAGGCCAACCCGAGGGCTTCCCGGACCGTGCCCCTGGTCTCGAAGGTCTGCGACATCCGAATGGCGCGGATCGCCACCGAGATAATGATGATGGCCGACTCGGGCCGGAAGTACCCGGTCAGCGGCCTGGCGGCCAAGGATATCCCCCACTATGGGGTCAAGGAGGCGGTCTTCCCGTTTAACATGTTCCAGGAGGTCGACCCGATACTGGGGCCGGAGATGCGCTCCACCGGTGAGGTCCTGGGGATCGCCGATTCGTTCGGGCTGGCGTACTTCAAGGCCCAGGAGGGCACCAAGACCTCCCTGCCGACGTCGGGGACCGTGCTGTTCTCCGTCAGCGACAAGGATAAACCCGCCGCGCTGGAGGCGGCAAAGCTGTTTGCCAGTATCGGGTTCAAACTCAAGGCGACCGGCGGCACCCAGAAGTACTTCCAGGAGCACGGGATCGAGGCCGAGGTCATCAACAAGCAGTTCGAGGGGCGTCCCCATATCGTCGACGGGATAACCAACAAGGAGATCCAGCTGGTCATCAACACCCCGTCGGGGAAACGCAGCCAGCACGACGACTCGTATATCCGCAAGAACGCCATCAAGTTCAACGTCCCGTACATCACCACCATGGCGGCGGCCCTGGCCAGCGCCAAGGGGATAGCGGCTTACAAGGAGGAATCCTCGCCCGGTTCCAGGCTGAAGTCCCTGCAGGAGTACCACGCGGGGATCAAGTAGAGGGCTGTGTAAGTCTTTTAAACGATAATCACCCGGCAGAGAATAAAACGCCCGGTCCATGAAGGACCAGGCGTTTTATCCGTTGCAGGAAGCGAGCGAACCGTCACCTCGCTTCCTAGATCTCTTTCAGCATTTCATTTATCATGGTCCAGTTGGTGCGGAGGGACTCGTTGCCCATCAGGGTGCCGATGTGGCCTCCTTTGGACAGCGTCTCCACGATCTGTTCGGACGGGGTGCTGACGTGGTTCCGCATCGCGAACACCTGCTCTGGAGGGGTGATATGGTCTTTTTCTCCGCCGACCAGGATTAAGGGGCAGCTGATGTTCTTCAGATCGACCGAGGTACCGTTTATCTTTAGCGTGCCGGGGTTTATCATGCCGTTCTTTTTAAAGATCTTGTCGATAACCTCCAGGTAAAAACGTCCCGGCAGCATCTGGGGCTGCTCGTACCATTCTTCAAACCGCTGATACCGTCTTATATTGTCCTCGTCATCGGTAGCCACCATCTTCCACAGGCGGAAGTACTTGTGCCAGTAATGCTCATGCGGTTCCATGTTTTTAAACCCGGTTATTATGTACTTGCCGTTCATCAATCCGTGGTTGCTTTCCACCAGCGCCTCGAACAGACGCATAGGCAGCCTGGCGTTGTCCACTATCTCGCTGGGTGCGGCTTCCACGTCGATAGGGCTGGCGGCGACCACCAGGGCCGAAATCTTCTCGGGATACAGGGCGGTGTAAACCGCTGCCTGCCAGCCTCCCTGGCATTCGCCGACCAGGTGGATTTTGAAAATATCCGTGCGCTTCCTGATCACGTCGACCGCTGAATTGGTCATGTTGATGTAATCTTCGATACCCAGGTTTTTGTATTCCGGGGCGACTGACAACCAGTCGGTGACATAGACGTCATAACCGTACTGGTGGAAAACCCGGACCAGGCTCTGGTCCGGGGAGTAATCGGCGATGTTCCCGTGGTGCCCGGCCTGCGGGGGCAGGATCAACACCGGCCGCCGGGAGTTGACGTGGGGATTGGGAAAGTGCCTGAGCCAGAGGGTTTTTTCTTTGAAGATAACGTTGTTGGCAGTGGCCCATTTTGGTTCTGACTTTGGAAGCGACACCGCCATTTTTAAGAAAGCATATTGCTTGTTCAACACGTCTTCCATGTAATTTTCAGGCTTAAAGGACTCGATGGTCATCGGGACCTCCCGTTTAAAATGCTGTGCTGAGGGTGCATCCGGGGCTCTTAATGGGATGCTTCATAGTTAGCGCTCTCGGTGATTCGGTCCAGGTGATTGACAACCTGATCGGTTTTTTCTTCCAGGTTGATCAGCATGCGGCCTAACCGTGCAATATCCTCCTGGGACGCTAATCCGGTGTGTTTAAAGAACTCTTCCTTGTACCTCATCGAGTGATCCCAGAGGATAAAGAAGGCGTCCAGCAGCTTCTGCCTTAACTCGGAAAACGCGGGTGAGGAAAGGGACTCTTTGGAGAATTCCACCAGTCCTTTTTCTGTCATGGAGGTGTAATTGTCCATGACTTCGAGCCAACCGCGAAACATCTCATTGACGCCGCTCATCGTCATCTCCATGACCTCCCGGTTTACTCCCCCGGGTATGCAGTGATTGTATTTATCGACGCCGGCCGTCAATAGTTTTAGCCAGTCACTGTAGAGCTGCTTGGTTCTTTCCAGGTATTCCAGGCTTTCTAAGGTTTCTATCATCTTCTGCAGCTGCTCCTGCGGCGGCAGGGCCTTATAGACCTCCAGCATGCTCTCCTGGTACTTCCACCAGCCCTGCCACAGGTCCTTGAAAGCCTCGCTGCGCTCCGCCCCCTGGGAGAAGACCTGGGAGTTTTCTTTCCATAGGTTTAAAAGGGTCTCCTGGCTTTTCCAAAAAGCCTCCCATACGTCCTTCATCGGTTCGCTGAACTGCTTCGCGTCTTTTAAGGGCGGCTCAGTCGAAAACGCGTCTTTCCACAAGGCCATGGATTTCTCCTGCAGGGTGTGCCAGTTTTGCCATATCTCCCTGATTTGTCCGTTCACTTCGATTTCCTCCTTTATTCGGGTTTTATTCAGCTACGCGGTCGCGAGCAGGCTGACCGCTTTCATCACCTTGGCCTGACCGGAGATGACCACCTGGCCGTGCTGGTTGATGACCTGGGTCTTGAAGGTGAGGGTCCTCTTTTCTTCCTTTTTTTCTATCACCTCGACGACAGCCTTAACGGTATCCTCCAGATAAACCGGCGCCAGGAACCTGAGGTCCTGGGACAGGTAAACGGTATTGGCTCCCGGGAGCAGCGTGCCGAAGACGGTTGAGATCAGAGAAGCCGTGAGCATGCCGTGGACTATCCGCTTTTTGAACTGGCTTCGGCTGGCGAACTCTTCGCAGGTATGGATGAGATTCTGGTCGCCGCTCAGGTTGGCAAATGTAATCACGTCCGACTCGTGGAAGGTCTTGCTGAATACCTCCTGATCCCCTACTTTAATTTCCTCGAATGATCGGTCTAAAAGCATCTGTACTCCCCCTCTCTTTTTTCTTTCAGGATTATTGTTGGAACTGTTTTAGGACTATATGGTAAATTATTTTTATTAATTCTTAATATAAGTTTTGTAAAAACTGTCTTGATAATTTTTAAACTTTAGTTAAAAAATAACCTCTCACCAGAATGTGAAAGGTAAAAAGGCTGATTCACCTATTTAAGTAAAAAACCACCCTCCGCCGACCCCGGCGGAGGGTGGTCCATATGCCTCTCAGAACCTAACTTACTTTCGCCCGCTGCACGTTGTCCATGAAGTCGAACAGCTCGGTCAGTGAGATCGGCTTGAACATGAGTGCGGCCGCGCTCTTCTGCGAGGTGATGCGTTCGGTGTCGACGGCTGCCCCGGTGATGATCACGACCACCGCCTGGGGGTCGTATTCCTTGATCGCCTTCGCCACCTGCAGCCCGTCTATCCCGGGCATCACCAGGTCGGTGATGACCAGGTCGTAGGGCTTGACCTTATACGCCTCGACAGCCAGCAAGGGGTCGCTGAACCCGTCGCACTGATGGCCGATCACAGAGAGTATATCGGAGATGTCGTCCACCCATTTGATGTTGTCATCTACAATAAGGATTCTCAAGTCCCGGTCACCCCCTACGGTAATTGTATCTTTTATATAAGTTAAAAGGAAGTGTTTTCTTTAAGTAAGTGAAAAAAAGTGAGGCAAACGCCTTATAAAACCTGGGTTCTCCCCAGATTAGGAAAGTTTTAGGTTTTCGGGGAGCGGCCGGTTAAATACTCAGGGGATTTGTAAACCGGGGGTTTGGGTGGAGGAATTGTCCGATCTTGCTCGAATAATATCATTTATGGATATTATCGAGATGATCAGGCGGGGCGAGAGCGCCCACGTGGATTTTAAGCTGGTGCTGCCGCGGGAGATAGGCCGGACCATCGCGTCTTTCGCCACCTGCGGCGGGGGCATCATCATCGTCGGGGTCTCCGACGCTAATGAGATAGTCGGGCTGGACCTGGAGAATCAGACGGAGAACTCCTTCCGCAGCCGGGTGGACAACGCTAGGGCCAGCATCCACCCGAGCTGTTTCGCCGAGATCAGCTTCGAGGCGGTCGAGGGGAAAACCGTCGCGGTGATCCGGGTCCCGAACGGTCCCCGGCCGATGTACTACTACGAGAGTCGGCCCTATATCAGGGATGGCACGGTCTCGCGGCCGGCCACGCCTGAAGAGGTGGAGGAATTTGTGCTTAACTACTATTTTACCCAGGGGCTCCGGGCGGTGGTGAACGAGATGAAGGTGATAAGCTCGCTGGTCGACCGGAGGCTGCCGATCCTGGAGCTGCCGGTGGACTCCTGGAAGGAGTTGATCCGACTCACCAGCACTCCTGAGCAGGAGGCGATACTGGAAACCGCGCTCCGGGTCTACAACCGGGTCCTCTTCTACAACAACAAGGGCCAGCGGCTTTTAAACCAGCCGGTGGAGTCCCTGGACGATGACGGCCCGCTGATCAAGGGCTTCATATCTCTGAGGGAGCAGGAGTTCAAGTCCACCGACATCCTGAGGTCGACCATCAGCACCCTGGAGGTTGAGCTGGCCAGGTTTAACGGGGTGTAGTGGTTGGAACAAAAAGAGCCCTGTTATCCAGGGTCTCTTTTTCTGTTTGAATCAGGGCCTGGATGTTAAACTCTAATTCCGGTGTACCTCGATCTCCAGCAGGGTCAGTATCTGGCCCAGCAGCTGCAGCGAGTGCTCCCACAGGGTATACCGGTCCCCGTTCAGGTACCCCGGCTTTATCCACCGCTCGATGGGGATAATCCCTTTGAACTCCGTGATCAGCCCCCGGTCTATCTCATACGCGGCGGTACCTGCCGGGCAGCGGGACCCGGCCTCGGGCAGTGACGCCGGGGGAAAAGGGAATCCGCTCGAACATCCCAACAGGTTGATTCGCCCATCCTGGGTCCGGATGAGGACGGTATGTATTGTCCTCTCCTCCTCTAGCTCCACCTTGCTATCACCCCACATTATCCAATATATTGTTCCTTCTCTCTACTGTCAAGGTAAAAATTGGTTATTTGTTTTACTATAAATTTAAACCCGGCCCTCCGAGGGCCGGGCCGCATGGTCGAATATTTTTAAAACAGCTTGATGTGGTACTTTTCCCTGAGCTTCGGCTTCTCTATCTTCCCGGTCGGGTTGCGGGGCACTTCATCGAAAAATACCTTGCGCGGACGTTTATAACGCGCCAGCTCCTGGCAGAACTCCAGCACCTGCTCCTCGGTGAGGTCCCGGCCTTTTTTGACGTCGACGACGGCTATCGGTATCTCGCCCAGCCGTTTGTCGGGCATGCCTATCACCGCTACGTCCTTGATGTCGGGGTGGGCCCGCAGGAAGTCTTCGATCTCCACCGGGAAGATGTTTTCTCCGCCGGTGATGACGACGTCTTTCTTGCGGTCGACCAGGTAGATGAACCCGTCGGGGTCCCGCCGGGCCATGTCCCCGGTATAGAGCCAGCCGTCCTTCAGCGCGCCTTCGGTCGCGCTGTCGTTATTGTAGTAGCCGCGCATCACTCCCGGGCCCCGCAGCAGTAGCTCTCCCACCGAGCCGTCGGCCAGCAGGCGGCCGTCCTCATCGACTACCTTGGCCTCCCAGTTGAACCCCGCGACGCCGATGGCCCCGACCTTGTGGATGTTTTCCATCCCCAGGTGCACCGACCCCGGGCCGGTCGACTCGCTGAGCCCGTAGTTGGTGTCGTAAAGCTGGTCGGGGAAGTACTTCTTCCACTGGTGGATCAGGCTGGGGGGCACGGGCTGCGCCCCTATGTGCATGAGCCGCCACTGGTCGAGCTGGTAGTCTCCCAGGTCTACCTCCCCGCTCTCTATCGCGTCCAGTATGTCCTGGGCCCAGGGGACCAGGAGCCAAACGATGGTGGCCTGCTCCTCGGATACCGCCTCCAGGACCCACTTCGGCTTCACCCCCCGGAGTATCACCGCCTTGGCCCCGACGATCAGGTTGCCCATCCAGTGCATCTTGGCCCCGGTGTGATACAGCGGCGGGATGCACAGGAAGTTGTCGTGGTGGTTTTGCAGGTGGTGACGGTTTTCGGTTATGGCCGCCGATACCAGGTTGGCGTGGGTCAGGATGATCGGCTTGGGGGTGCCGGTGGTGCCGGAGGAGAAGTACAGGGCCGCGTCCTCGTGGTCGCAGAGCGGCACCTGGGGGTCCTTGGCCGTGAAGCCCCAGATGTACTCGGGGTAGTCCCGGGCCCATTCCGGGCGGCCGCTCTCCCCGATGAAGACGAACTCCTTGATGAATACGAGTTCGTGCCTTATCTGCTCTATCCTCTCGGTGAACTCGGGACCGAAGATGAGTATCTCCGAGTCCGAGGCGGCCAGGCACTTGCTGATCTCTTCCGCGGTGTAGCGGAAGTTTAACGGGACCGCCATCCCCCCGGTCTTGATGATGCCGAAATAGACCGGCAGCCACTCGAGGCAGTTCATGAGCAGGATGGCGGTCTTGCGCCCCCGGCCTACCCCCCGGGAAATGAGGGCGTTGGAAAGTCGGTTTACCTGGTTTTCGAACTCCAGCCAGGTGACATCCCGGCGGCTGCCGTGCGCCGGGTCGCGCTCGATGAGGGCCGTCTCGAAGGGGTAAACCCGCGCGTTGCGCGAAAGCATCTCGGTAATGGGCATAAAAAAATCCTCCCGTCCTACAAATATATCAATGGTCGTGCCGACTTTTAAGCAATAAAAATAAGAGCCCCCTGCTGTCCTGCCATACTACCAACCCTTTCTTTAATTTATTATACTACGCGAAACCCTGTTTTTCCTTCTTTTCCACCAGATTATTTGGGCGTTGGCCCGACTCCTTTTTTTGTCCGCGGCTGTCTTGAAGCGGCCCCCGATGCTGGTTAAAAATAACCCTACGACACCGATCCTCTTGCATAGTGGCCAGTTTTAGGTTAAGATTAACTCAAAGGTTAAGATGTGCGTATGGGTATGATAAACAAAAGGGAATCAGGATGGATATCCAGTTTAACAGCCATGGGGTCCTTCCCCCGGGCGACTATCCGATGACTTTCGAAGAAATAGGAAGGTCGGTACTGATAACCGGTCCCGGGGATGAACCCGACTGGGATACCGCATGGAGGGCCCGGCTGCTCGATGTCTTCGAGTACCGCTGCATCCAACTGTGGTCTGTCGGGGTGACGGAAATCTTTATCGTCGGTTCTTTTGTTTCTGATAAGCTGCATCCCAACGACCTGGATGCCTACTTCGTCTGCAGAAAAGACCACTGGGAAAGGATCGCGGAACCGAGTTTAAAGGAACTGGACCCCGAATTCTGGAGTTTCGAGAGGATAAATAAAGGTACCGGAAGGGTCGCCTACCCAATGTGGTTCGACTATGGCATCGAGATATACCCGGTATACGAGGAGTTCCTGGAGGCAAATGTGTCAGACCCGGACTTAAAGGATATCAAGCCGGAGTGGTTCAGAAAGATAAAATACACCCATACCGGCAAAGGGGTAATCAAGGTCATAAGACCAGGGAGAGCATCCGACCAGATATGAATGGGGGTGTCTTTTATGATTAAGAGTGATGCGGAGTACGATGTTATAAAGGAGCAGCATACCTCCGCCAGGACCGCGATTTCCAGACAGGTCGAGAGGCTTAAGGAGATGGGTTTTTCCGATGATGATATCGCCTCGATAACCATGCCCACGATATCGATGATCGAGGACCAGGAGAATGAGTTGAGACTCTACGAGGGGCTTAAGTCGGGAGATATCCGGGCGCTGCGGGGGTTGAGCCCAAACCTCCAGCTGATAGGCCTGCGTATAGCCAAGGGTATCAGCCAGGCGGAGTTGGCCCGAAGACTGGGGGTCACGCCAGCCCAAGTATCCAAAGACGAGAAAAATGATTATCACGGGGTAAGCCTGCAGAAGTTCGAAAAGGTGATCGACGCCCTCGAGGTCGGGGAGGTTTATTCCTTTGTACTGGATAACAAGCAGCTGGAGAGGGTGCATGAGGAACTTACCCGGGTATCTGAAGGTATCGGAAATACCGTAGTCGTCGCCCGCCCCAGCAGAACCCGAAGAGAACTGGCGGCAGCGGCCTCCGGTTAAGTCAACAGTTAATAAAAACCAAACGTCCAATTGATGCGGGCGTTTGGTTTTTTTACGCTTTTCGATGAACTCTCCCAAGCGGCCGAGGTCGCGAACAGCCATCTGGTCGTCACCAGCAGGTCCACGGCCAAAGGCCGGATCAAGGTGGTGCTGGCCGGGAAGAGTTTGGGGTTTTTGAAGGCGGGTTGGTATTATTATGAATCTCTATATTTTTGGGAGTGCTGCGGCGGAGGATTGTAGGGGTATTTATTCTCAAGTGCGATGAATAGTGCCAGGCATACGGTACGCACTAACATCAGATAGTATAAATTCCATCCACCGTTAAAGAGGAGAATGCCTTTATCCAAAAGAATGGCGTCGCAAGAAAAATAGATGAAGAAGGGAACCAGTTTCCAATACCATTTTTTCAATACGCAAATGAAAAAGACGCCGAAAAAAGACAACGCCGCGTTATAAAAGACTGAGAATACGCCGGAGTCTCTATAAATGTTTTCAAACCAGCCGATGATTGTATGCTGCATTCCTAAAAACAGTAGAAGGCTTATAGGAAGCTTTAATATAACCAATAAAATGAGCCAGAACGTGATATATCTCAGGATACCGCTCCGTTTGTTTTTCAACTGGACGAACCATATCTTCATTAAAACGCAATAAAAGAGAATAGCCGCACTGGTCATCCATGTTTTCCACCAGTTATATTGATAGATTCCGAGATTAATAAAGAGAATGTCCAAAAGCGTAAAGACGACGGTTATTAACAGTATCCAGCGATAACGCAAAGAGTAAGCGATTACGAGCAGAGCGGTCGCGGGCCACAAGGTGGCATTGGGTACGACATGCCCAAAAATGTCTTCCGCATAGTAATCCGTAAAAACGCCAGGCTTATAAGCATAACCGTTCAGAAAGAGTAATACTATCATTTCACCTATGAATGCCACCATCATGGCAAATAAAAAAAATGATATGAATTCATAAAAATTCTTTTTCTTATATAGAATGAAAACTGTCATTCCCGCGCCGAGGACCGCAAGGGCACAGTACCAATAGACGGCTGCCATATACTTCATCTCCCCATTGATTCTCTCCTGAAGGCATTTATAGGTTGCCCCTCAAACTGCTAATCCATTTGGGTAACTAAAACCGATATTCCCACGGCCCCTCGCGCCCCCCTGAATACATGTAATTTTAAGGTTTGTGGCATTCCCATTTTATGTAAATCTGCTCTT
This sequence comes from Bacillota bacterium, assembly GCA_013178275.1. Lineage (GTDB taxonomy): Bacteria > Bacillota > Ch66 > Ch66 > Ch109 > Ch109. The sequence continues at coordinate 11,293 of JABLWZ010000035.1, read as the reverse complement.
CCAATTCCAGGGTTTTTGAATTACCATTTTATGAGAGCAAGGCGCTGTCCCCTTTTACTTGGTTGAAGACGCCGATTTATGCGGAATAATATAAAGAGCATTGAAAGGGGAAAAACGATGCTGAAACTGGACATCCTGGGTAACGACACGCTGGAGCTTGAATACCTGGTGCTGAGCTACGACGGAACCCTGGCAGAGGACGGGAAGATGCTGGAGGGGGTGGAGGAACGGATCAGGGTCCTGGCGGATACCCTGAAGATCTACATCCTGACCGCTGACACCTTCGGCCTGGTGGATTCTGGTTGTTCCAGGCTGCCGGTCGAGATAGTTAAGATCAGCGGTACCGGCGGCTATGGACAGAAAGAAGGCTTCGTTCAAAAACTGGGGCCCGACAGTGTGGTGGCCATCGGCAACGGGTTCAACGACCACCGGATGCTGGAGGTAAGCTGGCTGAGCATCCTGGTCATGGGGAGAGAAGGCGCGGCCGCCCGGGCGGTCCTGAACTCCGACGTGGTCTGCCGCAGCATCGAAGACGCGCTAGACCTGCTGCTCCATCCCCAGCGGCTGGTCGCCACGCTCAGGACGTAAGTCAGGGCCGGGTCAACCCGATGAAACAGAGACCAGCGGCGGGTCATGCATTAACGCAACCGCCGCTTTGAAAATACGTTACATGACAACGATTTATTGTGAGTTTAAAGAAATTTATTGAAGGGAGTTCTAATTTATGGTAGATTACATGAATATGAACCGGCTGTTTTTTAATGCCACTAAAGAAGTAGTGAATAAGTATTATAGCGGTATATTGGCGTCACTACATTCTGCAAAAACTGTTTGTGATAAGACGAATGGAATGCTTGGGGAGTTTTCTAATGGTTTTATGGGGGTCAAACCAAAAACGGATGAAGCGGTCGAAACATTAGGGAGAATGTTTGAGGCGACCAAAAATCATCAACTGTTGGGCATTGACATGACGCAGGAAATTTTTGAATTGGTGCTGAAGAAAGGGCAGCCAGCTGAAAAACCAGGTAGTCAACCGGTCGCGGAATAGGCTTTATTTGAGAAAGGGGTAGTGGTATTTGTTGAACAGCAGTTATGACGATTTTTTTAAAGCATGGATGGATATTCTCGATAAATACTCATACAAAATGGGAACTAACTGTTTGGAACTAAGTAAGCATATTATGTCCTACCCAGGCTTGGACGGGATTAAACAAAGCCAGTTGAATTTTAACCTGCTGCTGTTTGAGTATTGGATGAGAAATCGGGACCAGTTTTTTAAGTTTTCGGGAATCGCTTCTCAGGAAGATGTCGCAAGGATAGGCAGAGCCTTGATGAACGTGGAGGAAAAGATCGATCATCTTACAGAGCAAGCAGCGAAATAGTCGAATAGGGGGATTGTTAAGGTGTTTGATAAAATGTGGGACGCCGGGAAGTATATGGAGGATATGTACAGCAAAAGCAATACTTTTTTTCAAAGGGCAATGGCTTTGCCGAAAATGGAACAAAAATGGGCTACGCACAACCGTGTAATTTTAAAAGAAAAGACCCTCTGGCTGAGGCATTTTCCTAATCCCCACATTAACGCTCGCCGACCGGTTTTGATTCTGCCTCCACAGGCGGGGCATCATGCGAATATCGCCGATTATTCCGCAGAACAGAGTCTGGTCAGGGTTTTTCATCAGTATAATTATGATGTTTATGTAACCGAGTGGTTGTCTGCAACCCCGGAGTATAAAAATCTGGGTATTGAAGATTACATCAACTTAACTGACCTGGCGGTAGAAGAAATCAGAAGGCGCACTGACATCTATAAGATTCATCTGGTGGGGGAATGCCAGGGTGGCTGGCAGGCTGCTATCTATACTTCCCTGTACCCGGAAAAAATAGCTGCTTTGGTGGCTGCCGCCTGTCCTATTGATGTATCCGCCGCGGATAGTGAGGTCGTCCAAAATTCGAAACTGCCAATGCGGTTTTTTGAAGATCTGGTGGAAAGCAACAACGGATTAATGAATGGAAAGTATATTTTAACCGGGTTTAAGAATATGGAACCTCAGGAGCATTATTGGCACAAATACTTCCAACTGTGGAAAATGGTATTTAACGATGATGTGGAGCTGATGAACCGTTACGACCGATTTAGCGAATGGTACGAATACTCTCAAATGCTGCCCGGGCGGTTTTTTTTAGAGGCTATAGATAAAATTTTTAAACGGAACGGGATGGTAAACCCGGGAACTATCAAGATAAATGGAACATCGGTAAATCTTAATAATATCGACTGCCCCTTAATCCTGGTAGGCGGAGAAAAAGACCATATAACACCTCCGGCACAGGTGTTTGCGATGCGTAATCATGTAAGCACCGATCCACAACATGTGGTTGAGATTATGTCCAAAGGCGGGCACATTGGTACCTTGATGGGCGTCGAGTCTCTCCGCAACCAATGGACAATTATCAACGATATGCTCCAGCAGGTTTGATCAACTGCTGAGATGCCGCGGTTTTTCGCATCGAAAAAGCGAGTGTACGATATGGGCATTCCGGCAAGTGGATTTAATATTCACTAAGTTTGAGCCTTGCACAGTGATGATGTCCAGGCAAGCAGGTGACGCTGCATATCCCTGCTTATACTTGCTGATAATGCAAAAACGACTTAATAAGATTAAGCCGGGAAATATCTCCGGCAGTGATTTGAGCTATAATGTTTTCTTCCCCCAGCAGCTTGTCGCGGATGGCAGCGGCGTCATAGCCCATTTCAGCCAACCCGGCTGCCTGCTGGTAAAGTTCCTTCCACCAGTCCAGCTTGTCGCGCATCCTCTGCTTGGCGTTGTCAAATACCCTCCCGGAGCAGCAGAAAATGGTATCGAAATCGTAATCCAGCAGTTTATTAAGCGATGCCATGCTTAAATGAACGTCCTCATCGCTGCGCAGGATCTTAACCTGTTCCCCCAGGAACAGGTCGCCGGTAAAGAGCCAGCCGCTGCTTTCCTCCAGCAGGGAAATGTGATCCGGGGAATGCCCCGGCGTATGAATAACCCTGAATCTATACCGGCTGCTCTCGACCCAGTCGCCTAACGGGCTGCAGATCGAGGCGGGAGGTATCTCCCATACCAGTTTCTGATAATCTCGCAGCCGGGAAACCCACGGTGAGGGATGGTTAATGAGTGGCACCGCCAGTTCATGAGCAAAAACCGGCGCGCCTTTTTCCTGAAAAAAGCGATTATTGCCGATGTGATCCTCGTGGTGATGGGTGTTAACAATCTTTTCAACCGGGATACCCTGAAAGGCTTTCGCCACCTCCCCGGCCACGGAATAAGGGCCGGAATCGATCAGCAGGCCGTCCACCCAGTATACCGCCATGCTGTACAGGACTTTCCCGTTGACCTCTTTTCCCATGATGAACTGGCTTACCTCGCCGTAATCACTTCGAGTAATCACTTTTCACACCAACCTTTTCATGTCACCGGGGCAGTTCGAGATCACTGAAAAAACGCCGTTTTTTAACTTAAAAGCGAAACGCCCCGCGCATCAACTGGCATTATACACCTCTAATATTAGTATAACATATACAGGCAGTAGAATAATAATTACTCGGAGCTTTAGATAGGCTCAATAACGACCCCAAAAAGCCAGCGGCGGTACCTCTGGACCGCCGCTGAATGCTTGTCTATCGCTATTTAATCGGTGAGAGTCTCGATCTCCAGCAGAGTGAGAATCTGACCCGGCAGCAGCAGCGAGTGTTCCTTCAAGGTATAACTCCCTCCGTCCAGATACTCCGGACTAATCCACCTCTCGATCGGCATCTCTCCTCGATACTCCCTCGTCATCCCCTGGAAAATCGCGTCGGCACCCGTACCCGGCGGGCAGATGGAGCCCTCCGGGGGCAGAGACTCCAGGGGGAAAGGAAACCCGCCCGAGGTCCCCAGGACGGTGATGCGGCCCCTGACTGAGCGTATCAGGGCGGTGGAAATTATAAGATTATCTCTAACTTTCACCGTGCTATCACCTCGTAGCACCAAGTATATTGCGCTATCACAGTAATGTCAAGGTGCGGGTTTATAGCAGGCCTTCACTGTGCTAGAATAACGCTATCACCTTGAAGGAGCTGAAAAGATGCCATCTGATAAGAGGGTCTTTACTTTGCGGTTGACTGATGAAGATTATGAAAAGATAAAAATATTATCTGCTACCAACAACCGATCAATGGCCAATCAAATCGAGTACCTGGTGAGAAGATTTATCGCGGATCACGAGAAAAAACACGGTCTAATAAAGATTGAATAGATGAGAAAACCTGGCCCAATCGCCAGGTTATTTTTAGGACAGTCAAGTCCTTTTTTTATGTTTTCCCGAGGGGAGGCTGACACTAGCGCGGCCGCCACTGAATGCTTGTCTAACGCTCTTTAATCGGCGGAAGTCTCGATCTCCAGCAGAGTAAGAATCTGGCCCGGCAGCAGCAGCGAGTGCTCCTTCAAGGTATAACTCCCTCCGTCCAAATACTCCGGCCTGATCCACCTCTCGATCGGCATCTCCCCTCGATACTCCTTCGTCATTCCCTGGAAAATCGTGCCGGCGCCCGTACCCGGCGGGCAGGTGGAGCCCTCCGGGGGCAGAGACTCCAGGGGGAAAGGAAACCCGCCCGAGGTCCCCAGGACGGTGATACGGCCTCTGACTGAGCGTATCAGGGCGGTGGAGATGATCCGTTTAGGTGCAATCACTAATAATTCACTCCTGCCTTATATTATATTGATGCATTCTATTAGACGTCAACTAGATTGTATATATGGTTCATACTGAGGGGTAAAATAGTGCCATCAAGTTTATATCAAGAGGATGATAAAATGACATCACAATTACCCCCCTTTTCTCTGCGTATTTCTGAAGAACTGATGGACAAGATAAGATTTATCGCCCAGAAGAATCTCCGCTCGGCGAATAAAGAGATCGAGTTCGCGTTGATTAAATATGTTGTAGGGTATGAGAAGGATAATGGGGAGATAAAGGTTGAATAAGTTGTAAAAAACCCGACCCGAAAAAGGGCCAGGGTTTTCTTTCTGTAGCGGAGTGGCCTGCACTATAGCGGCCGCCGCTGGGGGGTCAGTCGGAACTAGGGATGGTAAGAGCAAATGCAGCATGCGTCGTCGGTATAGTTAAACCCTGGCCTAAACTGGGCCAGGGTTTAACTATATTTTTAAACTTTTCAATTTAAATCCATCTTTCTTAATCATCTTCAATTCTGATCTTAATACCACGTTCTTTCTCGTATGAAGCAATAAAATATTCAATGGCATATTCGATCTGCATGGCGATCGAGCGGCGTTCTTTTGAAGCGATATATTTTATTTTTTCGTAAATCTCCTCCTGCATCCGCAAAGTAAACTGTCGTTTATAGGTAGTCATTTTGAACGCTCCCAAACTCATAATAATATCAACAGTTTACAAAAAATAGTCAGAATGTTATAGAATCGTATTGACTTAAAATGAATTCACCTATACACTTTATTAGGGAAATAGTGGGTTATATTGAAGCCACGTAGTGAGGATATATAGAATTATGCCATCTGCTGATCATGGATATAAAAAATACACCGCCCTGATCCGGGCCATTAAAGGCCGTATCACCATCCTGGGGACCTCTGCCGGGTTTCCTTTCCCATTAGAGTCGCTACCCCCGGAGGGGTCCACCTGCCCGCCGGGCACGGGTGCTTGCGCGATTTTCCAGGGGATGACGAAAGAGTATTTTGGAGAGATACCGATCGAGAGGTGGATTCAGGAGGAATACCTGGACGGGAGTAGTTATATCTTGAAGGAGCACTCGCTGCTGCTGCCGGGTCAGATATTGACCTTGTTGGAAATCGAGATTCCCGCCGATTAAGTAGCGGGAATTCAGCATCCAGCAGTCGTAGACAGGGACGGTTCTTTAGTCTAACCCCCTTAACCCCAGCAGACGGGAAAGTGGGGGCGAATCAACCGCCCCCACGCTCATTACCCTGATTTCAGATCCTTCCCCGGCCCTACTCGTCTTTCCACAGCGGTATATCCACCGTCACCTTGAACAGGTCGCCGTCGATCTCGATCTTGAACCGGCCGCCCTGGATGGCGGTCAGGCTCCTGGCGATGGACAGCCCCAGGCCCGAGCCTTCGGTGGAGCGGGAGGTCTCGCCGCGGACGAAACGCTCGATCAGCTGGTCGGGGGTGATGTCCAGCGGGTGGGCGGAGATGTTCTTTATCACCAGCGACCCGTACTGTTCGTCCTGGGTGATGTCGATGTAGACCCGGGAACGGGGCATGGAGTACTTCAGGGCGTTCGACAGCAGGTTTTCGACCACCCGCCACATGCACTTACCGTCGGCGGCGATCAGGGTGGCGGGTTCGACGGCGTTTACGACGGTACTCAACTCGGCCTGATTCAGCTTCTCCTCGAACTCGCCGCAGGCCTGCATGACCAGGGCGTGGAGGTCGACCTTCTCCCGGGCGACGGTGATGTTGCCGCTGGTGACCTTGCTGGCCTCGAACAGGTCGTCTATCAGCTGCTTCAGCCGGGAGGACTTCTCATCCAGGACCGCGACGTACTCGGTGGCTTTTTCGCTGTCCAGGTCTTCCTGCTTGAGTAAATCCACGTAGTTCACTATCGAGGTGAGCGGGGTCTTCAGGTCGTGGGAGACGTTGGTGATGAGGTCGGTCTTCATGCGCTCACCTTTGATCGCCTCGGCGACGGCCTTCCTGAGCCCTTCCTGGATGTTCAGGATATCACCCGCCATGCCGGAGAAGGCCGCGGATATCCTGGTTGCGTCCAGCGGGTAGTCGAGGTTGCCCGCCGCTATCTCCTTGACCGCCGCCATTATCTGCGAGAGCGACTGCAGGGCCCGGGCGACGAGGTATATGACCACTAGGTTGAGAACCACCAGGAGCAGCCCGGCTAGTTCCTCCGCTCCATCATTGGCCATGATGATGAGTCCGGCGTTTACGATCCCGTAGGCCAGCAGCAGCAGCAGGGTCCAGGCCTTGAATATCCTGCCGGTGAAGGCCAGGACCATCCACTGGTGCAGTCCGTGGAGGAGCTTGTAGATCAGCGAGTTCTTTATCACCTGCCTCTTCTTGGCCTGCCGGACCAGGGACAGGATATAGGTGAGGCCGATGATGGCGTCGATGCCCCACAGGATGGATGACGCGATCAGGATCTGGGGCAGACCGCTGACGGCGTCCAGTATGATCCCTTCCACCAGGAACGAGGCTGCCCCGGCGGCCACCACCAGGAGGGTGAACAGGTCGGTATAGATGCTGTCTATCGGCGCGAGGACTATCTCCCCGTCTTTTTCCCGGCGGCCGCTGACGAAGGCCAGGTAGATGAAGGCCGCGAGCATCAGGACCAGGGAGCCCGCCAGGGCGATGAAGGCCCGGTCGGTCAGCGACTTGACCCAGCTGTACTCCTGGTACTGGTCATAGAAGGCGTCGCCTTCTTTAAGCGGCTCCAGCACCGCGACCGAGATCTCGTAAGGGGTGCCCGCGAGCATCTTGGTCACGTCGTCGCCCCACGGGATGCTCTGGATGGAGCCCCAGCGGTTGAAGTGCAGATTGGTCGGCTGCTGCGAGATGGTCCGCAGGGGGTCCCCAGCGGTGAGGTTGGTGAAAACCTCCCTGGTCTGGGTGTTGTATATATAGTAGGCGAAGTTCACCGTCTTGGAGAGCCGGTTCTGGATCTGGTACAGCCGCTGCAGGTCATACTCGATGGCATCGCCGGAGCGGCCGGATGCCCGGATGTCGGCCTCGCTCTTCAGCTTGACCTGCAGCTCGACGGTGTTGTGGATGTACCTGGCGTACTCCTGCTTGAACTGGTTGGTCTCGAAGTAGCTCTCGGTGTTTACGGCCTCGTTCTTGTAGACCAGAAAGAACCCTATCACCAGGGCGCTGACGAAGCAGAGGCAGACGATGGTCGATGCCGCGAGCTTGGCGCCCAGCGAGTGTCTAATACTTTTCGATTTTGTATCCAATTCCCCACACCACCTTCAGGTACTTCGGTTCTTTGGGATTGATCTCGATCTTTTCGCGTATTCGCCGGATGTGCACCGGGACGGTGTTCTCGGCCGAGTAGGACGGCTCGTTCCAGACCTGCCGGTAGATCTGCTCGATGGACATGACGTGGCCGAGGTTGCTCATCAGGAACTGCATGATGCCGTACTCGGTGGCGGTCAGCTTGACGGGTTCGCCATCGATTCGGACCTCCTTGGCCTCGGGGTCGAGTTCCAGCCCGCCGGTCTTCAGGACGCCGCTCCTCCCGTTCATGCTGCCGAGGGAGGTGTAGCGGCGCATCTGCGACTTGACCCGGGCCATCAGTTCCAGGGGGTTGAAGGGCTTGGTGACATAGTCGTCGGCCCCGAAGTTGAGCCCGGTGATCTTGTCGGTGTCCTCCGACTTGGCGGAGATTATTATAATAGGAATGTTCTTCTCTTCGCGGATCTTGAGGGTGGTGGAGAGCCCGTCCCGCTCCGGCATCATGATGTCCAGCAGGATCAGGTGGATCTCCTGCTCGGAGACTGCCCTCAATGCCTGCTCCCCGGTGTAGGCCTTGACCACGTCATACTTCTCCTGCTTCAGGTATATCTCCAGGGCATCGACTATCGCCGGGTCGTCGTCGCAAACCAGGACTCTGTAAGGCCCCATGTGAGTCACCCCTCCCGCCTGTTTCAAAGGATAATCATAATGGTTCACCTGCCTTTTAGATTACCATAGCAGGTGAACTTTGCAAAAAAATCGACAAAAATCTTAAGTTTTTCTTACTTTTTTTACTACGTTATGACTAGCATGGTGCAGTTCTCCTGTGTTACCGATCAAGCTTTTTGTCGCTCCAATCTTAAGTGATTCGATTATTGCTGCTGGAGCTGAGGGTACCCCCCTCACTTCAGCTTTCACTCGCTTCTATGACACTGGCCTGATTGTGCCTCCATGGTGGAGGTCAGCTCGTTCAAGCTTTCCAGCGGCGCGGGAGAGATGATGAAACCTGGCGGGGAGCCAGGTTTTGCTTGAATTTTTAATCTGATACCGGCCTCTAGGGTTATAGCTTATACTCTATATATTCATACTGGCAGGGATTGCCGTAGGCGATGTAAAAAGCCCGGTCCGCGGGGAGCATAACATAGGAGGCCAGTGAATCTGAACGGTACGGGTCGTCGGGCTTGCCGTGGCGGCAGATGGCGACCGGGTCCCCGTCGTGGTCGGACAGAATCTCCATCATCTTCTCCCGGGTGAGTTCCCCGTGCGACTCCTCTATCAGCCGCTTTATCCGGTCGACCCGGCAGAGGCTGTCGGGGACCACGGCGTTTACCAAGTCGATGGGCTTGAACCGCTCGGTCAGGTAGTGGTTGGAGTGGACCAGGAAGTCCCGCTCGGGCTCGAGTATCTGGTACTCTTCCTGGGTGCTCTCGATGCCCTTTATCTCCCCCTCGGCGGAGGCCAGGACGTAGTACCCCAGGCCCCGAGCGGTCTCCTTCAGCACCTCCAGGGCTTGGCCCAGGCTCTGCTGGCGCATGGCCCGGGGCAGGTAGAATCCGATCGGCATGCTGAAGCGGTATGGCTCGGCCGCCCAGGTGCTGTTGGCGCACATCCCGTAGCCGGCGGAACTCAAGGTATACTCGGCTATCCCCCAGAGCACCAGGGTGAGCTGGGTGATGCCGTCGGGGCGGGTGACCCGGACCAGGTCCAGCGGGGTGCCGGGCACCCAGTCGATGTTCTGCCCCAGGAGGGTGCGGCCGTCCCTGGTCGCGCTCCCGGTCACGGCGAAGGAGGTGCAGAGCCCGGAGAGCTGCTGGTAGTAAGCCCCCAGGTCGAACCCGCACTTCAGCGCCAGCGCCTCCTCGAACTTCATCCCCGCCCCGTCGGCCTGGCCTCGGATCAGGTCAGCCAGATCGGGATCGAACGCCTGCAGCCCGGGGAGATACTTCACGGCGTTGGCGATGATGGCCTCGGGGGAGGCCTGGTGCATGAACGCTATCCCGCCAAAGGTCATGGCCAGGGCCTGGCGCATGTTTTCCCGACACCTTTCTCCCCACTGCCGGCCTATCTCGTAGGGGGTCCCTTGGCATTCTATGATCTTGAACTCTTTTTTCTGTTTCACAGGCTGGCCCTCCCTTTGCTATCAGTTTTATTCTACCTGGGCGATCCGCTCGTAATCGGCCAGGAGTTCGAAGGCGGTGATCTCGCCCCAGGTCTCGTCGGTGAACTTCTTTAACGATTCGAAGTGCGGATGGCCCGAGTTTACCATGGCCTCGTTGGCCCGGATTAAACTTTCCGCCTTGGCGTACATGATCAGGTAGTCGGCGTCCCGGGTCCGCTCCAGGAACAGGGTCTCGACAACCATGGTCTCAAGCCGCAGTACCTCATAAACCTCTTCCCGATCCAGGTTCCGTATGAAGTCGAGGACGTAATCGGTGGTGCCGGGTTTGAGTTTGATCTTTAGACACTGGGTCTGGAACAAATCATATCCCCCCTCTGATAAACAGGCTATCTTTCCTTGAGTCCCAGCCAGAAGTTCCTCCAGACCTGGCCGATCTCTTGGTGCACCAGCCTGCCCTTGACGAGCATGGCGATCAGCAGCCCCTCCCGGATGCAGTAGTAGGCGTCCAGCAGCTCCTCCGGGGGTTCCCGCCGGAGCACCCCCCGGTCCATCCCCTCCTGGATGATCTGCTTGATGCGGGCCTGGAAGCCGAGTTCCATCTCGGTCATGCCGGGCAGGACCCTCTCCTTCAGGGGGTGGTTCGGCAGGTACAGGATGCGGTTCCAAAAGGCTGAGACCTCGATGTTTTCCGCGAAGTAGACGATATACCGCTCGAAGATGTGGTAGAGCTTCCGCTCCGTTTCGTCCATCGCCCGCGCCTCGTCGATGACCCGGTCCATATAGCCGCGGTAGTCCTTCTCCAGCTCCTGGTAGACCGCCAGAAAGATCTCGTCCTTGCCGTGGTAGTGCTCGTAGAGGGAGGGCTTCTTGATGCCCACCCCGGCCGCGATGTCGTTCATGGTGGTGGCCTCGTAACCCTGGTTGGCGAACCGGGAAAAGGCCGCTTCCCTTATTCGGTCCTTGGTCGAAACGCTCATCTTCCACCTCCGGGCTTTTCCCTACCTATCGGTCGGTAGTTCAATGGTAATACAGTTCCATTCGGGTGTCAATAAGAAGGGCGTGTCGCAAAACGATTATTTAAAAACGTTGGGCGGCACGCTCTTTTCTGTCGGGAAGAGGCAAAAACCAACTCAAACATAGGTATCTATTACCCTTCACGCACTGTTTTGGGCACACTAAACC
>JABLWZ010000034.1 GCA_013178275.1 Bacillota bacterium | reverse complement strand
AATCCCTGGACACCCTTTATTCTGCCGCATAAGTTACCTACCCTGAATATTTCTTTTGGCTGACGCAATTCTGCGGCTGCTTAGTATATAATACTCCTTTTTACCTATTCAAACAGTTTGCTTTTTTTGCCCTTGACATTACTTTGCAGGTTTGGGGCCGATTGAATGCTGGTGCAACGGGAGACCGGCAAAGAGTAAAGGGTGAAAGTCCCTCACAGTGAAGAAGTAGCGAATCACACTGTCCTCGAGTCATGCGGGTAACATGCGCCGCTGGTTTTTCCGCTTTCCCACTACTCCGACCGCTTGGCGGTCATGCTCTCCACCTCGACCAGGATGATGGCCGTTTTCTCCAGGGTTACAGGAGGGTAGGCGAAGTCCCCCGGCCCCGCGTAGTGCCGCATTATCACATCCAGCCCGGCCTTCTTTTCTTCGGCGTCCTCCACGATATAAGCCCGCCCGTATCCTATGACGCTGCTGAACCTGGTGGTCCAGCCGCACGGCTTTTCCGCCCCGATCACCTCGACCCCGCTCTCCAGCTCGAAGCAGACCCGGCTGCTGCTCCTGATGACGTCCAGCTTGCGCCCTTCTTTGGCGCTGTGGAAAAACAGCCGGCCGTTCGAGTAGCCGAAGTTCATCGGGACGATGTAAGGCTCCCCGTTGTCGACCAGCCCCAGGCGGCACACCGCCGCGTCCTGGATGATCGCCTCGATCGCCGTCTGGTCGGTGACCTCTTTTTCCTTCTTCCGCATCTCGGTTTCTCCTTTCCCCGGCGCCGTGAGTAAAGGTCCCGGCGCCAGATCCCGCTGTGCTCTAACCGCATAGTAACACAGGGCCGGGCTGGGATACAACTTATTGAATTCTTTTATTGACAAGTGATAACCCTGGAATTATATTAGAGGTAGAAAGTTGACACATCAAATATTGAGAGGTCTGATAAAAGTGGAGAGCTTTACCGAGTTCATTTACTTTAAGCTGGGCACAGCCCTGAGGAAGACCCAGAAGCAGTTCAACTACCGTTATGCCCGGGAGTATGGAATTACTGTCGCGCAGTCCTTCATCCTGTTCTCACTGCTGGAATGCGACGGAATGAATATCAAGAAGCTGGCGGAGAGGCTGAGCATAGACAATTCCGCGATCACCGGCCTTATCGACCGCCTGGTAAAGGAGGGACTGGTTGAGCGCCGGGTCGACCCGGAGGACCGCCGGGCATTCCGCATCTTCCTGACCGACAAGGGCTGCGAGATGGCGGAGCGGGTCTACCCCATCGCCCATGGATTCAACGAGCAGCTGAAGTCGGTATTGACGCCCGAACAGCAGTCAGCCCTGAACAACCTGCTGGAGGTCATCGACCGCATCGAGTAGCGGCACTGCCGGCAGGGGTGAGGCACTCAGGATGAAACCTCAGACAGTAAATTGAAAGGCAGGGATTAACAATGATTTGTACCAGGATAAGCAGTATGTTGGAGATCGAATACCCGATCATTCTCGGCCACCTGTACTGGCTGGGCCAGGGAGAACTGGCCGCCGCGGTTTCCGAGGCGGGAGGGCTGGGAGTCATCAGCGCCGGCTGGTTTAAAAACAAGACGGAACTGGAGGCCGGGATCAACAGCGTCCGGGTATTGACCAGGAGGCCGCTGGGACTGGCCGTGACAGTAGGGCCTGACCCGGCCTGGAAAAGGTTCATCGAGGCGGCGGTTGAGGCCCGTCTCACCGCGGTATTCACGACCGGGCCGGTGCTGCCTGAAATCCCGATGCTCCTCAAACCCTCCGGGGTCAGGTGGATTCCATACGCGAGAACGCTGGAGCAGGCCAGGGAGAGCGAAAGGCTCGGGGCCGACGCGGTGACGGTCGAAGGGACGCCGGCCTTCCTCGGCCGGGTGGCGGATGCCCTGGGTATCCCGGTCATCTGCGCGGGGCAGGTATGCGACGGCCGGACGTTTTTATCCACCCTCAGCCTGGGGGTGGAAGGGGCTCAGATCACCACCCGTTTTGTCGCCACCCGGGAGTCGATAGCCCACTGGTCGATCAAGACCGCGATCCTGGATTCCCTCAGCAAGAACGGCACCGGCGCTCTGCCCGCCCATCTCGAAAAGGTCATGCGCTCGCTGCAGAGCGGCTGCTCGCAGACCAAAAACGACGAGGGGATAGACGAGTTCGACCGCCTGCTGGCCCGGGCGGGAGAAGAGGCCTGCCTGAAGATCGCGAAGGAAGAAGCGGAGAAGGGACTGATTACCGGGAAGCCGGGTTATGATCTCTCGGCGGCGGTACCTACAGTAAAAGAGGTAACCGATGCCCTGGTGAAAGAAGCGCTGGAGGCCCGGGCCCGGGTGGCGGACTTCCTGTCACCGGCCGAGGCACAGCTGCAGCCGATCCCCTATCCGTTTTAACCCATAACTGGGAAGCAGCGGCCTTCTCTAATCGGAGGGCCGCTGCTTTTTCTAAATAAAAATAATTTTCTGCATTTTTACTTGCTTTTTCAAGAAAATATGTAGGATTTTTACATTAGTTCCAGAATTATTAATATATATAATGGTGGAGTCCTGGTTCAGTTGATTTGTTAAAGGCAAGGTTGTTTATGACAAGCCGCAACTTTCAAGAAGCGCTGCAGATACTGGAGCTTATGGTGGAAAACCCATACATGGGTCTGGTGTACATCGACCTGAATGAAAACGTGCTGCTGATCAACCAGACCTACTGCGATATACTGGGGATCAAGAAGGAAGACGCCATCGGACGTCACATCTACGAGATCACCCCTCATTCCCGCCTGCCCGAAGTGCTGCGCACCGAGGAGACCCACCTGGCAGACCTCTGGAGGGCAAACGGCCACGACATGATCATCACCCGCACCCCGATCTACGACAACGGGAAGCTGATCGGGGCGCTGGGCCGCAGCCTCTTCCTGGACCTTTCGGCCGCGAGGATACTGGTCGACAAGCTGAATCAGCTGGAGAATCAGCTGGAGGTCTATCGGGAAGAGGTTAAAAAGATACACACCGCCAAGTACTTCCTGCACGACCTGGTGGGGAGTTCCAGCGGCATGCAGGAGGTAAAGCGGATCGCCCGCCAGGTCAGCAAGTCCGTCAGCAGCGTGCTGATCCAGGGTGAGACCGGGACGGGGAAGGAGCTGCTGGCAAACGCCATCCACAACAGCAGCGCGCGTTCCAGCCAGCCCTTTATCCGGGTGACCTGCGCCTCCCTGTCTCCGTTCGTGCTGGAATCGGAGCTTTTCGGTTACGACGAGGGCGCCTTCACCGGGGCGAAAAAAGGGGGCAAGCCGGGCCGTTTCGAGCTGGGCAACCGGGGCACTATCTTCCTGGACGAGGTGGGGGAAATCCCCCTGGAGATGCAGACCAAGCTGCTGACCTTCCTTCAGGAAAGGGAGTTCGAACGGGTAGGGGGCACCAAGACCATCAAGGTCGATGTCCGGATCATCGCCGCCACCAACCTCGACCTGGAGAAAGCGGTGGCGGAGGGGAGGTTCAGGCGGGACCTGTACTACCGGCTGAACGTCGTCAACATCAACATCCCGCCGCTCAGACGCCGCCTGGAGGACCTGCCCGAGCTGACCAAGTTCTTCTTGAAGAAGCTCAACCAGAAACTCGGCACCCGGGTCAATGCTGTGAGTAAAGAGGCGCTGCGGATGATGCAGGGTTATGAATGGCCGGGCAACGTCCGCGAGATGGAAAACCTCATGGAGCGGGCGATAATGGCGGCGGATATGAAGGGAGAAGCCCGCCTGGAGGTTTACCACTTCCCGAGCCTTTCCCGGAACCGGCGGCCGGAAGCGGCGCTGGACCCTGACGTCACCCTGAGCGAGGTCCGCGGCGACATCGAGAAGAAGATCATCCTGGAGTGCCTGGTGAAAAACAACAACGATAAAACCGCCACCGCGAAAGAGCTGGGCATCCACCTCTCGGCGCTCTACCGCAAACTGAACAAGTACGGAATATCCCAGAGGAAGAACAGTGCTTATAAGACTTAACCCCTCAGAAATCCCGCACCAGGACCCCAAATCTGTTATAAGCTAATATGCACTTGTTAAAACACTTAAAGCTCGAACGAGCTGACCTCCACCACGAGGGGATAAAAAAACCAGAGAGCCTAGAAGCGAGTGAGAGCTGACAAGAGGGGTACCGTCAACCACAGAGGCAATAATCGAACCATCTAACATTGGAGCGACAGAAAGCTTAATCGGTAACACGAGAGAACCGCAGTTTGAATTTAGTAGCCCCAAATCTGCTGTAAGCTTAAATTGCAGTTACTAAATCGCTAACTTAAAAAACCACACAAATTTCCATTTCCGAAAAAGCGTTTTGCAAAAATGCGAAACGCTTTTTTCTTTACAGATTTACAGGTTATGGAAGCCGGGAAGCTGGACCCGACTCACATTTTTGGGAAAAATAGACAAACCCTTTTGTATATTCAGAATTCACCGGCCTTTGTCCACAGGGGCCGGAGAGGGATCGAAGCGGCAGCCCGAAAACAGGCACGCATTTTGCTGTATTTTCCGTAATGGAGAAAACCGGCTCAAGGGCCAGACATCTTTCGGGAAGGGTGAAAACAGCAATTGACCAGCAAGGGCGCGACTAACAACTGGGGATGTTCGGGACTGCCGCAGATGGTTTTGGGGGAGATTCACTGCGACTGCTGCGGCCTTGAGTTAATGGATGGGGAGAAGGTGTACTACGACAACGGGGTGATCCTCCATTTTCGGCCCGAGTGTTTGTCCGGCTATTACAACCGGGTGGTATCGGACCCGGGGAAGTCCTGGAATCTGAAAGGGAGAAGGCCGTTGCGGCTGCAGAGGAAAACACCTCTGCGAATGCTGATCAAGTAGATTTATTTCAATCGGGAAAGGGGATGAGGAATTAAAAGGGCGGGTGGCAGGTATCAATTAAAGACAACCATTACACGACCTAATGAATCAAAAAAGGAGGGGCTTAAGAGATGGCAATCACCAAGGTAGGAGTATTGGGAGCGGGAACGATGGGAGCGGGTATCGCCCAGGTAACCGCGCAGGCAGGTTTCCAGGTGGTACTGGTCGATATCGACCAAAAGTTCGTGGACAAAGGTATCAACGGGATTACCAAGAACTTCAGCAAGATGGTGGAAAAGGGCAAGCTGGCCGCTGACGAGAAGGACGCCATCCTCGGGCGCATCACCGGCGCGGTGGGCAACAGCAACTTCAGCGACGTGGACCTGGTCATCGAGGCGGTCCTGGAAAACATCGACCTCAAGCGGAAGATCTTCGCCGAACTCGACACCATCTGCCCCGCTGGCGCCATCCTGGCCAGCAACACCTCTTCCCTCTCCATCAGCGAGATCGCGGCGGCCACCAAGCGGCCGGACCAGGTGGTGGGGGTGCACTTCTTCAACCCGGTACCCATGATGAAGCTGATCGAAATCATCCCGGGGATACTCACCACTGATGAGAGCGCTGATATCGTGACCGAGTTCAGCAAAAAGATCGGCAAGACCCCGATCAAGGTCAAGGAATACCCCGGCTTCGTGGTCAACCGCATCCTGGTCCCCTACATCAACGAAGCCATCTTCGCCCTCCAGGAGGGCCTGGCCTCGGCCAAGGACATCGACGACGCCATGAAACTGGGGGCCAACATGCCGATGGGACCGCTGGCCCTGTCCGACCTGGTGGGCAACGACATCTGCCTGGCGGTCATGGAGGTGTTCTACAAGGAGTTCGCTGACTCCAAGTATCGCCCGGCCCCGCTGCTGAAGCAGATGGTGAGGGCGGGTCTCCTGGGGATGAAGTCGGGTAAAGGCTTCTACGATTACGGCAAGTAGAAAAACCCGGCCCCGCGCAGGCGTGAAGCGGGCGGCGGCCTATATAGGAGGGGTTAGATGCAGTACGAAACACTGTTGGTAGAGATAACCGATGGCACAGCGGTCATTACCTTGAACCGTCCCAAAGCCCTAAACGCGCTGAACGCCAAGCTGTATTCCGAGCTGGGTCAGGTGACCGACGAACTGGCCGCGAATGACGAGGTGAAGGCGATCATCGTCACCGGCAGCGGGGACAAGGCCTTCGCCGCCGGGGCGGACATAGTCTACATGTATCCCCTGAACTCCATCGAGTGCCGGAAGTTCGTGATGCAGGTCAAGGATGTGCTGCTGAAGTTCGAGAACCTTCCCAAGCCCACCATCGCGGCAGTAAACGGGATGGCGCTGGGTGGCGGCTGCGAACTGGCCATGTGCTGTGACCTGCGCATCGCCGAAGAACAGGCCATCTTCGGGCAGCCGGAGATCAACCTGGGCATCATCCCGGGCGCGGGCGGGACCCAGCGGCTGCCCCGGCTGGTCGGGGCGGCCCGGGCCAAGGAACTGGTCTACCTGGGCGGCAGCATCAACGCGGCGGAAGCTCACCGGATCGGGCTGGTAAATATGGTGGTTCCCACCGGCGGGGCGCTGGAACAGGCAAAAAAGATCGCGGGCAAGCTCGCGGCCAAGGGACCGCTGGCGCTGGCCGCGGCCAAGGCCGCGGTTAACGTGGGGACCCAGCTGGACCTGGCGTCGGGGCTGACCTACGAGGCCGAGTGCTTCAGCGGTCTCTTCGCCACCGAGGATCAGAAGGAGGGCATGAAGGCCTTCATGGAAAAGCGGCCCGCCGCGTTCAAGGGCAAATAAAGCCAAAGCAAGATAGAAAGGCAGGTTAATGCCAATGTCTTCGACTTACTCATACAAGACCCGGGAACTGAAATTCGTGCTCAAGGAATGGCTCCCCATGGAGGACATCTTTTCCTATGACCGGTTCAAGGAGTACTACAGCATAAACGACATCGACACCCTGATCGACCAGGTCGACAAGGTGATGAAAGAAGTAGTCGCTCCCACCGCCGACGATGGGGAAAAGACCCCCGTACACTTCGAGGACGGCAAGGTGTACGTCCCCAAGTCGTTCAGAGGGCTCTACAAGTACATCCAGGAGAACGGCTGGGGCTCCACCAACGTCGACGAAGAGGGAGAAGGCATCCTCCCCTTCACCGTGCTCAACACCCTGAACGAGATGATGAACGCGGCCAACCCGTCTTTCAACCCTTACGTGGTGCTGACCACCGGCGCCGTGGGTCTCATCCAGTCCTTTGGCAACGAGCACGTCAAGCAGTTGTTCCTGCCCAAGATGTTCGACGGGACCTGGTCGGGCACCATGTGTCTGACCGAGTCGACCGCGGGCTCCGACGTGGGCGACATCCTCTCCAAGGCCTACCCCACGGACGACCCCCGCATCTTCAAGATCAAGGGCAGCAAGATATTCATCACCGGCGGCGACGGAGACCACGTGGACAACATCATCCACCTGTACCTGGCCCGCATCGAAGGGGCGGCCCCCGGGACCAAGGGGATCTCCCTGTTCGTGGTGCCCAAGTACTGGGTCAACGACGACGGGAGCCTGTCCCCCAACGACGTGGAGACCACCGGGATCGAGCACAAGATGGGGCTCAAGGGGTCTTCCACCGCGGCCCTGGCCGTAGGCGACAACGACGGCTGCCGCGGCTGGCTGCTGGGGACCTATGACGCCGAGAACCAGGCCGGCCAGGGGATGGCCCAGATGTTCCAGATGATGAACGAGGAGCGGCTGAACACCGGGATGTTCGCGGTCTCGGTGGCGTCCAACGCTTACTGGAACGCGGCCGCCTACTGCAAGGAGCGGATCCAGGGCCGGCTGCTGACCAACCCCAAGGCCGGGCGCACCCAGATCGTCAACCACGAGGACGTCAAGCGGATGCTGCTGCTGAACAAGGCCACCCTGGAGGCCTGCCGGGGGATCATCGCCAAGTCCTGCTACTACATCGACGTGGCCCACTACGAAAAAGACCCGGATAAGAAGCGGTTCGCCGCGGCCATGGTAGAGTGCCTGACCCCGATCGCCAAGGCCTACCCGAGCGACGAGGCCTGGTCCCTGATCTGTGAGTCCATCCAGGCCTACGGCGGATACGGCTACTGCGAGGAATATCCGGTGGCGCAGGCGGCGCGCGACTGCAAGATCTTCTCCATCTGGGAGGGCACCAACTTCATCCAGTCGCTGGACCTCCTGGGACGCAAGTGGGGTCTGGCCAAGGGCGCGGCCTTCGCGGCCTTCCTGAAGACGGTCGAGGACTTCATCGGGGCCAACCAGGGGACCGCCGGCTTCGAAAAGGAGTTCGCAAACCTGAACAAGGCCCTGGCCTCGTACCGCGAGATCATGGCGGCCATCGGCAAATACATGGCCGAGGGCAAGCCGGGCCTGATGCCGACCTATTCCCGCCGGGTGCTCACCGCGACCGCCCAGCTCTATGGCGGATACTGCCTGCTGGATCAGGCCCTGATCGCCAAGCGGAAGGCGGAGGAGCTGGGCAAGGAGCACTACGAGTACAACTTCTACAACGGCAAGCTGCTCTCCGCCCGCTACTACCTGCGCAACGTGGTACCCAACGTCTGGGCGGTGGAGGAGCTGGTGAAGGACGGGGACACCTCGGTGATAGAAGCCTACCCGGAGGTATTCGATTACT
The DNA here is from genome assembly GCA_013178275.1 of Bacillota bacterium. GTDB lineage: Bacteria > Bacillota > Ch66 > Ch66 > Ch109 > Ch109. Next base: position 24,243 of record JABLWZ010000034.1, on the reverse strand, counting down.
AAGAGAGACATAAAAAATATGGGGGTGTATATTGGTGGATTACGCGAGCCTGTACAAGAGTAAACTGGTTTCCGCCGAGGAGGCGGTAAAGGTGGTCAAGTCGGGTGACTGGGTTCATTACGGACACTTCGCCATGGCTCCCATCTACCTGGACGGGTTCCTGGCCCAGAGAAAAGACGAGCTTAGGGCGGTTAAAATAGCGGCGGTAACCTATCCCGGACTGCCTCAGACAGCGGTATGCGACCCGCAGCGGGAGTCCTTTATCTTCAACGACTGGCACTTCAGCGGCGGCACCAGAAAGCTCCACGACCAGGGGTTGTGCAACTACATCCCGCTGCTTTACCACGAGGGCCCCGCCCTGTACGAGCGCTACCACGAACCCGACGTGTTCATAACCCGAGTGGCGCCGATGGATAAACACGGCTACTTCAACTTCGGCACGTCCAACTCCATCCACGCCACCACCGCGGCACTGGCGAAGAAGGTCATCGTCGAGGTGAACGACAAGGTCCCATACTGCTACGGAGGAAACGACGAGGCGATCCACATCTCCGATGTCGACATGATCGTGGAGTCGGACAACAAACCCCTGGCCCAGGTCCCCAGCCCAACCCCCAACGAGGTGGACCAGAAGGTGGCCGACTACGTCATGGAACTGGTCGAGGACGGCTCGATCATCCAGCTGGGAATCGGGGCCATGCCCAACGCGGTGGGGATGTCGATCGCCAAGTCGGACCTGAAAGACCTGGGCGGCCACACCGAGATGCTGGTCGACGCCTACGTCGACATGTTCGAGTCGGGAGTCATGACCGGCAAGCGGAAGGCCTTTGACAAGGGCCGAATGGTCTTCACCTTCGCCCTGGGCACCCAGAAGCTGTACGACTTCATGGACCACAACCGGGCGGTAGCCAGCTACCAGGTCAACTACACCAACAACCCTTATCTGTCATCCCAGCACGACAAGCTGATCTCCATCAACAACGCCATCGAGGTCGACCTCTACGGCCAGGTGTGCTCCGAGTCCTCCGGGATCCGACACATCACCGGGACCGGCGGGCAGCTCGACTTCATCTTCGCCGCGTTCAAGTCCCAGGGCGGCAAGGGGATCATCTGCATGTCCTCGCTGAAGGAAGGCAAAGGAGATAAGAAATCCCGCATCGTGCCGACCCTCACCACCGGGGGCATCGTCACCGTGCCGCGGACCATCACCAACTACGTCATCACCGAGTACGGGGCGGTCGACCTCAAGGCCATGACCACCTGGCAGCGGGCGGAAGCCCTGATCAGCGTGGCCCACCCCGACCTGAGAGACGAGCTGGTCAAGGAAGCGGAAAAGATGAACATCTGGGTCAAGACCAACAAGATCTAGCCAGATGTAGATAAGATTAGCGGCCGCCGGTCCTGAAAAACCGCAGCGCACATCCCGACCAGAAGCAGTCGATCCGCCGTTATCCCGCAGCATGGCGGCCGCTTTACCCAGATCCGAAAAAAGAAGGGGAGGATTAATCTATGGCGCGCGAAGTCGTAATCGTAGGGGCGGCGCGAACCCCGATCGGAGACTTTTCAGGGACCCTGTCCGGGTTTTCATCGATCGACCTCGGCGTATTTGCCCTGAAGGGGGCGATGGCCAAGGCGGGGATAAAACCGGAGATGATCGAGGAGGTAGTCGCGGGCCACTGCCTGCAGGCGGCCGAGCCGGGCAACACCGCGCGGCACGTTACCATCAAGTCGGGCATACCCGTCGAGTGCGTGTCCATGACTGTAAACCAGCAGTGCCCGTCGTCCATGCGGGCGACCGAGGTGATCTCGCAGGAGATCATGCTGGGCAAGATCGACATCGGGGCCTCGGTAGGCTATGAGAGCATGAGCAACGCCCCCTACCTGATACTCAACGCCCGCAGCGGAATCCGCATGGGCAACTCCACCCTCCACGACAGCATGCTCTACAACGGCCTGGTGGACGGGTTCATCAAGGCGCACATGGGGATCACCGCCGAAAACGTGGCGGAGAAGTACAACATCACCCGCGAGGAGCAGGATGAGCTGTCCGTGCTCAGCCACCAGCGGGCGGCCGCCGCCGCCCAGGCCGGCAGGTTCAAGGAAGAGATGGTTCCCATCGAGGTCAAGACCAAAAAGGGAGTCGTCACCTTTGAGCACGATGAACACGTGAGGGCCAGCATCAGCATGGAAGCCCTGGCCAAGCTCCCCACGGTGTTCAAGAAGGGCGGCACCGTCACCGCCGGCAACGCCTCGGCGGTGAGCGACGGGGGCTCCGCCCTGATCCTGATGGCAGCCGACAAGGCCAAGGAACTGGGCGTCAAGCCGCTGGCCCGGGTGGTGGCGACCGCCTCGGGCGCGGTCGAACCCGCCATCATGGGTATGGGGGTAGTGCCCGCGGTCGAGCGGGTCCTGAAGTTCGCCAACCTAAAGAAGGAAGACATAGGGTACTGGGAACTCAACGAGGCGTTCGCCGCGCAGTTCCTGGGGGTCAACCGGGAACTCAAGCTCAGCATGGACATAGTCAACGCCAACGGTTCGGGCATCTCCCTGGGCCATCCGGTAGGCTGCACCGGGGCGCGGATCATTGTCTCCCTGATTTACGAGATGCACCGCCGGGGGGTTAAGTACGGGTGCGCATCGCTCTGCGCCGGCGGCGGGCCGGCAGCGGCGATAATTGTGGAGGCCATATAAAACCTAATTAATGTTTGCTCCTCCACGTAAATACCCCGATTGGCCGCCAGTTGTCGGTCAATCGGGGATTTTTCTTTATTACAATTACACTGACACTATTTTATTCTCGGAGCTGGGTTGTATCCCTTTTCCCCGTAAGGCTCCAGTCTCTCCAGCCACAGCTCCAGCAGGGCGTCCAGCTCCCCGGCGTAGTCCACCTTCGGGTCCTTGTCCCGCTCCAGCACCTCCAGGAGTTCGAACGAGAAACAGTCCGGCCCCAGCCGGTTCCAGTCCTGCTGCAGTTCCCGGCTGCGGTGCCCGCCCGTGTTCAGTGAAAAACGCTCCCGGTCCAGTGCGCCGTGGGAGTTGGTGCACTTGCCGACCAGGATTTTTCCGCTGACCAGGTTCTTCACCTGGAAGATACCGCCGGGGGGAGGGTTCTGCTTGTATTCCTGCTTCATTTTTTTACGATCCATAGTTTCTTCACTCTTTTCTAGATTCAGACTGCAGTTCTCTCGTGTCACCGATCAAGCCTTTTTGTCGCTCCAATGTCAGGTGGTTCGATTATTGCCTCTGGGGCTGGCGGTACCGCTCATGTCAGCTTTCGCTCGCTTCTAGGTACTCTGGTCTTTTTTATCCCCTCGTGGTGGAGGTCAGCTCGTTCGAGCTTTGTATAGCTTTTTAATAACCTGCAATTTAAGTTTACAACAGATTTGGGGTCCTGTTTTTTAAGTTGGCTATTTAGTAACTGCCGGTTAAGCTTACGACAGATTTGGGGCTACTACATTCAGACTGCAGTTCTCTCGTGTTACCGATTAAGTTTTTTGTCGCTCCAATGTCAGGTTGTTCGATTATTGCCTCTGGAGCTGGCGGTACCGCTCATGTCAGCTCTCGCTCGCTTCTAGGTACTCTGGTATATTTGTTTCGCCAGTGGTGGAAATCAGCTCGTTCGAGCTTTATATAGCTTTTTAATAACCTGCAATTTAAGTTTACAACAGATTTGGGGTCCTAGTCGCTTTTGTTATTCCGTCGGCCCGGCGGACACCCAGTAGCGGCTGCCGTCGGGGAGGCGGTCGAGCAGCCGGTCGTCGACCAGGCAGCGCCGCAGTTCGACGTAGTCGGGATAGACCTCCCGCAGCAGTTCGTTGACCTCTTTCTCGGTGTACTCCCGGCCGGGCTCGAAGCTGGCTATCACTCTGCGCAGCAGGCCCAGGCGGCGCTTCTGCTTTTTGGGGATGCGGCTGATCCGGTTGACCCTTTCCATCTTAATCCCGCCCTTATGGTTATTCGTGGTTGTAGCCCCTACCACCGTAGGGCTTGAGTTTCTCCAGCCAGCGGGTTTCCGCGGCCCTGACCTCCTCCGCGAGATCGCCCCCGGGGTGGCCGTCCCGGGTGAAAGACTCCAGGCTTTCAAAGGAGAAGCCCTCGGGACCGAACCGGTTCCAGTCCTGCTGCAGCTCCTGGTTCGGGTGCACCCCGCGGTCCAGCTCGAAGCGGCTGCGGTTCATCGCCCCGCTCAGGTTGACGCCGCTGCCGACCAGCACCCGGCCGTCGGCCAGGTTCCTTATCTGGTATACCCCGCCGGGGGGCGGGTTCTGCTGGTAGTCGTTCTTTAACCGCCGGCGTTCGGACGCCGGCCGGGCAGCCCCGGGCTCCCGACCCCGGTCTTCGGTCGTCACCCAGTAGCGGCTTCCGTCAGGGAGCCGGTCCAGGATACCATAATCCACCATATTTCGACGCAGGGTGACGTGGTCGTGGTAGACCTCCCGCAGCACCTGATTGACCTCCTTCTCGGCGTACTCCCGGCCGGGTTCGAACCGTCCCGCCAGGTGCCGCAGGACCATCAGCCGCTGGCTCGCTTTCTTCGGGAGCCGGCTGAGAGGCCCCTTCGGCCCTTCCCGAAGGTATGCCGCCAGGACCTTCTCCTCATCGGAGCGGTCATCCATAGCCGGCCTCGATGACCGGCCGCGGGAATCCGCCTTCAGGAGGCCCATGATGGCCAGGAAGACCTTGGCGGTTTTTTCCCTTTCCCGGAAGGAAAAACGGTGGTTGCGGATGGTCGAGGTGCTCCCGGTGTTGAGCCGCTGGGCGATCTCCCGGTCGCTCATACCCTGGTGTACCAGGAGCAGAACCTCTTTCTGGTGTTCGGTCAGGCCGGTGTACCGCTTGTCCATTCCCAGGAGGTACTCGAACATCGACCCGTGCTCCGATCTGAGGTGCAGCTTCACCGCCTGTTCCGCGTCGGCCAGGCAGTCATCGACCGGGTAGATTATCCCCCGGCTGAAGCGCCTTCCGCAGACCAGGCAGGCATACTCCTCATCCTCCGGCTCATAAACGTATCCGCGTTTGATTGCTTCGACATCAGCCAGCCAGAGGCGCGGCGACTCCTCCATGCCAAACAACTCCAATCAATGTCTATTAATATCATAGACAGTATAGCAGAATATCTATGAAATAGTCAAACCGGGATTTTAAGCTATGGGAATGCCGGGTTTTATGCCCATATTTTTACCAGGATTTTAAAACAATAGCGCGTTAAAAAAAGAGGAAAATGTCGTTATTTGTAGAAATTAACTGAAGAGCAATCATCTGTAAAACAACATATTGCTCACGGGGGGAGTATAAATGCTGGACGAGGACAAAACCAGAGAGGAGCTGCTGGAGGAGTTGGCCGAACTCCGGCGTCAGGTCGCCGAGTTCAAGAACCTTGAAGTAAGGCATAAACAGGCCGAAGAGGCCTTAAAAGAACAGCTGCAGTTTTTACAGAAGCTGATCGACACCATCCCCAATCCTATATTCTTCAAGAACCTGGATGGGGTATACCAGGGATGCAATAGCGCCTACGAGGAGTGCCTCGGACTGCCCAAGGAAGAGGTAGTCGGCAAGACCTGTTTTTCGGTCTTCTCCCCCGAAATGGCTGCCGTATACCATGAGATGGACATGGAGCTTTTCCGGCACCCGGGGTTCCAGGCGTTCGAGACCACGGTCAAGTACGCTGATGGGACCAACCGCGACGTCATACTGAACAAAGCCACCTTTACCAACAGCGACGGCACGCTGGCCGGGTTCGTGGGAGTGATCATGGACCTGAGCGAGCACAAGAAGGTGGAGGCCGCCCTGCGGGAATCGGAACGGCGGCTGGCGGACATCATCAACTTCCTGCCTGACTACACCTTCGCGGTGGATCTCGAGGGGCGGGTCATCGTCTGGAACCGGGCGATCGAGGAGATAACCATGGTCAAGGCGGAGGATATCCTGGGCAAGTCGGCTCATGAGTACGCCCTGCCGTTTTACGGCTCCCGCCGGCCCGGCATCGTGGAGCTGGTGCTGAACTCCGATCACCCGGTGACCAAGGAGTACACCGTGCTGCACATGGAAGACGGGGCGATGGTGATGGAGGGTTACGTGCACGCCGCGAAGTACGGACGCAAGATATACATCTGGGGTAAGGCCACCCCGCTTTACGATTCCAACGGCAACGTGGTGGGGGCCATCGAGACCTTTCGCGACATCACCGAGAGGAAGAACCTGGAACGCGGCATGGCCCGCCTGGACCGGTTGAACCTGGTGGGCGAGATGGCGGCGGGGATCGGGCACGAACTGCGCAACCCCATGACCACCGTGCGCGGGTTCCTCCAGGTGTTGGGAGGGAAGCCCGACTGCTTCCAATACAAGGAGTACTTCGACCTGATGATCGAGGAACTCGACCGGGCCAACTCGATCATCAGCGAATACCTGTCCCTGGCCCGCAACAAGGCGATCGACCTGAAACGGCACAACCTGAACCCGATCCTGGAGGCCATCACGCCGCTGATCCAGGCGGACGCGATGATCACCGACAAGTACATCTCGGTCGAGACCTCGGAGATCAGCGACCTGCTGCTCGACGAGAAGGAGATCCGGCAGCTGATACTGAACCTGGTGCGGAACGGGCTGGAGTCGATGCAGTCCGGCGGCACCCTCAAGATCAAGACCTTCGAGGACGAAGGGGAGGTAGTGCTCACGGTTCAGGACCAGGGACGGGGGATAGACCCCAGCATGCTGGATAAACTGGGAACGCCGTTCCTGACCACCAAGGACGAGGGCACCGGGCTGGGCCTGGCGGTATGCTTCAGTATCGCCGAGCGGCACAAGGCCACCATCAAGGTGGAGACCAACAGCGGCGGCAGCACCTTCGCGGTCCGTTTCAAAAACCCCATCCCCAAGTCCAAGGACTTTGCCGCTTAGATTAAACCCTGCAGCCACAAGGATTCAGCCGGGGGAACCCCCGGTAATTTTGTTTCTGTTGCCACGTGATAGCCATGCGGCGTGAGCGGCATTAAGACCGAGATTTTATGCCGGATAAGTTATGGGGCAGTATTTTGTTTTGCCTTATCATCCCTTATCCGTTAGACTATTGCTGGTACCATAGAATTGAGGAGGGTGGCGGATGCCGGGGAAGACCGGGTTTAAAGAGCATCTACTGGAGCACCTGCTGGTCGGCGACGGGGCCATGGCCACCTGGCTGTATCAGCAGGGGGTCCCCATCGGGATATGTTACGAGGAGCTGTGCCTGACCAGCCCTGAAATGATAAAGGCGGTCCATCGCGAGTACTACGACGCGGGCGCCCGCCTGATCGAGACCAACACCTTCGGCGCCAACCGGGAGTCGCTTAGGCGCTGCGGACTCGAAGACCGGGTATACCGCATCAACCGCCAGGCGGCGGTCATCGCCCGCGAGGCGGTGGGAGAGGACGCCTTCGTTTTCGGCAGCATCAGCTCGGCCGCTGCCGGCCGGCCGGTCGAATCCGAGGTTACCAACCTGGCCGGTTTGTACACCGAGCAGGCGGAGGGGCTGCTGGCCGGGGAGGTGGACGGCATCATCCTGGAGACCTTCACCGACCTGACCGAGATACTGCTGGCGCTGGAGGCCATCCGCAGGCTTACCCTGCTGCCGATAATCACCCAGCTGGCCTGCCTGGAGGTGGGGCGCACCCGGGACGGGTACTCCCTGACCGAGGCGTTCGCGGAACTCCGCCGCGCCGGGGCGGACGTGGTAGGGCTCAACTGCCGGCTGGGACCCGCGGAGATCCTCCGTTCCATCGAGCAGGCGGTGATGCCGCCGGGGACGCCGATCTCCGTATTCCCCAACGCCGGCCGGCTGGGGGTGACCGACGGCGAGTACAGCTACACCTCGTCGACGGAGTATTTTGCCAGCCGGGCGGTCCGGTTCTGGGAGCAGGGGGTCGGCATCATTGGCGGCTGCTGCGGCACCACCCCGGCCCACATCCGGCTTGTGGCCGAGGCCCTTCATGGCCGGCGGCCGCTGCCGCGGGTAAACCCCGCCCCGGATGAGACCCCCCGGGTCGAGCAGAGGGCGACGGTCGTAACCGTGCCCCGGCCGGAGACCATCGTCGACCGGGTGAAGAAGGGGCGCACGGTCATAGCCGAGTTCGATCCCCCGAAGGACCTGGACATCGAGGGTTACCTGAAAGGCGCGGCCCTCCTGCAGGAGGCGGGGGTGGACGCCATCACCATGGCGGAAAACCCGCTGGCCCAGACTCGGGTCAGCAACCTGGCCCTGGGCACGATCATCAAGCAGAAACTGGGGGTCGACCCGCTGGTCCACGTCACCTGCCGCGACCGCAACCTGATCGGGCAGCAGTCGCACCTGATGGGTCTGGAGATACTGGGAATCAACCACGTGCTGGTGGTGACCGGCGACCCGACCCGTTTCGGCGACCTCCCGGGGGCCAGCTCGGTCTACGACGTGTCGTCGTTTGACCTTATACGCATGGTGAAGCAGCTCAACCAGGGCATCTCCTTCTCGGGCAAGCAGCTGGGGCAGCAGTCGAGTTTCGTGGTCGGCGCGGCCTTCAACCCCCACGTCACCAACTTCGATGCCGCTATCCGGCGGATGGAGAAGAAGATAGAGTCAGGGGCCGACTTCATAATGACCCAGCCCGTCTACGATGCGGAGACTGTGAAGAAGATCCACCGCAGCACCCGGCACCTGGAGGTCCCCATATTCATCGGTATCATGCCGCTCGTCAGCCTGCGCAACGCGGAGTACCTCCATAACGAGGTCCCGGGGATCAGGCTGGCCGATGAGGTGCTGCGGCGGATGGGGCAGTTCAGCGGCGAGGCCGCCCGGCGGGAGGGGATCAGGATAGCGGTGGAACTCCTCGACACCGCCATGGAATACTTCCGCGGCATCTACCTGATAACCCCCTTCAACCACTACCAGATAACCGCGGAGCTGACCAGGCTGATCAAGGATAAAGGAAAACGTGAAGCAGCCCGGGAGATGATAAGCAAAACCGATGACCGTTCAGCTTTATTACCAGGACCCCTATCTTAAAGAGTTCACCGCTGACGTGGCAGGGGTGGTCGAAAAGGAAGACGGCTTCCATGTGGAGCTGGACCAGACCGCGTTTTTTCCCGTCGGGGGCGGCCAGCCGTCGGACACCGGCAGCATCGACGGGATTGAGGTTGTCCAGGTCTACCCGGAGGGGGAGCGGGTGATTCACGTACTGCGGCGGCCGCCGGCCGGGCGGACCGGGGTGGTATGCCGCATCGACTGGGAGCGGCGCTTCGACCACATGCAGCAGCACCTGGGGCAGCACCTCCTGTCCGCGGTCCTGGAGAACCGCTGCGGCGCCGAAACCATCGGCTTCCATCTCGGCCGGGAGTCGTCCACCATCGACATCGACCGGGAGCTGGAGGCGGAAGCGATAAAGGCGGCCGAGCCCGAGGCCAACCAGGCGGTATTCGACAATTTGCCGGTCCGGGCCCTTTACCCGACCCCGGAGGAGATCGCGGGACTGACGCTCCGAAAGCCCCCGCCGGTGCAGGAGCAGGTGCGGCTGATCGAGATCGGCCGCCTCGACCTGAACCCCTGCTGCGGGACCCATCCCCGGTCCACCGGGGAGGTCGGGCTGATAAAGGTCTGCCGCTTCGAGCGGTATAAAGGCGGGCTCAGGCTGGAGTTCCTCTGCGGCCGCCGGGCGCTCCGGGATTACACGCTTAAGAACGAGGTCCTCGGCCGCATCGCCGCCGGGATGTCGGTTCGGGAGGCCGATGCCGCCGCCGCTGTCGAGGGACTGAGGCAGGAGCTGGCCAGCCGCCGCAAGGAGAATCAGCAGCTGGAGGAGCTGCTGCTCCAGCATGAGGCGGAGAAGCTCCTGGAGCGGGCGGAAGATACCGGCGGGGCAAGAATTATCATGTATACATTCCACGGACGGGACTTCGATCAGGTCAAGCGGTTGGCCGCCAGGACCGCCGAGTTTCCTGGGGTGGTGCTGCTTTTCGGGGCGGTCCGGGAAGGCCGGGTGCAGATGATTTTTTCCCGTTCGGGGGATTTACAAAACCTGAGCATGAGTGAGATATTAAAAGGAACGGTGTCCTTTATTGACGGTCGAGGCGGCGGCAGCGCCGCCGCGGCTCAAGGTGGAGGAAACAAAGAGGAGGGGCTCGCCCTGGCCCTGGCCGCCGCATTGGCCAGGGTTAAAGAAGTTTTAAACAAAGGGAGTGGGATAACCGATGCTTAGTGCCATCAAGGTGGAGAAAACCCAAAAACCTCGTCCCAGGCCGGACCAGAACAATCTCGGCTTCGGGCAGTATTTCAGCGACCACATGTTTGTCATGGACTACACGGAAGGAAAAGGGTGGCACGACCCGAGGATTATTCCCTACTCACCCATCACCCTGGACCCGTCGGCCATGGTTTTCCACTACGGCCAGGCGATATTCGAAGGATTAAAGGCATATAAGACCAAGGACGGCCGCATCCTGCTTTTCCGGCCCGAAAAGAACATGGAGCGGGTCAACAGCACCAACGACCGGATGTGCATCCCCCAGATCGATACCGGGTTAGCGGTGGAGGCCATCAAGGCGGTGGTGGAGGTCGACCAGGACTGGGTGCCGCAGGCTGAAGGCACCTCCCTTTATATAAGGCCGTTCATCATCGCCACCGACCCCTTCCTGGGGGTGAGGCCTTCGCTGACCTACAAGTTCATGATCATCCTGTCCCCGGTGGGCGCCTACTACCCCGAGGGGATAAACCCGGTGAAGATCTACGTGGAACCCACCTACGTCCGCACGGTCAAGGGCGGGGTCGGCTACGCGAAGACATCGGGCAACTACGCCGCCAGCCTCAAGGCCCAGGTCGAGGCCAAGCAGAAGGGATACACCCAGGTCCTGTGGCTGGACGGGGTCGACCGCAAGTACATCGAAGAGGTCGGCACCATGAACGTCTTCTTCAAGATCAACGGGGAGGTAGTGACCCCCTCGCTGGAAGGGAGCATCCTCCCCGGCATCACCCGCGATTCCACCATCGCGCTGCTCAAGCACTGGGGGGTGCCGATCACCGAGCGGAAGATCGATATCCAGGAGCTGTACGACGCCCACGCCAAAGGCACCCTGGACGAGGCGTTCGGCACCGGGACCGCGGCGGTGATCTCGCCGATCGGCGAACTCAACTGGGGGGGCCGGATAATCCAGATCAACGACGGCCGGATCGGGGAGCTGTCCGCCCGGATATACAACGCCATAACCGGGATCCAGAGCGGGGAGGCGGAGGACATCTTCGGCTGGACCATGGAAGTCAGGTAGGCGTCAGCCCGATAACAGCAGCTGTCCACCAAACCCGCATCTGATGCGGGTTTTCTCCGGTTTAAAAAACCATCGGATAAACAACAATAAACCAATGCAGCTAATGATAATCACGAGGAAGGGAGCATCTCTATATGAACCCGATCATCTTTGACTTCTCGGAGCCGGACGAAAAGGCCCGCCTTAAACCGGTCCCGGAGCAAAACCGGGTCAGCGGCGGGGCGCTGAAGGCGGCTGAATGTCTGCTTAAAGCAGATGGGGAAGGATACCTCAGCCGGGAGCAGAGGCAGATCCTGGCGGAAATTCTGGATGAGATCGATTTTCCCTCGTTGATCGAATCGAGGGTCAACGAGCTTAAAAACCAGGCCCGGGTCAGGTCGCGGGCTTTGGAGGAACTGGAAAAAACCGCCCGCGGCAACGGCTGGTTGAAAGCCTAGAGGGCGTGGGATCAGGCCCTCGCGAGCTGGCACTCCAGGAACGACGCCAGCAGAGAGGCCGCCGACTCCTTCTGCATCTCGTCGGGGATGATCAGGTCGGCGTACTTCTTAAAGGGCTCGACGAAGATGTCGTGCATCGGCTTGACCGTGGCCAGGTAGCGCTGGTAGATGCTCTCCAGGCTCTGGCCGCGTTCCTTCAGGTCCCGCATGACCCGCCGCAACGCCCTGACGTCGGCGTCGGCGTCCAGGAAGATCTTGACGTCGATCAGCTGCCGCAGCTGTTCGTTGACCAGGATCATTATCCCTTCCACCAGTACGATCTCCCGGGGATAGACGGTCAGCGGCTCGGGCAGCCGGCGGTAGCCGGCGAAATCGAACACCGGCATCTGGATCGGGAGCCCCTGGCGCAGGGCCTTCAGGTGTTCGAGCAGTAGATGGTTGTCGAAGGCGCTGGGATGGTCGAAGTTTATCTTCTCGAACTCCTCCCGCGGCAGGTGCGACTGGTCTGTGAAGTAGGAGTCCTGGCTGACCACCGTTATCCGGTCTTCCCCCAGCCTGCCTGCCAGTTCCCGCGCCAGCGTGGTTTTTCCCGAACCCGTTCCCCCGGTTATCCCCACGATAATCATCGGCCTACCCTCCCCGCACTACCCTCTAGTATATCGCAGCGGCGGGCCGTTGTGGACCCTTTTCATCGTCGATGGCCAGGAAGATAGGCGCGGGGTTTACCTCCAGAAGAAGAGGTACAGGTAGGCGCTGGATACCGCTATCGATACCAGCATCAACGGGAAGGCGGTCTTCAGGTAGTCCACGAACCGGATCGGGCTGCCGTAACGCTCCGCCACCCCGGCCACGATCACGTTGGCGGAGGCCCCGATCAGGGTGCCGTTGCCGCCCAGGCAGGCCCCCAGCGAAAGCGCCCACCAGAGGGACTCCAGCGGGAGGTGGGTCAGCTCTCCCAGGGTATTGAGCAGCGGGATCATGGCGGCGACGAATGGGATGTTGTCCACGATGGCCGAGGAGATGGCGGAGAGCCAGAGGACCAGCATCCCGGTGCCCAGAAGGCCCGATCCCGTGACCGCGAGAGACTTGCGGGCGATACTGTCTATCACCCCGTTGGCCTTTAGGCCGCCGACGATGATGAAGAGACCGACGAAGAAGAAGATGGTCGGCCAGTCGACCGTCAGCAGGGTGTCTTCCGGGTCTTCCGTGTTGACCAGCATCAGCAGCGCGGCCCCCAGGAGGGCGATAGTGGCCGACTCCAGGTGCAGGGCCTGGTGCAGCAGGAATCCCAGGATGGTTAAGGACAGCACCGCCAGCGACCTCTTGAGCAGGGCCCAGTCCTTGATGCATTCGAGTTCGTTCAGCTCCAGCAGGTATCTCTGATTGGACTCCGTGGTGTCCAGCTGGTTCCGGTAGAGGAAGACCAGGATGCCGATGGTGATCAGGTGGATGAGTATGACCGGCAGGGTCAGGTTGCGGACGAAGTCCATGAACCCCAGCCCGGTGGCGCTGCCGATCATGATGTTGGGCGGGTCGCCGATCAGGGTGGCGGTCCCCCCGATGTTGGCGGCGAATATCTGCGCGATCAGGAAGGGGATCGGGTTGACCCCCAGGCGGTCGGTGATGGTGAAGGTGACCGGGACGATCAGCAGCACGGTGGTGACGTTGTCCAGGAAGGCCGAGAGCACGGCGGTCACCGTGGCCAGGTACGCCATTATCAGCAGCGGCCGGCCGCCAGCCAACCGGGCCGCCCTGACCGCCAGGTACTCGAAGACGCCGCTGCGCCGGGTTATCCCCACTATTATCATCATCCCGATCAGGAGCCCGATGGTGTTGAAGTCCACCGCCTGGATCGCCTGCGACTGGTTGAGCACCCCCAGCGTCACCGCCAGCACCGCGCCCAGCAGGGCCACTATCGACCGGTGGAACTTCTCGATGATTATCAGGACGTAGACCGCGACGAAGATGAGGATCGAACCCCAGAAGAAGACCATACCGCACCTCGAAAAGCTGATATGATTTAGACTGTAGACAACTGAAATGCTTTACGTGCTTCTCGTGCACCAGCATTCAATCAGCCCCAAATAGAGTGGGTGAGCCCTGCGGAGAAATTGTGATGATTTACCCCTACGACTCGGTGCAGAAGACCAGCCCGACCGTGCCCGGGCCCACGTGCAGCCCTATCACCGGACCGATGTTGCAGATCGACGCCTCGATGCCGTAGCGGCTCATGATCTGCCAGGCCATCTCCTGGCCCTTTTCCGGGGCGTTGATGTGGTGGACCACCACGTGCCTGAGCCCATGCCGGTTGTAAGCCTTGTCCAGGATCGCCAGCAGGCGCTCGACGCCGGCCCGGGACCCCCGGACCCGTTCCAGCAGGGCGACCCGGCCCTGTTCCACGAAGAGGATCGGCTTCATGTGGAGGAGGGAACCGATAAAAGCCGTCGCGCCGCCGATCCTTCCACCCTTTCGCAGGTAGTCCAGGGTCTCCGGGACGAAATAGAAGTTCATGTTTTTTATCATCCGGGCAGCCATCTCCACCAGGGCGGAGAGCGGCCGGCCGGCCTGCGCCGCCCGGGCGGCCTCCAGCACGGGCAGGCCCAGGGCCATGCTGTTGCTGCGTGAGTCCATAACCTCGATCACGGCCTGCGGGTACTTCTCCAGGAGCATCTTCCTGGCGCCCAGGGCCGTGCTGTAAGTCCCGCTCATGTGGGAGGAGAGAAAAATCGCCAGCACCTTGTCGCCCCGGCTTACCACCTTTTCAAAGGCGTGCAGTATCTCTCCCTGGGAAGGCTGGGAGGAGGTGGGGATGGAACGGCTTTCCGCCATCTTGTGGTAGAAGTACTCGTTGTTGACCTCGTTTTCCCGGAACGAAACATCGGGAAAATTGACACTGAGCGGAACCACGGTGATATCCAGCCGCTCCAGGTCAGCCGCCTCGATGTACGCCGTACTGTCGGTGATAAGCTTGACTGCCATTCTTAATCTCCTCCGCTTGGTTTTTTGGAGTCATCCCGGGGGTCACAAATTTACATATTTTGTCGAAAAATTCATCCAGGTTAAATACTATAGAGAGAACGGCTAAAAGTCAACTCGTTTGGGCAGCCGGGAGGTCCATTAAAAACCAAAAAAAAATTACCCGATATCGTATATAATAGTTGTGTATTTTCCAAAACGGGGGAGGGGATTGTCATCCTGGCCAGTTATCCGCTGATATTTACCTACCTGTTCATCTACTTCGCCCGGGTCACCGACATGTCGCTGGACGTGATACGGATACTGATGCTGACCCGCGGAAAAAAGCTTTACGCCGCGGTGATCGGCTTCGTGGAGGTGTCCATATTCATCCTCGCGTTGGGGCAGGTGCTGCAGGGAGGGTTGAACGACATCTTCAAGGTCATCGCCTACGCGGGGGGATTTGCGACCGGCAACTACCTGGGCAGTGTACTCGAAAGCAAAATAGCTATCGGATACCTGTCGCTGCAGATTTTTCCCTACTGCGACTGCCAGGACGAGTTTATAACCAGGTTCCGGGAGGCAGGGTTCGGGGTCACCTGCGTCAACGGCCAGGGACAGAGCGGTGAGCGGCAGGTGATGTACGTCTACTTAAAACGGAAGGACCTGAAGCTGGCGCTGGAACTGCTGAACCAGATCGACCCGGGGACCTTCTACAACGTTTCTGACACCCGTCACATCCGGGGCGGGGTTTTCAAATAAGAACCGCATAAACGCCGGCGGCGCACGCCAGGCAGAGGCCCGGCCGCGCCGCTTAAGATTTTTGAGCCCTTTAGGGGCGGTTATTCTTTAGTGATGATTACTATACCGATAGTGCCCGGGCCTACGTGCAGGCCGATCACCGGGCCGATCGACAGCACCGGCGCCTCTATCCCGTGCTTTTCTTTGATCTGCTGGGCCAGTTCCTGTCCGCTCTTTTCGGCTGAGACATGGTGGACGACGACGTGCCTGAGCCCGCGTTCCTTGGCGGCCTTATCCACCAGGCCGAGCAGGCGCTCGATCGAGGCCCGGTTACCCCGCACCTTCTCGAACAGGGTTATCCAGCCTTCCTCGAAATAGAGGATCGGTCTCATGTTGAGCAGGGAGCCGACGAAGGCTGCCGCCCTCCCGATCCTCCCGCCTTTTCTGAGGTACTCCAGGGTCCGGGGCATAAAATAGATATTGGAGTTTTTCAGCATCGTACTGGCGAAATCGACCAGCTCATCGAGCGGCCGGCCTTCCGCCGCTCGACGAGCGGTCTCTATAACCGGCACCCCCATGGACATGGTTGTGATAAGTGAATCGATGATCTCGATCCGGGCTTGCGGGTATTTCTGGAGCACCATCTTCTTGGCGCTCAGCGCGGTGGTGTAAGTACCGCTCAGTTTGGAGGAGATGAAAACCGCCAGCACCTCGCAGCCCTGGGATACCGCCTCGGCGAAGGCCGCGTACAGCTCTCCCTGGGCGGGCTGGGACGAGGTGGGGATCGTGGGGCTGGCATCCATCTTAAGATAGAACTGCTCGTTGCTGATGCAGTTTTCTTTAAAAGACTCATCCGGGAAGCTGACACTCAGGGGGACCACGGTGATGCCCAGTCTCTGCAGGGTGGGTTCGTCGATGTACGCAGTGCTGTCGGTGATTATTCTTACCGTCATGGCGACCTCCGGTAATCTGATTTCACACCGCCTTATTCCTTGATTATCTCAGACCGGTCCAGGTTAAGGCAATGACTTACTATCAAGTAATATAGAATATCCTGTAAAAGATTGTAAAGTATCCTGGAGAATAAGTTTAGAATATTCGCCTCGCACCGACCAGCCGCTTGGAATAATAACCCTGGTCCAGGCGGCTGACGGTTACCTTCCGGTCGATACCGCTGGCGTGGATAAATCGGCCGCCGTCCAGGTAGACCCCCGCGTGGGTGATAGGCCCGCTTTCTTCCGTGTGGCGGAAGAAGACCAGGTCTCCCCGCCGAAGTCCCTCCAGCCCCCCTGCCACCGGCGTCCCGCGCCCGTACTGCTGGTCGGCGTCCCGGGGCAGCTCCACCCCGCTGACCCGGCTGCAGATGTAGGTCAGTCCCGAGCAGTCTATCCCCCGGACGGAGACACCGCCCCAGAGATAGGGGGTATCCAGAAAACCCTCCAGGGCCTTGATGAATCCTTCGGCATCTGTCCTGGGGATGGCCGCCCCGGGTGGCAGAAGACTCACCCCGCCGGCCCTCACCCAGCCGGTCCGGTCGCCCGGCAGGGACACCCGGTACCAGTCGCCATCCTGGCCCACTGCGTAGAGTTCGGTCCCCATCACCGCCTCCAGCAGCCTTTGGCCGTGTACCCCGCTGGTGTCGGGCGAGGCGTAGACGTCCTGGGTTTTGGCCAGAACCACTGCCCGGCGGTCCGCGCCCGGGGGCCGGAGGCTGGAGACGTCATGGCTGATAGAATCCGAAACCACCCACCCGAGGTACCCGTCCACCACCCTCACCCGAGACCAATGGCCCAGGTCCTGTATCAGTTCCACCGGCTGGTTGTAGATAGCCTGGGTCACCACCTCCGAACCGGGGTCCGGGCTGCGGTAGACGTTCAGCACCTCCGCTGTCACCACCCCGGTGGAGGCCGCGCCCGGCTGAGATACCTTGGGGGACGGCGGTCCGGCAGGGGAGAGGGGGCCCTCCAGGGGAGCTGTCGGGGGGGAGCCGCATCCAGGGATGATTGCGAACAGCAGCAGGATGAGAAGCAGGAAATAAGTAAGACGCTTCATGGGTCTACCCCTTTGTTCCAATTGATGGTTCCATGGTAACACGGGCCGGGGGGAGGCGGTAGCGGCAAGTGCTGCCAGCAGCCGCCCAGGTGGATCAGGAGAAGAGGCTTCCCAGGTTGAACACCAGAATGCCCAGGACGAAGGCCACGGTCAGGCTGACCATGATGGACAGGGTCGAAAACAAAAAGCTGCGGCTCTCCTTGTAAATGGCGGTGGCGGTGGCCACGCAGGGGGTGTAGAACATGTAGACCACCAGGAAGGTCAGGCCCGCCAGCGGACTGATGCTCTGCGACATGATGGAACCCAGGTTGCCCAACCCCTGCGAGGCGTGGTACAGGACCCCCAGGGTGGAGAGGGTGGTTTCCTTGGCGAAGAACCCGAAGATCAGGGCCACGATCAGCTGCCAGTTCAACCCCATCGACCGCCCCAGCGGTTCCAGCAGCTGGCCGATCCGGGCGGCGAGCGAGTGCTCGAAGGTCGTACCCAGGGGAAATGTGGACAGGAACCAGACCAGCACCGAGGAGATGATGACCACGTTCTTGATCCGGTTCAGGAAGTCCAGGGTCCGAAAGACGGTGGCCCGCAGCACCGTCATCGCGGCCGGCAGGTGGTAGGGCGGAAGCTCGACCGGACTTCCGACATCGCCGCTGTCGATGTACTTCCTTTTAATCAGGTAAGACACCAGGGCGCTGACCGCCCAGCTGAGCACGATCAGTCCGGACATGACCAGGGTCGCGGTCAGCGGGGCGAAAAAGGCCGCGGCGATGTAAAGTATCACACCCAGGCGGGCGGAGCAGGGGGTGAACGAACTGATCAGCATGATGATCAGGCGGTCTATCCTTTTAGGGATGCTGCGGGTGCTGATGATAGCCGTCACGTTGCAGCTGTAGCCGAGTATCAGCGGGGTGAAGGACTTTCCCTCCATCTTGAGCCGGGCCATCGGCCGGTGCATCAGGGAGGCGATGCGGGAAGCATACCCGGTCTCGGTGATAACGGTATAGAAGGCGAAGAACAGCAGCATCTGGGGAAAAAAGGCCAGGGCGGAGCCGATCCCGCGGATTATGCCGTCGGAGAGCAGACCCATCAGCACCGGCGGCAGGTACCCGCTGACCGACTGCTCGAACCACATCGACAGTTCCTCGAACCAGGTTCCCAGGTATCCCGAGACCGGCTTCCCCAGGGCGAAGCTCCCCCAGAACAGCAGCGCGAAGCACGCCACCATGATCGGCGGTCCCAGGTACTTGTGCAGCAGGAAGTAGTCCAGGCGTTGGGTGAGCCGCTCCCGTTCCCGGAGATCCATCCCTTTACCCTCCAGACGGGCGGCCCCGCTCTGCCAGGGAGCGTCCAGGGAACCGATTTCGTTTTTAAGCAGCTCCTTGCGGTCCATATCCCTTCCCAACCCTTAAAACACTTCGGTGTTGATCTTTTGCAGGACCCACATCAACTGGAGGGCCTCTTCTTCTGATAGGGTTGACAGTATCTGTTCGCTCAATTCCAGGTGGTAGGCGTGGTGTTCCTGAAAAGCCTCGCGGCCCTTCTCGGTCAGACTGATCAGGTATACCCGGCGGTCCTCCCGGGTGGTGTGCCGGCTGGCGTAGTCCTTTCTCTCCAGGCGGTCAACCGTGACGGTGGTGGTCCCGGTGGTGACCCCGAGCTTCTGAGCCAGGTTTTTCATGTTCATCTCTCCGTACTGGCCCAGGATCTCCATGGCGTGGACCTCGGAAACCGTGAGGTCCCCGGAACGTATGACCGAAGACTCCCAGGAGGTGAATCCGCTGATAAACCGTATCAACTCGTTGGTGAGCTGGCCCTTCAAGATACCCACTTCCTTCATAAGATATTAGAATATAATATTAATAATCTAAAAAAGTTTGACTTTCAAAAAAATCGTAATCCTAAAAATATTATTTGTCAAATAAATCCGTCACCTGAATCGAGATTTTCCGAGGCCAAATAAAAAACCCGGGCATATACCCATAACTCACTTCCTGCATCTTTCGCGTCATCCCATGATGTTTATACACTTCGGAACAGTATACCCGCGCGGAAAGCGACAAAATTCTGTTTCAACCGCCGGCAACACCCGGGAACCATGCTATGGTGAGGCTGCTGTTATTGGCAGCCGGACGTACCTAAAATAACACATATTTGGTATATTATAGATAAAAACTTGGGAGGTAGTGTTATGACCAATGACCAGTTAAACTCGGTGATTGAAAGATGCATCCGTCCCAACACCTTTCCGGTTGCGGTAAAGATCTCAGAAACTAAAGAACTCCCATCGAACTACAAACCTGCGATAAAGTACTTCAAGCACCGGCTTAACATCTGCCAGGGGGTCAACCTGGCTCGCCGGTACGGGTGGAGCATGGGGTTTACCGAGGAGGACTTCGCCTGTCCCCTGTCGGTGCTGATATTCGGGTTCCGCGAGGACCCCGATTACGTGGCCCGGGGTGAGATCATCTACCCCGATTTCACCGAGACCCTGGAGGCGGCGGTGAAGACCCAGGCCATGCAGCCCAAGGCGCCGCTGAACTCGATCGGCAGCGTGCTGATAGGCCCGTTGAACCGGGTGGACTTCGAGCCCGACCTGGTGCTGGTGTACGGCAACCCCGCCCAGATCGTCAGGATGGTGCAGGGGGCGCTTTACCCGGAGGGCGGCTGCATCGAGTCCCGATTTTCCGGCCGCTGCGCCTGCGCCCAGGAGTTCATCTACCCCCACTTCAACCAGAAGTGCAACGTCATCATTCCCGCCCAGGGCGAGCGGCTGTACGCCATGACCGGCGATGACGAGCTGGTGTTTTCCATGCCCCGCAGCAGGTTCGAGGGGGTGGCCAGGGGGCTGGACGTCACCCACAAGCGGGGGGTGTCGAGGATACCGACGCCGTTTTTCGGCATCCGCACCAGACCCGAGTTCCCGCCCCGCTACGCGGAACTGGAGCAGTTCTGCGGCACCGATAAAGACTAGACACCGGGGACTGACAGACTTCCCGGGATGGTGTCCGTCTGGTAACCTTTAAACAGATGGACTTCCCGATAGAAAGAGGAACGTGAACTGATGCTGGTAAACGCGATAGAGTGCAGATCGGCCATGCAGAAAACGGGCATTCCCGGCTTCGACTACTGTCTTAACCCCTACCGGGGCTGCTCGCACAGCTGTGTGTACTGCTACGCTGATTTCACCCGGCGTTTCTCCGGCCACACCGGGCCCTGGGGTACCTACGTCGATGCCAAGGCCAACGTGGCCGCGGCCCTGGCGAAGCAGCTGCACGGGAGAAAGCCGCCCCGGGGGAGGCTCATCATCGGGACGGTGACCGATCCGTACCAGCCCCTGGAGAAGGATCTCCGGCTGACCCGGTCCTGCCTGGAGCTGCTGGTCGAACAGCCCGGGATAGAGATAAACCTGCTGACCAAGTCCGACCTGGTGACCCGGGATATCGACCTCCTCAGCCGCGGCCGGGGATGCTCAATAGGCTTTACCATCACCAGCATGAACGACGCTGCGATCAGGGTGCTGGAACCCGGGGCCGCCCCGCCCGGCGCCCGCCTGAAAGCGGCCCGGGAGCTGAAAAAGGCGGGGCTTGACGCCTGGGTCTTTATCGCCCCCCTGCTGCCGGGGATCGGGGACAGCGACTACGCCCTGGCCCGGCTCCTCCGGGGCATCAGCCAGGCGGGGATCGAGGAGGTCCTGATCGACTACCTGAACCCATACCCCACGGCGGTCAGCCGGATGTGCGAGGCCTACCGGAAGAGCTTCCCCGACGCCCTGCCGCAGCTGGAGAGGTACCTGGCGGACCCCGGCGGGTATCGCGCGGTGTTCTCCGCCAGGTGGAAGAGCCTCTCTTCCGAGTTCGGCATCGACCTGAATCCGGTATAGGAATTTTAACTTAAAGAGGTAGATTCGATGATCAAGATCAGACTGGAAGACCTGGAGACGCAGCCGACCCCGCTCGGTGGACGGTCGCGCTTCCTGGTGGACAATCCCGACCTGCGGCTGGTCAACCTGGTCCTGCAGCCGGGTGAAAGCGTCGCGCCGCATACCGCCCCGGTCAAGGTGGTTTTCCTGGCCCTGGAGGGCCGGGGGAGGATGGTTCTGGAAGAGAAAGAGGTAGAGATCAGCGCCGGCGAGCTGGCGGTCTGTCCCCCCGGGGTGGACCGGGCGGTGCGGGCCGAAGGCGGCAGCGGGCTGAGCCTGCTGGTGATACGCTGCCCCAACCGCTGAGTTCAGGCGGCCGGTCATGGATGAAACACATAATCAAAAAGAGGGGGTACCGGGGGATGAAGCTTTTTCAGCCGATCAGGATCGGGGGTCTGGAGGTCAAGAACCGGATAGTGATGCCGGCCATGCACATGGGATACTGCAAGGGCGGCGAGGTCAGCGAACGCCTGATAAACTTTTACCGGGAAAGGGCCCTGGGAGGCGCGGGCCTGCTGATGGTCGGGGGCTGCAGCATCGACCCCTATCCCGCTTACTGGGGTATGGTCGAGATAGGTCATGACCGGCTCGTCCCCGGGCATAAGCGGTTGACTGATTCCATACACGAGGCGGGCGCCAGGATAGGATGCCAGCTGTTTCACGCCGGCCGCTACGCCAGCTCTATCTTCAGCAAGCGGCAGCCGATCGCCCCCTCGCCGATCCCTTCGAAGTTCAGCAAGGAGGTCCCTAGGGAGATGACCCTGGAGGACATCGAGGAGGTCATCTCCCAGTTCGCGTCCTCGGCCATCCGGGCCAGGGAGGGCGGGTACGACCTGGTAGAGGTGATAGCCAGCGCCGGGTACCTTATCTCCCAGTTCTTCTCCCCGGTCACCAACCGGCGCGAGGACCGGTACGGAGGGAGCTTCGAGAACCGCTCCCGGTTCGGGGTGGAGGTGATCGAGGCGGTCCGGGCCGCTGTCGGACCCGGATTCCCGGTCATGGTCCGCCTGACCGGCAACGAGTTCATGCCGGGGGGCAACACCAACCGGGAGATCCAGGGGTTCGCCCGCCGGCTGCAGGAGGCGGGGGCGGACGCCTTCGACGTCACCGGCGGCTGGCACGAATCACGGGTCCCCCAGATAACCATGGGGGTGCCGAACGGGGCGTATGTCTACCTGGCCCAGGGCATCAAGCGGGCGGTCGACGTCCCGGTGGCGGCCTGCAACCGGATCAACGACCCCCGGCTGGCCGAGGAGATACTGGTGCAGGGAAGGGCCGACCTGGTGGGGATGGCCCGGGTCCTGATGGCGGACCCCGAGCTGCCGAGGAAGGCGAGCGAGGGGCGTTTCCGCGAGATAAGAAAGTGCATCGGCTGCAACCAGGGGTGCCTGGACATGGTTTTTAAGGGCCGGCCCGTCACCTGCCTGGTCAATTCCCGGGTGGGACGCGAAGGGGATACCGGGATCACCCCGGCCGAAACCCGCAAGCGGGTGCTGGTGATAGGTGGCGGGGCCGCCGGGATGGAGGCCGCCCGGGTGGCGGCGGCGAGAGGCCATGACGTCACCCTCTGGGAAAAGAGCAGCCGCCTGGGAGGGCAGCTGCTGCTGGCGGGGTTGGTCCCCGACCGGGGAGAGCTGCTGCACCTGGTGGAGTACCTGGTTGAAAGCCTGAATATAACGGGGGTCAAGGTAGAGCTGAACCGGGCGGCCGGCGTCGAGGAGGTCGAGGCGTTCGCCCCCGATGCCGTGGTGGTGGCAGCCGGGGCGCTGCCGGTCACCCCAGCCATCCCCGGGATCGAGCTGGGGCACGTGGTGGAGGCCTGGGAGGTGCTCAGCGGGCAGGTGGAGCTGGGGCGCCGGGTGGTGATCGTCGGCGGTGGGGCGGTAGGCTGCGAACTGGGAATGTTCATCGCCCGGATGGGCGCCATAGACAGCGAGACCGTCCGCTTTCTGCTGCTGAACGAGGCGGAATCGGTGGAAACCATCAGGGAACTGGCCACCCGCGGGGTCAAGGAGGTGGTCATCCTGGAGATGGACCGGAGCGCGGGGCGGGGCCTGGGTATCTCCACCCGCTGGATCGTGCTGCAGGACCTGGCCCGCATGGGGGTCACGGTCAGGACCTCGTCCCGGGTGCAGGCCATCATCCCCGGCGGGGTCCTGGTGGACCTCGAAAACGGGGAGAACGAGCTGATCGAGGCCGACTCGGTGGTGATAGCGGTCGGCTCCGGTTCGGAAAACCAGCTCTACCAGGAGCTGAAGGACCGGCTTACCGAGGTCTACCTGGTCGGGGACGCCAGCCGCCCGCGCACCGCGCTGGAGGCGGTGCGCGAGGGATTCGACGCGGGATACAGTATTTAACTGGCGAGCAAGTACAAATAAGGCTCTCACCTTCGTTCGGCACTTAACTTTAATAAGGCCTGGTTTGATTTCTCTAAGCATATAAGTCAGCGGTTAAGTGCCGAACATTGCGACAGCCAAGTTCAGCTTGTCGACGAACTGCTTCTTCCGAATAGTTGCTGAGCATTAAGATCATGCGATAAATCAAGACCGTATTCAATCTATGGCTATGGCTGGGCCTCGCCCTAGCGGTTCTCTGTCGCCTTACCTCTCGATCTGTGCTGCCTGCTGCTCATTCTTCGCAGGGCAGCAAGACGATCTATCGCTAACGGCACTGCATTCGCAGTTTAACCCGGTGTTGTGTATTCCCATACCATGGATGGTCCAGCCTACTGCTGCTTAATCACCAGGTTGGTGAAAGACCTACTATAAAAAGTCAACCTTAAGTAGTTGAAATTTCGTAATTTCTTTGTTCTTTGAGAATCACAAAGATTCGGTTAAGTAACTTACGGCAGACAGCACCAGTGGCTGTACTGGGATGCTT
>JABLWZ010000033.1 GCA_013178275.1 Bacillota bacterium | reverse complement strand
ACGCGGATTACCCGAACATTATACCTTGCTCATACTTTTCTATATCGCCAGATGCTGTTTATACTCCAAGCTGGAGAAAGGGTCTTCGACCCTGCTGTACTGCCAACTGCTCATGCTTCGGGTAGATGGGGTAATAAGGCCGAATATGCAATCCATGCACTCGGCCTTCTCGCGACCTCCTGTCGCTCGCCCCTCATCTACCAGTCAGCATTCGCAGGGCAGTAAGACGCAGAGCACCATAACGGGCACTGCATGCGCAGTTTAACCAGGTGTTGTGTATTCTCATGCCTTGGCTGGTCCATCCTACTGCTGCTTAATCACCAGGTTGGTAAAAGGGTCAACCTAGTTGACCCTATGCCCCCGCAGGGCTCACCCGCTATTTGGGACTGATTGAATGCTGGTGCATGAGAAGAATCCCCAGCGGCATATCCTGCACTAGGCAGCCGTCGCTGAACAATAAGACCGCAAGACAACCTATATCACCATAACTTAATTCAAATAACGTATATATAACCCTCGGCTTAACTCTGATGGATGCAGAAGCTTAAAACAATGCTTAAAATTTACATTGTATAAAAATACCCCATATCTTTAAAGCAATGTTTAAAGCTGATGCATCTTATTTAATGCAAAAGACATGAAAAGTAAGTTACGATGTTGTACTTTCGGCGGGCTTTTTGGTAAGAGTGGTTATAACATACGCCGCCGTGTTTAAGAGGCAGTTTTTTACTTCTTTGTCGACACCCTGACCAGGGCCCATCACACGGTGATGGGCCCTGGTGTCGGTCTTCCTTTGTTTATTTTTTTATCTCCAGCACCCACTCGTCGCCGTCGTCGCTGACCAGCTCCACCGAAAACCCGCTGGACCTGGCGTACCTGGTCACGTTCTCCTTTGGTGCGCGGCCGCTGCCCAGGATATGCAGCTCTTTCGCTCCTTTGTCGACCTCTTTTTTGGTCTTCAGGACCGGGATGGGACAGCTCAAACCCCTCACGTCCAGCGTCTGCATTAACCATCCACCTCCCGGTAAGCCCAGCCGATCAGGCTGACGATGACTATCCCCACTATCGCCGCCACCTCGCCAAAAAACGGCACCCCTTTGGCGCTGGCCGCCAGCATCAGGTTGTGGGCGAAGGCCGCCCCGAAGATCATCCCCAGCACACTGACCGCGGCGTCCATATCGCCCTCACTTCCGAGAACCAACTGCCGCAGTGGGCACCCGCCCAGCAGCACCGCGCTCTGACCGACCAGGAACAGCCCCAGGAAGTTGAAGATGTGATTGGAATGGGCGATGGGCTGGTTCGCGAAGCCGAGGTTGAATTTGCCGAGATACAGGTTCAGCAGCAGCACCGTGAGCAGGATAAAACCGTAAGACATCAAAAGCCCGGTCTCACGGATGAGGAAGAAGTCCCGAAAACCGCCGCTCAGACAGAGCCGAATCTTCTGGGACAGGAAGCCGACCAGCAGTCCGGCCCCCAGGGCTATCAAGAGCGGGGCGTGCAGGCTGCCGGGTGCCTCTTTGCTGAAGAACAGGGGACCGCCCGCATCCGGGTTGAAGCTGAAGCTGGTGACCAGGGCTATCAGCACCAGTATCACAGCCGCCGGCAGGATGTAGCCCCCTACAGCGGCGGTGCCCTTTTCAGTCCTGGCCGCGCCGAGGTTGAATCCCTTCTTGAGGAAAAACACCCCGGAAAGCACCCCGGCGATGAAGCCGACCAGGCCCACGACCGCGTTCAGGTCGCCGCCGCCGATGCGCAGGATGTCCCTGAGCGGGCAGCCCAGGAAGACCAGCGCCCCTACCATCATGAAGGCGCCCAGCACAAACCGTACCAGGGGCGAGGAACCGCCGCGGCTGCGGAACTCCTTCCCGGCGAAGGCGGAAATCGCCGCCCCCAGCACCAGGCCTATGAGTTCGGGCCTCGCGTACTGAACTGCAGCGGCCCGGTGCAGCCCGAGAGCGCCGGTGGTGTCTCTCAAAAAACAGGCGATACAGAAACCCATGTTGCCGGGGTTGCCCAGAGCCACCAGCAGGACCGCCAGTCCCCCGATGACAACCCCGGTGATGATGAACAGCAGTTTTTCTCGGCTCAAGCAGCATCTCTCCCTTACTTAGAATAATACGGATAATTCCACACCGGAATAGATAGTTCTACCCCGGGTGATATAAATCCCTGTGTATAAGTCATGATTTTTGGTTATACAGAATCCTCTTATATAAAACCGCTGGTAATAAATGACGGTTTTTCCGTTCCGATAATTACCCGAGGTGGCGCGGCCAACACCTCCAGATAAGCCTAATACGCAAAAAGACTGGCGGTTTTATCCCACCAGTCTTTTCGGGTTACTGCATCGATTCTATTCGGGCTTGTCCGCCGGCAGTTCTTCTCCCAGGGCCAGGCGGCAGATGTCGGTGACCATGTAGTTCTTCATTCCCTTTTCGCGGGCCTTCTCGTTTAAGGTCTTGAAGCACATGGGACAGAGGTATACGATGGCCTCCGCCCCGTGGTCCCTGGCGTCCTGGATGTTCTTTTCCCGGAACGGCTCGAAGTTCTTGCCTCGGGGGAACAGCTGCTTGTTCGGCCCAGCGATCTCGACTCCGCAGCAGAGCGCGTTTATCCCGTCGTACTGCCGGGCTACCCGCTCCACCCCGATCAGCTCGAATACCTCGTTCAGCACCGCTTCCACCTCGGGCGGGGTGTGGCGGGAGGCACAGGGCCGCTGGTAGGCCACCTTCATGTTCAGTTGCTTGATCTTTTCCGGGTTCTCTTTCAGGTAGTCCCTCAGGTACTCGAAGAGGTGGACCGGGCGGAAGGGAAGCTTGATCCCGTATTCCCTGGCCATGTCGTTGATGGCGGCGTAGCAGTCCTCATGGACGAAGGCGATCTCCTTGGCCCCGGTCTTGGCCAGGTTGTCCACCAGCCCCTGCAGCCGGTCGCGCATGATGGACTCGTTGCCCATGTGGGCGAACAGTACGTTGCAGAAATACGGCAGCCCCTTCAAAACGGTGGCGTTCTCGAACAGCTGCCCCTGGAAGGCCCAGGGCGCGTTGCCGGTCATGACGCAGAGGGAAATCGCCCGGCCCTTCAGCTCCACCGGCTTGGGCTCCCCTTTTGACTCGAACCGGTCTCTCATTTCCACCAGGAGTTCGGGGTTGGTAAAGTTCCCGTCCTGCTCCAGCCGCTGCAGGATCAGGTCGAAGGGCCTGGCTCCCTTGGGGCAGTACTCGTTGCAGGCCATGCAGGTCACACAGTCGTAAAGCCAGTCGACCTTTTCCCCGGCCGCCAGTTTGGCGAACTCCTTGCCCCCGCTCTCGTTGTCAAAGTCCAGGTAATAGCAGCGGCCCAGGCACTCACCACAGTAGTCACAGCTCTCTGCCTTAAACATTTGCGCACCCTCCCTGATATTTTTTTCTATCTGTATATTATATTTTACTGTCCCGGAAGGACTTGACCAAGAATTTAATATAGTCCGCCTCAAATTGTTCTAACTTCCCCTGGTCCGCCTGTCCCGCAAGGCTGGGGTCCAGGGGTATCTTCCCCAGCAGGGGGACGCCCGTCTCCTTAGCGATATCCTGACTCTTTCCGGTTCCGAACAGGGGTATCTCTTTCCCGCAGTCGGGACAGATTCCATAGCTGAAGTTTTCGACCAGGCCCACGACCGGTATCTTAACCAGGTTCGCCATCTTGATGGCTTTCTTGACTATCATCTGCACCAGTTCCTGGGGGGAGGTGACCACCACGACGCCCGCGACCGGAAGCGACTGCATCACCGTCAGCGGCACATCCCCGGTACCGGGGGGCAGGTCGACCAGCAGGTAGTCCAGGTCACCCCAGACCACCTCCTCCCAGAACTGTTTGACCACCCCGGCGATCATCGCCCCGCGCCAGACCACCGGGTCGCTCTCTTTCTGCAGCAGCAGGTTCATCGAAACCATCTTGATACCGCCGCCGGTTTCCGCCGGCATCATCCCCAGGGCGTTAAAATCGAGGCGCTTTCCCTGGCTGCCGAACATTTTGGGAATGCTGGGGCCGGTGACATCTGCGTCCAGGATGCCCACCCGAAAACCTTCCCGCGCCAAACCCACCGCCAGCAGAGCGGTGACCGTAGACTTGCCCACTCCTCCCTTTCCGCTCATCACCGCGATGACCTTTTTCACGTCGCTGGCTTCCATTGCCAGGGGCTTGGCGCATGACTGCTTGTCCTCGCTCGAACAGCCTCCGGGCCGGTTGCTGGGACAGGTTGCACAACTGCTGCTCACTGTAAATCTCGCCTCCGAATGATGTATTCATCAGTTACCGGGGTCTTTCCCCGGGCCGGTTACAGTATCATAATACCATAATCAGCTAACCAACCATCTACTTAAAAAGGGGCACCTATGGATACCGGTTGTCCCTGGGCAAACCTGTATCCACAGGTCCTGGCACCCTGATTAAAGGATTTTTGGCTGCCGGTCCATACTTTGCCAGGTGCTTTTTTCTTTTTTTTTAACTCACCGGAGGGTTGGTTTTGGCGGTGTTTTCTTCTGCGCCCCGGGGCCGGGGCTTCGAAAATCTGTCTTCTATCCCATATATATCAACCCTGTCCTGGTTAAATCATCTGATCCCACCAGATTTGCATAATACTTTAAATTCCCCAGATACTAATATATATCAAAATCTCTTTTAGAAAGGAAGGTCAGCATGAAAGCCACCGGCATAATCCGGAGAATAGACGATCTGGGAAGGGTGGTTATACCAAAAGAGATTCGGCGCACCCTGAGAATCAGGAACGGCGACCCGCTGGAAATTTTCGTTGACCGCGAGGGCGAAGTAATCCTGAAAAAGTATTCCATTATCGGTGAGCTGGACGAATTCGCCCAGGAATATACCGATTCCCTGAATCAGGGGCTGGGCCATATCGCCCTGGTCTGTGACCGCGACACCATCATCGCCGTCTCCGGCACGACGAAAAAGGAGTTCCTGAACAAGACCCTGGACCCGGTACTGGGCAAGGTGATCGAGGAGCGGAAGACCATCCTGGTGAATGACAAGAGCGATCAGTACTTTGACGAGATAGCGGTGATAGACGACTCGGAGAAGTTTCTCAATTTAAACAAGGTGATAGCCCCGATAATCGTGGAAGGTGATGCCATAGGCGCGGTTATCCTCATAGCACGGGAGCCGGGAGTCCGGCTGGGAGATGTCGAGGTGAAGATGGCAGGAACCGCGGCAACCTTTCTATCCAAGCAGATGGAAACCTAGATTCTGGCAATACAGTTCCGCCAGGAGTATCAGGGCATGAGGTCACGTCCGCTCTAAAACTCCTCTCCCCAGGTTTTTTACGCCGATTTCGGAATCAGTCAACCACATTCACAGATTCGATTCTATGGGGGCGTGTTGCACGCCTCCTTTCGCTTTGTCCGCCGCGACGCATCGTAGGGCCGGCCTTCTTAAGGGACCGCCTCCTGCAACGCTTTTTCGCCCCGTCGGCGTTTACCTTACCAACTGCTGTATTTTCTGAGTAACGGTGGACATAACCCCCGATTGTGCTACCATGGGTTACAACAAAGTCTTTTAATTCTTTGCGGGGGGTGTTCTAGATGAATACTGAGAGGGACAACAGTTTTAAGGCCGAATTGAAGGAACACGCCCGGAGGCTTGGCGCCGACCTGGTAGGAATCGCCCCGATGGAAAGGTTTGCCCCCGCTCCCGACGGCTATAAACCGACCGACTTCATGCCTTCGGCCCGATCGGTGGTGGTGATGGCCCGCAAACTCCCCGAGGCCGCGCTGGAGAGCCGCCACCGATTTACCGTCTACACCATGGTTAACATCGATACCCTGAAGCGAATGGACCATCTGGCCCTTGACCTGGCCAATTTCATCGAGTCCAGGGGCGGCCGCGCTCTGCCGATCCCGGCCGACGAGCCATACACCTACTGGGACGAGGAGAACCGGCGCGGCATGGGCGAGTTATCGCACCGCCACGCGGCGGCGGCCGCCGGCCTCGGGGTGCTCGGCAGGAACACCCTGCTGATCACACCGCAGTACGGGAACCGGGTCCTGCTGGTATCCGTGGTGACCGATCGGGAGATCGAACCCGACCCCCTGGTGACGCTGGAACTCTGCCCCGCCAAGTGCCGGCTCTGCCTGGACGCCTGCCCCGCCGGGGCTCTGGATGGAGGTCCCAGCGTGGCTCAAAAAAAATGCCGCGAGGTGTGCCAGTCCAAGGTTTCGAAGGGGCATTCGGTTTATTCCTGCTGGGAGTGCCGCCGGGTCTGCCCCGCGAGGGCGAGGGTGAATTCCGGCTGATGATTCATGGTTTTTATCGGAAAAACACCCCCTGGGTGTTTTTTTCACAGCTTGAGACAACAAAAGGCCGCTTTCGGGGGATATTATGTTAAGTACTTAAATCCCGTGGAGGAAAGCCCTGTTGAATACTGTAAATATCGTGATAGTGGCTGTAACCATCCTGATCTCCCTGCTGATCCTGGCTTTTATCGTTGACTGGCGGTACTTCAACGAGTGGGTGGTGGTCTACCTGTTTAAATCGATGCTGGACCTGCTCCTCGACAATATCGCGGTTTCCCATCACCTGCTGGGGTATCCCCAGCGGCTGCTGCCCCAGTACTTTCAGAGCAACCTGCTTTTCGATTTTTTCGTGTTCCCGGTTGTGTGCATCTGGTACAACCAGGTCACCCGGGAAAAAAAACTGGCGGGCATCATCCTTTACGCATTCCTTTTCTCCGCTGTGATGACCGCAGTCGAGTTTCCGATCGAGCGCTGGACGGAGCTGCTCGATTACGTAAGATGGACCTCCTTCACGACTTTTTACACCTTATTCGTTGCATTCCTCGTGTCCCGGGGCTTCATGGCGTTTTACCGCTGGGGCTCCAGGCGCTTCGGGAACATCAGGCCTCTGTAGGAACACCGATAGTGTTAGAATCGCCTATCTTCCTCCCTCCCCTTCCAGGTTAGAAAAAACTTGCCAGAAGCAGAAGTTTAATGTATCATATGAATATATGTTCATTCGTTTTGAAAAGGAGCCTCTTATGCAAATAAGACTAACCATGTTTTTATCACTCGCTCTGCTCTACTTGCTTCACGACCGGATAATGTCCTCGCGGTTTAAAAGAAGGTACGGCAAGGCGGAAAACTTTTTAGGGAAAAACGCTCCCAATGAAATACAGCGGTTTTTTGGCCGGGCTGTATACCTGACCATGATTTATTACCTGCTGGTCTTCATTTACCTGATTACCGGGTTTACATTTTGGGGTCTGATTTCCACAATAACCCTGTTGGATGGTATAGTTTTTCAGTTGCTCGGTTTTTCACTGGGGCTGCTTTTTCTGCTTTTAATGACGAAAGCGCGTTTTAATCTGGGAAGCTCATGGCGGATAGGACTGGACCGCAATACAGCCGATTATCTGGTTACTACGGGTTTTTATAGGTATGTCAGAAATCCCTATTTCTTTTTTTTGATGGGGTTTCAGTTCTCATTAATCCTGGTTGTTCCCAACGCGGTAATGCTGTTTTCCTTTATCCAGAGCCTGCTCCTGTTTAACCTGCAGGTCAGGGAAGAGGAACAATTCCTTTTTGAAAAGTACGGAGATGATTATTCAACTTATCAAAAGGACACGGGCCGGTTTTTTCCCCGGCTGCGTTTTTAAAACTACTGTTGGGGGGTTTGAGATATGGACCGGGAGATGATCGATCTCTGCGAGGTCAACTGCATCCACGAGGAAACCGTGCGGGAGGTCCGCCGGCAGATGATCGGCGAAGACACGGCCCTGGCCCTGGCCGAGCTTTTTAAGACCCTCGGCGATCCCACCAGGGTCAGGCTGCTTTACGCCCTGATGAAAAAGGAACTCTGCGTCTGCGACCTGGCGGCGGTGACCGGGGCCTCGGAGTCGGCGGTTTCCCACCAGCTCAGGGTCCTCCGCACCCACAAGCTGGTCCGGTTCCGCCGGGAGGGCAAGGTCCTGTACTATACCCTGGCGGACAACCATGTAGTAAAGCTTTTCGGGCAGGGCCTGGAACACGTTACTGAATAAAGAGGAGGCATCCATCAAATATTTTACAGCAGGGGAGGCGTAACGATGGAACAGGTGTCAGGCAGCCACGGCTTAACCGTGACGAGCGTTTTGCAGGTATCGGGCATGGACTGCGCTGACTGCGCGGCCAAGCTGGAGAAGGCGGTGCGGCGGGTGCCGGGTGTGGTCAATGCCTCGGCGGCTTTTATAACTGGGAGGCTCAACCTTGAATACGACCCGGCCCTCACTGGCCTGGACCCGGTGCTGGAGCGCGTCCAGTCCCTGGGATACAGCGCGAAGGAGGAGGCCGCCGGGGCAAAGGCACCCGAGAAAACCAGGTCTTCCACCATCCGCATCGGAGGGATGGACTGCATGGACTGTGCCGCCAAGCTGGAGAAAAGGGTCCGTATGGTTCCAGGAGTCAAGGACGTCCGGATAAACTTCGGGGCCGCCCGGATGGAGGTAACCCACAGCGGTCCGGTCAGCGAGATCGTCGGCGCGATCCGGGAGTTGGGATACGCCGGGCAGTCGGAGGACTCTCCCCGCCCCGCCGCGGCCCCGGCTCCCCTCTGGTCATTCAACAGATACACCCTGCCCACCGTGGTATCGGGGGCGGTGATTCTCCTGGCGGCCATCCTGGAGTACCTGGGTGTCACGGACTCCATCACCCACCTTATCTTTGCGGCGGCGATAGTGCTGGGCGGCTTCCTGCCGGCCAGGAACGGGCTGTCGATGCTGATCAACGCGCGTGAGCTGGATATGAACGCCCTGATGACCGTCGCCGCGGTCGGGGCGGTGGCCATCGGGCAGTACGAGGAGGGCGCGGTGGTGGTTTTCCTTTTTTCTCTGGGAAACGCCCTGCAGGCGTATACCCTGGACAAGACCAGGAACTCCATCCGGTCGCTGATGGAACTGACCCCCAACCAGGCGCTGGTGCAGCGGAACGGTCTTCAACTGATGCTCCCGGTCGAGGAGATCCGGATCGGCGACACCATCATCGCCCGTCCGGGAGAGAGGATCCCCATGGACGGCCGGGTTATCGGGGGGGCCTCGACGGTAAACCAGGCGCCGATCACCGGCGAATCCATCCCGGTGGAGAAACAGCCTGGCGACGAGGTTTTCGCCGGGACCATCAACGAACGGGGGTCACTGGAGATAGAGGTTACGAGGCTCTCGAAGGACAACACCATCGCCCGCATCATCGAACTGGTCGAGGAGGCGCAGGGGCAGAGGGCCCCCTCCCAGCAGTTCGTGGACCGGTTCGCCAGGTACTATACCCCCCTGGTGCTTTTTGCCGCAGCCCTGGTCGCGATAGTCCCCTGGCTGGTATTCAACCAGCCCTTCGACCACTGGTTTTACGAGGCGCTGGCCATGCTGCTGGTGGCCTGCCCCTGCGCCCTGGTCATCTCCACCCCGGTCTCCATCGTCTCCGCGATCGGCAGCGCGGCCCGCAACGGGGTACTGATAAAGGGCGGTGCCTATCTGGAGGAGGCTGGATCGCTTTCTGTGGTGGCCTTCGATAAGACCGGGACCCTGACCGAGGGACGCCCGCGGGTGACCGACGTGGTGCCGCTGAACGGCTTCAGCATCGAGGATATCCTCTCCACCGCGGCGGCCATCGAGTCGCGCTCCGAGCACCCGCTGGCGGAGGCTATCGTGAACTATGCTAAAAGCCAGGGACACCAGATCCTTCCGGTTACCGGTTTCGAGGCGGTCTTCGGGCTGGGAGCCCGGGGAGAGGTCGGCGGCCGGGCTTATCACATCGGCAACGTGCGTTACTTTAACCAGGTGGGGGTCTCCCTGACCAGGGTGGAAAAGACCATCGAGGAGCTTCAGAACGAGGGGAAGACGGTCATGGTCCTGGGGAATGGGGAGACCCTGCTGGGAATCATCGCCGTGGCGGATGTTACCCGTACGGGAAGCCAGCCAACCGTGAAGAAGCTTAAACAGGCGGGGATCAAAAGGGTGGTCATGCTGACCGGTGACAACCAGCGGACCGCCGCGGCCATCGCCGCCCGGGTAGGGGTCGACGAGTATATGGCGGACCTGCTGCCGGAGGACAAGGTGGAGGTAATCAGGGACCTGTTAACCAGGTTCGGCAAGGTGGCGATGGTCGGCGACGGGGTAAATGACGCCCCGGCCATGGCCATCTCCACGGTCGGGATCGCCATGGGCACGGCGGGAAGCGATACCGCGCTGGAAACCGCGGATATCGCGCTGATGGCCGACGATCTGACCAGGCTGCCCTACGCCATCAAGCTCAGCCGCCGCACACTGCGGACCATCAAGCAGAACATCACCCTCTCCCTGGTGATCAAGGGGATCATCCTGCTCCTGGTCATCCCCGGCTGGTTGACCCTGTGGATCGCGGTGGCGGCGGACATGGGAAGCTCCCTGCTGGTGACCTTGAACGGAATGAGATTGATGCGGGTCAGGCACTCTCCGTGAAGTTGCGGATAAGCGCCCTTCCAGGTGTTCCGCCGGATAAGGCGTACAAGAAGAAAACGCCCCCGGGCGGGGGCGTTTTTTTACAGAAGAAAGGCCCGGATCTATTCGACCTTGTCCCCGTGAAGCTCGGCCGGCGTATCGCTGTAATACTCGAGGCCGTCAAAGCTCTTTCCGTCGGCGGCCATGGTCACGTGGAAGCGGACCGTGTCAGTGCCGTTATAGTAATTGGCTTCCAGCACGTTCCCGGTCACCGTCCCGCTGACCATCCACGAACCCTGGTCATAGGTGCCGCTGACCTGGCTGCCGCTCTGGGTCAGCGCCATGGGGCAGCCGTTGCCCAGCATCCAGGTGCCCGAAAAATTCGCCACCTGGGCCCCGTCTCCCTCACCGTAGGTGATGGTGATCCGCTTGCTGGCCCCGTCCCAGGCCACCTGCGCACCCAGGTTCTCGATCACGAAGCGCAGGGGCAGCATGGTGCGGCCGGTTGCCGAGACGAACGGTACAACCTCCAGGATCTTTTGCTGACCGTTGATTTTGGCCTCTTCGTTCCCGATCCACAGTTCAACCGTGGTGCCCTGGTAGTCTATGGTCACCTTCTTCTCCACCGCCTCCCAGCCCATGGTCCCGCCCATGGTCTCCACGATGGCCCGGATAGGCACGAAGGTCCGGTCGTCGACAATCACCGGGGCGGTTCCCTGCCCGGGATCGATCTCCTTGGCGGCCCCGTCAACGGTCATCGAGGGATTCCCGACCTGCAGGACCATGGTCGCAGCGCTGGCGGCCGACCCCAGGGACAGCAGGAACACGGCCAATGCCAACACCAGCAAAAAGAGTCTCAACTTCCTTTTCATCTTCGTTTACCTCCCATAGTAGTTTTAATTTAATAAGAGGAGTTTTACCGCCGGCTACATCTTCTCTCCGTTCATTGCCTGGCCCTGATCGCCGCTGCCGGCAAAGCTCTGACCGTCGGCCGCCAGGGTCACAGTGAACGCTACTCCCGAACTGGGGGGGAGCGGCCCGGAACCTGCGTAAGGTATATTCATTTTTCCATTCAATACCCGGCCGGTCACCGTCCCGGTGATATACAGCACACCCTGATTCCCGTCAGATGAGGCCAGCCTGAAATTCCCCGTAACCTGGCTGCCGTTCTGATCCAGGGTCATGACGGCCTGATTGATGTTGTTAATCTTCCAGTCGCCGGTGAAATCCACCGGGCCGTCGGCCGCCTGACCAGTGGCCGAACTCCCCGGCGACAGGGAGCTACCGGCGGGAGTGGCTGGAGATCCGACTCTCACGCCGTGCACGGCGTCCGGCGGGTTGCTGTAATAATTGGTCCCGTCGAAGCTCTGGCCTCCGGCCGCCATGGTGATTACAAAATCCCATTCGGTGTCCGGGTTGGTGGTGTAGAACTTCCCGCTCAGGGTGCTGCCGCTGACCGTGCCCCTGAAATCGTTGCCCGATTCCTCGTCGTACCCCCAGTAGCCGGTGACGCTGCTGCCGCTCTGATTAAGCACCAGATTGTGCCCGGCTTCTCCACCGACGGTCATCTCCCAGGTGCCGGTAAAATCGGCCGCCGTGGCCGGTGGAGTGACGACCGCCGGCGGGGTGACGACTGCCGGCGGGGTGGTGGTCGAAGGCGTCCGGCCGCTGGGAGTGACGGTTATCCGCTGGTCAGCCCCGTCCCACTGCACCTCCGCGCCCAGGTTCTCGATCACGAAGCGCAGCGGCAGCATGGTGCGGCCGGTCGGCGAGACAAAGGGAGCCCCGTCCACGGCCTTTTCCTGTCCGTTGACCCGGGCGGCGCTCCGGTCTATCCACAGTTCGATGGTAGTTCCCTGGTAGTCGATGGTGACCTTCCGCTCGGCACCGTTCCACCCCATGGTCCCGCCCATGGCCTCCACGATGGCCCGGATGGGTACGAAGGTACGGCCTTCCACGATCACCGGCGCGGTTCCCTGCCCGGGGTCGATCTCCTGGCTGGCCCCGCCCACGGTCATCGTTCCGCTGCCCACCTGCAGGGATATGCCGCCGCTGCCGGCGGCAGAGCCTCCCCCGCTGCCTCCGGCGCTGGCGGACTGGCCTCCCGCGGAGGGGATTACAACGAAGCTGTTGCTGACCCCCAGCAGTTCACCGGTACCGCTGTACATCCTAACATGGTACATCCCCGGCGGCATGTTCCAGCCCATCATGACCTGTATCTCCTGTGACGTGCTGACCCCGCTGGTGATCTGTCTATAGTACTGGTCCTGGCGGTAGATGTCCAGGTGCCCGTTGTTGTCGTAGGGAGGGCCGTTGCTCCAGCTAATGATGATGTCCTCCCCCTGGCGCACCTCCGCCTCGTAAACGGCGATACTGGCTGTATAACCGCCGCCCGGCGGGGCGCTGCTGGTGGTGGTCGCCGCTGACGATGGAACCACCGCGAAGCCGTTGCTGACCCCCAGCAGCACATCTTCACCCGCGGTGTCGGTGGTAAACATCCGCACGTGGTAGACGCCGGGGGGCATGTTCCAGCCCATCTTGACCTGTATCTCCTGGGATGTGCTGATCCCGCTGGTGATCCGACGGTAGTACTCGCCCTGGTGGTAGATGTCCAGGTGCCCGTTGTTGTTAAAGGGAGGGCCGTTGCTCCAGCTCACGGTGATGTCCTCCCCCTGGCGCACCTCCGCCGCCGGCGTCACGGTGATGGTGGGTGCATTATGGGCAACCACCAGGTCCTGGCTGCCGGTTTTTATGTACTGGGCATCCTGAAAGATTCTGAAGGAATACTGTCCCGGGGTATTGGGGGTCGTGACCGTCCACTGGTTGCCGGGCAGGTTGTTGAGGTTTACCTTCTGCCGGGGCTGGTTGTCCGGGGCGTCCTGGTCGTAGAAGCCGATCCAGGCCCCGTAATGTATGGAAGCGTTCTCCCAGCTCACGGTGACGTTGCCTCCCGGCTGGGCGGTCCCCGGGCAGTCCAGCCGGGTTTCGTAGGGGTTGACGATGAAGGTAACGAAATCGAGTTCCAGATCCGGTACTACAGCACCTTCATATGTCTTTGGCCCCAGCACGACGAACATGTAGTTCCCCGGCTGGGCCGGAGCCTGTACGGTCCAGGCTCCGGAATAGATACCGTCGCGCAGGTCGATGTCGCAGTTTTTGGTTGCTAAATAGGGGTCGCCTTTGAAATAATCGTGGGTGAGGTCTGCGTCCTCGCACATGTATAGATTAAAGCTGCCCGAGTGACGAGATTGAAAATTGAAGCTCACTGTTATGGATTGGTACGGATGGTATTCAGTGGGAGATAGTGAGAAATAGGGGTCTAAAAAGAGGGGGTGCTCCGCGGCATCAGCAGGGCCCGGGCCCAGCCCTGCGGGCATCATCATAACCGCCAGAAATGCCAGAGACAGCATTAAGGCCAGTGGTTTCCTTTTCATCTTCATCGTGTACCTCCCTAAAAATGGTGTGATTAACCCCTCTGTTCGATTCCGAGCCGTCGCTGCGATTGCCGGGGGAATCCTCCAGGTTGCTGTAGACTTTTTTCTGATATAATCTAAGTTAACCGGTCTAAAAAAATCCAAAATTCCCCTGGGGTTCTTCAGTTGGAAAACGTTATTATATAATTCTAACACCTCAACTTTAAGGCAACTTAAAGAGAACTTAAAACAAATTAAAGACATTCCAAATAGGGAAGGGTGTATCAGTAACACTCATGGCCGGGGAAAGAATTCTGGTCGTCGACGAAGAAAAAGAAATATCGGATCTTATCCGTCTCTACCTGATCCGGGAGGGGTATCAGGTTCTGGTCGCCGGTACCGGCAAGCAGGCCCTGGAGTTGTCCCATATCCACAGACCGGAGCTTATCATCCTGGACATCGTTCTGCCGGACCTGGACGGCTATGAGGTCTGCCAAAAACTGCGGACCCGCTCGACCGCCCCGATCATTTTTTTGAGCTGCAAGGACCAGAGTCTCGATAAGGTATTGGGGCTGGAAATCGGCGGGGACGATTACATGACCAAGCCCTTTGACCCGGCGGAACTGACGGCCCGGGTCAGGGCCCACCTGCGCCGCGCCCGGGTGGGCGGCCCGGGCCAGAACCAGCTGCTGGAATACCCGGGTCTGGAGATCCACCTGGACTTTTATACCGTCAGATCCCAGGGAGCGAACGTCATTCTCTCCGCCCGGGAGTTTCAGATCCTGGCCCTTCTGTCGCAGAACCCCAACCGGATATTCAATGCCGAACAGATTTACCAGTTGGTCTGGAACGAAAGCAGTCCGATCGACTCGAAAGTGGTGCCGGTACACATCAGCAACCTGCGCAAAAAGATCGAACCGGACCCTTCCCGCCCTCGATACATCCTGACCGTCAAGGGACTGGGCTACAAGTTCAACGGGACACCTGACCAAGCTCCATTGACTCCGGGCCGGCACCGGTATTGACCGGAAGAAGGGGGTACGATGGATAATACCTTAACCTGGTATGCGCCTACCATATCCGCCCAGATAACTATCCAGGCGGTCATGGCTCTCGTCTTTTCGTACCTCTACGCCCACGACCGCAGGCGCTTTTTGATCCTGTGGGGGATCGGCTGTTACGGCTGGGTGCTGAAACTCTCCTTTGATCTGGCTATTTTTCAGGGACACCAGACCGCTTTTTTTCTTATTATGAACCAGTTGGGCTGCCTTATCGGAGGCTTCTTTCTCGGTTGGGGAGCCATCAATTTTATCGGGAAAAAGCTGCCAAAACCGTGGACCGTCTGGGTTTGGCTATGTGTTGGCTGGATTGTGCTGGCAGCTCTTTTCACAATCCCTCTGACCCTCGTTTTGCTCCCAATCGCACTGGGAGTGTTGGTTATCTATTTCTGGACCGGGTTGGCTTTTCTCAGAGCCGGGAATATTGAGGTCACCGGACAGCGTATTACCGGATGGGCTTTTGTCCTGACCGGGCTGCACCTGGGCAACTATCCGTTGTTAAGGAATGTGGAGTGGCTCGCTCCCTGGGGCTACCTGACCGCCGGCGCTATGACGTTTCTTCTGTCCATCGGCATCCTCCTCGCCTATTACCAGCGAATCCGGACCAGCCTGACCGTTAGCGAGACCCGCCTGCGGATGCTGGCGGAAAACTCCCCGGACCTGATCTACCGCTACCGGCTGGTTCCGACGCCCGGCTTCGATTACGTGAGTCCCGCCGCCCTGGCCATCACCGGGTACACTCCAGACGATTTTTACGCCGGGCGGGCCGATGGGCTGAAGCTGGTCCCTGGCTTGGAAAACCCGGCTTTTCCGGACTCCGGCAATACCCATCCGGGCATTGGCCAATACCAGCAGATTTTACGCGAGGATGGAAGCGCGGTCTTCATTGAGCAGCGCAGCACAGTCGTTGTCGATGACCGGGGACGGCCGGTGGCTGTCGAAGGGATTGCGCGGGACATCACGGAGCGGATAAAGGCCGAGGAAGAACTGCTGCGGATGGAGAAATCCCGCACCCACCTGCTGACCAACATCTCCCACGACCTAAGGACTCCTCTGAGCACCGTACAGGGATACGTCAAGGCCATGCTGGACCAGGTGATCAGTAAGCCGGAGGAGCAAAACGAATACCTCCACCTGATCTACAATCGGGTCCTGAAAATCAACCGGCTGATTCAGGACCTGTTCGAACTGTCCCAGCTGGAATCACGCCGGGTTAAATTCAATCTGTGCCGGGTAGCGGTCAGCGACATGGTTTCCCAGTTGTTCGACAAGTACCGGGTAGACGTCCAGGACGCCGGTCTCGACTTCATTTTAAACACTCCGGAACCCCGGGAACCCGGTCTCCCGGAAATGTTCGTGGAGGTTGACCCGGACCAGATTGAACGGGTTTTCGCCAACCTGATCTACAACGCGATCAAGCACACGCCGCCGGGCGGGACGATTACCGTCGGCTGCGAAACCGTCCAGGCCGATGTCCCGCGGTCCTCCCGCACCGGTGCCGGGACAGCCGCCGGCGGTTTCGCAGCACTGGTCAGTATAACGGATACCGGCGCCGGCATCTCCCCGGAAGAATTGCCTTATCTATTCGACCGCTACTATAAGGGTGCAGCCGCCGAAGGCAAGTCAATGGGAGGCACGGGCCTGGGCCTGGCCATTTCAAAGGAGATTGTCGAGTACCATGACGGCCGCATCTGGGCTGAAAGTGTTTTAAAACCGGGGAGCACTTTTTCTTTTACACTGCCGGCCGCCAGGCGCACAATAGATCATCCCGGGTGACGCCGCTGTACCCGGGATGATTTAAAGTAAGTACAACCAGGGCTCTCGCTGGCGAGAGCCCTGGTATGCTTTAGCAGCCGATGGGTTTAACGCTCAACCCCGTCGCGGGCCGGGACGCCCTGCTGGTAGTAGTGCTTTATCTCGACCATTTCGGTCACCAGGTCCGCCGCCTCGATAATCTCGGGCGGCGCGCAGCGGCCGGTGAACACCACTTCGACTCCGTCGGGCTTGGTTCTTATGACCTCCAGCATATCCTCGGTGGAGATCAGGTTAAAGTAGTGGGCGGTGTTTATCTCATCGAAAACTATTATCTCATAATCTCCAGAGTGCATGGCTTTTTTGAGCTTGGCCAGACCGTCCTGCGCCATCTTCACATCCTCTTCCAGCGGAGGGTTCTGGACCCGGATAAAGGTGTCCTTGCCGAACTGCTCGATGGTGATGTACGGCTGGCACATACGGGCTGAATCCAGCTCGGCGTAGTGCTGCCCCTTCATAAACTGGCCGATGTAGGTCTTGAACCCCCGCCCCATCGCCCGAAAGGCCAGGCCCAGTGCGGCCGTGGTCTTCCCCTTGCTGTTGCCGGTATACACCTGGACGTACCCCTTTTTCAGCGCCTCCTGATTCACTTAATGCCCTCCCCCATTATTTTTTTAGCCAACCCGCCACCGTCAGGCGCGCGCGTGCGCGCACAAATCAATCCCCTCACCTGCCGGCAAGGGGAAACCAATTGCCTGAATATGGTAATTCTGCATCGGAATGAATATTCCTTCTGTTTGTTGAATATTCGTTCTAAATCTGTATGTTCACCTTTTTCCTCCGCAGACCGGGAGCCCTGGATCGACCGGGGGACCTCCAGGCCGCACGAGTCCATCAGCCCGGCGTTGACCAGTATCTCCTGACTTGACCGCTCATCATGTTTTTTGAGAATAGACATGGTCAAAACGCTGATATTAAGCCATTTTCTAAAAACGCGACCTGAAAATGTGGTTACCTCCAGCCTTTACTATAAGGGCGTTTGAGTATATGATTGGATATTTCAAACATCGAGAAGACCGTCGCGAAAGCGCAGAAGATCGTGGAGAAGAAAGCGGACATCAAACGAACCGCTTCCTGATGATCAAGGGCGACAAACGCGAAATCAATGTCGCATTGGTCGAGGAGGCTCGTCGTAAGGCAGGGAGTCAAGGGCTACGTTACCGATCTGCGTATTCCCGCACAGGAAGTGATCGACGCGTACCATCAGCTTTTCCAGGTTGAAAAGTCGTTCCGAATATCAAAATCAGACTTGAAAGCCGGGCCGATATTCCATCACAAACGCGATTCGATTGACGCTCACCTGACGGTCGTATTTGCGGCTCTTGCCGTCATCAGATACATCGAGGCGATGATGGGGATTAGCATCAAGAAGTTCATCAGAAAGCTTGCACCGATCCTGATCGGTGTGATTTCTATAAAGGGCCTTTCACTACTGATCAAACAACGAATCCAAGTGATGTTACCGCATTGCTTAAACATCTAAAGGTCTAATGTGGTGACCTTTTTGGTCAAGTCGGGTTCTAAATCTGTATGTTCACCTTTTTCCTCCGCAGACCGGGCAGCCCTGGATCGACCGGGGGACCTCCAGGCCGCACGAGTCCATCAGCCCGGCGTTGACCAGTATCTCAGCCGCGGGACCGTCGGAGACCACCGTCCCGTCTTTTACCAGGATGATCCGCTCACACAGCTCATAGACCATGTCCAGGTCGTGGCTGGTTATGATCTTGGTGTGCTCGAACCCCTCGAGCTGCCGCATCAGCATCCGTCGGGACTTGGGGTCTAGGGATGAGGTCGGTTCATCCATCAGCAGGATATCGGGCTGCATGGAGAGCACCGAGGCGATGGCGGCCGAGCGCTTCTCGCCGCCCGAGAGCTTGAAGGGGGCCCGGTCCTTGAGGTGAGGGATGCCCACCATCTCCAGTGCCATCATCACCCTCCGCTCCACCTCATCCTCGTCCAGCCGGTAGTTGCGGGGCCCGAAGGCCACATCATCATACACGGTGGTCATAAAGAGCTGGTCGTCGGGGTCCTGAAACACCATCCCCAGCCTCTGGCGGACCAGGGGCAGGGTCTTCCTGGTCACCACCATATCCCCCACCCGTACCTCCCCCGCGGAAGGCAACAGGACCCCCATCAGCAGCATCAGCAGGGTTGACTTACCCGCGCCGTTGGCGCCGATTATTCCCACCGACTCGCCATGAAGGATGCGGAAGGAAATGCCGTTTATCGCTTGGTGCCCATCGGGATAGGCGAAGTGCAGATCCCGGGCCTCGATGATGTGATGGCTCATCTTAACCCTCCGGTCAGCAGTAATCCGATCAGGACAGGAATATTATATACCCGGGCCAGGATGAAAAAAACCACCCAGACGGCTGTATAGGCTGTATCGCTCAGGTCTAGCCCCCGCTGGCGTCCCGTGCGGTACTCCCCTGTGAACCCCCTCAGGCACATGGCCTGGTACACCCGCTCGGCCCGGTCGAAGGTCCGCAGTATCAGCTGACCCACCAGCGGCCCCCAGGCCGGGCGTTGAATCCCGTTGCCCTTCGGGGAACGGAGGGAATAGGCCCGAAGGGTGCGGGCCACCTCCTCCATCAGCACCGAGATGTAGCGGTAGGTCAGCAGCAGCTGCAGCACGAACAGCCGCGGTGCCCTCAGCATCCTCAAGGCCCGCGCGACCCCGTCCATGCCGGTGGTGGCAATCAGCAAAAAGGCCGCAGCAACCGTCAGACTCCCCTTTAGAAGTATGGAGATAAAGGTCAGCCACCCCTTCGACAGCAGCATCCCGCCCACCTCGATCACCTGGTGGTCAAACCAGGGATTGAGTATCCCGATCCCGATGATCAGGGGCTGCACCAGTAGCACCTTTTTGATAATAGGCCAGGCGGGTATGTCCGCCAGAACCAGCACCAGGACCGGGTAGAAGACGAGCGGCAGCAGGGCCGTGACCTCGTAGCGATCAAAGGAAACAACCACAACCAGGTAAGCGATTGTGGTCAGCAGCTTCGCCAGGGGATGGACCCGGTGGAGAGCCGTCTCCATCCGGGCCAGGTCCTCCATCTGTCTTAGGTTGTACATTGAGTTGATTATGCTCGACATTCTACTGCTCGCTTCGTTTGGGGTTTATAACCCTATTATACCTTGAGCGACGGGATCAGGCGTGAGCATTCTTTTTCCTTTTCTTGGCCAGGCTGACCGCCCACCCGGTGAACGCCGCCAGCGCCAGGGTCATGGCTCCTCCGACCAGTCCGGAGACGCTGGTTCCCCCGCTCACCGCCGGCCAGGCCTCCTCTTCTACCGCCTCTGCCTCAGCGGCACCCGGTTCCGGCTCGCTTTCAGAAGCCTTAAAACTGTAATCA
The DNA here is from genome assembly GCA_013178275.1 of Bacillota bacterium. Lineage (GTDB taxonomy): Bacteria > Bacillota > Ch66 > Ch66 > Ch109 > Ch109. The sequence continues at coordinate 21,111 of JABLWZ010000033.1, read as the reverse complement.
GGCAGAAAAGCCAGCCGTTCCTGGATATCGGAGAATGTCTGATGGATCCCTTCCGGGGCCTCCAGTTCCTCCTGCCCGGAGGTCCTGGCCATGGACCACTCCAGGCCGTCGGGGTTGGCGGAAGCGAACCAGGACAGCAGACCGCCTACCAGTATCGCGGCGATCGCGAGCCCGGTAACCACCCTGCGGGTGGAGATGCCGCCCAGAGCCTGGCCGGAAGCCGCCTTTTCCAGCAGCTCGGGGCGCGCCTTCCAGATGAACGCGAGCACCGCCGCGGTGACCAATCCCTCGACTATTCCGATCCCGAGATGGATCGGCTGCATCAGTGAAACGAAGGTCCCGAAGGGCAGCTCGGTCTTGCTCGAAAGCAGGGTCTCCAGCACCACCCCAAAGGCTCCGAGCTGCAGGCCGATTATCGCCGACAGCACGGATGCCCCGAAGATACGGTTCTGCGAGTATCCCCGGGCCAAAATCCGTTTATAGATGAGTGGATAGGCGACAAAGCAGGTGAAAAAGCCCATATTGATTATATTGCACCCCAACGCCAGCAGCCCGCCGTCGGCGAAGAACAGGCACTGGATCGTCAGGATGGCCGCCATGGTGAGGAACCCGGCGTAGGGCCCGAGGATCGCGGCCAGCAGCATGCCGCCACCGAGGTGACCGCTGGAACCGGTGCCGGGGATGGAGAAGTTTATCATCTGGGCGGCGAACACGAACGCCCCCATCACCCCCATCAGGGGTATCTTCTTTTCGTCCATGTCGTTCTGGGTCTTCTTAATCGTATAGGCCGCGACTCCCGCGGCGGCAGCCCACATGGTCCCGCCGACCACGGGTGAAATCAGTGCATCCGCCATGTGCATAATCATCAGCTCCTTATCAAGGGAATAGCTATAAAATATAAATCCAATAAGTCACCATGTGACCTCCTAAAGAAAACTCACCTCCTATGAAAAAGAAATATATGTAAACCCTTTTCTGTGCCACTAAATGCATCGGTGGTGCCACCGTTAATATAATAACACATTTTTGACTTTCTGTGCCACAGAAGGAAAAAAAGTGGCAGATAAAAAAGGGAGCGGACTTGTCGAGGTCCGCCCAAAAGAATGTAGTGGGTAATTAGGTATAGAGGGATATACCTAATGCTGTAAACCCGCGTCCGCCTGGTCGTCGTTCAGCTCTTTATACCACTTGCCGTTGTGGTGCGAGGTGTATTCCGCGTCCACCAAGCCGTTGGTCATCATCGAAGAAAATTCTTTCCTGGACGCCGGATAGATCGCCGCCAGGAAGAAGTGTCCCAGCACCGCCAGACCCAGGATCAGTGCGTCCCAGTCGTGGATATTGTAGCAGAGGTTGTGCAGCGACGAAGGCATGGAGTGGCGGAAGAACCACATGGGATAACCGGTCATGATGAACAGGAAGCAGCCGATGATGATAATCCAGCCCAGGACCTTCTGGCCGGCGTGTACTTGTCCTGCGGCGGTACGTCTCCCTTGAGGAAAGGAATATACCCTCCCATTATGGTCAGCCACTTGATGTCATCCTTGCCGATGCTGGAGATGGTGTCGATAAACCTGGCGAAACTGCCCCAGTTGGTCAGGATGTAGAACAGCGGTATAACGGTGAATACCACCGCCATCACCCGGTGGACCAGCGAGGCGTTGGCCGGCCCCATGAAAGCCGCGTTTATCCAGTCGATGTGGAAGTAAAAACCGATGCCGGTCACCAGCAGAATCACGAACGAGACCAGATGCACCCAGTGCATGATCCGGGTCGAACGGTTGTGTTTCAGGATCATTGCTTTTGGCTTAGTATTACTCATTTCTTATCCCCCCTCTAACCCGCTAATTGGATATAACGGTCGACATAGTGAGTGTGCAGCAGGTGTTCCGATTTTTCGGAGAGGGGTTTTTCGAGGAACTCCGCGTAGATGGCTTTGATCTCGGGGTTCTCGTGCGACTTGCGGATGGGCATGCCGGCGTCGTTCTGGTAGAGCGCGGCGGCCCGCAGCTTTATGTATTCATCACTTCTCGCGTAAACGATCTTGCCGAACTTGAGCAGTACCGAACCGATTACAGCGGTTCCAGCCAAGACGCCGATTCCTTTTAGGAACTGGCGGCGGGAAATTTCCTTTACTTCTTTGATGGCGTTCATCTTATCACCCCTCTATATCGCAAGGTCATGACGGATCGGCTGCCCCCCGCCGTTGACGCAGCCTCCCGGGCAGTTCATCACTTCTATGAAGTGGTACCTGCTGCGTCCATTCATCACGTCGTTTATCAACGGCTCAACGTTCTTCAGCCCGTGCACGATCGCCACCCTGACCGGGGTCCCCTTGATATCGATGGTGGCGTCTCTAACCGCCTCGAAACCCCGCACCTGCTGAAACTCCCCAAACATCTGCTGGGGAGACTTGGCGCTGGAAAGGTAGGGGAAAAACTTGGGGTAGTGGTCTTCCGCGTACTTGATCCAGGCGGGACAGCAGGAGGTGAACTGGGGCAGCGGCCCCTTGCCGTGCAGTATCCTCTCGATAAGCTCGGTGCCTTCCTCCATGATGGTCAGGTCAGCGGTGAACTCGGTGTCATAAACCTGCTTAACCCCCAGTTTCCTCAACGCGGCAAACATCTTTCCCTTGACCAGGGTCCCGACCGGCATGCCGAACTCTTCGCCCAAGGCGGCCCTTACCGCCGGAGCACACTGAGAAACCACGTACTTGTTGGGGTCCTGCAGGGCTTCCTTGACTTGGTTCACCATGGTCATGTCCGCTATCGCCCCGAAAGGACAGTTAATCAAGCACTGGCCGCAGTTCACGCAGTTCTTATAATCGATATGATGCCTTTCTCCCAACTGCCCCTGGATGGCCCGGGTCGGGCATATCTCGGTGCAGTGGTCGCACCCCTTGCAGTCCGGGGTGACGCTGATGATTGGTTTAGAATCCGCCTTTGTAGACATCCTGAAACAACCCTCCCTCTTCTATCTGTTTCTAACGGACTGCTTCTCTTCCCCCTTTCACTGTTCTTTCATGGTTTATGGTGTGAGTCATTTGGTTAATTGGGGAAAGAATACCGAGCAATACTGCTTCTCGCAGATAAAGAAGGAGGCTCTATCCAGAGATCTAGTATTATTACTCAATCTTCTTTCCAAACACGGGAGGCAAGGCATTTTCACACCTTACCCATAGGCTGCTGTCCTTGGGCCACCCTGAAGCCTTTAGGACCAAACAGCTCGAAGATATGGGGTTTAGGATCAATTCCTGGACCATCAGGCCTTGGTGCTACTTTTTTATATTTTCGTGTTATCGAATAGTTGTTCGACGTCTCGAATAAAAATCCTCCACCTCGGTGGTATTTTTTTATTTTTTTGTGTTACTGGTTATTGGGAAGAAAATTCCCTGAAAAATATCAGCCTCTTATCGGTCGGCAGTTTTTAATTCGCGGATTTTTTTTATATAATTGGAGTATCTGGCTTAAGCTGGGAAGGGTGCGATGGGTATGCGGGACAAAAAGACGGTCATCATCACCGGCGCCGCCCGGGGCATCGGGAAAGCCACGGCGGAGGTATTCTGCGCCAGGGGCTGGAACGTTCTCCTCAACTACCACACCTCGGAGGCCGAGGCGCTTCGCCTGCGGGATGAACTGCAGGGGCCCGGTGGGTCGGTGGCGGTGTTCCAGGCCGACGTGACCGACCGGGCGCGGATCGACCAGATGGTGGATCACTGCCTCGGCGCTTTCGGCGGCCTCGACGTGCTGGTCAACAACGCGGGGCTTTCGCGTTACAGCCTCTTTGGCGGCATCACCGAGGACGAGTGGGACCAGGTCATGGGGGTAAACCTGAAGGGGGTATTCAACTGCTGCCAGAGCGTCCTCCCGCTGATGCTGAAGCAGAAGAGCGGTAAGATAATCAACGTCTCCTCAATCTGGGGGATGGTAGGGGCCTCCTGCGAGGTCCACTACTCGGCGGCCAAGGCCGGGGTGATCGGCCTGACCAAGGCGCTGGCCAAGGAACTCGGGCCCTCCAATATCCAGGTCAACTGTGTCGCCCCGGGGGTCGTCGCCACTGATATGATAAATACTCTTACCCTGGAAGAACTGGCCGACCTCGAACAGGCCACCCCCCTGCTGAGGATAGGCGCGGCCCGGGAGATCGCCTCCTGCATCTACTACCTCGCCTCCAGCGAGGCCGATTTCATCACCGGCCAGGTCATCAGCCCCAACGGCGGTTTTGTGATCTGATCCCGGGTTTTGAGATGCACCCACCGAAAGAAAAAGGCCTCCGCCGGGCTCCTGCCGCGATGGAGGCCTTTTAAACCTCGATAACCGTTATCACCCCACCTTGGTGGTCAGGAAGATGGGAAGGGTCATGTGCGAGATCTGGTCCAGCAGTTCCTCGATCCCGTCCATATGGCGGTCCTCGTCGTTCAGAATATGCTCCAGGACCTCCCGGGTGGCGAAATCACCAACCTCCCCCGCGAGCTTGATCGCCGCGTTGTAAGCCGCGATCGCCCCCTCCTCGGCCTTCCGGTCGTTTTCCAGCTGGTCGGGTATCTCGCCGCCGATGTAGATCGGCTTGAGTTCGCTCACGATCGGGCGCCCCTCCAGGAACAGTATCCTCCCGATCAGCGTCTCGGCGTGCTTCATCTCGTCGATAGCCCGTTTCTCGAAGTGGTCGTGGAGTTTCCCGTAGCCCCAGTTGGCGCACATCTCCGAGTGCACTATGTACTGGTTGATGGCTGACAGCTCGTCCGCTAGAAGCGAATTCAGGGTCTCGATAAGCGCGGTATCACCTTTCATCTTTTAACTCCCTCCTTTTTTGAAAAGCAGTCGTTTTGTCTAAAATAGCATTTGTCCATCGTAAAATCAATATTAATATATTCTTGTTATTGCTACATAATCAGATAAATAACGCACCGTGCGGTATGCCGTTTAATATAACCCGATGATTATCTTTTAACTGCGGCCTCTTCAACATCTGCCGCAAAACAACGAGTAGGTAAAAAACGCGTAGTAATCAAGCGGGTTTAGGATGATTTCAGGTGAAGCCGGATCAACCAGCCGACGATAAGTCATCCAGTCTTCCCTTGCGACCTCTGCCCCGGCACCCCCCCAGCGCATCTGCAGCAGCTCGGTCAAGGCCTTCAGTGTCCCGAGGTCCAGGGGAGGGATAATATCTCGAACAAAAGTCCTGGCAATCGGTTCCATCAGGCCGGCCTGGCGAAACCAACCTAAAGCTCGCATAAAATGATCCTCTGGATTCATGGTTTGGTCGAAAGGAGCTATTCCGGATGGAGTAGCGTTCAGCCTGGCCTCCAGCATCGGGTATCCTGGGAGCAGCTTCTGCGAGGACCATATAAGCAGGAATACCGTTCCTCCCGGTTTAACCACCCGGGCCAGCTCTCTCAGCAGAGGGACCGGCTCGTGGGGCATATACCCGATACAGTCCATGCTGCCAGCCCAGGCAAAGGTGTTGTCGGCAAACGGAAGCTCTGCAGCGTCTCCATTGATGAACGATAATCTCTCGGTCAGGCCCGATTCTACCGCCAATCGTTCCGCGTACTCTATTAAACGCGGGTCAGTGTCCAGCCCGGTAACTTTTCCAGCCGGGCCCACTTCCTCCGCCAGCAGCAGGGTATACAGTCCAATGCCGCATCCCACGTCCAGACCGCAGCTCCCGGGAGTGAGCTGCAGTTGTCTAATCGCTTCTTTAATTACCGGTTCTCGCAGTAAATGAGCCGCTTCCAGGTTCTTAATGTACTGATCGGCATCAACCACTTCTTGCCCTCCGGCTTTTTTGGGGTTTAGGAGCGCCCAGCAGCAGCGCGCCCGTCAGCGCAGTGATCGGGATGGACAGGCTGAGACCGATCGAGCCCGCCAGTGACCTTATTATCTCGCTGACAATCATATCGGAGTTGAAGATTTTTAGAAAAGGGGTTTCATAGCCCATCATAAGCAGCAGCAGAGGGATCGCTCCACCGACATACGCCAGGATCAGGGTGCTGGACATCATGCTCATAACATCCCGGCCCACATTCATTCCGGTTTTCCAGAGTTTGCCCCGGGACAATTGGGGATCAAGCGCTACGAATTCCTGGATAGCGGAAGCCACTGATATTCCAGTGTCCATCACCGCCCCCAGGCATCCGATCAGCACCCCCGCGAAGTATATCCCCTGCAGGTTGAGATTGAAGGGTTTTGGAAGAGAGGTCAGGAAGTTGGAGTATTCAAACTCCACACCGACGATGCGGGTATGCACCCCTGAAAAATACGCCAGCAGTCCGGCGATAGTCACTCCCGCTATCGTGCCGATAATCGCGCACAACGACTTTCGGTTGAACCCACAGATTAAAGGAATACTGAACAATGAAACCAGTATACACACCACCGCCCCGCCCTTCAGGGGGCTGCCGCCGTTAAGAATCGACGGGAGCAGCCAATACCAAATCAGCAGGCCCATCGACGCAAGGCTGAGCAGGGCCGCGATACCACGCAACCTCCCGAATATAACCAGTACCGCGACAAAAACGACCGCCAGCAGAATCACCGTGTTGTCCCTCGCCAGGTCCTGGACATTCACGTCGTTCAGCTTGCCATCAGCGGCCCGGTTTCCGTACACGATTACCTTGTCCCCCTCGCGGAGATAAATCCCCTGCAGTTGGTTCGGAGGGTAGGCGTGATTCTCGATGATCACCGTTTGATACTGGTAAGGGGGGTCCAGCAACTGTACTACTATTTTCTGCTTGATGAAACTGTTTTTGTTGTCCGGGTTAATCGGGTCACCCTCGGGCTCTTCTTTGATGATCTCCAACACCCGTCCAGTCAAGTATACTTCATCAATATTTTCGACAGTCCCAGTTCCTCTTTCATCCAAATTATCGCCCGGGTTGGATGTATCAGCTCCCCATGTGCATACAATCCCAGCAAGAATGAGAGCTGGGATTAGAACCATAACATATATTAATTTCCGGTACATCAAGCCCCTCCAACCGAATAATTCAGTTTAAATTTGATTTAAGAATTAAGACTCTCGAAATTCTTTTAGTTTGATAATAAAACTATTGGTTTTTATTGTCAATAACATTATCAGATAATGGCCTGTGCCTATATACTCCTGAAAAACCGTACCCTCTGCTTCTTCCCTATACCTTTTTTCCGAGCAGCCGGGCCGAGTTGCCCACCACAAACAAGGAGCCTAGGTTGTGCACCATCGCCCCCATAATCGGGGTCAGATGACCCATGCCGGATACGACAGCAGCCAGCAGGTTGAAGGCCACCGCGAATGCTATGTTGAAGTTGATGGTATTGAGGGTGGCTCGGCCCAGCCGCAGGGCGAAAGGTATTCTATCCAGATCGTCACTCATCAGGGCGATGTCTGACGCCTCGATAGCCACCTCGGTCCCCATCGCCCCCATAGCGATGCCGATATCGGCGGCCGCCAGGGAGGGCGCGTCGTTGATCCCGTCCCCCACCATGGCCAGCTTGTAGCCCTGCTGCTGCACCTCCCTTATAAAAAGCAGCTTCTGCTCGGGCAGCATCGAGGCGCGGAAATCTTTGATGCCGACCGCCTCGGCCGCTTTCGCGGCCGTCCGCCAGTTGTCACCGGTCAGCAGGACGGCTTTTCTGATCCCCAGGTTATTAAGGTCCGATACTGCCGCCGGCGCGCTTTTCCGCACCTCATCTTCGATCAGCAGCCGCCCGATCGGCTGGCCGTCAAGGGTCACGACCAGGCACGTTCCGGCAGACGAGGTATCGTCCTTATCATCCGATGAGCCCACAAAGACAACGCTGCCTCCCACCTGGGCCTCGATGCCCCTGCCGGCAATCGTGTGGAAACGCTCCGGTTCGCGTACATCTATTCCGCTGTCCCGGGCCGCCTTGACGATGGCCCGGGCGAGCGGGTGCTCGGAGTACTTCTCCGCCGAGGCCGCCAGTGCCAGGACCTGGGTTTGATGGTAATCATTCAAGGCTGCCACCTCTATCACCACCGGGCTGCCGGTGGTGATGGTCCCGGTTTTGTCAAACGCCACCGCGTCAACCCGTCCCAGTTCCTCCAGCAGTGCGCCGCCCTTGATCAGCACCCCCCTGCGGGCTGCGCTGCCGAGCGCCGCGGTTATGGCGGTGGGCGCCGCCAGGATGAAAGCGCAGGGGCATCCCACGATAAGCACGGTAATCGCGCGGTAGGTTTCCCCGGTGAAAAGATAGACCGCTAGGCTCAGCCCGATTATCAACGGTGTAAAGTAACGGGCGTAGCGGTCGGCGGTCCTCAGTATCGGCGCCCTGATGCTCTCGGCTTCCCGTACCATCTTGATCAGCCTTCCCAGGGAGGATGCCTCCCCGGTTTTCTCCGCTCGGATCACCAGCATGCCGGAGTAAAGCAGCGTCCCCGAGTACACCTGCTCCCCCTGCTTTTTGTCTACCGGCATCGATTCGCCGGTGAGGGATGACTGGTTGAGCGACGCCTCCCCCCGAACCACTGTCCCGTCCACCGGGACGCGTTCACCTGAACGAATCAGCACCAGGTCGCCCGGCGACACCTGATTTACCGGCACGGTCACCTCGGAATCGCCTCGTAAAATCACGGCCTGTTCAGGCTTCAACTTAACCAGCGCCTGTATAGCCGAATGTGCCCGCAGTGAAGTGGCCTTTTCCAGCAGTGAACCCAGCACCATGATGAACGCCACCACCGCGGCCGACAAGTACTCACCGACCGCGACCGACGCGACGATAGCCAGGCTGACCAGTTCGTCCACATTGCTCTGGCGCGCCCACAGACCCTGCAGCGCTCCCCAAACGATAGGTCCGCCGAGCAGCACAACGGCGGCTATCGCTGTTACCTCTGGGAGATAAGCATATGCCCCGGTTTTGCTTGATATATAGCTTATCAATATCAACAGGCCGCCCAGAGACGTGGTGTAGAATTCTTTTAGCGTGAGCACCTGTCTGAGGCGGGACGGTCTTGCGAATCGCCCGATCAATTTAAAATCCTCCTTAGTTCTGCTGGAATAAAAAACGGATAAGTCAAACGGCCGCCTTTCTGCCGCCATACCACAGTTTTAAAGCGGCCTCCACCACCTTAGGCTCGTACATTATCCCCTGGTTGACGGTCAATTCTTCCACGCAGTCTTCCCAGGACAACGCTCTACGATAAGGCCGATGTGAGGTCATAGCGTCAATGGAATCGGCCACCGCGATGATGCGTGAGCCCAGGGGTATTTCTTCCCCGCTGAGTCCATGGGGATACCCCTTCCCGTCCCACCTTTCGTGGTGGTGAAGAACGATTTCCGCTATATCTCCCAGATGCCGCAGTTTGATCAATATATCGAACCCGATCACCGGGTGCATGCGCATGCTTTCCATTTCCGAGGCTGACAGCTTCCCGGTTTTACGCAGTATATCGTCGGGTACTCCTATCTTGCCGATATCGTGCAGATGAGCGGCAATGTGTATCCGCTCCAGTTCCATTCCCCTAATCCCTATGCCCCGGGCCAGTTCTTCCGACATGTCCGCCACTCTTCTGGAGTGCAGGCAACTGTAGGGGTCCCTGGCGTCCAGCGCGGCAACCATGCAGTCTATCGCGTCATGGTATAGTGCATGCACCCCTTTTGATTTGATCCAGTTAAAAAAACTCATGCTCGATATCCGCTTTCGTCAAGATCGCCCGTTTAGCCTTTCAAGGCGACTGCCGCTTTTCTTCTTCGCACCCGCTGTCGCATTCACTGCAGCCGCAGGAGCAGCCGCCGCCCTTATTCGAAAAGATCCGGTACACCCTGAGCGCCAGGTAGGCCGCCACCGCGACCAGGATCAGCCCCACCACTATATTATCCATAAGGTATTTCACCTCCCTGCTCCCTTCGACCCCGGCGCCACGGGAACTGAGTCCCGTGATGCCGGAGCCCCGAGAGCCTTTATGTTCGTTGCCTTTAAGCTAGACCCCTATCCCCAGCAGCAGCCCGCCCTGGTAGGCCGCGAAGCTGACCACCCAGGCCAGGACCAGGGTATAACCGATCATGAACAGCGGCCACTTCCAGCCGTTGGTCTCCCGCCGCATCACCGCCACCGACGCCATACAGGGCACGTAGATGAGGGTGAACAGCATCAGCACGTAAGCGGTCAGCGGGGTGAAGCCCGACTGTTCCCGAGCCCTATCAGCAAAGGAACTCACGGAATCGGCCTCTTCTTTTTCTGGGCCTGATTCCCCCTCGACTTTCTCTGAAACAGCTTCTTCGCCCGTTTCACTATCGGGCGGGACGGCTTCATCAGCCGCTTCGCCCTCGTCTTCCTCCAGCTCTATGCTGTAGAGGGTGCCCAGGGTGCTTACCACCACTTCCTTGGCGGTAAACCCGGCCACCAGGGCGACGCTGGTCTTCCAGTCGAAGCCCAGGGGATTGAGCACCGGTTCGATAAACTGGCCGATCCGCCCGGCGTAGCTCTGCTCCATCTGAACCGAGGGGTCTTCGAACGGGTTGCCCTGGGCGTCCACCTGCGGAAAGGTGAACAGCATCCACATGATGACAGAGATGGACAGGATGATGGTTCCAGCTTTTTTCAGGTACAGCCAGGACCGCTCCCACATATGCAGCACCATGCTTTTCAGGGTGGGCAGGCGATACGCCGGCAGCTCCATCACAAACGGTTCGGACTCTCCCGGGAGGAGCCAGGTGCGGAAGACCTTGGCCATGATGATCGCCAGTAAGATTCCTATCAGGTAGATGGAGAACAATACGTTGCCCGCCATGCCGGGACTGAAGAAGGCGGCTATCAGCAGGGTGTACACGGGAAGCCGCGCCCCGCAGCTCATCAGGGGCGCCACCAGCATGGTGGTCAGCCGGTCGCGCTCGTTCTCCAGGGTCCGGGTGGCCATCATCGCGGGGATGGAGCACCCGAAGCCCAGCATCAGGGGTATGAACGACTTGCCGTGCAGTCCCAGCCGGTGCATTATCCGGTCCATCACAAAGGCCGCCCGGGCCATGTACCCCGAGTCCTCCAGGAAGGCGATGGCCAGAAACAGCAGCAGGATATTGGGCAGAAACACCAGGACCCCGCCGACCCCGCCGATGATGCCGTCCACCAGCAGCGACTTCAGCAGTCCCTCCGCCATATTTTCGTTCAGAAGGTCCCCCAACCACCCGAATCCCGCGTCTATCCATTCCATGGGTGGACCGCCCAGGGTAAACGTGATCTGGAACACCAGCCACATGGCCCCCAGAAAGATCGGCAGGCCCAGGGCCCGGTTCAGGAGGACCCGGTCAATTTTTTCAGTAATTGACGGCCCCAGATCCCGGGTATAGGTCAGCACCTCCTGGCTGATCCCCCGCGCGTAAGCGTGCCTTCCGTCGACGATGGCGGCCTCGGGGTCGTCCCCGAGTATACCCGCCAGGTGACGGCGGCTTTTCTCGACCTGGGCCATTATCGCCTTGGATTCCGGGAGGGCATTTAAGTTCTGCAGCACCTCCCGGTCGTTTTCCAGCAGTTTGACCGCCAGCCACCGGGTGTGGGCTGCGGTCCGTTTTTCTGCCTCATCACGGGTGGCACCGGGATAATTGATATACCCCAGTTTTTCGTCTTTGGCGACCCGGTCCGGCACCAGGGACTGGACAGCCGCTATCTCCTCCTCGATTTCCTGGCTGTATCTCAGCGGCTTCTCGGTCAGTTTTATGTCGCCCTGCGCTATGCCCAGCACAGCGTCCAGTATTTCCTGGGTTCCCAGGTTTTTCGTACCTACCACGCGGACCACCGGGGCCCCCAGCAGGGCTGATAATAACCGATAATCGATCTTAATCCCCTGGGAATCCGTCATGTCCGCCATGTTCAGCGCCACGACCAGCGGTACCCCCAGTTCTTTCAACTGGGCGGTCAGGTTGAGGTTTCGCTGCAGGTTGGTTGCGTCCACGATGTTGACAATCACGTCCGGCCGCTCCTGGACGATGGTGTTCCGAGCCACCACCTCGTCCGGCGAATAGGCTGTAAGGCTGTAAGTTCCAGGCAGGTCTATCACCTTTATCTCATAGCCCTGGTAGCTTAACCGGCCTTCTTTCTTTTCCACCGTCACCCCCGGGTAGTTGCCCACGTGCTGCCTGGCCCCAGACAGGTTGTTGAAGATCGTGGTTTTCCCCGAATTGGGGTTGCCGGCCAGGGCTATGGTGATTCTCTTATCCATGATTCTCCCCCTTACTCGACGACGACTCTTTCGGCTTCCTCCATCCTGAGCGACAGGTGCTGCCCGGTCATTTTGACCTCTATCGGGTCACCCAGCGGCGCGTAGCGCTCCATCTCTATCTCCACCCCCGGGACCAGACCCATCTCCATGATCCTCCTCTTGATCTGCCCACCCCCGGTGACCTTGACCACGCGGGATTTTTGACCGGGCTTCATCTGACTGAGGTTCTTGTCATTAAGGCTCTTGGCGATCATGCTGTACCCTCCTTGCTTTGTTATTATGTAGTTCTCCGGGGGCTTATTGCCCCAAGCCTTTTTTCCTCTCCATTTCATAAAGCAGACCCTCCAAAGAGGTCCCGCTGCTGCTGTGGCACCTCAGCAGCGGAATTCTTTTGCGTTTGGCCTCCTTTACGGCGATACGGATCATCTGATGAGACACGGTACTGGTAAAGAGGATTATGCCATCAGGACTCCCCAGCGCCTTTTCGAACCGGGGAGGCATCTGGGTATAGACCTTGGCGGAATGTCCTCTCCGGCAGCAGATGTCCTTATACTCGTCATGCATCCGGTCGTGTCCTCCAACGATTACCAAACTCACAACTTTCACCTCTTTGTTTAATTAACTTCTGGTATGCGGCGCTTCTGTTTGTTAAGCCATTCTAATTATTTAGTTTGAAAATAGGCTTTTCTTGAAAATAATTATGCTTGAGATTCCATTAGTTTGAGTTTAAAACTATTTGAAATCGTTGTCAACTGTTTTCACATAAGACTATTGAATATCCCGATTTTTGCCGCGGGTGAGAGCAAATAAAGACTCCTGCTTACGCACTTGTCTTTCCGATAGGTAAAAAATAAAACTCCAGTGCCCAATAAGCCTGGAGTTAGTGTTTCTTGTATGCTTTTTAACCGCTTGCTTTTTTACCCCAACGCGACGTCGAGCATCATCATCAGGGCGAATCCAAGTATCGCCCCCATGGTGGCCAGGTCTGAATCACCCGAAGACTGGGCCTCGGGTATCAACTCCTCCACCACCACGTAGATCATCGCCCCGGCCGCGAAGGACAAGGCATAGGGCAGTAAATTCCTCATGGTGGAGACCGCGGCGGCGCCGATGACCCCGGCCACGGGCTCTACCAGGCCCGAGATCTGACCATACCAGAAACTCTTTATCCGTGACAATCCCTCTCTCCGCAAGGGGATGGAGACCGCCGCACCCTCTGGGAAGTTCTGGAGCCCGATTCCCAGGGCCAGGGCTACGGCCCCGGTCAGGGTCGCTGAAGGCAGGTCGGAAGCCACCGCGCCAAACGCCACGCCCACGGCCAGTCCTTCGGGAATGTTGTGCAGGGTGATGGCGGTAACCAGCAGTACGCTTCTTCTCCAGCTGGTACGCACCCCTTCGGGTTTATCCGCCGGCATCCCGGGGTGAATGTGGGGGACCAGTGAATCGGCCAGTTTCAGGAACACCCCTCCCGCTAAAAATCCGACTACCGGACCCAGCCAGGGGTTTTTTCCCGCCGCTTCCGACATTTCTATGGCCGGGGCCAGCAGGGACCAGAAGCTGGCGGCTATCATTATCCCAGCCGCAAACCCCAGCATGGTGTCCAGGACCTTGCGGTCGATCGACTTGAAGAAGAAGACCAGCCCCGCGCCCATTGCCGTCATCAACCAGGTGAATCCGGTGGCGATCAGGGCCTGTACGACCGGGCTGATATTGTTTGCCAAAATATTCTCCACAGCGTCCTCCTGAAAAAAGGCAGGTTTGTCTTTCGTCTTTACAGCACCAGTTTATGCTAATAATTTATCATATCCTGTGTTTCCTTGTCCCCCTCTAACCGGACTACCGGGAATAAACACCCCTCCTGAGGGGGGGCTGTCGGCTGGAGGCCCCCCAGGGTATCTCCTGCCTATTCGACGCCGCTGCGGCTCAATTTAAGGCCTCCTGGAGGGTTTTAAGGTTGGCCTCCATGATATTGATGTAAGCATCGGGGTCCAGTGGACCGGTAACCGCCGGGTCGAGGATGTATACCCTGGCCCCGGTCTCCCGGGCTATCGTATCCGCTGCCTTGGCCGGGTACTGCGGCTCGGCGAAGAGGGCCTTTACCCGGGACTGTTTTACCGTCTCGATGGTGTCCGCCAGTTCGGCTGCGCTGGGCTCCGAACCCGGCTCCCGCTCGACCACCGCCACGGTATTCAGCTTGAACTCCTGCGCGAAGTAGGGGAAGGCCTCGTGGAAGGTGACTATGTCCCTGGTCTTCGCGGGGTCGAGCGCCTGGTGCATCCGGTCCCTCAGTGACTCCAACTTTTTAACGTAGGCCTCGGTGTTGGCCCGGTACCGGTCGGCCCGTCCCTGGTCCAGCGCCGCCAATTGAGTCCCGATGTTCCTGACCTGCTGGATAGCGCCGGAGATGCTGACCCAGACGTGAGGGTTGTCTTCTTCCTCCTCTTCCCCCCTGATCAGCGGTATGCCCCGGCTGGCCTCAACCAGCTTGAGATCGGGCTGCTGCTTGACCGCCTTGTCCAGGAAGGACTCCATCCCCGCCCCGTTAACCACGAAGATGCTCGCGCCCTCCAAGTTTTTCATGTCTTCTGGGGTCAGCTGGTAGTCGTGCAGGCAGCCGGTGGTCGGCCGGGTCAGGTTGGTGACCTTCACCCCGGGGATATCCCGGGTGATGTTCAGGGTCATTATGTACATGGGGTAAAACGAGGTGACGATGCTGACCTGCTTTTCAGCGGTGCTGGCCGCTTCAGGTGTGCTGTCCACGGGTGTACCGCTTTTAACGCACCCGCTGATCGATAAGGTGAAGGCCAGCAGTATCATCAGGCTGACCGCCGGTAAACGACGCATGAACAATCCCTCCGTTAATAGTAATTATTCCTATTACTATTAATCAGTATACCGGGCTAGTCTAGTAAAATCAACCTAAATGAATCGACATTATATGGCCACCGGCTTAAAAAACCGGGCCCCAGCCCGACAGCTTCCTCAGGCTGAAGCCCGGTCGTATTGCTTTCGCCGGTTTGACATCGCCGGCTCTGATACCGCCGCTACCTCAGGTCCTCCCCGGTGGAGGTGATGGTCAGCTTGCCGTGTTTTACCCCTTTCATGCTGATAAGCCGCTCGGCGATTTCCCGCGCCAGCTGGGCGGGACCTTTGACTATCAGAACCTCCATGCAGTTGTGGTGATCGAGGTGGATGTGCATGGTGGACTGCACCAGCGGGTGGTAATCGTGCTGCAGGTCGTTGAGGAGCGGCAACAGGTTGTTGGTGTGGTGGTCGTAAATCAGGGTGATGGTGCCTACCACCTCACCCTCGTCGCTCTCCCATTTGTACTCCACCAGGTGGTCGCGGATCAGGTCGCGGAGCGCTTCCGAACGGCTGGGATAGCCCTTGCTCCGGATAACCTTGTCAAACTGCTCCAGCAGGTGAGGGTTGATTGAAACCCCGAAACGAACCAGTTCCTCCACCGGTTTCCCTCCCTTTTCGTTTGGGCCCACTAGTTTTTTATAACACTTTTCCACCTCGTTTGGCAAACCTCAAGCGTCCCTCGATCCTCTTTTAATCATTAAGGTGTATCGGCGGCGGGGACGCGCTCCTTTTAATGGCGTATTCTTTCTTCCGGCATATCTGTTCGGCGATCTGACAGGTCTGTTCGATGATCCAGAGGTTGGTGGTGGTCCCCTCGGAGTAATCGGCCTCTCCGTAGGCGTCGATGCGGTCGTCTTTGCGGAGCTGGTCCACCTGTTTGAAGGCGGCCCGGTTGCCTCTCGGGTAGACCGCGTAGGTCCTCCCGCCGTAATGCTTGACGATGGAGAAAGCGGGTACGTCGCTGGGCCCGTCGGCGATATAGATCATGTTTTCGAACGGTATCCGCCGGTTCTCCTTGGCGATCGAGGAGTTTATGTCTATCTCGGGATGGATCTTGACCCCCTTGTTGATCTCGTAGATGGCCCTGGTTTTAGTGGTGTTGTCTATCGAGTACCCGATCTGGGAGATCAGCTTCAGACTGTCCGGCTCTTCGCCGGGGTACTCCTTGATAATCAGCTGGGATTTGATAGGGGTTTCGATATACTCGCAGCCCCAGATCTCTTTGACGTAACCGGCTATCTTGGAGCCCCTGATTATCTGGGCCAGGCCGGTGCTCACCACGTAGTGTTCGACGCTTATCCCGTACTTTCGAAAGCGGGGATCCATCAGGACCATCTCTATCTCCTCGAAGAGTTCCGGGATCCCGTTATAGAACTCCAGCTGACCCCCGAACTCAAACAGCAGGTCGTTGTTCAATCCCTCGAAGATCCCCTGCCGGACGCAGGTCAGGATGTGGTTCAGGTACAGTGTCTCCCGGTTGACCCTCAGGTTCGCGGACTGGTACTTGTGGTATATCTCATCCAGTTCGCGCCAGAAATCACTGCCCTTGATGCCGTACCTTTTAAACATCGGCTCCTGCATGTAGCCACTGATGAGGGTCTTGTCGAAGTCCCAGATAATGGCTATGACGTTCTGTTCGAACGTTTTTTCCAACCTCCTCCACCCCCCGATATAACCTGGCTCTTGTCTTATCGTCCTCCCGGCCGATCCTCCCTGGCAATCCCCTCGCTTCGCTGATGGTCTAGCGGTTTGGATATAAAACAATACCGGAAAAGGCTTTGACTCTTCCGGCTTTCTCGTATGCAAAAGTTTTTAAATCTCGTAATTCAGGGTCTCACGGGACCTGCGAACCCTTTCGGTCTCCCGGCACAGGTCCTCCAGGGTGGTCTGGTCGAGGACCTCAGCCACTGCCTCCCTCACCCGCTCCCAGAGTATCCGGGTGACGCAGGTATCGGCCCGGGAACAGTGCTCGGGGTCGTCTTCGTTGACGCAGTCGGTGGGACTTAGGGGTCCCTCCAGGCAGCGAATGACATCGCCGGCCGTGATCTTCGACGGCTCCCGGGATAAGGTATATCCCCCCTGGGCGCCCCGGACGCTCCTGACCAGACCGCCCCGGCGGAGGAAGGTCATCAGCTGCTCCAGGTATCCCTCCGAAAGCCCCTGCCTTTCCGCGACCTGGACCAGGGGGATAGGCTCGCCCTTCGAGTAGTTCAGAGCCAGGTCCACCATGGCCCTCAGGCTGTAACGCGAACGGGTCGAAAACTTCAAGGCTTCACGACTCCTTAATAATCCCTTATTTGTTATTAATTATATCTCTTTTCCCTGGCTTGGTGAAACCCTTGTTGTTTTTTGTTGTTCTTCACCCTGGTTTTCAGCTAAGCTTCGTGGTGATGGTCGTCCTCACACCCGCAGTCTGCCTCGTCGTGTCCCTCCGGCTCATTTTCCCCGGGATCAATCCCCTGGCCCTTCCGGTAGTCC
Source organism: Bacillota bacterium (assembly GCA_013178275.1). Lineage (GTDB taxonomy): Bacteria > Bacillota > Ch66 > Ch66 > Ch109 > Ch109. The sequence goes on along the minus strand of JABLWZ010000033.1, from coordinate 3,621 downwards.
CGGATAGCGGCCTTCAACGCGGTGGCCGCCAGGTTGGAGCAGTGCATCTTGATCGGGGGAAGCCCCTCCAGGGCGGCGGCCACGTCCTTATTGGTTATCCGGCCCGCCTCTTCCAGGGATTTGCCCTTGGCCAGGTCGGTGACCATGCTGGAGGTGGCTATGGCCGCCGCGCAGCCGAAGGTCTTGAACTTGATGTCCTCGATCTTGTCGTCCTTGATCTTCAGGGTTATCCGCATGATGTCGCCGCAGGTCGCGTTGCCGACCTCGCCAACTCCATCGGCCTGCTCTATCTCGCCGACATTGTGGGGCTTCATGAAGTGTTCCATCACCGTCTGGGTGTACATATTTTCTCCTCCTTTACTCTTTGTATAGGGGCGACATCTTCCGCAGTCCGCCGACTATCTCCGGCAGCACCTGCATCAGACGGTCTACATCCTCAAGGTTATTGTCCTTGCCCAGGCTCAGCCGGAGGGAGCCGTGCGCTGTCTCGTGCGACAGTCCCATTGCCAGCAGGACGTGGGAGGGTTCTAGGGCGCCGGAGGTGCAGGCCGATCCGCTGGAGGCCGCGAATCCCTCCATGTCCAGGCGCATCAGCATCGATTCCCCCTCTACCCCGGCGAAGCAGACGCTGACGTGGCCGGGTATCCGCTGATCGGGGTGGCCGGTCAGTATGCTGTCGGGTATCTCGCTGATAATCCTTTGGGCCAGGGTGCGGCCCAGCTCGGTCAGTTTGGCACCGCGCTGCCCCATCTCAGCTTTGGCGATCTCGGCCGCCTTCCCCAGCCCGATTATTCCGGGGACGTTTTCGGTCCCGGAGCGCCACTTTCTCTCCTGCCCTCCCCCGTGCACCAACGGCTGGATCCTGACCCGGCGGCGCAGGTAGAGCGCCCCGATCCCCTTGGGGCCGTAAAACTTGTGCGCGGACAGGCTCAGGAGGTCCACGCCCAAGGCGTCGACGTCCACCGGTATCCGTCCCACGGTCTGCACCGCGTCGGTGTGGAACAGGATGCCCCGCTCCCTGGCCAGCCGCCCGATCTCGGCTATCGGCTGGATGGTACCCACCTCGTTGTTGGCGTGCATCAGGCTGACCAGGATGGTGTCGTCCCGCATTGCTTCCTTAAAAAGCTCCGGGCTCACCTGACCATATATATTGACCGGCAGGAAGCTCACCTCGAAGCCCTGCTTCTCCAGAAACTTGAAGGTATCCAGCACCGCGTGGTGTTCGATCTTCGAGGTTATCAGGTGGCGGCCGCGGTCCCGATGGGCGTAAGCCGCCCCGATGATGGCCAGGTTGTCCGCCTCGGTGCCGCCGCTGGTGAAGATGATCTCCTCGCTGCGGGCGCCGATCAGGGACGCGACCGGGGACCGCGCCTTTTCTACCGCCTCACGGGCCTCCCTCCCGAAGCTGTGTATGCTGGAAGGGTTGCCGAAGTTATCGGTCAGGACCGTCAGCATCTCCTTCACTACTTCCTGATGCACCGGTGTCGTCGCGCTGTGGTCCATGTAGGTTCTCTGCATCTTGTCTCCTCCTTTTGGAAAACAGTTGGTATACCGCTCTCAAGCTGCCGGCATGAACGCTGTTCCTTATATCAGTAGCCTTGGCTGATTTTCTCTTTTATATTACCATCTTCATTGCGGTTTGTATAGTATTCCTACCGGAATAATATTATTTAGGAAAAGAACTTTTCCCAGTCACGTCAATAGAAATACCTCCCTGAATCGGGAGGTACGCTGTCCTTAATCGGTTTCTATAGATAATACATGTAGGATTCCTGGCTGCGACGGATCTCCTCCGCGTTCCGGCTCAAGTCCTCCAGGGTTACGTTGTCCAGGACATCGGCGATCGCCACCCTCACCCTCTCCCACAGTCTCCGGGTTACGCAGATCTCCGCCCTCTCGCACGGGTCGGGGACCTCCTCGTTTACACAGTCGGTCGGGCTAAGCGGCCCTTCCAGGCACCGGATGATGTCCCCGGCGGTGATCTGCCCCGGGGGGCGGGACAGCAGGTATCCACCCTGGGCGCCCCTCACGCTGCGGACCAGTCCTCCTTTGCGCAGGGAGGTCATAAGCTGCTCCAGGTACCCTTCCGAAAGGTCCTGCCTCCCGGCCACCAGGCTGAGCGGGACCGGCTGGTCGGCGGTGTAGTTTAACGCGAGTTCAACCATAGCTCTCAGGCCGTATCGGGAACGGGTCGAGAACTTCAATGTCGTGGCCTCCCCTCACTCAATAGACTGCTTTCTCTTTCTCTTTATCTTCTTCTCTGTCCTGGCCGGGAGCTCAGCGAACCGGTCCAGCTCCGAACCGGCCTGGTCGGAGAAACCTATCGCGGGCGGGACCGGGCTGACCTTGCTCCTGCGGGTCGCGCTTGCGGCCTGGTTGGTGACGCTGTTGTCGAGGCAGGTCATATCAGACGATCTCCATCATCCTTATCAAGGACCGCCTGGCCTTTTCGAAGACCTCCTCTGGCAGTTCCACCCGGGGTTCGAGGTTTTCCAGGCAGTCAAGTATCTTTTTCAGGTTGATCGACTTCATGTTGGGGCAGATCAGGTGCCCCGCCGCCAGGTGGAAGACCCGGTCGGGGAACTCCCGGCGCAGCTTGTACAGCAGGCCTTCCTCGGTCCCGATGATGAACTCCCGGTTCGGTGAGGATGCGATGTACTTCACCATCCCGGTGGTGCCCAGGGCGCGGTCTGCCCGCCTGATGACCTCCGGCTCACACTCGGGGTGAACCAGGACCTCGGCTCCCGGGTGAAGCCGCCGGGCCTCGGTTATCTCCTCCGCGGTGAGCCGCTGATGGATGGGACAATAGCCATCCCAGAGCCGCATGTCGATACCGACTTTTTGGTTCAGGTAGTCCCCCAGGTTGCGGTCGGGCAGGAATATCACGGGCCTTCCCGGTTCCAGCGATTCCACCACCTGCTGGGCGTTGGCGGAGGTGCAGCAGATATCGCTCTCCGCCTTGACCTCGGCCAGGGTGTTGACGTAGGATACCACCAGGGTATCGGGGTGCTGGCCGCGGTAAGCCCTCACCGCCTCCGCGTCGGCCATCTCCGCCATGGGACAGGTGGCCCCGGGCTCGGGATGCAGGACCACCTTGTCTGGATTAAGCAGCTTGGCGGTCTCCGCCATGAAACTCACCCCGGACAGGACTATGACATCGGCGTCGGTATCCTGGGCCGCCCGGGCCAGCTGAAAGGAGTCACCGACCAGGTCGGCTACCTCCTGCACCTCCCGGCGCTGGTAGGAATGAGCCAGGATAACCGCGTTGCGTTCGGATTTAAGCCTCAGTATCTTCTCTTTCAGCTCCCTCTGCTGCTGTTCCCAGTCGGAACCCGTGCTGTTTGAAGTCCCATTTGCCGGCATCTTGCTCAACGTCACCCTCTCCGTTTATTCCCGGTATTATTTTACTTTTTTATAGATAATAATATATTAGCACCCTGCTAGGATTTTGCAAGCATATCATAGTTTTCCATTGTTTACTCTTCCTGGAACAGCGGGGTGCTGAGGTAGCGCTCCCCGGTGTCGGGCAGGATCACCACGATCAACTTGTCCTTGTTTTCTTCGCGTTTTGCAAGCTGAATCGCCGCGAAAGCGGCCGCTCCCGACGAGATACCCGCCAGC
>JABLWZ010000032.1 GCA_013178275.1 Bacillota bacterium | reverse complement strand
GCTGCATGAATCTCACGATGGTCCGCGGTCCGTAGTCCATCGCGAAGGCTACCGGGCAGCCCGCGGTGCATTTGCCGCACTGATAGCAGCTCAGGATGCTTACTCCCTGCTCCTTCAGCTCCGCTAATAGCGCTTCGTCGCCCGGCTTTCTCCTGATCTCGATCGCTTCTCCCATTCTACCACCCTTCCCTACGGCCTTTTTCGCGCTATCGGAAAGTATATTAGAGAACTTTCCGATGCAAGCAAGTGCAGCTACGGCCCCCGCCCTTGGCGGTAGCCTAGCTTTCTTCGCTGGTCCTGACCCAGGCCCATCAATAATAAAATTATGCCGAAGCCCCCTCTTTTAACTTCAACCAGCGAAAAAAGGCAAATCAAAACTGGGCTTCTTCAGCCGTATTTTGCATAACTATTCGACGCCGAACAGCTTTATCCTGCCTCATCCAGGTCTGGAAATATCTGAAATTTTTCAGCCTCTACCGGGTGGTAGAGGCTGAAGTAATTTGAATGATTTAAATTCGGTGCCGCTCCTTATTTCGCCGCCTTCTTCTTCTCCACGGTGATAGCGCAGTCGGGGCAGACCTGCTGGCAGATACCGCAGGAGATGCAGCCCTGGGGATCGCCTATATCCACGGTGGGAGTCCCGAAAGACCCCAGCCGGTCCGACCAGGTCATTACCTCCTTGGGGCACTTCTCCTTGCAGAGCCCGCAGCCCTTGCAGAGAGAAGGGAACAGGTAAAACGTCCCTCGGGGAACCTCCACGGAAAAAACCTTTTGTGTCGTCGTCATACTGACACCTCCTATTATCTCTACCGTTGAATAACATTCAAACTGCAGTTCTCTCGTGCTACCGATCAAGCTTTCTGCCGCTCCAATCTGAGGATATTTGATTATCGCCTCAGTGGTTGACAGTACCGCTCATATCAGCTCTCACTCGCTTCTAGCCACGTTGTTTTATATATTCTCTGTGGTCGAGTCCAGCCCGTTCGAGCCTTATGCCACCTGCTGGGCTTTCTTGGCCAGCGCGATCCCCGCTTCCAGGGCCTTGAAGTTCAGTTCTCTAAGCTGCGGGTTCTCCTTGAACTTGTAGCCCAGCTTGTTCTCCAGTTCCGACTTCGCGGCCTCTTCGCTAATCGCTCCGGTGAATCCGATCACCACACCCATGACTATGATGTTGAAAACCCGGGGATCGAGGTCGCGCTTGGACACCTCTATCGCCGGCACCGCGAGTATCCGGGCCGCGTTGGCGGGAAGGTCCCCATCCTCCAGGTCGTCGATCGAGGCCTCGTATACGAAGACCGTCTCCGGTCCCACATGCATCTTCATGCGGCGAACCGCCCGACCGCTCAGGGCAACTACCACGTCGCCGGTCCTGAACTTGGGAGACCCGATCTGTTCATCCGCTATCTGTACGAAGGCGATGGAGACGCCGCCCCGCTGCTCCAATCCGAAGTTGGGCAGGTAGATGGCCTCTTTGCCCTGCGAGTATGCCGCTTCTACCAGGATTTCTCCTACCGACTGGATTCCCTGGCCGCCCTCGCCGGCCAGAGCGATCCTTACCACCCTATCTGTCACGGTCTACTCCTCCTTTACGGTCGGGACCTTGATCTCCCCAACCGGAAAATACTTTACCATGTCGTTTTCCACGAAGGCCCAGGTAGACTTGGCGTTGGTCCGCCAGTTGGTGGGGCAGACCGACAGGGCTTCCACGAAGGAGAACCCTCTTCCCGCGATCTGGTTCTCTAAGGCCCGCTTGATATAGTTCTTCAACTGCCGGAAGTTGGCCACGGTTCCCCTGGCCACATACGCTCCTTCGGGGGTGATCGCCGCCACCATCTCGGGTCCCTTGGTGGGGTACCCGGTCTCGTCGACGTTCCTGCCGTAGGGTGAGGTCTCGGTCTTCTGGTCAGGCAGCGAACACGGGGACATCTGTCCGCCGGTCATACCGTAGTTGGTGTTGTTGACCACGATGACGGTCACCTTCTCGTTGCGCGCCGCCGCGTTTACCAGGTGCTGGGAGCCGATGGAGTAAGCGCCGCCATCCCCCATGTAACCGACACAGATCAGTTCGGGACGGGCCCGCTTGATCCCGGTCATCACCGGGGTGGTCCTGCCGTGGTGGGTCTGAACCGAGTCCACCGCGAAGAAGTCCCAGGACAGGAGTGAACAACCGATATCGCAACCGTACACGGTGTTGTTCTGGATTCCCAGTTCGTCGATCGCCTCTCCCAATGCCTTCAGCACCATCCCGTGTCCGCACCCGGGACAGAACTTGTGCGGCTTGTTCTCCCGGTTCCAGGATTTTGGCATTGTGGGTTCGATCGCAGGCTGTACTAATGACACTTTAACAGCCCCCTTTCTATATCATGGTTTTAACCTTGTTTACTATCTCATCCGCCACGATGCCGAGAGCGGGTCTGAACAGCCCGACCATCGGCTTGGGATTCTGGTACATCTCCTGCTTGGCCAGCTTCATCAACTGCCCCATGGCCGACTCGACCACCAGCACCTGCTTGGCGCTCTGGGACGCCTGGTTCAGCGCCTCGCCCGGGAAGGGCCGCAGAGTGATAGGCCTGAAGTAGCCCGCCTTGATCCCCTTGTCCCGCAGTATCTCCACCGCGTCCAGGGCGGCCCGGGATACTACCCCGTGTGACACCACCAGCACATCCGCGTCGTCGCAGTAGGACTGCTCGTGTTCAACGATCTCGGGGGCGATCCGGTTGAACTCCTCGTCGAACTTCAGCACCACCTCGTACAGCTCTTCCTCCAGGCTGTAGATGTTGCAGCGGTGCTGCGCCTCGCGGTCTACCCCGATCGTGCCCGGCAACCCGACCATCGGCTCGGCCGGCACCATTTCGATCCCCCGGTCCTCGGGGTTGTACATGATCAGGGGTTCACGCATCTTGGCCTGATAGCCGTCCCCCAGGATAAAGGTCGGGAAGCGGTACTTCCAGGCGGTATTGAACGCCTTGATGACGTAGTCGTATATCTCCTGATGGGTAGCTGTCGAATAGACGATACGGTATCCCTCGCCGTTTCCGCCGTAAGCCGTCAGGGTGACCTCCTGCTGCGAATAGATGACCGTTCCCGAAGACGGGCCGCCGCGCTGCTGGATGATCGCCACTATCGGGAGCCGCATCGCCTCCGCCATGCCGAACGGTTCCTGCATGATGACGTTGCCGGGACCGGCGGTGGCGGTGAACGCCTTCCGTCCAGCCTGGACCGCTCCGCAGGTGGTGAAGCCGGCCGAAATCTCATCCTCGGTCTGGAGGAAACGTTTGTCGTGTTTCGGCGCCAGACGGGTCCAGTAGTGCATGATCTCGTTCTGGGGCGTGATCGGGTAGCCGAACATCATCTCCGCCCCGGCCGCCACCGCGGCCCAGGCCGCCACCTCGTTCCCCGTGGTGAAAACCCTCTTCTCTCCCTCGAATACTTTGGCCAAAATATTGGCACCTCCCTCTTTATATATAAATGGTTATACATTTGTTATTGCATTTCTCTCGTTCTACCTATTAAGTTTTCTGTCGCTCCAATCCAGGTTGTTCGATTATCTCCTGTGTGGTTGGCGGTCCCGCATAGCTTCAGCTTTCGTTCGCTTCTATCAGGCTTGGTTCTATTGTTCCCCAGTGGTTGAGTCCAGCTCACTCAAGCTTTGTATAATTTTTAACAAATGCTGGTTAAGCTTACAGCAGATTTGGGGCTGTTAATATTTATACTGCAGGTCTCCCGTGTTATCTATTAAGTCTTCCCGTCGCTCCAATCCAGGTTGTTCGATTATCTCCTGTGTTGCTGACAGTACCGCTCACTTCCAGCTCTTCTTCGCTTCTAGTTACACTGGTCCTTATTATTCCTCAGTGGTGGAGTCCAGCTCAGTCGAGCTTTTATATACATTTAACAACTGATCTTCTATGTAGAGCACCGGTTTTACCAAAAACTCTCCTTCATATAACGTTTGATGAAGCGAATCGGATTGCCCATCACATCGTGCGATCCCATGGTCCCCCGCCATTTCTCCTCCACCACCGTGGCCTCCACCGGCAGGCCCAGGATTCGGGCCGCCTCGGTAACCACGCGGGCGCCCTGCTCGATTATTTCGAGGTCGGTGAGATCGCCCAGGTGTGAATTGTTGATAATCGAGTGCACCAACTCAAGCTCCTGGATATACTCGACAACATCCCGCAGACTGCCGGTCATAGGCCGGGAAATGTTAATAACCGCGATTGCCCGCAGTTCCTTACTTTCCATGGCCCCTTCAACCAGGTTGAGGGTTTTTGCACCACCAACGCCGTAACCAACATCAAGGATAACGTCGCCTTCACGCCTTAACACCCAAGGAATATCGGGGTGTAGGACTACCCCCGTTTCACCCAGGCCCTTCAGGTCTTTCGTTTCCCAGGCGATGACCTCTAACCCCCGTTCGGTCAAAAGCCCTTTGATCGGGCGCAGGGTGTAGAAAGGTTCTACCGTGTCCAGGTCCACCAAAGTAACTTTTCTTCCCTCATCAACCAGTTCCAGCGCCCGGTTAATGGCCACCTCGCTCTTACCGCTGGCATATTCACCAATGTAGGCCTCTACAATTCTCGCGGACAGGTGTAGCAACTCCATCCCCTCAAATTAACTTCTTTCTAGTATACTGAAGCGCACCGGATTCGTCAAGAAAGCTGTATTTTGGTTAATTATTCTCGTTTGGCTCAATTATCCAGCAGTTTTCTTAAATTTCTTCAGCTAGTTATTTTTTGTACTATCTTTCAGTTCTTGAATTACAAATATTCAAATAAATACGTAACTAGAATCCATATCTCCGGGCAGCTTATAGTGTATTTTGTATACTGTCCACCGTGCACTGCATCCCTTCTTCCTGGGCAGCTGAACAACCGAAACTATAACCATTACAGTTATTCCAGAAATTACCTTCGAGAGATATATTTACTAGCGGCAACTTTATTGTTATAATCGGGTTGTCAGATAGACATCTACTAAACGAGGGGGTATTGTCGTGACCAGAGTAGGTCTGATCGGGCTTGGACGTACCGGTTCCGTAGTGGCCAAAGAGCTGCTGAACCATCCGGATTTCAAGGTTACCATGTCTCTGGTCAGCCCAGGCAGCAAAAAAGCGGGGATCGACGTGGGACAGCACTTGAATATGGGAACCCAGGACCTGATTATCAAAGGGTCGGACCAGCTGGAACCGGAGCTGCTGGCCACCAATCCCCAGGTGATAATCGACTTCACCTCACCCGAGGCCTGCCTGAAGAACCTGAACACGGTCTCCCGGTATGAAAAACCCATCATCATCGGGACCACCGGTTTTTCCGATGAACAGCTGAAAGAACTGAAAAAAACCGCCCGCCGAAAGAAGATGCCGATTATCTACGCCCCCAACCTGACCCTGGGGGTGAATGTGCTTATGAACCTGGTGCTGAAGGTCGCCCGTACCCTTCCCGACTGGGATATCGAGATTATCGAGACCCACCACCGTTACAAAAAGGACGCTCCCTCGGGGACCGCGGTCAAGCTGGGCAAGCTGCTGGCCGAGGAGCTGGGGCGTCCAGACACCGACATCACCTTCAGCCATGACCGAAACGGGTACCGCAGGGACAAGACCATCGCGATCCACTCTATCCGCGGCGGCGGGGTGGTAGGAGTCCACCAGGTGGTATTCCTGAACGATCACGAAAAGCTGGAGATACGCCACGAGGCCCTTTCCCGCAGCTCCTTCGTGGAGTGCCTGGTCCATATCATCCGCTTCGCGGTGATGGCCCTGCCGGGCTTTTACACCGTGGAGGAAATCATGGGCTTGAACTCGGAAGAGGCGGCCGCCGCCCAGATGCCCAAGCGGGTAAGCATCGCCTAGGCGGTTTGATACATAATATAGAAAAAGCCGGCCAGTCGAGTTTGGACTAGCCGGCTTTTTCTTCATTATCTCTTTCTTTATTTTTTTGCCAAATGCAGGTCTCTCGTTCTATCGATCAAGCTTTCTGTCGCTCCAATTAAAGGTTGTCCGATTATCTCCCGTGTTGTTGACAGTACCGCTCATGTCAGCTCTCACTCGCTTCTAGCCACATCTGCCTGTTATTCCCCGATGGTCGAGTCCAGCTCGTTCGAGCTTGTTAATCAAAAATTAAAAATCAGCTTGATCGCAATCAACAGCACAATCCCCGGCAGGCCCAGGATGCCGGCGGTAAGCACGGTGAATATGTTGATAGGCAGGGTAAAATCCCAAGGGCTTCCGATATAGTTTATGACCATCAGGACCCCCAGGCCTACCAAAGAATTAACGAGCAGCTTAAGTGCCCAGCGGACCGGCCTCAGTACCACCCTGCCCAGGAGCATCAGCAGGAACAGGGCGAACAGACCCGCGATCAGGAAATCCACCATCTGCTGCGACATCCCATCCACCTCCCCGGTCCCCTAGTGGTCATACAGGCTCAGGTTCCGCTCCCGGGCCCACCTTATCAGGTAACGATAGCGGTTCTCCGCTGCACCCATCTTATGGATGGCGTAGTCGATCAGCTCCGGCTCCACCATCATGTTAAACAGGGTATGGGCCTCTTTGATATCCATTTGAGCCGCCCGGATCAGGTCTATCACCTCATCCGGGGTCAGGTCCTCCAGGGCTCTCTCCATGGTAGCTCCCCTCCCCGCCGGGTTTTCATAGATATTCTATGCCCAGGGAAAGGAAGCCATTCCTATTTAAGGATATAATTAACTGTTTACTTTAATAGTAGATTTTTTCATCCAGCAGTACAATAGGCCCGAAGGCCCAGAGTCCACGGGCCTGCAGGCCTATAGTTCACGGCGTCCCTCCAGGGCCTTGCCCAGGGTCACCTCGTCCGCGTACTCCAGGTCGCTCCCCACCGGCAGTCCCTGGGCCAGGCGGGTCACCTTGATGCCCAGCGGTTTGAGCAGGCGGGCCAGGTACATCGCGGTAACATCCCCCTCCGCGTTGAGGTTGGTGGCCACCACCACTTCTTTCACTACCTCCCCCTCGACCCGCTTCACCAGTTCCTTGATCCGGAGCTTCTCCGGGCCGATCCCGTCGATCGGGGAGATAACCCCCTGCAGCACGTGGTACTTCCCTCGGAATCCCCGCGTCCTCTCGAATGCCACCACGTCCCGGGCCTGCTCCACCACGCACACCACCTCCGGGTTCCGCTGTTCGTCGGAGCAGATCGCGCAGGGGTTCTGCTCGGTCAGGTTGTAGCAGGTGCTGCAGAAGCGGATCCTCTCCTTGGCCTCCAGGATCGAGTCCGCCAGCCGGTGGACCTCCTCCGACGGCCGCTGCAGCAGGTAAAAGGCCAGGCGCTGAGCCGACTTGGGCCCGATCCCCGGCAGCTTATTCAGTTCTCCGATCAGGTTGGCCAGCGGCCCGGTGTAGTAGCTTGACATCTAAAACAGCCCCGGCACCTTGATCCCGCCGGTGATCTGGCTCATCTGCTCGGACTGAAGCTCCTGCGACTTGCGCAGCGCCTCGTTGACCGCGCTGAGGACCAGGTCCTCCAGCATCTCGACGTCCTCGGGATCGATCGCCTCGGGGTTGATCTTGATCAGCTTGATCTCCTGCTTGCCGGTGGCTACCACCTTGACCACTCCGCCGCCGGAGGTCGCCTCCACCGTCATGTCCTTCAGGTTATCCTGCATCTTGGCCAGGTCTTCCTGCATCTTCTGAACCTGCTTCATCATCTTGCCCATGTCCTTAAAGTTCACCCAACCCACTCCTTTTAAGTTAATAAGTTTAAAGCAGCCTGCATTATCTAGTATTCCTTAATTCCATGCCGTTTTTATATCAACGTCGAGGCGTTTATTCCTTGATCTTGACCCGGTCGCTCCCGAAAAGCTCAACCGCCGCCTGCACCAGCGGGTCCTCGCCGGTTCCCGCCCGGTCCTCCGCCACCGCTGGCCCCCCCTTGGCCTTCGGCTCCCTCGCCGGCAGCTCGTCCACCACCAGGCAGCGGATCGACACCGCTCCACCCAGGGCCTGCCCCAGGACCTCCTCGACCAGCGACCTCTTGGCGGCATCCTCCTCCAGCCGCTGGCAGTGCCACCGGCACTCGTTCTTAAACGCCAGGGTCAACACCCCCCGCTCCATCTCGACGGGTTCCGCCTCTCGGGCCAGGGCATGTACCATCACCTGCCGCTTGCGGATCGCCTCCAGGAAGCCGGGCCAGCGTTCCCTCACCTGCTCCAGTTCTATTCCCGACACCGCACCCGGACCAGCGTCCTGGTCCGACGGGCTGACGCTGTAATCCGCTTTTTTTCTGCCAGCCGCGCCTTCGCGGACCTCCCCGCCCCGTTCCAGGGGCTCCTCCTGCCGGTCCCGTTTCACCGGGGGGCGGTCCCTCTTCACCGCCGTCTCTGCCGGGACCTTTCCCATCCCGCTGATCCGGCGCTCCAGTTCCGCGATACGGGCAGCCATCTCCTCCATCTGCTTCGAGTCAACCCCCGCCGAGCCTTTCCCGCCTTCGGCAACCCGGATCAGGGCCGTCTCCAGCAGCCAGCGGGGCTGCAGGGCCCAACGCATCTCGCTCTCCATCGAGGTAAGGTAGCGGACGGTTTCGATCAGCCGTCCCGTCCCCCACCGCTGGCTCTGGGCCGACAGCTTGTCCCGGGTCCGGCCCACCAGCATCCGGTCCGTCTCGCCCAGGCTCACCACCAGCAGGTCGCGCAGGTAGTCGGTCAGGTCGTGCATCAGCTTGCGGGCCTCTTTCCCCTCATTGATGACCTTGTCGATCATGATCAGGAGGCGGGTGATGTCACCCTCAACCATGGCCCCAGTCATCTCCTCCAGGAACTCCTCCGCGACCGTCCCCAGCACCAGGTCGATCTCCGCCAGCTCTATCGATTCCCCCGCCAAAGCCACGCACTGGTCCAGCAGCCCCAGGGCGTCGCGCAGGCTGCCCTCCGAGGCCTTGACGATCTTCCCCCGGGCCTCCTCCGTCACCTTCACCCCCATGCTGTCCGCCACCGCCAGCAGCCGCTGGTCGACCTCCTCCGGCGAGATGCGCCGGAAGTCGAAGCGCTGGCACCGCGAAAGTATGGTAGCCGGGACCTTGTGGGCCTCGGTGGTGGCCAGGATGAAGATGACGTGCGGCGGGGGCTCCTCCAGGGTCTTCAGCAGGGCGTTGAACGCCTCGCTGGTAAGCATGTGGACCTCGTCTATGATGTACACCCGGTACCCCCCCTGGACCGGGGCGAACCGCACCTTCTCCCGCAGTTCGCGGATCTCATCGATCCCCCGGTTGGAGGCGGCGTCTATCTCCAGTACGTCCAGCGACTGTCCCCCGCTGATGGCCCGGCAGGAGGCGCAGGTGTCACAGGGCTCTCCGCCCTGCTGCTCCAGGCAGTTGACCGCCTTGGCGAGGATGCGGGCGGTGCTGGTCTTGCCCGTGCCCCGGGGCCCGCAGAACAGGTAGGCGTGGTTTATCCGCTGCAGGGCCAGGGCGTTCAAAAGGGTCCGGCTCACGTGCTCCTGCCCTATCATATCGGCGAATCTTTGCGGCCGCCACTCCCGGTAAAGAGCAACGTGAGTCACCGGCAATCCCTCCTAAATCTCGAATTCGGATAATCCTGGCTACCATTAAAACTACAATAAGTATCCCCAACTGTAAATAGCCAAAAACCCCTTTCGGTTTAGGCGGCTGCTTTCAAGCCGGTTTCAATCGGGAAAAACAATAGTTGAAATTTCAACCAATCATGGTTTATAATGGTTGAAAGTTCAACTAATTAGGGAGGGTCTGCTGTGAACCAGTTGTCCAGTTCGATACTCAGGGACGTCGGATCGATCACCCGCAGTATCCATTCTATCAGCGACGTCGAGTTCAAGCGGCTGAGTCTTAAAAAAGGGCAGTTTGTCTACCTGACCCGGGTCTGCGAAAACCCGGGCATCAGCCAAACCGAACTGACCAGCATCCTGAAGGTCGACAAGACATCCACCGCCAAGGCGGTTCAGAAACTGGAGAACGTGGGGTTTATCGAAAGGATCCGGGACGAAAAGGACCAGCGGATTATGAAGCTGTACCCAACCCAGAAGGGGCTCGAAGCCTATCCGTTAGTGATCGGGATGGAAAACCGCTTTATCAGCCGCTGCCTGGCCGGCTTCACCGAAGAGGAGCGGAATATTGTCCACCTGCTGATAGAACGCATGTCTCAAAACCTGGAGCAGGAATGGATTTCGGCTAAGAACCGTCGAACCGAATCACCCTCAGGCCATCCGCTGGTTATCGAACCCTATCGGGCCGAGTATCAAGAATCGGTTATTTCCCATATCCTCGGGATACAGAGAGACGAGTTCCTTATCCCCGTCACCATCGACGACCAGCCCGATCTGCTGTCCATCGAAGGCGTTTACCAGGCAGGCCGCGGCAATTTCTTCGTCGCCCGCCGCCGGGATGAGGTTATCGGCACCATAGGGCTGATCGATATCGGGAACCGGCGGGGGGCCCTACGCAAGATGTTCGTCAAGCCAGGGTATCGGGGGAAGCCGTTCAACGCCGGCCAGCTTCTCTGGCAAAGGCTTTTGGAATGGTCCCGCTCCCAGGGTCTGGCGGAGATCTACCTCGGGACCCATCCCTTCTTCCATGCCGCGCATCGGTTCTATGAAAAAAACGGGTTTCAGGAGATCGGCCGGGATAAACTGCCGGCAGGATTTCAGGCGATGAAGGTGGATACCAGGTTTTACCGGTATATAATATAAATCAAACAAAAAACCGCCCCCTGGCGGTTACGTGTGGTCTGGTTCTCATTTCTAAATTTTAAGAGTCGTGCACCCTCCGTCGAATAATGCCTTCCGGGCGTTACGAAGGCAGTTAGCTCATTCCAGGCTTCCCCACGGCACACTGAAAGGTTCCCTTAGTGCTGCTTCCTTCCGGACCTGACACGGTTCAAGAGTTCCAGTTGCGTGGGACCCAGAGGTCCTCACCACTTACCTCCGCCGGACCCCACAAGACAAACCCTCGGGGGGGGATTCAGCCCCGCTATAGCGGATTGCGAGTACAGGGCACCGCTACCTCCCCGCCTAGCACGACTACACCTGATATATAAAATTATGGCGGAGAGAGAGGGATTCGAACCCTCGGTACGCTATTAACGTACACACGATTTCCAGTCGTGCGCCTTCGACCAGCTCAGCCATCTCTCCGCGGTCTACCTTCATTATGGCGGAGAGAGTGGGATTCGAACCCACGGAACGCTACTAACGTTCACTCGATTTCGAGTCGAGCGCCTTAGACCAGCTCAGCCATCTCTCCGCATCGCTATTCAGTTGTTGGCCCCTTCAGACAGTGCCACGTTATATAATATAGTAATTAAACCGTTTTTTCAAAGGTATTTTTATGAATCCCGGGTCCCCTTGTCTCCCGGGTGCCCCTTCTCGCGCCGCAGCCGCTGGAAAAACCGCTGCAGGGCCTGGCGGCACTCCTCTTCGAGCACCCCGCCGGCTACCTCCACCCGGTGGTTCAGGCCGGGGTACTGCACCAGGTTGACCAGGGAGTCCACTCCCCCGCCCTTGGGGTCCTTCACCCCGTACACCAGGCGTTCCACCCTGGACAGCACCAGGGCTCCCGCGCACATGAAGCAGGGCTCCAGGGTCACGTAGATGGTGGTGCCGATCAGCCGCCACCCTCCCAGGTTTCCGGCCGCCTCACCGATTGCCAGCATCTCCGCGTGGGCCCGGGGATCGCGGTCGGTCTCTCTCCGGTTGTGGCCCCGGCCTATTACCCGGCCGTCCCGGACCACCACCGCCCCGATCGGGATCTCCCCGATCTCGGCGGCCTTCTCCGCCTCCCGCAGGGCTTCCCGCATGAAGCGGGCATCCATCGCTTCGGTATTTAAAACATCGTTCATCAGAGTAAATGGCGCTCCCGGAGGGACTCGAACCCCCGACCTCCGGTTTAGGAAACCGCTGCTCTATCCTGCTGAGCTACGGGAGCATCAACCAGACATAAATAGTGAGAAGCTCTTCACCCCTCACCAGGACATCTCGGGCCGGCTTGAGGTTTTATCCCCCCAAACCCGCACTATAGATTTTAAGGCCTGGGACCGAAAAAGTCAACCGGGCGTTACGGAAACGTCATAGCGTAAACAGAAAAGCTGCCGCCCCACTCGCGGGCAACAGCCTTTCTCTTCCTGATCCATCCAGGGCCCGGTTCTTATTCGCAGCAGCCGCTGTCCTTGCACATATCCTTCATCTTGGACATCACCGTGGGCATCATCTCCGCCAGCTTTTCCAGGGTCCCCTTCTGCGACAGCGAGTAGACCTTGACGTCGTCCCCCTGGATCACCACCAGGGCTGTCGGTTTCAGGCTCACACCCGCTCCCGATCCGCCGCCCTTGCCGGCTCCTTTGCTGGGTTCGGTCCCTTCCCCGCCGCCGGCCCCGAATCCGAACCCAGCGTTGAGGATGGGGATGATAGTGGTGTTCCCGCTGACGATCGGGTCGCCCACCACTGTCTTCGAGGTTATCAGTCGGTCGAGATGGGCAGCCAGTGAATCGATCGATTCAGTAAACATGTTGACCAGCCTCCTTTAATCTAAACTTCGCCTTTATCTTCGGCATCCAGAGCCTCCGCACCGGCCTCTTCCAGAGCAGGGCTAAAACTATCCATATCAGCTCTCCGATAAAAAACCTGGTCTTGGCGTATCCCTCGACATCCAGCACCTCCTCGACGAAGACCGGCTGCAGGTTCAGCATCACCCGGGAGCCGCCCAGCACCGCGATTATCCCCGCCAGGATACCCGTCAGCGCCGCGTCATCGGTGCCGTAGGCCCCATCGACCTTCGCCTCCAGCCGCAGCGCCCGCACCAGCCGCCGCAGGAAGGAAATCGCCTCCCTCCACAGCTCGCGGTCCTTCAGCATCCTCAGCGTACCGCCCGAAGAGGTGCCTTTCTTCTTCGGCTTCGGCTTCTCGGGCTTCTCCGGTTTGGCCTTCGCCTCACTGCCTGACGTCCCGGGTCTTCCGCCGGACTTCCATACCGTCAGTCCCAGCACCGCCAGCCTGGAGGAATACCCTCCCGGCCGCGCCTCCAGGCGGAAAACCACCAGTACGCCGCCCCAGCTGGCCCGCCCGAGAGCGCTGCTCTCCGGCCACGCCCCCCGCAGGCTGGCCTCGAACGGGGCCGCCAGCAGCAGGACGATCAGGACCGCTATAGCTATCAGAAGGACCTCTAACACAATCACTTCTTGTCTTTCCTTCCCCTCCGGGTAAGCTGCCAGATCCGCCGGCCCACCGACCACACGCTGATCCCCTCGGAAGCGGTCCCGGTGCTGGCGCGGCGGTCGGTTCGGGGATGCAGCCCGATCCCGGGCATGAAGCTGGCCCAGCGGAACGCCGGCACCCAGACCAGCTCCATCGATTCCCGGAACGTCATCCCGGGCTGGACCGGCTGCTCCTGGGCCCGCACGAATTCGGCCACCGCCTGCTGCCGCAGGTAGGGCAGCGCGGAGGGAACCTCCACCGATTCGGGCTCCTCCAGCTCCAGCCAGAGCAGCCTCAGCCGGGCCAGTTCCTGGCGGCAGGCTCTGCAGCCCCCCAGGTGCCGCTCCAGCTCCCGGGTGCCCTCGGCGTCCAGTTCAAAGTCCAGATACTGCTGCAGCCTATCTCTGTCGCAGGTCACGTTATCCCTCCCAACCGTACTGCAGGACCATCTCCCGCCGCAGCCGCTCCCGGCCCCGAAACAGGTGGGTCCTCACCGTTCCCAGGGGCAGACTGGTGGCGGTGGCGATCTCCTGGTAGCTCATATCCTCCTGGTGGCGGAGCACCAGCACCATCCGCTGCATCGGCGGCAGTTCCCTCATCGCGGCCGTCAGCAGCCGGCGCGTGTCGCGCCACTCCACCTCCCGCGCCGGGTCATCCACCGCCTGCAGCACATCTGACAGGGCCAGCCCGTCTCCCATCGGCTTTTCCAGGGATACCCCCTCCGGGTCCCGGCGGCGCAGGAAGTTGTAGCAGGCGTTGACCGTCACCTGGCGCAACCAGGGTTTGAACGAACGGTTGGCCTGAAACCCCTTGAGCCCGTTCAGTACCTTGATAAAGGTCTCCTGGGTCAGGTCCAGGGCGTCCTCCCGGTTGCCCGTCAACCGGTAGCAGAGGCTGTAGATATACTGTTCGTATCGGCCCAGTAGCTGGCGGAAACCTTCCTCCCGCCCTTCCCGGCACCAGAGGATCAACTGCTTATCGTCCACTGCCAAGGGAGTTCCCCCTTCACCCGGTTACCACTATATACCCAGTTATACAACAAAAAGTTTCAAGAATAGCATAACCCGGAGAAATCTTTTTTTAAACTGGCACCTTTAAATTGATGCCGATTCGGGCTTATCCGCCGCGGGTATATATTTCCCAACCTTCTCAAAATATGGTAGCATGTATATATGTGATTCATAAAAAGGGGGGCAGTCCCGTGTGTAAGAAAACCACCGCTCTAATTATTATCATCATCTGTTCTCTTCTCTTTTTCCCCACCCTATCCCCGGGGGCCGAGTACAGCGGCTATCAGACTGTCGGTGTGACGGTCGACGGCGCCCCCATCGAGGGTGAGGTCCCCGCCATCGTAATGGACGGGCGGACCCTGGTCCCCCTGCGGATGGTCGGCGAGGCCCTGGGCGCTTCGGTCGATTGGGACTCGTCCACCCGGACCGTCATCATTACCTCTTCCTCCCCGGTTCAGGACTTATCCCCGGCTGAGAACCATCAGGGCGATACCTACAACGGCTACCCCACGGTAAACGTCAGGATCAACGGCTATCCCGTCTCCGGCGAGGTCCCCGCCATCGTGATGGATGGGCGGACCCTGGTCCCCCTGCGGCTGGTTGGCGAGGCCCTAGGTGCTTCGGTCGATTGGGACTCGTCCACCCGGACCGTTCGTATCATTTCCTCCCACCCCTCCGGTCAGCGTAAAGTGTTTAAAATCGGTCTGATCGCCCCGATGACCGGCAACGTTAAAGCCTTTGGTGATTCCACCAAGAAAGGGTTTATGCTGGCACTGGAGCAGGCGGGGATGAAGGCTGGGGACTACGACATCCAATATGTAATTGCAGATGACCGCAATGATACCGTTACAGCGGTCGGGGCCGCCGTCAAGCTTATACATCTGGACGGGGTTAACGCCATCGTCGGTTCCGTTACCTCCAAATGCTCCATTCCCATCTCAGAGGTAGCACAGTTGGAACGGGTACCGATGATAACCCATACTTCCACCAACCCCAGGACCACCGTCACGGATGGCAAGCGCAAGGAGTTCGTCTTCCGCGCCTGTTTCATCGATCCCTTACAGGGAAAGATGGCAGCCCAGTTTGCACTAAACGACCTAAACGCCAGGACCGCCGCCGTTCTCTATGACAATGGCAACGACTACACCTGGGGCCTGGCCGAGCAGTTCAAGCTTAATTTCGAGGCCGGGGGTGGTCGGATAAGAGCCTATGAAGCATACACTCAGGCAGACACCAGTTTCTCGACCAAGCTGATCGATATCGCGACTATGAAAGTCGACGTGCTGTATCTCCCCGATTACTACCAAAAAGTATCTCTGATCGGCAAGCAGGCCCGAGACATGGGGATAAAGGCGCCGTTCCTGGGCGGCGACGGCTGGGATGCCAATGAGATCGACTGGAACGCCATGGAAGGAGGCTACTTTACCAACCACTATCATGTTGACAGCCCTAATCCGGCATATCAGAAATTTAAAACTGATTATCAAGCAAAATACGGATATCGACCTGATATTGTAGCTACCCTTGCCTACGACGCCACCAACCTGATGCTGAACGCGATAAAGACCGCAAACAGTGACGACCCCGAAGCGATAAGGGCCGCCCTCCAGGCGACCCGGGACTTCCCCGCGGTTACTGGAAATATCCGTTTCGACTCTGACGGCAACCCCATCAAACCGGGGGTGATAGTCCAGATCCGGAACGGCAGCCAGCACTACTACACCACTATCAATCCATAAGCCAGAAATCTATCTGTCCTTTGTAAAAGAACTACCCGCATTCACCCGCGGGTAGTTCTTTATATTTGACAACGTCCGATTATTATTTTATCAGCAGCCTCCGCATCAGGTAGAGCGGCAGCGGGATTACGAGCAGCGCGGCGATCAGCAGCCAGGCGAAGTCACCCGCCAGCCAGGGTCCGACACCCCCGGTCGCCAGCCCCCGGGTCAGGTTGACCGTGTGGTAGAGCGGGTTGAACCAGGCCAGCTTCAGGACCCACCCCGGCATCCCGGCGAGCGGGAAGAAAACCCCCGAGAACAGGTACAGCGGGGTGATTATCAGCGAGAAGAAGTAGTTGAAGCTGTCGATGTTGGGCACCAGCCCGGTCCAGGTCATCGAGAGGGCCGCGATCAGCAGCCCCGACACCGCCATCACCACCGGTATCAGCAGCGCCCAGGGGGACCCGATCAGCCCCACCGCGAAGACCACAAGGGTGATGATCGACCCGTAGAGGACTGATTTAAAAGCCCCGAACACGATATCCCCCATCACCACGTCGTCCACCCCCGCCGGGGTCGCGATGATGGCGTGGTACACCTTCTGATACTCCATCCGCACGTAGGTGTCGTAGGTGCACTCCACCGAGGTGGCGAACATCGCCGAGGCCACCACCAGCCCCGGGGCCAGGTAGTTCAGGTAGGGGATGCCCTCGATCGGCTGCACGTACGCCCCCAGGCCCAGCCCCAGGGCGGCCAGGTAAAACAGGGGCTCGAAAAAGGTGAAGCTCAGGTTTACCTTCCAGGTCTTGCGGAACACCAGGAAGTGCCGGGCGAAGACCCGCCAAACCAGGCGGGACAAATCAGGCCAGTACCGGTTCATTCGTCCAGCCCCCTTCCCGTCAGCTTCAGGAACACGTCTTCCAGGGTGGCTCCCCGCAGCATCACCTGGGAGAACCGGGTATTCAGCGGCCGCAGCTTATCCAGCAGGACGGCCCCGTCCTCGGGGTAGAGGAAAAGGGTATCCCCGATCAACAGGCGTTCCCTGGTCTCCTCACCCCCCACCTCCAGTATCTCGTCCAGGAAGTCCGCGCCGCCGCCGAGCACCAGCACCCCGTCGCGGATGTGCTTTTTCACCAGCTCTGTCGGCGACCCCTCCTCCAGGATGCGTCCCAGGTCCATGATCACCAGTCGGTCGCAGAGCTGTGCCGCCTCGTCCATGTAGTGGGTGGTCAGCAGCAGGGTCACCCCCTGCTCCTTTAAGCGCCGCAGCCGCTGCCAGATCAGGTGCCGGGCCTGGGGGTCGAGCCCGGTGGTAGGCTCGTCCAGCAGCAGTATCTCTGGCGAGTTGATCAGCGCCCGGGCGATGGTCAGCCGGCGCTTCATCCCCCCCGACAGGTCGTCCACCCTGGCCGTCGTCTTTTCCGCCAGCCCGAAGAAGTCCAGCAGTTCCTCCACCCGGACCCGGGCGGAGGCCGCCGCCATATCGAAAAAGCTGGCGTAGACCAGCAGGTTCTCAGTCACCGTCAGGTCGAGGTCCAGGTTGTTCTCCTGCGGGACCACCCCGATCCTCCTCTTGATCTCCCGGGCTCTGGACCGCACATCCCGGCCCAGGACCACCAGCTCCCCCGCCGTGACCGGGGAAAAACCGTAGATCATCTTGACCGTGGAGGTCTTGCCCGCCCCGTTCGGCCCCAGGAGCCCGAAGCACTCGCCCGGCCACACCTCGAAGCTTATCTCGTCCACGGCCCGTTTTCCGTCGTACGCCTTCACCAGACCCCGAGCCTCGATTACCGCGTCCAAAAACAGCCCCCGTTTCGCTCTTTTCCTAGTGGTTTCTATAATTGTATAGTCTGGTCCCCGCCGGGTCAAATTGGAAACCCGGCCGAAGACTAAACCCCGCCCGGTAGTGCGGGGTCAGCCTGTCGGCAAATCGTCATGCCTATTGGTACCACAATAAACGAAAAAGATTAGGACTTACGTGGCGATGGTAAAAGCCGCATTCAATCTTGGTCAGGGCCGGGCCATACTCTGTGGTGTCCTGTCGCCCGGTATTCCCGGCTCTTTTCTGCCAACTGTTCAGGCCGACAGGCACAAAGGGGTTGATAAAAGCAAAACGTGCATCCTTGCACTTTGCTTTCTCGCGACTTCCTGTCGCTCGCCCCTTTTGCCGGTCGACCTTCACAGGGCAGAAAGACGCTCCGCGCCATAAGAGGCTCATGCCCCCACAGAGTATGTCCACTATTTGAGGCAGATTGAATGCTGGTGCAACGGAGTTTCCGGCGGGGTATAGTAAACAATACGGCTGTGCGCCGCGACGTAGCGAAGCTACCAAATTGCGGGGCTGAGTGGTAGTATTAACACACCGCTGGGCTTTTCTTTTGCCTACACCCTGAAAACCCGCCCGATGGCGGGGTTTTTCCGTTATCGGGGTTATCCGCGGGTTCTCTTCTCGTACTGGCTCTGCAGCAGTTCCCTGCTTACGGGTCTCCCGTGCGCCGGCAGGAAAACCCGGCAGCCGGTCTGCAGCAGCTTCTGCCAGCTTTCCACCATTAGACCCGCGTCGTCGGCAAACGGAGAAAAAACCGATCCCGGGAGCATCCCCACCAGGGTGTCCCCGGCTATCGCGATCTCATCGTCCACGATGACGCTGATGGAGCCGGCCGTATGCCCCGGGGTGTGTATGATGCCGGCGTTGAAACCCCAGGGATTCAGGTCATATTCTTCCTCAACCAGGATGTCGTGGTTCACCGGACGGTACCGGAATAAAGGCTGCACCCGCTTCGCCGCCAATGCCATCATCGCACGGGTGGGAAAAACCGTCCCCCGTGGAAGCGGGCTGTCTCCCGCCCGCAGGAATTCCCCCTCGCTCCGGTGCACGACCACCCGGGCCTGGTACCTTTCCTTGACAGCCGCCGCGTTCTCGGCATGGTCAAAATGGGTGTGGGTCAGAATCAGGGCACACAGGCCTCCCGCTTCCAGCCCCATACGGTCGAGGTTCCGGCTCAGGTGCTTCCAGGCGTTTTTCCGGCCGGTGTCAACCAGCAGGGCGCGGTCCCCCTGCCTTACCAGGTAGGAGTTGCATCGCCCCTCCAACACCCGGATCACCTCGACCCGGTTTTTAGTGGTCCAGCTCTTCAGCTTCATAACCTCATTATATACTATCTCTCCCTGGCTAAATCAGAGCGTTATCAATCGGCGACTGCCGAATTTTTACACATATTTCACTTATAATTTTCAGGTACTGTTAATTAAAACTGGCTACACTAAGGTCATAAACTTTAATAATCCAAGAGAGGAGGTGTTGGTTTAATGTCGCGAAGACACGGCGCAATAATCGTAGGGGTGCTGGTCCTGCTGTTACTAGGCGCTTTCGGTATAACCGCCTATGCGGAAAACCAGTCCGCCACCGGCACCGACAAGCTTGCCACCGCCTATGATAACTTCGTTACGAAGCTGGCAGCCAACCTGGGGTTGGAGAAGTCTCAGGTATCCACCGCCCTCGAAACCACCCGGAGCCAGGTGCTGGACGAGGCGGTGCAGCAGGGCAAGATAACCCAAGAACAGGCCGATAAGATGAAGTCTAAACCGGGCATGGGGGGATTCTACGGGGTCGGCCCTATGAAAGGACACCGCCCCGGGGACAAGGGAACCGGTAACTCCCAAGGCATGATGCAGTTCAGGGGCAAACACCTGGAGGGCACAGCCAGCATACTGGGGATGACCGTCGACCAGCTCCAGGCCGAGCTAAAGGCCGGCAAAAAGCTCTCCCAGCTGATAACCGACCACGGGCTGACCCAGGAGCAGTTCAACCAGAAGATGCTGGAATACCAGAAGCAGCAGATAACCCAGGCGGTTACCGACGGCAAACTGACCCAGGAGCAGGCGGACAAGATGATTCAAAGGCTGGAACAGCGCGGGGCCAATCCCGGGCTGCGGGGTGCAAAATAACATAAACCTTGAAAACAACCGTCAAAGAGGCGGTTGTTTTCTTTTCTCGCTTTTTACACTTTTTCCGGTCAAGCTATCTTTCGAAACCTTCGAAAAAAATATTAAGGATCTTTCGGGAGATGAGTCGAGTGGCCGGCGTCAACGGTGTCAAATCAAATCCCTACTTGGCAAAGCTGATGGGTATATTCAGCCGGGTCTCGGACCCGGCTGACCAGGCGCAGACAAATGACATGTCCAGCTTTCTGCAGGAACTGGAGTCTCAACACAACCCCTCCAGCCAGGTAAACCCGGCCAAGTCCTCCCCGGTCGGGGGAAGGACGAACCCTGAACCCGGGGCGGCGAAAAGCCACCGCATGACCATGGATACCTTGGAAATCAGCGAAGAAGCGTACGAGGCTTACCGAAACATGAAAAAAGGTGTAGCCAACGAGCCCCAAGGCAACCCCGGGCTGGAGCGTCAGAAAGCTTAATTGGTAGACAGCCTTGCAGCAGAAAGTCGGTCGTCTCCATCTTCCAAAATATACATCCATCGCTGGGTATAAAATTGCTCTATAATAGAACTGCACCCCGGCAACACTTGCCAGCAATTCCAGATTCCGCACCTCTCCCCCTTCCGCCGCCAGGCCTCACAGCCTCGTTATCGAAATCCCTCGAACACGAAAGGACGAGATGCTAATGGTCAAATGCTCCTGCGGTTCTACTTACTTCACCATCTCCGGGAGATTCACCATCGTGGGCAGCGCCTTCCACTGCCACGAACACTTTCTCTCGTGCTGCAACTGCGGCAGTCTCTATGATATCAACGGCGAGGAGATCGACCTGAAGGAGGAAATCGAGAGGCAGAAAGCTCCTGAAGCGGAATAACCGGCTGCCGGACCAGACCCCCGTGCTTTCGCACGGGGGTTACCTTTCACCGTCCGGTCGGTTTAGTAGTGGATGTTTATGGTCTGGGTCGCGCCGTCCCAGGTTATCGAGGCGCTGAAGGCCTCGGCGACGGAGCGGAGGGGCAGCATGATGCGGCCATCGACTACCTCCGGGGGTACATCCATTTCCTGGACGTCATTGTTTATCTGGATGCTGCTGCTTCCCACCCTGACCTGGACCTTCCTTACCCCGCTGGTGATCGTGGCGGTCTGGGCGGACTGGTCCCAAACGATATCCTTCTCCTCTATCCCCAGGGCGTATCCCACGTATCTCAGGGGCAGCATGGTGCGATCCCCGCTGATATAAGGAGCGACCTCCATGTCCCGGCTGACCCCGTCAACCGTGTAAGTAGTGCTTCCGACCTTGAAGACCGAGTTGTGGAGCAGGGGTACGAGGGCTCCCGCAGGCACAGCTGCGGCTGCCAGGCACAGGACGAATACCAGCAGTAAGGCCCACCGCTTTTTCGTTATCATCATCCTAATCACCTCCTCTAGCCTACTGGTTCGAACCGCCTAAAAGCACCGGCCGCTCCGCGATATAGACCAGGTATTCCCCCAGTTTCAGGACCTGGTCGGAAGGCGGATTGATGACGATGCGCCCGCCCGAATAGATACCGATCAGGATGGTGCCCATCCGCTTCATCTCCAAAAAGGCCTCGCCGAACCGGACCCCGGTCATGTGCGATGGAGCCTTCATCGAGTACAGCTCATTGCCTTCGTTGTTCATCATCAGCTCGGATATCAGGTGGGTTATCCCCACGTGGAGGCTGGACCGGGATATCAGCTTGGCGGTAAAATCACCGATGCTCACTATTTCATCCGCTCCCGCATGTTCCAGGTGGTGGGTGTTCTCGGGATTCAACGACTCCGCCACCACCTTGCAGGAGGGGTTCAGGTCCCGGACCGCCAGGGTGGTTAAGACCGAATGGGCATCCGCCAGCTGGTCATCCTTGGTATTGTCAGCCAGCACGATCACCGTCTTGGCCTTACTCACGTTCGCCATCTCCAGGACCGCCTCCTTGGTGCTGTCCCCCCGCACGAAGTAGACCCCTTCAAGACCCGAAAGCGGGTTCTCCTCTGTGTCCGCCACTATCACCACCTTGGAGTTGGCCAGTTCCTTGCTGATCTCCCGTACCACCTTCTCGGCTTTAAAGTTGTAAGAGCAGATCACAAAATGGTCCTTTAGATTAACCTTCATCAGACCCTGTCTCCTTTTCAGCAATTCCTCCAGTAACGTTCCGGCGAGGAAACCAAACGAACCGATCCCCCCGAACATCACCAGTGAAGCCAGCAGCCGTCCCGCACCGGTCACCGGGTACTCGTCCCCGTAACCCACCGTGGTGATAGTGGTGACCGCCCACCAAAGGCTGTTGCCGTAAGTGGCGAAGTTCGGATTGACATCCCTTTCGAGCAGGTGCATCACCAGGGCCCCCAGCAGCAGCAGGGCGATCAGAAACAGACCCGCCCGGCCGTAACCGCGGCTGCTGGTCAGCCCCTTCAACCGCTTAAAAAACCGAATAAATAAGCCCATGCTTCACCCTTTAATCCTTTAATAACGACCCTCCCGGTTCGGGAAACCCCTCCACCCTGAACCCCGGTGAGGCGCTCTATAAAACATTTTAACCCACCTTTTCCAATTATTAAATGCATCTTTTTTAAGCACTGAGGATAAAGCATGGAACAAAGAAAGAGAGCAGCCATGCTCTCTAAAATATCGGTTCTAATATTACAGTAATACGCCAAATAAAGGGTCAGCGGGCGCGGTAATTCCCGGAGCTTAAATCCACGGCCCCCAAAACGGCCCCCAGAAAGGCCTTCCCCAGAAACCGCCGCCCCATCCCCAGGGGCCCCAGAAGAACTGGGTATCCGCCTCGTCCTCCATTATATCCTGCGGATCCACCCGGTAGCGTACGATCCTTCTCATATAATAAAGCACCTCCCATAATCTGGTGCTTTATTATATGGGCGGCTCCAGGGAT
This sequence comes from Bacillota bacterium, assembly GCA_013178275.1. Classification (GTDB taxonomy): domain Bacteria; phylum Bacillota; class Ch66; order Ch66; family Ch109; genus Ch109. The sequence goes on along the minus strand of JABLWZ010000032.1, from coordinate 16,797 downwards.
TGGTTCCCAGATGAGGAAAAGGCCGCCAGTTTAAAAGGCTACCGGCTGTCGTTCTTTCTCTCTAATACAAACTATAAATTCGGTTAACATATTACCAGCAGCAGTACGAGAAAGGAGGACCTATGCCGCAGCTGTCCACCATACTTAAATACCTCGACTTTCAGATCGCGGTATCGCTCGCGGCGCTGCTGGCGGCCTGGAAGTGGAGCGACTGGAAGAACTGGAAGAAATACTACTCCACCATCCTGTACTATATAATAATCAGCTTTCTGTACGCCATGCTGACGTACAATCATCCCCTCTGGGAGTTTAAGTCCCCGCTGCTCAAAACCACCTTCAGCGATATACTGCTCGGTTTTGTCTGCTCCCCGGCCCTGATCCTGCTGTACCTGACCTTCTATCCCCACGGGCTGCTGCAGCAGGTACCGTACCTGCTGCTCTGGGTATTGGTGTCGGCCGTTGTCGAGCTGACCTCGTTCTACCTGGGGTTTATCTCCTTTCAGAACGGCTGGAGCATCTGGTGGTCGACCTTCTTCTACCTGATCATGTTCATAGCCCTCCGCCTGCACTACCAGAAACCGCTCTGGGCCTGGGTGATAAGCGTCCCCATCGTGACCTTCTTTCTCGTTTATTTTAAGGTCCCGCTCAGTAGTATGAAATAGCAGAACCCCACGCATTTCGCGTGGGGCTTGACTTTCAAATGGCGTGCCCGGCTGGATTCGACCAGCGACCGGATTCGTAGATAAATATGAAGGGTTTAAGCAGGATTTTGGAGGTTTGGGAACCTTTGATTTTACTGGGTTTTAGTCCTCTACCTCCCTTATGGGATTAAGATAGTTTGCAGTCTCTGGTTGATAATAGGTTGATAAAAAAGCTGTTAGTATTACTCAAAAAAAAGCTTTTTTACTATTGCTCCAATAGCCCCAGTAGTAAGAAGTGCTACGAGCCAAGTGATAACCTTAAAATGAAATTCAAGCTTTTCTAATCTATCAGCATTTTTTGTCAACGTAATGCTTTTGCCTTTAATAGATTCAACGTCATTAGATGAAACAAATTCTATTGGGGATCTCGTTTTCTTTTCGATTTCCTGGGGTAACCTCTGGAAAAAGATCATAAAAATTGGCTCTTTTCTTCTTATCACAATATCATTGGGCCCGGCATTGAAAACCGAAAACATAAGATTCCCTTCATATCCAGGATCAACATGAAATCCTGACACATTAATCAACCCTTTTTTCTTTAATCCAAATCTTATTGTGATAAAAGCCATTACATCTAACTCAAGATTTAGGTACTCTTCTGTAATTAAAAGAGCAAATTCCCCTGGACTTATTACAAGCATTTCATTCTCTTCAAGCTTATTAGGTAATTCATTAGAGGCTATATAATATTCATTTCCCATTCGCAAGTCATATTCCCAAGCGTTGAAGCACTTTTCCTCAAAACATTCAATTCGGAAGTTCCTTTTGACTTCATTTTTATCAGTTAATATTCCTGTCATGCTACCACCCCCAATAGATAGAACAAACAGACAATTGTAATAAGTATTACAATTGATGCTGATACAAAAGTTAATCTAGAAAAGAATTTCATAATTACCATGTCGCACAAGTTCTTCTTGTCTTCTGTTCTAATAGATTTAATAAACCAGATTCCAAATAAACCAACACTTATGACAGTTATAGTAAAAAATAAGAAGTATGAAAAATAACATATTTTATAACTCAAAATATACAAATATTATCCCCTCTCTTTATCACTATAATTAGCTAGCGAACTCAGCATTTTTGAGAACTCATTAGTCCCTATTTTGAACTGCGTACTTTTTAATTTATTAAGGCTTATGAATAATAATTCCTTACAAAATTGAAATTCTTTCTTCGGAAAAAACCCCATAACTTTCATCATATATTCAACCTTATTTGGGTCCTTTTTCTCAAACCACTGCAATTCAGTATCAAACAGGCGCTTTACTGTATCCTCTACGTCTACCCCGGTAGATTCCATGGAAAATATCATCCGCTTAGGATTTGAGCATGGCTTCGAGCACTTATAACAACCTTTACAGTAGCCTGTCCCAAGAAAATGTCCACCATATTCATCTATCAATTGATAGCCCAGATTAGAAAGAAGTTTCGAAAGTATAGCATCCATCCAGGTGTAATGAATATATACACTTTTTGATTGTCTTACTTTATCTGATTTCCATTCAGTCGAAAGTTTAGCAGCAATAAGGATTACTTGCCCTTTCGCCCAAGGTATTTTCTCTAGAAATGGCGCATTGGGAGGGCAGCTAGTTCCCCTACCATACCTAGAGCATCCAGTCTGACATTTAACTCTCACTTCATCTGGCCGATAAGTCAAGTCTTCAATATTCCCCGAGTGTATTAATATCTCGATTGGATAATCTTTTCTTTTTCCCTTACCCTGCCCGGTTGAATAAGTATACCAAAAGCTATACACGGATTAGACCTCCAAATAAAAAAGCAAAAGCTGTGCTTTTGCTTTCAATTTAAACACTAGTTGTTATAAACACAGCCTGGATCTGGCCCTTGGCTTATGGTATCGTACCTTAAAAGTCTCTGACCATGACATCCACCGTGACAAATCCGATACTTATCACATTCCATACATCCCTCAACATCTAGGTGGTGTTTATTTAGCTCTCGAACCAGATTTAAGTACCTATCCCCTTCCCAGATCTTTTTTAAGCCCATACCGTCAAATAGTATATTAGATACATCTTCTTTATTCCTCAGTGCACCCTTAAAGGCCTCGCACGGGTACACATTTCCGTTGCTTCCAATCAGAATTTTGTTTAATCCCGCCGTACACTTAACTTTATGGTCGCCGGTAACACAACCCCATGGTGAGCCTAATCTAATATCGTACTGTTTTGAAATCCTGTTTAACTTGGAGGATAAGAGCTTTTCCTGGTCTCTCGTCAAGATAAGTTCAGGAAATTCATTTAGTCTTCCTTGTGGTACAACCCTTAAGAAACTTACCTTTTTAACCCCTAATTCTAGAGCGGTTAACACTATGCCCTCTAGTTTATTAAAATTTAACGCTGTAGGTACGGTATGGATTTCTACATTAAAACCTTTTTCTACTGCAATTCTTATTGACTTGGTGACTATCTTATAACTTCCTTTTATCCCGGTTATGTAATCTTGTATTTTTTCGTTCCCGTGAAGACTGAAGATTAAATTCTTTACGCCAATTCTCTTGAGGTTATTAAAAACGTCCTCGCCTATTGGCGATCTTCTTTCCCCATCAAAGAAAACCCCGCAGGAGTATATCGTGACATCTATTCCCTTCTTAATCGCATACTCTGAGAGCTTAAAACTCTCTTCATAGAGTAATGGCTCGCCGCCGGAAATCGTTAATTTCTTAAGCCCCAAGGCAACCCCTTCATCAACTAACCAGTACAAACGATCTAAAGGTATTGCCTCCATACCACTCGGGGACGCCATAGTAGAACAGTGTTTGCAAAAAAGCGCGCACTTACTCCCCACCTCAACAAACAATTGGGTTAGAAGATGATGCACACTTAACATTACAATCACCCGTTTCTTTTCCCGTAATAACTATTTCAACAGATTTAACTAGTATCCTATGTACTTCAGTAATTTATGTATTATTTTTTATTGGGTGCCAGTCCTAGGAAGAATGCTTTCGAAAAATTTAGCTTCCAGTTCTCTTACTTCTCTAATGGTTTTTTCTATCGGGAAATACCAAACAATTTGACCATTCATAAGAAGGTCAAATGCAAATTGCTTATCTTGTTTCAATTCATAGATATCATTGCCGTCAGTTACAAACGATAGCTCTGCTAGAGGGTTTTTAAAACTCAAATTGCCCTTCTCAAGTTGTCCTTGAAGGTAATTAATCGCTTTCCTAATCTTTTGTAAACTTATTTGCTCATCTCTTAATCTTCTAATGATTTTTAATTGGACAATATCCGTAAAAGTATAACATCTTATGGTCCCACTTCCACAAGCCGGCATCCTGGAAGGCTTAAGAAGTCCTGTCTCATCCCAATATTGCAATTGCCTCTTAGAAATTCCAAGAATTCCGGAGACTTGCTTAGATGTATAACAATTGTTTCCTTTTTTTGTCAATAGGAACACCTGCGGTTCTTTAGAAACTAATATGTTTCCATACCTTATTATAGTGGTAAAATATAGCATTTTCAAGATATTTCTGCTATTTTTATGACTTACATATATTATATCGAACATATGTTCTGGAGTCAAGGTCTCTTTCTAGAAATAAAAAAGCTGCACGTACACAAGCAGCTTTTTAAAGCCCTCTGGTTTATATGCTGTTTCGGTCCGCTCATGTGATTTCACTAATCCGTTAAAGGGTATCAATTTTCTCTACCGTGATATTCTTGGTACTCTTTGGTCTTCTTTGAGATAGATATATAAGAATATGAAAGAGTACCAAAGGGGCTCAAAGAATATAGCGGTAGAAACAATGATCTTCTTATTGCCCATGGACTATGTCTCCTAGTTCGTCTAGCGCCCCAACTGGGATTTCCCAAATCCAGTTACCCCCGGCACCCTTTTCTTTCTGGGCCCGGATGCCCATTTCAGCCTTGGCGCGTTTCAAGGTAGTGCTTGATATACCAGTTTCATTAGCGAGTCTGAATATCTGCTCAGATTTAACCGGACCATATTTAAGCTGTTCCCATAAGAAGGTTTTAGCTTCCTCTATCGCCCTGCTTTCTTTTTGCTCTGCCGGTGGCTCGAATAAATCGTCGGCATTCATGTCAGATATGTTTCCCCAGGTAAATCCCGATTCGCTGATCTCGTAATGTATCGATTTCCCCAGTGGAGCCAGGGAGCTTTTCGCATGGGTTAGGATCCTTTTCCCGGTATTCTGGTCAATGCCGGCGATAAGGATGGACCTCGCCACAGCTGAGAAATCGATGCTCCCCATACCGCGGAATATGGCCTTCTCCTGTCTGCCCTTACTCAGGTGACGGATGCAGAGCACCGCGCAGTTAAACTCCTCCCCTATAATCACCAGGCGGTTCATCACCGACCGCACCTCGTTCGCCCGGTTTATGTCCACCCGGGCGCCGATATAGGCCTGGATGGGGTCGATGATCAAGAGTACGGGTTCGACCTCCTCCATGGCGGCCCTCAGTATCCTGGTATCCGCCAGGGTAAACGGCTCCCGCTCCTGATTTTCGTTCGACTTGCCCGACAGGATCATTACCCGTGATAAATCCGCCCCGGCCTTTATCAGCCTCGGCACCAGGGTATCGGCCACGCCGTCCTCCGAGTTCAGGAAGAGGGCGTTGGCTGGCTCCCGCCCGATCCCGGTCCTTCCCGGTTGAGCGGGGAACGCGGCGCCGGTGCTGACCATCGCGGCGATATTCAGGGCCAGGAACGTTTTGCCTTCACCCGGGTTGCCGTCCAGGAAGGTGATCTTCCCCTTTGGCAGGTACGGCTCCCACAGCCACTCGATGTCCGCCGTCTCAACCTCTGACGCCCGGATCAGCCTGGGGGTAAGCGGGGTCTGGCCGCTGTCCGATACCCGGGATTCCGTTCTCCGGCGGGAAAGGGCCGGGTCGGTTTTCCGGCGCTCTCTCCAACCCGGCTCGTAGATATCTCGCAGGTCGCGCCATCCCTTACCACTGCAACCGTTGTGGTGGCACTTCGCGCCGATGGCCCCGTCAGGGCCCTGGGCGATAAACGCGGCCCCGTTCGTATGTCCGCTGTTCCACGGGCACGGATTCAGCACCCACAACCGGCCGCCGTTTTCCCATGGTTTTTCCCTCACGACCGGCAGCCCGTGCCGGTGTATCCAATCCTCCAGGTCAAAGCCCTGGTTTCGTGCCCGGTCTGGGCCCGGCGAACCCGGCCGGCACCTGGGCAGCATGGCCGCCAGTGCCTCCATCTGGACCCGGGTAACATTATCTCTTTCCCCCGCGGTGATAATCCTCGATACCCGGTGCGGCCTATCCGGCAGGTTCTCACCTTTCGCGGCCATAGTGCCATAAAGCTTCCAGATCCGGGCCGCGTTGAAAACCTTGTGGTCGATACTCACCCTTTGGTCGCTGTAAAACAGGTCTAAAACCTTCAGGCCGGCCTCGAACAAGACGGCGGTGGCCCGGTCGTTCGGCATGGAATCAACGGGGTAGAGCAGGTGGGCGCCGTTTCCGCTGTCGGCGTATACCGGCGGCGGCCACCCGAGGGCATAAAGAAAATCCGCCACCTCGAAGGCCTTTTCGTGCGCCAGGTTGTGTTCCTCCTCGGATGAAGAGATACCCGCCGGTCGTTTGGGGTCGATATCCACCGGTAACCAGCGGCGGCAAAGGATGTCCGAATCGGAGGTCGCCTGCCTCGCGCCGGCGACCGCTTTATTGCTGGCCCTCGCCAGCAGCGCGGGGTTTACCGGGTTTAAGGTTACATATACCGCCGGGGCCTTTCCATCCCACCTTACCGCCTCGTCGGCCAGCTTGTCGAAGTCATCGAAGTATCCGCTGACCGTCTTCTTCGCGGTGTCAAGGACCCGCAGTTCTACCACGTCCCCCGGTTCATACAAGAGGTTCAGCGCCTCCAGGATATGCTCTTTCATGGCCCCATCCTCACCACCGGTTCCTATCTTTTAACCGGTGAACGGCCCTGATCACCGCCAGTATCGAGTCCAAGATCACCTCCCGGTCTTCCTGGGACAGCTTTTCCTTCCAGGCCGGTAATTTCAGTGACAGATACTGGTCCCAATCGGTCCGATACTTCTGTGCCAGTAGGGCCTTCTTCAAAGGTGCCGACATGGAATCACTCCCTTCCCGTCCCGCGGGGCATCCCCTCTTCCCGGGGACAAATACAAAACCGCCCCATCCCGGGACGGTAGATACAAGATTGAGTACTGAATCTGTATATTACTTGGAATTTTCGTGTTCGGTCCCTTTGTCCCGTTACCGGTCATGAGTTAAGTATATACACATTAATTCTTTCTATGGTTCTGGAAAAGTTCGGAAAACGGGAAACGCGGTAACGGTTCTTCCGCCCGTGCCCCGGCGGACCGATGGTGCCGATACCAAAACTCCCCAGAGTTATTGATGCTCTGGGGAGTTTAAAGGTGTTATCATCCGACTGGATTCAGACTACTGACGGTTGGAATAGTGAGCCCCGTACAATCAAACTACTCGTCAGCCGCCATACTAGGTCCCTCTGTAATCCTTAAGTTTCGTATAGCCAGGCTGTAGGTCCGGTCCTTGTCATACTCTCTAAAAGCAATGGCCAAAGGCATGCTGATCCCTTTTGTATCTGGCACATCGACTTCAAACGTCCCTTCAGGTGTGACCAGGCTTAGTCTCCCGTTTCTTATTCTCAAAGTATATTGACGATAGGTATCGTCTCCATAATCCATAAACTTTTCAGTATAGTACTGCGTGTTCTTGCCATTATAAATCAGCATCCCGCGGTCTGCCTTGCCCTGCTCCCAGGAATACCACCCGCCTATACCCACAGCACCGGCCGCCTGAGTTGTCTGGTATATGTTTTCCGGCAGTGTAAATGTAATCGTTGGGCCTACATAGCCCTGACTGGAACGAAACTCACCTTTCGCTTCAAAGGAAATTTCAATATTAGACAGATCGAATTTCTGCTGGGTTATGATGTAATCATTATGGTATAACCCACTACCCACATTACTATAACTTATGATACCCCCCTCTATAGTCCAGGGTGAATCCCCGCGCTGTCTCACATCCTGGCTGACCGGCAGACCGTTGCCGGTAGTACGGACCGTCCACTCATCCCAGATCTGGCCTACACCATGAATCACCGGCTGTTCGACCGGGGTCTGTGTGGTCGGTGTCTCCGTTACCGGTGGCTGCACCACTGTCGGCTGCTCATCAACTGGGGTATCGATTACCACCACGCGGTTCTCCATGTCCCAGTCTACCTTGGCCCCCAGGGACTCCGCGATTAAACGCACCGGCACCAGGGTCCGGCCGTCGATGATTATCGGTGGGACGTCACCGTTTACCTCGAACCCATTGACCACCACCCTCAGTTCCCCGCTGCCCGGCTGCACGTATACCTTGGCTTTGCCCCGGCCAGTTATTATAACCGTCTTGTCGCTCCCTCTCCACTCCACATCGCACTGCAGCGCCTCCGCTACCGTTCGCAACGGTACCATGGTGCGGCCGTCAATCGCCACCGGTTGAATATCGGTCGCTACCGGCTGCCCGTTTACCATAATCCCTATCCCCCTTTCGTTTTCAGGAGGAGTATTGTCAGGCAGGGTGTCGTCATCAACTGCCGGTTTGTCCGGTTCTATTTGCTCTCCCCGCTCCGCCAGGACCTTGTTCATGCTTTTTTCCATGGCGTTGATCATCAGGTCCTTGCTCTTGCCGAGGGGCTCCTGATAATATGTCGCCACTTGATAATTGTAGGGGTCCAGGATCTCAGAGAATGACGCATCCAATTTCGGCAGGGTCATTTCCTTTGGAAGGAAGCGATAGAGATCTTCATATGACGCTAACGCTTTCCACAGCTTCGGATCGTTGAAGAAACCGCCCATCCCATTCAGATAAGTGTTCAGTCGTTCGATCGCTGCATCGTATTCGGTGCGGGTTTTATCGATCTCAGCCCGCATCGCGGCCTGGTCCATGTCCGATGGGAACAAATAGATATACTCACCGTCCGTTAGTTCATTATCATCGATCCGCAATTGGATCATCTTTATAGCGAAGTTGTTCTGCGAAAACGCTTCCTCGATCTGCTTCTTATTCTTGTAACACTGGTTGGCATAGCTGACAGTATCAGCGAGCTGGGCATAAGCATCCTGATGCTGCCGCTGCTGCATTTGTTTCCACATCGCCTTCAGCGGTTCCTCAGTATAAGCGTTCCCGCTGGGAAAGGTATAGATATTGGGCTCTCCTACGTTGTAGAGCCCCAGATAGTATTCATCAAGTGTGTAGCCGGTCCCGCCACTGCCTTCTACGACGCCGTGGCTCTCCATCGCCTGCTGAAACAAAGCATCCGCCTTATCCACGATGGCACGGAACTTACTGATCTTCTCATCGTCCTTCATGCCTTTGTACCATCCGTCGTTGTAGGCGGGCAGTTCGGGCGCCGGGGTAAAATCAACGGTTATTGCCCCGCCATCGCTTAACGCTGACCTTGTCGCGTAGACGCTGGAATCATCCTCGTCTGTAAAAGACGCGCTTACTTTTCTGAAGAATTTACCTTGATATCCGTCGCCGGCATACCCATCTTTTCTGTCTAACACCAGCTCGTTCTCATCACTCAAGGGCCGTGAAGTGGTTATACCCATACTTACCTGTTTAATGGGTATGCTTTTTCCTCCCGGGCCTTTGATGTTAAGCTGCAGAGTAGGTTGCGGCTTCTGTTCTGTTTTCTGGTCATCCTTGTTCTCTACCTTATCCTTAGGTTTGGCCCCGGTGATCGAACAGGACCCCAGATCGATCGTGTAATAGTCGTCCTTGTCCTTTACCAGCGGACCCGCCTTAAACAGCCCCTCGCCGGTAAACTTGAACAGCAGCACCCGCTTGCCGCCCTCGTACTGCAGGTAGCCCGAGTAAGTGTTGCTGGCGGTATAGGTCTTCAAGGTATCTATCCAGGACAGGTAATCGCTCTTTATCTCGCCGTTTATATCGGCGAAAAACACCTGCGGTTCCGGGTCGGCGTTGAAAGCCTCCACCTTGACGGGGTATGAAACCGGCCGTCCCTGTTCGTCTACCAGTTTGAACTTGTAACGAAGCTTGGTATTCTTCCCTGCCGGCAGGGTAGATTCGAGCTGCTTCAGCCGGTCGTACGCCTTGTCTATCCCGCCATCGAGCAGCCTGAGCACTCCATCCATCCCCAGGCTCTTATGAAACCGCTCCAGATCATTTAACTTGTTCAGGTCATAGGCGTCCGTCCAGTTGCCTTTGATACCCAGCAGCGCGTTCTGGGACTCGGTCCAGGCATTTTCACCGCCCAGCGACCGGAGCATCAGATACTCTATCAGGTAAGCCTGTCCCTCTGCCTTATCCCCAAGTCCGGGAAGTGGAATCAGACCGCCGATCACCTGGAGCGTTTTAAACTGAAGATTCTGGTCGGCATGCACCCCTTCGTGCAGCAGTACCGCCGCCTGGCTTATAGAAAGCTTCTTGTCCGCGTCTGCCTTCTCCTGATCAGTCGCGGTTGCCAGCACCTTGGCTCCAAAGCGGTCATGGCTGAAGAACTCGTCCGAGACATAGATGGTATTGTGCCCAAGATCGCCAGGGCTCGCCGTCTTCGGATAATGTGCCGTTCCCCCGAGCACCGAGTCGCTGTACTTGTAATTCATGCTGTCCAATAAAGTGACCAGGCTCTCCATCGCCTGGCACAGATTGTTTGTGCTGCTGTCGTAGTTGCGGCTGATATAGTTGAGCTTGAGCAGCTTGCTCCTCAGATCATCGATAATTCTCGTCTTCGTGGTCTGGACCTGCTGGTCGCTGATTACCGCGAGAGAAACCGTAGTGCTGCTCGTCAAGACGATTAAGGTGCAGCATAATAAAGCCATCAGGCGGTAAAAAATACCTTTCTTCAACAGACTACCCCCCTAATCCAACAAAAATATAAAATTGGTAGTATTATACCACGACAAAACCTGCTTCGCTTCACCCCGGAAGGGTGAGATTCGGGAAGATCCTCCCTGAATCTCAAGAACAAATCGAAAGTTAAAACCCCGCAATCACTTGCGGGGTTTGGATTTCAAATGGCGCGCCCGGCTGGATTCGAACCAGCGACCACCGGATTCGTAGTCCGTTACTCTATCCAGCTGAGCTACGGGCGCGTATATGGCGGAGAGAGTGGGATTCGAACCCACGATACGAGTTTTAGCTCGTATAATCGCTTAGCAGGCGACCGCCTTCGACCTTCTCGGCCATCTCTCCCTGATTTTCATCCTGGCGGAGGGGGTGGGATTCGAACCCACGGAACCCGCAAGAGTTCAACGGTTTTCAAGACCGCCTCCTTAAACCGCTCAGACACCCCTCCGGGCTGCCCCTTTCTATCCTGACAAGGTGCATTCAACAGTATAGCACAGGGGTATTTCCCTGTCAATGCGGGTAAAACCCCGAATATCTGCCACCGCTTCCAGCGTCCCGGGGCTCTACCCGATGCGCTTCGCGCCCCCCATGTAAGGCCACAGCGCCTCGGGGATCAGTACCGACCCGTCCTCCTGCTGGCAGTTCTCCAGGATAGCCGCTACGGTGCGTCCCACCGCGACTCCCGAGCCGTTCAGGGTGTGGACGAACTGCGGTCTCGCCCCCGGGGCGGGACGGAACCGGATATTGGCCCGCCGCGCCTGGAAGTCCTCGAAGTTGCTGCAGGAGGATATCTCCCGGTAGGTGTTGAAGCTGGGCAGCCACACCTCCAGGTCGTAGGTCTTGGCCGACGAAAAGCCGATGTCAGCGGTACAGAGGGTCACCACTCGGTAGGGCAGCCCCAGCCCCTGCAGCACCTTCTCCGCGTTGTTGGTCAGGCTTTCCAGCTCGTCGTAGGAGGTCTCCGGAGCACTGAACTTGACCAGCTCGACCTTGTTGAACTGGTGCTGGCGGATCAGTCCCCGGGTGTCCCGGCCCGCCGCCCCCGCTTCGGCCCGGAAACAGGCGGTGTACGCGGTTATATAGATGGGCAGCTGGGATGCGTCCAGTATCTCCTCCCGATACAGGTTGGTTAGCGGCACCTCGGCGGTCGGCACCAGGAAGAAGTCGTTGTTGGTTACGTGGAACATGTCCTCTTCGAACTTCGGCAGCTGGCCGGTGCCCACCATGCACTGGCGGTTTACCATGAAGGGCGGGAAAATCTCCTGGTACCCGTGCTGCCCGGTGTGCAGGTCCAGCATGTAGTTGATCAGGGCCCGTTCCAGCCTCGCCCCCAGGCCCTTGTAGACCGTGAAGCGCGCCCCCGCGATCTTGCCCCCCCGCTGAAAGTCCAGGATGTCGAGAGCCTCCCCGATATCCCAGTGCGGCTTGGGCTCGAAGCCGAATTTACGCGGCTCGCCCCAGGTGCGGACGACCGGGTTGTCTTCTTCCCCCTGCCCCACCGGCACCGACGGATGGGGAAGGTTGGGGACGTTGAGCAGCAGCTCCTCCAGCCCCTCCTCCAGGGTTTTGACCTCCTCGTCCAGTTCCTTGACCCGCTGCGACACCTGCCGCATCTGCAGCACCAGCGGTTCGGCATCCTGCTTCGCCTTTTTCAGCCGGGCGATCTCCTCCGATACGGTGTTGCGTCTGTTTTTCAGACCCTCGACCTCGACCAGCAGCGAACGCCGCTTTTCGTCTTTCGCCAGGAACTCCTCCAGCGAGGTCTTGCTGCCCCGCTTCTCCAGAGCCTCCTGTACCAGCCGTGGGTTGCTGCGGACCAGTTTTATGTCTAACACTATTTTCCGCCCCCTCTAGTCGCATAAACTAGAACTTAACCACCTTGACCGTGGTGATCCCGTCTACCGCCCGGAGCTTCTTGACCACGTCTTCTCCGACGGTCTCCCCTTCCACGTCCACGTTCAGGGTCATCAGGGCCACGTCGCCTTTCTGGTGGCGGCTGACCTGCATCATGGCGATGTTGATGCCCTCCTGCCCCAGGATCGTGGTGAACGGGCCGATAACCCCCGGCCTATCGACATTCAGGACGAACAGCATCACCCCGGTGGGGTTGATGTCCATCTCGTAGCCCCGCAGCGAAACCAGCCTCGGCTCCCGCTTGGGCGAGATCGTCCCCGATATCTCTAGCATTCCCTTGCTGTCAAAAATCTTAGCCTCGATCAGGCTGGCGTACTCCTTGCCGCTGCCGACCCCGTTGGGGGCTTCGTCCTTGCTTACGACCAGCTTTATCCCACGGTTCTCCGCCAGCAGGGGCGCGTTCACGTAGTTCACCTCGTCCCCCAGGATCGGCTGCAGCAGACCCTTGAGGAAGGATATGGTTATCATCTCGGTATCGGTGTTGGCGACCCGGCCGTAGTAGTTTATCTCCACCCGCTCCGCCGGGGCCTTCTCGACCTGGAAGTAGAACTTGCCCATCTTCTCCGCCAGGCACAGGTAGGGGCTCAGGGTCCCCAGCTCATCCTCCCGCAGCGAAGGCAGGTTCACCGCGTTGGGCACGACTTCGCCGTTCAGCGCCTTGATCAGCTGGTTAGCGATGGTCAAACCCACCCGCACCTGGGCCTCGTCGGTGTCCGCCCCGCAGTGCGGCGTCACCGCGATCTTCTCCAGCTCGAAGAACGGGTTGCCGGGCGATGGCTCCTTCTCGAACACGTCTACCCCGGCGTATGACACTATGCCGTCCTTGATCGCCTGCAGCAGCGCCTTCTCGTTGATGATGCCGCCGCGGGCGCAGTTGACCGCCACCAGGCCGCGCTTCGCGATCTTAAACTGCTCCTCCCCGATTATCCCCATGGTCTCCTCGTTGCGCGGGGTGTGGACCGTGATCACGTCCACCCGCCGCACCAGTTCGTTCAGGTCATCCACCTTTTCCGCCCCGAAACGGCGGAAGCGCTCATCCGAGATGTACGGGTCATAGGCCAGCACCTTCATGTTGAACGAGGCCAGCCGGGTGGCCACCATGGAACCGATCCGTCCCAGCCCGACTATCCCGACGGTCTTGCCGTAAAGCTCGATCCCCTTGAAGGGGTTGCGGTCCCAGCCGCCGCTCTTCAACTGCGCGGTGGCCCGGGGGATGTTGCGGATGGCCGACAGCAGCAGCCCGATGGTGTGCTCCGCCGCCGAGATGGTGTTGCTCTCCGGGGTGTTGATCACCAGGATGCCCCGCTTGGTGCAGGCAGGCACCGTCACGTTATCCACCCCGACCCCGGCCCGGCCGACCACCTTCAGCTTCTTGGCTCTCGCCACCAGTTCCTCGTTCACCTTTATCACGCTGCGCACCACCAGCGCGTCGTAGTTCTCGACGATCTCCAACAGTTCCTCCTGTTTGATGCCGGGCCGAAAGTCTACGTCGAACTCCTTCTTGAGTATCTCCAGGCCCTCATCGGCGATCTTTTCCGCCACGATTACCTTTATCATCTGTATTCCCTCCATTACGCTGAATAAAATTCCTAACGGTTCACACCACTACTTTGCGTTTCTGATCAGGGTCTGCGCCCGGGTCACCCCGGCGCCCAGGGCGATTTCCACCCCGCAGTCCATGAGCGCCATCTCTATCGCCGCGATCGTCGCCACGATGTCCAGCGGCTGTACCCAGCCCAGGTGCCCGACGCGGAAGATGACGTTGTCCAGTTTCTGCTGGCCCCCCGCCAGCACCACGTTGTACTTCTCGCGGGCCGCCTTGCGCAGCTTGTTGGCCTCTACCCTCTCGGGGGCGAACACCGAGGTCACGGCGGCAGAAGCCACCGCGTCGTCGCTGAGCAGCTTCAGCCCCAGTGCCCGCATCGCCTCGCGGGTCATATCCCGCATCAGCCGGTGCCGTGCGAAGGCGTTTTCCAGCCCTTCCCCCCGCATCAGCTTCAGCGACTCCCGAAGCCCGGTCAGGAGCGGCAGCGCCGGGGTGTAGGGGGTCTGCCCTTTTTCCAGGTACTTGCGGGCCGAGCCCAGGTCCCAGTAAAACTTGGGGTTGGTGTTCTTCTGGGCCACCGCCCATGCCTTGGCGTTCACGCTCAGGAAGGTCAGCCCGGGCGGCAGCATAAATGCCTTCTGCGCCCCGGTCACCACCACGTCCAGCCCCCACTCGTCGGTCTTCAGGTCCATCGCCCCCAGGCTGCTGACCGCGTCCACCATCAGCAGCGCGGGGTGGCTTCCCATCGCCTTTTTAATCGCCGGCAGGTCGTTGGTCACCCCGGTCGAGGTCTCGTTGTGGGTAACCAGCACCGCCTTGATCTCGCCCTTCTTGTCCTCGGCCAGCCGCTGGGCGACCGTCGCGGGGTCGGCCGCCTGCCCCCACTCGAAGTCCAGCCTCTCCACCTGAGCCCCGAACCGGCCCGCGATCTCCGCGAAGCGGTTGCCGAAGACCCCGATAGACACCGCGAGCACCTTATCCCCAGGCGAAATAAAGTTTACTACCGCCGCTTCCATTCCCCCGGTCCCGGCGGCCGGAAAGATTATCACCTCGTTTTGGGTCTGAAAAGCCCACTGCACCCCGGAGGTGACCTCCTCCAGGAGTTCTCTGAATTCTCCCCCCCGATGGTTGATCATCGGTTCGCTGAGTGCCCTCAGCACCCGGGGCGGGACCGGCGTGGGACCCGGTAACTGCAGATACTGTTTTTCTCGAAACATGGCCTTATCCTCCCTCTGCAATATGTATGGAACATCCCCAAAAAACAAAAACCCCCGTCCACTCAGGGACGGAGATTACTCCGCGTTGCCACCCTCCTTGGCCGCACCGATCAGCACGACCCGCTCGAGGATGCTTAACGTGCATCAGCGGAAGGCTTAACGCCGCAGGGCTTTTCGCCTTCATCTCACCGGAGGATTCCACAGCCTCTTTCACTGGCTCGCACCGACCGCCAGTTCTCTTGGCAAAGCCCGCTGCTTACTATCCCGGGTCATCGATCGAATTCAGGAAATGAAATATGGTTCATATTCTAGCACAGGAAAAAATATTGCGCAATACCGGCCACTCCCTTTCCGGGGGAATTTTTTACTTCCCGGTCACCATCTCCACGAAATAACGGTGCAGCCGCACGTCCCCGGTCAGTTCGGGGTGAAACGAACTCACTAAAAGATTGCCCTCGCGGGCCACCACCGGCGCTCCGTCGAAGCTCCCCAGCACCCTCACCCCCGGACCTACCCGGGTTATCAGCGGCGCCCGGATGAACACCCCCCGGAAGGGCGGTTCCCCCAGCGCCTCGATGTCCAGCTCGGCCTCGAAGCTGTCCACCTGGCGGCCGTAGCCGTTGCGCAGCACCGATATATCCATCATACCCAGCCTCGGCTGGTCGCTCTCGACAATATCCTGGGCCAGCAGGATAAGCCCCGCGCAGGTGCCGTAGACCGGCATGCCCGCCTGTATCTTCTCCTTGATCACCGACGGGAAGCCGTAAAGCTCCAACAGCTTCCCGATGGTGGTGCTCTCCCCTCCGGGGATGATCAGTCCGTCAACCTCATCCAACTGCTGCGGCCAGCGGACCTCCACCGCCCGGCAGCCGCATTCCTCCAGGGAACGGCAGTGCTCGATGAAAGCCCCCTGCATCGCCATTACCCCGACCCTTGGCTCATTCATATCCGATGTCCCGACCCTCTTTCCAGTATAAAATATCTCTACCAGCCGCGCTCCTGCATCCGTAGCGGGATGCCGCTGATCTCCAGTCCCGGCATCGCCTCGCCCAGGTCCTTCGAGACCTTGGCCAGCACCGCCGGGTCGTTGTAGTGGGTGGTCGCCTCCACGATCGCCCGCGCCCGCTGCTCCGGGTCCTTGGACTTGAATATCCCCGACCCCACGAAGATTCCGTCCGAGCCCAGCTGCATCATCAGCGCGGCGTCGGCCGGGGTCGCGATCCCGCCCGCCGAGAAGTTCACCACCGGCAGCTTGCCGGTCTCGGCTACCTGAACCACCAGGTCGTACGGCGCCCCCATCTCCTTGGCGGTGGTCATCAGTTCGTCGCGGCGCATCCCCTGCAGCCGGCGTATCTCCGCCATCACTGTCCGCATGTGCCGCACCGCCTCCACCACGTTGCCGGTCCCCGGCTCGCCCTTGGTGCGGATCATGGCCGCCCCTTCCCCGATCCTCCGCAGCGCCTCTCCCAGGTTGCGCGCGCCGCAGACGAACGGCACCTTGAACGCCGCCTTGTCGATGTGATAGACCTCGTCGGCCGGGGTCAGCACTTCGCTCTCGT
>JABLWZ010000031.1 GCA_013178275.1 Bacillota bacterium | reverse complement strand
AAGCTCTCGGGAAGAGAACTTTCGTAAAACAAAAAGTTCATCTTCTTCGGCGACCCGGCTGTCGTTGCTGAAAGCTTTAGACCCGTGGCTTTGCGTCCCTGCCTTTCGACAGGTTTGCCTTTATCGGTAGATGCCCAAATATTGCTTTGTAATTAAAATTATAACAACCAGGCCGACAATGTCAATATTTGTAGGAAAAATTGTTGTTATTCTTTGGCATTTTCTCATAATGTAAAAAATGACGGGCGGGGGCACTCCCCCGCCCTGGCTGTTTTATGTCTAAGACCTGATGAACTCCTGGGTCCAGTAGCTGCGGTAGGAACCGCCGGCGGCGTAACCGACGCCGATCTGGTTGTAGCTGGGGTTCAGGATGTTCTGACGGTGGCCGGGGCTCTTCATCCAGGCCTTAACCACCTCCTGCGGCGACGAGTAGCCGGCGGCGATGTTCTCCCCGGCCATGGTGTAGCTTATCCCGTACTTCCGCATCATGTTAAAAGGTGAACCGTAGGTCGGCGAGGAATGGGAAAAGTAGTTGTTGTTACGCATGTCTTCCGATTTCAGGCGGGCCACCTTGCAAAGGGCGGTGTTGGCCTTGAGCGGCGACAGTCCGGCCTTCTTCCTCTCCGCGTTGGTGAGGTCGATCACCTGCTGCTCGAAGGCGCTGATGGTCGGGGACGATTTGTCGGGTATGGTAAGGGTCTGGCCCACGTATAACCAGTAAGGGCTCTTCAATTGTGGATTGGCCTGGATTATCTGGCTGGTGCTTACCTGGAAACGGGCGGACAGCTTCCACAGGGTGTCGCCCGAGACGACTCGGTAGGTGGTGGCGGCGGACGCCGGGAGCTGCGCCAGGGGCATCAGTGTCAGGAGGCCGAGGAGCAAGGAAACCATGGTTCTGAGGATTAGCCTTTTCAGCCGCAATGGAACCCCTCCCCGCAAAAATTTTCATGGTTGGATTATTCATCCAACCGTCCTGGAAAAATTTTATCGGGTTTTTGCTCCAACTGTCAACCCGCCAAATTTTGGTAAGTTGTCACTTAAATTAAGGCACCTCTGCCAGAGGCTGTATTTAGTGGGGCTGTGGCCTCTCGGCAGGCGTTGAATCTGCCAATAATTGGCAGATTTGGCAGCGGTCGGTCAGGGGGTTTTACAGCGTGAGTTCCATGAAGCGCGCGGTGGGGTCGGTGGTCTCCCGGTAGGGCTCGATATACTGGAAACCGAGGCCCAGGTAGACCCCGATGGCCTGCCGCATCGAGGGCAGGGTTATCAACCGGACCCTCTGGTACCCGATCTCCCTGGCTTTTTGGATCAGGGTCAGCATCAGTTCCCGGGCTGTTCCCGCCCCCCGCTTATCGGGTACGACGTACAGCCGCCTTATCTCGCACGACTCCCCGTCCAGTCTTTTCAGGGCCGCGCAGCCGGCTGGTCCTTCCCTCACTGACGCCAGCAGGATAAGGCCGCCCGGCGGGGAGTAATCCCCCGGGAGATGTTCGAGTTCGCGGACCAGTTTGGGGTGCCGCAGGTCGAAGCCCATCTCTTCCGCGTAGCGGATGACCAGCCCGCGGAACTGGGCGGTATGTTCTTCGGACACGGCCTGGATGACCTTGAGCATCATGGTTTATTCTCCGTCCTCCGCTTCCGAATCGCAGATAACCCTCGCCCGGCAGCTGAAACAGGACCTCACCGCGCAGCTCGGCTCGGGGTAGTCGTCCGCGGCTATCAGCCGATAGTCCCCCCACCACTCTTTCCCCTCGTCCGAGCGGTAGAAGGTGCGGGTGTAGTATTTCCCCTCGGTGGTTTTGAGGACGTGCTTCTCGCTGAAGCAGTATTCGTCGCTGTTGATGTTGCTGAACCCGAAAGACCCGGTCTCCAGAAGGTCGGTGGTGATGGAGACGACCTCTCCCAGGTCCTCGAAACAGAACGTCTTCCTGATTTTGAATCACCCCGTCCGGATTTTATGTCCCTTGGTTTCTTCTACCACGGACGTTCATTCTCCTTTCTGTTGGGTATAAATAAAAAAACTCTGGAATCCTAATGCCGCATTCAATCTATGGCTATGGCTGGGCCTCACCCTGCGGTGTCCTGTCGCTCCATACTCCCTCTGCTGTACTGCCAACTGCTCTTGCTTCGGGTAGTAGGGGTAATAAGGCCGAATATGCATCCTGCACTCGGCCTTCTCGCGACCTCCTGTCGCTCGCCCCTCTTCTACCAGTCAGCATTCGCAGGGCAGTAAGACACAGAGCACCATAACGGGCTCACTCCCCCGCAGGGCTCACCCACTATTTAAAGCCGATTGAATGCTGGTGCACTTGTGTAAGGCATGTTGAATTCTTTATAAACAGCTAACACCCTGGAATCCCTTCCAGGGTGTTTTAACCGCCTATGGCTGTTCACTTCTGCTGCGAGAGCAGCCACTGCAGCGCCTCGGCCGCGGAACCCACCGGGGTCTCATGCTTGAACGATACGCGCCGGATCGGGTATCCCCGGTAGGACTGGGTCAGGTAAAAACTGCCGCCCGAGGTTATCGTCCATTCCCACCCCTGTTTCTCTATCTCGGACAGCAGCTGCTCCAGCCGGGGCATCCACACCAGGGTGTCCAGGTCGTGCAGCCGGTTTGCCGGGGTGGGATTGGCCGGGTTGCTGCCCACGTAAACCACCCGCCCCGCACCCAGGTCCATCTGGTTATACAGCAGCAGTATCTCGGTCGTCTCGGACTCCGGGTCAGCCTCGTTCCTTATGGCGCAGTAGTCGCCGGGCTTCGGTTCCCACTCCAGCCCGGACTCTTTCAGTTTTGTCGATGCACTGATTTCGATCATGGGTTTCCCCCTCACGAGTAAATCGCTATCTTCGGTTGGGTTAGACACTCTTGTATTCTATAGTATTCAGCCTGCCGCTGTCGGGACACCTATCCGGCTCCATCGAGTTTATACCAGATACCCGCTTTCAGGCTGAACCGCGCCCAGCGATCCGATCGTACATCAAACAAAGACCCTAGTTCGGTTTCACCGCCCGGACGAAGGCGCTGGTGAGCGCTCCGTCAGCCTCCTCCAGTTCGGCCTCCGAAAGGCTGGGAAGCACCTGCCGGGCCAGCGGGTCTTTGAGGCTGAAAACCCGGGTGACCTCGACCTCGATCCCGGTAAAGCCCGCGGACCTTAAAAGCTCCCGATACTCGGAGTCGAGCAGCGCGCCGGCCACGCACCCGGCCCAGGCCGCCAGGTCCTGCTGCACCTTTTCCGGGAGCGGTCGGGTCAGGACTATGTCGGAAACCGCCACCCGGCCTCCCGGCTTTAAGACCCGGAAGGCCTCCCGCAGGACCTTGCCCTTGTCCGCCGAGAGGTTGATGACGCAGTTCGATATGATCACGTCCACGGTGTCCGGGGGAAGGGGGATGTCCTCGATGTGACCCTTCAGGAACTCCACGTTGGCCAGGCCCGACTTGGCCTGGTTTTCCCTGGCCGCCGCGAGCATCTCGTCGGTCATGTCCAGGCCGTAGGCCTTGCCCGTGGGTCCCACCCGGCGGGCGGACAGCAGTACATCCAACCCCGCGCCGCTTCCCAGGTCCAGCACCACTTCCCCCTCGCGGATCTCCGCCAGGGCGGTCGGGTTGCCGCAGCCGAGGGAGGCGGCAACGGCGTCCGCCGGGATTCCCGCCGTTTCTTCCCCTCGATAGTGGTCGGCGATGATGATGGATCTGGCTTCTTTGAACTCGTCCCCGCCGCAGCATCCGACGCCGCACCCGCAGCCGGTCCTCTCGGTGATCGCCCGGGCGTATCTCTGCCTCACTACTTCCCGGATGTCCTCACTCATCTGGTTTCTCCTCCTCACATCAATTTTTCTTGATTTATATGGGTAAAAAAAATTACAGGTCGAACTCTTCCTTGAGCTGATTCAGGAACTCCCGCATCGTATCATAGTTTATCGAGTAAAACTTCCACCTCCCCAGAGGCTTTTCTATAACCAGGCCGGTTTCCACGAGTTCTTTCATGTGGTAGGATACCCGCGACTGGATCATGTCCAGCTCTTTCATCAGGACGCAGTTGCAGACGGCGTCCGACTGGCCGTCAACGCCGGGTATCGAGCAGCACTTGTTTTCGCTTTCCGCCAGCATCCGCAGTATCCGATACCTGATCGGGTCACCGAGCGCCTTGGCGATACTGGTTGTATCCTTCATGCCGGCATTATATCAATATTTCTTGATATATGCAACCTCTTTTTTATTTACGGAGTAACGTCTGAGCCGGTGGGTAATTATGATAAAATAGGAAGGATGGAATTTTGGAGGTTTACGATTGGAATTCTTACGCCGCTGGTGGGCCAAAACCAAAAACTCCTATAAAGAACTGCTGCGGTCCGCCGACTCCAGCAACCGCATCGCCCACGGCATCGCCCTGGGGGTGATGCTGGACTTCCTGCCCATCCCGTTCATCAGCATCCCCTTCTCCTACGTTCTGGCGCGGCTGCTGCGGATCAACGCGCCGGCGGCGACCCTGACCGTGGTCTTCCTCAAGTGGGCGGTACCCTTCTTCTTCCTGGCCAACATCTACATCGGCAGCCTGCTGCTGGGCGGTGAGCCCTCCATGCCGCCTTCCCACCTTCCCTGGTACCGCTACACCATCATGGTGTTCCAGTGCATGGGCTCCCCTTTTCTGGTCGGGATGGTCATCAACGCGACCGTGGCCTGGACCGTCACTTACCTGGGGATCCGGCGTCTGCTCGCCATGTACCGCCACCGCTGGGCAAAATAGGCCCGCTTTTAAATCCTCCTCAGTGTTTTTTGCCGCCGCTGCCGGTCGTGGTAACCTGCCCCTGGCAGCCGACACAGTACCCGTAGACCTCGAAAGAGTGCCGAACCACCTGGAACCGGGATTCCCGGGTGTAGCCCCTGATCCGCTGGTCCAGCGGACACTCGGGGATGTTTTCGGCCTGTCCGCAGCCGATGCAGACCAGGTGATGGTGGTGTTCGGAGGCCCGTTCGTACTTGCGGGTGCCGTCCGCCATAACGAACTGCTGCAGAGCCCCCTGACGGGTCAGGAGGTCCAGGTTTCGGTACACCGTTCCCAGGCTGATAGCGGGCTGGGATGCCCGGACCAGCAGAAACACCTCCTCGGCCGACAGGTGGACCTGGTCGTCGGTGAATGCCTCCAGGATGGCCTGACGCTGCCTGGTGGTGCGGCTGCCTTCGTTTTTCTCCCTGTCCGCCAAGCTCTCGCACCCCTTTCTCAATCCGTTTTTCAATCTGACCACAGACGTTTTACCAGGCTTGCCAGGTACAGCAGGGCGGTGACCAGCACTATGGTCGCCCCGGTGGCGGTCCCCCAGTAGTAGGACAGGATCAGGCCCGCCAGCCCCGAGCCGAGGGCCAGCAGGACCGATACCAGGTGATAGCGGCGCATCCCGATCGAGACGTTGCGCGCGGCGGCGGCTGGAAGGACCAGCAGCGAGTTTATGATCATTATCCCCACCCACTGGATGGATACGGTGACCATGACCGCCATCAGGACGCTGAAACCGATCTCCCACCAGCGTACGTCGATGCCCCGGCTCAGCGCCAGCGAGGGGCTCAGGCTGACCATCAGGAGCCGGTTAAAACCGAAAATCCAGAATGCCGCAATCCCGGCCAAAACCAGAGCCAGCAGCCCCAACTCACCGGGGGTGATGCTCAGGAGGTCCCCGATCAGGAACCGGGAGTAGCGGTTGAATCCGCCGCCCCGCGATAGGATGACTATCCCCAGCGCCACCGCGGTCGAGGAGAAGACCCCGATCAGGGTGTCGGTGGAGGTGGTGGTGCGGGTCTTTATGTAAGAGATGGCGAGCGCCAGCAGTACCGAAAAGACTATCATCGCCCACAGCGGGTCGGTAAAGCCCAGGAGCACCCCGATGGCGATCCCGGTCAGGGCTGAGTGCCCGATGGCGTCGGAGAAAAACGCCATCCGGTTGTTGACGATCATAGTCCCGGTGATGCCGAACAGCGGCGTCACCATCAGCACCGCCAGCAGCGCGTTCTTCATAAACTCGTGGTGGGCCCAGGCGAAAGGCAGTACCTGGTCGATAAAACTATAGTAGTAGTCCATCAGATGCGGCTCAGCTCCGTCTGCGTTATTTCTCCCGGCCATACCGGGCCGAAGGTCTGCACCACCTTGGGGTCGGACAGCACTTCCAGCGGTTTTCCGACGCTCAATACGGTTCGGTTCAGGAAGACCACCCGGTCGGCGTACTGGGGAATCATCTGCAGGTCGTGGGAGACCATGATGATCGAGAGGTCGTACCTCTGGCGCAGGTCAGAGACCATGCGGTAAAACAGCTCCAGACCCGACTGGTCGACCCCCGCCACGGGTTCGTCCATCAGCAGCAGGTCCGGCACCGGCTCCAGGGCCAGCGCCAGCAGCACCCGCTGCAGTTCCCCGCCCGACAGGTCTCCCAGCCGGCGGTCGAGTAGGTACTCCGCATTTAGACTTGCCAGGGCCTGCCCGGCCTTTTCCCTCGCCCACCCGGGGTGGGTAAACCAGACCGGGGTTCTCGAGATGCTGGCCGTGAAAAGGTCGATCACGCTGATCGGCGAGCCGGAGTCAAACTCCAGCCGCTGCGGCACATACCCCACCAGCGGCTTCCTGGTGCGGCGGTCGTGGGAATCGAGGAAAACCAGCTGCCCGCTGTGAGGCAGCTCCCCCAGGATGGCCTTCAGCAGGGTGGACTTTCCCGCACCGTTGGGGCCGATCAGCGCGGTCAATTCCCCGCAGTGGATGTGGAGGTTGATGTCCCGCAGGACCTCCACCCGGCCCCGGGTGACCCCGAAGTTCTCGAGCCGGGTGCAGCAGAGCCCGCAGGCCAGGCTCTGGATCCGATAACCCAGGTTTTCTACTTCCATCAGAATCCCTCTTAATATGAACTGCCCCGGCGGGTGCCGCCGGCTATCAGTAATTATTCCTATTAATAGTATACGGCTCGAATATTGTCTTATGCAAATAGTTTATTAGATAGCTTTATTATTTGGGTCGGGAGCGGATATATTTAGAGTATATAACAAAGGAGGTGTCGTTTATGAAGGTGGTGGCCTTTAACGGGAGCCCCCGCCCGGAGGGAAATACCTTTCTGGCCCTGAATCTGGTCCTGGATGAGCTGAAAAAGGAGGGCATCGAGACTGAACTGGTACAGATCGGAAACCGCAAGCTGTTTAACTGCCTGGCCTGCTACAAGTGTGGTGAGAACAAGGATAAGCAGTGCGCCAGGAAAGATGACGACATGAACCAGTTTATCGCGAAGATGATAGAGGCGGACGGAATACTGATCGGGTCTCCGGTCCACTTCAGCAACGTTTCCAGCAACGTCAAGGCCCTCATCGACCGCTGCGGCCTGGTGGCCCGGTACAATGACGAGATGCTGAAGCACAAGGTGGGCGCGGCGGTGGTCGCGGTCCGGAGGGCTGGAGCCACCTTTACGTTTGCCGCGATCAATATGTTCTTTACCTACCATCAGATGATTATTCCAGGTTCGAGCTACTGGAACCTGGGCCTGGGACGCGAACCCGGCCAGGTCTTAAATGACGAGGAAGGGGTAAAGACCTTTCAAAACCTGGGCCAGAACATGGCCTGGCTGCTGAAGAAGCTGAACGGCTGACCGGCCGGGGATTTTCAATAGCATAAAAAAAACCATAAACCAGGGATCTCCTGGTTTATGGTTTTTAAAACACGATTCAATCCTAACCGATTGTCTTATCGATCTGCGCCTTCAGCGAGTCGCTGATCTCCACCAGCGGGAGCCGGGTCTCGTTTGACTTGATGAGCCCCTGCTTCAATAGGTAGTACTTGATCGGGGCGGGGTTCGGCTCCTTGAACAGCAGCGGGATGAAGGCGGCCAGCCGCTTCCAGATTTCGTAGGCCCCCTGGTGGTCGTTCTGCCGGGCGAGCTGGAAGATCGACACGAACTCCTCGGTGGCGACGTGGGCCGAGGCCAGAATGCCACCCTGCCCCCCGTGGGTCATGGTGATGTAGAAGAACATGTCTTCGCCCGTCAGGATGGAGAAGTCGGGCGGCGGGTTCAGCAGCAGGTCCATGGACTGCTTGATGTCCCCGCAGGCGTCTTTCAGTCCGATCACGTTCTTCAGCTCGGCCAGCTTATAGATGGTCTCGTTCTCGATGTTGCGGCCGGTGCGGTACGGGATGTTGTAAACTATGATGTTGAGGTCGGTGTTCTCGGAGATCTGCTTAAAGTGCTGGTAGATGCCCCGCTGGTCAGGCCGGTTGTAGTAGGGACTGACCGAGAGTATCCCCTGGACCGGGTACTTCTTCAGGGTCTTCAGCTTTTTGACCACTTTTTTGGTGTAGTTTCCGCCCAGGCCTACATAGATCGGCACCCGGCCGGCAACGTATTCCACGGTCTTGTCGACGATCTCTTCGTATTCTTCATCGGACACGGTCGGGCTCTCCCCGGTGGTCCCCAGCGGGATGATGCCGGTGATGCCTTTTTTCAAGTAGTGATTCACCAGTTTTTTATATGATGGGAAGTCAACTTTGTCATTCTTGAAAGGAGTAACGATGGGAAGCCAAATGCCATCAATTCCCATATTTCCAACCTCCTTGAGCTTTTTTATGTACTATTATAACTCTATTTAAGAATTTTTCGATGTATACATTTGGTTTTTTGTAAAATAGTCAAAGTCGATATTAAATTATTCCACGAAATAATACCCGGAGTTAAAAGACGTAGACCACCGAGATGTGGGAAGGGGCCTCGAGCGTGGCTTTTACCGGCTGGGCGGGGCTGGGGGCTGTCGCCTCAGACCCGACGAAGGTGAGGGTTCCAGGGATATAGACGGTCCGGCTGGTGATCTTCTTGGTCTCCATCTCCTCGCCGCTGTAGTCGCTGACGAACAGCGGGATCAGCCGCCCTTCCCCGGTGTCGAGCCGCCCCAGGCTCAGCGTCTTCTTCTGGGAGACGCCCGAGCCCTCCAGGCTGCTGGCCATCCTTTCGTCCATCAGGTCGCTGTTGTCGAATATCTCGATCTCCTCGTCCGGGCAGACCCGGTCGAACTCTATCCAGGCCTCATCCACCGGCTCTTTCCCCTTCTGGGTGATCATCAGGAGGGTGATCCTTTTGCGGCTGTTCTCCTCGGGTTCGGGGTATCTTCGCAGCAGGTCGCTCAGGATATCGTTGCTGACGATCGGATAACCCCAGAACGACCTGCTGCCGGGGTCGCTGGGGGAGTTTACCTTGATCAGGAAGTCGTTGAGCGGCATACTCAGGTACACCGAAGTGAACTGCGGCTGGGAGGACTCCTGCTGCCTCTGGTACTGCTGGACCTGGATCCGGTAGATCATGCTTCCCTGGACCAGGGTGGCGGTCAGCAGCAGCAGCGAGAACAGCACGAGAACCGGGGTGGCGATCCCCTTCCAGTTTGGCCTCGGCTTTGGGTTCGGTGGGTTCTGTTCCATCTTCTCGCACTCCCGCTTCTTTTCCGAGTTTTATCCCGAGTAGGTCTATTATAGTCCCTTGGGCTGGTGAACCTTGGAAAAGCCTGTCAGGAACAATAAGACGGCTATCGACACCGGTCTACAGTTAATTCGTCGAGCCAATAGAAAATTTTTATTTTTTGTGAGATTCGTCACCGAGCCGATTTTAAATGGGCTGTTAGAATAACATTACAAACGCAGTTAACCTCCTTGAATTCCTATATATAACCCTGGTTTCTATCGAAACCAAGGTTTTTTTGTGAATAATGAAACGGCATCCTTTTACAAGATGCCGTTTCACGCTCAGGCAGGTTTTACTCTTCTCCCGGCCGCTGATCAGTCCGTTCCTCTTCCTCCTCCGCCGGTCGGGCCTTCGCGGCGCCGAGGCGGCCGGCCCTGCGGGTCGCCTCGCGCAGCAGGAACTCGATGTGGGCGTTGACGCTCCTTATCTCGTCCGCGGCCCAGTGTTCGAGCGCCTCGTACAGATCGGGGTTTATCCGGAGCAGGAAGCTCTTCTTGGCCGCCACCTGCGGCCCCCTTAATACAGGCTGCCGGTGTTGATGACCGGCTGGGCCGAACGGTCGGAGACGATAGCGACCAGCAGGTTGTTGATCATCGCAACCTTGCGCTCTTCGTCCAGTTCCACGACGTGGTCGCGCTGCAGGTTTTCGATGGCCATCTTGGCCATCCCCACGGCGCCCTCGACGATGATCTGCCGGGCCGCCAGGATCGCCGAGGCCTGCTGCCGCTGCAGCATAGCGTGAGCTATCTCGGTCGCGTAGGCCAGGTGGGTCAGCCGGGCCTCGATAACCTCCACCCCGGCCACCGCCAGACGCTCCTGCAGCTCCCGGGCCAGTTCCTGCGCCACCTCGTCGGGGTTCCCCCGCAGCGAGTGGCCTTCTTCCCCGAAGATGTCGTAGGGGTACTTGGTGGTGACGTGGCGCAGCGCGGTCTCGCTCTGAATCTCCACGAACTTCATGTAGTCCTCCACGTCGAAGAGGGCCTTGGCGGAATCCACCACCCGGAACACCACCACCGCGGCGATCTCCACCGGGTTGCCGTGCACGTCGTTGACCTTCAGGGTCTTGCTGTCGAAGTTGCGGACCCGGAGGGTGGCCTTCTTGCGGTTGTTCAGCGGGACGGTGAGCCAGAAGCCGCTGTCCCTGACGCTGCCGATGTAGCGGCCGAAGAAGGTTATGGCCTTGGCGTCGTTCGGCTGGACCACGATGATCCCGCTGGAAAGCACTACCGCGACCACCAGCAGCGCAACCCCTGCCGGCTCGCTACCGGAGGTCACCAGCATCACTCCCAGCGCCCCCAATACCAGGATGACCAGTATCCCAAGAAACCCGTTGATTCTCCAGGCCTTCGTCTCTAGCATGGGTAATCCCCCCTTGGATAATATTGTTTGGATATTATTATGATATCACTCCGGCTTAAAAAAAGAAAGCTGAATTTTTTCAGCCGTCGAAAAAGAAATACACAGCAGTATGTCAGACCCATCGTCTATCCCGCCGGCTACTCCTTCAGCACCAGGTGCTGGATGAACCGCTCCAGCTGTTCCAGGTTGCGGCACTCGAAGACCTGGTGGCAGTATGGCTGGTAGACCGGCATGTAGCTGTCGCCGAAGCCCCACATCCAGGGGGGTTCGGGGTTCAGCCAGTAGAGGTTGGCGCAGCGGCGGCTGATTTCCAGCAGGTTTTCCTCCCCGGTGGGGAACTGGTTGTTGCGCCCGTCACCCAGGATTATCACGGTGGTCTTCCGGGTAATCTCCTCCAGGTACTCGGCGGTGAACTGAGCCAGGGACTCCCCGTAGTCGGTGGGGCCGCTGACCCCCATCCTCCCCGGGTTGACTATCTTTTCAACGGTCTTGCTGAGGTCGTCACGGTCGATGTACTGGGTCACCTCGGTGAGGGAGTTTACGAAGAGGAAAGCCCGGATCCGCGAGAACTCCTCGGAGAGGGCGAACAGCAGCTCCAGGAAGAATGACACGGTGGCGCGCATCGAGTTGGAGACGTCCAGCAGCACGAACAGGCGCGACCTCTTTTTGCGCGGACGCTCGTAGCAGAGTTCCACCGGGATGCCCCCCGAGGAGAGGCTCTTGCGCCAGAGCCTCCGGAAGCTGATCCGGTTCTTCCCTCCCCGCCGCAGCATCCCGGCCGAACGGTTGGCTATCCTTTTCGCCAGCTGGCGGATCAGCCGCCTCAGCTGCCGCTTCTGCTCCGCGGTGGCCTGGCTGAAGGCGAGCTGGCGCATGGAGGCGCTGTCCGGCAGCAGCAGGTCCCTTCTTCCCCGCCGGCGGTACTGGTAGCCGGCCACCTGGCGGCGGAGGATGGCATAAAACTGGCCCCCCTGTCCCTGCCCGGTCAGGCTGCCGCTGCTCATCCCGGGCATGGCCACCAGGCCGGCCTGGGTGGCGATGCGGCTGGTTATCAGGTCCAGCATCTCCTGGTTGGCCGTCCAGTTGTTGTCCCGGTGCTGCAGGTACTCCTCGACCAGTTCCTGGGCCAGGCGCTGGTAAGCGGCCCCGGGGTCGGGACTCCACCGGGCCTGTTCCAGCCTCTCCTCCAGGTCTCCGGCGCCCGGGTCCCCGACCGCCCCGTTCTGGAAGAAGACCTGGGAGAACAGGAGGTCGAAGGCCTCGAAGTGGCGCGGTTCCTTGACCAGGGCCGACTTCAGCACCGCGTAGACCAGCGGGCGCTCGGGCGTCTTCAGCGCCCGCAGGGCGTTCAGGGCGTCTATCAGGTCGGAGGTTCCCACCATCACTCCAACGGTGCGGAGGCCTCCAGCCAGTTCCTGTACCTGTTCCAGCATGGCTTATCCTCCGGCGCCCCGAACTGGTCGGAGTTCTTTCAGCGCTTCCAGCGACTTGTCGAGGTCGCGGCGGTACTTGACCAGGACCGGCAGGGTGGTGGGAAGGACCTCCCGGGCCGCTTCGTCTTCCAGGCGGGTGATGTTCAGCTGCACCAGGGTGCGCGCCCAGTCTATCACCTCGGCGATGCTGGGGGGCTTCTTCAAATCCTTCCGCCGCAGGAGCTGGGCGTATTCCACCACCTGCTGCGCCAGGTCCTCATCGATACCCGGCAGCTTGGTGCGGATGATGGCCAGCTCCCGCGCGGGCGGCGGGTAGTCGAGATAGATATAGAAGCAGCGGCGTTTCAGGGCCTCGGAGAGTTCGCGAGTGTTGTTCGAGGTCAGCACGACCGTGGGCTCGACCCGGGAGTTTACGGTCCCGAGTTCGGGGATGCTTATCTGCCAGTCGCTCAGGACCTCCAGCAGCAGGGCCTCGAACTCCTGGTCGACCTTGTCGATCTCGTCGATCAGCAGGACCGACGGCTGGGGCGCGGTGATCGCCTGCAGCAGCGGGCGGGATATCAGGAAGGTCTCGGTGAACAGGTCGTGTTCGAGGGTCTGCCAGTCCTCCTTCGAGCCGAAGCCCGCCTGGATGGAGAGCAGCTGCTTGCGGTAGTTCCACTCGTAAAGGGCCTTGGCCTCGTCCAGCCCCTCGTAGCACTGCAGCCGGATCAGGGGGGCCTTCAGCCAGAGGCTGATGGCCTTGGCCAGCTCGGTCTTGCCCACCCCGGCCGGCCCCTCGACCAGGAGAGGTTTCTTCAGCTGCTGGGTGATGTAGACCAGCACCGCGACCCCGTCGTCGCAGAGATATCCCTGCTCCCGCAGCCCTTCCTGGACCTGCTTCCAGTCCTGGTTCAGCCCGACAATCTCGTTTTCCACGGTGATCCCCCTTTTCACTGGGATTCATCGGAGTCCAGGGCCGCGGCCGAGGATACCGCCTCCCGCAGCCGCTTCAGCCATTGTATCTTGGTCTTTTGCGCCTCGATCCCGTATTCGAGTATCAGTATGCGGTACGGGTCCTTCCCCCGCTGGCTCATATCGGTCCAGGCGGATTCCAGGTTGGCCAGCTTTTCCTCCATCTGCGCGAGCTGCTGGTCGACCTTGTCCAGCCGCTCCTCCCGGCTCATCTTGTTGAAGTGGTTTACCTTGTAGAGAAACCCGTAGCGGTGAAAGAAGTCGTAGCGGATGTACTCCCTCTCGGCCGCGTCCGAGCGCAGCCACTGGTAGAACTCCTCCCTCCCCTGGGGGGTGATGGTTATCAGCTTGCGGTTGGGGGCCTTGTCCTGCTGCACCACCTCCCGTTCCACCAGGCCTTCCGCCTCCAGGCGGTTTAACAGGGTGTAGAGCTGGCCGCTGTTTACCTCGGGTCCCTGCTCGGCAAAGTCGCGGAAGATGACCCGCAGCATATCGTAACCATGGATGGGGACCTCGGTGAGACAGCCCAGGATCATGTACTTCAGGCTCATTCTCGGTTCCTCGCTTATCGTTAATGTACCTTATCGGTAATATACCTATTATATAATATAGGTCGGCCGGCCCGGGCAGTCAACCATTTTCTTCCATGAAAGCTGTCCACACCCGGTTATTCCGACAAACATACCGGAAGTGGTTGAAAAAGTTGACTGAATTGTTATACAATTAAACCAAAGCAATACCGCACGATCCTGAAAGCTGACTTATCTGCGGCTGAAACGAAGGAACTGACCCTGCCGGTTGGTTCCTGTGCTTTTCGCCCGTTTTTCCAGGGGGTGGATGGAGATGACCGCTTCCAGGGAACCGCTTTTCAAGACCCTGATGCTCAACCGGGATATGACCGACTTTCTCAAAGAGTGCGTCCAGGACTACTACAACATCTTCGTCTGCGGGCTGCCCGGCTCGGGAAAGACCAGCCTGCTGAATCTCCTGGCGTCTTTCATCCCGGTCGGGGAGCTGATCGCGGTGATCGAGGACCGGGCGGAACTGCGCCTGCCGCTGCACACCATCCGGCAGCTGGTGATAGGCGGGGTCAAGGACATGAACCGGAGGAAGATCGTCAAGGAACTGGGGCAGACCGGGGTGAGGAGGATCGTCCTGGGCGACTGCGCCAAGGGGGAGGCTTACGAGATCCTGCGGGCGATGAGCGGCAGCCTGAACGGCTCGATGGCGGCGGCCATGGCCTACGACCCCGCCGACCTGCTGAACTTTCAGCTGCCGGGTATGGTGGCCTCGATCGGGTTCGGGCTGAAGAAGGACGAGGTCCTGAAGCTGGTGGCGGAGGCGGTGGACCTGGTGGTCTTCATGAAAGAACAGCGGGTCGAGCAGATCGCCAAGGTGACGGGAACGGAAAAACAAAAATCGGGGCTGGCGGTAACGCTGCACCCGATCTATGTCTACGACCGCGAACAGAACGACTGGATCCACCAGCCGCCGCTCAGGCCAGCCTGGTAGCGGCCTCGGCCAGCATCTGCTGGATCGGCAGGCTGTAAGGGCACCTCTCCTCGCACTCCCCGCAGGCGATGCACTCGTCCACCCGGGCCGCCATCCCCCGGTAGCGGGTCTGGGCCCAGTCGATAAGGTTGTACCGGGTGTAGTAGCCGTCCAGCAGGAACACCGTGGGTATGTCGATGCCCTGGGGACAGGGCTGGCAGTACTCGCAGCGCCGGCAGAACGCGGCGCCCAGGCGGCCCGCCTCCTCTTCCAGCCTTCGCACCTCTTCCCCGGTCAGGGGCCGGGGGTCGGCTCCCACCTCCGCGTTTTTCACCACCTGGTCCAGTGAATCCATCCCCGGGATGACCACGCTGACCGGGTGCCCCAGGATGAAGCGCAGGGCCGTTTCCGAGTCCCGGAGCGCCCCTCCCGCCAGCGGCTTCATGACGATTATCCCCAGCCGCTTCTCTCCCGCCAGCCGCAGCAGCTCGTCCGCGCCCTTGGTCTCCACCGCGTTGAAGGGGAACTGGACGGTCTCGATCCCGGGCTTTACGATGATCTCCTCCAGGATGTTCTTGATATGCCCGGTGACCCCGATGTGGCGGATCAGCCCTTCCCGCTTCGCCTCTATCAGCGCCTGCAGCGCCCCGTCGGGGCCCAGCACCTGGGCCATGGCCTCCTGGTCCTTGACGTTGTGCATCTGGTACAGGTCTATGTAATCGACCCCCATGGTCTGGAGGCTCTTTCGGATGTCCGCCGCCATCGATTCCCGGTCGCGGACCAGCGACTTGGTGGCGATGATCGCCTCCGACCGCCTCGGTCCCAGCACCGTTCCCAGCTTGGCCTCGCTGTCGGTGTAAGCCCGGGCGGTGTCGAAGAAGTTTATCCCCGAGTCCAGGGCCTTGCCCACTATGGCCTCGGCCTCCTTCGCGGTGACCCGCTGGATCGGTATGCCGCCAAACCCCATCACTGAAACCTTGAGCCCGGTCTGTCCCAGGTCGCGATACTGCATAACTACCCCTCCTTATCCACTTAATTTAACCATAAAATGGTGACGTCATCAATGAGGGGGAACAACAGCGGGATGGTTGATGAAAAGATAAATATTTCTATTTTATGTGTAAAATTCTGCGGCAACTGGTTTATTATAATGATTAGGCTTGAGATAAGGGGGCTTGTCACGTGCAGTTGAACCGGATAACTGGTTGTGCTTACTATATCGACGCGGGGATAAACATCGGGGTGATCGTCAACCGACGGAGAGAGGCCCTGCTGGTGGACGCCGGGATCGACGACAGCGTGACCCGCAAGGTGAAGCGGCTGCTGGAGGCCGAGGGGTTCAAACCCGTGGGGATACTCGTCACCCACGCCCACGCCGATCACTACGGGGGAGCGGCCCACCTGGTGAAGGCCGGCGGGGTGCGGGTCTACGCCCCGGCCGCCGAGAAACCTGTGCTGGAATACCCTCTGGGGGAACCGGTATACTTGTTCAGCGGGGCCTATCCCCCAGCGGCGCTACGGGGCAAGTTCTTTCAGGGCCCCCGGGTGGAGGTGGACCAGGTGATCGCCCCCGGGACGCTGACTGTCCCCGGGTTCGAGGAACTGGGCATCGAGGTGGTCGACCTGGCGGGACACTCCCTGGGACAGGTGGGAGCGGCGGTCGACGGGGTGCTGTTCTGCGCCGACGCGGTCATCGCGCCCGGGTTCATCGAAAAACACGGCATCCCCCTGAACGCCCACCTGGGCAGGACCATCGAGACCTACGACCGCCTCCGGCAGAGGAAGGAACACCGCTTCCTCCCCGCGCACGGGACCCTGGTGGAGGACGTCGTCCCCCTGGTGGAGGCCAACCGCTCACGGGTAGAGCAGGCCCGGGGTTTTATCCTGGACCTGCTGGAAACCCCGCGGACGGTGGAAGAAGTCGTGACCGCCGCCAGCGGGCATTTCGGCCTGGAGATAAACAACCTGGGGCAGTACTGCCTCACCCAGCTCACGGTGATGGCGTATCTCAGCCACCTGCTGGACAGCGGCGAGATCGTCTCCGCTTATCGGCACAACCGCCAGCTGCTGCTGAGAAACCTCTACCCGGCCTAAATAGTACCCTGGTCCTATAAAAATCCTACCTATCGACTATGCCTTTTTAGGCTGTATCTTTTTACAATTGATACAAGGGATGGGTCGGATTTTTAGGGGGGTGAGCTAAATGCAAAGGTTTTGTCACCAGCTCTGGTTAACGAAGGCGGAACACGATATCGCCTCTTACACGCTGATCAGTCTCTTTATGACTCTCACGGTCCTCACGGCGCTTTCCAACCTGACCGTGTAGAAATGGATTTCACGCCCAGCACATTATATAGATTCTCCTCTTGCATCAGCGGCCGCGGCCGCTTTTTTGTTTTTAACCCGGGCCGCTCCTGCCGGTCCTGCTCCCCATCCTGAGAGCGCTCGCCGGCTAATCCCAGCGCAAGAAACAGATGCTGGCTTTTTCGGCCTACCTCGGGTCTTTCGCCACCATAGGCCTGTACTACCCCATGGGGACAACCACCTCTTCGGCGGCCTGCGGCGCCGGCAATACCCCCGCTTAAAACAAGCCGAACCAAGGAATAATATCCTTGGTAGTAATCCGTTAAGGGGAGGGAACGGCGATGGTGACTCTCTACGAGGTGATCTGGAAGAGCCTGCTGGCTTATTTTTTTCTGCTGGTGCTGGCCCGTTTCATGGGCCGGAAATTCGTCAACCGCATGACGGTCTTCGACTTCGTGGTCTCGATCATGATCGGCACCATCACGGCGACGTACGTAACCAAGAACATCGCCGACGCGTGGGTACTGGTAAGCCCGGCGGTGCTGGCCGCGGCGGCGGTGGCAACCTCCCTGCTGACCCTGAAAAGCCCGCCCGCCCGTAAAATCATCGAGGGCGAGCCGGTGGTCATCGTCCAGAACGGCCGGGTGCTGGAAAACAACATGCGGAGGCTCCGCTACAACCTGGACGATTTAATGATGCAGCTGCGCGACCGGGACATATTCGATATCGGCGAGCTGGAGTTCGCGGTCATGGAGCCCAACGGGAAGCTGAGCGTCCTGAAGAAGTCGCAGCACCTCCCGCTGACCCCCCAGGACCTGGGGCTGCCCACGGGCTACAAGGGGCTGGCCTCGGAGATCGTCAAGGACGGCGCGGTGGTCGAACAGAACCTGAAACAGAACAACCTGGATTTCCCCTGGCTGTACGGGGAGCTGCGGAAAAAAGGCGTCGAGGACATTTCCGACGTCTTGCTGGCCGACCTGCAGACCGACGGCACGCTGTATGTAGATTTAAGGAAGGATCGACCGGGGGAGCTTCCCCCGGCCGCGGAATAACTCATACCGGCTTAACGGAACAGCATCGGGAATGGATAACTTTAAACCAGGCGCAGCGCCACTACCGCCAGCATGCCGCTGCCCATGGCCAGGAATACGTTCTTCCAGCGGGCGGCCACCAGACCCGAGATCAGCCCCGCGATGATAAACTGGTTGCCGAAGGAGATGTCGAGCCTTCCCTCGGCCGCCAGCAGGCCCGGGACCACCATGGCGGTGAGGATACCGATCGGTATGTACCGAAGCCCGTGGGACAGGGTATCGGGCAGGGATATGCGGCCCACCAGCACCAGGAAGGTGATCCGCGAGAAGTAGGTCACCGCCGCCATCCCCAGGATGATCAGGAAAATTTCGGGCCTCATCTGTCCCACCCCTCTCGAATCAGTGCTCCCCGGGCGATCGGTATCACCCTCCCGCCCACGAAGACCTCTATCCGTTCGTCAACAACCGCGCCGCTGAGTTTCAGTATGGACCGGCGGCCTATCTCGTAACCCTGTTCCACCGAGATGTCCAGCGTCGGCTGCCCGAAGCAGCCGTGCTTCAGCAGGTAACCCACCAGGCAGCCGCCCGCACTGCCGGTGGCCGGGTCCTCGGGCACCCCCAGGTGGTGAGCGAACATCCGGGCGTGGATCTGGTTCTGCTCCTCACAGGTTTCGGGGCAGAACAGAAAGACCGCCCGGGCCTCTAGCCGAGAGAAAAGCCGCTCGAACCTGCCGGTATCGAGCCTAGCCGAGACGACCCCGGAGAGCCCCTTCAAAGGGATCATCAGGAAGGGAAGCCCGGTGGACACCTCCTGGACCGGGAAGCGTTCGTCGATCTCCCCCACGGGGAGCGAGAGTATCCCGGCGGCGGACTCCCGGTCGACGGTAGGTCCGAACCGAGGTTCCAGCTGCTTCATGGTCAGCCTTTCGATCTCACCGGCAGGGTCGTAGCCTATCGACACCGGTATCCTGCCAGCTTTCAGGTCCAGGACCACCTCGGTGGGCTGGTCCCTCAGAAACCGCTTCGCAATTATATAGGCGGTCCCCAGGGTCGGGTGGCCGGCAAACGGGACCTCGCCCCCGGGGGTGAATATCCGGACCTTGAAGGTATTGGGCCCTTCAGCCGGCGAGAGGATGAAGGTGGTCTCCGAGAAGTTCATCTCTTTGGCCAGCTTCTGCATCTCGTCATCGGAAAACCGGCTTCCGTCGGTAAACACCGCCAGCTGATTGCCCGCGTACCTCTCCTCCGCGAAAACGTCCAGGATGAAAAACTCATGCCTGTTCAACCGACCCCTCTCCTTTCGTACTGAAATGCCTCTCTATCCCCAGCCCCGCCAGGGAGGCCAGCAGCGCGGCGATGATTATGTACCACTTGCCGGGCAGGACCAGGCTCACCACCAGGGACACCACCGCCGCCACCGTAAAGGCGGACCAGGTGACGCGGTCCTTCAGCTGGGGGACCAGGAGCCCGATGAACGCCCCATAGAAGGCGAAGTCCAGCCCGTAACGCCGCGGGTCCCCGATGAAGTCCCCCACCGCTCCCGCCAGGGCGGAACTCAGCAGCCAGGCGGAGAAGGTGATGGTCCCCGCCCCCAGGAAGAAGGCGGCGCTGCCGCCGTGCCGCTGAAACCGGCCGATGGTGACGGCGTAGGACTCGTCGTTGGTCAGGTGGGCCAGCACCGCCAGTTTCCAGGGCTGGACCCGCGACAGGTAAGGCGCCAGGGTAGCCCCCATCAGGAGGTGGCGCAGGTTCAGCAGGAAGGCGGCCAGGATGATCTGACCCGCGGCGGCCCCGGCCGAGATCATGTTCACGGCCACGAACTGGGAAGCCCCGGCCACCACCAGCGCCGACATGGTCACGGTCTCCCAGTAGGACAGCCCGGCCTGGCGGGCCAGGACCCCGAAGACCAGTCCGTAGGCGAAGATGCTTAGGGCCAGGGGGAAACCGTCTTTCAATCCCTGGCGGAAATCGGACGGAAAAAATGGTTGGGTCGATTTCATAGTCGCCTCCTTTTATACCAGCGGGCGCAGCCCGGTTTCCAACCGGTCCAGAGCGGCGTCTGCTTCCAACCGGGCCTCGCGGATGACCTCCATCAGCACGGCGATGCCCTGCTCGATGCTCTCCCGGGACGGGTAGGTAAAGTTCAGACGCAGGCAGTTCCGCCCCATCCCCCCTGAGAAGAACGGCTCCCCGGGCACGAAGGACACCCCCCGGTCCGAGGCCCTGATCAGCAGCTTGTTGCTGTTCAGGCTGCTGGGGAGGCGGCACCAGATGTAGAAACCTCCCTCGGGACGGTTCCACTCGACCCCGGGCGGGGCGTGTCGTTCCAGCGCCCGCAGCATGGTGTCGCGGTGTTTCGCGTACTCCGACCGCAGCCGGTCCAGGTGAGGCCAGAGCCGCCCCTGACGCAGGAACATGTCAACCGACATCTGGGCCAGGTTGTTGGTGTGCAGGTCGATGAGCTGCTTGACCATGGCGAACTGCTGCACCACCGGCCGGGGAGCGGCCATCCAGCCCACCCTGAGGCCGGGGAAGAGCATCTTGGAGATGGTGCTGAGGTAGATCACGTAACCGCTCTGGTCCATCGATTTCAGCGGCCGAGGCCCCCGGCCCTCATAGTAGAGTTCTCCGTAGGGGTCGTCCTCCAGGATCGGCACCTGGTAGCGGTAGGCCAGGTCCAGCAGGGTCTTTCGCCGCTCCAGCTCCAGGACGGTCCCCGAGGGGTTCTGGAAGGTGGTCAGGGTATAAATGAACTTGGGCTGGTACCTGGCGAGCAGGGGTTCCAGCATATCCACCCGCATTCCCCCCTCGTCCACCGGCACCCCCAGCACTCGGGCCCCGGCGGCCCGGAATATCTGCAGGGCGCAGAAGAAAGAGGGTTCTTCCACCACCACCGCGTCCCCCGGGGAGAGCAGCGCCCGGGCCGCCAGTTCCAATCCCTGCTGGGAACCCGTGAGTATCAGGACCTCCTCGGGGGAACAGGCTATCCCCCTGGACTCGGTCAGGCGGCTGAGGCTTTCCCGCAGGGGGTAGCACCCCTCGGTCGAGCCGTAGAGATACAGCTGCCGGCCGTATTCCTTCATCACCTGCTGGGTGACTTGGTTGAACTCCTCCACCGGCATCAGTTCCGGGGAGGACATCCCTGCGGCGAAAGAGATGACGTCCTTGCGGTTGGCCAGTTCCAGGATGTCGCGCAGCAGCGGGTCCCGCATCCGCATCGAGGCCTCGCTGAAGGACTGGCGCCAGGAGATGGCCCCCGGCTGCACCGGCCGGGCGGCGGCATCCGAAGACGGCAGGTAGGTGACGGAGGTTCCCCTTCCCACGTGCGACCTGACCAGGCCGGCCGATTCCAGCTCCCGGTAGGCGCTTATCACCGTGCTGCGGTTTACCTCCAGGGTCTCCGCCAGTTTGCGCTCCGGCGGCAGCCGATAGCCTGGCGGGAGAGAACCCGAGAGTATCATTTCACGCAGCTGGTTCCTAAGCTGCAGGTAGAGAGGAGTCGAACTCGCGCGGTCGAGACTGATATCCAAACTGATCTCACCCTTTCCCTTTCAGGGTTGTCAATCGATTGGCGCGTACCAATTATAAAATATCACAGTATTATACCGGTTTAAACATCCAATTGGATGGTTTTTCCACCCATCCAATCCCATGGTGAAGCCTGTATAGTGCTGAATTTTTATATTTTTCTCCCATAAAGAAGGACCGAGGCAAAACAAACGTTGAATATTTTAATGGGCACAGTAACTATTGGCCTGGCCTCCCGTTTAATAAATAAGAAAACTTTCAGGGACTAAGGAGGGTATTACCGAAATGCGCAGGAAGAAGAGTTATATGAAGCGCTCCCTGGCGTGCTGCCTCACCGTGATGCTGGTGGTGACCATGTTTTCAGGGATAGCCTGGTCGGTGGAAAACACGGCGGTCTCACTGGAACAGGCGATCCGCATCGTCAAGGAGAACTTCGAGGTCCCGGCGGAATTCACCAAGTTTACCTCGGGCTACAACACCACCATGGACAACCGCTCGGCCTGGACCCTCAACTGGAACGCGGAGGGCGAACCGGGCGGGAACCTGAACGCCCAGGTGGACTCCTCCACCGGGGAGATACTGAACGTGAACATCTGGAAGCCCGACATCCGCCCCAACCCCTCTCCCCAGAAACCCGTCGTATCGGCTCTCGAGGCCCAGGGAATCGCCACCGATATGATGCGTCGGCTGGCCTCGACCCACGCCTCGGAGCTGCATCTGATGCCTGATGACAACCAGTTGGCCCCCATCAACCCTTCCGGCCCTCTGTACTATACGTTCCGCTGGCAGCGGATGGCGAACGGCGTCCCCTACCCCGACAACGGCGTTACCATCGGGGTCAACGGGGAGGATGGAAAGGTCATCAGCTACAACCTGAACTGGAGCCTGACGGCCCTCCCCAGCGCCGACCGGGCCATCTCACCGGAAAAGGCGCTGCAGGTGTTCAACAACGCCGGGATGCTGGAACTGCAGTACTTCATGCCCCCCCGTTACGTTCCGCTCGCCGCCTCCTCCAAGGATAAAAAGGTGATGCTGGTGTACCAGCTGAGCCATCCCTCGGGAGGGGTCATCGACGCCCTGACCGGCCAGCCCGTGAACCCCGAGGTCCGGTGGATGGGAGGCGGAGGTGACGGTGGCGCTGAATACTCCCGCAAGGCCATCGCCGTACCGGCTCCGAATACTCCTTTAAGCCCTGAGGAGCAGGCCGAAATAGAAAAGAACAGCAAGGTGATAAGCAAGGAACAGGCCCTGGCCGTGGTCAAGCAGTGGGTCCCCATCCCCTCCGGGGCCACCCTGCGCAGCTCCCAGCTCGAGGCTGACTGGATGTTTCCCGAGCAGCGCAGCTGGAACTTCAACTGGGGAAGCGACCGGCTCGGGGACGGCAAGGCTTTCAACCTCAGCGCCCAGGTGAACGCGATGACCGGGGAGCTGATAGGGTTCGACATCTACAGCGATTACGCCCAGACGGGCCAGGAAAACGCCGTCAACCGCGAGGCGGCGAAGAAGCTGGCCGAGGATTTTCTGAAGAAGATACAGCCGGAGCGCATGCAGCAGAGCCGGTTCAACGATCGGTACAACCCGGGGTGGGCCCCGGTCGTGGAGAATGGGAAGAACCCCCCGATGCAGACCTTTAACTACCAGCGGCTGGTCAACCAGGTCCCCTTCTCCAGCAACGGGCTTACGGTGACGGTGGACGCAGTCAACAAGACCGTCACCAGCTACCGCTGCACCTGGTACCCGCTGGACTTCCCGTCCCCCAGCGGAGTGCTGCCGGACGCCACCGGCACCTTCCTCCAGCGGCAGCCCCTGGCCCTGGTCTACAACGAATCCTACAAGGCCGACGGCCAGAGGGAGATCAAGCTGGTGTACCGGCCCCAGCCGCCAGCGGGGCAGACCTATTCGCAGATGATGGACGCGAGGACCGGCGAGTTCCTGGACTACCAGGGCCAGCCCCTTTCCAAGCAGCCGCGTTCGCGGACCTATACCGACATCGCCGGCAGCTTCGCGGAAAAGGACATCCAGTTCCTGGGGCAGGCCGGCCTGTTCTCCGAGTACGGCGACCAGTTCCACCCCGATGAGAACATATCCGTGGCGTCCTTCCTGAGGGCGATGCTGATGATCAAGAACGGGGTCTGGATCTCCCCCGAACCGAGCGACCAGGATATACTCAAGCGGGCCCGCCAGATGGGATGGCTGAAGGAGGACATCGCCGCCACCGACACGGTGAGCCGCGAA
This sequence comes from Bacillota bacterium, assembly GCA_013178275.1. Taxonomy (GTDB): domain Bacteria; phylum Bacillota; class Ch66; order Ch66; family Ch109; genus Ch109. The sequence continues at coordinate 16,281 of JABLWZ010000031.1, read as the reverse complement.
CTGGCCGCCAAGCTGGTGATCCGCATGCTGGACCTGGACCGCGCGGCCCGGGTGCAGGGGATATACAAGACCCCCTACCTTGACGCCGACCAGATACCGGCCGAGTCGGAGGGCTACGTGGCCCTGGCCTGGGGGCTCAACATCATGAAGGGAAATAACAGCCGGTTCGACCCCGACCAGGTCCTGACCCGGGCCCAGGCCGCGGTGATACTGGTGAGGTCCCTGGAGGTCAAACCGTAGGCTCAAACATCTGGATACTCAAGGACGGCGCCCGTTGACGGGCGCCGTTTTTTGTATCAGGTATAATTGCCTGCGGGTCCTTGACGGGGGGTTTCCGCTGTCGATACAATGCAAAAAATGGAACCGTACGGGAGGTGTGATGATTGCGCTGTCTGATCATACAGCACGTCAGCCGCGAGGGGCCGGGCCTGCTGGAGGAGGTCCTGGTCGATAACGGCTGGGAACTCGACCTGCGCTGCATGGAGCGGCCGGGCGCCGTGCTGCCGCCCGGGATCGACGGGTACGACGCCATGATCGTGCTCGGCGGCTACATGGGGGCTTACGAGGAGGAGGCTTTCCCCTACCTCTACCAGGTCCAGCGGCTGATCCGAGAGGCGGCGGCGGCCGGGGTCCCGACCCTGGGGGTGTGCCTGGGGGCGCAGCTGATCGCCCGGGCCTTCGGCTTTCACGTGGGGCCCAACCCGGTCAGGGAGATCGGCTGGTACCGGCTGGAGCTGACCCCCGATGGCCAGGACTCCCCGCTTTTTCGGGGGATGCCCGTCGAGTTCCCGGTCTTCCAGTGGCACGGGGACACCTTCGACCTGCCCGCAGGAGCGAGGCCGCTGGCCCGGGGAGATACCTGCGAGAGGCAGGCCTTCGTCTATGCCGGCTGCGTCTGGGCGCTGCAGTTTCACCTGGAGGTGACCCCGGCGATGATCACGGAGTGGGCCGAACTCTATGCCGACGAGCTTCGGGAGTTTGGCGGTCCGGACGGGGAGACGGCGCTGGTCAGGGACACCATCGGCCGCTGGGAGGGTATGTCCCCCCTGAGGGAGGTCTTTCTTGCCAATATCGAGAAGCTGCTGCGGGGTTAAGAAAAAAACATACAGTCCACCCCCGGTTCATAGCAATTTAGAGAACAACATCTAAAGGGTGGAGTGTATGAGCGACAACAGGCACCCAGCCGGTATTCGCTCCCGGAGCCTTACCCCGAGGTCCGGGTGACCGCCAAAAACCGGTTTTACGCCCAACTGCTGCTGGAGGATTACGCGTCCGAGACCAGTGAGCTGGACGCGATAAACCAGTACCTCTACCACAGCTTCCGGTTCAAGCAGTGGAACCTGGGGGACTTAGCCGAGCTGGAGGAGGGTATCTCGATTATCGAGATGCGCCATATGGAGATGCTGGCGGAGCTGATCCTGAAGCTCGGGGGCGACCCCCGGTATTGGGTGATCCGGGACAACGACCAGCGGTACTACAGCACCAGCAGTGTATACTACGGCCACTCGGTGCTCGACATGCTGTCCGCGGACATCGAGGCCGAAAGGATCGCCATCGTGAACTACCGCCGTCACGCGGGGATGATAAACGATCCCTATGTGCGGGCCGTGATCAACCGCATCGTCAGGGATGAGGAGTACCACCTCCAACTGTTCAGCGAGGCCTACCAGCGGTATCGTTCGACAGCCCCGGATAAGGCTCAGCGATAGGCTATTTTCAACCGGCCCGAGACTGGCTGATCGATCGGCGGGTGGGGTGCGTCCACGACGGTGAGGCTGTTGACGACCACCTCGCGGGAGTAGACCACCGCCCCGAACAGGCTCAGACTCTTTTTAATCTCCACCCGGGGCAGTACCACCGTTATTTCGTGGTTCTCGTCCCCCCCATACTCCCGCTGGAACCGGACCTCTGCCCCCGGCAGTACGATACGGACCTGGTCGTGCAGGGTATTGCTATTTTTGACCGCCACAGGAAAACACCTCTGCAAAAGGATAATCACGGTTTATTATATGGGGCGGTATAACGCGGGGAACCCGTCCAATCACAAGCTGGACGGGTCCCTCTTTTAATGCCGCTTAAAGCTCTCTTCTCGGTATTACCAGCCAGGCTATCAGGTATGCCAGGATCCCCCCGCCGCCGATAAACGCGGCCACCACCCAGACCAGCCGGACGATGGTGGGGTCGATTTCCAGGTACTCTCCCAGCCCTCCGCAGACCCCAGCGATCATACTCTCCTCCCTGGAGCGATACAGGCGCTTCATCGTTATCGCCTCATCTCATTAGGCGTTTTCGACCGTTTCCGGGGTTCCCTCGGGTTTTTCGATGGAAACCGCTACCACGTGCACGTTGACCTCTTTGGCGATCAGGCCCGTCTTGGCCTCTATCGCGAGCTTGACCTTGCTCTGGACCTCGGTGGCCACCGCCGGGATGGCATACTTGTAGTCGACCGCCAGGTAGATGTCGAGGACCGCTTCGTTATCGGCTACCTCTACCTTTACTCCCTTGGAGAAGTCCTTTTTCCTGATGAGTTCGAGGATGCCAGAACCTATGCCGCCGCTCATCGCGGCGACCCCTTCCACCTCCATCGCCGTCAGCCCGGCGATGTTCTTCACTACCTCATCTGCTATCACGATGGAACCATTCTCGGTGACGATGTTGCCCTTTTTCGAGTTAGCCTTTTCTTCCAACCTAACCCCTCCCCTTCAGAAGCTTTTAACCGGCCAGTACCGGTATACCTTAATTATACATCCGGAGGCGTCCATTTTGTAGATTGGATATGGTTAAGATTTCCCGGTTTTCTTGTCCTTTCCTGGAGTTACTGGGCCGAGGTCGGCTGCTCCAGGTCGTCCAGCAGCTTCTTGACGGAATCCAGGTTGATCGCTCCCGCCAGCCTCGGTTCGCCGTTGATCGAGGTGATGGGGAACGGGTATCCCGCGCTGATCACCTTGTCGATTATGGGATAGGCCCCCAGGCCTTCCAGTTCGGTGTCGATGTACCTGATCTCGACCTTGTCCCCATAGCTGCTCTTCAGCTCACCCGCCAGCCGCTCCACCAGCTCGTCGGTCGGGGTCGAGGGACCGCAGGCGCTGGGTCCGCAGTCCGAACAGCTGCAGCCGCAGCCCTGGCTCACGCCGCCGTATACCTCTACCAGGAATTTCGTTTCGCTCATTTTAATTACTCCTTTTTTTATAGTTTTACCACCGCCCGGGTCAGATCTCCTCGCGGATCAACCGCTTGATCTCCTCGGGCTTCAGCTCCCGGCCGGCCGACTTGACCTTGCCGTTGATCACCAGGCCGGGCATCGCCATCACCTTGTACTCCATTATCTTCTTGACATCCTCGACCTTTTCCACATCCGCGGCCAGGTCCATCTCCGCCAGAGCGTTGAAGACGTTCTGTTCCAACTGGTTGCAGCGGGAGCATCCCATTCCCAGCACCTTGATCTCCATTAAACCGTGTTCCTCCCTTCGACCGGCCTCACACCGCCCGCCGGCGGTCTTTCCAGGTCCTCCAGGCAGCGGCTCACCACCTCGCTGCCCTCCAGCTCGGACAGACGCCGGGCCTCGTCGGCCATGCCCCCGATCTGGTTTAAATCGGCGTCGATATAGGCGCTGAAGGCGGGCAGCCTCCCTGACCTTATATCCTGGTCCAGGCGGTAGAACGACCTCTGCTTTTCCTTTCGCTCCTGAATGACGCCGGCCTTTCTCAGTACCTTCAGGTGCTGCGAGACCCGGGGCTGGCTGATGTTCAGAACCGCTTCTAGCTCGCAGACGCAGAGTTCCTGCACCGACAGCAGTTTCACGATCTTCAGCCGGGTGGATTCTCCCAAAGCCTTCAAAAGGGTCTCCAAGCCTTGGATCACCTATAGCACCTCCGTCAGGGTTATATAATCTTTATCTTATATAACATTGTAGTTTTATAATACCCCGCTTATATAATTCCCGCAAGGACTTTTTCCCAGTCAGGCCTCTGCCGGGGTGATCCACTTCTCCATCTGCCCCGGGCGGTAGCTCCGCATCCGCTGCAGCAGCAGCCCGGGCTCCTGCTCGATGAGGATCATGGACCGGTTCTCAGGGCTGAAAAAGCACTCGCTGACCGCGTGGTCGAAGAACTCGATCAGGTGCTGATAATAACCGTCCAGGTTCAGCATCCCGCAGGGCTTCTGGTGCATCCCCAGCTGGGCCCAGGTCAGCACCTCGCAGAACTCTTCCAGGGTGCCCAGCCCCCCGGGAAGGGCGATGAACCCGTCGGCCAGCTCAGCCATCAGCGCCTTGCGCTGGTGCATCGATTTTACTATATGCAGCTCGGTCAGGTCCGGGTGCGCGATCTCCCGGTCGACCAGGGCCTGGGGTATCACCCCGATGACCTTTCCCCCCTGCTGCAGCGTGGCCTCCGCCATCGCTCCCATCAGCCCGATCCTGGCTCCCCCGTACACCACCGTAAGGCCCTCCTCCGCCAGCAGCCGGCCCAGCCTCTCGGCGGCCTGCCGGTAACGCGGGTCGGTACGGGGACTGGAGCCGCAAAAAACGCATACCCTCCGCATATAATACTCCTTATTCACTGAATATATTAAAGGACCGGTCACACCCAGCTCTTTAGAGTAAAGGATATCACTTGCCGGGGCCGTCAACAAGACGAGGTGCGGCTCACGGATAAGGCCCGGATATAAAAACCCGCCTTGACATGCATATTATAAAGTCTAATATAAATTTAGGGCAGTAATTTGTACTATGCCGAAATGTCGGAGTAAGGATAACGCATAAGGGGGAAGTCTAATGAGGAAGTGTTTGTTACAGCTTCTTATACCAGTGTTCTGCCTGCTTTTATTCTCTGCCTGTTCCGGCGATCCCGCCGCAACTGATAAGTCATCGAAGGCGCCAGCCGGCGGCACAGCGTCGCAGGAGTCGAACAGCTCCACCTCACTGGTCGGAGGGATGTGGACGGATAGAGACACCGGAATCTCGATGGAGTTTAAGGCGGACGGCACGCTGCACTACATACAGGCCGGCAACATTATGTCAGAACTCTGGCTGGGTTATAAGATAAAAGATGATAAAATTATCATCACCTACGAGCCGGGTAAAACCGAGACCCTGCCTTTTTCTCTGCAAGGGGATGTGCTGACCGTCAAATGGGAAACCGGGAATTCTTCCACGCTCCGGCGTGCGTCCGGCAATTAATGCCGGGCTTACTACTTCTATTATTCTATTGATTGCGAGGGATTCGACCCTATGATCGAGATCAGCGGTCTCGCCAAGAGCTACAGCCGCGGCGCGGTCAAGGCGCTGGACGGCATCGACCTGACGATAAGGGACGGTGAGATCTTCGGTTTTCTCGGTCCCAACGGGGCGGGTAAGACCACCCTGATCAAGCTGATCACCGGCATCCTCAACCCCGACCAGGGTTCCATCCGAATCAACGGCCGCGGCATCGGCGAGCACCCGATCGAGTGCAAGATGCAGATCGGGTACGTCCCGGACGACCCCAACCTGTTCCTCCGCCTGACCGGCCTGGAGTACCTCAACTTCATGGCTGACATCTACCTGGTCCCTCAGGAGGAGCGGCAGGAACGCATCCGGTCCCTGCTGGAAAGGTTCGACCTGTACGACGCGGCGGGAGACCTGATCCAGAGCTACTCCCACGGTATGAAGCAGAAGGTGGTGCTGATAGGCGCGCTGCTGCACTCTCCCCCGGTGTGGATACTGGACGAACCCATGACCGGCCTCGACCCCCGGTCGTCCTTCACCCTGAAGGAGATGATGCGGGAGCACGCCGACGCGGGGAAGACGGTGTTCTTCTCCACCCACGTGCTGGAGGTGGCGGAAAGGCTCTGCGACCGGATGGCCATCATCAACAAGGGAAAGATCGTCTTCTGCGGCGCCCTGGAGGAGATCCACGAGCACTTCCGCGGCAACCAGTCGCTGGAGAGCCTGTTTCTGGAGTTGACCGGCGATGAGTAAACCGATAACCCGTTTGAACCGATTCATCTCCCTGGTCCGGGTGCTGCTGCTGAGCAGCCTGGGTCTTTCCGCCTTCCGGGCCCGGGGCCGGAAGAACCCGAGGGAGTACCTGAAGGGTCTCGCCATCCTGGCCGTGGTCGTGGTGGGCTTTTCCCCCACCCTGCTGCTGTACTGCCAGCTGCTCTGGACGGGTTACGACGCCCTGGCGGGGATCGGCCAGGAGGGGGCGATCCTGATGCTGGGGATAGTAGTGGTAAGCGCCACGGTCTTTTTCTTCGGCCTTTTTTACGTAATCAACACCTTCTACTTCGCCAAGGACGTTGAGGCCCTGCTGTCTCTGCCCCTCAGGGGTTGGGAGGTACTGGGGGCCCGGTTTATCGTGGTGCTCTGCTTCGAGTACCTGACCGCCCTGCCGTTTCTGCTGCCGCCGCTGCTGATCTTCGGCATAAAGAGCGGCGCTCCGGTCCTTTACTGGCTGTACAGCCTGCTCGGTTTTCTGCTGGCGCCGGTGGCGCCGCTGGCGCTGGCATCGCTGCTGACCATGGTGGTGATGCGGGTCTCCAACCTGTCCCGGCGGCGCGACCTGATAAGGATACTCGGCGCTGTGGCCGCGATCGCCCTGGCGGTGGGGCTGCAGTTCCTGTTTCAGAAGTCGGGTCCCAACCTTTCCGATCCCCAGTACCTGCAGTCCCTCCTCGCCGACCCGGAGGGACTGGTAAACCTCGGCAGCCGGGCCTTTCCCTTCACCCAATTCCTGGCCCGGGGACTGATGTACAGCGGCGCCCTGGCTGGGCTGGTCAACCTGCTTTACTACACCGGCGTCTCTCTGCTGGCGGTGCTGCTGACCTGGGGATTCGCGGAAAAGCTGTACTTCCCGGGCATCACCGGGACCGGCGAGGCCCCGGCGCGTCGGCGGGTTTTCGACCGTGCCCAGTACCTGCGGCGGGTAAAGACCTCCTCCCCGATATACTCCTTCTTCCTGAAAGAGATGCGGATAATGCTGCGGACCCCGGTCTACTTCATCAACTGCATACTCCCGGTCCTGTTCGTGCCGGTGCTGCTGCTGGTGCCCATGCTGCTGCAGGTAAAGAACGAAGCGGGTCCGCCGCCCTGGGCCAACATCTCCCAGGACCCTTATGCCTCCATGATCGTACTGCTGGTCCTGTCCGGCATCTCCCTTTTCCTCTCGGTCACCGACTCGATAACCCCTACCGCCCTGTCCCGGGAGGGCCCCCAGTTTTTTGTCTCCAAGTACATTCCCCTGCCCTACCGCCGGCAGATACTGGCCAAGCTGCTCTCCGGCTATCTGGTCGGAGTGGTGGGCTCGGTCATCCTGACCGTCGCCGCCGGGGTCTTCATGCACCTGGAGCTGTATCTGGTCTCCCTTACCCTGGCGGTGACCCTGGTCGCGATAGTCCCCCTGGCCGAGATCGGACTGCTGATCGACATCTACCGGCCGAAGCTGGACTGGGACAACGAACAGACAGCGGTGAAGAGGAACCTGAACATCGTCCTGGCCATGATGGCGTCCATCCTGGTCGGGGGGGCGGTGGCGCTGGCGGTTTTCCTGACCTGCGGCACGCCGGTGGAGGCGGCGCTGCTGATGCTGACCGTCTACGGACTCCTGGGCGTCTTCGGCTACTACCTCCTGATGACCCGGGGAGTCCGCCGGTACGAGGAACTGGAGGGGTAGAGAAAGATGCATTTTCAACGAAAAAAGGGCTGCACCTCCGTACAACCCACATTCAATAACCCCATTCTCCCCTAGTCGTCGCTGAACCACTGGCTGCTGGTGGTCGGGTCGTTGACCAGGCCCAGCCCCACCATCACCGCCAGCATGGCGTTTATCAGCTCCCGGTAGCTGCTGGTGTTGATGTTTAACCCGAAGTCCTGCAGGACTATCAGCAGCAGCGAAGCCATCGAGACCCAGAGGCCGTAATTGGCCAGCCGCTTCCGTATACCCATGATCTTCATGCCGTTCCCTCCTTTGGCACTATCAGTAATTGCTGGTATATTCTACGCCGGGAACGGTATTAATGCGACTGCCTCCATCGTCACTATGCCTTGTGCGCCTCTACCTCCAGCCGGACCATCTTGACGTGGACCATGCCCGCTTCGTCCGCGGGATGTTCCGCCAGGTAGCCTTGGGCCGTTTCGTCGATGAACTCCTCGCGGATCTCCGCCGGCAGCCGCTCCAGGTAAGGCAGCCAAGTGGTGCGGAGCCACCCCCTGAGGCCGGCCGTGCCCTGGTGGACCATATCCTTGGGCACCAGCTCTATCCGCTCGACCACCAGCCGGGTCTGGTCCAGCCACTCCCGGTACCGCTCGATCCCATAGAAGCCGTAGGGGAACTCGAAACCCTGGAAGTACCCGCTCCATTTCGGCCCCGAGATGATGGCGTCGATCACCTCGACCACCTCGGCGGCGTTGCCCGCCCCGCCAAACTGGAGGAATACCCGTCCTCCCGGCTTCAGGCCAGCCTCGATCCCGGCCAGCACCGGCCGGTGGTCGATCACCCAGTGCAGGCAGGCGAAGGAGACCACTAGGTCGAACTCCTCCCGGTATCCCAGGGTGCGGGCGTCACCCACCCCGAAGCCCAGGTTGGGGTTATCCCCGGGGGGAAACTTCTCCCGGGCATGCTCCACCATGGACTCGGAGCTGTCAATACCCAGCACCGAACCCCCGGACGCGAGCCTCGCCAGCTCTGCGGTCACCTTCCCGTCACCGCACCCGATATCCAGTATCCGCTCGTCCCCCCGGAGACCGAGCCGGGCCATGTTCTCTCTGGCCCACCGCTGCTGCTCGGACGAGCTCTGCGCGTATTCGCCAGGACTCCACTGGTAGTTCCTGATTTCCCACACCCCCCACAGAAGACCGATGTTTTTTTCCGCCGTCCCGTTTATAATCAAGGTGGAATTAAATACCAGATTAATACTTTTAATCGGAGGTTGCAAGTGAAAATATCCGTCATCCTCGGGCACCCCCGGCCCGGCAGCTTCAACCACGCCATCGCCCGGACCGCCGTGGAAACGCTGCGGAAGAACGGGCACCAGGTCTTCTTTCACGACCTGTACTCGGAATCCTTCGACCCACTGCTCCCGGCGGGTGAGATCCCCCGGAACGCCTCGCTCGACCCGGTCGTGTCGCGGCACTGCGAGGAGGTATCCCGGGCCGAGGGGATAATCATCGTCCACCCCAACTGGTGGGGACAGCCCCCCGCGGTTTTAAAGGGCTGGGTCGACCGGGTCATCCGCCCCGGGGCGGCCTACGAGTTCCTCGAGGGGGACAGCGGCGAAGGGGTGCCCCACGGCCTGCTCAAGGCGCGGGCCGCCCTGGTCTTCAACACCGCCGACACCCCGCCCGAAAGGGAGGCGCGGGTTTTCGGCGACCCCCTGGAGACGATCTGGAAGAACTGCATCTTCGGCCTCTGCGGGGTCACTAAATTTTACCGCCGGACCTTTTCGGTCATAGTGACCAGCACCCTGGAAGAGCGTCGGGAGTGGCTGTCGGAGGTGGAGTCAGCGGTCTCCCGGTACTTCCCCGCGTCGTAATGAACAAACCGCCGTTGCACAGACGGCGGCCGTTTATCATGAGACCTTTTAGATACCGATCTCCTATGCCTTGACGGGAGAGGAATCGAACAGTTCCAGGAAGGACGCCACCGCCCGGCTGTAGTGCTTCTGTCGGGGGTAGACCAGGTACAGCGGGCGCTTCATGTCCATGTCCTCGAGGTCCAGGCTGGCCACCCGTCCCAGGGCCTCGCTCTTGGCCGACGCCAGGCTGGAGACCAGCGCCGCCCCCAGTCCCTCCTCCACCGCCGAGATGATCGCCTCGGTGCTGCCCAGCTCCAGGACGATGTCGAGTTCCTTCAGGCTGTGTCCCTTTTCCAGCAGCCGGTTCTCCACCACCGTCCGGGTCCCGGAGCCTTTTTCCCTCCAGACCAGCTTTTCCTTCAGCATCTCACGGGTGCTGACGGATTTCCTGCCGGCCAGCGGGTGTCCCGAAGAGACGATCAGCCGCAGCTGGTCCTCTCGGAAGAAAGAGCAGACCAGTTTGCGGTGCTTCACCATCGCCCCCACCACCGCCAGGTCGAAACGCTGCTCCAGCAGGTGTCCGATCACCTTGTCGGTATCCCCGATCTCCATCGTCACCCTGACCTGGGGGTACTCCTGCTTGTAGCGCCCGATCAGCGAAGGCAGCAGGTAGCTGCCGGGGACGGTGCTGGCGCCGATCACCAGGCGCCCCTGGACCTCAGAGGTGCTGCGGGATAGGGCGTCTTCCATCTCCTCGGTCAGACGCAGGATCTCCCGGGCGTAGCGGTACAGGACCTCCCCGGTCTCGGTGGGACGGACGCGGTGCCCGACCCGCTCCAGGAGCTGGGCCCCGAAAAGCTCCTCCAGGGTCTGGATCTGTTTGCTGACCGCGGGCTGGGTCAGGAAGAGGTCTCTCGCCGCCGCGGAAAGGCTCTGCCGGTCCACCACTCGGACAAAACTGTTTAGAAGGTTTAAGTTCATACCTCAACCACCGCTTGCAGTTATTTATTATTAAAATATACCATAACCGGCCGCAGAAAGGAAAAGCTTAATGCTGAACGATGCATTTTATTAGGACATAACCGGGGTTTTGCACTATAATATTATCCGAAGGAGTGATGTTGATGACAGTGCTAGGATTCCTGGACATCGGGGGCGGAGAACTTCTGCTCATCATGATTATCGCGCTGATGGTTTTTGGCCCCCAGAAGCTGCCGGAAATCGCCCGCGGAATCGGCAAATATACAAGAGAATTCAAGAAGTACGCCGCTGACGTGCAGAAACAGATCAACCAGGAATTCGCGGATACCAGCATCGCCCCGGGGACCGGGTCTTCGACCGCGGTCGAAAGCAAGCCGATGCCCCTGGAAGATATGATCAAGTCCTCCAATCCGGCCGACCTGCCGGCTCAGCCTCATCCAGATCAACCGGCTCCGGGTGTTCCCCAGTCTCCGGATGCTCCCCAGTCTCCGGATGCTCCCCAGTCCCCTGAGGCCCATCAGTCTCCTGAGGCCCACCAGTCTCCTGACGCTCCCCAGCCTCCGGTTCAGACGAAAGCCGATGGCGGTGACGGTCCCAGAGAATCTTAACCAGGAAGACCAGGGTGATGGAGATCAGGAATCCCGAACCGACCAGGATCTTCAGAAACAGCGGGAGCTTATGCCACAGCTGCACCAGCAGTACGGTGAATTCCAGCAGTATCACACTGAATATTATCGACCCGAGCAGAGTCCAGAACAGGAATACCAGGAAGTTGACCTTGGCGAAGCCGGCGACGAACGAGGACCAGGGCCGGACGTAGCCGACGAAGCGGGTGATGAAAACGGTCGCCGCACCGTACTTGGAGTACCACCGGTGCAGCCGCTCGTTGGTCCGGGCGAACTTCTCCCGGCTGCCGAAGCGGTTGGTCAGAAACACCTCGCCCCAGTACCCCATGGCATAGGCGACACTGCTGCCGATGACGTGGCCGGCCACCAGCAGCGAAAGCAGCAGCCAGTAAGAATGTCCCTCTCCTATAAGATGCACCGAGTAGAGATAGGCCAGCTCGGTCGGGAAAGGGACTCCCGTGTTTTCCAGGAAGATGCTGAGAAAGATCCCGAACATCCCCAGGCCTTTAAGGAAACGATAGAGACTTATCATGCCCCGCACCCAAAAGCGGTCCTGACATCATCTAAGCCCGTCAATCTACTTACTCCTTCCTGATGGTCTTCCTCAAAGCCATCAGCTCGTTGTCACGCAGCAGGTTATGCAGCAGGGGTCTTAAAAAGGGGTTCTTCAGTTGGGTCCGGTATGAATCGAGCGCCAGCCGCTTGACCATCTTCTCCTCGGGTGTCAGCCGGTAAGTCATCCACTGCTGGTCTATGCCGAGCAGCGAGGGCGGCGGCAGCAGCACTGTCGGTCTGCCCGCCAGGCTGTACCGGGGGTACTGCCGGTAATGGACCAGGTAGCGGTAAGGCACGATAGTCGGGTCAGTCTCCAGCATCCCCGGCAGCAGCTTCTCGACCACCCGTCCCAGCACGGCGTGGTCGGGGTGCCGGTCGGCTGGGTGAGGGTAGACGACGACGGTCGGCTTGAAGCCCCGCATCTCGCTGTCGACCTGGACCTCCAGGTCCCCCGCGCGCCTTTCCAGTTTACCGTCCGGGTACCCCCAGAAGGACAGCTGATTGAGAGCGACCCCCAGCAGCCCGGTCGCGGTGCGGAACTCCTGGTACCTTTTTGCTTCGAGCCCGTGCCGGTTGCCGTCGGTCACCAGGACTATCTTCAGCAGCGCTCCCGCCTGCACCGAGCGGCTGATGTACCCGCCTGCCGCGATGGTCTCATCGTCGGGGTGCGGGGCGAAGACCAGGACCCGGTCCCCACGCCCCGGCACATACGCCTCGCTCAGCCAGGTGTAAGGTGAGGTAGGTATTATGCTGTAATTATAAGCCAAAATTATTAAAAAAAGGAGAACCAGCCCGGCAAAAATCGACAATAATTTACGCAGTTTCATTGCAACACCACTTGACTGTAGATCGACTCGATCCGGGACAGGCTCCCGTTCATGTCGTGCAGTACCGCCTTTTCCAGGCTCCTCCTCCCCATCCGCTGGCGCATCTCCTCATCGGTAAGAACCCGGCAGATCTTTTCGGCCAGTTCCGACGGGTCGTCAGGAGCGAACAGCAGACCGTTGTCCTGGTCCGCCACCAGTTCCGGGAGCGCCCCCGCCCGGGCCGCCACTACCGGCAGCCCGGAGGCCATAGCCTCCAGGGTGACTATGCTCTGGGTCTCGATCCCCGAGGGGATGACGAAACAGGACGCCATCCGGTACACCCGGGGAAGCTCGCGGCTGCGGTAATCGAACGGTCCCAGGAAGGTCACCTTTCCGGCCAGCCCGGCCCTTCCCACCAGCCGCTTGAGGCTTTTGGTCCGGTTGCCCTGACCGCAGAGCACGAAGTGGGCGCTGACCCTTTCCAGCACCCGGGGTACCGCCTGCAGCAGTATCTCGAGGTTTTTGTCCAGGTCCATCCTTCCCACGTAGAGGACCAGCGGTACGCTGGGCAGCTGGAAGTACGAACGGGCGTATCCCGGCGGTTCGTAGGTGAAAAAACGGCTCAGGTTGACACCGTTGGAGACCGCGGTCACGGGTGTGCGCAGCCCCGCATCCATCAGCTCCCGCTTGACCGTTTCGCTGGGACAGATCACGTAGCTGCACCGGTTGTAAAAGTCGATCGTCCGGAGACTCAGTCTATGCAGGATGAGGGGATGAACCGGTTTCAGAAACCAAAGGTAGGCCAGCACGTAGTCGAACGTGAAGTGGTGGCTGCTGACCACCGGCAGCCCCAGCGCCCGGGCCTGGTGCAGCAGGGCGCTCCCGATGGAGGTCGGGTCCTGCAGGTGTATCACGTCGGGACGCCATTCTCCCAGCAGCCTCCTGACCTCCAGCCGGGGATAGACCGTCTCCGGAAGCCGCGCCGAAAAGGGTTGGGCATCGACCCCACCCGGCAGACCGTAAACTTCTCGGGGAACCGCTCGCGAAAGCTTCGGTGGTTGGGTGACGGGGCTATCACCATCACCTGGTGGCCGTTGCCGGCGAGGTAACCGGCTAGGTTAAAGGCGGTCACCGACACCCCGGAGATATTCGGATAAAACGACTCGGAACCGATGACAATCCGCATCTGATTCATACCGGACACCCGGATGCACGCCCTCCTTTCTTCACGCCGCTACAGCTTCATTATTGGCTTAAGCCGATAAAAAAATGTCATCGGGCCATCGGTTGACTGCCGTATCAGGTCATGATAAAATCAAACTGAACGAATGTACACTCGGAGGGATCGGGATGCCCCTAGAGAAATCCAGGCAGAATCAGGAACGGCGGCAGCGCCTGCTGGAGTGCGCGCTCGATCTGTTCGTCGAGAAAGGATATTTCGACACCCCGGTGCGGGACATCATCTTGAAGTCTGGGTTTGGCACCGGGACCTTCTACAACTACTTCGCCGACAAGGAAGACATCCTGAAGGCGCTCCTGGAGGGGTTCGCGGACCAGATCATCTCCGGCATCAACAGCTACTACGTGACCGAGAAAGACCTGTCCAAGCGGTTTATCGAGACCAAGCGGGTGACCATGGAGGTTTTCGCCGCGAACGAGAAGCTGTCGGAACTGTACAGCCGGGTGGCGGGGGCGAGCGACGCCATCGACCAGTGCCTGAAGCAGTTCGAGGATAAGCTGCTCGAGTTCTATACCCACAACATCGAGTACGGGATCAGGAAGGGGGCCTTCAACCAGGTCCCGGCCTCCCCGGTCGCCCACTCCATCCTGGCGGTGGAGAAGTTTCTCCTCTACAAGTGGATAGTGTTAAAGGCCATCACCAAGGAAGAGATGACCGAGATGGTTATCTCCTTCCACGAAACCCTGGCCAACGGCCTGCTGAAAAGAATGTAGATTATTCGGGGCACGGCTTTTGAACCACGTCAGTACTAACCCGTTCAACAGTGTGCCGATTATTTTATCCAATTAATGAACGTCTGTACGTTCGGCATCTTTTAAATAACAAACTTACTGTCGTTTTATTCGCGAGTCTTTAAGGAGGGTGGTTCTTTTGCGGAGGCTGAACCCGGAGCACATCAAGGCGGTCATCGAACTTATCAACCAGGGTCCCTACTTTCGGCTGCTGTCCATGGAGGTAAAGGAGCTGGACATCGGCTACGCGCGGGTGGAGGTCGATATGGAAGACAAACACCTGAACCCGTTCGGGGGGATCCACGGCGGGGTCTACTCCTCGCTGATCGACACCGCGGCTTACTGGGCCGTCTACTGTGAGGTCGAAGAGAACGCGGGGCTGATATCGCTGGACCTGAAGGTCGACAACCTGTCCCCGGTGAAAGACGGGCGGCTGGTGGTGGAAGGCCGGCGGATCAAGGCGGGACGCAGCGTATGCCTGGCGGAGGCCTCGGTGGTCGACAGCCACGGTCGGCGCCTGGCCCACGGGACGTCCAAGCAGATGGTCACCCCCGGGCTGCAGACCATCAACCAGGCGGTGGAGGCCATGGGGTATAAGCCGCTGCCGCCCAAGTTCATCGATTAAGTCGAACGCAAAAGTTAATTGTTGTTGAACCCGGTTTTTTAAACGAAGGGAAGCGAGGTCACGACTATGAAAAAGGTCCTCGGCCTGGTGGTTTCCCACCGCCGGCTGGGCAACAGCGAGCTGCTGGTCAGGGAGATAATGGGCAGCGTACCCGGGGAGTGCAAGCTGGAATTGATAAGGCTGCCCGAAATGAGGCTCGAGTCCTGTCGGGCATGCTATCGTTGCCTGCAGCCCGACACCCCCTGTCCACTGAAAGACGACTTCAATTTTGTGATGGGCCGGATCAAGGAAGCGGACGCGCTGGTCATCGGGATCCCGGTGTATCTCCTGGGGCCGCACGGGTGCTACAAGATGCTGTGCGACCGCCTGGTGGGGGCGGAGAACTTCTCGAAGCACACCGAGGGCAAGCCCTGCGTGATAGTGATCCCCTATGGGCAAAAGGGCTGGGAGGGCTACAGCCGGGCTGCTTCCCTGGTGCTGCCGCGGCTGCTCAAGATGCGCCTGGTCGACTGCTGGCAGGTTCACGCCACCCTGCCGGGGGAGTCGCTGCTGGACGCGGGCAACCTCGAATACGCCCGCGTCCTGGGGAAAGACCTGTTTGGCAGCCGGGAGCACCGGGCAGGGGCCCGGGAGTGCGTTTACTGCGGATCGGACCTGTTCCGGCTGCTGGCCGGCCGGGAGGTGGAGTGCCCCATCTGCGGCGCCCGGGGGGTGCTGGACCAGGACAACCTTCCCGACTTTTCGGGCGCGGACTACTGCCGTTTTTCCAGAGAGGAAATGAAAGAGCACTTCGATGTATGGCTGGTCGAGATGAAGCACCGGTTCCTGGCTGAAAAGGACCGCCTGAAAGAGGTGCAGAAATCCTACCCGGATAAGGACTGGTGGGTTAAACCAGCCTTGAAATGATTTCAACGAACCGGGCTATATGGTACACCTCCACTTCTTCCCCCTGCTTTAAGGGGGAATTTTTTTGCGGAAAAAGCTTGGCTATCGCCAAGTCCCAAGGTATAGACAAAACTGGGGATTCTTCTCTTGCACCAGTATTCAATCAACCCTAATTGGTGGGTGAGCCCTGCGGAGAAATAGGGTCAACTAGATTGACCCTCGTATAATAGAGTCAGTTAAATCCCCGCATAACAGCGGAAGGGTATCTACTAAGAAATATAGAATTCCTATCGCAAGTCAGAGGGCAGCGTCTTGACCTTTGAGGTTAGGCCTCGTGTG
>JABLWZ010000030.1 GCA_013178275.1 Bacillota bacterium | reverse complement strand
TTGATGTATAATCTGGCCGTAAAATGTTTGTTTTCATCGACTATATTTTACGGCAAAAGACGGCTTCTGGCACTGCCAGTCACCGTCTTTTGTTCTTTTCTTATGGCTGTTAGTGCGACAGCCCCTGGTCAGCTCGTGCGGTTTGGGCATGGGGGTCAATAGGCGGTTATGTCTTTCTGGAACTCACTGCCGTTGTCGTACCTTATATTCACCACCAGGCGTTCCTGGGCCTGGGCCGACCGCTCGTATTGGGTGGTGTAGGCCCCCCCGCCGCCGGGTTCGGTCCGGTGCGCCAGGGGTTTTTCAGCGACCAGGTTCTCTCCGCTGTAAACCCGAAGCGCGGCGCCGCTGATCCGGTTCTTCCCCTCCGCGTGCTCGAAAAGGGAGATGTTGTACTTCAGGCCGTCGATATTGAGGCTCAGGGTCAACGGGCCGTAAGTCTTGAACGAAAGCTTCTCCAGGCCGGTGACCTGTATCTCGCTGCTTTTAACGCTGCCGCCCTTTTCGACGCTGACGTAGTAAGCGAGGGTATCGGCCGGACCTGCGCCTTCCTGGACCGGCACCGGCCTGACGGCTCTCTGACTGGAGCTGTTGGCCCGCGTGCTGATATTTATATCCCAGTAGGGCTCAGGCGTGACCTTCAGCGGCACCGCGGCCTCGAAGTAGCCGCCGCTTTTGGATTCGACCGGGACCGCCGTGAAATCGGCCTTGTCACTCAGTCGGTAGTAGAGGGTGACCCGGGCGTCCTGGTCGTACTCCTTGATCTGCCACTTCAGATTCGCCGTCGTCTCTCCGCTCGCGGGGTCGGGCTGGGTGAAATCCACCTCCGCCGGGGTGATCCACCTCTGCTCTTTTTCTATCTGGTTGAGCAGGTGGTTCACCTGCCCGTTGAGCAAGTTTATCGAAGACTGCACCCGGTTGTTGCTGTCGTTGACGGACCTTTCCAGGTCGTTTAAGGACCCCATCCGGGAGAACAGGGCCAGGTTCAGAATCAGGCTCAGGGCAAGCAGCGACAGGGCTAAGGTTTTGAAGTTCTTCATCGATCGAAAGCCTCCCGACAACAACAATGTGCCACCCCCCGCTGATAACCGCGGAGGGTGGTCGTAAGAATTACCACTATCAGTATAACGGGAAAGGTGAGGCTCAGGGTATGCCCGGCGCTGTCTATTTCATCTCCAGCATCCGCGTCAGCTGGTTCAAGAAGCGGGTCTCCTCGCGGATCATGTGGTTGGGCTTTTTAATGAATAACTATTCGCCGCCGGGGGGCTGAGTACTTAAATGCGTTACTTCTGTTTATTTCGCCGCTTTGTTCCTGACCACCTGCTGCACCAGGGCGTTGATGTCGGCGGGTGGGGGCTGGTAGCCGTCCCGCTTCTCCAGGGTAATGGCGCCGGTGGGACAGGTGGATACGCAGAGACCGCAGCCGATGCACTTGGACACGTCGAGGGAGACCGCTTCATCGCCCTCGGCGAAGGCTCCGACCGGGCACCGTTCTTCGATGCAGATGCCGCAGTTGATGCACTCTTCGGCGTCGAGCCGGGCCCGGTAGCTGGACTTCGCCAGTCCATCGGGGTATCCCTTCCGGGTAATCAGCATCAGGAAGTGGCAGCAGCAGGGGCAGCAGTTGCAGAGGAACAGCAGCCGCTCGGCGTTGTTGCTGCCGGTATGTACGAGCCCGGCCGTCTCGGCCTTCGCAATGACCTCCCTCGCCTCTTCGAGGGTGATGAGCCTGGCCATGCCGCGCTCGGCCAGGAAGCGGGCCGCGCCGTCGAAGGCCAGGCAGACGTCGAGGGGCTTTTCGCAGTTTTTGGCCAGGGTGCGGCAGGGGCAGTTGGCCAAGGCGATCGCCTCGTTTTTGGCCATCATCCGGGTGACGACCTCGTAGGGCAGTATCTCTATCTCTTCGGGCAGGGCCTCCTCGGCCGGGAAGACCCGGTTCCAGGGTGGAGACGCGGAGGCCAGCTCGGCGGCCATGTCTTTCATGTAGTAGGCGTGCCACAGCTCTGCTAGCCGCCTCTCGGTGGCCGGGTCGGTCCCCTTCATGACCGGGTACTCGAACAGCCCGGGGTAGTTGGGCAGGAGGGCGTAGGCCATCTCTTCCCCGACCCGCTTGGCCAGGAGCACCCCGCGGTCGGCCATCTCCTCCAGGTGCTCCCGGGCGTGGTCGGCGTCGATGCCGGCCCGATCCCCGATCTCGCCGGCCTTGCGGAGCTTGAAGTCCATCGCCGCCGCCAGTTCTACCTCCCCGGGGCGGAACAGGATCTTCAGTATCTCCAGGTACTCTTCACTCTTCGGCGCCCCCACCGGGTGCGCGCCTATGATCCCCTGCAGCTTGTGGTAGTGATGCATCCCCTCTCCTCCTCTCTTACATCGCGGCCAGGACCTGCTCCCGGGTGCAGCCGCGCAGCTCGGCGAGAACCTTTCTGATCAGCTCTTCCCACTGGGGGGAGCGGAACTCGACCTTGATCCCCTTCTTGACCTCCACGTCGTCGGCCACGTTGCTCTTGACCGACTCGATGAATACGGCGATGATGCCGACATAGCGGCTGCTTTCCATCTGCTGCTTAAAGACGCGGGCCCTCCCCTGGATGCTGAAGGCCATGTCGCCGCCGCCGATGAAAGTGAGGGCGATCTTTCCTTCCCGGGTCGCGTTTTCGAAGGTGGCCGAGCGGTTCTGCACCCCCATCAGGAGCATCTTCTCGTCCGGGGCGTAGAACATCGACATGGGAGCGCCGCGGGGGAGTCCGCTGCTGTCGATGGTGGAAGCCACCCCGGTCATGGTGGTCCGGCTGAAGAACTGGTAAAGGTTCGCTGGTAACCGGTCGCCTAAAACCTCGGCCATCTCTTATCACCCCTCGATATTATCTCTGGTTTTTCTGCAGGACCGCCTGCCTGAGCTTCTTCAGCCAGTCAAGCTTGGTCTTCTGCACCTCGATACCGTACTGGAGTATAAGTATTCGGAAGGGGTCCACCCCGCGCTGGGTCATGTCTTCCTCAGCCCCGTAGAAATTTTCGAGCTTCTCCTCCATACGGCCTATCTGCTGGTCGACCTTGGCCAGGGCCTCCTCGACCCCCAGCTTGCTGAAGTGGTTCACCTTGTAGAGGAAACCGTACCGACTGAAGAAGTCGTACCTAATATACTCCATCTCCTCGGCTTCGGAGCGGAGCCAGGCGTCGAACTCCTCCTCCCCCTTCGGGGTGATGGAGATGACCTTGCGGCTGGGGGCCTTTTCCTGGTGGATGACGTTCCTCTCTATCAGCCCGTCGCTCTCCATCCTGGCCAGCAGCGCGTAGAGCTGGCCGCTGTTGACCTCGGGCTTTTGGTCGAAGAAGTCCCGGTAGATAAGGTCAACCATGCCGTAGCCGTGGGCGGGGGACTCTTTCAGCCCTCCCAGGATCATGTACTTTAGACTCATCTGCGACCTCCTGGTAAGATTGTATGCTATGATACATTTACTATACCATAGTTCTAATATAGGTCAAGGAAAAAAATCCCACCTCCGCGTTTTCGGGAGGTGGGATCGCTGTTTAATCTTCAACTATTTTATCGGCTTGGTGAGCTTGATGGTCCCCTTGGCCTGGGCGGTTCTGTTCTGACTGGTGTCCTTGAAGTCCTCGGTCAGGTTGCCCTCCAGGATGTAGTTTGAGCCGTCCTGGCCAGCCTTCAGCCGACTTTCCAGGGCTACATTCAGGGACAGGAAGTTCTCGTTGGCGCTGAATGTGAGGTCGCCACCGCTGTAGCTGGCGGCGCACTTCATGCCCTCGAAAATGAAGGTGCCGTTTCCGCTGCTGTCGAGGGTCACCTTGCAGGCGGCCTTCTCCTCTTTCGGCAGGGACCTGGTGTCCATCAGGTCGGTCAGCTCTTTGGCGCCGCTTACCGAGGTCGTGGTGATGGTCCCCTTCCAGTCGCCGTTCAGCTCCTCCGGCTTGGGGCTGGGCTGGTAATAGAAAAACCCGACCGCAACTGATATCACCAACGCCACCACAGCGAACCCGACAATCTTGTATTTGCTCATACCGCACCCCTTTCGTCAAATCGGCCAAAGTAACATTCCGTTTAATTCTACATTAACCCGGTATAAAGCTCAACCGCTGTATGGCTCGACCAGGGTAAATTAAAACCACCCTCGTGGATGGAGGGTGGTTTTTGGTCCAGCGCTTCCCCTCGATGACGTATGCATCAAGGTACTACGAATATAGGACGATGGATGGGAGCGTGAGGACTGCTTGCTATATAGTTGAGTGCGTATAGTTCTATGTCGCTCAGCGTCTCATCAAGGGACTGCGTGGAATCCTTGCTGATATAGATCTCCAGGGCGTCTATAGGGTGCGTCCCTGGCGCGTCGGGTTTGGGGACTTCTACCTTGAGTCGGCTGTAAGAATCCTGGTCCGGCTCGGCGAGCAGGGTCATTTGCTCTTCCTCGCTGTCGTTTACCCAGGTCCTCTGATCCTCCAGCATCTCGTTGAACGCCTGGAGGAAATCGCTGTAAGCCCTGACGTAGTTTATTTTATGCCGCATAGACCCTCCTCGCGGGTAAGGTTTACTTCTTGGAATAGTCGAAGAAGCCCTTGCCGCTCTTCATGCCGAGCAGTCCCGCGCGGACCATCTGTTTTAACAGGGGGGCCGGGCGGTACTTGGAGTCGGCGAATTCTCTGTAGAATACCTCCATGATGGCGAGGCAGATGTCGTTGCCGACCAGGTCAGCTAGCGCCAGCGGGCCCATCGGCATGTTGGCTCCGAGTTTCATGGCGGCGTCGATGTCCTCGGCCGGGGCGAGCCCTTCCTGCAGGCAGAACACGGCTTCGTTGATGTACGGGATAAGGATGCGGTTTACCACGAAGCCCGGGTATTCCTTGACCGGGATCGGGGTCTTGCCGAGTTTTTTGCTGAGTTCGACCACGGCATCCGTGGTTTCGGGCGCGGTCATGATCCCCGGGATGATCTCGATGAGCTTCATCATTGGAACCGGGTTAAAGAAGTGGACGCCCACGATCTTGTCAGGGCGATTGGTGGCCGCCGCGATCTCGGATATCGAGAGGGACGAGGTGTTGGTACAGAGGATGGTGTGCGCCGGGCAGATGCCGTCCAGCTCCGCCATGACCTTCCGCTTCACGTCGATAATCTCCAGGATGGCCTCGATCACTACGTCCACATCGCTCAGGTTGGCGTTGCCCACCGCGCCGGTGAGGCGGCCGAGGATGGCGTCTTTCTCTTCTGCGGCCATCTTACCTTTTTCCACGTTCTTGGAAAGGTTCTTGGTAATAGTGCCGAGTCCGCGGTCAACAAACTTCTGATCGATGTCGATCAGTTTGACCTCGTATCCCGCCTGGGCGCATACCTGCGCGATCCCGGCTCCCATCGTTCCAGCCCCTAGTACCCCAATCTTTTTAATCTCCATGTCCGCTCCTCCTTAAATTTATCTTTATTCGGGCTACCCTGTTTAACTAACCATTAAGCCTTTCCGGCTATTTCCCGGTGAACTTGGCCGGCCGCTTTTCGATGAACGCGGTCATGCCTTCTCTTTGCTCCTCGGTGGAGAAGCAGAGTCCGAACAGGTCGGCTTCGTGGATCATGGCCTTGTCCAGGTCCATCTCCATCCCCTCGTTGATGGCCTCCTTGGCCAGCCGCACGGCGATCTGTCCCTTGGAAGCTATCTTGCCGGCCATCTTTTTGGCCTCGGCCATCAGCTGGTCTTCCTCCACCACCTTGTTGATCAAACCGATGCGGTACGCCTCTTCCGCGTTGATGTTGGCCGCGGAGAAGATCAGCTCCTTCGCCCTTCCTTTGCCTATCAGCCGCGGCAGCCGCTGGGTGCCGGCGAATCCCGGGATAATCCCCAGTCCGACCTCGGGCTGACCGAACATGCTCTTGGGGGTGGCGATGCGGATATCGCAGCACATGGCCAGCTCACATCCGCCGCCCAGGGTGAAACCGTTGATAGCGGCGATAACCGGCTTTTGGAAGGTCTCGATCTTGCTCATTACCTGCTGCCCTAAAAGAGAGAAGGCCTTGCTCTCCATCGGGGTCATCTTCTGCATGGACAAGATATCGGCGCCAGCCACGAACGCCTTGTCCCCAGCGCCGGTGAGGATGACTACCTTGATCTCGTCGTCCTTGGCGACCTCATCGAACGCCAGACCGATCTCGGTGAGGGTATCACCGTTTAAGGCGTTTAGGGCCTTGGGTCGGTTTACGGTCACTACCCCCACGACTCCATCCTTTTCCAGTAAAACATTGTCCCAAGCCATTTACCTACCTCCCCACATACAAGTTCTTCTAGTATCCTTTGCAGTAAGTCAGGAGCCTTTTAATCCTTCTGCCCAGCTCATTTAACACCTCCGTTAGTTGAATTTTCTGAAATCATCTCCCTTTTACTGCATTCATCTGGCTGCTTTTCTTTTGGTAAAATTTGATAGTACCCCCTTCTGGTAATTTTGCAAAAATCGTGCCCGGTTTCAGCAACGATATTATTAACGGCCGAAGCAATATTATTAAAATATCAAAAGGCAGACGAGTTTTATTCGTGTATTTCGACAATTCCCCTCCTTATATTCAACATTTTTTGACATTATCCGAGTTACAATTTTCCCCATTTTCTCCCTCGAAAAACTTCAATGCGCAATTGCATCGACCGTTGTCCCCCTGTCCACAAGGGATAGCGAGTTTTCTCCTTAATCGAGGTGATTTTGATGTTATTTTGCATCATTTATGATAAATTACACAAATAACTTTATAAATGTGAAAGTAATTTCAAGTCCTTTCAAATTACTAACTGATCACCCATATTTTGTAAGCCCTCCGGGAATCGCCAGGGAAGCC
Source organism: Bacillota bacterium (assembly GCA_013178275.1). Lineage (GTDB taxonomy): Bacteria > Bacillota > Ch66 > Ch66 > Ch109 > Ch109. The sequence goes on along the minus strand of JABLWZ010000030.1, from coordinate 36,191 downwards.
GCAAGCTCGGGTGGAATATGATGAAACTATGAAAAGCGGCGCACGAAATTTGTCGAACCAGAAAACGATGCTCTGCCGCATCGAAGTTGATAAAAATCTCTATCGGAGGATCATTCGACTGCCCTGAAAAACTAAACCGGCCGCTTATTTCTTAAAACCTGGCATAGAAATTGCATATTATTGTGACAGCATGGCTGTTTAGCATAGGTACTGCGCACCACTCCGATGTTACAGCCACTTATGCAACTCCTCTCTTTCGACCCGAGCGTCCCCCGTCTCGGGTCCATTTTATACAAGCATCGCTGAATAATTTTCAACAACTGGGGAGAAGCAGCGTGACATATTTGGCAAAATACAAAAGGGTTCCGCAGGCAAGGTTGGTCCTGGGCAGTGTCTTAATGAGCCCCGGAGCGAGACAGAATCTGAGCTGGGGAGACGTACATCGGGCACTGGAACGTCACGTCAGCGGCGACTGGGGCGATATAAGCCCCGAGAACTGGGAAGGGAATAACTTCGCGCTGGCCAAGGGGATGCTGGTTTCGTCCTCCTACAAGGGCCGCAGCGGGGTGAAGTTCCGGGTGATAACCGACTGTGACACCCACCTGACCAAGATAATAATGCCCGATGAAGCTGTCGATTTTTAGTGGGTAAGGCCCGGTTTTTCAAGGATTAAAATGTGCGTCGCCACTTAATGTACAACCCCGTAATTTTCGGGGTCTTTTTTTTGTGCCGCCGAAGTGGTGCCCGGCCCTCATCGCTGAATATAGTAAACCAACGGCCGTGGTTCACTTTTTCGGCCTGGCAGGGGTGATTCGATGTTTGATGTCGCGATATACGGCGGGAGCCTGGCGGGGTGCGCGGCGGCGGTGAACACCGCCCGGGGGCTCGGGCGGAAGCGGCTGGTCCTGATAAATCCCGAACCGACACCAGGCCGGCTCGGAGGTATAGCCACTGTCGGCGGGCAGAACTTTTTTGACATCCGGAGGTGGAGAGGCACCCCGCCCCAGAGAGGTTCCTTCGCTCGGTGGCGATCCCAGGTGGGGGATTTTTACAAAACTGACTACTTTTCGGACATACTGTGCGGTGAACTGGACAGTCTTACAAATGTTTCCATCAGACACCAGTACGATATCGAGTGGGTGTCCCTCGACTGCTCCGGGGGTTCGGGCTCGATCAGGGATCTGGTGATCCGAGGGGTGCGCCGCGATGAATGCGGCTGGGTCCGGTGGGCACACCCCCACACCCGGCGGGTGGTGAGCGCCCGGGTGTTCATCGATGCCTCGGACCACGGCCGGCTGGCCCTCCGGTCCGACCCTTCCAACTCCGTCGGCCGCTACGACTGGCCCTCCGAGTACCTGGATCCGAGCGAGAGGATGTGCCGGGACCTGGGCCGGCAGCAGGTGGCGACCCTGATGTTCAAGGTGGTCGGGGTGGCCCGGGTGGATAACCCGGACATGAGTTTCAGCACGGATGCCCGCGGGTCGGTGGGATGCTGGGGAGGAAGGCGGACCTGCACCACCGATCCGGTGGTGATCGGTTTCAACAACCGGCACGGGCCCCGGGGTTTCGCCATCAAGCCGCTCAACGCGGCCCAGGACGGCCCTGGTTCCCGGGAGTGGTGGGTCAACACCCTGCTGGTGTTCAACGTCGACGGCCGGGCCTTCGAGCGGGACCGGGGGACGGCTTGCTATCCCGCGGTGATGAGGCCCGACTACCGTAACGTGGACGAGGCCTGGGTCGGGGCCCGGGGGTTTCTGCGGAGGAATCGCCGCGAGTTTCTGCGGGCGCTACGAAGGTTCCCGGGTTTCGCGGGGGTGGACTTCGTGTACGGGGAAGACGGGTACCCCCGGGTCGGTGACGTCCTTTACCTGCGCGAGACCATCCACACCGCCCGATGCTGGGAAGACATCGCCAACGGCACCGAGGACACCAACTACGAAGTCTCGACCGTCGAGTCCGTCCAGGCCGGGGACTCGCCGGACAGCGGGGCGGACGCCGCCAACTACCCCAGCCGGGTCGGGCTCGGCTACTACTGGAGCGACATCAACGCCTACCAGTTCCGTGACCTGAGAGGCCCGGACGGGAGATACGACTTCTCGGTGGCGGCGAGGCTGCGGCCTGACCTGGGTATCGTTCCCGGTTCGCCCGACAACCCGGTCTACCTCCCTTACGAGTGCCTGATCAGCCGGTACGCAGAAAACCTGCTGGTCCCGGGGTACGCAGTGGGGTGCTCGGCTTTCGCCTGGTCCGAGATGAGGGTGTTTCCCAACCTGTGTGTGCTGGGCGACGCCGCCGGGGTGGCGGCGGCTTACGCGGCGAGGAAAGGACTGCCGCCCCGACGTTTTTCTCTGCGAGACATCGCCCGAGTGCAGGAGGAACTGGTCAGCGGCGCGGATGCGCGAATAGACAAATAGTGAGCGGCCAAGATAAGGCCAGGTTCTTTTAAGGTTAAATATCGCGCTTAGACACTGTATCCAGGCAGGCAGCCACACCTCTCAAACGGCACGTTTTCCCTTTTCGGGAAAAACGTGTTTTTTTATTGTATATCCGGTTGACTTTTAAAAAAGCGCTTGGTTTTTTGCTCAAACTCCTCAAAATATAGACTATCTTAATAAAATATTCACTAAATATTGAAATTAATAAATTACGATATACCTAACCTATTTATGAAAGGAGAGGATTTTTTGGTAGCCGGGATGCGTCGGATAACCTCCTCGATCGCTTACTTCAGCAAGTATCTGCTCGCGAGTGGAAGGCTCACCATGTCAGTCGACCTGGGATTCTGCTCCACACACGTTTTATGCAACCAGCAGGCCAGATTGATTCTGGAATCGGACGGGCATCTGGAAGCCGCCAATCTCCTCGAAGCCTACAACCAAGATATCGACGTTGGGATCTGCTGGCCGGATGGCGGCTGGGGAAGCATCCACCACTTTTACCACCCGAAAACCGGTGAAGGGTATCTTGGCATGACATCAGCGGAGGTAATATTTGAGCGTTTTTCCCAGAGGGCAGTTAAATTATGGAGGCGGGGCAGTCACGAAAAAGCCATGTTTTTTTTAGGCGCAGCGACTCACCTGCTGCAGGATCTCTGCGAACCTCACCACTCTAACTGTACATGCAGTATGGACCACCACCGCTATGAGGTCTGGGTGCAGTCCCACAGCCATGACTACCTCGTGTTTAACGACGGGCACTACAACAAACACCAGCGGCTATCGGACTGGCTGAAAGAGTGCGCGCTGAGAAGCTATGACCTGATAGAACTGGTCAATGGAAAACCCGACGATGCCAAATACCGGGAGGCCACTGAGATTTTGCTGCCTTTTACACAGCGCGCGACTGCCGGTTTTTGGCTCAGTTTTTTGGAGCAGGTCGGGGTAATCGCGGGTCTGAAAAACATCTATTACCTAGACTGGAAGCGAGAGTTCCCAAGTGAGAACCGGGTGGCTATCGCCGGCAAGTAGTCAGTTTTGAGTAAGGGAAAAGCGTCCGGCGGGTCGGTTAGGGAATCAAGCGGCTTCTCGTGAGGCCCCCTTTTTGCCAGCTCACTTTTCGCTGCAACAGTGACTGTCTCAGTTCGGGGATGGTGAAGGACTGGTCAGTGGGCAGCAGGTTATAAACTCTTCCTATCTGCAGCCAGTGGTGGGCGTCGCTCCCGGCCAGCACCGGGAGCCCCAGGCTTTCAGACTGGGACTGCACGTACGCGGCCTTTGACAGTTCGTTGGCGTTCACTTCCAGCGCATCGAGGCGCTTCAACGGAGAACCGATTCCCCACAGAACCTTGCCCCGTCGGCAGGGGTGGGCGCCGACACGCAGCAGGTCGAGGTCGTCGCTGGCGTCCATCAGTCTCGCGAACCCGGGCGGGTCCGCATTTCTTGGCCGGCCGAGTCTCCGGTGCAGCTCTCTGATATTGTCCAGACTCCCTAGCATCAGAATGTCCTGGCCGCTGTTCAAGGTTATCTCCGCCCCGGTCATCACGGTGACCCCCTGCCACCTCAAGACGCCGCTGGCTTTTTCGCAAAGAGACTCCAGGCAGTCATAGATGTCCCAGTAGTCGGCAACCTCAATATGCTCTGTAAGCGTCAGCACGTCGAGCCCCAATCCCCTTGCCCGTCTCAAACGGCGTTCCAGCTGGCTGGGTCTAAAGGGGAGCGAGCCGATTATTTTGACGTGGCAGTGAATCTCAGCCTTCAGCGGCACGACGATGCCTCTTTCAATAACTGTAATCGGCCGGGAAAGTACCTTGGTGGTTATTTTAAACACCGGTTGTTAATCGGGTATTAACTAATTATTAAATGTCGGTTAACCGGGGGCTGGCAGCAGGCTGAGCCTACCCATACCAGTCCCTAGTGGGCGGTGTAGAAGTTAATCACTTCTCATTGAAGAGAGAAACAGAATGTGGTATGCTAACCACAAAACATTGAACGAACGGTGAACGAAAATGAATGGCAACCCAGAAAAAATTAACAGTCGTGACATTCAGGCTATGGAACGGAGAAAACAGCTGCTGGAAGCTGCCGAGGACCTTTTTTATGAGTTCGGTTATCACGCCACAACCGTCCGAATGATAAACAGAAAAATTGGCATGGCGGACGGGTTGATATACCATTACTTCCCGGATGGCAAAAAAGAACTGCTCGAAACAATAATAAGAGAAGGTGGAGCGAGGTTTTTATCTCGCTTTGAACCGCTTAACGATTCTTCTTATTTGGATATGCCCTTGAAAGAGGCATTATTTAAATTCTGCATCCACGCCTATGAAAGCCATATTTCTGAATTAAAATGGGCCTCAATTATAATAAAAGAACGAAACATTTTAAAGGATAATCAGGTTGAGATTTTAAACGACATTTATAAAGACAGAAGCGGATGGTTGAAAAATTTTATTGAAAAAAACAATAAATGGGGTGAGATCGGGAAGGTCGATCTGGATATTTTCGTTTGGCAGGTCACCTCGGTTATATACTTAGCCCTCCTCGACAGGATAACCGGAATTAACTTTGCTGATAGTAATTATAAAGCTTATTTTAAAAGAATGATTGACTCTATGGTCGAGCTGTGGAACAAATAAATTTTTTTTACAAACTTGGTTCACCAATCGGTGGATGAAATAAAGCGAAGGAGGGATGCTAAATGTCGTTTTTTAAAGAGAAAAAAGTGGATTATGGATTAATAATAGTGCTTCTGACCATTGTTCTAATAGTAGGGATAGCCTGGAAGGTTTTCTCTCCTTCGAAGACAGAAGTCAGCGGCGTTCCCCTCGTAAGAACACAGATAGTACATATTGAAAGCGGCTTACAAAGTTACAGATATGCTGGCCAGGTTCGGGGACGTTACGAAAGTCCGTTGGCCTTTCGCATCGGCGGAAAGGTCATTCAGCGATGTGTGGAGCCGGGCAGTATGGTAAAACGGGGAGACTTACTGATGCAGTTGGATTCTTCCGATGTCCAGTTAAATGTCAATGTTTATGAATCTCAGGTTAACTCGGCTCAATCACAACTAGACCTTGCCCATCAAACGTTGGAACGCTCGCGTTCTCTCTATGAGCAGAAGGCCTTGAGCAAAGCAGAATACGACCGTGCGCAAAGCGCTTATGACGCGGCCCAGGGTACGTATAACCAGGCGGTGGCCCAGTCCCGGCAGGCGATGAATCAACTGGACTACTGTAACCTGCGGGCCGATAACGGCGGAACCATCACCAACGTCAATGTTGAAGCAGGGCAGGTGGTTGCGGCGGGGACGCCGGTGCTGACGCTGGTGCAGGACGGAGAACTGGAGGTAGAAATAAGCGTACCCGAAAACCGTATCGAAGAATTCCGCAGCGCCAAGCAGATCAAGGTGAGCTTTTGGGCCCTGCCGGATTTGAACGTCGATGGACAGATCAGAGAGGTATCGCCGGTGGCTCTCTCTACCGCAAGAACCTTTAACGTACGAATAACCTTATTAAGCCCACCGCCGGAAGTCAAGTTGGGTATGACCGCCTCCGTCTCGGCCGGTGGAGTCGGTGGTGAACCGGCGATCGCGATTATTCCTCTGTCAGCGGTTTATCAGACCGGGAACTCCCCTGCCGTATGGTTGGTTAACAATGAAACAGTAAGCCTAAAACAAATCAAAATTGATGGATTTGATAACGAGCGGGTTAAGGTTACTGAAGGGCTTAAAGAAGGGGATAGGGTAGTTACGGCAGGGGTTCACAAACTGCTGGAGGGGCAGAAGGTTCGTGTGGGTGAAGGCTCTTAAAAAAGGGTATAAAATGGAAATCTGCATGAAGGATATGGGGGCCGGAATTCAATGAATAAATTCAACATAACCGAGTGGGCGCTTGAACACAAATCTCTGGTTTATTTCTTTGTTATCCTGGTACTCATTATGGGTATATATTCTTACCAGAACCTGGGGCGAATGGAGGACCCGGATTTTGTAATTCGTCAGATGGTGGTCACGGTGGCCTGGCCGGGAGCCAGCGCCCGACAGATCGAAGAACAGGTCACGGACAAGATCGAGAAGAAGCTTCAGGATACGCCGGGACTGGATTACATACGCAGCTACTCGGTACCCGGGAAGTCCTACATATTTGTCAATCTGGATTTTTCGGTTAAAAAGAAAGATATTCAACCGACCTGGCTTGATGTTCGCAACATGGTCAATGACATCAAGGACACCCTGCCTGATGGGGTGGTGGGTCCCTATTTTAACGACAAGTTCAGCGATGTTTACGGTTCGCTTTACGCCATTACCTCGGACGGGTTCACTTACGAAGAGATGCGCTCAGAGGCCGAGCGGGTACGCCGGATTCTGATGGATGTCGATAACGTAAAAAAGGCTCAACTGATTGGCGTTCAGCCGGAGAAGATCTATGTCGAGATAGAAAGCAGCAAACTATCTAAGCTGGGCATCAGCCCCAGCACCATCACCAGCACTTTGCAGGCTCAAAACGCAATGACTCCATCGGGAATGATCGAGACTTCTTCGGACAATGTTTATTTACGGGTGTCGGGTATGTTCGATGACGTGGAAAGCATACGCAACCTAGCTATACGATCCATCAACGGCACCTTTCGGCTGGGGGATATCGCCAAGGTCACTCGGGGATACGTCGACCCGCCTGAACCAAAAATGTATTATAACGGCCAGCCGGCGATCGGGATTGCCGTATCCATGAAAGAAGGGGGAAACATCCTTACCCTGGGTAAAGATTTAAATCGCACTATAAGCGGAATCCAAAAGAACCTTCCCCTGGGTCTGGAGATACACCAGGTGGCGGACCAGCCGGAAGTGGTCAAAGATTCGATTAACGAGTTTGTCATCACCCTGCTTATAGCCGTGGGGGTGATTCTTATAGTCTGTCTTTTCAGCCTGGGCGTACGCACGGGAGCAGTCGTGGGGATGGTTATCCCTCTGGTCATAATTGGGGTTTTTGCTACTATGAAGGCCAGCTCCATTGACCTGCACCGGGTATCGCTGGGGGCGTTGATTATCGCGATGGGGCTGCTGGTGGATGATGCCATCATTATCCTGGAAATGATGACAGTAAAGCTGGAGGAGGGCTGGGACAGGGTTAAAGCCGCCGGTTATGCTTTTACCAACACGGCTGGTCCGATGCTCACGGGGACCCGGTTACCTGTGCGGGTTTCATGCCGGTGGGTTTTTCCGAGGGCAGCGCGGCAGAGTTCATAGGAAGCCTTTTCTGGGTGGTAACCACAGCCCTGGTTATATCCTGGGTGGTAGCTGTAACCGTCACCCCAATCCTGGGATATAAGATGATAAGGGTAGCACCACCTTCCTCAGAGCACGGTTTCGATCTATATGATACCAAATTCTATCGGTTATTCAGGCGGGTACTGACCTGGTGCATGGAAAACCGCAGACTGGTCTTAATATTAACCCTGGTTTGTTTTGTCTTAACACTTTCTCTGCTCTACTTTGTCGAGAAGGATTTTTTCCCTCCTTCCACCCGCCCCGAACTTATACTTGACCTGACATTGCCGCAAGGGTCTTCCATTGAGGCCACGAATCAGGAAAGCAATAAAATCTCCCAAGCCCTGGAGGGTGATCCGGACATACTAAATTACTCCTATTATGTGGGTCAGGGAGCTCCCCGCTTTATTCTATCGTATGAGCCGGTACTGCCTAATACCAATTTTGCTCAATTCGTCATTGTGGCTAGGGACCTTGTTGCCAGGGAAAGGGTTGCGTTAAAGCTGGATAATATTTTAGCCCAAAATCCTTCCCTGCAGGGCCACTATAAGTCTATCCAAATAGGCCCACCCGCCAAATACCCAGTTATGCTGCGGATTACCGGGTATGATCATGACAAAGTCAGGAGTATCGCGGAACAGGTGCGCGGGGTGATGGCCTCGGAATCATACCTCAAAAATGTGAACCTGGACTGGAATGAGAAAAACAAGGTAGTACATCTACAGATCGACCAGGATAAAGCCCGAATCTTGGGGGTTGACAGCCAGACCCTGGCATCGACCCTGCAGGCCCAGCTGTCCGGAGTATCCATTGCGGAATTCCGAGAGCAGGACAAAACTGTCAGCATAGTATTTCGCATGGATTCGCAAAACCGGGGTGATTTATCTGCAATCAAAGACCTCAACATACCCCTCAGCAGTGGCCAATACGTTCCGCTCGACCAGATAGCCAGGATCAGCTATGACTCGGAGGAAGGACTGATCTGGCGGTGGGACTTGAAACCAACTATTACCGTGCAGGCCGAGGTTGCTCAAGATATTACCGGTATAGACGCCACCAGGAAGGTTTATCAAGAACTATCTGAACTGCGCCAGAGTCTCCCTCCCGGGTACAGCATTGAAGAGTCAGGTTCGGCAGAAACATCGGTTACCGCCATAAACAACCTGATTAAAGTGGTTCCTTTGATGACGGTGGTGATTCTTATACTGCTGATGGTCCAACTCAAGAGCATGCCTAAAATGCTGCTGACGCTGCTGACCGCTCCCCTGGGCATGATTGGTGTAAGTCCGGCTCTTCTGCTCACTGGACGCCCTCTATGCTTTGTGGCCTATTGCGGTATTCTAGCGCTTTCGGGGATAATCATCCGCAACTCGGTCATCCTCATCGATCAGATCGATAAACAGATCAATGCGGGGGAGTCATACTGGAATGCTATTGTTAACGCCGCGGTGCTGAGGTTCCGCCCCATTATGCTGACGGCCGCAGCCGCGATTTTGGGTATGTTTCCATTGGCTCCCAGTATATTCTGGGGACCTTTGGCGATTACCATCGCCGGAGGACTTATAGCGGCCACCATCCTGACCCTCCTGGTGCTTCCCGCAATGTATGCGGCCTGGTACCGGGTAAACCCTGAAGTATAAATATACCAAAGGTTTGGATGGAGAGTGAAAATCGCACGGTTATAAAATCCTATTGTTCGACCTACTTCCCTACCGGGCAGGTTTTTTCACAGTTGAAACAAAAATACTGCAGGCCGATAAAAGCCGACTGGTACAAGCGCCAGTAGTGGTCATCCTTAAACAGCTTTTTCTTTTCCTCCGGCGATAGATCTACAAACCGATTCCAGAACTGGATATGGGAACCTATCCCGTAAGGCTGCGTTTTTCTAATGCACTTGAGTATATCGGTTTTCCCTTCCTCATCCAGAGCCCCGACCGGGCAGCTATCAACACAGATATTGCACTGAATACAAAGCTCATTCATTACCAGGGGATCGGATGAAAGGCTTTGGTCACTAAGAACGGCGGAAAAAAGCACCCGGGTGCCAAACTGAGGATGTATCACCAGGTTGTGCCGCCCCAAAACCCCTAAACCGGCCGCTACTGCCGCGTGGCGCAGGGATACATCACCCACGCTGCCCATAGTCTTTTGGCTCATGTCAAGTGGATATGAAATGGGAACCGTCATCGCCATGGCGTTGAATTCTTTTTCCAAAAACCTGGCCAGCCGGTAGTTGCACGAACGAGAGAACTCCATCAGATCCAGCCTGCCGTTCATAGCGATCTGCATGTTGTCACTGTTACAGGATGAAAGCTCTTTATAGGCCATGACAACGATTGATTTCACCTCTGGAAAAATGGTCTCGATTCTGGGAGAACGGGGGCTCTGATAATCATCTGCCGAGGCGAAACCGACACCATCTACTCCCATTCCCAGGACATACTCCCGAATCCTCTCTTTCATAGGTTAAACACCCCCTGCTATCCGCTCCGGATAGGTTCACTTAAAAAAAAGGAAGCAACGGTGAGGGTTGCTTCTCGAAATGTGAATTATTGTCCCACAAAGACCGGGCTCCTTTTTTCGAAAAACGCTCTTAGGCCTTCCTGGTAGTCACTTGTTTCAGCCGACTTGACTACCCCTTGTCTTTCAAGCTCTATCTGCCTTTCTAAAACCGTCAGCAGCGATTCGTTAAGCAGTTTTTTGGCGATCGCGAAGGAATAAGGACCCGCCGCCAGCCGCTCAGCCCATTCCAAAGCAGCGCTATCCAGTTTATCCGGTTCCACCACTTTATTGATCAAACCCATGGCCAGGGCTTTTTCCGCGTCGATAACCGGGTCAAGGAAGAGAAGCTCATTCGTGTTGCCAAACCCCGTCAGCAGTGGGACGAAAAGCGTCCATCCACCGTCAGGCACCAGCCCTATGCTGGTATAGGCCTGCTTAAACTTAGCGACATTGGCGGCTATTTTCAGGTCACAGGCCATAGCGATGCTAAAACCAGCCCCGCCAGCCGCTCCATTAATGGCTGCTATCACGGGTTTCTCCAACTGCCGGATCTCTATTATAATCCGATTCAATCTTTTAGTCAGCTGGCGGTAAGGGTCGGGGGGATCGATGTCGATAAGCTCCTTTCCCATAACCAGGTCCCCGCCGGAACAAAAGGCTTTTCCCGCTCCTTTGAGAATAACCGACCTGACCTTTTTATTTTTACGGCTTTCTTCCAGGGAGGCGACGAGATCGTCTCCAAGCTGAAGGTTCAAGGCATTCAGCTGGGCAGGACGGTTTAAGGTGATGACGGCTACCTTCTCGATATTTTCAAGCCGAACTGTTTCCCACTCCATAATAAAAACCTCCGTAACCAATAGTTTTTATACCCGGTTCAGGTCCAGTTCCCAGGTCTCCCCGACCAGGTCGTGGCCGAAGCTGTGGTGCTCCTCTCGGGCGGCAAGCGTGAAGCCCGATTTCTGGTAGATGTGCCGGGCCTCTTGGAGTACGCTGTTGGTCCAGAGCACCAGCTTCTGGTAGCCGGCGCGCTTCGCGAACCGGATGCACTCCCGGACCAGCCTGGCGCCGAGGCCCATGCCGCGCGCCCGAGGCTCCACCAGCAGCAGCCTCAGCTTGGCCGCTGTTTCGCTGCTCTGTACAACGAACACGGAGCCGACGATCTCGCCGTCCATCTCCGCTATCCAGCAGCGTTCCCGCGCGGGGTCGTAGTTCTTCAGGAAGTCCGCGGCTACCTGGGCTACCAGCGCCTCGAACTCTTCGTTCCACCCGTACTCCCGCGCGTACAGAACGCCGTGGCGGTGAATGACCCACCCCATGTCGCCCGGTTCGTGCGGTCTCAGGATGAATGGCTCGAGGTGTTTGTTCCCTTTATCGAGGATGCCCTCGATGGTGTGCATGGCTTCGAGGAGGCGCTGCTGGTCGTCTTCCCCCAGCTCGCTCAGCAGCTGGTCGATCTCGTCGCGCGAACGGCGGTCGATAATGGAGAAGGCGTGTCTGCCTTCGGTTGTGAGGTGCAGCAGCCGCTGGCGTCCATCCTGCTCGGCTCGGGTCTTTTCCACCAGGCCCTGCTGTTCGAAGCGGGCCAGTATGCGGCTCACGTATCCCGCGTCCGAGACCAGCTCACGGCACAGATCGGTGGCTGTCAGACCGCTGCTCTGGGCGAGTTCGTAGATGATGCGGCCCTCGGTCAGGGAGAAGGGGCTGTGCAGCAGCCCTTCGCGCAGCACCCCGATCTGACGGGTGTAAAAGCGGTTGAAACGCCTGACGGCGGCGATCCTTTCCTCATGTGTATTTTCCAGGATGAACACCCCCTTTGCTTGATATTATGCAACTAATTATTTGATTTAGTCAAGTATTTTGGTTTTTTAAAAAAAGCCTCCACTCCCCGCACATTAATCAAATATGGTCTTTATTGTTTTTTTCTTTTTCACCCCCCTAAATAGACATGCCTAAGTTTTTGTAAGTTATATTACTAGTAAGTTACCTTACCAATAATATAAACTTCAAATGAAATGGCTGTCAACCCCATTAATGTAAATTACTGGCGAGGCTAAAATAATTACTCTACCTCGGTCTGGTAAATATTGCCGGGTATTTACTATTCGAGTAGTATATAGTCAGGACCCGCGGGAGGCAATTTTTTTATGGACGACATCGTATTAAAACTGCAGGGGCTGGGCTTCACTTCTTACGAGGCGAAGGCCTACTGCGCCCTGATTAAAAAACACCCCGCCAACGGCTACGAGGTGAGCCGGGTGGCCCGGGTCCCGCCGGCCAAGATCTACGAGACCCTCAACCGCCTGAGGAACAAGGGGGTGGTGGTCAGCAGCAGCACGGAGCCGGTGATGTACTACCCGGTCCCCCCCGGGATGGTGCTGGCCCGGCTGAAGCAGGAGTATGTGGCCACCATCGAGGACCTGGACGTGAGGCTGCAGGGGGTGAAGCCGTTCCCCGACCTCGACCTGACCTGGAACCTGTCGGGGTACCAGGTGGTACTGGACAAGATGGCCGAACTGATAAACCGCGCGGAGGGATTTCTCCTGCTCTCTATCTGGCCGGAGGAAGCGGGGCTGCTCCAGGGGCCGGTGCTGAAGGCGGAGGAACGCGGCGTGAAGGTGATCTGCGGGGTGTTCGGCGACAGCGGGTTCAGGTGCGGGAACACCGTCAACCTGGAGCCCTGCGGGTCCTCCTCGGAAAAGCGGCTTGGCGCCAGGCTGACCGTGGCGGTGGGGGACTCGAAAGAGGTGGTGATCAGCGAGTTCGGGACGCGGGACGAGACCGTCGGGGTCTGGACCACCACCCCCGGCATCGTGCTGGTCGCCAAAGAGTACATCAAGCACGACATCTGGGGACGGGTGCTGGTGGACGCGGTAGGCGAATCGGAGTTCAACCGGATGTGCAGGGAGAACGAGATGCTGTCGTTCTTGATCAATAACCGTTGAGGAGGAGGATATCATGGATCTGGTTATCACCGCCAGAGAGGTGAAGGGGAACTGCGCCGCCGGGATCAGGGTCGGGGACAAGGTGGTGCTGCGGGGAGCGACCATCTCCCTTGGAGAGAGCGACCGGGTCTGCGGGTTCGCCTTTGCCAACATCTATCCCGTGGTCTTCGCGGCCCGGCTGGGCAAGGACCTGAAGGACCTGGGGCTGACGCAGAGGATGGTCCAGTGCATCGATCCCGGACCGCCCTTCAGCGAAGGCGGGACCGTGCTGTTCGAGATCGCGGCGATCGAGCAGGATGAATAAACCCGGCGGCAACCCAAAGGTGAGGAGCATCATACTCACCCACCTGGAGCTGCTGTTCGTGGTGGCCATCTGGGCGGGGACCTTCGTCGCCACTAAGATCGTGCTGGAACAGATCCCTCCCGTGCTTTCGGCGCTGTACCGGTACGTCATCGCGTCGCTCATCCTGCTGGCGCTGAACTTTCGCGGGATGGAGAAGATAGAGCGGTCGGACTACCCGCAGATGGTACTGCTGTCCCTGACCGGGGTGACGCTCTACTACCTGCTGCAGCACTACGGGATAAACTACACCAACGCCACTGACGCCTCCATCCTGATCAGCCTGTCGCCGGTCTTCATCGGGCTGATATCCTGGCTGCTGCTGAAGGAGCCGATCCGGCCGGTGACCGTCCTGGGGCTCGCCACCGCGTTCGTCGGCTCGCTGCTGGTGATAACCGACGGGAACTTCTCGTGGGGGCAGGCTGGGCCGAGGTTCTGGGGCGACGTCCTGATCCTCCTGACCGCGGTGTCCTGGGCCTTTTACAGCGTTTACGGCAAGAAGCTGCTGGGGCGCTACCGCACCGGCACCCTGATAACCTGGACCACGGTGATCGGCACCCTGTTCCTGGTCCCCTTCTCCATCCCGGAGCTGCTGCACACCACCATCCAGTGCCCGAACTGGTTCATCTGGCTGAATCTGCTCTACCTGGGAGGGGCGGCGTCGGTCTACGGCTACCTGGCCTGGTACCGCGCCCTGGAGCGGCTCCCGGCTGTGACCGTGGGCAGCTACCTCTACTTCCGCCCCCTGCTGACCGGGATCATCGCGGCCCTGGTGCTGGGCGAGCGGGTCGGCGCGTTCGTGGTCGCGGGCGGGGTGCTGATAATCGTGGGGGCTTATTTGTCGAGCAGGTAAGCTACATCATTCAAACCCGCATTCCGCGAGACTTTACACGGGGACCCCTGTCCCCCCTGGACCCCCAAAAAAGAGCCGGGGAAACCCCTGCCCCTACAACCAGGGTACCAGGGGGGACCACCCCGTATAAAGTCCTTACGCTCCGCTTCAGCCGCCGGGGGCGGTCGCTTCGGGATGATAGATTCCAGCGGCGTGTCCCGCGCTATCGGACAGCCGCTGAGTTTATAAAACGAAACATGCTTCTCCAGTACCTAGCATTCAATCAGCCCAAAATGGGGTGAGCCCTGCGGAGATATGAGCCGTTGTACTACGAGGCGTCTTGCTTCCCTGCGAAGAACGACCGGCAAAGAGGGGCGAGCGACAGGATGTCGCGAGAAAGCGAAGGGCATGGACGCGCGTTTCGCTTTTACCAACCCCTTTTTGCAGTTGGTCTGAGTAGATGGAAGCAAAGGCGAGTTATCAAGGCGACAGAGAACCGCAGGGCGAGGCCTGGCCCTGACTATGATTGAATGCCGTCTTTTTATTATCACGTGGTTTTATTTGAGGGTAAAGGCTGTTTGAAACGCGGGGTGCGGTGGGGCCTGTCAATTATTACGAAGTATGATCCAACTACTAGTAAAAAACCTTATAGACAGAAAAATGCGCCCCCAAGTCTTCCGGGTACAAAAAAAGTAAGCTCTATTCTATGCAGAGCTTACTTTTTTATATTCAGGTCTTGCTTTACCTGGGGGGCCGTATCCAAAAACCGGTTAAAACTTATACATTTTAAGGGTTTCCTCCAGCTGGTTGGATAACCGCGCTAAGGATTCGGCGGAGGAAGCGACTTCCTGCATACTGGCCGATTGTTCTTCGGTAGCAACCGAGATAGCCTGGCTCTTGGCTGCGGTATCCTGGGAGATTTCTCGTATTTTTTCTACAGATGCGATCACATTGCCGCTGAAAACTGAGAGCTGCTGGGCGGTCGTTGTGATTCCATTAACCGCCTGACTGACATCGTCGATGTGACGCTGGATGATTTTGAACGATTCACCGGCCGCTAAGACCACATCGTGTCCGGTAGAGACTTCCTGGGCGCTTTTGTCTGTTTTCTCGATAGCGTATCTGGTTTGCGATTGAACCTCTCCGATGATCTTGGCGATATTGCCGGCCGATTCTCTCGACTGTTCGGCAAGCTTCCTAACCTCATCCGCGACGACAGAAAAACCGCGTCCTTGTTCCCCGGCACGTGAAGCTTCGATCGCGGCGTTCAGCGCGAGGAGGTTGGTCTGGGATGCGATGCCGGTGATAGTATCGGCTATTTCGCTGATTCTATCGGATGAAACGCCCAACTCCCGAATAACCCCGGCAGTATCCTGAACGATGTCTTTGATACTACTGATCGAATCGATCGCGTGGCTGATCGCCTGCCCGCCTTCAACTGCCGCATCAGATGATTTTTTTGAGAGCAGCGCCACTTCAGAAGCATTGTTGGCTATTTGTCTGATTTCATTCCCCATTTCCTTAACGGTGGTTACAGTACTATCGATGGCATTTACCTGATTGATCGCCCCTGACGCGACCTCTGTAACGGTCGCGGCCACTTGGGCGGCTCCCTGCGCCGATTGCTCCGCGCTAGCCTCCAGCACTTCGCTGGAGGAAGCGATATGCGCCGAGGCCTGTCTGATCTGCTCCATGGTGGATTTGAGCATGCCTCCCATCCCCTTGAAAGCTTTCTGTAGCTGGCCAACCTCGTCGCTTCTGTCTACAGCAATGCTGTTTGCGCTGGTGAAATCGCCGGAGGCAATAATATTCGCCTGGTCGGTAATGCTTTTTATTGGATCAGCCATGATCTTTGCCAGGGCCATGGCTATTATGGCGCTTATGAGCGAGGCGAGCAGGGTTATTATAACAGCTGAATTCCGTTCCTGGCGGATAGGTTCCATGGCCTCTTCATAGTTAATCCGGGATGCTACGCCGATTTTGGTTCCGGGAACGCTGGTGTAGGCGGCTATGGTTTTTGCGCCGTTGAAACTGTAGATTTGGGTGCCGGAGCGGCCGGAAGAGGTTTCCGCAGCCATCTGCTGCAGTTCAGGCGAGACAAGTTGTTTGCTCTTTTCATCCGGGTTGATGAATTTGAGCGATCCTATGTATTCCTTGACCGGGTGAGCAAAAACCAGGCCGTCCTTGCCGTCAAAGGCAAAGGCATAATTGCCGTCGCTCTTTTTGGTTTCGTCAACAATGTGCTGAAGATTATCGACATTGATCGTAATGCCCAGATACCTCTCCGGCGCGCCGGGAACCTTGACCGGAGTGGCCACCATTATAGATGGTTTATTGGTTGTCTGGGATATGAGGATCTCTCGGGAAATAAACGTTTTCTTGGTTTTCTTAACTTCCTGCGCGTATTCTCTGTTTGCGACAGAACTTAACTCACCTTTTTCATTCAACCGGCTCAAGTCCGGATAGATATATATAATAGTTGAAAAGATTTTATCCTGCTCTTTGATCGCCTGCATTGCTTTTAATACTACTTCCTTATCTTCGGATGCAAAAGCGGTATTATTGGCTGCCGTCTCCAGGGTGGATACGGCTTTGAATATCTCTGTCTCCAATCTGGAGGCTGTCAATACAGCCACGTTTAATCGGTCTTCCTTCACTGTCCTTTCAATCTCGCGTGTTCTGACAGTGTAATCATATACTTTTATCGCTGTTATTGATAAAACCACGAGAAGCAATGTAACCAAAGCGATTTTAGTCTGGATGCTCGAAAAATTATTGCCTAACCGCTTTAAAAAGCCCATATGTAGTTCATCCCCTTCGTCTTTTAAGCTAATATAATTCAAGTCTATCAAGATAATATTTTATATCTTTTAAAAAACGATGAAAAAAATGTTAAAAACAACCCGCTGAAATATATAATTATTTCAGCTTAATTATACAAATTATAAATAATGGAAAGAGCTATTTGCGTTAAGTAAAAGACTGGGGTGCGATGCTGGAGGACCATTCATAAACCATGAAAAAAATGATAATAAAATCAATATAAGTTCATTTAATAATAGAAAAAAGGCCCCACTTAAAAAGGAAAAGCCAGCCCGCCTTGAATGAAGGGGGCTGTTTTGTAGTGGAGGTTGGTTTTACCAAAGTTAATTGGATTAACTATATCTCCTTCCGCATGCTCTTGATGTCGATGTCGGATTTGGAGTCGATGATGCTGAGCCGCTTGGCCTCGGACACCAGCCAGTCGCGGAAGTCGGGGTGGGCGATGCTGACCACCTTCTGGACCCGCTCGCGCATGGTCGCCCCCTTGAGGTCGACGCACCCGTACTCGGTGACCAGGTAGTGCACGTCCCACCGGTTTATCGCCACCCAGCCGCTGACCACCGGGGATATCTTGGAGTGCTCCTGGCCGTTTTTGTCGGTGTAGCTGGAGTACATCGCGAGGAAGGCCCTGCCGCCCTTAGACTGCCAGGCCGCCTGCACGAAGTCCTGCTGCCCGCCCATCCCCGAGTAAGGGGCTATCCCCATGGACTCGGAGATGCACTGTCCCGACAGATCGCACTCCATGATGGCGTTGATGGTCATCAGGTTGTCGTTCTGGGACGCTATGCTGGGGTTGACGGCGAAGTCTATCCCGTGAATCTCGACCGCCGGGTTGTGGTCCACGAACTGGTAGAGTTCCTTGCTGCCGAAGACGATGGTGCCGATCATGCGGTCGGGCATGAAGTTCTTTTTGCGGTTGGTCAGCGCGCCGCTCTCGTACAGCTTCAGGTAGGCGTCCACGATCATCTCGGTGTGACACCCCAGGTCCTTCTTGGCCGTGAGCTGTTTGCCCACCGCGTTGGGGATGCCCCCGATCCCCAGTTGGAGACAGGCCCCGTCGGGGATGTTCTCCGCGATGTAGCTGGCTATCGCGACGTCCTTCTCGTTGGGCTCCTCCGGGGGCGGGGAGATCAGTGGCCAGTCGGCCTCGTTGATGGAGGTTATCTCGCTGATGTGCAGGTGGTTGCTGCCGTAGGTGAAGGGGTAGTTGGGGTTGACCTCGACGAATATCCTCATGGGCTTTCCCGCCCGCAGGGCCCGGCGGGTCGCGGAGTAGACGTGCGAGGCGTGGCACCCCACGCTGAAGTACCCGTGTTTGTCCATCGGGCTGACGGTTAAGGTGGCGACGTTGCTGTTTCTGACCTCGATCAGGGTCCGAGGGATGTCGGAGAACCTGGTCGGCCAGGGATCGATTATCCCCTTTTGGGCCAGGGGCCGGCTGACCGGGGAGATGTACCCGTCGACGTAGTGACACATCGATGCGGCCTCGGGCTTGCACATCCCCGGGGCGTTGAGATTCAGGCCGAACAGGACCTCGCAGTCGGGAAGCTCGTTGTTCTTTATCCTCTCGGAGATATAGTGCCACAGCATCCGGGGTGTGCCGTTGGCGGTGGGCCCCACCAGGCGGTCCCCGTTTTCGATCAGGCGTGCGGACTCCTCGGCACTTCTAAGCTTATCCTGGTACATGGTTTCCCACTTGCTGGTCATGACCCGACCCTCCTACTCGTATATTTTTTCTTCCCCGGCGAACGCGTTCAGGCTGTCGAACTCGCTGTCGCGCTTGGGGTTGTTCTTCAACTCTTTCCTACGTTCGACGTACCACTCGTGCTGGATGATGCTGCTCATTATCTCGTTGGTGCCCACCCAGATCATGGAGAGGCGCAGGTCGCGCAGTATCTTCTCGATGGGGTAGACGTCGGTGTAGCCGATGCCGCCCATGACCTGCATGGCGAGGTTCACCACGTCCCAGCACTGCTCGGTGACGAACTTCTTGCCCTCGGAGACCAGGCGGCGGCAGAGCGCGGAGTCGGCCCCGCCGTCGACGGCCTTGGCGGTGGCGTACATGAGGGCGCGGCAGGAGTCGAGCTTGGTTACCGCCTCGGCGATCTTGAAGTTCACCCCCTGGAACTGGTTGATGGTCTTGCCGAAGGCCTTGCGCTTGGTGGAGTAGTCGGTGGCTATCTCCAGGGCGGGCCGGGCCGCCCCGATGGTCATCGCAGCGGTGCCGAACCGCTCGGGGATCATCATCTGGTAGAAGATGGGGAACGCGCCGTTTACTTCCCCGATCACGTTCTCCTTGGGAACCCGGGCGTTCTCGAACACGACCCGCGCGGTGCCCCCGCCGCGGCAGCCCATCAGACCATACAGGTACTCGGTCTTGACCCCCATCTCCCGCTCCACTATGAAGCAGGTCATGGAGTTGGTGGGGCCGCCTTCGGGGTTGGTCTTGGCGTAGACCAGGAACAGGTCGCAGCCTTCCCCGCCGACGATGAACCGCTTCTGGCCGTTTAAGACGAAGTCGTCGCCGTCGCGGGTGGCGATGGTGGTGGAGCCGAAGAAGTCCGACCCGCCCCGGGGCTCGGTCAGGCACTCGGCGGCGAACTTATCCGCGCTGCAGATGGGGACCAGGTACTTCCGCTTCTGCTCCTCGTTCCCGAAGTGGACCAGCGCCTCGGTGACTACGTCCCCGGTTACCCCGTAGGTGCAGCCGAATATGTAGCCGTTTACGCAGATCTCCTCCAGGGCGATGATGCACTCCTCCCAGCCCAGGCCGCGACCGCCGTACTCTTTGGGAACCCTCAAGCCCAGCAGGTTGCGCCGCCCCGCCTCCTTGAGGTAATCCTTGGGGTACTTGATCTTGTCAGCGTCCATGTCCAGGATGTACTGGCGGGGGACCGACTTGGCGTAGTCGCGGGCCTCGTCGCGCAGCTTCAGCTGTTCGGGACTCATGGTGAATTCAAACATGGGACTACCACTCTCCTTTGTGAATGTTGGTATATATAAATTACCACGTTTGTAATAAACAGTCAACCGGGTTATGTCGAAGCGTGATAACCCTCATTTACCGCCATCCCCTTTATTCTAAAAGGTATCAACGGTAATTCGGGGACGAAAAATTATTACGCCAGGGGGCTGCTATTATATAATAATGTGATATTCTTGGCGAATTAATGGAATGTGTATTACATTTATGCTAAAATTAAGGTTGAATGGAATACTTTCCGACAGCATAGATGAACTCGAAGGAGACTTGTCGATGAACCTGATAGACCTTGGGCTCAGGATCCAGGCGGCCCGGGAGGAAAAGAGGATGAGCCAGGAGCAGCTCGCCAGCGCCATCGGCTGCTCGCAGTCGGCCCTGTCCAACTACGAGAAGGGTAAACGCCGGGTATACCTGTCGCAGCTCGAAAGGCTGTCCGAGGTCCTGGACAAGCCGCTCAACTACTTCGTGGAGAACTTCGAAACCGACCGCGAACAGCCCCCGCTGAACTCGAAGGAGAACCGCATCCTCGGAATAATCAACAGCGTTTACCGCCTGACTGAAGAAGAAGTCGATGAAGTGGATGGATTCATTCAATACCTGATGTGGAAGAGGATTAAAGGGGGGAATGCGAATGGACCTCTCGCTGAGTAAGCAGCAGGCCGAACTGGTGCAAACGGTCCGCGGCCTGGCGGAAACTGAGATCAAGCCCTACATCCAGGGAAGGGACTTCCCTAATAAGGACGGATTCGACTGGCACCTGGTAAATAAACTGAGCGAGCTGAACCTGGTCTGCCCCACCATCCCGGTCGAGTACGGCGGCCTGGGTCTGGACATCTTCACCACCTGCCTGGTCGTAGAGGAACTGGCGGCCGCGTGCTCGGGCCTGACCGCGGTGGTGGACGCCAACGTGCACGCGGTGCAGCCTATCCTGCTGGCCGGGAGCGAGCGGCAGAAACAGAGGGTCCTGCCGAAACTGGCGGGCAGCAACGCGTCCCTCAGTGCCTTCGCCCTGACCGAGTCGAGCGGCGGTTCGGACATAAACTCCATGACCACCTTCGCCGAGAAAACCGCCCAGGGGTACGTAGTAAACGGCCGCAAGGACTATATCCTGAATGCCCCGCAGGCGGAGTTCATATCGCTGTTCGCGTTCAGCGACCGCATCCAGAAGAAGTCTTCCATGCGCTGCTTCATCATCCCCCGGGACACGCCGGGGGTCAGCACCGGGAATGTCCGGGACATGGCGGCCCTGGATTACGCCGAGATCGCCGAGGTGGTCTTCGACAACGCCGCCGTGGACCAGTCCATGGTGATCAAGAGCGATGAGCCGTACAGCGGATACCTGCTGCTGAGCCAGACCTTCGACATCGGCCGCGTCCTGGTGGGGGCCACCTCGGTGGGCATTTCGCGCGCCGCTTACGAACTGGCCTACGGACACGCCGACGGGCGCATCCAGTTTGACCGCAAGATCAAGAATCACCAGGCAGTGTCCCACACCCTGGCGGAGATGGCGACCAGGATAGAGATGGCCCGGTTGATAACCTGGAAGGCGTGCTGGCTGATAGACAAGGGGGACGACTTCACGGTCGCCTCGGCCATGGCCAAGCTGGCGGCCAGCACCATAGCCCAAGAGGTGACGGCGGAGGCGGCGGACATCCTCGGGGCCCGGGCCTACGAGAAGGGGTCGCCCATGGAGCGGCTGCTGCGGGATGCCCGAATCCTGTCGACCATCGAGGGGACGAACTATATCCAGCGGAACATCATCGCTTCCCTGCTGTAGACTATACCAACGAGGTGAATGCCGGTGTACGAGATAGACCGGGAGCGGTGCTCGGCGTGCGGGCTGTGTGCCGACGTCTGCCCCGTCGAGGCTATCAGCCAGTTCGGGGAGTACCGGATCGACCCGGATAAGTGCGTCTGCTGCGGGCTCTGCCAGGAGAGCTGCCCTTCGGAGGCGGTCGTTCGGCACGAATAATAGTCTTATTGCCCTTCGTTCCGAAGGGGCTGGACCTGTCCGTGCTCCCCGTCGACCCGTATCCGCTGGCCGCTCTGAATCAGCCGGGTGGCGTCCATCACCCCCACCACCGCGGGAATCCCGTACTCCCGAGCCACCACCGAGCCGTGGGACATTATCCCCCCTATCTCCATGACCAGGGCGCCGGCGCTGAGAAACAGCGGGGTCCAGGCCGGGTCGGTCCCCTGGGCCACCAGCACCTCGCCGGGTTCGAGCCTCGCCTCCCGGGGGTCGAACACCACGCGCGCCCGGCCCTCGTAGACCCCGGGTGAGGCCGGGGTGCCCACCAGGGCCCCGGCTTCGGACGCGGGGGTGGAGTAGACGGTCTCCCCCTCGCTGGTGATGATCCGCGGTACCGATCTCCTATCCAGCTCGCGCCGATAGCCTTCCCGATGCTTGTTCGCGGTGTCCCTGAGTCCGGCTCCTCGCCGGATGTCAGCCGCACTCAGATAGAACACGTCCTCCGGGTTCTCCAGCTCCCCCCGCCGGACCAGCTCCGAACCCACTCCCTCAATCACCTCGCGTATCAGGGCGATGACCCGGACCAGATAGAACTTGGGGTACTCCCGGACCCCGAACAGTTCCCTCACCCGCCGCAGGAGCACTCCCGCCAGGGCCGCCCGCAACGCCCCCGCTTTCTCCCGAACCTTTATCACCAGCTCATCTACCGCCTTCTCCGCGGCCTCCACCCCCTGAAGGAAATGCGTCTCGACATCGGCCTCTTCGCCGTGGGACAGGTAGGTATTCAATACGTTCAGGATATGGGTGGGGTCATCCTTCCAGCGCGGCATCCCGGTGTCGATCTCCCGCACGCCCCGGTGTCCGTATGATTCAAGGAAATCGACGACCAGGGGGTGCTCCGTGGAGGGCGCTTCGCCCCTGGATTTTAGCTCGCGGGATATCTTCCAGAGCCGCAGGTCCATCTCGGTGGTGGGGTTGTGCGGGAGGGACCGCAGGACCGGCTGCAGCGATTCGGACTCCCCCAGCCAGGCGGCGAGTCTTCCCTCCACGATGAACCTGGACGCCATCCCCGGTATCAGTACCGCGCCCATCCTGGTGAATACCACCGGCAGCAGGTTCCGCATCGTTCGTTCCACGAACGCGAGCCTCTCCCCGATCCCCTCCAGGCGGGCGGCCTCCCGCTCCCGCATCTCGATCTGACGGTCCATGGCCCTGATCCCCGCGGCCCTCCCCGCCGCTGGTAGGATGAAGGTGTAGACGGCCCGGCTGAGAACTCTGAGTATAAACCTCCAGGGATACCGCAGGGGGAGGCGCTGCTTCAGCGGGTCGTACCGGCGGTCTCTTTCCAGCAGGCGCCCCAGGGCCTGGGAGGTGGGCTTATCCACCATGGAGGTGACGGTGAGCACCGCTCCGCGCGTGCGGGTATGCCGCACCGCCGTGGTGACGTCGATAAAGACACGCCCGGCCGCGGTTTTAAAGGCGGGCGGGGTTTCGCCCGGGGGTATCCTGAAGCCCCATAGGTTCGCTATCCCACGGGCAAGCATACTGAAGGCCGAGATGCCCATAGGGGTGATAGGTTCCACCAGACCCTGCATCAGGTTGCCGCAAACGTAAACCCGGGGGCCTTCGGCGCGTCGGGGCTTCGGCTCGGGCAGCGGAAAGAGCGAGGTGATGGGCCGCGACTGTACCAGGTAGATCCGGCCCCCGGCCAGCGCCCACTCGACGTCCTGGGGCTGGCCGAAGCGCTCCTCGACCCGAAGGCCTATATCCACCAGTTCGGATATCTCATCCCCACTCAGGGACGGGGCCTTCCGCCGGCTGGCGGGGGTCTCGACCGACTCCACCCCGTCTTCCGTCCTTCTGGTCATCACCTTTTTATCGGCGATGGCGGTGGAAACGATCAAGCCGCTCTCCTTTTCCACCACCCAGTGGTCGGGATTGACCTGGCCGCTCACCAGGGCCTCTCCCAGGCCCCAGGTCCCGTCTATGACCAATTGGTCGCGTCTCCCGTTCACGGGGTTAGCGGTGAACATCACCCCGGAGGCCTCCGAGAACACCAACCGCTGCACCACCACCGCCAGGGCAAGCGCGGAAGGAGGTATCTCCTGGCGCGCCCGGTAGGACAGCGCCCGGGCTGTCCAGAGCGAGGACCAGCAGCTCTTAACCGCCGACAGCAGCCTCTCCCGCCCGTTGATGTTCAGGTAGGTGTCCTGCTGCCCCGCGAACGAGGCGTAGGGGAGGTCCTCCGCCGTGGCGGAGGACCTCACGGCAACCGTGCCCTCGCACATTTCGGCGTAAGCCTGGTAGAGGGCTTCGAGTATCTGGTCGGGGACGGTTCCCGCCTCGAAGAGGGAACGGATGGAGGACGAGGCCGGTTCAAGGACCGAGGAGTCCCGGTAGTCCAGCCCGTCCAGGATGCTCTCGATACCGGGGCCCAGCCGGTTTGACTCCACGAAGAGGTGGTAAGCGGGCGTGACCAGCACGAACCCGGGAGGGACCGGCAGGGCGGCGCGCTCCATCTCCCCCAGGTTCACCGCCTTTCCCCCTGCGAGGGCGAGGTCGTTTGGCCCCAGTTCCTTAAAACGATAGGTAAGTCTTATTGTAATCAGCTCCGTTCCCTGTTTTGCCGCTATTAGCTTTCCCTATCGGGAAAAAGAAAAGACCACCTTGGGGGGTGGCCTTTTTGATGCCGGTTTTGCGGTTCAGGTCTACAGATCGCCGACCGCCCGGTGCAGAAACTCTTTTCGCTTCTGCTCGCCGAACTGATCGATGGACTCGTACACCAGGGCCCCGGTGGGGCATGAACGGACGCAGGCCGGGACTCCTGCGGCATCGAGACAGTTTCTATCGCACTTCACCGCGAGCTTTTCCTTCACCTCGCTGCGGATGACCCCGTAAGGACAGACCATCACGCACATCCAGCAGCCCACGCACGGGCGCTCCCCGGACTCGTTGGTCACTACGCCCTCCTTCGTCCGGTACATGGCCCCGGCGATGCAGGCGTCCAGGCAGGGCGCGTCTCCGCAGTGCCGGCAGTTCAGCGGCACCTTCTTTGGCCCGGCCTGGTGGACGAAGATCCTTTTCAGCGGTCGGCGCGCCTCCCCGATAGCCCCGAAGAGGGTTTTGCTCTCGGAGTGGGCGACAGCGCAGGCCAGCTCGCACGATCGGCAGCCGGTGCAGCGTTCGTATCGAATCAGAACTTCCCTGGACACATCCTCATCCCCTTTCCGCTACCACTGGCGTGTATTCAGGCCCAGACCCGCCCGGCGCTCCTGGATCGCCGCGAACAGCTTCTCCGCGGCCTTCATCGGGTCGGTCTCCACGATAAAGTAGCCGCCCAGCAGGTCCTTGACCCCGGCGGTCAGGACGGAGGTCACCATCGGACCGCCCAGGACCGGCGGCACGACTCCCAGGTGGACCGGGAGGCCCGACGCGATGGCCCAGGTCCCGATGGCGACCGCCTTTTCGGTCTTGAACTCGGGCGCTGACGCCACCACCGGGAGCTTGTCAATATCCACGCCGAGCTTGTTGGCGATGGCCACGGTCAGGTCGACCGCCCTGGTGTTGTCCACGCAGGAGCCCATGTGCAGTACCAGCGGCAGCGGCCCGCCCAGCCCGTTGGCCTCGCCGATGGCAGTCAGGACGGCCTTGAGGCCCGGCCCGGCGTACTTCTCGGTCGCTTCGGGGGTCATATAGCCCTGGCGGGCGTATGCGCCGGCGCCGCAGCCGGTGGCCAGGAGCAGGACATCCCGCTTGGCCAGTTCCTCTGCTATCACCAGGTAGTTGTTGTCCTGGGGAACCTTGACGTTGTTGCATCCCGCGAAAAGGGCCACGCCCTGGATGTTTCCGTTTACGATGTTGTCGATGACGGGTTTCAGGGGGTCTTCCGCATCCAGCTTGGAGAGCGCGGCGACTATGGCCTCCACCGAGAACCCGGCCACGACCTTGTTGGTCACCTGCGGGATGTTGACCGGCCGCCCTTTCCGGGCCTTGAAGGCTTCGATCCCGACCCTGATAATCTCTCTCGCCTTGGCCACCGCTTCTTCTTCGACCAGCTCGATGTGGGTGGCGCCCTGGATCTTGGCTATGCTCATGGTGGTTATCACCTTGGTGCCGTAGCAGCGCGCCACCTCCACGACGGAGGGATAGACGCACTGGTAGTCGACCACGATGGTGTCGAGCGCCCCGGTCAGGATCGGCAGTTCCTGGGAGACCCCGTGGGTCAGGGGCGGTATACCGTGGCGCATCAGCACCTCGTTGCCGGTACAGCAGATGCCGCACAGGACGATCCCGTCGGCCCCGGCTGCCCGGGCCTCATCCTGCATCTCCTCGGCTATCTGAACTATGATCTCCGAAAGGACCGGGTTATGCCCGTGGACCGCGATATTGACGGAGTTCTCCTTCATGACCCCCATGTTGGCCTCGCTCATGATGGGGACCGGGGTGCCGAACAGGATATCGGCCAGGTCGGTGCCGATGTGGCAGCCGGTGTAGTCGGCTATCGAGCAGCTTATCCCTGCCAGCAGCAGGTTGACCGGGTCGGCGTCGACACCCATGTGGGTGCGGTGCATCATCTCGGCGATGCTGCTGTCTATCCCGACCGGCAGCACCCCGAGCCTGGCCAGGGCCTCGACCCGCCCGGCGGTGACGGTGGCGCCCGCCCAGGCCAGCGGCCCTTCTCCCTCGGCGAACTGGCTGAATACCGACTCGACCACTTTTTCGGCCAGTTCACGGACGCTCAGGCCCTCGGAGGGTATCCCCTGCCGGACCGCGACCGCCCTGAGCTTGGCCTCGTTCTTCACGTTGTAGTCGGGGGCCTTGCCCTTTACCCACTTGTGCAGGGTGTGCGCCAGGTGCTTGGCGTGGCCCGAGTGGGCCGCCGCTCCGCCGGCGATCGCCCGGACCAGGCCCCGGGCCACCATGGTATCCGCGGTGGCGCCGCAGATGCCTCTCTTCGGCCCGTCCTCAAAGGGGCTGATCCGGCAGGGTCCCATAACACAGTGACGGCAGCAGACCCCCAGTTCACCAAATCCGCACTGGGGCACCTGGGATTCGTACCGGTCCCAGGTGGTCTCTATGGCTTCCTTCCTCGCTACTTCAAGCATCTGGTTCACAGCGCTGTCCCTGGATCTCATGGAATCATCCCTCCCAAAAAGTCATTTAGGTGTTAGATAAAACTCGCCGCCGAGACCCGGCCCTTTAAAAGCCCTTCTCGCAGGTCACCCAGCGGCCGCCGGTTCTTGATCAGGGAAGTATAGATACCCGCAGCTTCCAGCGAGCCAACCAGGATGGCCCCGATCAGGAGGTCTCCCCGGATGGCCAGCCGGCGATAGACCCCCGGCTCCTTCCAGGTCAGGACCTCTTCACCCTCGTCCACCGCGCCGACCGAGATAAAGGGAAGACCGCCGAACTGGGCGGCGTTCATCCGGGTAAGGGGCAGCGGATAGGGCTTTCGCCGGCCGGCCAGGTTATAGGCGGCATAGCGGCCCTGCTCCACGGCCAGGGTCCAGAGGGCGGAGGGGGTCTGCCTCCCGGTGACGCAATCTCTCACCTCGATACAGTCTCCCGCCGCGTATACATCCGGCAGGCTGGTCTCCATAAATTCGTTGACCTTTATACCCGCGGCGGTTTCGCCGCCGGCCTCGCGTACCAGCTCGGCGTTGGCGATGACCCCTTTCGCTACCAATACCAGTTCAGCGGGTATCTCCCGCCCGTCCTCCAGGGTCACCGACCTTATCTCCTTCCCGCCGGCCCCGGGGCTGAATCCCACGGGGTTCTGACCGTAGATAAAACTTATCCCCGCATCAATCAGTTCCTTTTCGACCATGGCGGCGCTCGCGGCGTCCAGCTGGCGTGTCAGCAGGTGACCGCTCTTGACCACCACCGTGACCGGGCAGCCCCCCCGGCGCAGGGCATAGGCGGCCTTCAGCCCGACCAGCCCGCCGCCTATGACGACGGTCTCCCCAGCCACAGAAGCCTGCCTGGCGATCGCCTCTGCCTGGTCGTAGCTGCGCAGGGCAAAGACGCCCTCCAGTTCCGCGCCTTCCACCTCAATCCCTACTGGGCGCGAGCCGGTTGCCAGCAGCAGTTTGTCGTAAGGCATCTCACCCGCCTCTCCAAAGAGTACCCTGCGTCCCGCGGGATCGATGGAATTCACCCGCGCTCCCCGGACCAGGCCGATGACCTGGTCTTCGTAGAACTGGTCCGAACGGTAACGGATGGAGTCGAGGCCCGCCGACCCGGCCACGACTTCGGTGATGAGGCAGCGGGAGTAAGGCGGGTGATTCTCTTCCGAGAGCACCGTGATCTTCGCCAGCGGTTCGAGGCCGCGCAGGGTTTCCGCCGCCGCGATGCCCGCCGCGCTGTTGCCGACGATTACAACATTCAATACCTGTCCCTCCCTTCCTGGGGACTTAATAACTATTGACCTACCAGTAATATTCGTTGAGCTTTTTTAAATATCCTTTTTCCGATATTTTCATAAATTTCTGGTTTTTGGCACCGGGTTTTACGGGTTTCGACATAAGGCGATTCGATATAAAGAGGGCTAGGGTTCTTTGGCTTGGTGCAGCTGTGCCTCCAGGTCCGCGAGGATCTCGGCGGCCGCCTGCTTATCCATCGGGCGGTTGTTGTTGCCGCACTTGGGGGAGAGGATGCAGCCGGGGCAGCCATCGTCACAGCGGCAGTCCCTGACCTGCTGGCGGGTCATCCGGACGATGTCGGCGAAGAGCTCGAACGCTTTCTCGGAAAGCCCTATCCCGCCCTCGAACCCGTCGTAGATGAAGACCGTGGGCTTTAAGGTCTCGGGGTTGTAGGGGAAGGAGACGCCCCCGATGTCCCAACGGTCGCACATCACGTGGAAGGGCATTATCCCGATCATGGCGTGTTCGACCCCGTGCAGACCGCCCCCGAAGCTCCGCTGCTTCTGTTTGACTTGGTCGGCGATCCTCTGCGGCAGGGTGAACCAGATGGCGGTGGATTCGAACTCCAGCGGGGGAAGCTCCAGGGGCTGCCACCCCACGACCTGGTCGTACTTCTTTATCTTGTAGCCGGTGTACTGCTCCTTTACCCGGACCCTCCCGAAGAAGAGGGTGTACTCCCCCAGCTTCTTCCGCTTCAGCCCCTCCCGGATGTGGATGTCGGAGGTCTTCACGGCGTCGGTGAAGTAGTCGGAGGTGAAGCGGTCGACCAGGATGACCCCGGTCTCCAGGTCGAAGACCCGG
Source organism: Bacillota bacterium (assembly GCA_013178275.1). GTDB lineage: Bacteria > Bacillota > Ch66 > Ch66 > Ch109 > Ch109. The sequence continues at coordinate 6,873 of JABLWZ010000030.1, read as the reverse complement.
ACGATGTGCGGCTCGCCCTGGTGGAGGAAGACCGCGCCCTTGTGGGCCTCGCGAAAGGCCCTCCCCCGGTCGATGGTCTCGATCAGCCGGCCGTCCCGCATTATCTTGAACACCTCGGAGGGTATCCCGTCGAGGGATACGATGTCGGTGGCCCGCGCCTTGCCGCAGTAGACCCAGCCGTCCTCGGTCTCCCGGAGGATGCGGTTGTCCTCGAGGTCTTTCAACATTTCCCCGGTGTCCCCGAAGTACTCCACATCTTTCTCCAGGTCCAGCGGAAGCTCGGCGGCGGCGCAGAGGATGTGGCCGGAACGAATGTAGGGGTTGCCCAGGTCGATGATGGCGTGCTCGAAGGGCTTCTGGAAGAAGGACTCGGGGTGGTTCATGAGATACTGGTCGAGCGGGTTCTGGAAGGCCACCAGGCTGACCAGCGAGTCGTCGTGGTGGCTGCGGCCGGCCCTCCCCGCCTGCTGCCAGGTGGAGATGACGGTCCCCGGGAAGCCCGAGATGACGACGCTGTCCAGGGAACCGATGTCTATCCCCAGCTCAAGGGCGTCGGTGGTGGTGACCCCCTTCAGTTCCCCGCTCTTTAACCGGTCCTCGATCTCCCTCCGCTCCCCGGGCAGGTAGCCCGCCCGGTAGGAGGCCACCCGCTCCGCCAGGGGGGATTCGGCTTTTTTCAGCTCTTCCCGGGACCAGATGGCGATCAGCTCCGCCATCTTGCGGGAGGTGGTGAAGCAGAGGGTCTGGAGCCCGTTCTTTACCGAGAGGGTGAAGAGGTCCCGGGTCTCCTGGTGGGTGGAGAGTTTTCCGGTCCCGTCGTAGTAAGGGTTGTAGAATATGAAGTGCTTCCGGCCCCGGGGAGAACAGTCCTCGCTGACCACCTCGAAGTCGAGCCCGGTCAGCTTCCGCGCGAACTCCAGCGGGTTCGCTATCGTCGCGGAGGAGAGTATGAATACCGGCGACGAGCCGTAGTACTGGAACAGCCGCCGCAGCCGCCTGAGCAGGAAGGCGATGTTGGACCCGAACACGCCCCGGTAGGTGTGCGCCTCGTCGACGACCACGTACTGAACGTGGGACAGGAAACGGTCCCACTTGTAGTGCCAGGACATTATCTGGTGCAGCTCGTAGGGGTTGGTGATGACTATCCTCGACCGCTCCCGTATCTTCGGCCGCTTCCCCTGGGGGGTGTCGCCGTCGTAGATTTCGGGGTAGAACCTCCCCCTGACCGCGGCCCCCATCTCCCGCAGGGTCTTCAACTGGTCGTTGGAGAGGGCCTTAGTGGGGTACAGGTAGAGCGCGGTGGCGTTTTTATCGGCCATCAGCCGCTCGAAGACGGGGAGGTTGAAGGCCAGGGTCTTGCCTGACGCGGTGGGGGTGGTGATAATGACGCTGCCGCCGTCCCGGACCCGGTCGATGACCTGGCACTGGTGCCGATAAAGCCGGAAGCGCGCGAGGTATCTTTCGAGGGGTTCTGGCAGTTCCTTCATCAGTGTGCCGTAGACGGCGCCCTTCGGCGGGATCACCTCGTGGTGGACGACCCTCTGCTTTATCTCCTCGTCTTCGGTCAGCTTGCCGACCATCGCGTCTATGTACATGCTAACCCCACTCCTCCCACAGCCGGGTGTATATCGCGGCCAGAGCGACCAGGTCCTGGCGGTTGTGATAGACGATGGGGACCAGCGTCCCGGGGTTTCCGGTCCTGAGGTAGGTCTGGTAGAAGTCCGGAACCAGCGCGCCCGGGACGTCGTCCTCGCGCTCGGCGCCGGTGAGGTAGGATTCCACGGTCGAGAGCCTGCAGTTCGGCAGCCGGTCCCTCCACGCCCGGCGCGAGAAGTGCAGCAGGTCGTAGTGGGGCCGGTCCAGGTCCGCCCTGATGCCGTAGTAGGCCGCCCGGCTCTTTATGTAGGGGACGTCGAAGATCCGCCCGTTGTAGGTGATGAAAACGGAGTTCTCCCTGACGTGGGTGAAGAATCCCTCCAGGGCCGCCGACTCCTCCCGGATGTCCCGCAGGAGGTACTGGTGGACCTGTATCCGGCCGCCTTCTATCCAGGCCACCCCGAACAGGATGATGGGGACGCCGGCCAGACCCAGGGTCTCTATGTCGAGAAAGACGAAGTCCTCCAGGTCGTGGAACCCCGAGACGTGAAGGATCGAGGGGGAAGACCGGCGGCCCTTGCGGGCGATGACGTCGATCAGGCCTCCGGTGTCGAAATCGTCGAGCAGGCGCAGAAGTTCCTCCGCCGAGTCCCGGTGGTGCGGGTGGCGAGTGAGGTCCTCGATGGTCCGGTACCCCTGCCGCTTCAGGGCGCTCTCCCGGTGCGGGCCCACCCCGTAGAGGAGCTTCAGGTCGGACAGTATCCGGTCCCTCGCCTCCGACCGGGAGGGCCGGGCGATATCGGCCGGGTGGTGGTTGGCGACACAGTAGCAGGCGCCTCGCCGCGAGCGCTGTTCTTCTCCGGGGATGACCTCCTCCAGGGTCCGGCCCTGGTACCGGCGGATGAGGGTCCGCTTGAGCTTCCTGGCCTGCTCGTACTCGGCGCCGGATATAAAGGAAACGTTGAACCCGCCCTGGGCCCGCGCGGGATCTTCCACCACGGTGACCCGGTCTTGTTCGACAGCGTCCCGCCACCTCTTTCCGAGACTGCTGAAGATGGACTGCTCCAGGGACATCGGTACTCCCCCCGTGCTGACCGGCTGTTATATACTTCTCCGCTGTTCCAGCATTTTCCTATCTCGTGATTCAAACGTTTGTTCTGATACTATTATAGTTAGTATCGGCGGCTCCAACCAGCTTTTTTTTTGCGGGAACAAATCAGGAAGGAAGGTCAGTTAATTTGGAGCGGGATTGATTATAATTGATGGCACGAAGGCAGCTGCCGGCGTCTCAGGGGGACGCCTCCTCCGTCACCACCCGGATGGCTTCATAGGCTATATCCAGCACCTGCTTTAATTCTTCCATGCTCATCGAGAGGATCGGCATCAGCACGATGACGTTCCCCAGCGGCCTTGTTATCAGACCGCGCCGCCGGGCCTCCAGGGTTACCCGGTGCCCGACGCTGTTTTCGCGGGGATAGGGCTCCCGGCCCGCCCGCTCCTTTACCAGCTCGATGCCCACCATCATCCCCCGCTGCCGTACCTCCCCGACGTGCGGAAGCTGGCTGAATCTTTCCAGCCCGCTCTCCAGGAAAGCGGCCTTTTCCCGCACTGAGGCCACCAGTCCAGTCTCCTCGATCAGCCGAATGTTCTCCAGGGCGGCCGCGCACCCCAGGGGGTTGCCGGTGTAGGTGTGCCCGTGGAAGAAGGTTTTCGCCTCCCGGTGCTCTCCCAGGAAGGCCGAGTAGACCTCGTCGGTGGTGAGGGTGGCCGCCAGCGGCAGGTAGCCCCCGGAAAGACCCTTGGCGGTGCACAGCAGGTCGGGGCAGACCCCCTCCTGCTCGCAGGCGAACAGGGTCCCGGTCCTCCCGAACCCGACCGCCACCTCGTCGGCGATAAGCAGGATATTATGCCTGCGGCATGCCTTCGCCAGCCCGCTCAGGTACCCCCGGGGCTGGACGATCATCCCTGCCGCCCCCTGCACCAGCGGCTCCACCACCAGGGCGGCTATCCCGTCGGCGTTTTCCGCGATCACCCGCTCCGCCGCGGCCAGGCACTCCATCCGGCAGGACCCGGCTGACTCGCCCAGGGGGCAGCGGTAGCAGTAAGGGGCGGGTATCTTGATGCTCTCGAACAGCAGCGGCCGGTACGCGGTATGGAACAGCTCGCTGTACCCGACGCTGACCGAGCCTACGGTGTCCCCGTGGTAGGCCTCTCCCAGCGAAACGAACCTGGTCTTGTCCCGATGCTGGCCGTTGTCCTTCTGCCGCCAGTACTGGCAAGCCATCTTGATGGCTATCTCCACGGAGGTGGCTCCAGCGTCGGAGTAGAAAACCTTGTTCAACCCCGGGGGGGTTATCTCCACCAGCTTCCGGGCCAGCAGGATCGAGGGGACGTTTGCCAGCCCCAGGAGGGTCGAATGGGAGACCCGGTCGATCTGCTCCTTGATCGCGGAGTTCAGCCTCGGGTGGTTGTGGCCGTGGACGGTGACCCAGAGCGAGGAAACCCCGTCCAGGTAGCTCCGGCCCTGCACGTCGACCAGGCGGCTGCCTTCGCCCCTTTCGACGATCAGCGGCTCCTCCCGCCGGTACTGCCGCATCTGGGTGAAGGGATGCCAGACGTACTCCCGGTCCCATTCCGCTAACGATTCAAAGGTATACTTCTCCATACAGCTTCGCCCCCTGTCAGGTAATAGAATCCCAATCGACCGCCGCGTTCATGGTCGCTAAAAGGTTCATCGGCCTGTTCTCTTCGACGGAAAGCCCGGGGATCCGCGGTAACACACCCAGGACCGGCGCACCGGTCATCCGTGCAATCATCCTCACGTTGTCCTGTTCCAACTCGTCGGGGCCGGCAACCGAACAGCCGTTTACGATAATCCCCCTGACCGTGAGCCCCAGGTGCCGCGCCCAGTTCACGGTCAGCACCGTGTGGTTGATGGTCCCCAGTCCGGCCCGGGCGACGACGATCAGGGGCAGGCCAAGCTCCCGGGCCAGGCCGGCGACGGTGAATCCGTCCTCCCTCAGTGGTGCGCAGAGCCCGCCCGCCCCCTCCACCAGCACCATCGGGTATCTCCCGGCCAGCCGGGCGAAGGTTTCTTTAATGACATCCGGCTCGATCTCCTCCCCGTTCCGCCGCGCGGCCAGGTGCGGCGAAACCGGCGCCGGAAAACAGTAGCAGTTGATATCGCCCGGGTCGAGCGATATGCCGCTCAGGCTGAGGTAAAACCGGGCGTCCTCGGAAACCAGCCGCCGGTCCACCATCACCCCTCCGCTCTGAACCGGCTTCATGGCAACGGCCTCTATCCCCCTAGCGCGCAGTCCCGCCAGCAGGCCGGCGGTGACCACCGTCTTGCCCACGCCGGTATCGGTCCCGGTGATGAAGAAGCCTCTACTCAACCCGTACCGCCTCCTTCTGGAGCTGCGGCAGGGCCCTGACCATCCTTACGCTGACCCGGGCCGCGATCACCGACAGCAGGATGTCGCCCGGGGAACAGAGTACGGCCCCGAACCATAGCGCGTCTTTGAAGGCCATGGGCCGGCCCAGCACCAAGTTTACTATCCCGTAAAGGTAGAGGACCCCGAAGAGATAGGTCACGAGCATCCCCAGCAGGTTGGCCCTCAGGTAGTGCCGGAAGACCGGCCCCGGGCGCCCCTCGGTGAGGCGCCCGACCAGGTAAGCGGTGAGCACGTAACCCAGCAGGTACCCGAAGGTGGGCTGGAGCACGTAGGAAGGTCCTCCCCCGTAGGCGAAGACCGGTATCCCGATCAGGCCGGTGATGATGTAAGCGGCCTGGCTGAGCATCCCCACCCGGCTACCCAGGAGACTCCCCGCCAGGAGGACGAAGAAGAACTGGAGGGTGAACGGCACGAAGGGGATGGGAATCTTGATGAACGCTCCCACGGCGGTGAGCGCGGCGAACATGCCGGCGAGAACCATGTCCCTGGATTTCAACTGCGACAACCCCTTTTATCTACGATTAATGTCAGGGTGGTATTGATGATTTAAATACCGAGGCTGGATAGTCCCAGGTCGGACAGCATCTGAACGTCCTCCGCCACCGACCGGCCGGCGGTTGTCAGGTAGTTGCCCACCAGCATGGCGTTGATCCCCGCCTGGAGGGCCAGCGGCAGCGTGTCGCGCAGGGCGGCCGCCCGGCCGCCGGCCAGGCGCAGCCTGGTCTTCGGCAGGGCCAGGCGGAAGATCGCTATCGACTTCAAGGTATCCAGCGGACTCATCGGCTGCAGGTGCTCGAAGGGGGTGCCCTCGATCGGGTTCAGTATGTTGATGGGCACCGAATCGACTCCCAGTTCTTTAAGTTCAAAGGCGAACTCGACTCTATGCCTCCAGCTTTCCCCCATGGAGAGGATGCCGCCGCAGCAGACCCGCATACCCGCCTTTTTGACAGCCTCGACGGTGGCCACTCGGTCGTCGTAGGTGTGGCTGGAACAGATGGAAGGGAAGAAACTGCGGCAGGTCTCCAGGTTGTGGTGGTACATGGTGACCCCGGCGGCCGCCAGCCGCCGGGCCTGCTCCTTGTCGATAACCCCGAGCGACGCGCAGAGGTTCAGCCGGGTTTCGCTTTTCAGGGTTTCGTAGATGCTTATTATCCGGTCGAATTCACTCCTGGAAGGACCCCGGCCGCTTATGACCAGGGAGAAGCGGTGAGCCCCCGACTGTTCTATTTCTCTCGCCTGCTCCAGGACCCGGGACGCGTCGAGCAGGGGATAGGTCTCGATACCGGTATGGTAGCGGCCGGACTGGGCGCAGAACCTGCAGTCTTCCGAGCAGCGTCCGCTCTTGGCGTTGATGATCGAGCACAGGTCTACTTCGGCGCCCGAGAGCCCGCGGGTAACCTTCCAGGCGGCGTGAATCAGGTCGTAGACCTCGTCACCCGAAAGCTCGGTCAGCTCCAGCGCCTCCTCGAAAGAGATTTCCGCCCCGTCAAGTATCCTCTTCGGCAAGTCTTGCAGCAAATAAATACCCTCCCTTTTTAAATTTGGTACGGTTTTAAGCGGTTCGGTTTTCTTTGTTAACCTGGCTCCGGATTAAGGTTAACAATACTAAAATTAGCAGGCTTTTCCACTATTGTCAACCCTGTTTTATTTTAAGGTTAACGATGTTTTGATACGGGATGATGCCCGTGGAATGAAGGGGCTGTCGCACTAACAGCCATAAGAAAAGAACAAAAGACGGTGACTGGCAGTGCCAGAAGCCGTCTTTTGCCGTAAAATATAGTCGATGAAAACAAACATTTTACGGCCAGATTATACATCAACC
>JABLWZ010000003.1 GCA_013178275.1 Bacillota bacterium | reverse complement strand
TCCCAGTGGTGTTGCTGGTCAAAAAATATCTGTTTTAGTAGGTTGGTTCCCATATCTTTAAGTTATCAGAACCCGCTAAAAATGGGAACCTTTCGGCTCCCATGTTGTTATACTTTCTGATACATTAAAAAAAGCAGGGCATTTAGGCCCTGCTTTTCCTAGCTCCCCTAGTGTGCCATCTTCTTAATCAGCGCCTCCTTGAACCTCTCCGCAATCGGCATGCTGGAATATATAAGCAGCCGAATTATCCCTTCCTTATTGATAACTAAGGTTTCGCGATGGGCAGTGTATTCTTTCTGGGTGACAGGATTGAATGATTTGCCTGGGACCTTTATAACTCTGGTCATGCCTTTAAAATCATCCTGGTGACCGCTTATAATCTTATATAGGGCTTTCCTGGATTTGTTGTAGTCCATAGCATCACCCACTTCGGAAGCCTTGTACCAGGTCCCGTTGTCGATATTGTAGCTGGTTATGGTATCGAGACCGATAATTTCGTTTAGTAAGTGGTCCATTTTTACCATTACCTCCTGAATTATTATTGATTTTATCTCCACCATCACTACCAAAGTACAAAATCCAATGAAATCAAGAGTTCTGCGGATAGAGGTTCAGGTGGTAATTGGGGTGGGGGTAGTAAAACCTCCACCCCTTAAGCACTCCTAACTTAAAGAAAACTGAAGCTGTTCATCCTTCTTCAGTTTGATTATGGTGTGATTTTTAGTCTCTGTTGCAGTAGAAGGCTCCTTTGTGACCACGATACCCGCCTCTTCCAAGTTGGACTTAACCTCATTGAGGTAGCGGCTGAGGACATTCGCGCCTTTTGGCCAATTACCTGCCTTGGTGTTGATCCCAAGTGTGTTAGCATGAGTCGTTAGCTCATCCAAGAAAGCTTTCATTGTTCTGGTATATTCTTCTTTGTCATCCATAAACCTCACTATTGCAAAGGCCAAGGGGTTTTCTTTTATTGCATTCTTGTTAACGAGTTGGAGGTTCCTATTGTAATCTTCCAGGAACTGTTTCCCGCCAATACCAATTGCTTCGGCAACGGCGTATCCCCACTTACAAAAGTCAGCCATCCGGGGCAGGTTAGGGATACTCACGGAAGGGTAGATGGCCATCGCTTTGGCTAAGGCATCGAACATACTGCCCAGGATCAAAGGCCGAACCGTAAGGAAATCTCTCCAGAGTTCTTCCTCTTCCCGCCTCATGTTTGTTTGAATCCGTTTTACCTTGAAAAGAAGGGACCGATCTAGTAAATCCGGCTTGGTGGCCATCAGGTTTATGCCGTTCATGATCACGTTGCGTCGATAAAAGATGATTACCTCGGTATCGCCAGATTTACCCTTGATGGTGCTTCTGCCCGTAACCGTCTGGCAGAGGGTGTTACTCAGGTCATTGATTAAATGGTCCAAATTGTCCAATACGATAAAATAGTTCTTTTCAAGAATCTGGTCGAATTGCCTCTTGTTGCGGTTAAGCTCCGCTACCTCCATCCGGGCCGGGTCGATAAGGACCTTCAGTATTCTAGAGCCAAATGTTTTACCAGCACCTTTGTCACCCCAAAAGATAAGGATGGGATGGGCGATCCAAGGAATCAGAGCGGTAACTACTTTAACCTGCAGCAGCCGCTTATCAGCATCTTCCTTGAGGTTGAAGTAATCTAACAACATCCGCAGCCCGTTTTCCGAGGGTTTTGGTACGACCTGGGGAAGAGTGTTGGCGTTACGTTCGAAGTGGACCGGTGCCTGGATTACCGCCCAGTTGTTCGGCTCGACCATAACCGCCTGATTATCAGCGAGGTCGTAATAGATACGCCCCTCGTAGGAGGTTACCCGGAGGTCGAGTTTTTGCTTCTCGTTATCAAAGATAACCTTAGCTTCTACTCCCTGAATTAACTTGCTGATTGAACCGTCACTGGGGAGTTCGTCGGTTAATTGCTGGTAGCGGTGATACAACCAGTTCTGGAATATAGAATTACTAACAGGCTTGGTCTCATACCCCCCATTGACCTCAAAGCGAACATATACCTTTCCGAACTGATCAAGGAATGGCTCACAGGATTTTATTATCAATTCAAGTATTTCCTGTTCGGTTTTTTCCTCCATGTCGTTATTACCGGTCGTAACGCCGTTTCCGTTTGCGTTGACTAATTGATTGGCTGGAGCTGTTTTGGGGGATTCTTTTTTGTCATCGCCTTTAACCTTTTTGACTTTAATCTTGGTACACTTTTCTTTAACCTCTCCCCAGTAAGTTTTTTTACATGAGATTACGTAGGATTCGGGCTCATAGCTGGAAAAAGCGGGTGATGATTGAAGAGTTTCCGTAACCGTTTTATCGTCAACGCTGTTTCCCTCGCTATTGATTAGTCTAGAATTAAAATTATTAACCTGGTCGGTATTTAATTCAACCGGACTCCGGTGTAACTCTTGAGAGGGTTCATACTTGACCAGATCGCCACTTTTTAGTATCTCCTCGATTTTACTTTCCATCGAGACTTCCTCCTTGTTCGTTAAGGTCGGTTGCCACGTTCTCAAACTCATTATTCTCTAAGGAATGACGATTGCCAAACTTATGTTCCTCAAGCACCTTGGCAAATTTCCGGCACTGGGCTGGCGAAAAAAGCTTGATTTCGATTTTGGAGACCACGGCAAATAGTTCATTGATTCGTGTTAGATACCCCCAAACCTCGTAGTTCATATTAGATGGACCCACAAAGATAGTCATGCCTGGGCTGTTTTCATTCTGATCGACGGAGCCCACATAGATACCTTTAATCTCACCGTCCTCCTTTACTAGCATGTGTTCCTCGTTGAAAGTGAACGTATCAAGGAGCTTTGGGTCGACTAGAGAAATGTGACCCGAGGGTGCTTTGATATAACCGAAAAATATTTTTTCCGTTAACATACTAATCCTCCTCAAAATAACTTTGGACAGGCTGGGACAGCCAAAAAATAGGTCCGTCTTTAATAATGTGCTTAGAGTACGACCAAATCCAGGCTGGACATGCTGGACAGGCAAAATCGGGAGAAAGGATAAAATACATACCCCTAATTGGTTTAAAAATCCTCAAAAGAAACAGTAGGCTTTTCGACGTGGGTCATTTCATAGATTAAATGCTTTATCCTGAACTCTAAGTACACTTTCTCTAGCTCTTGTTTCTCAGAAACTTGTTTAAAAGATTGGATATTTTCTAAAGCTTTCTGTAACACCGGCAGCTTAATGCTCTTTAATGATTCACCTTGTTCAAGCATTGGATATACCTTGGCGTAATATTCCATCCTTATCTCCTTGATTAATTGATCAACATCGAAACGACTGGTATCTATCGATTGAGCCTCTTGAGGTTGAATATCTTCTTCCGGTTCAGAAATAACCTCCTCCAAGGGTTTCCGTTTCCGCTGCTGGTAGTGGGAATTAAGATCCTCCAGTTTCATCACTTATTCCCCTTTATCAGGTCATACCGTAAGAAATAATGAGTTGCCTTAACTTCCTTTTCAATATCAGAGTCTTTATCGGTGCCAGTTTTTTTATCTCGAAGGGTAATCTTTATTTTTATCCTCCTCCTATCATTTCTTCCAGTGATTAAGCCGTTACCCGCCAAGTATTCACCTATCCACTGGGGGGTCATAGCATTCGTATGGATACCATTAATCTCAACAAGTAAATCCAGTAAACGGTACACCGGTATCCAGGCACCCTTCCCGCTTTTAGTAATACCCTGTTCCTCCAATGCCAACACACAGGCTTCTCTTAACATCTCTCCAAGATCCCGTTCTTTAAACGATTCTCTTTTAAATAACTTACTGGGTAATCCTTCATCCAAAAGCTCTAGTAGATTGAGTTCTTGTGCTTCATCCAGCTTTTCCAGGTAGGTAGCTAAGGCGTAGAGCGGTTGGAACAACTCAGCGGCTCGGTTAATGGCCTCATTATCCATTTTAAAATTCGGTAAGATCCTGAGAGTAGTATGTTCCTGCATCACCCAGTAGTATAACTGACTCCTCAGCATCTCCATCATTTCATCAATTTCTGGATCGCTGGTTCTCAAAGGAATGATTCTATCAGTCGCCTCTCTTGGAGCTGGGCGGGTAGATATCTGAATCGTCCGGGTTTTAAGGATACTCTCAATACCAAACACGTTTGCAATAACCAGAGGAGAGAAGACCTGGAACTCTTCGGTTTTGGAAGGATCGCTGGTAGATTGGCGTTTAATTGTTCCGGTTCTCTTGTAGGCGCTCTTGATGATACTGATATAATCCCCTTTATCCTCGTTTGATTTTCGATTGGAAATTTGCTCCTGCTCATCCAGTATAAGAGTGGGCTGTTTTTGCTCCGCCTCTCTAAAGAGAGAAGCGGTTGAGATGTTACTTACCAGGTCTCCATTGAAAGCGAGGTTCTCCAGGATGGTACATATGGTTGTTTTACCGGAGTCGGGGGGACCATTTACGTATAGGTAAGGCACAACATCCCACAACTCGTAAATGTAGGTAAACATGGTAAATAACCCCAAGATTACATAATCGTACATCTCGGTTGTGTAGTAGTGAGATTTGAATACTCTTTCGATCCGTTTGTAGAGCTCGACCGGTGATACTTTTAATTCCTTTCCCTCGGTGAAGGCTCTGATGGAGAATTCGCCCTTCGTCTTTGACCACCGTTTGGTGGCCGCCTTTAAAGGTCTCCTAAGTGTATACTCCTGACCTTCTATCTCCCATTTAACCAGCTCATCTTCATCTTTGGTAATTGGGCTGGGCCGTTTAAGGATCGCCCGGTCGCTGGTTACTATCCCGATTACCGAAACGCTGTATTCGAAGTCCCCGGAACCTTTGATACCTTCAAACTCCTGGGCATACTGCACTTTCCCCCCTGCAAAGCTTTGTCCTATTCTTATATATTTGGGGTCATCATTTAAAACGATCTTAACTTCCGCGGACTCCCCCTGCTTCCTTGATTCCCGTTTCTGTTCCTTGTAGTACTTCAACAGCTCATCGACCCAGGATTTAGGCTTGCCGTAGTGCTTACCGAGGAGGTCTTTATAGTGTTCCTGCCGAGTAGGGATGAAGTCAAGAATCTGGAAGGCAATCTCCTTGATGGCCTCATCCTCCACCTGTTCAAACTCTTTGGGCAAGGACTCGATATCGATCTGGAGAGCGGTCTTAGCGGACTTAATCAGTTCCCCCACTATTCCCTTAGCAGCCTCGATTCCGTGTTTAACCAAGAGTTCGTTAGTGTCCTTGACCTCGGTAAGGATGACTATCTTTGCAGTCTCACCTATCTGTCTAGCTAACTCGTAGGTGCTTTTTCTTCCAGGGGCATCAGTATCGAAAAGGATGTATACGGCCCTCTTTTTCTTGAGCCGATCGATCCACTCTTCCTTGATCACACTGACGCCAAATGTTCCAGCGGTATTCTCAAAACCCATCTGTATGAGGCTCAGGGTATCAGTTATCCCTTCACAGAGTATAACTACATCGTTATCCAAGGCCCCAGGGTTAAAAGCATGGTCTATTGCTCCGTACCGATTACGGTATTTTGGGATTAAGTGCTCCTTGTCGCTGTTCCCGATACAACGGGAATGAATATCAACCACTTTATTCCGGTATTGATTAGGTATAGTGTAGTAAGGAAATACCTGATTGGTAGGCTTCAACCTAAAACAAAAGGCTTCTGTTCCGTCATATTGGAAGAGCCTGCTCTCACGTAGTTCCTCCTCTCCAAACCCCTCTTTTAACAGCACCTGATAGGTATCACTGTTCCCTCGGCATATACCGATCTTAAACCGATCTATCAGTTCATCGGTAAATCCCCGCTGTTCCCGCCAATACCGTCGGCCTTCCTCTCCGAGCTGCTCGTGACATAACTCAGCAAACCGCGATAGAATTATCTGCTGGCGCTTTTCTTTCTGGTATTCCTGATACTGCCGCTCCCAATCATCTGGTAGGGTGATATCGAAATCCTCCGCCAGTTTCAGCATCGCTACCTGTTCGCTTTCATTGAAAAGCCACTGAACCACTTTAACCGGTGTAAGATAGAAAGCTTTACAATCACTCCAGCATACCAGCGTATTATCAGAGGTGTTGATCTTCGCACAACCCCTATGACCACACCGGGGGCACGGGTCTAAAACCAGCCATGCACCCTGATCATCGACATCTACCTTTTCACCACAGTACTTCCGAATTATCTCCTCGACCCTCACATCATTTAACAACTGCTTTAAACCACTTTGCATTCCATGACCTCCTTAGTATAAGGGGCCAGTATTTTTACCATTTCCCTCTAAATGCCTGTCCAGCATGTCCAGCCCGGATTTGATCACATATAGCGATTAAATCAATGGACAGGTTCATTTTAAACCTGTCCACGCCTGTCCCGTTTTTTAATCGCTTACTATTCAGATGTCAAAGATCAGGTGCAGCCTACGCTACTTTATGAACCACCCCCTTTCAAAAAAATATAAGGTGCTGTACGCACCCTAAACCTGTTAAATAATTTTTGTTATTTTACTGGCGAATCCATCCGAACATCGCTTCCCACTCATACTGTGCAATGCAGACCATTGCCCAAATCATTATTAATTGTCTTTGCTCAATCAAGTATTCTTCAAGGTCCAGAGTTAGGACCTCTTCCTCAGCACGATAATAACATGTTGATAATCCAAGCTTAAGATCACAAGACATAATTCTTTTGCAATCCTTGGCTAGATTATATTTAACCTTCTCATGCTTTTGAATATTTACCATACCTATCATTACCGCTAGAACCAATCTTGCTTTAACGTATCTCTTTTGGCCTTTTTCATATTCTTTTTTTATTCTCCGCGAAATTTCATATTTGAATTGGTGTTGTTCTAATTCGGCTCTTTTTAATCTCGACTGGGCCATTGTTTTTTCTCTTATCTCGACTGCCTTTTTAACCTGATCGGCAAGTTCACCGGCAAGGTCTGGTTTTTCTGCTAGCCTTTTTATTATTCTTAATACTCTCCTCTCCCCTGCTTCGGAACGGACTCCCCAAACGAGTTCAGCTAACTTGGACGCGGAAGCCGTAGGGTTGCTAATTAGGTAGGGGATGACCAATAATAATGCGGCCATAAACTCTCGACGCGGTTTTTCCCATTCCCCCGCTGCCCTCTTCCTGTTTTTTTTTGTCGGGAGTTGTGGTTTTGCTCGTCTTTTTGTGTCATTGGGCATAAATACTCCTTTCGTAGGTAATGAATTTAACTACTATGCTCGTCACCAAGTTGATATTTCCTTTAATGGTAAGGATTCTACGGAAAAAAGGCGAACCGCATACCTGATTTGACATCGTGGAAATACTAATTTACAGGTATTCAAAGGGGAACCAAAAAAAGTTAAAAATAACATAATCGAATTTGACAGAGGAGTTGGTACTAATTTACAATTTCAAGTTATTCTTTTTTGAACATGGTGAAGAATTGGAGTGCAATTTTTATGGAGGGTTAATTAAAGATAAGATTAGATTGCCGTTTTTCGGTTTAACTAGCTCTTATATCCGCTGTTTTCCAAGGCTCGATAATCCCCTTGAAACCTTACAGTATGAAACGTTTCATGAATTATATATAGGCCTTATAATGGATTTGGTTGGGCTTGAAATTTTTTCTCAGTTTCATAACATTAAAAAACCACCAAGGTTAAGATTTAATAGCTTTATCCCCAAAACAATGAATATATGGAACTCATTATTTTCCGGTATACTTCATATGGACAAAGTAAATATCTGGCCTATCCTTGAATTAATATGTATGAGGGAGTATATAACCAACATACTCATGCCGCATAAACGTACGAAAAGAGAGTACTTTTTACCCAACGACTATTTTCTTTCTTCTACCATTCAGCTTCCTAATGAAGACCCTTTATCTTCTTGGTTTAAATTATTAATAAAAAGCCATAATTCAAACATTGAGATAGATAATACTCCTTTTTCACAGAAATATATTAATAACTTTTTTATTGAAGGGAATATACAAAGGAAGCTGTACGAGATGACCGGAGGGTATATTGATTTTGATAAATGGCTTGAATTGCTTTATAGAGATTATTTTGAAGAAGTTTTTCGTTATCGAACCGGTTTAGTAGGTAGTGAAACCCAGGTCATCAGTAAAGATGGGAAGAATAATATAACCCGCAATTATTACTCTGATGACCTACAATCTTTGGCTTGGGTAGAAATAATGTGGGCTATTGAGAAGGGAGTTTATGCTCATATCTGCGACTCTTGTAATGGGGTTTTTGCTCTAACTCGTCCATATAAGAGGGACATATATAATTGCCCGGATATATGTCGTAAAAAAAGAAGGACTCAAAGAATGGGTGGGGAAGAAAAACTAAGGGAATACAATAGGGATGCACAAAAGAAGTCACGAGCAAGAAGATCAGAAATAAAAACCTAACATCATCCAACCACCTATCTCAATATTTTGGAGCCATTCTTTAAATAACTCCATTTATCAGCCTTTTTGAAAAAATATAATCCTGGGTGGTCTACCCACTTGTCGCTCCCTGCTAACCCTATCACGTCTCCCTGGGTCTATGCCCTGACATTCCTTCGTTCAGCATAATGGGAGCGGGTGGGGCACCGTTACTCATTTACAGGGTCATGCCCTAACGGAGGTTTTCGGTTTCCCCCACCCAAGATATTTTTCTTTAGACAGCTATCCGCTAAGCCGCATGTTTTAACTGCTGTTCCCGATAGGTACCGAGCGCCTTCTTTGGGTCATACAGCCGGTTTTCTTTAGCCAAGGTGAACATAACCCTTAACAGCTTGCAGGCTATCACCACCAGCGCTTGCTTACCTTTAAGCGGGTTCTCCCGGCGGGTCTTCAGATGCTGGTACAGTGCTTTAAACTCAGGGTTTTTAGCCACCAAGGCAAGAGATGCCTGGTATAAAATACTTCTTAATCCTGGCCGGCCCCGCTTTGAAATCCCGGTTTTCCCCTTACGATCTCCTGAACTGTTTTCAATGAGGTTCAGCCCAGCTATCTTGCGTAGTTGCCGCCAGTCCTCGTACCGGGTAAGATCTCCAACTTCACCTAGAAAACTGGCTGCCGTGACTACGCCGACTCCCTTAATGCTCAAAAGACTGACGGCTAACCCGGTTTGGAACAAGGCGTCAGCCATAGCTTCTTCCGTCTGCATTAACTGCTTTTTCCAGAAAGATATCTCCTCCAGGCAGTGGTCAAGACGCAACCGCGCCGCTCTCAAGCCTTCCTGCACTCCGATGGATGACCTGGCCTTGGCTAACAGCAGGGCTGCTCTCTTCCTCCCCACCTTGTTGCTGCTTGCCGATTTCAATTCTTTGGTCAGTTCATCTTCGGTCTTCTGCAGGATGTATTCAGGGAATGGCATTTGGGCTAGAATGTGCATGGATGCCTTGCCTAAAAGGTCATTGAACACTTCTTCGTATTCGGGAAAGTATTCGTCTAGGATAGCCACCAGGTTGTTCTGGGCTGCGTTCAGCTTTCCTCTTTGCTGCATGCGGCTCTGAGTGTACCCACGCAACTCAGCCCAGATCCCCTTGGGCAGGTAGCAGCCGAAGAAACGGCCTTGCCAGGCCAGCACGGCGATGATCAGTGCATCTTTACGGTCGTTCTTGGTGGGCGAGTTATCGTCCAGCTCTTTTTGCTGCTTGACGTGATAGGGGTTCACCAAGACCACCGTGATCCCGACCCTTAATAAATAACTCGCCAGAGGTTTCCAGAAGTGTCCTGAGGGTTCCATTGCTACAATGATCTTCTCGGCCCCGATCCGCTCTTTAGTCCGGCTTGCTCTTCCCAGTAGACGCTCGAAACCTTCTGTGCTATTCTTGAAGTTGAAGGCGGTATCCACTTCGATTCCTGATTTGCCGTCCAGTATCCTTGCCCAGTGACTTTTCTTGGCGATGTCCACGCCCACGATAAGGGCGTGAGCCTCACGGATCTGGAGCAGGTTGTTGCTTCGTTTGTTTTTCTTGTTCCTTTTGTTCATTGATCTCGACCTCCTGTACTTTTTGGTTGTTTTGGCTAACACCTTTGTACCAGGAGGTCTTTTTATTGGTCAATCCTCCTTTAAAACATTACAGGAATACTCCTTTCACGGTATAAGTACCGTAAGGAGGTGATAAAACATGCGAACCATTATACAGCCTGAAATCAAAGAGGCCGCTATTCGAACTGGACTCAACATTCTGAAGCTCGGTGCCCTTGCTGGCGCGGCCGTCTTCTCGAATCAGATGTTCAGAACCCTGGCTCTCTCCGCTATCGAACACGCAAAGATGGATTTCTTTACGGTCCGTGAACTGGTGAAGGGCTAATCAGAACCTGGCAGCATTAAGCTGCCTTTTTTATTACCTGACACAAGAAAGGAGAACACAGATGTTTGACTTCTTAAACAACCCCAAAACCCAGGAGACTATCGGTAGGACCATACTTAACACAGTTAAACTCGGTGTTGTAGCTGCACTCTTCTTTGCTGCACAGAACGCTTTCTATAAGCACAGTAACGAGACTATCGGGTCAGCTGCCCAGATGATAACCAACATCCTACCAAGCGCCGAGTAAATGCACCCTACTACCTACCATACTGGAGGTGATCATCATCTACGATCCGATCGACAACCCTGACTTCTGGGACGTAAATCGACAGGTTCTCAGCCAGAACCGATACCCAACAAAGAGCGATCCGCAGGATGAACTCGGCCAGGCAGTCAGGCAGACAACCTCACGAGTAGCTAAAGGCGTATACAATTCACCTGAAAGCCGCCGAGAACCACTTTTCAGCAAGGAACTGCAGATCATCTGCGCAGTCATGGTCCTAAAAGTACTGCTCTGGGTCGTTTACCGGGAGGCCCAGGCAATGGACCTGGAGATTTTCAACCTGTAAGGAGGGATGCCCATGAATGAGAAACCGTTTAACCCCGCCGAACACCTGACCACCCTGATAAAAAAGAGAAAAGTTAAAGACCCCAGCACCGGCCAGGAGCACTGGATAGAAGAGAAAACGCTGTACCTGGAGACTAAATGGCGGCTGATGTGGTTCAAAAGTGTCTTTCCAGACGGATTTATCGACACCAAGGAGATCGAGGTTACAGATGAATTTGCACGGATCGAGGCCACTGTCTATGACCGCGATCCAGACGATGGAGGCAGGCGCTTAGGCAAAGGTCGCCGGCAGGTATGGGCTACAGACACCAAGTACTACGTGTCCACTGCGGAAACCATGGCTATAGGACGCAGTCTTGCCTCGGCAGGATTTGGTTCACAATTCTGCAGCGAGTTCGATGAGGACGACCTGGACATCGCCGACAGCCCGATCAAAGCCAGGGAACACTCCATACCACTTCTCGAAAGCAAAGCTCCTAAGGCACCTGATACCAACGCTATATACAAGACTGCCGCACGGAAAGGTCTCTCCAGGGATGACACGAACCTCCTGATCAAGATCCGTTACCATCAGGACTATGCTGAGCAGCTTAACGATGAGGAGCGGCTGGAATTCTTGAAAGGTCTGCAGGAAAACTCGAAGGAAAGGCTGACTAACTTCGTTTCCCGGGTAAAGGCCAGCATTATCGAAGGGCCAAGCCAGGTCGCGTAAGCAACCACAACCCAAGGGAGCCAGGGTAATTAACATCTTGGCTCCTTCTTCATTAACTTTAATCTAGGAGGTCACCATGGAAAAAGAAATCATCGCGTTCGACGAGAGTGGAACCATTACCAGGCACTATGAGGATTGCGAGCAGTGCGGATCTAAGGGGGCTCTAAAGGTCTATGAGTGTATATTTAGTACCTGGCGGCAGGTTGAAAAGAGCTGTTCGGCCTGTCTTTACCTGGAGCGCAAGATATACCCGAATCCTGATGGCCGTTCGGACACCAGTTAAAACCCATCCTCTATCTCTTCCTCTTAGTCTTCTTATCCATGAGGTCAAGGTACTGCCTATTGATGTTGATCAACAATCGGATCTCCTCGGCATCGCGTCCCTTAAACAGCGAAACCAACTCGTCTATCAGGCTATCCGATTTACTGAGCCTGACATTGTTGGCCAGGAGATAGTCTAAAGTAACGCCTAAGGCGTTAGCTATGTTCACCAGGACCTCTAAAGAGGGATTCTTTTCTCCGCGCTCGATCTGACCGATATAGGATTCGTTGCATCCCGCCATCTCCGCCAGCTGCTCTTGGGTCAGTCTAGCTCTTTTACGTTCTTCCCTGATCCTGCTGCCCAATTTATTGAGTACCATTAGTACACCTCGCCTTCACCTACTCCAATCTTGGTATTGCCGGCGAAGGTATTGAAGCGACTATTGGTATTTTATGTATTGACTATGTGTGCTATTTAGGAATAACATCTAACTATGTAGAAAAATTTGAGATGTAGAATGTTGGCTTATTATAAGGAGCGATTATGAGACAAAAACTGTTCAACCTTGATCCGCAGGACTATGAACATCCTTTTGATCGAAAGGCGCTTAACGCTCTCCGCAGTACCCCAGGGCTAGAACCACTAGTAAGAAAGTTCAATCAGTACGGGATCGATAAGATCCTCAAGGTCAATTACACCGGCAGCAACATTAAGGTAAATGAACGGAACTTCCCCGAGGTCCACGCCGCCCTAAATGAGGTAGTAGAAATTATTTCTCCTCCTGTCGTCCCCGATCTTTATATAAGGTGGGACTTCAGCATTAACGCATTTACCGCGGGAGTGGAAAAACCAATAATCGTGCTCAATTCGGGATGTCTCGATCTGTTAGACCATGAAGAACTGCTCTATCTGATCGGCCATGAAGTCGGACATATCAAAAGCCAACATGTTCTCTACCACCAGATGGCCCAGATCATACCGCTGCTCGGGAGCATAGTCGGTGATGTCACCTTGGGGTTTGGACGATTGATCTCCACCGGGCTTCAGATAGCTTTGCTGAATTGGCAGCGTATGTCGGAGTTCACTGCCGATAGAGCGGGCCTTTTAGCCTGCCAGAACGTAACCGCCGCTTCCAACGCGTTGGTTAAAATGGCTGGTCTTCCTCAAAAGTATTTGAATTCCTTTAATGTCGAAGAATTCATCGCTCAGGCCAAAGAATTCGAGGATTACGATTTCGACACCCTTGATAAGGTAGCTAAAGTGGTGAGCATCATGCTGGCCGATCATCCCTGGATAGTCATGCGAGCCGCTGAATTCTATAAGTGGATTGAATCTGGCGAGTACGACCAGATTCTTAATAAATGCAATTCTGAAAATGGTATTTGCAAACAGTGTGGTTTTAGCCTGGGAGGGACAGAGATTTTCTGCCCCAGATGCGGTAATAAAATCTAAGAGTTTCTTGGAGGTGAAACGAATTTATGAGTATATATGATCCTGGTCCTGTTATTCGCCGCCGCTTTCGTGGTTACCAAGCTACTTTCGATCATTAGTCCCCGGAAGAAGACCCGGGAAAAATACGCTGCTATGTCCGAAAACATACTCTGGGGTAAATACGGCAAGAAACACGGGTTTAAGTTTTACATGGGGTTCTTGATCTTAATCTTGCTGGTCGTACTAGGGGTGGCTATATACGATTCAAACCAGAATTCTAATCCGTCTGCCTCTTCAACTGCCGGTTCCACTAACCAGAGTTCCACGAAAAGCGGGGTAAATTACTCCGGCCCAAGTCAAAATTCACTTAATACCAATGCTTCTCCCCAACCCACCTATATAGCTAACGGAAGGTGGCCCTGGACATCAACTCGCCCGGTTACTTACGGCGATCTGACCGGCCTCTCCCAATGGGAACTGGACCTCATGCGCAACGAAATCTATGCCCGTCACGGCTGGTCTTTTTCCGACCCGGGATTTAAGAGCTATTTCGAAAGCCAGCCCTGGTATAGAATTAAGAGTCCGGGCCTTGACCGAGATTCTAATAACCGCTTGGTCGAAGCGGAGATGACCGAACTGGAAAAGAACAACGCCGCCGCCATCCTTAATTATTCAAAGTGAGATAACTATGCGCATTATCAAGCCTTCGATAAAAATTGTATTACCGCTCTTGCTGTGCATGGCTGCCCTGCTGGTCGGTCTCTACTTAAAGAGCGAGCAGGTAGTGCCAACAACGACTTCCGTCCCGGGGCAAGAGCTGTCTTCTATGACATCAGAGGATAAGCATGATTCTCCTGACTCTCGTGATTTCTCCCGATTCGTGGTATGCCTGGACCCTGGTCATTCTTCTGATGGCAGTGACGGGAAAGCGAAAGTGAATGGAGTCACCGAATTGGAGATCAACTGGGAGGTGGCCGAAAAGCTAAAGCGGGCTCTGGAAGAGCGATACCGCGTTAGGGTGGTCATGACCCGTGACGAACGCGATAAGACGGTCGGCAACCGCCAGAGGGCCGAAGTCGCCAACAATGCTCACGCCGATCTCTTCTTTCGGCTCCACTGCGACTGGGAGGCTACGGGAAAGCAATTCGGCTTTACATTTTACTATCCTGCCCAGGCCGGGACCGCGGAAGGCAGAACCGGGCCTTCCGCGGATGTTATGCGATCAAGCCAAAAAGCCGCCATGTCCATACACTCGGGAACCGCCAAAGCGTTAAATGGAGCATTGACCGATCACGGGATAAAGACGGATGACAGTACTTATATCGGGCACTCTCAGGGTGGTGCCTTGACCGGTTCGATTTTCAGCGAGATCCCGGTGGTGTTGATCGAGATGGTCTATCTCAGTAATAAAAGCGACGCGGAGTTTATTAAGAGTGACAAGGGGCAGCAAGTAATGGCCGATTCACTAGCCGAGGGTATAGTTGAATACCTGCGATCTGTTCCTTAAAGCCTCCCTGGAACTGATAAATCTCATAAATTGAGGTGAATATTGTGGCTACTTTTGGTTTTTTCATATTTCTCATTTTTGCGGTGATCTTATTTGTAGTTATCGGTGCCATTGTTATGATAATTAAAAATTATCAAAGAAAAGGGGCTATTTTTCAATTAATATGGGGAACATTTGCTTTTATCGTGGCATTTATAGCAATACTGATATTCTTTTCTAGCAGGTAACAGTATACAAGATAAACAAATTATAAACTGGCCTTAACGAAGCCTTTTCTTTAAGGAGGAGATGACTTTAAGAATCTATGATATCGAGGTGATTTAAATGTCCCGGATAAATGTAGCCGGGATAATTTTTCATTGTACCCAATGTGGCAAAACTCATAAGGTTGAATTCGAAGGCGGTGCGAGTTTGACTCAAATAGGCGAGTCAGGTATATTTCGGCAGGTGGAACTTTCACAAAAATATGCACCTTCGGATATGCGGGATTTTTATACTAAACCCTCTTATTTACGCGATGAGATCGTATGCTCGGATTGCTACAACGATAAATATAAGAGCGAAATGCAGGAAACGTTTAATGCTGATGTTCAGGAATTAATATCTTTAGCTGATAAAATGGATACTCTGAAAGAGGATTATTTGTCCCAACTTAATAAAAACATAGAAGAAATAACCACCAAATGGTTAAATGCCGCCAGTCTCGATTCATTCAAAGAAATTAGCACCGATGTTTTTATCGAAACACTCGGTCACAGGCACCTTAAATATCCCGCTCGTCGTTATAAGCTAATAGACCAGTTTATGAATGAAAGTGGATTGGAAGTTATCGATTATGCCCGTAAACTTATAATGGACTCACCGGAAGTTAGGGACATGCAAGAGAAATTCCATAACTCCTTCATGCCTTTACTTGATAAATCTGAAAAAATATTGACCTTTCTCGAAAACAGTAGCAGTACCGCCAATATCTACTTCTTTATCGAGGAAAAAATCGATCAAGCCAGGAACCTAAACGATTTCATCAGATACGAAAAAACGATTCGAGAACCAAAAAAATCAACTCCTGATCTTACCGTCTTTCGTAAATATGGCTTAAATATCAAAGAAGTTCGTGATTCATTTTTGGATATTCCCCAGCCTGGTAGCCTATTAAAAGAGGACCGGTTGATTAAAGAAGTTAAAGCTAAAATTACAGCCCTTGCCGATAGCATTTTTTAGGGTATTAACCTTGAAAAGCTACGAGGTGGAGATAAGTCATTACCCGGCTATCTCCACCTCCACCCCCTATCCCCACCGCCGGAGCCCGCCTAAATCAAGGCTTTCAGCCTCAGGTGGAGATGGTGGAGGTAAATTTGAACTTTTTTCAGAGTAGTAAAGCGCCACAATCACCGTCCCTACCCGGAAAACAACAGGAATTCTCCAAAGCCCTCACAGAGCAACCTGGAGTCTTAGAGCGCATAATCCAACCTGTTAATTCAAAGATACATAACTATCTAAGAAACAAAGGAATCAAGTTTATCAGGAGAGGAAAATATGTTCTTAATAATACCTCAGCCTATCCAAAATACTGTTTTCGGGGATAATATCCTCTATATCATAGATTTGTATGGGAAAATATAGGAATCCCTGAGCGGTACACGCATATTCGTTAGGTTGAAAATAGACTACTATACATTTATCCGCTATATAGAAGTCGTTATCAGGTTTGATAGATTCAAACTTAATCAGTAAATCTATTTTCCTCCTTTTAATTTGCTCTTTAATCTGATCAGATAGAATTTTGATATACTCATTCCCGGGTTTGAACAGCTCATGTAATTTGAAGTTCTTACCGCTCCGGATGTCAAATGTAAGAGAATTAGCTTCTGTACGGGGACGCCATGCAGGATAACTAAAAGAACGATAATAAAAAAGTAGGCTCAATATACTAAACTCGTTGGTTTTAATCTGATACCATCCACTCTCCTCATCCTTGTACCAAATTTCCTCCGGCTTTCTCTCCTGACCCTTGTGTTCTTTCACGAAAAGTTGAGAGTCATAGATCGTATCATTAATCCTTTTTTGAATACCCTGATCTTTAAGATAGCCTATAAAAGGAAATAAGATATTTACTAACTTCCCCGGAATAACTATTTCTTTGGTGATTATTTGAACCGGTGATTTCGTCAAGATCTCAGTTCGTATATCTTCCACCTTTAAACCCTCCATAGATATCAAGCCTGTTTATTCCATATTCAAAGCACCTACATTTTGTGCCTGTCTGGAAGATACGCTATCGCCTCAAAATTTAAAATCAGCTTAATCACTGTATACAACGAAATCCCTCGACCCACACCATCCAAAGCCAGCACAGAGCAACCTAAGGCCTTAGAGGGCATAATCCAACGCGCTGATTCAATGGTATAAGAAATTAAATGAATACCCCATAAAGGTAAACCAAAAGCCAGGACTTGCGCCTGGCTAACACTTTTTTAGAAAGGGGGGAAGCACAAAACCGAGAATCATTTTATGGTAGAATAAGATGCCGAAACATTTGAAGTAATGAGTCAGAGTCTTAGCTGCCTCTGGTTTTCTTATTCTATATCCAGCCTTCTAAACACCCTAAGTGAACTATTCATGGTCATCTTCATCTTTTATAAGGGGCTTGGTAGCTGCCGGCTGTTGTATGTGCAAAAATGGTCTTTCCTCGATCTTCTCTATCGCGGCCTCACTCCCGGGAAATTTTTCGGTCACCCACTTCAGTACCAGCCCAACGCTGACGTAAATTAAGAACGAGTACACATAACTCCATCTGATCAACTCGTACATGCCGATGGCTTTCATAATAGGTTGAAATATAAAGGCCAAAGCGGCCGATGCGGCTAGAAGGGCAACGGTAAACGGCCTCCACCGAGGGAAGCGCTGATACAGCAGCATGTAGATCACCGGAAGCATTCCTAGGACATACGGCAACAGCCGGGGGGCGAAGGGTACCAGCTTAACCTGATACAGGTATAAACCAAGCTCCAACCCAACAACGTCAATCAGGCTGGTTACAATTGACACCATAAATCCAAATGTTAAAAGCTGATACGTCCGTCGTTTATCGACCACGGCCCACCAGATTACCCAGGGTATTACCAATATAGCCAGAAGCAGCCACCACTGCCAGGTGAGGAAATTTTCACCTCGCCAATTTTCGATTATCATCTGGGTCAACCGTGTTCTTAATTCATAGATCTGTTCGTTAGTTGGCATTTCAAAACCCCCTTCGTCCCTTAAAGTTTCGCTGGATGCTTCTGATCATTGGACAGCTTGTCGCGGTCGAGTACGCGTGGCGGTTCTTCAGACCAGGCGTTGCTGATCATGGATATTGACCCATCCTCCTCATCTAACCGAACTATTAAGATTATCATTTCCCAGTACTTATGAGATATTCGGCTTATGCAGTTTACCGCTTCCGCTGCTTTTCGTCCCGGTCTACGTTCATCTTTTATCGGCTGCGTTCCTCTTAGAAAAAACAACGGTATAAGAAATTAAATGAATGCCCCATAAGGTAAACCAAAAGCCAGGACTTGCGCCTGGCTGATACTTTTCTTGGAGAGGACGAAAGCACAGAATAAAACTTAATCGCCGGTTTTATGGTAAAATGAGAGGACTGAAGATTTGCTTGGACGGATGTTAAGAAAGGCCACTCAAAATGTCTATCCTTAGAAGGCTACGAAATCTGTTTCACAGAGACGATCTTTATGTACCTGGACACGAAGACCCTTATCTAAAACGCGGATTACAGAACAAGCTTTATATCACTCCTGAAAACAATTTAGGCTCGCTGCCAACGGTTAAAAGGGAACTAAGGGAAGCAAAACAAAACAAAGAAAAAGAATAACCCGATCTCAGCCATTTAAACCCCATTCACTGGGGTTTTATTTATTTTATGGAGGTGTTCAATGGAACTACTCACGAAAGAAATAGCTGATACCTTACCACCGCTTTACGCCACCGAAAAAGAGAAAGATCCGCTGGTTCGTGTCAAATTAGATACTTAACAAAAAATAACCAACTAAAAGCTGGTTATTATCTTTAATACAATCCACTCTGCCCTATGGTAGACCTTGACCTATCCATACAAACCAGACTTAACCTTTCTTTATCCCAGTGAACCTAACCGAACCATACTTTACGAACCTGTTAGGGTCTGCAATCTATAGCCAATTGAGTTTACGGAATCCAGACTGACCTCATCGATTTGAGCAGAGTGGATTGTAACGTTATTTTACCACCCTGCAAAGCCCAAAGTCAAGGATATCTGGAAAGCGCCTAGTACACTGTTAACTCTTAAACTGTGGATAAAGCCGCTTAAGCTTGATTCTTGCGTCGTCCGTTGTGAATTGCCAATCAACACCTTTTCGATTTCTGTTTCTTACCGTTTCCCATTCTGACAGTTCGAGGCGAAGAGATTCGATTGAAGAAATCCTGCAATCAAGGCACTGTTTGCTCATTACGCTAAGCTCTATTTCAGCTATGTTAATCCAACTGCCGTGTTTCGGCGTATAGTGGATTTCTAAACGTTTGGCCAGATCTCTGGCTGTTGCCGGCGAAAACGCTTCATAAAGCGAAGCAACTTTATGGGTGTTCAGGTTATCCATCACCAACCGGACCTTGGGGGCACCCGTAGTGAACTTCTAAAAGCTCTCGGATTTGATTTGCCCAGTCAACTTGAGTTCTTCTTTCACAGGCCGTTACATGTCTCCAACCCGCCAACGGTTCTGTAAAAACAAAGATGCTGCAAGTTCCGTTTCGGACATATTCCGCCATCCCGGCGTTCAGGTCTTCCTGGCTCCATCGGGATTGGGGCCCTGGTTTCATCAAGAAGCTGATACGGTTTTTCGTCCATGCAGATAACCGGATACGATTCACAAAACGGTTGCTGGTACAGATCCAGAATGTCTTCCATACCGGCAACGAATGCGGCATTCTGGTTTGGAGGAATACACCAACATTTACGGAGATGCGGTTTCAGTTCGTTTTTTAGTTTTAGGGTTTACAATCTACTGGTCCAGTTTGCCTAAAAAACTAGAGTCTGGAGCAATAGAACTCCTGGATTTTTCAAGACTATAACATACTTCAAGCACTATAAAAAATGTACATTGAATTACACTTGATTTAACGGCATGCGATAGAAACACTAATCTTTAAAGTGTTGTAATTTTTTTATTTTACCTCATTTTATATTTATTTATTCGACATTTTTTTTAAAGGAATTCTGTCAATGCATGTCTAATATTTAAATCTGCTGCTGTAAACTCGATTTTTATCTGGTCATAATTTATTGAAAGACCAGTCTGCTCCAGGCAATATGCCATTCAAACTACTGAAATAAATTAGCCTTAAAACATATTTTTTGATACCACAATAAACAAAGATGGAGTGAAGATAGTGGCGAAAAAGAGGTCGGACCGAAAAACCCACATTGTGCAGAGTGACTCGCAGCAGGTTTTACCAGGGGTTAGGGACAGCGCTGACGCTGTCGATGGAGAATATACCACTGATGCTCGGTTAGGAAATGAACCGTATGCGATTGTCGGTATTGGAGCTTCTGCTGGAGGCTTGGAGGCTTTTACCCAAATGCTCAGGAATCTGCCTAACGATACCGGGATGGCATTTGTCCTGGTCCAGCACCTTGACCCCAAACACAAGAGCACCCTAACCGATATTCTCACCAGGGTTACTTCTATGCCGGTCAGTGAGGCAGAGAATAAAACCGTTGTTAAACCGGACCAAGTTTATATCATACCACCGGGTAAGGCTATGTCTATTTCCAACGGGGTATTGAACCTGATTCCCCGGGAAGATATCATCAGGCAGTATATGACTATTGATTATTTCCTGGAATCCTTGGCAAAGGACCAAGGCAGTAAAGCGATTGGGATAATTCTATCAGGGACATCCTCAGACGGGACCCGAGGTTTGAGGGAGATTAAAAACAGCGGAGGCATTACCTTTACGCAGCAGCCTCAGACAGCGAAGTTTGACAGCATGCCGCTCAACGCCATCGCCAACGGGGTCGTTGATTTTGTCCTGCCCCCCGAAGCGATTGCCAGCCAGCTGATTAAAATTGCGCAATCCAGTGTCTTCAACACGGGGACGGCAGAAAGCGGCGGTGTTTTTTCTGCCGGCTCCGATGAACTCAACCAGATATTTACCATACTGCGGAAAGCCAGCAACACGAATTTCTCCGAGTATCGAGAGCTGACCATAAAGCGTCGTATCCTGCGGCGAATGGTCCTGAACAAGATAGACAGGCCCAAAGACTATGTCAATTATCTGCGGGAAAACCCAACGGAGGTCAAGGAATTGTACCAGGACCTCCTGATAAATATCACCAACTTTTTCCGGGACTCGGACGCGTTCGAGTCTTTAAAGGGCCAGGTATTCCCTGCCATTATGCAGGGAAGGGAGGTCGATCAACCAGTCCGGGTCTGGGTTCCCGGTTGTTCGACCGGCGAGGAAGCCTATTCCATAGCTATTCTACTGCTGGAGTTTTTAAGCGGCATCACTGATGATCCTCCCGTTCAGATATTTGCCACGGATATCAATGAAACGCACATCGGGAAAGCAAGAGCTGGTGTATACCCGATGAGTATTGAAGCTGAGGTTTCGCCTGAACGTCTAAACCGTTTCTTTACCAAGGTGGATAAAGGCTACCAGATAAACAAAACAGTCCGCGAACTCTGCATATTCGCCAGGCAGGATATTGTCAATGAACCGCCTTTTTCCCGG
Source organism: Bacillota bacterium (assembly GCA_013178275.1). Lineage (GTDB taxonomy): Bacteria > Bacillota > Ch66 > Ch66 > Ch109 > Ch109. Next base: position 208,742 of record JABLWZ010000003.1, on the reverse strand, counting down.
ATCGACCTTATCAGCTGCCGAAATGTGATTATTTATTTCGGGCAAGTAATGCAGAAGAAGCTTTTCCCTCTATTTCACTATGCTCTCAAGCCAGGAGGGTTTCTTTTTTTGGGGTCTTCGGAATCGATCGGCACCTACGCCAACCTGTTTCACCTGGTAGACAAAAGACACAAGATTTATTCTAAGAAAGCGGTCCAGACTCCTTTAATCAACAAATTCAGCGCTATGGAATACACCGCGGCGGCTATAGAAAACCAGGAAAAAATAATCATGCGGGGTCAGAGTACGGTTCTGAAATCTAACGTACTGGAGGAAGCCAACCGTATAGTCCTGAATCAGTATGCCCCGGCTGGGATCGTCCTGAACAGCGACCTGGAAATCATCCAGTTCCGCGGTCGGACCGGGGCTTACCTCGAACCGGCTTCTGGGGTGCCCAGCCTGAAACTATTTAAAATGGTACGGGAAGGTTTGTCACTCGGGCTGCACAGCGCCATCAGCCAGGCAAAGAAAGAAAATTGCCCGGTCAGAAAAGAAGGTATGCAGGTTAATGACAACGGCTCCAGTTTTTGGGTGAATGTTGAAGTTATCCCTTTCGGAGAGCCGCAAAACAAGGGGCAGTATTTCCTAATACTGTTTGAAAGAGTCCCTCCGGCCCGGGCGGAAAGAGAAAATGCCGGAGATACTGCGGTGGAAACGGAACCGGGGGTTCGGGACGAGAATATAGAGATCAGCAGATTGGAACACGAACTGGCAGCCACGAAGGAGTACCTGCAGTGCTTTATTGAAAAGCATGAATATATTAATGAGGAGCTCCGGGCTGCCAACGAAGAAATCCAGTCCAGCAACGAAGAACTGCAGAGCATGAACGAAGAACTGGAAACCGCCAAAGAGGAACTCCAATCATCCAATGAAGAATTGATGACCTTAAATGATGAAATGGAAAACCGCAACCAGGAGCTGGGTGAAATCAGCAGCGATCTGTCCAACCTGTTCCGCAGCATCAATATCCCCGTCATCATGCTCAACAACCATATGCACATCCGGCGTTTCAACCCGGCGGCGGAAAAGGTTTTTAACCTGATTGCCACTGACGTGGGAAGACCTATAACCGATATCAACACCAACTTCAATAACTCAGAATTGGAGCGGGCGGTCCTGGAGGTGATAGATACCCTGGTCAGCAAGGAGCAGGATGTACAGGACCGGTTCGGCTGCTGGTATTCCATGCAGATCCGCCCCTATCGTACTACAGAAAACAAAATAGACGGCGTGGTTATCACCTATTCTGATATTAATATTGTCAAAATGAGTCTCGCCCTGTCCGAGGAGGCGCGCGAATACGCGGAAGCGATCGTGGAGACGGTGCGGGAACCGCTCCTGATCCTCGACTCTGACCTGATTATCAGATCGGCTAACAAAGCTTTCTACGAAACCTTCCTGGTCAATCCGAAGGAAACAGCAAGCAGGAGTATTTTTGACCTGGGGAACGGACAGTGGGACATACCCCGGTTACGTCTACTTCTGAAGGACATGCTCAGCCAAAACACAGTTTTCGAGGGATTCGAAGTAGATCACACCTTCCCACAAATCGGCCATCGGAAAATGCTGGTCAATGCCCGCCGGATAATCGGCCCGACCAACCAGACCAAACTGATCCTTGTGGCCATCGAAGATGTGACCGAGAAGTGTATTTAAATCTACTCAATGAACGGTGCTTCCCCGGCTGGCGGCCGGCGTCTGTAATCAGGAGGATCAACTTATGGCTCAGCTTAAGGCAAGTGCTAGGCAGGGTATGAGCAGGCACGGCATCCCCCGCCGATCTGTTAAAGATTCATATCGGGTTGAAATCAGACACCTGAGAGATGAACTGGATATCAAGCAGCTGGACATTGAGGCGAAATGCCAGGCACTGCAGGAAACACTCGAAGAGCTGGAAGAATCCCGCAGCCGCTATGCCGATCTATATGACTTCGCCCCGGTGGGGTATATGACTCTTGATGCTAAAGGCTGTATCAAAGAGATCAACTTGACCGGTGCGGCTCTGTTGGGCAGAGAACAGCCCCAGTTAATAGGTATGCCGATGTCGGCTTTTATCCTTAAAAGTGATTTAAAGAGATACCTAGACCATATTCACCAATGCCGGCTGACCAGTGATAAAGTGGTGACAGAGTTGAACCTGGCGGTAAAAAACAGCGGCGCTATCACAGTGCAGTTACTCAGCGTCCGGCATAAGGTGCGTGGTGGTTCTGATTTTTCGTTTAAAACCGTGATAACCGATATCACCGAACGCAAGTACTACGAAAAAGAACTGGCCCGTCTAGACCGGCTTAACTTGGTAGGAGAAATGGCCGCCAGCATCGGCCACGAGATCAGGAACCCCATGACCACGATTCGCGGATTTCTGCAGATGGTCAAAGAACGGGACGACACCGATAAGTACCGGGAGTATTACGACCTGATGATCGAGGAACTCGACCGGGCCAATTCGATTATTACCGATTACCTCAGCCTGGCTCGGGGTAAGAAAATTGACTTAAAACCGGGTTTCCTCGACTCGATAGTAAAGACCCTGTATCCGATGCTCGAGGCCAATGCCAGTCTACATGACAAACAGGTGCGTCTTGACTTGGGCCTTTCACCAAAGCTGATGATGGATGAAAATGAAATCCGACAGTTGATAATGAACCTGGCCCGCAACGGGCTGGAATCTATGCAGTCTGGTGGCCTGCTTACTATCGGGACCCTGACGAAAGAGGATGAAGCGGTACTGTTCATAAGAGATGAAGGTCCCGGGATCGACTCCCAGGTACTCGAAAAAATCGGCACCCCATTCTTAACCACCAAAGAAAACGGCACCGGCCTGGGATTGGCGGTCTGCTACAGCATCGCCGCGAGGCATAATGCCAGGATCGAAGTGGATTCCAGTTCTACAGGCACTACCTTCATGGTCAGGTTCGGGTGTGATTGATCGTTATCTCTTTTAAAGACGTATAATAATCAAGGATTAAGCAATAAAAAAGCGAGCTATCTTCGGTTAAGATATTTATAATTTCTACATATTTATATATATTACTTTAGAAAGTAAAAAATGGAAAAGAATTTTAATTATTTGAACTCAATTTATGAAACCGGTTCCCCATAAATCGGGACCACTCTTGTCCAACCTTTCATTTTTCCATACTTTAGATACTTATCGTAATACTCTAACTCTACATCAAGAACTTCGCTCCATAGCTCACGTAATGAATCGTTCCTGATTGTCTCGATAATGGCTCTAACATGATTATCTAGGGCATTTAGCTCCCAACTTAAAATATTTCGGTACATAAACTTATCCTTTATTATTTCAGGGTCGATAGTAGATGCTGCCGTCGGTGTCGGCCGGTTAGGCAGCATAACATTAAGTGATAGCGCTATTTGTTCTAGCTCATTAACTTGCTTTGAAATAATATATAACCCATGTTCAAGTATCGCTTTAAATTCAGAATCATGAGCAAAGCCCATGAATATGGTTATTAGTTCAATTTGTTCATATCTCAGACTAATATGGTCCCAAATATGAAATGCTTCGGAAGTAGAAAGCTGTTCTTTTTCCTGCTTCAAAGCAGTTTTATATACCGGATAAGATTCTTCCCAGCTTTTCATTTTACCAAACTTATAAAGCCTATCAAAATCTGCAAAATGGGTTCTTAAATCTTTTATTATAATCTTTCTTAAACTATCATTTGTACTGCTGGAACGAACTGCATGGATAAGAGAAACCAGTTGTGCTACAAGATCATGGTATATCTTTTTATAAATATACTCATCCGTAATATCATTAATATGGGTTGCAAACTTGACGTCTAGTGGAGGCTTGCTTGGCATTATCAGACGATATTTATTGCCCATTTCCTCCAGAATATCAATTTGCCCTTTAAAATTTTTTATGAATTTGTCCAGGACAATTTCCCAGTCTACATCATGAACAAAATTCTTAAATATTTGAACAGTTTGAGTGCTCACATATCTTGCTCTCAGAAGATTATATATATTGAACGCCTCCTGTATATCGAGACGTTCTTCTTCACTCTTGACTTTTTTGAATATCTCAATTATATTCAAAATTTCACCTCTCAATAGCAAATGTTTTTTTTAGTATCCCTCACACAACTTATTCGGATACATTAGGCATTAAAAAATATAAGGCCTAAAGGCCTTTTAATCGAATGATAAACGCACTCTATGCTTCTAAGTTTCCTTTGAATCGTTACAAGCAGCGACTTCCCTATGATCTTGTTTCACTTTCACTTTACCTTGAACCTCGCCCTTGGCTTTTGTTAGTTCTTCACCTGATCTATAATACGTTGTTCCAAAATCGTTTTATTTACTTAGCTCCGTTTCCAATTCTTATGACTCAGCTATATCTATAAAAGCGATGACAACACCATCTATTTTGTCTTCAAAAGTGCGATAAGGCAGAATACGAGCATTAAACCAACGCCCGTTATTAGCCCTGACCGGTTTTTCAACAGTATTAAGTGTTCGCAGCACTTCCCTTACATCTTCTGTCATTTCCGGATAAAAAAGATCTGAAGCGATATCGGTCACTGGTCGGCCCACGTCACTCGCAATCAGCTTGGAGACTATAGACATCTGGTTGGTGAATCGTTTCACGTACAACGAGCTATCCAAAAATAAGATGGCAATATTCATGCTTTCCAGTAGATCATTTATGTCGTTATTGGCTAGCGACAGGTCATCTATCTTGGTCAGAAGATCGTGATTTATTGCCTTTAGCTCTTCATTAATGGATTGTATTTCTTCCTTGGTCGTGGTTAGTTCCTCATTAGTCGACTGGAGTTCTTCGTTGGTTGACTGCAACTCCTCGTTGCTGGATTTTAGTTCTTCTTGAGATATCTGCATTTCTGCTCTGGAAACTTGCCACATTTGGCGACCTTGCAGCAGTTCTAGCTCCAGTTCCGCCACTCTCTGGTCGCTGGAACTGATTATTCCGGTTGTGTTTTTTATTTCGCTTACATTAGCGGGAACCACGTCATTAAAAACAATCAGTACCGTCCCACGTAGCGCCTCCGGCTCTTTCAAGGGATTTACTGTGAAGTCTACCATCAGAGTTCCACCTTCGTTTATGACTACGGCATTTTTAAAAGTAACTTCCTCTTTTTGCCGAAGCGCCTGGTAAAAGGTGTTACTCAGCGCAAAGTTAATCCCTTCACGGGCCATGGCAAAAATATTCCAGTTGACCTTGCCAACAGCTGGTTCCAGATACTTTCCTGTTCGCCCTGTAATGTAGAGGATATCACCTTTCTCGTTGACTAATACAGTCGGAGGTGAATAACTTTGCAAAATCAGTTTATCCGCTAACGACCGAAAGTTATGAACCTTTTTCGGCGGCTGGTTCGCCACAGACTTAGCTGGAGAAAAAGAGGGAGGAAACTCCACCGGCACCATCTGCAATAAGGAGTGTTGCCGCTGGTAGATCCGCGATGCACGATTCAATGGTTTAAAAAGATTCGTAAAGTTCCCGACTGTCTCCGCACTTCCTAAAAACAAATAGCCATCCGGATTGAGACTGTAGTGAAAAAGCGGAATAATCTTTTTCTGCAGTTCTGGTGTAAAGTATATAAGAAGGTTGCGGCAAGTCAATATATCGATCTTAGTAAAAGGCGGGTCTTTTATCATATTTTGATGAGCAAAGATTACCATATCCCGAATGGGCTTGATAATCTGATAACCACGCTCTACCTTAACGAAATAACGCTTCAGGTACTCCGGCGGCATATCTTCCTCGATGGTAACCGGGAAAATCCCCTCTCGGGCCTTAGCAATAGCATTACGGTCCAGATCAGTGGCAAAAATTTGCATGAAAAATTCTTGACTAGGCTTAAATTGGTCCATTGCCTCTTTGAATAAAATAGCTAATGAGTAAGCCTCCTCGCCAGAAGCACAGCCAGATACCCATACCCGAATCATATTACTAGATGCCCGTTCAGCCAATAGTGCAGGTATTACTTTGTTCTTTAACAATTCCCATTCCTTCGGTTCTCGAAAGAACCTGGTAACCCCAATTAAAAGGTCCTTTAATAACAATTCGAGTTCCTGAGGGTTTTCTTGCAAAAAACAAGAGTAGGTATCAATACTGTCAATGTTATGAATAACCATGCGCCGCTCAATCCGACGTTGTATAGTGTTCTTTTTATACGAAGAAAAATCATTACCAGACTGCGACCGTATCAGAAGCATAATCTTGTCTATGTAACTCGGGGCTTTATCAGCCATCTTTGGGTCATCCTTGTCGATGAGAAGTTTGTGCTCAAGATGGGAAATGATCTCTGACGGCAAAGTTTTCGCCGAACATATCACGTCTGCTAAGCCTGCCTCAATGGCGCTGCAAGGCATACCGTCAAATACAGCCGAGGACGGTTCCTGTACAAAGACCGTGCCTCCTTTTTCCTTGATCGCTCTGAGCCCCGCTGTACCGTCTGAACCCATGCCAGAAAGGATAACGACGATACTTTTTTCCTGCTGATCATCCGCCAGAGAACGAAAAAAGAAATCTATGGGCAGACGCAGGGTATGAGGCGAAAAATCAAAAAGGTGCAGCACTCTGTCTTGGATAGCCATATCCTTGTTCGGAGGAATAATATAAACGCAGTTAGGCTGAATTGACATGTTCTCCTTGACCTGAACAACCTTCATAGTCGTAATACTCTGGAGTAAATTCCCGAAAAGATCTTCAAGCATTGGATCCATGTGTTGTACGATAATAAAAGACAAGCCGCTATTTTTAGGCACATTACCCAAGAAGAGTACCAGAGCTTCCAATCCTCCTGCGGAAGCACCTATGGCAACGATAGGATATTCAGCTTTTGCAGTATCCTTCTTAGGTTCATTAAGCCTTGAATCTTCAGTCCTTCGGTTTGTGACGCAGTGTTTTTTCTCTTTCAACCTAGCTCCTGCTTTTTCCACCGTTTAGCGGGGTAATATCTTTTAAAGACCCAATAAAGTTTCTCTTAAATGCCCCACATTATCAAGACACAAAATTTGTTAAACTTAAGCAATTCAAGCTCCATTTTTCTGGTAATTGCTGGTTACCGAGAAAGCAGAGGAATCAGTGGGCATTTATCTCACTCTTTCACTTTTCTCCCATCTTTTTATCTCAATGTGGTTAATCTGTTTTCTTATAAAATGCAATTGGTGATTGCCCAAGAGCATTTAAAGGGAAAAAGAAGTATTGACGAATATGCATTAACAATATAGAAATCTAAAAACAGATTCACTTTAAAAGCGAATAAAAGGTTTTACTAACACGACAGCTTCGCGCATTTAAAAGCGTGAAGTCTTTTGACTATTTTTTCGAGGTGGAGATATCGAATTTCCTTTATCTCCACCTCCACCCTCTATCCCCACCGCCGGAACCCGCTTAAATCAAGGGCTTTAGGCACAAGTGGAGATGGTGGAGGTATTTTTGAACATTTTCCCGAGGAATAAAACAAATCAAGTAGCCGTCAGATTCACTCCACAATCACCATACCCACCGATAACAACGAAAATCCCTCGATCCACACTATCCAAAGCCCACACAGAGCAACCTGGAGGCTATAAAGGCATAATCCAACCCGCCAATTCAACGGTATAAGAAATTAAATGAATACCCTATAAAGGTAAACCCAAAGCCAGGACTTGCGCCTGGCTAATACTTTAGCAAAGGAGGGAAACAAGAATTAGAAGCCTAGCCATTAGTTATGTGGTAGAATGAGATACTAAAAGATTTGCTTGGACGGATTTTAAGAAAGGTAAACTGGATGTCAATACTCAGAAAACTGTTGGACCTGTTTCATAAAGATGATTTGTATGTATCTGGGTATGGAAACAAGTATTCAAGCCACGATACGCAAAATAAGATCTTTATTTCTCCTGGGACAAAAATAGGTTCTCTACAAACGGTTAAAAGACAGTTAAGGAAAACAAACCAGGACAAAGAAAAAGACCCTGAGCAAGAATAACCCGATCTCATCCACCCAAACCCCACACGCTGGGGTTTTTTATTATTTTAAGGAGGCTTTTATGGAACTGCTCCCGAAAGAGATTGCCGATACCCTTCCCCCACTCTACGCTACCGAAAAAGAGAAAGATCCGCTGGTTCGCGTCAAATTTTTCACGCCCGACTCAAACTGGACGTGGTACGCAACAGAGTACGATCCAACAGATCGATTATTCTTTGGCCTGGTTCGTGGGTTCGAGACTGAACTCGGATATTTCTCGCTGGATGAACTGAAATCGGCTAAAGGGCCTCTAGGGCTACCGATTGAGCGGGATTTGTACTGGAAACCAGTGCCTTTGAGTAAAGTTCGGAGCGGGGCTGCCTTTTGATTATTTTCTGGGGGTGGGGATACTGGGTTTTCTAAATCTCCACTTTTAATCCCAGGTTAGAAAAAAACATCCTGGATATCAGGATGTTTCTATAGCCCTATTTATGTCTTTCTGTGAATAGAGAAAGGAGGCTGGTTGCCCAGCCTCCCTTACCTTTATCTATTTTCCCTTTTTCTTGGGAGCAGCTTTCTTGGCTACTACAACCTTTGGTTGAACCACTTCCTTTAACCCTTTACCTACCCTTAAATAAGGGCTCTTCCTGGCCTTTATCTTAATCTTTTCGCCGGTCTGAGGGTTACGTCCCACTCTAGGTTTAGAGTCCCTTACACCAAAAGTACCGAACCCGGTTAACTGTACCTTGTCTCCCGAAGCAAGGCTTTCACCGACCGTCTCGGTAAATGTTTTCAGGACCAATTCTACATCCTTCTTTTTGAACCCGGTCTTCTCTGCCATTTTTTTGATTAAGTCTTTTCTGTTCAAGATTAATCCCCCTTTTACCGTATTAGATTGATTTTAGCGCATATTTTAAGCTTGGACTAGATTTTTTCAATCTCGATACTTATCGCTATTGTTATCTATTAAATACGTGTGAATTATTGTAATATAAAATTAATAGCTGTAAAGAAAAGGAGGGAAAAATCAAATTGGCATCTCTAAGCATAGAACGGACAATTAATGTACCCCATGAAAAAGTTTGGGCCGTAGCTGGTAACTTTTTAGAATCTCCGGGGCCTTCAATTACAGTAGTTATCGAAAAGGAGGGTGATCCGGAGGCAAATGGAGTGGGAGCGGAGCGTACTATTACTATCGGGAAAGCTATCGCCCGTGAGCGCCTGGAAGCAATAAATTCCCCTAACAACTTCACTTATAGAATGATTTCTGGAGCCCCGATAAAGGACTATTTAGGGAGGGCTGAGTTTAAGCCCGATGGAAAATGCACTATGATAAAGTGGACAGCTACATTCACTCCAAAGTTTCCCGGAACGGGTTGGATCATCGGAAAAGTTATAAAAAATGTCATCAATGCCTTTATAGACGAGCTAGAGAAGAATAAATAGAGCCAATTCTTGGTTCAAATTGGAGGGTAATTGATTGAAGAAAACAGCGCTAATAACCGGGGCTTCAGGAGGCATCGGCTACGAGCTTGCCAAGCTATTCGCAAAGGATGAGTATGATCTGGTCCTTGTAGCAAGAAACGTATCCAGGTTGAATGAAATAAAATACGATTTCGTGAAAGAGCATCATATTGATGTGACGGTTATCCCAAAAGATTTGTCCATTCCATCCGCAGCGGAAGAGATCTATTCTGAGATCGACAACCGGAACATCGTTGTCGATGTCCTGGTAAACAACGCGGGGGTCGCTGATTTTAACGAATTTCATAATGCAGAATGGGAGAGACAGGATCGGATGATCCAGATCCACGTTGCCTCGCTGACCCACCTTACCAAGCTGTTCTTGGATCGGGCGGTCAGGCGTAAAACCGGCCGTATTCTCAATGTCGCTTCCACCGCGGCCTTCTGCCCCGGTCCGTTGATGGCCGTATACTACGCTACAAAGGCTTATATCCTATCCTTTTCGGAGGCCATCGCTTTCGAATTGAAGGGAACCGGAATTACCGTCACGACACTTTGTCCCGGTCCAACCCAAACAGGTATTGTTGAAGCTTCTTCTCTGCAAGATTCAAAACTGTTTAAGAGTTTACCGGTAGCGGATGCTAAATCGGTTGCAGATTATGGTTATAAAGCCCTTATGAGAGGAAAGAAGATTGCAGTACCAGGCCTTGTAAATAAACTGATAGTTTTTTCAGGCAGGCTATCACCGAGGAATCTCATCACTTATTCAGTCAGCAAAATACAAAAGAGAATTAGTTGACCAATGTATTACTTTATATCCTTACCTTCTTGTTCCCCAAAGCTTTTTCAACCTGGAACTTCACCAGTTCCTGGATTGCCTTTGCCAGGTTATTAACTAAAGCATCTTTCCCAACCACGACTTCTTGCTTAGCCCTCCCCTGCTTACCCTTAGCAGCAGACTTCTTGGAAGCCATCTTCTTCCTGGGCCTTACTTCTACCAAAACCTCCCGATAGTTAGCAGGGATCTTAAAAGCTTTCCCTTCCTTCTCAGCCGGCAGCTTCCCCGTCCTGATCATGTAGAGCACTTTCTGATAGCTGACCTGGAGTTCCTCGGCCACTTGGGAGACAGATAAGTAATTGATTTGGCCCATTATACACCTCATTCAAGTAATTATTATTCTATTTAATTAAACACTCATTTACATCAACACTAAAATCAAACTCAAGAATATATACTTTCCAAGCTAAACAATCTTGCTTATAACAGTAACTACAACTTCCATGATTAAAAGGCCCCTCAATAATCACACCTGATAATACCTTTGGGATACCAGGATAACTAAATTCGATACTTATATCAATCAACGTCATCGTTCTCCTTTAATCAGCCTCGCCCAAAATTTTTCTTCCATATCTTAACCGAATATCTTAATATGTGATCATTCAGTTTTTTTAGAAAGGATCTCTTATTTTTCCATCAAAAGTATCCAAAAATGTTTTTATAGCAAGTTTTTTCCGTTCATCTAAGTACTGATAATCTGAACTAGAAAATATCTTCCTTATTCGTGGCTCTATTTCTTTTAAATCTACAAATTCCTCAACATTTTTAAGGTGAATTCGCCAATTTATTTTTTCAACATAATCTGACATACTATGACTTATAGATTTACTTAAGAAGCTGGTTATAAAATCAATCAGACCACCATCGTTCATTATCATATTACTTACAAAATTATTTACTCTGTCCAGTTGCCCCCATTCTCTCCATCTATAAAGAATAGAAACCAAATGTTTATGTCCTGCTAATCTACCATCTTTAGACCAATCTTCAATTTTATTGCAAGCAAGCCTTTCCAATTCTTCAAGTTGTTCTGAGTTTACAGTTAGACTATCTATTGGCTCCGGAGTTTCTTTAGATCCATATTTGCCGTGTTGCTGATCCTGTACGCCCACCTCATGAACGATTGTAAATAAACTTCTTGTAGAATTCTCTATAGCACGTTTAAAAATATTGAATCTAGTTTCGTGGTTATCAAAACGATGACTGAGTTGATAAAATATACGAAGTAACCTCATCGGTGTATCTGTCCTAAAAAATCCGGAATCGCCTTCAGGGAACAAATCACCAATATCCATCAAAACCGTAATAATAGATTCTATGTCTTCCTCTGGAATATGGTTTCGCGTATAATCTTCTAATCGGTCAAGAAATCGTACTATTTTTTCATCTTCGAGTTTTAAAAGAGCTTCAGCAAACAAATCAGGACTATTTCCTAAAGACAAGATCGTCTCAATCTCTCTTTGGGAGATTTCTCCCTTAGCAATAGAAAGCCTAAAATATGTATCGAAAATATCAGGACTACATATTCGGCAATTTCTCCTCCAACTATCCAACCAATCATAGCCATAATTAGTGTTATCATAAATAGATTCTAGCTTTGGAAATAACCTTTTCAATAAATCCTTTAATAATTCTTGCGGCAGCTCATGTGCCTTGCTAATTATCTCATTACAAATTTTTTTATCTTCTTCTTTCGTTCCGCCTTCTCTTCTATAATCTGAATATACTCCAGAAAAAACTTCTTTATTATTTCTTATGCCATAATAGACCTCTGGAATAAAAACCTGAATTCCAGTAATAGCAAGAAAATCTATTGCATTTACCTCGTCTTTGACCATCTCAAAGCCGAATCGTAATGAGTTAATATAACGTGTAACATCTCTTATATTTTTAAATAAATACTTCAATCCGCTGTGATATATATTACCCCAATACGTTTGATCCCATTTGTTCTCAGGTATATCTTTAATTAATTCATTGAGCCGGCTAAACAATAGTTGCGCTAATTCCTGTTTAGAAATCAGTGGGATCTCGAAAGGAATTTGAACCATTTTTTCTAAATATTCCTGACCAGGACCCTTTTGCACTTCGTCTAATGCTTTTATAACAACATTCTTATCAAAAGCAAGCAAATATATTGTATTTGGAAAATCTCCAATAGATTTGATTAACTGAAAAATTTGTCTAATCTCAATATTATTGAGACGATCAATATCATCAATAACAACAATAATTTTATGAGGTTGTTTGCTTAACAATTCATTTATCTCTGCTCTTATAGCATTTAAGTCATTTGCTTTAAGATCGCCCCAACCTTTTGTTGCATTTCCTATACCTTTAAAAATTTTAGAGATTATAGCTGCAATAGGACCAACAGTTGGTATCAAAGATAATGGTTCAAAAAACCTGGCATATATTTCTAACCTTTCTCCTGCTTTTTTAGCATTACCTGCATAATCCGGTCGCCTGAGCACTACTGATAGTTGTTTAAAGAATTGTGTAATAAGTTGATTTTGATCAGAATAATTCCAGGGGTTAAATCTTACAATAATAGGTTTCTTATCATGAGCGGTGCTTTCATTAACCATCTCTATATGCTCTAAAGTCATGTTAATTACTGAGGACTTTCCAGAACCCCATTCGCCAAAAAGACCAATTATAATACTATCTTTTTCTTTATAGTTAAGGACAGCATTGCCAAAAGATTTAGCAAAAGGAGATCTTCCTAAGCTATCCTCTTGGTAAGATTGAATTGGATTATCCGGTTTAAACACTCGATTTCACCTTCTTTCCTACAGACGACCTTTTTCAACTTCCCAGATTAGAGATGACTATGACATCATTGCTTCTATATCCTTTTATTCCATAAATTTCGCTTAAAATCTCAATATTCCTTCTAAAATGTGGGAATACAACAAAAAACAACGGTATAAGAAACATAATAAGAACCCCAAAGCCCACAAGCTGAGGGGTTCTTTCATTTTTACCGCAGAAAGGAGCCGAAGATGGAAGAACTCAGAGTAGTTGCTTACGCAAGGGTATCGAGCAAAGAACAAGCAGAGAAAGAGCTATCCATCCCCGCCCAACTGAAGGCCATCCGCAAGTACTGTCAGGACAAGGGTTGGAAACTGGTAGGAGAGTATATCGATGAGGCTAAATCCGCCAAAACCGCCGATCGACCAGCCTTCCAGAAGATGATCGCTATGGCGAGGAAACAAAATCGCCATTTCAACGCCATCATCGTCCACAAATTTGACCGTTTCAGCCGCAGCAGAGAAGATCATGTGATTTACAAAACCCTATTGAAGAAATTAGGAGTACTCGTTTACTCAATCACCGAACAAACCGATCCCGAAACCCCACATGGTTTTCTCTTAGAAGGCATGATGGAGGTCATCTCGGAATTTTACAACATGAACCTGGCGACGGAAGTCAGGAAAGGAATGACCGAAAACGCAAAACGGGGATTTCACAATGGAGGAAGTCCGCCGTATGCTTATCGAATCGGGAAGATAAGGGATAGCCGTGGTAATTTTAAATCTGTTTGGGTGTTAGGACCCGATGAAGAGGTCAATACGGTAAGAAGAATTTACGATCTTTATATCCGTCAAAATAAGGGATATAAGTCCATTGCAAACATCTTAAACTCCGAGAACATTCCTTCTCCTACAGGAATAACGTGGAGTTTTTCTACAGTTTGGACCATTCTTCATAATGACGTTTATATTGGGCGAAGAACATGGAACAGACACGACTATGTTAATTACGGTAAGAAGAAAAAGCCGCAAAATGAATGGATTGTCGTCGCTGATTCTCATCCTCCCATAATTGATAGAGATACTTTCAATTTAGTGACTACCAAAGGAAAAGAACGAAGCCCATTGGGAGGTGCCTTTAACCCTTCAGGACCTTCCCCTTTTATATTAAGGGGTCTACTAAAATGTCCTGATTGTGGGGTTAATATGGTTACCGGTTCTAATAGCAAGCGCACTCGTGGCTATACTCGGTACTACCATTGTGGAACATACCACCGTAAAGGCTCAAAAACCTGTAAACGGAATAGTGTTTCTAAAGATAAACTGGAAACCGCAGTTCTAAACTGCCTTATTCGTGAGTTTACCCTTCTATCTTTCCCAGAAAGCCTTGAGGAGGAAATTAGACGCTATGTAGAATACCAGAATAGGGACATTACGTTTCAGTTGGCAAGGTTGGATGACGAAATTAAGCATCTTAACCGGAGGATTGATTTAGCCAAGAGTGAGACTGGTTCGGTTGAATTAGGTAATTATGTTGCTCAATACATTGGTGAACTAAAAAGAGATCTTCAAAAACTCAAAAGGGAACGTTCTGAAACCAACAAGCTCATTACTGAACCAGACTTATCCATAGATCAAATCAAAGCTATACGGGAAAAACTCAAAGACTTTATCCAAAGAATCAAAATTGAACCTCCAGATTTTCAACACAGCCTTTTAAGGCAATATGTGAGCTTGATTACCTACGATCCCATAGCCCAAACTTATAAGCTAAAATTTAAGCTCACTATTGATTCTGATGAAGCAAATCAACAGATTACAATCTTAGAAAAGACGTCTTATTTCACTCTAAATTAACAGCATCCACGAAACTACCCACAACGATGTTTGACAATGAAACTAAGGGTTCGATGGACTGTTATCTGTAAAACCAATTGGATAAAAGCATTTAGCAGCCTCATCGAACCCAATCTCCCCCTAAAAGCAAAAACCAGCCGTTAACCAGCTGGCCTACTCGACATTTTATGTAATGTGTGTCCAATTTAGATGCAGGCTATTTTCCAGACATAGAGCAAAATTTCTTTATATCAGTTACACATAGTCCTGTGCGCAATTGAAAAAACGATGGGCCGGTTTTATCAATTTTTGGAGCCGGTGGGACGATTCGATTCCCAGCCTACGGTCGTTCATTAGTGATATAATACTATTTAACTAAACAAACTCTTGAGCCAATTCCAGATTCTCCTTAAGATGCCCTTATTTTTATACAAATTATCATAATAAGCTTTCCGTCGCAATTCCTCAGCAGCACGTCCTGCCTTAATTTGGTCATCTGACCATTTAGCAGCCCATATGATTTGACCTTTGTTTATAACATAGTGCGATTTACATGGTTGCTGCCAGTTACCCACAGAAGGGCGAAGGGTTGGTCCGGCGGGAGTGTCATAAAAAGTCCATCCTGTAGGACCTAATGGAGTGCGGATTTTAGCGCCACACCCACATGCACAAAGATGAGCGGCAGTACCAAATTCCTCGGATACATAAAGCACTCCAGGCTCCAGTTCTTTAGGTATTTGTGTTACTCGTTGTATCTTAATCTTCATCATTCCGGTTGTCAGTTGAATCACTCCCCGCCATAGTCATATCAGAAATATTAAATAATAGTTCATAACTATCCACGGTTTCTGTGTAGAACCCTCGTAACTGTTTATATCTTATAACCGCCAAACAGGCATTAAGTGCATTAAGTTCTCCAATCTGAATGTTGGTCTTATACACATTATCAGGATTGTCGGTCAACGGGATCCGGCTCTTTCCTTCCATAATCTGATCTTCATCAGTAGAAAAATAAGAGGTGCGAATCATTCCTTTTAGCTTCCCATCTTTTCGCTTTAGCCCCATTCCCACATCAATAAATGGTATTTTCATGGATGTTAAAAGATCAATAATGCCAGCACGTGAGGTTCCCTTATCAACGCATACAAATGCAAAGGTCACACCATTCAATTCATCCTGACAAGTCGCGTCGATGAATTTTGGCTCAGTCTTTAGTCCATAGCGAAAATTTTCATATCTCGAACCTAAAACCTCAACTTTTAGTTTGCTGAGTTCATCCTCTTGGAGTCTACCTGGAGA
Source organism: Bacillota bacterium (assembly GCA_013178275.1). Taxonomy (GTDB): domain Bacteria; phylum Bacillota; class Ch66; order Ch66; family Ch109; genus Ch109. The sequence continues at coordinate 192,561 of JABLWZ010000003.1, read as the reverse complement.
ACGGAACGCATTATGAACATAATATGGGTCTAAATCAAAGGCGCGAATTTCTTTGACTGGCGTCTTTACAATAAAATCAAAAACATAAGCACCGGTGCCCCCAAGACCTATTACCGCAATAACATCATCCTTAAAATTTACGGTTAAGTCAGCTATCTCCGCTCTGGAGGTAAGTGTGTCCTGGAATTTGAATACTGAATCTTCATGTACTTGCTCAACAGTTCTGTATGTATATGGAGTAATATCATATTTCTCCATAGCCGGTCCAGAAATAACAGTAACATAGCTTTCGATCTTTTCAAAGAAATCCTTGAATCCTGTTAATACGCCATTAACACGCGGCTTATTTGAGAACGAGCGCTCCACAATTACATCCTTGCTGTTATAGCTTAAAGCAAGATGTGTAGTGCCGCCTCCAAGATTGGGGATAGGCTTGCCATTAAGATTATACGGAACAGAGCCCGCAAAAAAGATTTGGTGATCATCTTGTGTAACTTTATTTTGATCAACGAACACAAGCTTGGATACGAACGCACCTATCCGCAATTTTAGTTCTTGATCTACGTAAGGGATATCCCGTATAACGAGATAGCCGCTATCGAAGCCAACAGCGTATCCCTTATCCACTAAACGTTTAATATCGTCATTATGACTGACCAGTTTCTGAAACATTGAATCTCATTCCTTCTTTAACTTTTACAGTTCCGCCGGGCGAAAGTGTTCCTTCCGGTTTGTTGCCATGACCTCTTGAATACGTAACAGAATAAGTGATTTCGGGATGCTGCGGATAATCCGGCACTTCAAGGGTAACTACTTCGGCGTATGTAATTTCCCCTATCGACCATTCATGAGGCGTGCTTTCCACGTAGATTGTGACTAATTTCTTTTTTTCGCCCATTACTAATCGTCTCCTTATTTATATTTGTAACCTTTAGGTTCCATTTTATTGTACAATTCGTGGGACTCTTTGTCAACACTTTTTCTGAAATTTGTTGCCTTTAGGTTCCGATTGTGTTATTGTTATATCAACACGGAAGGAGGTCACATTTTGAATGCGTTAGCATCTTATATAAAGTCAAAGCGAGAAGAGCGAGGAATGTCTGTCCGAAAACTCGCTGAAAGGGCTGAAATCAGTCATACAGAAATAAAACGCATTGAAGACGGCAACCGTAAGCAACCATCTCCGAAAATATTAAAGGCAATATCTGATGCATTGAATGTTCCTTACAATGAAATTATGGTTGCTGCAGGATATTTAAATGAGCCAGAGAGCGGGGAACTATCTGAGTTGATGTCTGCATCGCAATCAAAACTTTCGGCCGTAGACATAACCGAGCTCACCGAACAAGAGCTCGAGGAAGTTAAACGTTATATTGCCTTCATTAAGAGTCAAAGATAACGAGAATGCCACCTCTGAAGTGTGGCATTCTCGTTATCTGACTGGTACTCTCACGGAAGTTATTGGCTGGAAGCGCCCTGCGGCCTCTGCCATAATAGCTGCATAGATGTCATTCGTTTTCGTTAAATCTTCGATTGTAATGACAAGCGCGTATGGAATTTCATCGTCATTTTCAGTACCCCAGCGTGTGCTCAAATCTAACCATACCTCCCAATCGCCTGACGTAAAACCTGAGAATGTATTAGAAAAATGATAGCAGGTATCCCATTTGGTACGGTTATCGCTTACTTTCGGGTTAGCGACCTTCAGATTCCCGTTCTTGTCCAATTTGTGAAGCGAGGCCGATATGTATGCTCCGAGATATTGGCTTCCTTTCGTCTTATCGATGGGTGGATTTGTCATGCATGTAATGGTTACTCTCGTTGTGTTGTTGCCTCTTAGTGCTGCCTGGGGCGAGGGCATCAAGAATTTGACATGTTCTTTTATAAGGCGTTTAAGAGAACCTGATCGCAAAAAAGACACCTTATATTGCGAAGAGTATTTGCAATTTTGCGGCGACGATAATCCCCTGCCGTAGTGATTGCCAATATAATCGGCTTCTTCTTGTGTTATCTTTTTTGTGTTCCACAAATGCTGCGCGCCATTATAGAGAAGAGCCTGAGCCAACATCACGTCCCTGTTTGGGGTGACATCGAGCAGCTCTGCCAAGTCTCCAGCCACAACAGGTGCTGTAAAAGATGTTCCGCAGTCCACAGCAAGTCTGCCGTTTGGTGCCATAACAATGGAAAAAGGATCGCGGGGAACCGTGAGGTCATGGCAGAGATTTGCGCCATACGCAACGAGATCTGGTTTGTAAAAGCCAGCAAAACCAGGGCCTGTCCGTGAATAAGCAGTTATTACATTCGCTTCGCTAAATGCGTTATTATGAGTTATTCCAGCCACCGCGCCCACGGTTATTCCAAGCATTGCATCCCCTGGTTCTGCGACACGGATATCATCGTCTTCGAGTATTTCCTCCAAAGAACTACTCGATTTTGCAAGTTCATGGTTTCCAGCAGAAATCACAAACTTGATACCGTATCGCTTCATAAGGCTGTCGAGCTGGTAACCCATGATACTCAATTCGTCTCCGTCAATCGGACGGGCTGCATTAGTGGAAAGATTGAATATCTTACAGAACTCTGCGAAGGCTGAAACTGCCTCATCAATCCGTTTTGCCATAACGTCTGACGGGACTTTTGTATCCGATCCGTAGATATCACAGTCTATGACTTTAGCCCGCGGAGTAAGGTATGGCTCTGCCAATTGCATTCCGATATGGGCAAAAACGACTTTGCTTGCTACCGCAGTACCATGCGGGCCGCCGCTACCCTTACAACTGCTTGCTTGCCAGTGAACGGGTACCAAGGCAGAAAAATTCGCTGGGAAATTCACGCCACTATCCAATACAGCCACAGCAGGCAGGGCGTTAATATCGATGTCTGGAGAAAGGCCCATCTCAGACCCGAATAGATTTAATCCGCTTGGGCTAACCTGAAAAAACGAGGTTTGCTCTACTCTGTAAATGACGGCATCACCAGAGACCGCCTCAAGATTTTTGATTGGGATGACAGCTCTTACAACCGTTGTCCCGTCAGACAGTTTGTACGGTTCGGCTTGTAGCGCGCCTTCCATCTCTTTGATTTTTACTGTCAACCGCCTTGCCGCTTTGTCTTGAATTTCATCTGAAAGATTTGGGATAAACATCATTTGCACATCGACAGTCAAGCTATCCTTTTGTTCTGCCAAATATTTTTTTAACGACCGAGCTTGTTTTTCTTCCGTCGAAAACGGCTCAAATTCCTCGACGTATTGAAAGTGCTTTAGGCTACCCGAATCCCGATATGTGCCAACACGGTCTTGAAGTCTCTGAAACATTGATTTGTTCGTGCTTACAATCGCGTGCCGTTTGTCTTTGATTGCATTGATTTTCAGACCTTCTTTTTCGGCGATATCGCGCTTGGCATAAATATCCTCACCCTCTGGTAACACCATTTTGAAGACCATGATATCCTCTTCGCTGAGGGAGTCATTTTGGAGATTTGAATATGCTGTCATAACCTCCTGCAACCCTTGAGATAAGGTATTGCCATGTAATGAAAAGTCAAGGCCTCGATCAACGGATATGGCCATTGGTTTTTTCTCAAGCTCATCGACTTCCTCCCGCGGTATCCACAGATGGAATCTAATATCATCATTGCTCATCTGATTTCCCCCTATATTTCTTTAATTGATAATCCAAAGTTGTATGTGGTGTACCGAGCGCTTTGGCAATCTGCCTGGTCGATACCCCACGTTCGATCATATCAACAATTACTTTCATTGCCTCTTCGTTGTCGCCGGAATACTTAGTGAGTTGTTGCAAGAGGATGATGGTAACATCCTCAGTTTTCAAATGCTTTTCTATAAAATATTTTTTAACGGTCGCATTCGCTAACTCTTTTATCTGTGCACCGTTCAAACCCTCGGAGATTTTAGCTAAAAGAGCATAATCAAGTTTGATGTCGACATCATGCTCGCTAAGCCATTTCTTAAAAAGCGTCTGTCTCTGTTCATTGTTTGGCAAATCCAGTGTTACGGTTACATTGAAACGCCTCCAGATTGCTGGGTCAAGCAGATGATCATGGTTGGTTGCTGCTATTAGGAACACATTGTTTGGCATGTTGTCAAAATTTTGAAGCAATGTAGTAACAACGCGCTTGAGTTCTCCTAATTCGTTTGAATCATCCCTTTTTTTCGCTATCGCATCAAACTCGTCCAGGAAGAGGATGATGCGTTGATTTCGTACAGAGTCAAACACCTTTCTTAAGTTTGTACTCGTCTGTCCCAAATACGATGAAATTAATCCGTCTAATCGAACATAAGCAATTTTCATAGAAAGCTCATTGCCAATAGCATAAGCCGTAATTGTCTTACCGCATCCGGGCGGCCCGCAAAGCAAAAGGCGATTTGATGGAGCAATATTATGCTTAAGGAGCTCATCTGAGTTCTTTTGTTCAGAAATCACTTGTTCTATGATCTGTTTCTGGCTGTCCGAAAGTATGACGTCGCTAAGTCTGACGTTAGATTCTACAATTTCGTACAACTCCAGTAAACTGTCTTTGTCTCGCGGGGCAGATCCCTGCGCCATTTGAGGAGAAAAAGACATAGTATCAAGAGGAGTTTCGATACTCCTCTTATCTGATACTTTCTTTAGTTTATAGGCATTTCGTATTCTCCGAGCCAACGGGACATTGCCTTTCTTTTCTTCATCTCCAGCTAATATCTCAATGGCATCTTTAAATTTGCTCTCATCACCGCTGCAATGAGCGACTATTAGGTTTTCTATTAAGTCTGCCTTCACATAGACACCTCGCTAGTTTTTCGTACAACTCCGTACATCATATAGAAATAGTAGCATATCGCAAGCCTCAAATCAATATATTTTCGTACACTTTCGTACATTGTGTTTCGGAATATGATTCTGGAGATGGTGACAAATCTACCCAACCCGTTCCCATTGTAAAATTCAAAGTTTGGAAAAGAACCTTTATTTTGCCCTCGATTAACAGTATCAGAACGGTTGACTGCGTGGAAGATTGACTAAAAAATTGAGGGTTCGGCGATTAAACTATTCACTTGCCCATAGCGCCGTGGATTCCTTTAACCACGTCGAACCCTTCTCCACTAAAAAAGTAAAAAACCTAGGTCACAAGACCTAGGCACTTACCAAATTTTGGTGGAGGCGGGGGGGGGAGTCCCTAGCCACGATAAGCGACTCGCAGCTCGCTCCGCTTCGCGCTCCCTGCTTACGAACCCCCGCTTATCGTCCGGGGGTTCGACTAAAACAAAACAGCCACCCATTATACTTGAGTGGCTGTTTATTTACTATTTTTGTAATGTGTACATAATTAAGATGTAGCTATTAACCTGGGCCGAAGGCCTCTAGGTAGAACTTAATCATAGCTGAGTGATGCGCGAGAACCGCCACTTTAAGATGTAGACATTCCTTCAAAGACTGCCTTATGTTTAACCCTTATTCCCAGATAGTGTAAAAACCCCATCGACTGCCAGCCATGACTGGCAACCCCATTCAAAGCTGACCATTCTCGAACACCCCGAGTTCACAGCCTATACAGCGAGCATGAATACCCTGTTTGCCGGGTGGAGGGCGAAAAATACCATCGCCCGGAAAGAGATGCAGGCTGGTTTTAAACCCAAGCGGGTGATAATTGAGCTTTCGGAAGACCCAAACTCGTTACTATATTGCCTTAACCAGTTTTACACCATTGACCAATGCTAAGCAGCAAATCTTCCCGTTTGTGAATTGCCGTCCCTGTGCATTGAACCGTTCGGCACTCGCTGAAATGTACGCTTGCTTTCTGGCTCTTGTCAATCCGACGTAAAAAACACAAAGGTCATCCAGTATAGTGGTTTTCATATCGGCAGGAATCGTCTGTGGTAGGCGACAATAAAAGATAGATGAGTTGTTCTTATCGGAACTGGTACAAGAGCGGCAGATAAACGTAAGAACCCATTGCTCCACATCACAAAGGGTAACATAGTCCCATTCGAGACCCTTTGCGCCGTGGACGGTGGAGAGTATGACTTGCGAATCCACATATTCCATTGCCTGTTTCAACTGCCGATTCTCAAAAATGTCCAACAGCAGATTGTACTTATCCTCAGACAAAAGGTCGGCGTAATCAATGGATACCTTCTCTGCAAGGGCATCGAGCAAACGGAGCAACGAGTCGATGGTTTTCCCAGTTGCTGACGCATACGCCGTTTTCACGCTATCCGAGAAAGCAGTTAAAGCCTTCTTGTTAATGTTCTTCGACTTCCCGAACCGTTTTATAAACATTTCTTGGCACTTGTTGTGAAAGTCAATGTAGTCGGCATCTTCGTCGGTGAACATTCCATAGAAGTATGGCACATTTTTGTCGGCAAGTTCAGCCTCTACAATTTCGGCGTTTCTGCCACGACCCCTGAAAAGTATAGCGATTTTGTCAGTGCTTTCGCTCATCAGGCTATGCACTTTCGCCACGACTTGCTGTGCCTCGTCTTGCTGGGTACTGCCCCAAAATGCGGGTAGCGTCGCAACATCTTCGTCTTGGATAGTCGGCGCAAAGCAAGTAGCAGCGTTTTCCCTGATGTTCCTATCCAGTTTAAGCATTTCAAGATTGTCGCGGAACCTATAGTTTTTGGATAGTGCCACTTTTGTCATACCGTATTTATCGGCAACTGCGGTCATTATGTTTGGCAATGCACCAATGAAACCATAAATCCTCTGTAGCGGGTCGCCGAGGAAGACCAACTGTGAGCGGTCGGATATAATCGCTTCAAGCAAACTCCACGCGATGCAGTTTGTGTCCTGAAACTCATCAACAACGATAAGCGGATAGTAGCTCTGGTAGAACTTCCTCACTTCGGCGAAGCGGCTGAACATTTCCAACACAAACAGAATCACCGCGTTGTGGGTAATGAACTCTAGCGGCAGTAACTTTTTGATGACTATCTCATTGTAACCATGGATTGTCTGAGAATCGGGGACACGCGCCTCTTTGACGGCGGCTTCCACGGATTTGAGTTGTTCGTACTCATCCGTTGACAGAGCCGTTTTCAGACTCGGTTGCTTTTCGATGTCGCTTTCACCAATCGCTCTGAACAGGTTGACATCCTTCCGCAAGGCATCTGCAATGAGATATCCGTATTTTTTCAGAACACCCTTGCAGAACCCGTGATAGTTCGTTACAGCGACTTTTTCTCCCAAAGCTACCGGGCTGTTCTGTGAGCCAAGCAGGGCGGGCAGCTTTTCGGCGACCTCGCGCTTGACCTTTAGTGCGGCATTTACGCTGAAAGTTAGACCAAGGATACGCTTGGGGTTTGGTATGCCGCCAGATGCAAACAGGTACGCAATGCGACTAATCATCGTCGTGGTCTTTCCGTAACCTGCAGGTGCTTCGACAATCAGTCGAGGGCTGTCTGAGAAAATGACCTCGAGCTGTTTCTCATCTCCTTCATGCTGTGCAGAGATTTTTCCCTTTATTTCCGCAAGATTGGCGTTAGGCATTGGTCGCCACCTCCTGCGCTTTCTTTATCGCGTCGCTGTAGCAAGCGGGGATAAGATCAGCGGGAAGTGACTCGCCGACAATACGCCCAAGGAGAACGCCCTTCTTAGTCATAAACCACGCTGAATACATACGGCAAAACTCAACCTCATCGCTCTCGTCAACATCGGACAGCTTTTTAGGTGTGTAGCCGGATATATCTACGTTCATCTTTTTGAAGTGCTTACGAACAAAGTCTTCATCCATTTCCACTGATTCAGCTTTGCTGTCCAAATCCAAAGCTATCTTACGAACTATCGAAGCCTTATCGTCGGCGAATAGTGTCTTAACAATCTCAATCTCGAAGCATAGTTCATTTGTATAGAATTCATCGGCAGCAGCGGTATGCCCTGCCTTAACATCCCCATCATAAACGGCGATGCTCGGTACGGCAAACAGCGTAAGCAACTCGCGAAGTGGCTTAATAGAGCCTTCGCCTCGTGCGTTTATCACGCATATTCCATAATCGTCCAACGCCACGCCTATCTTGTCGGCAAAGGCGTGAATACATCCGTATTCTGTTTCGCCTTCAATCAGCACGGCACACTTGGCGTAGAACGCTTCTTTGATTTCAGGGAAGTGCATAATGAGGTGCTTTTCGTTCTCAGTCTTAATCCGCCTCTCGTTACTTGACCTCTCAACCGGTCGCAAGGCATAGCCACTGATGACCGCAGTCTTATCCCCGTCTTTGTAGAAGCGGATAAGGTTGCGGTAATCCCCGACCAATGCATCCGTCGAGTGCGTGACGATAACAAACTGCCCATCGATGCCATCTACACCGAAACAACTTTTTAACAGTTCAGCGAACTCGGTATCCTCGTTACGCAGAATTCTTTTGTAGTAACCGATTAGCGACCTTTGAAGATAGGGGTGCAGGTGAACCTCCGGCTCGTCAATCGACAGCACGAGTGGTAACAGCTTTTTGCCGCTGTCATCGGTATATAACTGTTCATCGAACGGGGCAGATTTACTTTTGTACAACTCCATTATCTGGCACAGGATGTTTATCGACGCCATAGCCATATACTGAATGCCACTTCCCGTCGCATCAATCTTCCTATCCCCGTCGGACAAATAGAAAAGGCTTGTCAACATTTCCGTCGGATTTGGGGCAACCGTCGCCTTGATGGAGTAGTCGCGGAAACTGCGTATTTTGCCTAGATGCCCATTGATGAACTCCATTAAGCTGCCGACCCGCTCATCGTTCAGAAAAGTGGGACCGCCGTCGGCAATGAACCTCTCGATGATTCCGTTGATAAGAAGCCCCGCGCCTTTTTGCGAATCAAGGCGCAGCTCTCTGCTCGGAACGGATGTGGTCTCGTACTTCAGGAAGTTGATTTTCCTGATGAGCCTTGCCTGTATGCTCTCATTTGAGTCGGCACTGATGATAGTCGGGTAGGCTTCTTTGATGGTCTGACGATAACGAATCTTCAGCAAAGAAGCATCTTCCGGCGAAAAGTTGTCGCCGAAAAAGCCCTGCTCATTAGGGAGCAGTTGAACATCCAGTTCAACCTCAATTGGCTTTTCCGGATCGGCAAAATCCTTCTCATCAAACCCCTTGCCTCTGCACACCGTCTCAAGGAGCGACAGGAAGTTGCTCTTACCCAGATTGTTCTCCCCGATGATGTAATTGCAGTCCGGGTTGAAGCAGACGGTTATACCGTCGATGTTCCTGTAATTGGAAACTTTAACATAGGATATCCTCATAAACCCTCCTGCGGAGTGTATTCTTCGCTCTACTCCTCAAACCCCGAATCCCTGACCCGCAGTGTCCGGCAGTTTTCGGAGATGGTACGTACGATTTGTTGTGTGAAGCCATTAGTGGTTTCAGCTTCGACTTCGAGCGATACCTTTACCCTTGCCCCATCAACTGTGATCAGGTGCTGGATTATCTCCTCGACGTACTTCTGCACATCGCGGTTAATCCGCATGGTGTCGAGGTCGGCGGACATAAAGAACCGCTTGTTTTTAGGAGTCGCCGGTGTCGGGTCTACGCGAACCTCTTGCGAACCGCTGCCGCTGTCACTTTCGTCTCTCGGCCCAGTATGGTCCGTTGACCCGGTTTCGCCGCTCGATCCTGCGGGAATAACCGCCCCGCCGCCCGACCGCGCTTCCGCCTCGGCACGACGCTTTGCTTCTTCCTCGGCAAGCTGCTTTTGCGCCACGCCTACCTTGACCAGATAGCCCGACCGCTCGACGATGCCGACATACTGGTTGAACTTCAGGTCGATGTAGCGGGTGCCGTCAAAGCCTGACGCATAGGCGAAATACTCCGTGGAGTTCAGCCCGGTCTGGATTGCCTGGTTTAGCACTTCCTCGTTTGCCAAGCGCGGGAGGTAGCAGTAGGTGCAGAGGTACTCCCACAGCTTCTTGATAGCAATGGTGTCGGAGTCGCGCCACAGGATGCCGTCCAGTTCCATCCGCAGGAGAGCTGGAGCCCACTGCGTGATAATTGCCTCGTTCTGGAGCATCTTCTTGGCGGCCTTCTGGATAATGCTCTCGTTGCCACCGCTGATGCGGATGGTGTCCCACACGATGGTCTTAATATCCGCGCTCCTGTCGATGTACGGCACCAGGAGCCAGCAGTAGGCTTCCTTGACCTGCGCATCCACCGTTTCGTTGGCGCGTTTGAGATTGTTTTCGGTTTCGCGGTTCTGCGCCGCGTCAAGGTTCAAGTCCTCGCTGTCGTCTTTGATGGACTTCCACGCTATGTATAGCCGAGCCGCCTGTTTAAGACTGGTCATCCGGTCTTGGTCGGGCGCGATGAACGCAAGCATATTCCGATAGATGCGCGGCGTGCTGCCACGGTTGTTCAGGATGTCCGCGACCGCCGTCATCGCGTTGTTGTTCCGGCTAGCCGCCTTATACTCGTCCACCGGTCGCAGGATAACCAATCGGGCAGTCTGCTCGTCCGGCACATCGAGCGAGGACGCCGGGCAGATATGAACGCCTGCGAACGGCCGTTCCTTGCGCAGAGAGCGAAGGCGCGTCTCGATTTCGTATTCCACATCGGAAGCCGACACCTGCGTGGCGCGGTCTTCTACAGTCTTACGGAGAGTCGGGCGGGTATCGTACCAGAAGCGGTCGCCCGACGGATTGGTGTAAAGGTAGGCAAGTGACGAGGTCAGCGTGTTCAGTGCATCGTTGAAGTTGGCGATGTTCTCACCGGGCTGAACCACGCCAAGGCGAATGCGTGAGGACTCTATCCCTCGTACATTCTGGTCGCGGACGGTTGGCGCACTTCCAAGCATAACCGTTCTCGCCACGCGGCGAGCCGCTAATCTGCTGCCGTATCGTATATTGGCCTGGTCTTTTCGGAACGGTATGGAGTTTCTGCCGTCCACCTCCCGGTCAACAAGAGCGTTCCACCCTTCGGAGAGATGCCGCGTCAACTCGTCGCGCACATTCGGCACGTCGAGCGGGATAGAGCCGGGCATTATCATCAAACTCGCGTCGTTGCCCATCCACAGTTCGTGAATGACCGCCGCCATCAGGCGCAGTACGCCGCGCGTTCTTTGGAAACGCTCCAGGGTAGCCCAGTCCTCGTAAAGGCGGTCAAACACTTCAGGGTGAATCGGGTAGCATGAAATCATCCGCCCCCGATACTCCACCTCGCGGGCCTCAGGCGGAAAGTCGCTCTGGTTCTCGTTGTACATATGGCTGAACCTGGCACATACTTCGTCGCGCCCGTCAGGGTTCTTGCAGTCAAGGAACAGGCGGCGGCGCACGACTTCAAAGCCCTCGTTTGCCGCGACGGGCTTCCAGATGGACTCCATACGCCCAAAGATATGCTCTATGGTTGTCAAAGCAGTCTTGCCCGCCTCGCCGCCGATTTCGATGTCGGATTCTGGGATAGACGCGACCACCAGGCTGTTCTTGCTCGCCCTTGCCGCCTCCGTCACTTCCTGAATAAAGGAGATAAAGTTGTCAAACGTCCCCGCCGGCAGTCCGCTTGCGCCATAGATCTTCTTGGCATAGGCGACCAACTCGTCCATCAGGATAAGGCAGGGGGCGGCGGCATCAAACAGGTTCTTTAACATTTCCGAGCCGGGAGATACGCCTTTCTTGTCCGACTCTTTCACATAATCATATAACTTCGGCTTGCCTGCTGATTCTGCAAGCTGCGCCGCCATCTCGCCCCACAGGGTATTGATAGTAATTCCTGGCATATTATTCGGTCGTTTGCTCTTGGTCGGGTCAAGGGCAGTGCCGACCAGAACCGCCACATTCGCTTTCGGCAATGCCGTAACGCCTGCGCGTTTCAGTACCGGCTTCACATTCGGGATTTTGCCGATGGAAACCCGGCCGCGCATCATGTGGTAGAGCGCGAGCATACTGTGGGTCTTGCCGCCGCCGAACGCCGTTTTAAGCTGGATGACCGGTTCGCCGTCCTTGCCGCATACACGGCGGAGTGCCTGTTCGAGCAGCCCAGTCATACCTTCCGTCACATAAGTACGGGCAAAGAACTCCACCGGATCCCGGTACTCATACGCGCCTTCGCCGCGAGCGACCTGCGCGAGGTCGGCGGCGAACTCGGCGTTCTTATATCGCCCCTGCGCCACGTCGGGATGCGGCTCGATAACATCGCGCCAACTTGGAAGCCCGCTGATAGGCGTGTCTTTCAGTATGCCGTCTTTCTTGATCCTGGCGGCGGTCGCGGGAGCGGAGGACGCTTCCGTCACGGTAGTAGAGCCGTCAGCCGAGCCGTAGCGGGAGGTGCGGAGCAAACCGCGGATCTCCTCCGCGCTCTCCGAATCCAGCTGTTCACAAAGGCGGGACATCGTATCGAGCGCGCGCCAAGTGTCGTCATTGGAGAAATCATTGCCGCCGATATGCGCCAAGCGATTACGGAACCCTATGAGTTCCTTTGCCCAGGTGCGGTGATCAATGGACAGTTTTTTCTTGAACACATACTGCCAGTGAATGTCAAACAGCAGCAGGCACCTGGCTATGTCAAGGGAATCCGTCAGTGTCGCAAAGTCCCCTTCCCCGGGCAGATTGCGCTTTTGGTCATCCCGCAGCGTTTTCATTACGCCTTCGCGCCACCAGATGTTTGAGCCATATTCAAGACCAAGCTCTCTGCCAATATAAGGAGCAAGCGTATCCCTCAAAATGGCAAACCCGTCTGAGATAATTTTACTGTTTTCCATAGCCGTTTCCTCCCGTTAATCTTGGTCCTAAATATCGAGCAGGGTTGTCTGCTTACCGTTGTTCCTCTGCGATTGCAAATCCGCCGCCTTGGACTGCACGTCCGGCCAGCTAATGACGAGCGAGTTGTAGGCATAGGCTTCTGCCGCCCAACCCTTGCGCTCAGCTATCGTAAACAGGCGGTACGCCAGAGCCTTCGCCTGTTCCGGCTCGGAGGTGAAGATGTCCGCCACTATCTTCGCCGCACCATACACGCCGTCCTTCTCCAAGGCGCGGGTAAGCTGCTGGGTGAGCAGCCAGATAATCTCCCGGTCAGTCCTCTCGGGGATTTCCTCCCGCATCAGCAGCCGCACCACGCCTTTTTGCGCGTAGAGGACGCCGCGAGCCGCGAGCCTTTCCACCGAGGTATTCTTTGCCCGCGCCAGCACGTCCGCCTCGCCGAACTTCATGTCGTTAAAAGCATACTGTGTATATAGGTCTACGCAGAAGCGGCTGTCGCGGTCAAGTTCTCCGTCCTGCTCCGTAAAATAAAGGTCAAGTTCCTGATTGATGATTTGCAGAGCCGAACGGACGCTCATCGGTGTCCCGTCCGCTTCCAGCACTTTTGAAAAGCGTGAGTACACGCCCATGCCGGGACCGATTGCGCTCTGCGCCAAGTCCACTGGCGCGATGTTGGAGGCTTGAAGCTTGACCAGCGCGGGTTTGAGTTCCCGCTTCAGGGCATTGATGAAGTCGCGTCGGGTGCAAACCGGCGCATCGGCGGGACGCTTACGGCAGACAAGGACAATGGAGGAAGCGAGGGCGTTGACATTACCTTTTAGAGCAGTTGTCAACTCTGTACGCATAGGCCAAGTGCCTATAACAGTAAATCCCGTTTGTATCATCGCTGACAGCATTGTTTCCCAACCGGTCGAAGCCGTCTTGTCACCTGAATCGTCCTCGCTCTGTTTGTAGGCGTAGTAAACCGTTGTCGGAATATCGTTGCGAACATAGGCATTTATCTGCTTAAACGCTTGCGCCATTCCGTCCTCAAAGAATTTACAGGCTTCCGCTTTGCCACCTTCAAAACGATATGGTGTTGCAACTAACTCCTCCGCTTTTGGTACAAGCATCGTTCGGAACAATTCAGGATAGATGCCTTTCAGCATTTGCCGAAGCCACACATAAAAGTAGTCAGATAAATCAGCGTAGCCGATATTATCATAGTATGGTGGGTCTGTTGAAACCATAATATTTCTCAAACCGTTGTCCGCTTGCGCGTCGTGTTGGATTGCTATGCCACGTTTTCCTTGCGGGAGATTAGCCAAAGTTTTTACAATCCATAGATACATATTTTCAAAACAGCCAGATGAATTACAAAATGGGTTTGCTTCGGCATAATCCCAAGTCATCTGTATTGCTTGACGGCGCATAGTATTGGCAACAAGGTCGCGTGTTGTATGCCAGACAGAAATAGATGAATGGTAGTCAACCATTTTATCTATAGAGAAAGCCAGATACACCCCCACCGCCTGCGCGTATTCCTTGCTCCCGCCGTCAGATTCAACCTGCTTTTGTACAGTAGGCATAAGGTCGCAAAATGTTGTGAGAGCGACAAGCTGACGTTTAGTAAAGGCATCGCCCCAAGTATGCATACCATACATAGGCAATCTATCAACATCGTGACAAGGTGTCGTTACGAGTTGGTCTGGTTTCCATACTGGGCTTGCCTGCATTGTAGCCTGCTCTTGTTCTTCAGATGGAGAAATGTACAGCCGCCTATTTTGCCCTTCAGCAACAACCGCCATAAGACGCGATCCCATATGACCTTCGACCGCTTCTTTTCTTACATAATCATTAGTAGCAATTTCACCACAACAAATACATTTGAACTTGCCGCGAGCCGTCTTATGCGGTTCCGCCGCGTTTTTCCCGTACTTCACTTCATAGCGGATATTCTTGCCCTCAATGATAGGCTGAATATAGGCTTCTTTGCCTTTATTTTTGGACAGCACAAAACTGTTCGCCAGCGGCATTTCGCACCCGCAGGCGGGGTTGGGGCATTTTATCGTCCGCGCCCAAATCCAGGCGATGACAGTACGCTCCTGCCCGTGTTCATCCTTGACCTTCGGGTACAGATGCCCGATTTTCTCATAGGCTTTCTTTTTCATCCAGTCGCCGTAATAGCGTACGTCTTCGGCAAGCCCGCTCGCGCCCGTCCATGTGCCTTCCATCGTGTTTACCCGGGAATCAGGATTCACCGGCGGCTGCCCGGCGAACTTCGGCGGGATTTCAATCATCGCCTTGTTAATCATCACAGCGACGGGGTTTAAGTCGCTGGCGTGGGCTTCCAGTCCGAGCCGTTGTGCTTCCAGTGGTATTGAGCCGCCGCCCGCAAACGGGTCAAGCAATGCGGGCGGGTTGCCGCCAGTGGACTTCATGATCTCGGCTTTCGCCTCGGCGAGAATCTCCCGATTGTTGGAATTCTCCCACTTCACCAGTTTTTCAAGTATAGCAAACAAACGCTGACGTTCTCTCGTCTGCGCTTCCTCGGTAGGGAATTCGTCGGGGTGGCTGGACGGGTCGTCAACGAGCGACGAAAAGATGACCGCCCGCGCCGCTGCTAGCGGCCGTCTAGCCCACCAAAGGTGCAACGTAGACGGATGCCCGTGGCGTATGGACTTCTCACGGGCAGACTGTGCGTTGATGGCTTCGAGCGGGAGGGCAACTTCGATGAGCTTTTTATGGTTGGTCACTCTAAACACTCCTTTATAGCTAATAACGTAGCTTTATAGTTGATGGCTTAATTTCAATACTTTGATATACATCATTCGCAAGAAATCGCTTAAAGCTCTCGTGTGCAAGCTCCGACTCTATCATAGGCGAAAGGGTAATTTGGTTTAAAAGTTGTGCTTTTAGATCCCCAAAGTTCCATTCAATATATGGTGTAATAATACCACTTTCGCCAACGCGGTACTGTGTCTGCAAACCACTGATGCCATTGCTATAATCGTTGTGGACCTTCAACACAAATCTGTGCTCCTGTTCACTGGCGAAGGCGGGATTCTTTGAGAACAATTTTTGTTCATGGATATATTCACTAAGCCCGTCCTGAAAATCATCTATTACCAGACTATCATCAGCATTTCCGCCCAAACCGACCATTTTATTATCATAGCAAGCGAGAAGCTCTTTGAGCTTTTGATATGCTTTATCAACCTGCTTTTTTCGGTCGTATATGACCCTACCCTCAACAAGCTTAATTTTGTCATTGTTTAGTTGATGAAACCAGTCGATAATGATAGCTCGTCTAAGCCCTAGATTATAACCTCGATATGATCCGTTTCTTACATAATAATTCCACATGCTTGCGGAATCATCATTTATTGATGAACACAAGACATAATAACGAAAGCGAGGAGGAAACCCGCGTCTCATTTTTTTGTGTTTCATAAATCCTTCGAAATCAAGGCCCTCATAAGGTGATGAGAAGAACGATTTCAAGAACCTGTCAATATCGGAAGCATTTTCACCTCGCTCTTGCGTCAGTTTCGTGTATGCTTCTTCGATTGGTTCTAATATGTATACGAATTCACTCATGTCATTTAAATACTGGCAGTCAGTGAACCAGAGAGTCTTATTGCGGAGTATATCAAATGCGCCTTGTGGCGATGTATAGTGATAGACTATATTTGGCGGATCATTTTTTGACACTCTTTTAATTCCTCCAAATAACTTCTGTACTATTAATCAACTCAACAATACTATAGTTCACGCTAGTCGCAGCAAAGTCCGGGCGTTCGCGGAACGGGCGTTTCAGGTAGGCGGTCTTGGTAGCCGCGCCGTCAACCTCTACAATCGCCAAGATATATTCATCTGGCTTGTTAAACGCCGTAAGGATTTCGTTCTTGCTGACAGTCACGGTATCTGCTCCGCTCGCTCTGCCTTTCACCTCGATAAAACGCAGGGTCGCGCCGTCCGCACCGCGCTTGTCCTGCGGTATGAACGATTCAATGTCATAGCCGACTTTCGCCGCGCTCACGTCGCGGGGGATGTAGCCTAGGGAGGTTTCGATGTCCATCACGGCTTTCATCGCAGCAAGCTCTATCTTGCGCTTATGGATCGCATCAGCGGCAAAGGTGTCGGGTCTGCCCATTAACATATTCAGCAGTCCGTGAGGGATGACAATCGCCCCGCCGACCACCACCGGCGGCATTGCGGATATGAGTTTCTCGATCTCCAGTTCGGCGAGCCGTTTCTGCATCCGGGCTTCCAGTTCCTCGGCGCGGCGAGCCGCCATTTGGGAGTTCAGTCTAGCGTTGGACTTGCCCGATGCCTCTTTCTGCTTCAGATCTGCGGAGCGGAAATCCCAATACTGTATCTCAGCGGTCAGTCGCTCCTTGACGGCTTTCACGGTCTTGTCGATGAGTTTTGTCTTGCGCTCCTTGACTTCCCTGACGTGGGCGGGAATTATCTCGCCAATGGCATATCCTACCGCGATGTCCTCCACGTTCGCTTGCAGCCACCGCTGGCTTGTGAGGAACGAGCGGACGGCGGCTTGCTCGCTCTCGTCTGCAGCACGGTAGTCAAGGTACGGCGCGTATCCAGCGTTTGCCGCCGTGCCGTCCTCCTTGATTTCTACAAAGTGAATGTGCTTGGAGATAACGCGCTTACTCCCGCTCGGCAGGATAACACCATCCTGCACGGAGTCCTCTATATAGAACAGCAGGCGGGCTTCCGTGCCGAAGTCATTGTCATCAATAAACACCGCGCCTCGTTTCAATACGTCAACGTTTCGTTCCCGCACAAGGTCAATGGTCGCTTCCAACAGTGGATGTCCGGGGGCGATAATCGCGGCAGGAACAAGCCCTTGCACATTGCAATTAGGCTTATCGAAGCAAACCCGCTCGTACCGTAAAAGTACCGGCTCCCCGAATCCGATCTGCATATCGCGGTTGCGAACAGCAAACGGCACGGAGGTTATCTCGTAGCGTCCCTTTTCACGCGGGCGGATTTTGCCGCCAACGCTCTGAAACGCCTCTATAAAGAACGTCTCGATAAAGTGGGGCTGGAGTTTGTGGGCCTCCATCCGCTCCATATCCTCACGGATTGCCATCACCCGATGCACGTCCATCGTGTCTTCGGTCAAGGCGTTTTCGTCAAGCAATTTTTGCAGTTCCTCGCGGTTCAGCGAGTGGTCAACGACCTGATTCAACCGGTCGCGCACGGCGGGGTCGTTGCCGTAGCGGATAGCCTCAATGAGCAAATCGCGCAGCGGCTTGTTCTCGAACGTGACCTTTCCGAGAACGTCAAAGACCTTGCCTTTGAGGGCTTCACGCTCCTGCTCCAGTTTCTCAAAGAGCCGCTGGAACACCATACCCTCGCGGGTCTCACGGCTTACAAGGTTCCACAAGTGGCAGACCTCTGTCTGCCCGATGCGGTGGATACGCCCGAAACGCTGTTCAAGTCGATTCGGGTTCCACGGCAGGTCGTAGTTGACCATCAAGTGCGCCCGTTGCAGGTTGATACCTTCGCCCGCCGCGTCGGTGGCGACGAGGATGCGCACTTCCTTGTCCTGCTTGAACACTTCCTCGACCTTTCGCCGCTCGTCGCGGAGCATACTGCCGTGAATGGTCACGACCGCTTCCTCGCTGCCGAGCAGGGAGCGGGTTTTGTCGGTTAGGTAGCGGAGCGTGTCGCGGTGTTCGGTGAAGATAATCAGCTTCTTGCGCAGACCATCGCCGCTGAACATATTGTCGTTGTCTTGAAGCAGTTTGGAAAGTTCGTCCCACTTGCGGTCTTCACCGCTCTGACGGACATCGTTCGCCATCCGCTCCAGTTTTTTCAGCGTGGTGATTTCCGCTTCCAGCTCAGCAATGGTCTGGGCGGCAGAGGCCTGGTCTACGACCTTCTCTTCGGTGTCCTCCAGTTCCGCCGACGACATATCGTCGTCGTCATAGTCGTCATAGTCGGGTACTGTATAATCAGACGAGCGTTTCCCGAGCCGTTCCTCCGCGAGGCGGCTCTCCAAACGCTCGCGACGTCGTTTCAAGGACTGGTATATCGCTTCCGGTGAGGAAGCAAGGCGGCGCTGCAAAATCGTCAGCGCGAAGCCGACCGTCGTCTTTCGCTCGTGGTTCAGGTTGTCGGCTCGGTTGAATTCGTCCTGTACATAGTCGGTGACGGCGGTGTATAGCTTCGCCTCCAAGGGCGAGAGGTCGTAGTTGACCGTATAAGCCCTGCGTTCTGGGAACAATGGGGTACCGTCGAACTTCAGCAAGTCCTCTTTTACCAGCCGCCGCATCACGTCCGACACGTCCACGGCTTGATTGCCGCTTCTCACCACTCCCTCGAACCGGTCTTGATCGATAAGCGACATAAAGAGTTGAAAGTCCTCCTCTTTTCCGTTGTGCGGCGTCGCGGTCAACAGCAGGAAGTGCCTCGTGATGGACGAAAGCAGCCGCCCAAGCTGAAACCGCTTGGTGTATTTGATTTCACCGCCCCAGACGGTGGCGGACATCTTGTGTGCTTCGTCGCAGACAATCAAGTCCCAGTCGGTGACGCGCAGTTTTTCCTGTATCTTCTCGTTGCGGGACAGCTTGTCCAGACGGACGATGCACCGATTCGCCTCCGTGAACACGTTCCCCGTAACCGCTGATTCTATGCGGTCATTCGTCAAAATCTCAAACCGCAGGTTGAGCTTGCGGTAGAGTTCGTCCTGCCACTGCTCCGCCAAGTTGCCCGGCGAAACAATCATGCAGCGTTTCAGGTCGCCGCGCACGAGCAGTTCCTTCAGGAACAAGCCGGTCATTATAGTTTTGCCCGCGCCGGGGTCATCCGCCAGTATATAGCGGAGCGGCAGCCGCGAGAGCATTTCCTGATAGACCGCCGAAATCTGGTGGGGCAGCGGCTCGATTTCGGAGGTATGCACCGCGAGGTACGGGTCGAAGATATGGGCGAGATTGATACGGTAGGCTTCCGACGCCAGGCGGAGCAGGTTCGCGTCCGCATCAAAACTCCACGGCAGGCTGTTGTCCCCAACATCGAGCCGCTCCTCGTCCTCCCGGTATAGAAGCTGGCTGGCAAGCTGTCCGCGAGCATCCTTGAAGGTAATCTCCAAGACGGAGTTGCCGTGCCATTTGACCGCGACGACATTCACTGGAGCGCTTCCCGCGATGCCGACTACACTTGCCCCAACGGTTATATCTTCAAGTCGAGCCATAGGCTCATTACCTCACTTCCGATCATATTCTTGCCTTATCCGGCGGTCTAGTTATAAGGTTTCTTTTATTTTACCAATTTAATCAATTTTAAGCTATATTCTCAATTAAAACTACTTGCTTCAAGCACTTTGGGGCAAAACAGAAACCAACCTACTGACAAACCGAAGTTTATCAATAGATGGTAGATAATCTGTCATTGTTTTTCAGCAATCCGAACTGTCCGACGCAATTGCCCGTTGCCTTATCAAAGCCCAGCCAATAACTGATGCCGTCCTTTTCTTGCCGGGCAACCATTCAGCTTATCCAGGCACCACATCGACGAATGCAGCCTTGTGTTTGATTTGACGATACAGAAAACAGCCAACAGTTACGGTAAGCAGTTCTACACTGAATGTGTTCTCTATAGGGATGCAACTTCCGACATAATTTTCGAGGCGTATTACTGTGACTCAAAAATCAACGATGATGTCGCAACAATAAAAGAAAGAGTAGAGATTAACTCCTACTCCCTTATGTTTTGCAAACTTTAGCGAAAAACCCTTTGGCCGCGGCCAGCCGTCATAAAATGACCCCATCTAGTAGTAATGATTAAAAACACCTCTGCGGCGCTCATCGCAGTTCCTGTTCTATCTCAAAGCCACCTTTGAAGGTGACCTGTATTTTAGTCTCGGAAATGACCTTTACGTTTTCTATGAGCTGCCTGACCAGGATGTCGTCATATTCGGTGAGAAAGAAATCCTCATTATCAAGGATTTTGAAGATCTCGACCATTCTTGAATTGTTGTTTTGTGCGAGCATCTGCCGCTGCTCATGCTTTTTAAGAGTTTCCTGCAGCTCTTTGATCTCATCGGATATCTCTTTGAATTTATCGTCGAAGTAATCGGCGCTGGCGTTGGATTTAACACTGACCTGCACCAGGTCGAGCATTACTGCGTTTAACTCGTCGATCCGCTTTTTAATGGTGTAGGTGTCTACCTGATCGGCCTTACCGGTCAGGGCCAGGCAAAGGCTATCCTTTAAAGTTCCCACAAATTCGTCTTTAGCTTCTCCCATCAGGGTGATGGCCCTCATGATGGCATCCTGCAGTTTGTATTCCTCTACGCTGGGAGAATCCTTGCAGTACTTTTTGCCGTAGTCCAGCCGGTTGACGCAGCGCCACACGATTTTCTTGCTGCCGTTCCTGGCCCAAGTGACCCGCCGGTAGGCGGTTGCGCACCGACCGCAGATCAGCAGCTCGGTCAGCGCGTATTTGCTGCTGTATTTGCCATGCTCGGTGATCGCGTTTTTCTCCGATACCTTTCTCTTATTGCTGCGCCTGGCCATCTCTTCCTGAACTCGATTGAACAATTCCTTGGAAATAATGGCCTCATGGTTGCCGGTCACATAATACTGGGGCAGCTCGCCGTTGTTTTTCTTGACCTTTTTGGTCAGGAAATCCGCCACATAGGTCTTCTGCAGGAGAGCGTCGCCGATGTACTTCTCGTTTCTGATTATGTTTCTTATGGCTGTCGGCGACCAGATCGGCTTGCCGGTGGGAGACATGACACCATCTTGCTCAAGTTCCTTTTTAATTTTATCGACGCTATGGCCGTTGAGATATTGACTGAATATGTATTTGACGATTTCAGCTTCCTCCGGGTTGACGCGGGGTTCACCGTTCTCTCCCTCTTCATAGCCCAGGATTCTTTTGTATTGAAAGGAGACTTTGCCGCTTTTGAAACTCTTTCGCTTACCCCAGGTCACGTTGTGGCTGATAGATTCGCTTTCGGCCTGGGCAAAGCTGCTCAGCATGCTGATGCTCATCTCGCTGGCCATATGCATGGTATTGATGCCTTCTTTTTCGAAGATAATGGGGATGCCGCGCTCTTTGAGCATGCGAATATAGGTGAGGCAGTCCAGGGTGTTGCGAGAAAACCTCGAGATGGACTTGGTCAGCACCAGATCGATTTTGCCTTTTTCGCACAGATTCATGAGCTTGATAAATTCGGTCCGTTTCCTGGCGCTGACTCCGGTGATGCCTTCGTCGGCGAAAATCCCAGCCAGCTTCCACTCTGGATTTTGGGCAATCTTGTCGGTGTAGTAATCAATCTGCGCCTGGTAGCTGGACTGCTGTTCTTCCTGGTCGGTGCTGACCCGGCAGTAAGCGGCGACCCTTAACTGCCTGGTTTTGTTCATTGCCGCCGCCACCGTGGGATTAGCGGGAATCACCGTTACCGTTTTTTCTGCCAGCATGCTTTACTCCTTTCCCTCATCGTTCAGATGAGATATTGTTTTTTGGTTGATAAAACGCACATGGATAGTGCCGTCTTTGGCGATGGACACCTTTTCCACGGTTCGCGTGAACAGATCTATGTCAAACTCCGTTAAAGAGTCATGGTTTTCAAATTCTTTTTTAAGTATATCCGTCAGGTATTGCGTATTGCCCTCGGTGCAGTTGGCGTATTTTTCGGCGGCGCAGCCCATGATTAAGGCCTTGACGTAATCTTCATTTAAATCTTTTTTGTACAATTCCCGGTTGATTTCGTTGGTCAGCTTGGTGACTTCCAGGGTGTGAAGACTAGATAAGGCCTTTTCCACTTCAAGCTTTGAAGGATGGGCAATCACTCGGTTCAGCACCGCTGTGAAGCCGTCTTGAAGCCAGGCGTCGGTGATGCGGATTTCCGTTTTACAGTCTTGGTTTTTGCACGACCATTTTTCTCTGTACCGGCTGTCCAGCTTTCTGCTGTAGCCGCTTCCACATTCGTGGCAGATCAGCCGCCCTTTCATCGCCTCCGCCAGGGGCGAAGGGGGAACGGCCTGCCTGGTGTATTTTACGGCTTTAATGGCATTGGTCTGCCGGAACTCCGCTTCGGAGACCAGTTGGGGATAATCGTCCGCACCCATGTATTTAGGAGTGTCCAAGATCCGCTTGACCATAGATTTGTTCCATACGGAGGCGTTTTCCCGATAAGGTATTCCCCTGGCTGTCAGCTGGTCGGCCAGGGCTTGATAGGAAAGGCTTTCATGCAGGTACTTTTGAAAAATCATCCGGACGGCTTCCGCTTCCTGTTCATGGAGAGTGATTTCTCCATTGCACAGTTTGTATCCGAAGGGGATATATCTCTGTTTCCGCATGGTTTTATCTCGCACTCCTTTAGATCGGCTCGTTCAGTTCCAGGCCGCCGGTCAGCCGGAATCTAATTTTGTCCTGGGATTCCACCGTGATGGTATCCACGATGCTATTAAAGAGCGGCTCGTCCAGGTCCGCCAGGGCAGGAGGTCCGTCCTCGATGACGGCGATAAGGTCTTTCACGGCGGCAATGGTCTTGTCGTCCTCATCCTGTCCCAGCAGCTTTCTGCGCAGTGAGCGCAGGTTGTTGATTTTCTGGTTGATTTCGTTGGTTTGCTCCATAAAAATGTCAGAACCCATATACCCTTTCGACCTCAGTCTATTGAGTATCAGGTTCTGATCGGTAAGCTCGGCGATTTCTTTGTTGATTCCACTGACTTTGATGCTGCTCATGGTGCTTCGGGATTTCAGGGCCAGCAGCTGGTCGAGGAGGGGATTCAGGATATATCGGCAGTTTGGCTTGAGCTTGTTGTACATCCTTACGAATGCCTTATAAAATTCCGGTTCCTCGATCTGCTTGATTCCGCATCGGTCTTTCCCTTGGTCGTGGCTGCGGCAGACCCAATAGGTTTTGCCGCTGCATACCTTTCGCTTGAAGCTGTAGCCGCACCCGCCGCATCGGATTTTGCGGCTTAGTGGATATTGCTGCGGTGGTTTCTGCTGGTAGTGAATGCGGTTTCTCTTTTCCAGCAGCAGTTTTGCCTGCTCGAAATCAGACCGGCTGATAATGGGTTCATGGGAGTTGTGGATGTAATACCGATCTTTTTGCCCTTTGTTTATTATTAATTTAAAGGGTAGGGTGTCTGTGGTGAATTTCTTCTGCAGCAGGGTATCGCCGATGTACCGCTCGTTGGTCAGGATGTAAGCCACTCCATCATAATGCCATCTGGTGCCGCCGTGCTTTTTGGGGATTTTTTCCTCCGACAGCTCGTCGGCGATTTTGTCGATGCCTTTTCCCGCCAGGTAGCTCTCAAAGATTCTTCTGACCACCTTGGCTTCGTCCTCGCGGATGATTAAATTCCTGTCCACAAGCTGGTAACCGAATGGTGCGGAGGGGTTGATGTATGTGCCTTTACGCATGCGCATCCGGCATCCCAGTCTCATGTTGCTGGAGATGGAGACGGATTCCTCCTGGGCCGCCGAGCTGAAAAAACTGACCATCATCTCGCTGGTGATTTTGCCGGTGTTGATCTGCTCTTTTTCAAACTCCACCTCCACGCCGAGAGCTTTCAACTCCCGCAGGGTTTGAAGGCAGTCCTTTGTGTTTCTGGCGAATCGGGAGATGGATTTGGTTAGTATCCGGTCGATCTTCCCCTTTCGGCAATCCTTCAGCATCCTTTGGAAATCCTCCCGCTTGTCAGCACGGGTGCCGGTCAGTCCCTCGTCCTCATAGACGTCCACTAACTCCCATTCGTCGCTGCCGTTGATCAGCTCCGTGTAGTGCTTAACCTGGGCGATAAAGGAGTTTAGCTGATCCTCGGAATCGCTGCTGACCCTGGCATAGGCGCATACCCGCAGCTTATTTGTTTCGGGGGAGGCGATGGGATTGATAACCTTGACTTCCGCTATAAAAGCTCACTCCTTTCCTTGGTTATTCAACCACAGACACTACCACACAAGCCGGCACATAGCAAGCAATATATGCGCTAAATCGCCTTGCACAAAGGCTTGTATTTTTCGGCGTTATACCGGTCGGCAATCTCAAATTCCCCATCGGTGATCAGCCCTTGTCCCAGGAGCTTTTTTAAAAATGCCAAGGCCATTCTATACTTCACTTCATTGGCTATCTGCGCCTGTAACATGGTTTTTCTCCCCTTATAATTCCAGCGTGTTGATGATATGAGAATAGATTTCGTAATGCGTTTTCGCTGTGATATCGCCCTCCAAAGGAGAGTAGACCCTGATGCCCTGCTGGTTAAGCCGGCGGATAAAGTCCATTGTTTTCATGGCGTTCCTGCCGAGGCGTGAGGTATTAACGACGAGCAGCACATCCATTTTTCCGGCTGCCGCGGCATCAGTTACTTCAGACAAGCCGCTACTGTCCAAGCACAGGCCGCTGCCGGTATCCTGCGAGGCTCCGGCTACCTCAAATCCCATCTGTTCGGCATAGTCCGAAAGTTCTTTTTTCTGCCCTTTGAGACGGCCACGATCGTCCTCCAGTGCGTTGACGCGGCAGTAAATCCATGCCCTTTTCTGGTTTTCCATCGTTCCTGCACCTCCCTGAAATTTCTGTTTTAATCCCAGAAGGATGCAGCGGAGCATAGGAAGCTCCGCTGCATAGTTTCTGATATCAAAGCGGTCGCGCTTGTTCTTCATCTTCGTTCCCTGCGCTTAATTCGCCGCTGCTCCCCAAGCGCCAATGGCAGCAGCACAAACTATCCATGGTCAGCGAATATCACAGGAATTCCACCTCCCCCCTCAGCGGACGGGCCGCACTCTGGGACTCAACCTCGACTGTGCGGGAGTATCATGATAGGCCGTTCAGGTCTTGGCGATACAGTCCACCACAGACTGTTTTATGGCCGGGCATTTCTCGCTCGTCACCTTCGATGCCATCGTTTTGACGGATCGCCCCAACCGATCCGCAGGCAGTCTCCGCGTGCCAGCCAATGTCGCTTTCCGTTTTTGCGGCTGAACGGCTAACGTATTTGAGCTGCTGGATATGGACGGCTTAGGCCGACATTTTTCAAAGAGCGATGGAGATAAAAATACCCCCTCACTTCTTTAAGGAAAAAAGCGAGGGGGTTGAGCGGATTTATTTTTCCATAAGTTTTTTCAGTTTTAACAGAATCTTGCGCTTTCTATCGTTGATTGTTCTTTGTGGCATTTCTGTTTCCGCTGACAATTGCCGCTCGCTTTTCCCTTGGAAAAACAGCGCGTAAATCAGCAGCCGTTCCTGCTCCGAAAGGGTTTCAAGGCACAGCGCCAGCTTTTCAAGCGTTTCCTTCTTGATGATGTTATCTTCTATGGATTCTCCTGGGTGTAATAATAAGTAGTCAACCTGAAGGCCGTTTTGATGGTAGGTTTCGAGGGATATGTGCTTTTTCCCCGCCAGCTTGTTCAAATATCTTTCCCGCTCTGTAAGTTTGTAGTAGGTCTTATAAACTTCTTTAGTTACTTCAATCCGCTGTTTTTTAATTATTAACACATATCTTCGCTCCTGTTCCTCCATGGGCTTGTCCTCCATTTCGAGATTTTTGAAATCCGGAAAATGAAGAACAAGGGGGAGAGCGGCACCCTGTCGATTTGGCATAGGTATCAAGGCACCTAAGTGTAACTTGCAGTCGAAAATACAATTTTTTTGTCAATAAGAAAACCGCAATTTGCTTGTTACAAATTGCGGTTTTCCGGGTTATGTAACCTGTATTGGATTGTGGGATAAATGGGAGCCGTAATTTATCCCATAAGGATGGAAGGTAAATATCCGTATTATTCCTTCCTTGTGTTTAAAAGACAAAAAAACCTGCCGCTATAAGGGCAGGTTTAGACACATGCAGTCTCTGCAGCAACCAGGCTGTCATAGTGCTAGTAAGCACCTTAGACCCTATGGCTTTGCGTCCCTGTCTTTCGGCAGGTTTGCCCTTAACACAATTTATATAATTTAGTTTTGCAACGCTTACGTTGCTGTTGTTGTTAAATTATATCTAATTATACTATTTGTCATCAGCTAGGTAAACTACGTTAGTATCCTTTCCTACCATAAGAAACTGGTAACAGAAACATGATTCTGTTACCGGTTATCTGATGCAACTAATCTATAATTCTTTAAAGAAATTACTATATTATCGGCTATTCTCTTTAAGGCAGAGCAGCCTGCCATATAAAAACCGCCTGACCTTATCGATGCTTATTGTGCCTGCCCATCGTGGTTTCCCGTCGATCACGGTTATCGGGAAGGGATACCCCGCTTTAACTATTTTATTAATCACGGGGAAAGCTTTTAATCCACTTTGATCGGTGTCGATATACTTTACCTCCAGCTTGTTCCCGTAGCTTTCCTGCAGTTCCTCTATAAAGTGTTCGACCTGTTGGTCCATGGGTGTTGAATCCCCACAAGCGGCTTGAGAACCGCAGCTGAAACAAGCGGATGAGCAACTTTGACTCGTTCCGCCGTATACCTCTATCTGAATCTTCTTATCAGCCATTATCAGTTCTCCCGTCTTTTTTCCTTATGGGATGATTACACCGGGAAACAGAATAGGTTGAGTTCATTCCTAGTACTCCTCGGGCAGCTTCTTCAGCTCGTCCAAGTAGAAGACCGGGCCGTCCAGGCAGATGTAGTTGCTGGCGATGTTGCACCTGCCGCACTTGCCGATCCCGCACTTCATCCGCATCTCCAGGGTGGTTATTACCTGGTTATCCTGATACCCCATCTCTTCTAAGGCTTTCAATACCAGCTTGATCATGATCGGTGGGCCGCAGGTGACCGCGATCTTTCCCTCGGGATTCGGGTTGATCTCCCTCAGGTAGGTGGGCACGAAGGCCACCTTGCCGTCCCAGCCCGGCTCCTCCCGGTCGATGGTGACGTAGACCTCGGTGTTGGGCTGTTTCTGCCAGGTGTCCAAGAGCTCCTCCTTGAAGCAGAGGTCCATCTTGGAGCGCGCCCCGTAGAGGATCTGGATCTTTCCGTAGTCCTCCCGGTGCTTGAAGCAGTAGTTGATGAAGGAGCGGACCGGGGCTAACCCTATCCCCCCGCCGATGAAGAGCATGTCCTTGCCCTTGCAGGCTTCAGTTGGGAATCCGTTCCCGTAAGGTCCCCTCACCCCGACCTGCTGCCCCACCTCCAGTTCGTGCAGGGCGTCGGTGAGTAACCCGACTCTTCGGATGGCGAACTCCAGGTGGTTATCCGCCTGCCAGGTGCAGGAGAACATCCCTTCCCCGACTGACGGTATCGATACCATGGCCAGCTGCCCGGGCATGACGTCGAAGGGTCGGGTCCCTTCTTCGGTGGCGACGTAGAAGTTCTTTACGTCGCCGGTCTCTTCGATGATCTTGATGATCCGAGCCGGGGTGGGCAGCAACGGGTTGATGTCCGGGTTGTGTTTCAGTTCTACCGCCATTGTTCTATTCCCCCTTTCCGGCTTCGGCCAGCTTGATTTTTTCGATGGCTTCGACGATGTCGATCCCTACCGGGCAGTGCTGCAGGCATCGGCCGCAGCCCGAGCACTGGTAGGTCCCGTAGCGTTCTACGAAGTACCTGAGCTTGCGCATGAACCGCTGCCTCACCCTCTCCTTCTGGCTGGGACGCGGCTGGTGCCCGCCCGCCATCAGGGTGTAGTCGTTATACATGCAGGAGTCCCAGCACCGATAGCGGAACCCTTTTTCGCCTCTGGTCTTGCCCTGGATGTCGAAGCAGTGGCAGAAGGGGCAGACGTAGGTGCAGGTCCCGCAGCCCAGGCACCGCTGCGAGATCTTCTCCCAGAGGGGGTGGTCCCACATGGCCAGGTCCTGGATCTTCTCGGTCACTCCGGTGAGGTCGACTTTCAGGCTTAGGTCCTTGGTCTTGGGTGGTTCGGCCGCTTTCTCCTGGAGTAAGGAGCTGATCTGGCTTAGTACTTTTTCGCCTTTTTCGGTCTGGGGTTTGAAGCCGTAGCTGTCTCCCAGGTCGTACATCACCAGGTCGCTGCCTTCGGCCTCCTGGGGGTTGACCCCGAAGGAGGTGCAGAAGCAGGTCTCTAAGGGTTCATTGCAGCCTAAGGATACTATTGTGGTGTTCTCTCTTAGGGACTGGTAGTTTAAGTCCAGGTACCCCTTGGTGTAGAAGACCTGGTCCAGGGCCGCTATGGCTTTGACGTCGCAGCCCCGGATCCCCACGATGATCTGGGGCTTGTCGTTGACGGGGGCGGCTTCGACTTTGAGTTCTCCTTGTTCGGTCCTGAATTTATAGAGCTTTTCGGTCTGGGGGAAGAGTGCTCCCTTGGGCGAGAGCCGGGTGCTGACCCAGTCTAAGGCCAGTTCTCCTCCTTCATTCAGGGGGGCGTACTGGGCGGTGTCGTCGATCTTGACCGGGGCCCAGACTACTGCTTGCTGGTTTAAGGTCTCCAGTGCTTTTTTGATCTCGGTCTTGGCGATGGTTTTCATCTTCTATCCCCTCCCCCCTAGTGAAATTCTTCTGGGTCTTCGGTTTTGTAGTACACCAGCGGGGGTCTTGCTTCGAGGTCGACCCCGGCGTCGTAGGGCCCGAAGAGCTGATTGACGTCTTTGATCAATTTCTTGTTGATCAGCATCAACGGCACGTCCTGGGGACAGACCCGCTCGCATTCTCCGCACTCGACACACCGTCCGATCATGTGGATGGCTCTTATCAGGTGGTACATCTGGTTGTCGGCCAGTTCGTTCGACTTGTCTACCCACTGCGGCCGGGTGTGGTCGAAGATGCAGTCCCGGCAGTTGCAGGCGGGGCAGGCGTTGCGGCACGCGAAGCAGCGGATGCACTTACTGAAGGCCTCGGTGAAGATTTTATACTTTTCGTCCGGGGTCAGGTTCTCGATGTCGATGATTTCCTGCATGCGGTCGTCTCTGGGGGTGATGTCTACCGGCTCGCCCAGGAGCTGGTCGTAGACGACCGGGTTATGGTAGCGGCACTCCTGGCACTTCTTGTCCAGGGGGATGTCGCCTTGCTTCCCGCGCTGCTGCTGGACCATCCTCGGGTCTTTCTTGCCGCTGCAGGGGATGCCGATGATTACGAGTCTTTCTCTTTCGATCTGGTAGTCCTGGATTAGCCGGTTGACTCCTCTTGAGTCGCAGCCTTTGACGAAGATGGCTATTTTATGCTCGTGGTCTCTTTCGTTTAAGAGATAGGTGGCGGTCCCGGCGATGGCGAAGTCGTCCCAGACCAACTTTTCGGCGTCAGCGGGATCGCTGATGATCAGGGGCTGGGTGGGATGCCACTTGCTCCCTACTCCCCACCCGATGACTTTGCCCACGGCTTTCGTCTCCAGGAGTTCACGGGCTACCTTCCTCATCTCCTGGGTGATGGCGTCGTTAGTACTCATTTTGATCCCTCCAACAGACGGTCCGCCTTGGTCTTCGGGTCCTCAATAGTTTTATTCACCTAATAACACCTCGTATCGCGGTTTTTTGTTAAACATCTTGTTTCATCCTCTGATTGGGACCCAGCGCCTTTATCTCATCAACCATCTGCCAGGCGTTGTCCGCGAACTTCTGGCCCTCCGAGCCGGAGATCCAGCGGGCCTGGAAACGCCCTGGTTCAAACCCGAAATACTCCAACAGCCGCTTGATGACCAGGAATCTTCTCCGGGTGAAGTAGTTGCCGGTCGAGTAGTGGCAGTCACCGGGATGGCAGCCGGCGACCAGCACGCCATCCGCGCCCCCCTGGAACGCCCTCAGTATGAAGGCCGGGTTGACCCGGCCGGAACAGGGCACCCGAATGATCCGCATGTTGGGCGGCTGCTTCAACCGGCTGATTCCCGCCAGGTCGGCCCCCGCGTAGCTGCACCAGTTGCAGCAGAAGGCCACGATCTTGGGTTCCCAATTGTTTTGACTTTGTTCTACTGACATGCCGCGTCCACCTCCGCCATTATCTGATCATTGGTAAAGCCTTTCAGGTTCATGGCCCCCGACCGGCACTCGGCCGTACAGGCCCCGCACCCCTGGCACAACCCGCTGTTGACCTCAGCCACCACGCGAATACGCTGCTGTCCATGGATCCTCTCCGTGATCTTCCTGGTCCCGATGGCCCGGTAGGGACAGATGCTGGTGCACAACTGACAGCCGGAACAGAGCGCTGGATTTACCTCTGCGATCATGGGGTTGGTGGTCAGGGAGTCCCTGGAGAACAGCGACCCGACCTTGGACGCCGCGGCGCAGGCCTGGGCCACGGTATCGGGGATGTCCTTGGGTCCCTGGCAGCAGCCGGCCAGGAATATGCCTGCGGTGTTGGTATCTACCGGCTGCAGCTTGGGATGCGCCTCGGTGAAGAAACCGTCCTTGTCGTAGGAAAAGCCCACCTTCTGAGCGATCTCCGGCGCGGTCTTTACCGGCACCATCGCCGTCGCCAGCACCACCAGGTCCGCTTCTATCTCCACCGGTTTGCCGATCAGGGTGTCTTCTCCTTTGACTATCAACTTGTCGCCAAGCTGGTATATCTTGGAGACTCTTCCTCGCAGGTACTGGGCTCCATACTGGTCGGTGGTCCGGGTGTAGAACTCGTCATACATCTTCCCTGGGGTACGCACGTCCATGTAGAAAACGTACACTTCGCCGTCGGGTATCTTTTCTCGGGCCTGGGTGGCGTGCTTGGCGGTGTACATGCAGCAAACCCTAGAACAGTATTTTTTACCCTTCTGTTCATCCCGCGACCCAACACACTTTACAAACACGATGGTCTTGGGTATCTTCTGATCGGACGGTCTTTTTATTTTACCACCAGTAGGGCCGGAGGCGTTGACCAGCCGCTCGAACTGCATGCTGGTGATGACGTCTTTGTAATGTCCGCCGCCGTATTCGCCGTAAACCGACCAGTCGAACAGTTCGAACCCGGTGGCCATCACGATCGCTCCGAACCTTTGGCTTACCAGTTCGTCCTTGTCTTCGAAGTTTACCGCCCCTGTGGGGCACATCTTTTCGCAGACCTTGCACTTCCCGGTCTTGAAGAACCGGCAGTTGGCGGCGTCTATCACCGGCTTGTTGGGCACCGCCTGGGGGAATGGTTTGTATATGCAGGTACGGGTCCCCATCCCCTGTTCAAACTCGCTGACAACCTTGGTGGGGCATTTGGTCTCGCACAAGCCGCAGCCGGTGCATTTGGTATAGTCGACGTATTTGGCTTTTTTTCTGATGGTGACATCAAAGTTGCCTATATAACCCGTGACGCTCTCCAGCTCAGAATAGGACATGATGGTGATGTTGGGGTGCTGCGCGACATCGACCATCCTGGGGGTGCAGATACAGGCCGAGCAGTCCAGGGTGGGGAAGGTCTTGTCCAGCAGGGCCATCTTCCCCCCGATGGTGGCTTCTTTTTCCACCAGGACCACCTCATGCCCGTGATCGGCGATATCCAGCGCTGCATACATGCCAGCTATACCCCCTCCGACCACCAGCGCCCTTTTGGTGATAGGGATGGAACTGGTCTGCAGCGGCACAACCCGGGAGACCTTCGCCACCGCCTTGCGCACCAGGTCGATCGCCTTCTCGGTGGCCTCCTGCGGCCGGTCGGGGTGCACCCAGGAGCAGTGCTCCCGCAGGTTGGCCATTTCGAACATGTAAGGGTTCAGGCCTCCCCGGGCGATGGTCTTGCGAAACGTCAGCTCGTGCATGCGGGGAGAGCAGGAGGCGACCACCACCCGGTCCAGACGATGCTCCTTGATGGCCTGGATGATCATCTCCTGACCCGGCTCGGAGCAGGTGTACTTGTACTCCTGGGTGAAGACCACGTTGGGGAAGGACTTGGCGACTTCGGCAACCCTCGGCACATCCACCACTCCTCCGATGTTGGAGCCGCACTGACATACAAACACTCCGACTCTTTTCATAAACACTTCCCCTTTAAAAAAGTTATTTAATTCACTTACATTCATTGTAACAAATTATCGGTAATATTTAGTATAACTTTTATTTATAGTTCAACGATTGGGCCATAACATTAACAGCACCTAATTGGCTCATTGTTTCAATTAGTTTTCGAGTTCAAGAAAACCCAATTCCTCTGACTTCATATTGGGGCCCTTGTGATCTCGGTGGGATGCGGTTCCTGTGTCGAGATGCTGAAAGTAGTGTCCCAGCTGTGATGGTCGAAGGCCAGCTTCACATAAAGGATATTCTGCAGCATACTTAGAAGGGGGCGGCATTGGTCTAAGGCTTTTTCATCAATCTCTGAAGGCTGCCCCTGATTCAAAACCGGGCTCCCACGATGGTAGAAACCTAACCATGAATAAAGCTCCTACGCCTTGTTCGAAGCTGATTATTTTTTTTCGATCGCTCCGGCTAAGGCATTCTTTCTTGCTAAATAATAGACCAATAGTTATTATAAGGGGGATGACCTTCGGCCCGATAGCAGGACCGTTAAGAGATTGTCAATTATATCATAATAGGGGATTTATTATGGAACCGGTAAGAGTTCGTTTTGCCCCCAGCCCTACGGGTTATCTGCATATCGGTGGGGCGAGGACCGCGTTATACAACTGGTTTTTTGCCAGACAAAACCAGGGTAAGATGATCCTTCGGATCGAAGACACGGACAGCGAAAGGATAAAAGAAGACTCCGTTGGCCAGATTCTTGACAGCCTCGAGTGGCTTGGTATCGATTGGGATGAAGGTCCAGGACGGGGAGGAGATTTTGGGCCATACTATCAATCACAAAGAAAAAGTTTTTATACCGCTGCTGCTGAAGCATTACTTCAAAGCGGCAGGGCGTATTACTGTTTTTGCACTGAGGATGAGCTGAAAGCGGAACGAGAGAGACAGCGCGAGGCGGGGGTGCCCTTTCGTTATAACCGGAAATGCCGTGATCTTTCGGCCAGCGAGGTACATAAGCGCCTGGAGCAGGGGCTCGAGCCGGTTGTGCGCATAAAACTGCCGGATTCTGGCCAGACGGTTGTTAACGACCTGATCCGGGGAAATGTCAGCTTTGATTTTGATCAGCTCGATGACTTAATCATCATCAAATCCAATGGGCTCCCCACCTATAATTTTGCCTGTGTGGTCGACGATCATGAAATGCAGATCAGCCATGTTATTAGGGCTGACGAGCATTTGTCAAATACCCCTAAACAACAATTTCTTTATGAGGCCTTGGGATATCCAGTTCCCCAATTCGCCCACATTTCGATGATCCTTGCGCCTGACCGCAGCAAGCTGAGTAAAAGGCACGGGGCAACATCTGTCAGTGAATTCAAGGATATGGGCTGTCTTCCAGAGGCGATCATAAACTACTTGACCCTGCTTGGTTGGTCCCCACCCGAGGAACAGAGTGAGATCTTTACACCCGAACAGACCATATGTCATTTTTCGCTAGATCAGGTTTCTAAAACGGCAGCGGTATACGATATCAACAAGCTGATCTGGCTCAACGGTCAGTACATCAACAGTTATGGCCTGGAGAAACTCGCTTCTCACGCCCTACCGTTTCTCATCCGGGAAGGCCTGATAGACAACGATACAGCTGATCAGAACCATGATTATATCCTGTCAGTGATAAGCACTGTTAGGGAAAGAGTAAAAACCCTGCCGGAACTTGCAGAAGCCAGCCGTTATTTCTTTAAAGACGTGACTGAATATGATGAAAAGGGCAGAGAAAAATACTTCCGGCAAAAAGGGATCGAAGCCCTGCTTGCCAAATGCAGAGATCGTCTTGCCGATATAGAGGTCTTCAATCCCGAAAACACGGAGAAGGTCTATCGTGATCTGATAGAAGAATTGAGTATCAAAGGCGGACTGATTATTCATCCGACCAGGCTCGCTCTGACGGGACGCACCGCAAGTCCGGGCCTATTCGATGTAATGGTGATACTGGGCAAGGAGAGATGTTTAAATCGTCTTGATCGGGCGATCAGGTTTATAAAAGCTGAAAAAACCCAATAAAGGTAAGGTACAAGAAGTGATGTCGCGTATTAACAAAATTTATAATTGATGCGCGGTGATATTCGAGGTTTGCGTTTTCGGAACGTTTGTGTATAATAAAGTGGTGGCCTGCTCAGGATTGGGTAGCTGCACCATGAATGGACCCAGGCCGCGCAGTTCCAGAGACGAATAATGGCCCCATGGTCAAGCGGTCAAGACGCTGCCCTCTCACGGCAGAAACAGGGGTTCGATTCCCCTTGGGGCTACCAACTCTCTTTATAAAAGATAATCAAAGGGCTATGATAAAAATGTTATCATAGTCTTTATTAATGAAAAGCTTGTTTTAAGACAAAAAAGTGGAAGTCCTTTTTCAAGGGCTTCCACTTCGTTTATAGGGTTAATCGTTTACCCGATCCCGGTACTGATCAGTGACTGTTTTCTTCACCAGTTATCTTCTCCAACCACTTAGCATGGTGATGAGCGGCCCAGTCCTTGCGCACTGTACCCTTCCACATCCCCCAGAAAGATTCTCCCGAACCGGGGTGGAAGGAACCGAGATAAGAGTGCATGCAGACCATGGTGGTGGCGAGTATCATCCCGACATCATGCAGCATGGGCATCCACTGTACCAGACCGACTGGAAAGTACTCGGGGATCCACATGATCACACC
The DNA here is from genome assembly GCA_013178275.1 of Bacillota bacterium. GTDB lineage: Bacteria > Bacillota > Ch66 > Ch66 > Ch109 > Ch109. The sequence goes on along the minus strand of JABLWZ010000003.1, from coordinate 157,384 downwards.
CGTGATTCCCAGCAGCACGCAGGAGCCGGTGGTGACCACCGAGTTCATCTTCTCCCCGCCGTTAAACTGGGTCTGCGGTGGAATCTTCACCGGGAACCCAAAGAACTCCAGCGGGAAAACCATGAGGAACTTTATGTCGTTGATGCCGAAGGAGAAAACATCCTTCCACCAGCCGATGAACCCCTTGGGGTTCTTGATCAGAGCGATAAGCGGCACCAGAGCGAAGACTACCGCAAAGATCCGGTGCACGGTGCCGGCGTTATTGGCACCCAGGAACGCGGGCCCGATCCAACCGAAGATGGTGTTGGAAAACAGCATCAGGCCGGTTATCAGCAGGATCACGAAGGATATGGTGTGTCCCCAGTGGGCAAACCTGGCCCAGAAGCTGAAGCGTTCAACGCGCGGAGGCTCAGTTTTTGTCCTGGTATTATGCGTCATGCTTATCCCCCCCTTCCTCGTGGTGGCCATCCAGACCCATCTTGTCACCAAAGGCGTTTATGAAACGGGTGCTGAAGAAGCTGCCGATCGCTCCCAGCGCCGCCAGGCCGATCAAGACGCCTCCGTAAGGCTTGATCCAGGGCTGCCAGATATTGATGTAGGCCGGGGTGGTCGGGTTGACCGGGAGCCCGAATTTGTCAGGCGTGTCGGTCAGCACATAGAGCTTGTTCAGACCGCCCAACTCTTTTTCACCGTACACCGTTGCATTGGGATAGCCCTTGGCAATCAGTTCTTGTTGACGCTGTTTGGCTTCTTTCAGGAGATCGTCCCGCTTGCCAAACTTCAGCGCGCCAGTGGGACAGGTTTTGGCACAGGCCGGGTAACCCATCGAGTCCTTGATTTTGCTCGACGATGGATCCTTGAGCCGGCTACCTGCGTCCAGGGTTTTAACGGCGGCAGGGTCCAACGGATTGAAACCAGATTCGACACGTTCAGCACACAGCGTACATTTAGTCGTCTTATCCTGACGTTCCCGGTATTTCGGAATGCCAAAGGGACAGGCGGCAATGCAGTATTTGCACCCAACGCACTTGTCATAATCCTTGACCACAGCGCCCCATTCCGTCTGACTGATGCACTTGGTCGGGCAGACCTTCATGCAGGCCGGGTCATGGCAGTGCATACACTGGTACTTTATGAAACGCCACTCCACCGGTTTCATCGGATTCTTGGTCGTTTCCTCTTCCATGAAGCGGATGATGGTATAGGTATCTTCGTCGGTATCGCTTTTCGTGCCATAACTGCCCTTGAATGGCTCAATCAAAGCCGGATTGCGGTTCCAGTTCTTGCACTGGACCACACAGCCTCGGCAGGCTGTGCACTTGCTAACATCGTAAAGATTCGTCCACTTATCCATACTTAAGCCCTCCTTATATCGCAAAGCCAGGCTTTGTATTCGGGAATGAAAACATTCGCGTCACCGACATGCGGCGATAAGCGGTTGGCAGGATCGCCTTTGGCGTAACCCTTAAAGCCAAACTGCCATACCAGGCCCATTTCATGCACCTTCTTACCGTTGATATTGAAGGGCTTAAAACGTTTGGTGACGCAGGCTATCGCTTCGATGTCGCCGCGACTGCTGGATACTATTACCTTGTTGCCGTTTTCAATCCCTTTTTCCTTTGCCAGTTCTTCGCTCAGTTCAACGAACATGTTGGGCATCAGTTCGGCCAGCCAGGGCAGATTGCGGGTCAGGGCGCCGGTCTGCCAGTGTTCGACTAGGCGATACGTTGTAGCCACTATCGGATACTTGTCGGGCGTGCTCTGATTCTTATCAAAGACCTTGGCCATGGGATTGAAAGACAGCCTGTTGATTTTGTTTTGTGTAGGTGTTTCCCAGGGTTCATAGTGTTCCGGGAAAGGACCTTCTTTCATGGTACCGTTGGTCACGTAGAGACCGCCCACCATGTCGGGATGCATGATGAACGGCATCGTCCCGGTCGGAGACGTGGGCGCATTGGTTTTAATGAAATCCGGCACATCGTCGCCTTCCCAGAGACCGGTGATGGTGGGGTCTTTAGGGTCTTTCGCCAGCGGATTCCAACGCACCAGTTGTCTTTTGGCGTCACCCGGCCAGGGAGAGACACCATCGGCTTGCACCGAGCAGCGGTTGTAAGCGATACGCCGGTTCATTGGCCAGGCCCATGACCAGTCTTTGAAAATACCCAGGCCTTCCTTGGAATTATCTACATTGTCGCGGCTCTTGGCCTTGTATTTGAGGCTGCCGTCTTGGTTGACGGTCATGATGCCGCAGTAGACCCAATTGCCGCATGCCGTGCTTCCATCCGCGGCCAGCTTGGCAAACCCTTCAACCGGTTTCCCGTCGGCAGTGTTGTAACCGTTCAGTTCCAGAGCGACTTTCATGATATCGGGCTCATGGGGGCCATAATCCCAGGTCATGTAATTAATAGGTTCGTCTTTCGGCGCTTTGCTGGCGGCATACTCCGCCTTGATCTTCTTGCCGAGTTCATAGATGATATCCAAGTCTGCTTTAGATTCGCCGACTGGATCGGCGCCCTTCCAACGGTATTGTGTCCAGCGGCCGGTCGAAGCGGCAGTGCCTTCTTTTTCATATACAGCCGCGGCGGGCAGGAAGAAGACCTCAGTCTGAATCTTATCCGGCGTCAGTTTCTCAAACTGATTACTTCCTACAGAGCGCGCCTGACCATCGGGGGTCCAGAATTCCGCAGTTTCGTTGAGCCACAGGTCGCAGCTGACCATCCATTTGAGGTTGGCCAGAGCACGCTGTTCACGGTTTACGCTGGGACCGCCGACAACTGGATTGGTACCCATCACAAACAGCCCTTCAATGCGTTCTTCCGTTTTATCGCTCATGAGATTCTCAAAAATGGCCATATGCGAGTAATTCTTCTTTTCATCCCGTTTTGGCAGATAGTGGAAAGCATAATCGTTATCGGCTTTGGCGGTATTACCCCACCAGGCCTTCAGCATGCTGACGACCCATTTGTTGGTGTTGACACGCCACCCAGAATGAGCGATCCCCGCAGCGGCGGCGGCATTGAATTCAGGGAGAGTAGCGGCAGGCACATTCTTTGCGCCCGGGGTCACCGCTTTCAGAAAAGACAATAAGTCCTTATTGCCGGTGGAATTGGTGGGTGAACTGATATAGCCGGGAATGTAATGATAGAGAAGTGCCATATCGGTGGCGCCCTGAACATTGTTTTCCCCGCGCAGAGCATTAATGCCTCCCCCAGCCCGTCCCATATTGCCCAGAAGCAGCTGAATCATGGCAAAGGCGCGAATGTTTTGAGAACCAACTGAATGCTGGGTGATACCCATGGCGTAAAGGATAGTCCCGGTTTTATTGGGAGCGCCGGTGGCACAGAAGGTTTTTAAGACTTCCAGGTATACGTCCTTTGGGGTGCCAGTGACCGCACAGACTGTATCGACATCATATCTCTCATAGTGTTTTTTCATCAATTGAAAAACCGAACGCGGGTCTTGCAGGGTAGGGTCTTTTAGGTACTCGCCGGCGGCATTAGTCTTATAATTCCAGCTGGTGTAGTCATACTTGTTGCCGGCTTCGTTGAAACCGCTGAAATGACCGCTTCCCGCATCGAAACTATAGCTGTCGTCAACCAGAAAAGAAGCATTGGTGTAGGGTACCACATAATCATGATGCCAAAGGTTATTGTCCAAAATGTACTTGATCATCCCGCCTAGGAAGGCGATATCCGTGCCGGAACGCAGCGGGCAATAGATATCCGCATTTTGTGATGTGCGGGTGAAGCGGGGATCTACATGAATGATTTTGGCGCCCCTTTCCTGACGGGCCTTGGTCAGCCACTTCATGGAAATGGGATGGTTTTCGGCCGCGTTGCTGCCCATAATAAGCGCGCAGTCGGTATTTTTCATGTCGATCATGTGGTTAGTCATAATCCCGCGCCCAAAAGTCGGTGCCAGTCCGCCTACGGTGGAAGCGTGACAGAGCCTGGCTTGGGTTTCTAAATACACAACACCCAGAGCCCTCATCAGTTTGCTGTGTAAGTAGCATTCCTCATTATCCAAGCCAGAACCGCCGATGGAGGCAATCTTTTCGGTACGATTGACGGTTACTTCAACCTTGGTTTCAGTTTCAGTGCCATCGACGTTTTTAACCTTGGCAACAACGTTTTCTTTTTCGATGAAACTCTTATCGCGGGAGGCTTTGACCCTCTTCGCGATCTCGGCCGTCATCCATTCCCAATCCTTCTCTTCCCATTTGCTGCTGCCGGGAGCTCTGTACAATGGTTTCTTTATTCTCATCGGGTTTATCTGCTGCTCACCGGTTACAGGGTCGTATATCTCCCTGAGGTTAAACATTGCTGAACCTTTGGCGCAGGCACAACCCTGGTTGATAGGATTGTCGGGATCGCCTTCGACGCTCAGCAGTTTGACGAATTCCCCGGCTGCGTTTCTTTCTGAATAAACCATTAGACCGCAGCCCGAAGCGCAGTATGGACAAACCGTTGGAGTTGGTATACTGGTCACAGTCCTGACTCCACCAAGTTCATCCGCCACAGCCGGCAAATCAAAACCTAGAACGCTAGCCGCACCCAGGGTAGCAATTCCCGCGCTACTTCTAACTATGAACTGGCGACGGGTGAGCTTCATTTTCATAGGTGCACCTCCTTCATTGATCAGTAACTACCGACCAGAGATCTGGTTAAAAAGGATCGATCTTCCCGGGGCTCGCACATTCCTTGGTTTTTATTCTTGGCCAGTCGGTCAGCTTAAAAAAATATGTACTGTATTTAAACCGATGCCGGCCTAACCTTAACCAACACGAGCAAGCAGCTCCTGCCAACAACCCTGCCTAGACGGTCCATTTTTCCAAATCCGAGGCCGCTCCCTGTACAAGACATAAAAAAACTCCGGTTATACGGAGAATGCGCTCTGCCGCCCGTATAGAACGGGACAACAGTTTTCAAATCCACGCTTCTCCCCTGCTTGGAAAACAATTTGCCTATCAAATGCATATTAATGCACGTCGCTCCCTGCTAATAAAAAAGAAAGCAAAACTGTTTTCGCAAGACTAGTGACTCCTTTCCAAACAAGGGAAGCAAATCCGTTTCCAGATTTACCGTACCGGCGGTACACCGTGTCGGCTAATTCTCCATGGCCGAAGCTTTAGGAAAAGTAACTTTGGAGCACAGCTTTGAAGTATTCAATTTATCTAGTGTATTTATTGCATTCCATGTGCTGCAGGGCACTACAAATAAAAGCCGAGGAATCAAGAAATCAGGGATAGAGGCTTCATAAAAGACGAAGAGGTTTGTGTGCAGGCCGAACCAAGCTGGTTAACGGCATTCGAATTGGTCATGGCGGTGTCGGCAATCCAGGTTGGTTGAGAAAGTCTTCCATGATCTCGATTTCCCTTTTATGGTGTTTAATTGTGAAGATGGACGAACCGTCCATTCACAGGAGATTCCTCACCCGCAATTGTTAACCGTTTGCATAAGCCCTACATGGAAAAGCACTTTCTCACCTCCTTAATGCCGCAAAGTAGGAAGACTAAATTGAAAACAACCCGATCTTAACAGTAAGGTGAGTAGCCCCGGGGAGTTTCACCCCGAAGCCCTCTCAGAACCGGACTTGAACCTCTCAGCTCATCCGGCTCCCATCATCCAGCCGCAGGATAAATCCCCATCTGCCACGATACGAACCATTTCGGTTCACGTCTGGCAATCTTACCGAGCCAGTATTCTGCCCGGCGCTGATGTCTGGCAAGTTTCTTATACTTCCGCCTCGCCCAGCGAACTAGGGCTCGATTCAAGTACCTGAGTACGGAGTACATTTCCGATTTGTAAAAGCGTCCATAGTAGTTGGCCCAGCCTCTGATTATCGGGTTAAACATCCGAGATAGGTCTTCAAGGGTTTTGTCCGGTTTCAGATGCATACGCCAGTCGTGGATGGTCCGCCGTATGGCCTTCTTCGCTTTGTTGCTGACTGCCGGTGTGAAGCTGATGAAGAACTTTCCGTACTTGTTCTTGGACCTCCGTGGCCGAAAGGTGTAGCCCAGAAAGTCAAATTTGGTTTCTGAGTGGTCGCCTCGCCGGTCGTCGTCTTTACAGTAGACAATGCGGGTCTTGTCCGGATGGAGTTCCAATCCACATTCCGCAAACCGCTTCTTCAGGCTATCGTGGAGTTTCTCCGCGCCTTCTCTGCTGCGGCAGTGCGCCACACCATCGTCGGCGTAACGAGCAAATGGCTTGTCGGGATGTTTCCGGGCCATCCACGTATCAAATGCATAATGGAGAAACAGGTTGGCTAGAACCGGACTTATAACTCCCCCCTGCGGGGTGCCTTTAGTCCGTTCCTGGACCGTATCATCGGGCATCTGAAAAGGCGCCTTGAGCCACCTCTGGATGTAAAGGATAACCCATGGGATGTCGGTGTGCTTACGGACCGCCATCATCAGCAGTTCATGATCGATGTTATCGAACAGACCCTTGATGTCGAATTCCAGCAGCCAGTCATACCTCCAGCATCTCTGCCTGGTTACAGTTAGTGCATCCGCAGCCGACTTCCCTGGCCGGTACCCATAGGAATCGGGATGGAAGTATGGTTCTACTTTGGGTTCAAAGTAGATTTTAACGACCATCTGCGCTACCCGATCTGCCACGGTGGGCACTCCGAGAACACGCTTTCCTCCGCTCTTTTTGGGTATTTCTACCGCTTTGACTGGCGGTGGGAAGTAACTGCCGGACGACATTCGATTCCAAATCTTGTAGAGGTTGTTCTTAAGATTGGCTTCGAATGCTGCCAGGCTCTCGTCGTCTATTCCGGCCGCTCCTTTGTTCGCTTTTACTCGTTGGAATGCCTCCAGTACTACGTGTTTGGAGATTTCATACGACTTCGTTTTGTCCATTGGTTCCTCCCTTACGGTTGACCTTTGTTCAAAACTGGATAATACAGCCCCTTCGCTCCACTCCCATTACGGAGTTTCATTACTAATACGGGCTGTTCCGCCCCTGCCATCCGCATCGGTACTTTCGTCCTTGCGGGTCCTCCGCTTGGAATTTTCCCTTGGCATCGGATGGCAGGTTCCCACGTTCCTAACCGAAGCCTGTGCCACATTCACGCCGCCTTCATGCCGGTCACCACCTGGACAGTAAACAGGTTTCCTCCAGATTCATCCCGGGCTAACGACTACCTCCCGGTTTTGATGACGTCCCTACGCTTTCGACACGTTATCAGCGGTTCACTGGTGTTCGTCTCCATTGGCACTTACCTGACGAAGTCTTGCTTCGCCTTTTCCGTAACGCTTACTACCATAGCTTTTGACTACAGCAGCTTACGGTGGTTTGGAGCCTCCACCTGTATGGCGGCTCCGAGGGGCCTTCCCTCATCTTCGGTTAAGCATGGCCCTTGGGCTATCAAAGATAGCCCCTGCACCTTCGTGGCGCACAATCGTCCCCGTACCGGTAGACGCATTCATGCGCCGATAAGTATTTTATTCTATGCACACCGCGATATTCCTCCAATTTATGCAGTGCATTACTTAATTTTTTTGTTTGGGCACCTTGATTGCCTTCTCCTTTGCGGATGTGGCGATACTGGCTTGCCCTTTTTGGGATATCCCAGCTTATCTTCAATATGATATAATATCTAAAATCTCCTCTGTACCTGTATTAGCCGATACATAGTTTAACACTGAAGGAGTGCACCAATATGACAAAAGAAACACCGGTTCATCTTCCCGAGGGGTACCTGGATTTCTTCATGCAGCTTGAGAGCTGGCAAAATAAACAACAGATCAGTTTGCAAAAACGATTAGAACCGGTCAGGGAAAACAGCCTCAATATATCTGAGGCCACAGAACCCTTGCTGAATATTATCGATATCGATTTCGATGTTGATACTTATCAGAAACTGTACACTGGTTTTCTTGATTTCATGCTGGAAGACCGGTCGGAATTGTCCGCCGATCTGTCTTTGATCCGTACGGCGCAAAGTCAATTTGACTGGCCTTCCATTATTGAAGAAATCACAAATGAAAATCGAAGCTACTTTACGAATTTGGCTAACTTGTATCAACTGAATCCAGAGGTGTTGCTCTTTACCGCCGAACATAGCTTGCGGCCCTTAATACGTGCTTTCGCCAGACTTTATTACGAATCCTGGCTTGAGATCGGTGTCAAACACTGGAACTCGCCTGCATCCTGTCCTTTTTGCGGGAGTGATGCCCATATCAGCAGGATCCGGAATGAAGACGGCCGTCGTTTTATGTTCTGTGAACGCTGTTTTACTGAATGGGAGGTTCGCTATCTGTACTGCGTCCATTGTAACAACGACGAACCCGGCTCTATTCGTATTATGAACCTGGAAAACGATACCGCCCATAAGCTCTATCTGTGCGAAAAATGCAAATCGTACATGAAAACTTATGATGAACGGCAAACCCTGCAAACCGTCGATATGTATATTGCCTCTGTTCAAACCATTTATCTGGATTTGCTGGCCGAAGAAAAAGGCTACAACGGCAAGAGCGCAACTAATAACAATCTGTATTAGTTGCTTTTTGTTTATGTTGTATATGCTACAACCGGCTTAAGGAAGGAGAAAATGAAAAAAGTGCTGTAGCACTTAAATCAAATTGGTGTAAATATCTCGGGTTCTATGGATAGTTTTAAAGGTTTTTATTTTTACTTCCAACAGCCATTTCTATAAACGACTGAATAGCCCGGCTGTAGCTTTTCTGCTTGGGATAGACCATATAGAAGGACCGCTTCATGTCAAATCCTTCTATTGCTACGCTTTTGATCTTTCCCAGCGACTCGCTTTTTTCGATTGCCCATCTCGATATCATGGAAACGCCCAGACCGTTTTCCACCGCCGTCAGAACCGCCTCGTTGCTTCCCAGTTCAAGAACCAGGTGGAGGCATTTCAGGCTTATCCCCTTCTCGGCGAGCTTGGCTTCCAGCACCGTTCGGGTGCCAGACCCTTTCTCCCTCCAGACTAAGTCCTCATTCAACACCTCTTTCAGATCGACCGAAGGCCGGGCGGCAAATGCATGCCCCGCCGGTACGATTAAGACAATCTGGTCCTCTTCGAAACTGGTGCTGATCAGTCTTCGGTTTTTCACCGGGGCGCCGACAAAGGCCAGATCCAGTTTTTGCTCCAACAGGTCGTTTACCGCCTTTTCTGTGTTCCCTATTTCTAACGACACCTTAACCTCGGGGTATTCTCTTTTATACCTCCCAACTAATGAAGGTAGTATGTAGTTGCCGGGAACCGTGCTCGCTCCGATAACCAGGCTTCCACAGACTCCCGCGCTTACCTGAATTATGGCATTTTCCATATCTTCTTTAAAACGTAAAATATCCCTTGAATATTTAAAAACTACTTCTCCCGCTTCCGTCAGGCGAATCCTGCCTTTATCTCGTTCCAATAATGGAACCCCAAAGGATCTCTCAAGAGTCTGCAAATGTTTACTTACCGCCGGTTGAGTCAGGAGAAGATCGTGTGCCGCTTCAGAGAGGCTTCCTTTTTCAATTACTCGTACAAATGAATTCAACAGGTTAAGATTCATTATTCTCTCCTAAATTTATGAACTCAAATATATCAGTTTCGCTGCAGCCTGGCCCCAGACAGTCTGAAATGTAGATAACCTCTTACTACTCCAACTTTCTTCTCCCCGCGAGAAAAGGTTATTCATCAGTTCCTGTACCCTGAATTCCGAAACCGCTATTAACAATCCTCAAGAAGTCTGCGGATCGTATAATATCATCCGTAAAATTAGCAATAACTAACTGTTATAAACTACATTAATTTTATTTCTGTCTTTTCGCCTAAAACCTTCTTTTTTTCTGCGCAAATGCTATGACAATATGTTATCTTTCTGTCGCAAAATTTGACGTACAAAGTAGAAAATATCACCCTAACTAATAATTAGGGTGACAAATTATAACGGTTTGGCATTTTACTTTACGTCTGGTTTTTTTCTTCGTTGTTTCTATCCCTAAATAAACGTTCCGCGATAGCACTAGCGGTAGGTGTTGTGGCAAGCCCGCAAGCAGATGTCTCTTTTAAGGAGACAGGCATTTCAATCCCAATTTTGTGCATCGCTTGGATGACTTCATCAGCCGGAATAACACTCTCGATGCCGGCTAAAGCCATATCGGCAGCCAATAAAGCGTGTACTGCCGCAAAGGCGTTTCGTTTAACACATGGAACCTCTACGAGGCCGGCCACCGGATCACAGACCAGTCCCAGCATATTCTTCAAGGACAATGCCGCAGCTTCGGCTGACTGCCTGGGGCTGCCGCCCATTATTTCGACAACAGCAGCAGCGGCCATGGCGGCGGCTGTTCCGCATTCGGCCTGACATCCGCCCACCGCGCCGGATACGGTAGCTGTTCTGTCAACAACCTCTCCAATACCTCCCGCAGTGAATAAAGCTCGAATAAGCGTGTTTTCACTACACCCAAGATAATCCGCGGAAGCCAGAAGCGCTCCGGGCACAATGCCGCACGAACCGGCTGTGGGGCAGGCTACAATTTTACCCATGCTGGCGTTCACTTCACTCACGGCCAAAGCGTAAGCAGCCGCTCTCCCTGCTACTTCGCCCATTAAAGAATGAGAATTAAACAGCCGTCGGGCATCTCCCCCTATCAAACCGCTGGATGATTTGGCTTTATTCCTTAATCCGGTTTCAACGGCTTCTTTCATGATCTTAAGCCTCAAACTCATTTCGTCCCAGATTGTTTGGGCCGGACACTCGCTTCTTTCACTTTCCCACATCCAGACAACATCTGACAGTGGTTTTCCCTTTTCCTCCGTTATCTTCAGCAGTTCAGCAATTGACCTGAAAACAGCCATCCTAACCTCCTCACAACATATGCACCATTATTGCGGATTCTATTGATGAAGTCGAGTTGATTTCTATAAGCGCCTTGTCAGGTAGTGGCTGATCTAATTCCAGGATCATCATGGCCTGCCCGCCTTTACCGCGCCGGGATACCCTCATGAACGCTATATTTACATTTTCCCGCGCCAATATTTGAGTGATCCTGGCAACGATTCCCGGCTCATCTTTATACATGACTATTAAGGTATTATAATCACCAGTGATTTCTACCTGATAGTCGTTAATCCTGGTGATTATAATCCTTCCTCCGCCAACGGAAGCGCCAATAACTCTGACTTTCCTGCCCGAGGCACCCACTAGGTTGAATTCAGCAGTATTTGGGTGAACATCGCTGTTCTCCCTTGTTTCAAAAGCAATCCGCATCCCGGAAAGACCTGCCAGTATAAGCGCGTCTTTGATTCTTGTGTCATCGGCTGACATCCCTAACATACCGGCAACTAATGCTTTGTCGGTTCCATGTCCTTTATGGTTCCGGGCAAACGAGCCATAAAGGCCAATTATCGCTGACACCGGTTTCTCGCCCAAAATGGCGCGGGCCATTTTCCCAAGCCTTGCCGCTCCAGCGGTATGGCTGCTGGAAGGTCCAATCATTACCGGCCCGATGATATCGAATACGCCCATATTAATTACCCTCCCCTTACATCGCAATACTATTTGACTACTATCATTTACTGGTATACTTACCGATATACGTCAGACTATAGATAAACCCGCTTATTGGCTACAAAGCCTGGAAGCGGGTTTAATATTACGTGATGTAAATAAATGACAAGCTTAGAAAATACATGGTAGAGAATTATTTCTGATATTAATCATTTCCGAGTTAGCCTATAATATAAACAATCCACTCAAATATTTAAAAGGGGAGGTGATTATATGATTAACAAAGACATGATTATTAAAGACCTGGTGGATAAGTATCCTATGTCAATTCGGGTGTTCGCTAAACACGGACTGCACTGCATCGGTTGTGGCGGCGCTCTCTTTGAAAGTGTCGAGCAGGGTGCTAAAATGCACGGAATAAACGTCGATGCGCTAATGGAAGACCTAAAATATCTGGAAGAAAGTAAAAAACAGTAATGAAACCGTTGGTGATAGTTGAACATATTTTCCCATCAGTCCCAGTTAAAACCATATTTTGGCATACAAAAAGCCATGCCGTGGTCGCATATAACTTAAGGAGTAGAATTTCAATGCCGGTCGACGAAAGGGGGTTAAGCATGCACCGAAAGAAATTCATGATTCAACCGGTGACTCACTGTAAAGAAGGTTGCTGACGCCTCTTTGATTTGGTCGCGGGCGATCATAATCCTTTAGCCCAATAAGCCCAGAGCCGAAACCCTGGGCTTAATCTCGCGGTTTAGTATTGTCAGCGCTAGGTTATGTTGAATAGTTACTTGTTGTCTGGTTTATCCTTCGCTGATATTTTCGATCACCAGTACAAAAGATTTCAGTATATTAGGGTTCATAGATTCCTCCAGGGATCTACAGTGTTATAGCCTTGGCGGCACCGCAGATGATCTCGACCGCTGTGTACATGTTGGTCACCCGGCCGACCGCCAATTTTTCCTTCAATCCATAAAAATCCAGGCAGGTCCCGCAGGACAGGATTTCCACCCCCTTACCCTCCAGCGCGGACAGGTGATCCAGCACCAGCGAGCCCTCTGTGGTGAGGTAGACCCCGCTGTTCATGAACACTAAGTGCTTGATCTGATCTCCCGATTCGCTGAGGGTGTATAAAAAGCTTTTCATCAGCACCCGTCCCAGCTCTTCCTCCCCTCTGCCGAAAAGGTCGCTGGTTACGAGAATCGCCACGTCATCCTTTTTTCCCTCTATAAATCCGGAGCACTCACACGACGGGGTCATGTTTATCTTGTATTCCCCTTCGCCTTCTTCGACCTCCACGCTGTATCCCTGGCTGGCGGCCAGTTTTTTTACGTTTTCCAGCGCGGTGGCGTTGTCGACCATGGTTGTGATTCCCTCTAGACCGCCTTCATCCATGGCCTTCTTGGTCAGGATAACCGGCTGCGGACAGTTGAGCCCCCTGGCATCTACGACTCTACTCATAAAAGATACCTCCTTTTTAATTGAAAGCTAAATTCGTTCTGCCAGCTTCCTAGCTCCCATATCGTATCGTATAAACACCTCTCACTAGGACAGAATAGGTAAAAAGACTCGATGGAGGTGAAACAATTTGGAAGCAGGTGCTCGCAACAAGCTCCACGGCAGCATTTGAAGAATAAAGTCCGACGGTGTTATGGCCCAGGTAACCATGTGAATGGGCGATACCGAAATCACGTCCGTGATGACGCGAGATTCTTTGGAAGATACTGGTTTTACAGTTGGTGATCCGGTTACCGCTATTGTTAAAGCTATTAACGTGCTGTTCGTTAAGTAATTTATCAGCGGGAGCAGTTACAAACTGCTCCTTGTTATTCTTCGTAAAATTACTTACTATATACGTTTATATAATGATTCCCCAATGGTGATACACTGCCCACCACCCATCCTTCTTCCCCTCGAGAGCGAAGGCCGTTCAGCAATCCTTGTGCTTTATGCTCTGAAATCGCGATCAACAATCCCCCTGAAGTCTGCGGGTCAGACAGCAAATCAATCTGGTCGTCTTTAACAACCCCGAAAAACTCCACTTTACCTTTCAGGTAACTTTGATTAACATATGCGCCCGCCGGAATCAGTCCCATCGCAGCCATATCGCGTGCCTGGGGCAGCCAAGGCATCTGGTTGGCCCACACCTCAAAGGTGCATTGGCTGCCAATCGCCATTTCGTATGCATGTCCCAAGAAGCCAAAGCCGGTTATGTCGGTAGCGCCGCGAACCCCCTGTTCCTGCATGCATTCGCTGGCTGTCTTGTTTAAGCGCGCCATGGCGTCATAAGCCGGCCGGGCATCTGAGTCCGATATGACTCCGCCTTTCACGGCGGTTATCAGCACCCCGGTGCCCAGGGGCTTGGTGAGCACCAGTAAATCGCCCGGTCGCGCTCCCTGGTTGGTAATGATTCTATCAGGATGGCATATTCCAGTGACGGACAACCCGTATTTGGGTTCCGGGTCTTCCACGGTATGCCCGCCCAGAATAACCGCGCCCGATCTCCGAACCATCTCTGCCCCGCCGGCCAGGATCTCTCCCAGCACCCGAATATCCAGGCATGAGGTAGGAAAGCACACGATGTTCATGGCGGTGAGCGGTCTGCCCCCCATGGCGTAAATATCGCTCAGGGCGTTGGCAGCGGCTATCTGCCCGAATAAATACGGGTCATCCACCACCGGGGTAAAAAAATCCACGGTCTGGATTAAAGCGGTCTCTTCGTTTAGCCTGTATACCCCGGCGTCATCCGGAATCTCCAGGCCCACGAGCACCTCGGGGCTCTTGATAACCGGTATTTTCTTCAATATCTCCGACAGGGTCCCCGGACCCACTTTGGCCGCTCATCCCGAAGCCTTGACCATCTGTGTTAACCTTACACTGGTCATTAAAACTCTCACCGCTTCCACATTAATACCTTGAACGCTCCATTCCATCTGTGAGCAATGTCACAAATCGCTTCAGTGCCCGTTGAACTGGCAGTCTTCATTCCGACTACCGGGCAATCCTTATTTATCCGTCCTGGCTGCTATACCGTGGATGGCCTCGATTACCTTCTCGACCTCTTCTCTGGTGTTGAAATACCCGGGGCTCAAACGGACCGCTCCCTGCTCCAGGGTTCCCACCGTCCTGTGCGCCATAGGGGCGCAGTGCAGCCCCGAGCGGTTTATAACGCCGTGCTCCCGGTCGAGAATAAAGCTGACCTGATTGCATTCAATCCCCTTGATGTTGAAGGATACCACCGCGGTCCGCAGCTTACTGCCAACTGGTCCGTAAAGCTCTAAACCCTTTATCTCCTTCAGTCCGTTTATCAAGGTGCCAGTCAATTCCATCTCGTGGCTGTGGATCCTGTCTTTCCCCGTCTTCAGGATATAGTTCACTCCCGCCCCTAGCCCCGCCAAGCCGGGGGTATTGAGGGTGCCGCTCTCAAACTTATCGGGCAGGAATTCCGGCTGGAAGGTATGCTCTGAAAGGGAGCCGGTGCCTCCTTCCTTAAGGGAACGGAGTTCCAGACCGGGGCGTATGTATAAACCCCCGGTCCCCTGCGGTCCCATGAGGCTCTTGTGCCCGGTGAATGCCAGGATGTCTATGCTCTGCCGCTCGACGTCGATCTTGAGCACGCCGGCGGTCTGGGCCGCGTCGACCATGAACAAGACGCCGTTCTTTCTGGCGACTTCGCCCACCTCGGCAATCGGCATTATGGTCCCCGTCAGGTTGGACGCGTGAAGCAGGCAGATCAGTCGGGTATTACCCCTGATCCGCGATTCTACCTCATCTGGATCGAGGGTGCCGTCAGGGGCGCAGGGGGCTATCGAGAGCTCCACCCCTTTTTTTTGCAGCTCGTGAAGCGGGCGGGCCACCGCGTTGTGTTCCATGCCGCTGATTATCACGTGGTCGCCGGTGTTTAACAGCCCTTTAAGACCTATATTGATGGATTCCGTGACATTACAGGTAAAAACCAGCCGCGAGGAGTCGGAAACGTTAAAAAGCCTGGCCAGGGCCTCGCGGGTTTCCAAAACCACGGTTCCCGCCTCGATCGATTTGCTGTTGCTGCCCCGGCCCGGGCTCCCCCCCATTTTCCGGTTAAAACGGTCCATCGCGTCATACACGCACTCCGGTTTTGGCCAGGAAGTGGCGGCGTTGTCCATGTAAATCAGTTCCATCAGTCCTCCGAATAATCTTTGACGGTTTATTAGCCAGGCTTCTTTCGAATCCTGGCTATGCCGTCAGTTTTAACGTCTGTCTTTTCTATTACATGTTTGGCGGCCGGCAGCCACTCCTCGGTCACCAAAAGGGACATGCCGCAGAACCGGCTGGCCTCGCGGGGGGTAGGCGCTATGGTGCACTTTACCCCCGCTGCCCTGAACTCCTGGTGCAATCGTAGGCCCTCATGGTGACTGGGGAAAAGGATATAGTAATCGAATACCTCCGGGTCGGACATCGGCCCTGCCTACTTTCCTATAATCTCCAGAAACGCCTGGACCCGGGTCTTCAACTGTTCTCCGTCCTGCTCGCCATAGTCGGTTTCGATCTGCAGGACCGGAACCCCTGCTTCTTTCAGCGCCTGCTGCACCAGGTAGCTTTCGGTGGAATACAGCCCGCAGAACTGCAGGTTGTAGTCGATCACACCATCGACCCGGTATTCCTTGGCCAGCCGGAGGATGTCCTGGACGCGTCCCGGGTTCGGTGTGAAGCAGGCGCAGTTGGTCTTCATATAGCGCTCGGCCAGGGCCTGGATCTGCTCATCGATGGTGGTCCCGCTCTCATCTACCTGGTTCTCAAAGTAACGGGTTCCGGTGCAGGACTCCTCTACCACCACCGCCGCCCCGCTAGTTTCGACCACGTGGTGCAGCTTCCAGTTGGGGATGGCCATCGGGGTGCCGGCTATCATTATGCGGGGAGCGCCAGCCGGGAACACGCCTTCCCCGGTCTCTATCCTCTGCTCCAGTTCGTCACAAAGGGCATTGGTCATAGTCGTGAACCTCTCCGGGTCGTCGTAGAAGGCTATCTGTACAGCCAAAAGGGCATCCTTGCCGCTGATAGGGACTGGCGCGTGTTTGCGGGTGTTGTACAGACGATTAAGCGCCAGACGTTTCCGGTTTATCAGCTTGATGCTGTCGGCCAGGGCGGCGACGGTCACTTTATGGCCGGTCGCCTTCTCGACCACAGCCATCAGCGTCTTGATCTCCTCTACCCAGGCCTGGATATCCTTGTCGCGCTTCATCTGGGGCAGGTCCATCACATGAACCGGGACATCCTGCGCCAGTACCTCCCAGGCCTTCTTCTTACCGTCGCAGGTGGTCTCCCCGATATACATGTCAGCGATCCGGAAAAAGGGACAAGTTCGGCTTAGCCTGGCGCCTACCGAGGCTTTGACCAGCGGACAGGTATTGCGGGGGAGAACCTGCTCGCCCGCCGGGACCCAGAACTGTGAACCGCCGCACAAGCCAGTGGCTATGCCTCCCGCAGCGATTATAATCTCATCGGGTACGTAAACGCAGAAGGTGCCGAAGACCTTGCCTCCTTTTTTCTGGTGCTCGATCAGTTCGGCGGGTCTTACCCCGTGAATCTCAGAAACCACAAAATTGAAGAAGTCCATGCCCGCAGGGCGGTTCACCTGGCTCAGGTAAACATCGCCGAAAGCGACCGGCAGCGCGTCGCAGAGCAGGTCGTGGGTCTCTAAATCCATGTTAAGGTCGGCCCACATCTGACGGTAATCAGCCATAATCCTTCCTCCTTTTTCGTTGAGACAGTAATCCGTCTTCGTATAGTAATTTCGTTTGAAGCTATAATAAACCTGCATGCGGTTTATAACACATATTTATAGTCCGGGTACAGCCATATAACATTCGGTGATGGTAATTTTTAATATGTTAAAAATGAATCAGTCAATTATTTTGGACCCCGAGATTAATCGGGGTCCTTAGGTAGTTCCCACGGTTTTAAGCGGTTAACGAGTCCTATTTAACAAGCGCCACATTTATCGCCTTGATCAGAGCCGTGGCGGTAACGTTTATCTCCCGCAGGCGATGAGGGCCGCGCCCAGCGCCCCGGTAAACTGGCAGTCTTCGGGTACTACTATCGGACATCCGAGTTCTTGCTCCAGCGCCCGACCGACCCCCTGGTTTTTAGCCACTCCCCCGGTAAACGCTACCCTCTCTCTGACGCCCAGTCGCTTGGCCATGGCCGCTACCCGCTTCGCCACCGCCTGGTTCATCCCTGCGATAATCCCGCCTTTGGGAGTACCCTGCGCCAGCAGACCAATGATTTCGGTCTCGGCGAATACCGTGCACATGCTGTTGATGGCCACCTTGTAAGGCAAGTCTTCGGCGGCTCCCAGTTCGCTCACATCCAGGCCCAGCGCGGAGGCCATGACCTCCAGGAAACGACCGGTGCCGGCCGCGCACTTGTCGTTCATGACAAAATCCTGCACCTTGCCGTCCATTCCGAGGTGTATCACCTTGCTGTCCTGCCCCCCGATATCGATGATGGTCTTTACATCTGGATACAGTTCCGCTATACCTCTGGCGTGGCAGGTTATTTCGGTAATGGCCCGATCCGCCTGCTTCAGGGTCACCCTTCCGTACCCGGTCACGACGATCCGGGGTGCGGTAGGGTTTGCTGCATCCGTCTCATGTAAAAGATGTTCTATCGTCATTTCGCCAGCCTCGCGCGGGCTCCATCCGGTGGCCACGATCGACCGGCGCCATTCGCCATCCCTTATAAGCACCCCCTTGGTTGAAACCGAACCAATGTCTATGCCAATGCCTATCATCTCTCCACCATCTCCAGCAGGGCCTGGATGCGCACGGACAAACTCCCCAGGTCAGAACTGGAGTAGTCGCTTTCCAAATGGAGGTGGGGTATTCCCTTCTTTTTAACCAGATGCTGAACCTGGTAGGCTTCGATGTTGTAAGTGTGACACGCCTGCCAGGTCAGGTCGATCACGACGTCGACACTGAATTCTTCTATCATCCGTTCCAGCAGCTCAAGTCGATATGGGTTTGGGCTCATGCACGAGCAGGGTATTTTTAAATACTTGTGAGCCAGCGCGACTATTGGATCGTCATACTCTTTACTGGTCATCAGTTCCAGGGTTTTATAGCCGGAGCAGTTTTCCATGGCCACCACATCAGCGTTTAATTCCTCCGTCAGCCTTATCACTTTTTCGGTCCCGATGCCGACCGGGCAGCCGGTTAAAAGAACGCGGGGCTTGGACGCCTTGGCTTGATTGTTGTTGGCAGTCACTGCACCGGTGAGTTTCTTAAGCATCTGGATCACTTCTTCTTTGTCGCTGTCGAAAGCGATAGAATGAGAAACCGTTAAAAGCTCTATCCCGCTTATCGGAGGCGGATCCGCCTTATTCAGATCGTAGATCGCCTTCAGGGCCGCCTTTTCTTGGTTGACGATTTCTATCGCCTTCCAGATATCCGCATCCTTGATTTCTATTTCAAACTCGCTTTCCAATCGTGTTTTGAGTCTCCTCAACTCATCCACCCACAACGCGAACGATGACTCGGTCGGTTTAAGAAAGGGCAGTTCCATGACGTGCAGCGGCTTGATATCCCCTAGAAGCTCGAACATCTTCTTTTTTCCGTCACAGGTGGTTTCCCCTATCACCAGGTCGGAAAAATAGAAGAATGGGCAGGTGTCGGTAACAGCAAACCCATAAGAAGACTTGATCAACGGGCACAGGTTGCGCGGCAGTGTTTCCTCCGCCGCCGTAATCGGCTCCTCTTTGGTGCCGCAGAGACTGACCGGGATTGCCCCCGCCGCCAAAATCAGTTCCTGCGGGCAGTAGGCACAGTATGTACCGACAACCTTTCTTCCCTGCTCTTTAGCCTCTTTGATTCTTAATACATTTATTTCTCTCAGACTCGAGAATTCTTCTAATTGTTCTTTTTTCAATCGTTTAATTCTCCCCATATCATTTTTTCCGTTTTTTCACTGCAGTCGCCAAAAGGCCGGGTTAAGAACCCGACCTCTTGCTTATAACCATTTGCCACACGTCATCTGTCTCACTGTTTACCTGCACATCATACCCTTTTGACTTGGCAAACTTTGCAACGTTCTGCTTAGCTGTGTTTCCAGTGCCTACAACCTGCAATTCCGCCGGCCCTTTTTCCAGGGCCTTTTGGGTTTTAAGCACTGGTATGGGGCAACTTAACCCACGTACGTCCAATGCATCCATTTATGAATCCACCTCCTGGTATACCCATCCTATCAGGCTGACAATTATTACGCCCGCTATCACTACTACTTCTCCAAATATTGTGGTCCCTTTTGCGCTGGATGCCAGCATAAAATTATGTGCTATCGCCGCGCCGAATATCATCCCCATTACAGTTACCGACGCATCCGTGTCGCCCTCGCTCCCCAGCACTATCTGCCGCAGTGGGCACCCTCCGAGCAACACCGCACACTGCCCCAAAAGAAACAGACCGAGGAAGTTGAAGATATGGTTGCTGTGCGCCACCGGCTGGTTTGCAAACCCAAGATTGAACTTGCCCAGAAAGATATTGAGCACCAGAGCGGTAACCAGGATGCAGCCGTATGCGATAAGCAGGCCATACTCCCGGATGAGGAAGAAGTCCCGGAACCCACCGCTCAGGCACATGCGGGTCTTTTGCGCCAGAAAACCCACTACCATGCCAGCAAACAGGGCAATCCAGATCGGCGCGTGCTGGCTTCCCGGTCCTTCCTTGCTGAAGAACAACGGCCCTCCGCCCGCTGGGTTGAAGTCTATGCCAGCCAGCAGCAGTCCAAGCAGCAAAGCCGCCCCTAAAACCAACATGTACCCCCCGACCTGGGTGGTTTTTTCTGTTCTTGCCGCTCCGAGATTAAAACCTTTCTTCAGGAAATATACTCCGTAAAGTACACCAGCCAGGAATCCTACCAGCCCAACCACGGCGTTCAGGTCCCCTCCGCTGATCCTTAAAAGATCCCGCAGGGGACACCCGAGGAAAACCAGAGCCCCTATCATCATGAACACCCCTAGTACAAAGCGCACCATGGTCGCGGACCCTCCACGGCTCCTAAACTCCTTTGCGCTGAAGGCGGATATAAAAGCGCCGAAAGCAAGGCCAATAAGTTCCGGCCTGATGTACTGCACTATACCAGCTCGATGCAGTCCGATCCCTCCAGCTATATCACGTAAAAAACAGGCGATGCAGATTCCCATATTCGCTGGGTTGCCTAAAGCCACCAGTAATACCGCCAATCCACCAATAATCACCCCGGTTGCTGCCATGAGCCACTTCTCTTTGTCCAACTTTTGCCACCCCTTCAACAAGTTATTTATTGTTTAAAATAATACCTAATATTTAAATTCTGTTTCGTTACGTGTAAGACCTTTGTGTTTATTTATAATAATTCTTTATATTGGAACTACACTCTCATAACATATGGTTATCCATAAGTAATAAGGCAAGTCGAAGATTATCTACCAGGGCATGCAGCTGGAGTTGGGAGGAATGACCTCCGGTCATCTCGTCCAGAGCCGCGTTCACCTGCGGGTGAAACTCCAGACCGTTGTCCAGCGCCACCTGGCCTTTGGCCGCGGCGCGCTCCAGGCATCCCCTGTCGGGGATACGTTTAGAAAGCTCCAGCGGGTTGAACATAATCAATCCGAACGAGGTGAAAAACCCGCCGCCTAGTCCCTTGGCGCTCAGAAAATCATCATCACAGCGGATGTCCAGGTCGCATCCGTGGTCTAAAAACAGGAATCCGTCCGCTCTGGCGCTCTGCCATCCAGCGGTGATCACCCTTCTTTTGCGGAGGTACTCCAGGCTGGCCTCTGCCTCGATAGTGTCTTTGAAGGCGGAGGCGATCAAGATGCCGCCCGGTTTTATTTCCATCAGGTCCGGGGACACGATCCCCGCCCTTACCCCTCCCATACCCGCGGTAACGACGATTCGCCCCGTTGACCGAGAGGAGATTTTTAAAACCGCGGACGCGGTGAGATAGCCGCTCGCTTTTCTTTCCGCTGAACGTTCGAGATTCGATGAGTTTATCCTCTCCCACTCCTGGCGGGGACGGACGGCCAAAAGCTCCTCCAGGCCGCCGGATACGACGCGGCCCTCCTGCAGCCAGACCAGCTCGATCCCCGGGACCGCGGGCCAGAGGTCCGCGATACATTCGTTGTCTATCGACGGCAGACCCTGGCCCAGCAGCGCGGTTTCAACCAGGATGGGGGCCGCTGGTTCCTTATAGGTATTAGCTAATGGGCTACTTCCAGTTTTCATACTCGGCTATGTTTTCCTTGGTGACAGCAGCCAGCGGCGAGTAGACCGCCTCGGGGAGGCTGTGCCCCTGGATGGCTTTCATCGTCAGGATTATCGCGGCGCGTGAGTAGACCTTCATCGAGTAGGCGATGCTGCCGTCAAGCTTTCCAGCCTTTATCGCTTCCTGGGCTTGCTGGATGAAGTCCACACCGAAGATTATCTTACCCTGCCGCTTGCCGGCCGCTTCCAGGGCGTCCGCCGCCGCCAGCGCCATCACATCGTTGCAGCAAAAAATACCTTTCAGATCAGGATGGGCCTGCACCAGGTTGGTAGCGATGTTGTACGCGGTATTGCGGTCCCAGTTGCCGGGCTGGACACTGACCAGCTCGATGCCCTTGGTGCTTTCAAAGACCTTGCGGGCTCCGGCCGTCCGCCCCTCGCTCTGGCCGGCCCCGGGGATACCCTGGATAATGGCAACCTTGCCGCCGGATGGACCGATCTTTTCCACTATGTACTTGGCGGCCATGCTTCCCTGCTCTTCGAAGTTGACCGTTATTTTACTGTCCAGCTTGCCTCCCGCCTGCTCGACCGTCTTCTTGTCAATCGGAGGGCCCAGATTCACTACTTTTAGCCCCTTGTTGTTGGCCTTAACCACGCCTGGAACCAGGTTGAAGGGTTCGATCGGGGATAGTATCAATCCCTTGTAGTCCTTGGCCACCATCGATTCGAGGGTCTCTAGCTGCGACTTTGTATCACCCTCGGTCGGGGCCGCCATTACCTCGACGATGACGCCCAGTTCTTTGGCCGCTTCTTCGTACCCGTTCTTCATCTCCACCCAGTAGGGGTTGGCCAGGGTTATTGTAGCCGCTCAAGATTTTTGGCAAATTTTCTCAAGATTTTTGGCAAAAATTTCACTGGTTTTCTGAAGCAATTCTGAGGGTCTTTAGCCTTACTCTTGCCAATTATTTTGAGAATAACGCTCCTGGGAGTGCTGGTTTTCGTTCCGGCGAAAGACACACTCATTCAGGAGTTTTGTTTTGAAATTATAGCTGTTAAAATGGCCCATAATGCCAAAATAAGACTGCATTGAAGCATTTACCTTATCGAAGTCAATCAACCCCTCCGCATAAGCTTTTTGAAGCCCCTTGACCCTTCTCTTAATCTTCTTCAAGGTTGCTTTCTTCAACTTTCTATGAGTAGGCCATATCTTGAAGCCCACAAACTCAACGCCTAACGATGTGGGCCTGATAGCGGTTTTGTTGTTCAAGTCGAGGGTAAGGACTGATTTTAAGAATATTTCAATGTCTTCCTTGGCCTTATGTAGGTGTTTCTTGTCATCAGAGAGTATTATTACGTCATCCATATATCTGATATAGTAATGTATTCTCAGGCTGTGCTTCACATACTGGTCAAGCTCGTTTAAATAGACGTTGGCAAACAATTGGCTGGTCAAATTACCTATCGGCATTCCCGTATCAAATAATCTATCTTCTTCCGGGCACTCATCAGCATCCTTCCCGGCAGGGAGGCCAAAGGCAACGTCTTCACTGTTGACTATGGTCTCAAGCAACCACATCAAGTCATCATCAACAATCCTCTTTCTCAGGATATCCAGTAATATCGCATGGTTAACCCTATAAAAATACTTCGAGATATCAAGCTTCAGGTAATAATATTTCGGAGCCTTGCGGTCTACTTGCCTCAGTCAGTATTGAAGCCTGTCTGCCGCTCTATGAGTGCCTTTCCCGACCCTGCAACCATAACTATCATAAATAAATTGTTTGTCATAGAGAGGGTATAGAACCCTGTATATAGCCCATTGGACAACTCTATCCTTGAAAGGCAGCGCCATAATCAGCCTCTTTTTAGGGTCATAAATAAAGAACTGCTTATACTTGCCAACTTTATAGGTTTTATATAAAAGATCGTTTTGAATAATAATTAAATTCTCTTCAAGCTGGCTGTTAAATTCTAATACCTCATCCCTAAAGCGTTTCCCTTTTCTCGCTTCAAGAGCGGCTATATACAGGGTTTCAAAATCAATAATTTTAGGGAACAGGTCTTTAAGCTTTTGAGACAATTTTTACATCCCCTTGGTTTTAATTGCGCTATATGTAGCATTTTTCATTGCTTACTCAATGCTTCTATAGCAATTCAATATTTTGCTTTATCAGCAGGGGAATGAGCCCCTTTGTTCTCTCTGTGCTATCTACAACCCCAGTAAGGTTATAGCCATTGACTATGAGAGCAGAGCGGAGCGGAAGCCGATATTCGTGTCAGCGTTCGCGCGGGAATTGTTCAGGTTCACGTTGAACACGCCCGCATTGGAAGCGTTGTCCCAGTTGCCGCCACGAATCGGGAGCTCAATAGGCTCATCCCCCATAGCTTTTACTTATTTGATTGTCGCCTTCATCCAGCCGCCCAGCATACGCCCGATTTCGCTCAGCATCTTGCTCCAATTTTCATACTGCTTCAGCCCTAGGTATTTGAATTTCGGGTCTGAAGCCACCCGTATAAAGGTTTTCAAGGTTTCCAGTTCGACATCCATTTCCTGAAGCGTTGTCTTTTTGTAATACCTCTTGTTTGCCGCTATCGCCAGCCTCAGCAAGGTATACATGGATTTCTTTATCTCCGTTGCAAGCGCGTATCTTTCCGACCTTGGAAACTGAAGCAGACAGTTATTCCCGTAAACTATCATGTCATAGATTTTTTGATAAATCTTCAGTTGCTCCATTCAAATCCCTCCTTGCTACGGGATAGGGGGAGAGCTATCGCTCTCCCTTCAGATTTTCAGAAAACAGATTACAGAACGACAAAAGCGGAGCGGAAGCCGATAGCCGTGCCAGCGAACGCGCGGGAAAGGCGCAGGTCCACGCTGAACACGCCCGCAATGGAAGCGTAGCCCCAGTCGCCGCCACGAATCGGGAGCCTTTCTCCATAGTTGCGGGTATAGAAACCGTCTGCCCCATGCGCCGAATCAACCGGGAACATCCCTAAAGCCTTAAGAAGATTAGGGATTGTTACTCCCGCTTTTGCGGCCAGCGTCTCATATGTTGTATAGGAATATCCATAATCAAACTGGCCGCCCGGTATATACATAGGATTTTCGATTGCCGTGTTTATTCTTGGGTCTCCACCGACATCATGAGAGGTGGTGGTGGAATCGCCCGCCGTGGTATTATCCACTTTTAAGGTGTTCGCCGTACCGGGGGCAACAAGGCTTCCGTCCTGTAACATGGCTTTCCATAGCGGACTTGTCGCTGATTGGTCAACGGCATTGGCGGCATCGTTGTTAGGGATAATTTGTATCTCCCCGTTATTCAGCCGTAGGCCGCCAACCCATTCCCACACGTTGCCATTGAGGTCAAAGATGCCCTCATTCGTGTTATCATGAGCCCAGCTTGCCGGGCCGCTGCCGGTTGCAACCCGCCCCGTCCTCGTTTCATCCGCTTTGTGGGTCTCCACGCCCTTCTCATGGGGAGCGGAATGGTCAGCTCCGTAATTATTGTTTCCCCTGGGCATAAACCCGTTTTTCTTGCACCAAAGGGCAATCCCGGCCCACTCAGCATTTGTCATCAAATGCCAGCCCAAGCCTTTGTTTTCCGAGAAGAGCTTAGACTGGTCAAAGTTCACGCTTGTTTTCGGGTCTTTGTACGGCAGGCTATAGGCCCGGTCATACATGACAATGTTTTGATACTTAGAGACCATGACTTCAGGTCTTTGGACGCTGCTTACCACAAACATAGGATGAGCCGCATCGTCTCCCCCGGCCATAACATCAAGGCTCTTGAAAAGCGGTATCCTCACCATGATTGAGGGGAGCCCCAGGTCATCAAACAAAACCGTGTTTTTCCCGCCTGATAACGCTTCGACCGCTAATTTCATGTCATCAAAATTACTCATTGGTCGCGCCTCCTTTAGCCCACAAAGTTATTGTTACCCTGCTCATGTCAAAGGGAATGGGGACTTGCTTTTCCCGTGGATTGCCGTTCTCGTCCTCACCATCAACAACAGTCTCATATGTTCTTGCGGGTATGTCTATTTGCGCCACATACCTTTTATTAAGCCCGAAAACCAGGAACCCAAACTCGTTGGTACAAATATCAATGTGAACGTCAAAGTCCCTTTCATACTTCTCAAGGTCAAGAATCATGCTTTCTTCCAGGGCAACCTTAGTCCCGTCCTGAACCTCGATGTTGATTTTTGGCCCTTCGTTCTTTTCGATGATACTTAACTGACCACTCATCTTTTTAATCCCTCCGCTTTCTTAATTACTTCATGGCTTCTCTGGGCAATGCACTCAGCGTATTCCCTGGCCTGCCTGCTGGCCGTTGAACTGTTGTGCCCAAAATCCCTCACTACCTTGTTTGTCCTGGCCTGCCTCTCACTGCTTTTAATTATCACGTTCGCCATTATTGAAACATCCCCCCTTGAATAAAGCACTTGATTATTACATTCGTCGCGCTGCCTGTGTACCGGAGTTTAAAGCCGTTCAGGGCCTTGTCGTATACCTTAATATCTCCGACAATCCCATTGGAGCTTAGTACCTCGGTCAATACCCTGTAATTCAGGGTATCCCTTTCTTTAAAGAGGGCAACGGTTATTTCCGAATCGTTGAAGGGATACTTCAGGGTATTGGTCAGCGAAAGTTCTCTAAGCTCTCCTTCTAAGTCAGCTATGTTTCTTTTGAACTGCATTGCCTGTTGAATCAGAACCGAGGCAAAACCATCAGCCCCAAGAATCCCGGTCTCCATATTGTTTAAGTTTGTCGCACTGACGGGAGTCCCTTCCTGAATTACTTCTCCCGTTAGCTCGTCAACAATATGGTCTTGCCACTGTTTGAGATTATAAGGATTCATCTCAGCTCACCTCCACTTCCACGAATTTATAAGCAAAGACCGAATACAGCCCCTTGGACTCAGGCTTTACAAACTCCCTGGCCGCCAGAGCCACCACATCACCATCTTTGTCAATTAAGCTGATATTGCTGACGGTTCCCGAGACGGTGTCATCCAGGTAGACGAATATCTTTATAACATCCTGGTTGATATCTGTCTTAAAGATATCAACCTGCCTTTGCTGCCCGCCCAGCAAATAGGTTGCGTGTGACAACGAGTCTTTTAGCCTTGTGAGCTGCTTAGTGATGCCCGTTGCAGTTAATGTCTTCATCCATCAAACCTCCTTTAGTTCGGATATTCTCCCGCCCTTATTTGATTACAGAGAGGGTAATTGAACGTATTCCCTTTGGGCTCCGCTTCCAGCTCTATTGTTGAGCTTTCCCGGCTGAGCTGTACAAAGTCCGTTTCCTGATATAGCCTTTCGGATGCAGCAATCTCCCCGGTCAGAGGATAGGGGAAGCTGCCTTCTCTATACGCTGATTCCTGATTCAGGTCAGTCTTGAGCAGATAGCCCACATTGTCATTGTTAAAGGGCCATACCCCGCAAAGGAAGTTGTTGCATAACGGATACCTGTAAAGCCCGGCCTTAAACGCCGACCTGACTTCAACCTGCGTGTATTCCTCTATGCCATAATTTGGCTTTCCGCTTGCAGGCTTTACCTTCATAACTTCCTGGTCTATAACGGCAATATCATTGACGCCGCTTTGTTGCTTCGACGCAAGATAGACCAGGAACTCAGCCCATCTTTCAGGGTCATGAATATAAAAGGGTTCAATCCGTGACTGCTCATATCCGAGGGCCTTCAGCGCCAGCCGCATTCCCGGCTCTGTCCCGGCCTGCTCAGCAATGATATTCTTCATTGAAAGCCTTGTCCGGTAGTTTTCAACGCTTTCACCTTTGAGTCTCTTCATGCGCCGGTCACGGCCATGCTCCTCAAGCATACGGCTGCTGGCGCTGATAACCATTGACTCTTCTCTGACCCGGAAAATATCTTGTTTCGTCTGGTCAAACAACTTCCCAATTACCTTGAAGAGTATATAAAACTGGTTTTTGGCCTTTGCAGCTTTTTTAAGAGGGCCAAAGAGAAGGTAATACATATAGTCTTGAAACTTTTCAAACATACCCTCACACCCTCTCAACGCCTATATTGAGCGTACCGAGCACAATCACCTTGTCATTGCTCAGGATTACGTCAGCGGCAGGGGAAATGATATTTGCCTTTTTATAAACCTGGATACCGTTTTTCAGGGCATAGATAATATCATCCCGGTAAAGCCGGTTGAGCTCTCTGTCTTTCCTGATTCTCATCAAATCGGTGATAATCGCCTCACCCTTTTCCTGAACGCCCTCGTCGCTGGCATCCTCCGCAATATAGATGACGATATCAAAATCCTGCTCCACAATCTCAGAAGACTTCACAAGCAGGTTGTCATAGGGGCCTCTTATGGTAATGGCCTGGGCCTCGACCCGGTCAAGCAGGTCTTGAGTTGCGGCTCCTGCCGTCGAGGTCACTATGATGTCAATAGTCCCCTGGCCCCGTGGATGCATATCGTCCACCCTGACAAACAAAACACCCTCGACCCCTTCACAAACGTTCTTGTATTTGTCCGCTATAGGCATGGTGGAGAGCTCTGCCCAGGAGTTCAAGGTTCTGTCTCTCAGGCTCTCAATGTCCTCAATATCGCTTCCTTCCTGAGCCAGCCAGTCAGAGTCATTAAATATCCTGTCAATGCCTTCAATGTGAGTGAGTGACTTCTTTATCTGCTCCGGTGGAACATTGTATTTTGCGCCTTCTTTTTCAGCCAGGACAAGAACCTTTTGGCTCAAGGAGTCTTTCTGTAAAACCGTATCCTCGACAACCAGGAACCGGAGCTCCTCCCCGTTGATATCCTGCTCCGTCTTAAATATGTCTCCTTTGGCTATCCTGACCGCCTCGCCGGGAGCGTCCCTCTCGATGGTTACATAGCCCTTGGCCTTCGTTGGCTGCTTTCTTTTTTTGGAGAAGTCTGCCGCCTTCAGCTCCACCCACACATCTTCAGCATGAGACAGGAGCATGTTGTTTAGAACCTTTCTGAGGAGCTTCACCAGCTCAATTCTAATCTGGATAACTATCATCAGCAGGGTATAGAAGACTCCTCCCGAGCTGAAGTTGGTTATCCTAAACCCCTCGTCTTTGAGCTCCTGCACGACTGAATTTTTCAGTTCATCCCTGTCCGGCACCGGCAGGATTTCATCCAATATTTGCTCGTCAATCATTACACCGTCACCACCTCAACCCTGACCCTGTCCAATACAATGTCTAAGATGTACTGCCTAGAGTCATTGGTAAACTTAAACGCCACCTTAACGGATATCTTGTCATCCTGGAAGCTCAGTTTCGTTTGAATCGTTTCGCTGTCGATTTCTCCACGCCTTGAGAGCTTCGTCCGAATCCTTTGTTCGATTTCCAGCCTTACCAGCTCGTCATCCTCCGCTTGAATGAAGTCCAGCAGCGACCACCCCCAGGTTTCGTCATAGAAGAGCTCTCCTTCCTGGGACAGCGCCTCCAGCCTGATGTCCTGAATAAAGCAGTCCGTATCAGAGGAGAAGGGAGCGTCACCATTGGCAGCAGCCGTCAATTGCCAGTCCTCATCAAGCTTTATGTCCGTATCATATAACCCCGCCATCAAACCACCTTCCCCACGATATAAACATTTAGCTGGCCGTAGAGGAGGAGCGCCGCCGCCACATCCCCATTTTCAAGCGCAACCTTTGACTTTACTTCCGGTATCTCGGGAAACTCAGTATTAACCGCTTTGTTTTCGTCAAGTATCTTGAGATTGTAAACATAATAATCCGGGTATTCCTGAACTTTCGTAACCCTTGCATATACGGCAGAAGGGAGCTTGATGTGCTGATACTTCGCTTTTATGAGCTTTTCTATCACGTTTTGAATCATCTGCTCCAGCATTTGTCTCCCTCCCTAGAAATAGATGTAAGTCCGTATAAACCCGGCATCATTGGTAGTGAAGACAACTTTCCTGGTCTCAAACTCCCCTGATATCTTCGGATGCCTGACAATGATTTTCTGTGAATGCTTGATGAAAGGCGTTGACACCGTCTCAAGCACCCAAACCCCGCCCGGCCTCTCCAGGGATATGATGTTCACGCCGTATTCAAACTCATAGACCTTCTTTTGCTCCGGCTTCTCTCCCCAGTAAAACACCCCTCCCGAGAAGTAAAACGCTTCTTTGGTCTTCCAAATAGAGTGAATCTCCTCAATAACCGAAATGACATTTTTCCTGAAGACCGGGATTACCCTCTTTTTGGGATAGGTCTTTGATGATATTCTCATGTTCGCAATTCCCGCCTTGTTCAGGCAGAACCCCAGCATTTCTTGAGGTGTTGTATCCAGGAAAGTATTGGTGATGTACGTCTCTTCAAGGCGTATCATGTCATCCTTGAGCACAACCTCATTTGAGTAGCTGCCTTCATTGACCGGATTGACCACATACCCCTTAAACACTTCATCAAAAACCCCGTTATACCCGAGCTGAATCAGAGCCTGGTCTTTTTTGCCGAGGGTTACTTTTTCGTTAAACTGCTGAGTGAACCTGACCTTGGCCCAGTCAAAGTATGAATCCTTAGAGGAGAAGACCTCTATCTCAACGCCCTTCTGAAAGCTATACCTCCCAATGCTGATATTGGTTTCGGGATAAAAAAGCTCACTCGTTTCCACGTTCTCACCTCGCTTAATAGGGCATTGCACCAAGCTTGTCTTTATATGCCTGGGTCTCTGCGTTATCTGCCGCCGCCGTTGTCGCGGTCTTATCCTGAAGCTTCGGAGCTGCGCCACGGTTGGTTAAATACCCCTGGTATTCAGGGTTTAAATTTGCCGCTGCCGCATTCGCCGCCGGAGTGCTGGAAGTGCTTCCCGCCTTCGTTGCGGTGATGGTCATGGGAATGTACTCCCAAAACTCAATCATGGCCGAGAGCTCGTCATTTTTGTTTTGTTCCTTGGTGGTCAGGTTTTTAAACAGAACCTGCGTGATGCCCCTGACCGCCGTATGCTCGTTGACTATCTCATATACGATGGGCTTTTCCTGGCCTTGCTTCTTAAAGAGATTCTGAATGATTGCCAGCTTTTGCAGCTTGGTCAGAACCGGCCCATCTTGGAGAATCAGTTCCAAGTTGATTTTGGCGTCCTCATAGCCTGCCGCCTGCTTGGGCTTTGTGCTCCTGCCTTCAACGTCTTGCTCCTCGATTAGCGCATCACCTTTTATCTCCATGCTCTTGAAAAGACCGGGGAGGATAACGCCCCCAACTTTAACGGTACTATCGTCAATGTATATCAAAGATTATCCCTCCCCGACCGGTGTCAAATCGTTTCCGTTGCTGTTGATATAGTCTTCAACTTCCTTCAGCAGCTTGAACAGCATTTGCAGGTCTTTAAGCTTGCTGATGTCCGTCTGAATAATAAGCCTTTCAATGACGGTTGCGTTTTCTTTCTCCTTGGAGCTCTCGCTGCTTTCCGACTTCTCTTTGCTTATCTCCTTCAGGCTGACCTTTTTAAAGCCCTCCTGGGCCGTCAGGTCAACACGGGAGAAAGCGTCCTCAGTGGCTTCAGCGGGAAGGTTTTGGGTCTGAACCATGCCGCTTGTGATTGTCTCAAAGACCCTTCTTCCCGACAGCGTAAGAGTGGAGAGAGGCCCTTCCTGAGCGTCCGAGAAGGGGAGTAGGTTTCTGATTCTGGCAAGGCCGCCCTTGACCGCCTCTATGGGGGCCGATATCGCGCTCTTAATTCCCTCCGTGAAGGTGGTCAGTATCTTGGAGCCCGCCTCCCTGAACCAGCCCAATGTCCCGGTGATAAAGTCCCTAATCCACTGGATGCCGCTGGCGAATATTTCCCTCACCCTGTTAAACCCGTTGGCAATACCGGTGACGGCAGAGTTCCAAGCGCCCTGAAGGAAATTAACAACCGTGTCCCAGTTCTGCCACAAAAGCACCAGGATTGCTATCAAGGCTATAATCGCAATGACAATCCAGGTGATGGGGTTAGCCAGCAAAGCGGCAGTGAAAGACCATACTGAAGCTATCAGGCCCGGCATGGCCGTGGCCGCCGTGACAACCGCCTGCCTTGCCATTGATGCCATGCTGAGCACAAAGTTTTTGACGGCAGTTGCCCCGCTGACAGCGGCAGCTCTCCCCATGCTGACGATGGATGTCGCCACGTTCCTTATGCCCGTTGCCGCCGATGACGCCAGGGTTCTAGCCGAGGAAAACCCGCTCCTTATGGCATCCCCGGCATACATGGCATGAATCCTCAGCGTTTCAAATCCGCTTCTCATATTCCTAATTCCAGAGATTAGGCCGCCCGCCATCTGCGCCGTTTTTGTGAACACCAGGCCCACGCCGCCGACAACGGTAATAAGAATCCCCAGGCCCGTCAGGATGAGTCCTATCGTCAATATGACCAGGGAAAGCACCTTGACAAGTTGCTGATTCCCGGCAATCCATCCGCTTACCTTGTTAAGAACCACTTCACCCCTTTGCAGCATCGTGTTGACCGTTGGGAGCAGTTGATTCCCGATTTCCTCAGCCACATTATGAATACGTTGCCGTAATACTTGGTATTGGTCAGGTTCGGTGTCATTGATTGCGTTCGCCATTTCCCTGACTTCGCTGACGCCTTTGCCCATCGAGTTATACACCGACAAGATGCCGTCCTGAAGTTCGCCCGTCTTGCTGTACATAAGGTCAATCATTGCCACGGCTTCATCCGTGCCGAAAGCCTTTTGGAGTTGCATCTTTTCGGCTGCATCCATCGTATCTCCGAACTTGCTTTTGAGCAGTCCGAGGATTTCAGGCATGGATAGAAGTTGATTGTTCGCATCGGTGAACTTAAGACCTAATTCTTCACCGGCCCTTGCCGCCGATTGAAGGAAGGCCCTGTATTTCGTCCCGGCCTCGCTGCCGCTCATGGTCGCCTGCAGCATACCGAGTATGGCAAATTGTTCCTCCATCGGTACTTTGGCAGAAGTAGCGGCAGCTCCCAGGGAGGAGATTGCCTGAGCCATTTGCGGGCCGTCCGTTTTAAAGATGTTGGCTGCATGGCCAATCCCCGCCGCAAACATCTCCCCGAAATCAATGTCGCTCATATCCTTGTAAAAATCTTTGTATATGCCGTACCCTGTAGCGAAAAGGCTCGTCATTTCTCCGATGGTCGCCTTGGTGCCCTTGGCCGTTATGCCTGCGATTTCGGTATATTTCGCAACGGCTTCATCATTTAGGGAGGCAATGCCAGATTTGATATCATAAGCAGCACCTATAAATTGAGCTTTTGAAGTTCCTGCCCAGGTATCAGAAAACCTTTTGGCCGCATTTTCGAGTGTTTGTAAATCCTTGACTCCTACCGATTTAAGCTCCCCCAAAGCTTTCTTTGTTTCAAAAGTTGCCGTTACCGGCGAGAGCACTGCGCCGGTTATCTGAGCCCCTGTCGCCGCCATTGCAATCCCGGTCTTGCTCATCTCGCCAAAGGACTGATTAAGCCGGTCAATGCTGCTGACCGAGTTGCCGACCGAGCTGTTGACCCTTGCCATCGGGCCGGTCAGGTGGTCAATCATTCCGACGATAACGCTTAATTTAAAAATCGTGTCTAAACTCACAGTGCTTCTC
Organism: Bacillota bacterium; assembly: GCA_013178275.1. GTDB lineage: Bacteria > Bacillota > Ch66 > Ch66 > Ch109 > Ch109. The sequence continues at coordinate 124,135 of JABLWZ010000003.1, read as the reverse complement.
ACCCCCTGTCATAAATTACTAATCTGTGATATATTTTAAAAAAAGGGAGGTTGATGTCATGCTGCTGGCAGGTCTTTTGTTCGTCCTCAAACTCGTTGTCTTCGCCCTCTGCGCCGGAGCTGTTATATCCTTCATTGTCTTTGTGCCCCTGACTATTTACGCCATTCCTTACGCCTGGTGGGTAGGCGGCCAACAATGTGCAGGTAAGCACCTAGACAAGAAGAAAGAGGGTATTTTCCGGTCAGCAAGGAACGCCACAATCTTATACAAGAGCTGGATTTTAAGGAAAGAACCGACCTTCTAAAGAGGCCGGTTTCTTCATTCCGAGAAGACCTCTGAAATAGCCCTTGCCACCACGTTTTTCTCAAGCTCCTGGATATACCTCGCTTGAGCAAGGGCTCTCAAAAACTCCTCGATGTCCATCTCTCCCACGCTTTTCTTTAGAAGAGCTGAAGGCAAATACCTGTAAATCTCAAGTGAACCGGCCTCAATGAAATTGTTATTTACCTCCCGGAGCTGCTCTTCTAAAGCAGCTTTAAATTTATGTCTTTAGACAACCCCAGCATGTTCAGCAGTTTTTCACCAACGCTAAGGGCCAGGGCCGGGTATTCCTCCAGGTCAGCCTCAAGCTTTTGCTGCTGCTCTTCGATGATGTTGTCAAGGACAAACGCCTTGAGCGCCTTTGTCGGGCTCTGCGCCGTGCTCTTGACATACCTGTCGTAAGACGCCGTGGCGGGTTTTTTAAACAAGTACGTCAGTTCAACCGTTGTTGAATCGTCCGGCTCAATGGTTGCGTTCACCCGGTACAGCTTCCCATACTTGGCTTTGTAGGCATCAGCTTCATTCTTTACTTTCGGGGTTTCTGCCGCTGTCTTGTTGTCTTCCATTTCTCTTTCCTCCTATTTGTCAATTATTTTGGGATTAACGCTCATTTAAACGGGGCTCAAGCCGTCTCTGATGACGCCGTTGACGATGATAAAGTCCATGTCCACCTTTAGGGACTTGTCCCCTTGGGCACTCTTTTGACTGGTCTTGGTGAAAGTAACCGTGTCCAATTCGTCCGTCTTGGTCTTTTGGGTCTGGTTGGCATAACTCACAATGATTTTGGGGATAACCAGCTTGTACAGCGAAACTCCCCGCCGCTTGCAGTAGGCAACCAGATCGTCAAAGTCATCTTTAAGCAGGCTCATTTTACCCTCTGACTTATAGTTGCCAGTGCCGTACCCCCTGGGCCTGCTGCCTTTTCCATAGGCAGCCTCTTTTTCCAGCTCGTCATCATAGGAGATTTCCTGGACTTCAATCTCCAGGCCCGGAAGCTTAACCGCCACGTCCGACCAGTCATAAACCTTGCCGTTAATAATAGCCACTTTTCAACCCTCCTTATTGCTGTGTCCTGAATGGGTTCTCCATTCCGAGGTCAATCTCGATTTCCCTTATATGGCCGATGGGAACAAACCTGATAATGACGTTGAGCTTTTCGGTTACAAGGATGTCCTGGCCTTCAGGGACAACGATTCTTGCAGAAGAGATTTCCTTGTTTCTTACCATCGTGTCAACCGGGGCCAGGATGAACTTGGCTATCGTTTCAAGGCTGCCCTGGACATCTTCCATGTCGATGTCGCTTTGCAGCTCCTGGAGGGCCTGTTTCCTCGTTTCCCGGATAATCTTGTTTTTGACCCTGGCATCTTCCCCATACCTGTAGTCAGAACCGTCAGGGCACATCATTCTTGCATTCGTGACATAAAAGCCCTCGATGCCTTCATACTTCCTGAATGTCAGATACTTTGTTTCATCCAGTAATGAGAGATAGTCCTCAATCCCCCTGGGAAGCAGTTCAAGCATTTTGTTCTCCGCTATGCTGAAGCTCTTCACTTCGCCAATAGACTGCTGAATCTTGGCCCTGGAATATAGGCCGCATACAATCCCAGCGTTGTTGATGTCCTTGACCGTGCCGTCCATCCTCGTGTAGAGCGACCTGGCCGTTACAATCTGGATGTCGGTGTTTTGGAGCCCGACCCTCTCATTGACAAGATACTGAGCGTACTGGTCAAGGTTTTCCTGGTCTGTGATATTCCTCGCTTCAAAGATGAAAAACATCGGCTTTTTATATAGCTCGAAGAGCCTGCCCAGCTCCGTAGAGACCGCCGCCCAAAGAGCCTTGGTTGACTCTCCCACAATATGCACGTACTCAAAGGAATAGTTGACAGTCCTCAGTTTGTCTATGGCCGTGAGCACGTCTTGGTTGGTCATCTGCGGAGCTTCGGTCTTCACGGTGAAAGTATCGCCAATCCTATAAGAGTCTGCCGGGGTTTCCGCATCCTCTGCGAAGACGAATTTTAAGCCGGTGGAGGGGATGTCAAGCTCTCCGTTGACCGCCAGGGTAGTTTCTTCAGAGAAGGAATATCCTCCGTCCACCGAGTACCTGAGCACCGCCAGGTTAAACCCGCCCGCCCCGGTAAACTTCACAATGATTTCATAGGCGTTATTCGGAGTGCCCTGCACCGTGCATGTCCCGAGACCCGTCCCGACCTTCACGACATCATCAACCGTGCCGGGGACGGATGCCGCCACCGGCAAACAATAAATCATGCTCGAACCGTTTTCCACGCTGTCCATGCAGGCATCGGCAAGAGGGGAGAGCCCGAGCTTTTCTTTGATTTTTTTTGCGTTCATGCTGCCGGTGATAATAATCGGCACATCGGACACAACAGGGGAGACCCCTATCTTGAAATGAATCCCTTCGCCCTTGGCCGTATCCACTCCAAGCCCGCCGTCAGTGATGATGGTATTAACGTCCCTTAGCATCTTGCTTCACCTTCTTTCCTCCCATTGGGGACTCTAAGAATCCCTTCAATGCCTTCTCATAATCTGCCTGAGTCACCGACTTTCCGGTCTTCCAGTTCTCAGCGGCTTTCATGCCTTCAAACACCCTGTCGGGCGTTCGGTTTCTCCTCTTCAGTTCCTCGATGCTGAGGAGCTCAGGAGGAGTTTCGGCTGTTGGTTTGCTCGTCGCCATTGTCTCACTCCTTCTCAAGTGTTTGCTCCAATTCGCTCATCGTGCCGAGCGCGGAGTCTTTGTATATGCCGCCGTCAAAGGTGATTTTAACCTGGACGGCTATTTTTGCTTTTAAGATGCTGTCGCTTTCGTCCACCCAGTCAGCATCCTCAACCTCAATGGCTGTGAAATTCCCGTCAATCACAATCCCTCTGTCCAGCAGGGCAATAAGGTTCTCAAAGATGTTCTCACACTTGCTTTCTTCATACTCTCCAATGACAACCATAAAGCTTGTTTTCCGGTTGAATACCTTGACCCTCTTTCGCTTGACGCCCTCTTGGTCTACATAGATGGTTTTTGAGCCGCTTCGGGTATAGGCATCACTCTCAAACAATACCGCTCCGACATGGCTTTCATTGGATTTCTCAAGAGTCTTCATGCTGGTGTGCACTTTTGACTTTATGCCAGCGTCTTTGAGCTTTTGTATTAGATACTCTTTGCATTGCCCAATCATCTTTTATGCCTCCGCTATGATATCTTCGAGGGTTCCCTTGATTTCTTGCATGTCCTCCTCGGAGATGCCTAAGAAGGGACGCGCCGGGATTTTGATGTTGACGGTTACTTGCTTCTTGCGAATCCATCTCCCGTCTACCTGGAAGATAAGGCCCCTGGATGTCTTGGCCCTGATTGTGACCTTTCTCCCTTTTTCTCCAAACTGGTGAGTCCTGGCATAGACCGTGTTCGTTCCTACCGCAAAACCCGTGCTGTCAGCAGTAGACTTGATAGAGTTTTTCAACCTTGCGCTTTCCGTCAGCGTTGTTCCGCTTTCACGGAGAGCCCTGATTGATTTTGTCCATGGTTTCCCCTCCGGGCTCTTTTGCTCCTTGAACCTTTCCCTTGTGGACGTTCTGAGAACCTCTGCCAACGTCAGGCTTGCGCCTTTTAAATCAACGTTTTCCAGGCCGCTCAGTTTCTTCATGAGCTTTCTCACATCACCCTCAAGCCTAATGCTGTACATCGGTTACATCCCTTTCATGCTGCCCCTCGAAAACAGCCGTGTACTTGAATTTGCGGAGAATCCGGTGTTTGCCTTTTTGGTGTTGTCGGTGATGCCGATATCGACAACGCCCTTCGCCACATTCTCCAGGAACTTTACTGCGGCTTTATACCTGTTTAAGAAGTTTTTTTCTTTCTCTCCTTCATCAATTCCGGCTCTTGAAAAGAGGTTGTAAACTGCAATGTCCTTGCTAAACTTATTGATTACCTTCGGGGTAGGGGAGAGGGGGACGGAGTACCTTTTGACAAGATACCCGTCAATCTCCCCGTCTGCGTCTTTGATTGCCTCCTCGATAATGGGGATGATTCTGGCTTCTCTTTCCTCTTCATCCTCAATGTACTCGTCACCGATTATCATGTTGAGGGCATCGGCCTTTATCATTCCCCTGACTTCTTCAACCGTGCAGTAAGGCATTCCGCATCATCCTTTACGCTTGTTCGCCAGTGCTGCCAAAAGCCATCTGCCAAAAGCCGTAACCAGCGTTAGCCCTGGAGTGCACTCCATAAAGGTACTGCTTTCTCATGAATACATTCTCGTCCTTCTCATCAATCAAGGCGTCGAACTTCGGAGCCTTTCTCTCCTGGAAGATAAGCGGCTTCAGGGGCTTTGTAGTGCAAAGCAGATACCAGGCCGAATCAGCTCCGGCCAGGTCAGGGACAACCAGCAGCTCAGCCGTGCCTTTGTAAATATTTGTCGTGCCTTCAATCTGGTCAGCAAGGAGAATTTTTCTCCCGTTTTCCTCTTCACCGGGGGCCACAACCAGGAGGTTAGGAATGAGCTTCAGGCTGTTGCCGTGCTCATCGGTCATGGACATTATTGCAGCCCTGGCCTCCGCATAGGTTGTAGGGGAGAGTTTCTTTGTGCCCTTGTTGGAGACAACCTTTTTGCCTACCTTGTGGGTAGTGGAAAAGAACGGCTGCCCGTCATAGCACTTGTTTTCAAAGCCGCCTTTCAAAAGCCCGAAAACAAGGTCATCCGGGAAGGTTGCCGTGCTCTGAGCAATATCCTGGACAACCGGGTTATAGACGCCAATCTTGTCATCCTCGATGTCGTTCCGGTCAACGCCGATGGTAAGCTCAAAATCCTTATTCTTGATGGTGTAATCGGAGGCAGCAAGGTTTTGAATCTCTCTGTCTCCAATCCATTCCCTCATCCGGGGAATCTTGCCGAGCCATTTGTAATTTTCTTCCCCGGTCTCGCTGGGGACTTTGGTTGCAATCTTGTCCCAAAGGGTCTTTGTTTCGTCAAAGACCTTGTTGAACAAGGTTTTAAAGCCTGTTGCAATTCCATGTAACGCCTGTTGGTTAACTATCATAGCCTTTTTAGCCTCCTTCGGAATTAAAGTGTTTTGGTATTAAAGCGTTTCAACGATGACCTCACCGTTATTAAGTCCTATCACCTTACCGGCGACGGACGTTCCCACCGCCAGCATGGTGACGGTTTCGTCATCCTTGATGTAGCAGTCTTTCAAAATGTCCTGTTCGGTCACGGGATTGGTATCATCGTTGTTCCACTTAAAAACGCCCCGCCTGACTTTGACCGTCTTGGCTCCGTCTGCGCCGCCTGTGTTGTCAACAAACTCCTCAGCTCTCCCGGCAGCCTTCAGTCCTTCAGCCGTACTCCCCGGAACGGCGTACCCCGTTGCATCAAGCACAACCAGGGAGCCTTCAAAAATCTTGGCGTTGGCCTTTACCGGGAGCACCAGGGTTTTCCCGTCCTGGACTTCAACGGTGTTCCTTCCTGCCGTCAGCGCCATATTACTTCACGTCCTTTCCGTATTTCTCAACATCTTCCTTGGACACCCCGAGCATTTTGCATACCGTCATTGTGGCTTCTTCAAACCTGGCCTCATTGCGTTTGGTGTCCTCGATTTCCAATTCTCCCATCGGGACGGCTTGAGGGGCTTTCTCAACAAACTTCTTGAAGCCTTCGGGGTCTTTCAGGGCATATTCTTCAGCCCATTCTTTCTGAGCCGCCGAGATTTTGCCCGTTTTCAGCGCCTTGGTTACAAGCTCCTCGCTGTCCTTTTTATCCAGCCTTTCCTTGAGCTTGTTGAACTCTGTCACCGGCACAAAGTTTGCCGGGTTTTTCAGGGCCATGATAGCGGCTGCCACGTCCTCAGTCTTTGCCTCCTTGCTGTCGATTCCGAGCAGGCCGCAGATAACCTTGTTGGTAACCGGCTCCGTTCCTTCTCCTTTGCCTTCTTGCAGCTTCTTGATTTCCTCTTGCAGTTTCCCGACTTCTCCCACGGCTGTTTTGATAGCCTGTATTACCTGCTCCTCTGTAGCGTCTTCGGGGAGTCCGAGGAGAGCCGCCAGCTTTTTTAAAAGTTCCATGTCCTTTCCTCCTTCTTCAAATTCATCAAGGTTTATTGAGTTTACTATCGCAAACATACCGTCTATTGCCGGTGTGTTTGTCAGCGCCACGGAATGGAGAACAACCGCCTTTTGGTCACTCTTTCTCACCAGGACAACAGGGGAGAGGTATTTATATTCCTTGTTTTTGATATACTCCTGGGCCTTGGGAGTCCACTCCACCTTTGCCGCAATCGCTCCGTCCCGGATGAACAAATCCTTTATCCATCCACCGGCAGGAGCTTGAACATCCTCAAGGGTCTGGTGTTCATAGTCAATAACTATGTCGATGCCTCTTTCCTCAAAGGTGTTCCTGATTCGTTTAAAGCTCTCATCATCAACAATGAAGTCCCCCTTTTGAGACCTGACCTTTCCAAACGGCAGGAGGCTCACCACATCGGGAACACCTTCTATTGTTGAAGAGCTTATACTCAAAACTAATCTCCCGGTCATAGACTCACCTCTCAGTTTCGCCTCTAACGCCGTTAGCACGCGTTATAACGGGGCTTAATTTCGATTTAGGTATAAATACCTTACCGAGTGGAAAAACTATTAAATTTGGGCTTTTATTTGCTCGTCTTTTTCTTTGATGTCTCTCTCCTTTCAAACGCTTTTTTGAGCGGCTCAGGATAGTCCTTCAGGTCAGGCTTAAACGGCACCTTTGCCGGATTATTTGCGAAGTTCGGGTCAGGAAGTATGTTCACAAACTTCCCGTCAACCTCAGCGGCCTGGGGAGCCCCCGTCTCCACCTTGAGACCTCTTTCTCTGACCTGCCTTTCCGATAAGGTCTTCACCCCGCACCGGCACCGGAAGCCGTTCGGGGGATACCAGGTATCCCAAACAGGGTCATCCGCTCTGAAAACCCTGCCGTCCATCGCCAAATGAGAGGGCCTTGTGTGCGTGTCGCCTACTGCGTCATACTCCCAATAGGGCCGGAGCCTCAAAACCTCCGGTGAGGTCATCTGCCTGTAGTGGCCGACCTGGTAGGATGTTTGAATGTTCGTCCTAAAGATGTTGTCGGCCTGAAAGTTTGTGATGCCCTTATAACCCTTGTTTTCCAGGAACTCATTCATGCTGTCCTTGAAGTCCCTCAAGGTTGTGCCTTCCTTGATTGCCTTCAAGAGCTCGTCATGGAATTTGTTGAGCACCTGGATTTTGGAGTATCCCGAAACCGTGAAAGCCTTGTTCCTGTATTCATCGGCCAGCTTGTAAAACTCCGAGGGCTTCAACGGGAGCTTATCCCCGAAGTAGCTCACCGCTTCTTCAAAGGCAATTTCTTTTGTCAATAGCTCAAACAGGTCTTTCATTTTCCTTCATCCTTCCGAGCATATCAGCGTAGAACATTGCCTTTTGAAGGAGCTCATCAAGGTCTTTGATGTCCATCTTTTTATAGAGGGTCTCGACAAAGTTTTCATCTTCAAGCTGCTTTTTCAGTTCCTCCAGGCTTTCCGTTTCATCAAGCAGCTTCATTACCGGCTCAAAAATCTTGGCAAAAACACTTGAACTTTGCGCGGCAGCCGCATCAGCAAGCTTGTCAATTCGCGCCTGGTACTCGTCGTTAACCGGGTTTCTGTCCGTTTTGTTTTTCAGGGTCTTCAGGTTAAGGGGCATACCGGGCATTCCTGCCGGGGGAGTTGCCACTTCTTCTCCTTCCTCCGGCTTGGGTATGCTGAATTTCTTGTACAGGTGAGCCGTTGGAACCTTGAGACCTATGTTGCAAATAAGCTTTTCATAGATGTCAACCGTTTCCTTTTGGTCATCGGCCTCCTCGCAGTCAAACCTCAGATAGGGGATTCTCTTGTCCTCTCCGTAGTTGAACAAGACGAGAGGACGGATTAAATCCCTCCTGAGCGTAGCGGCCAGGGCCTTGCAGTCCGCAACCGTCAAGTCATGCCTTACCTCGTTATGGGTTTTCGACTGGGCATAAGAACCGCTTCCCGAGTCGGAGGTCAGGGTCTGGCCGAGTACGGCCTTTGATGTCTGCTCGTCACAAAAGCGGGCCAGGGACTCATACACGTTGATTGAGGTTGTCTTCGCGCTTTCTTTGAACTCAATCTCCGTCCCGTCCGGGATGATACCGGCTGCATCCGTCCCAATTTGCACCAGCGCCCTCATGAGGGCCAGCTTGTCTTCTTCGCTTGCCGAGGGATTGTATTTCCCCAACCTCAGCGGCATCCCGAAAACTTCACAAAAACTTACCCAGTCCTTAATGTCGTAATTCTTAAAGAGGTACATCCAGGCCACCACCCGGAGCACGCCCGCCCTGGAGGGATGACCAGACCTTGCTTTGTACCGGTGGATGATAAACTTGTTTTCGGGAATCTCCAGCCCGGAGGGGAAGTCCTTTGTTGTGATTTTCAGGATGTCTCTGTCATCCCAAAACAGCCGCTTTTGATGCCGCCATTTGATATCCTTGACGGTGACTTTGCCCTCGTCATAAGTCCAAATGATTTCACTTATGGCTATTCCCTTGCCTATGGCGTCCAGTAAGTCCAGTAAGGCATCCTCAAGGTTTTCCAGGCTCTCAATCTCTTGCTTGACAAACTCGGCAATTTCCTTGTCGCCCTCATCGTCAGAGAAGGGAATAATCTCATAATCAAGCCCGGTGACTGCATTCTTCCTTGTCTGAAGCTGGGAGAACAAGTGAGGGTCTTTCTCTTCCATCTCCTCAAATAATTCCATCTGCCTCAGAACATCCCCGGCATCCGCTTCCCTGAATATCCGTGCCAGTCTGACCGGTGTCAGCCCGTTAGAGGGGTAGGTTGAATATTTGTCCTGAACCTGAGCGACTGCAATTTCAAGGAGCTCAGGTTTCTTGGTTACTATCCGGTTGTTTGCCTTATTGCGTTTTTTCGCCAACGTTTGTCACCCCCTCTTAATAGGTCCCTCTTTTGAATTTCATCATCCTGCTGAGCACCGATTTATAGTCAACCTTGGTGTTGCCCTTGATACTGAGGGCCAGCCTGACCGCCATTTCAACACCGTCCGGGCCGTCATCGTTTTTACCCATTGGGTACTCTTTGAATTGCTGCAAGAGCGTTTTGTGCTTGGGGTTAAATTTCAGGTATTTGTTCTTAATAAACGGCTGCAAGGACTCAATTCTCACGTGCTTGTTTTGCACGCTCGGGATTTCTTCAATAGGGAGGTACTCTCCGACCTCCACGCTCTTCTTTGCCATGATGTCCTTGAAGTAATACTGGAATTGAACCGTCTCCACCCCAAACTTATAGAACGGCTTTTTAAGGTCTCGCTTGAGCCTCCGGGACATCTCAATGGCATCGTCAATGATTACGTCAGGTTTTCTCTTCTCGACGGAAGCCTCCACAATGTACATGTAGCCAGTCCTTAGACTTTTAGCCAGCGCAATGATGGAGGAGGTATCGCTCTTTTTGTTCTTGCCGAGAGACGGGTCATTGGCACCGACAAAGATAAATTCGGCATCCGAGAAGTTGATTGAGCTCTCGTCATAGAAGTCAAACCACTCCTCGTTAAAGGTACAGGAATCCGGGTCAATCGGGTCATTCTGTATCTCGCTGTTGAAAGCCGCTTCGCCCTCTGATATCTTGATTATCATCAAATCATAGTAAGAGAGCTTTGCTTCCCAAAGAACCTCGGTTCCCTCAAGCATTTCCTCTTTGTTTGCTTCAAAGAACTCCTGCGCGTCCTCTTGTCTCCGCTCGTTTTCGAGGTCTGTGTATATGACTTCCCATGCGGCCCATAGCGCCTGATTGCTTGCAAAACTGACAACGCCCCGGTATTTAACGCAATGATACTCAGGATTCTTGAGAACCTTGGAAAGCAGGGAATCATAATGGAGGATAGTCCCGATGTAAACAATATCCGTGTATGTGTCCCCGGCCTTTGATACAGCCTTGTAGAACCAATTCTCAAGCTTCTTCCGTTGTTCCGGTGTGTTTACATTCTCGTCGTTTTCGATGTCATCAAGAACAATGAGGTCAGGTCTCCAGTTCCGGTGTCTCCGTCCACGGATTTTCTTGCCTGAGCCTATGCCCTCGACCTTGATGTCCGTTGAAGTCAGGATGACACCGCTTTTCCAGACCTTGCCCTTGAGGTTTCCAAAGTCCTCAATGATGTTTCTGTTTTCTTCGAGCTCTGTCTTAATGTCCGTCAGGAAGCCTTCCGCTTGCTCCGAGCTGTCGGAAAGGATGATGGGGTAATGCTTGTACTGGTAGAGAATGGCGTGCAGCGTGTCTTTGAATGTAAAGGTTGTTGACTTTGCGTGCCCGCGGGGAGCGGCAGTTCCTCTCCTGCATCCCTTGTCCCTGGAAATTTCCTTGTGCTGGGTAAGGGGATTCTTGCCCTTCATGACCCCTTGAGTCCATATGTCATCCAGCCGCTCATGAAAGGGAGGGGATTCCCGGACAAAATAATGGGGGAGATAGGCCCTTCCGAAATAGCCGAGGTCTATGGCGGCAAGCTTCTTGCGGAGACCTTTCTGGCCGGTCAGTTCTGCCCCGGCCTGGTACTCCTTCAGGAGCTCTTCTCTAACCTCGGAATACTGCCCGTTTCGTAGTACATAATTTTCAAAGAGCCGCTTTTGGTATTCCGTGTTTTGTATGAGTTCGGTGTCTTGTTCATCTAACTGCTGAATATAGTCATCAAGTTTAATCATCCTGTATCATCTTTTCTTTGGCTCTTTCGAGCACTGATTTCAGCTCTTTGGCAAGCTCCGGGTCTGACTTGATAGCGGCCATCAGCTCGCTTTCCATCCCCTGAAAAGCCAGCTCGACTTTCTTCTTCATGTCCTGCTTGACCCTGTCTTTATAGACCTTAGTCCGGCTGATTGCCGTTATGAGCCTTCCGGCCTTGTCTAAGGGCATCCGGTCAAATTCCTCCTCAGCCGTGGTCAGTTTTTTAACCAGGCCGTCCATCAGCATCATGAGCCCGGCATCCGTGTAGTCAATATCAGGGTTTCTTTTTACCACGCTGACCAGGGCCTCCGTCTGCTTTTGGGCTTCAATTAGTCTTTGCGTGGCCGCCGTTGTCCTCATGGCGTACCTGCCGACACTGCTCTTGCTGACCTCATATCCCTGGGACTTTACCCAGTCAGCAATCTCCTGATAGGTGTTGCTTGTGTCAACAATCATTTCATCCACCTTGGCCCGGATTTCATCCGGCAGGGAGTCAACTTTGGAGTTAATTCTTGTCCTTGCCCGTTCCTTGCCCATCAGACATCAACTCCCGGGTCATCAATCGTCCCCTCAACGAGGTCAACACCTTCCCTTGTAAGCTTGATTACTGCGTCTTTTCTGTAGGCGTTATAGGCATTGACCGTCTTGTCGGTGAAACAGATATACCCGGCGTCCAAGAGATAGTCCAAATGTTTTGATATGTCGGGAGATACAATTAAACCGTCTGCCACAAGAGCATTGGTTATCTGTCTGAGCAGTAAGGAGTTCTGATGTCCTTTGACCAAAGAACGGATGATATAACCCCTTATCGCCTTATTTTGTTTAACCTCCCGTTCTGTACGTTCATCCATGCTCATTCCCCCTTACTATTGCCCTTGAATTGCAGCAGTTTATCAATCTTGCTGTCTATGTTGCCCATCTTGGTATCCACGTTGTTGAGGGAACGGATGAAGTCTTCTCTCAACACGTAAACAAAGGGCAGGTCACTCTTCAGGTCATACAGCTCATCCTTGACCCCGGCAATGTCCTTTGATAACCTTGTCTCAATTTCTTTGACCTTCAGGTCATTTTCTTTGATGCCCTGTTTGATTTCTGCCATCGTGTTCTTAAGAAAATAGCCGATGACTCCAATGGCAAGGGCCGTGATTGTCTGTAGAATCCAACTCAGTTCCATATGGCGCTATCTCCTTATAGGCCGTTCTTAAGTTCAAATACTTTTGTCTCGATGGTTTTTGTCAGGTATTTTGAGAAGTCCCCAAAGTGCTTCTCAATTAGAGCTTTGGCTTCCGGCTTCAACGCATCGGCAATCTCGTTAAAAGCCTTCTTGGATAACGCCTCAAGCTCCGTTCTGTCCTTGACCCCGTTTTTGACCGCATCTCTCAGGGCCTGCGCCGTTGTCTGCTCAATCTCTGTCACTGTTTTTGTTGTCAGGATTTCAATGTCATCCAGTGCATCAATCAAGAGTTTCCTTTGTTCCTCGTCCTGGAGACGCTTTGTTTCCAGCTTTGCCTTTTCCGTCAGCTTGTGCAGAGCGTTAATGGCATAAGCCGCCAACAAAGCAATGGCCGCCATTGCGACATCAATGACCACCTGGTTAAAGAACTGCTGCATTGTTTCCACGCTTTTTCCCTCCTTTGAAAATAAAATAACTGTTAAGAACGTAGTTCTTAACAGTTATCAGATTAGCAGGCTTTTCCAGTCCTTTATATTCAAAGTACTTCTGAAAACTACTTCTAAGCTGTTGCCGATTCCTTGACCTCTTCCGCGCCTTCCTCCTGGAAGTCAAACAGGCTGAGCTGCCCTTCCGCATGACCCTCTCCACATATCGCCCTTATCCAACGTTCACTCAGATTGTATCTTCTGGCAAGCTCCACATGGTTGTAGCCGTTGAACTCTTGCTTAATACGGAGGTCTCTGGCTGGCCGGAGGAAAGATTCTGCCTTCGGTATATAGATTGTCGCTCCTCCTATGAGCTCAGCCAGCTTGATAAAGTTGGCGACTCCAATCTCTTCAACAATATCCCGATAGATGCCTTGAGGAATCATTTCCGGTGTCAGCTCATTGATTAAGCCCTCTATGGCGGCCACCCCCTTTTTGGTGATATCGTTTCAGCTAAAGCGTATTCGCCAGAATACCCACAACCTCACCGATTGTAATTGTCTCCCCGAGCCTGCCTTCCCAAAATTCAGGGGAGGTAATAACCTTCTTATCTACAAGCTTTTTGAAGGCGTCTTTCTGCCACTGGGGGACATTGCTGCTATCCGTTCCCTGTCCTGGCTGCTCAGGGCTTTGGACATCCTCCCACTTGAGGCCGAGGAACTCAATCGCGCCTTTCGCTATTCCTGAAGCCGCCTTATTAAGAAAGGCTTCATCTTTCAGCATTGCCTCCTCTTTGGGGTTACAAATAAAATTGACCTCTGTCAGAGCTGCGGGCATGTTTGTTTCACGGAGCACCGCATAATTCGCAAACTTAACGCCCCTGTTTGTGAGCCCGATAGCTGCAACCAAATTCTTTTGGACGGCTGCCGCCAGCTTCTCCCCTTGGCCGCCTGCTGCATAGGCATAGGTTTCAGTTCCGTTGGCCGCCGCATTTGCCGCGCTGTTGATGTGGATGCTCAGGAAATACTTTGCCTTGGCAGCATTGGCGAAGGCCGCCCTTTCCGAGAGCTCGACGCTCCTGTCATCCGTCCTTGTGTAATTTACATTCACGCCCCTTGATGTAAGTAAACTGCCAACCTTTAGGGCCAGCTTTAAAGTGATGTCTTTTTCCCGTATTCCGGTAGGCCCTATGGCTCCGGGGTCTTTCCCGCCGTGTCCGGCATCAATTGTTAAGTCTATCATTTCTTAGTCCTCCTTTTTGGTATGTTTGGTTTTTATCCGGTGGACTGCCGTCCACTTCTCAGATTACAAGTGTTCAGATTACAGATTGACAAAAGCGGAGCGGAAGCCGAGAGACGTGCCAGCGAGCGCGCGGGAATAGTGCAGGTTCACGTTGAACACGCCCGCATAGGAAGCGTTGCCCCAGATGCCGCCACGAAACGGGAGCCTTTCTCCGCTTAAGCCAGCCCAAAAGTAATCAGTCAATTGGGAATCATCTGCCGGGAACAACCCGAGGGCCTTCAGTGTGTCCGGTATTTCAACGTCAGTTTCCAGGTCAGCGAACCGGCAGCCGTTCCAATTTCCCTCCGGCTCCTCGGTTGTGACTTTTATTCCGTCCTTGGTCTCCGAATACTTCAAGCTTTTCCCGTCGAGGAGCACCGGCTGCCACTCGTTGCTTTCCGGCGACTGGTCAACATGCTTTGCAGCGTTGTTGTCCGCTATGACCTGGATTTCCCCGTTAAGCAGCCGTAGGCCGCCAACCCATTCCCACACGTTGCCATTGAGGTCAAAGATGCCTTGTGAAGTATGGTCATGTGACCAGGCATCCGGGCCGGAGCCGGTGAGCACCTTGCAGCCGTCAAAGCAAACGCCTTTTTCGTCCCCGTGCTTGTGGTCACTTCCCCAGTTGTTGTTACCCCTGGGCAGCGTGCTGTTTTTCTTGCACCAAAGCGCAATGGCCGCCCACTCAGCATTTGTCATCAAATGCCAGCCTTTCCCTTTGTTTTCACAGGCTTTCCGGGCTTCATCAAAATTGACGCTGACTGCCGGTTGCTGATAGGGGAGGCTGTAGGCCCGGCCATCCGCTATAATGTTCTGATACTTGGAGACGTAAATCTCCGGTATCTCAACCCCGTCTATGACAAAGGCCGGGAGGGGGACGTGGGGAGCGCCGGTAATTACTTCATCCAAATAAAACTTCGGTATTTTCACCATCATGCTGGGTTTCCCAAAGGTATCAAAAATCAATTCATTTGACATAGTTTTATAACCTCCGTTCAATTTTTGGCTTATGGTTTTAACACACTCAACAACTTCCTTGATGTCCAGGCAGATATACGGTGTCATTTTGTACATGAGTTCCGGCTCACCGTCTTGAAGCATGATAACCGTGGGCTTGCCTGCGCCTATCGTGTACCCGGCCTCAAGGTGTGCCGACCGTCCGCTTGTCAACACGAGCACGCAAACATCACATTCCGTCAGGGCCTTCATATCAAGCCCGAATCTCGCCTCGGCTATGGGATGGGCCAGGGCCGCCTTAAACTCTCCAGGCGTCCACGACTGCCAGCCTGCGTCAATTTCCTCCCAGTGGAACCCGTGATTTCCGGGCTCAGGATTTTTGAAGTCATAAACCTCATAACCCGCTTTTCTTAGCGCCTCCACAACAAGAGACTGTATGTTGTTTCTCCATGAGGACGCGACATAGATTTTCACTTTACTCCCTCCTTGGCGGTTTCTCTTTTAACCATGCTCTTGAGCATTTCAATGAGCTTGCTGCACTGCTCGTTATTCAGCCATTCAAGCCGCTCAACCTCAAACATCTTTTTGACAAAACCGTTGATTCTCGCGTTATTGTCGTTCCATCCGAGTTCGCCGGTGAGCCGGTATATCTTTTGCCTCTTTGCCTTGGTGAGCTTGTTGCCCCCGGTGTCAGTCCTGTCACTCTTGCCCTTGGCCGAGTCTTTCAGAGCGGAGAGGGCATAACAAACCTGGTTGATTTCCTTTTGGCTGAGCTGCCTCATGCTGTCCTTGCCGGTCTCCCGGTATATGATGGAATAGAGGGTATCTTTGTCCAGGGCCAGCTCCGGCGACTTCGCCAGCCCCCATATGGTCTTGATAGTAAAAGTAGGGGCATAAGACCGCCCCTTGCTGCTTCCCATCACACCGCCCCCTTATTTGTGGATATCCCTGAGTTTTTCCCGTGCCGTCTCGTACCAGAAGACATCCTCTTTCTTGAGCCTGGCCCCGACCTTGATAATTTCGTCCTCGCCGTACTTTTTAAGAACATCCTTGTTGACCGTCTCCACAACGTTGATGCAGTCCGTCATCCTGCGGACTTTCAGGCTTTTGATGATTGCCTCAACCTTTTCCTTGGCCCTGGGGATGATGACCGATGTACTCAGCCGGAAACCGGTGCTGCCAAAGTTGAGGGCCTTTGTTTTGCCGTCCAGCTCATCCTTGTGCTCCGTGACAAATTCCTTTACGTCCTTGCCGAGCTTGTCAATCCTGTCCTGAAGCGGCTTTGCCTCAAGCCCTGCGGATATCTTGACGCCGTTTATTTGCTTGTTCATTTCGCCTTCGATTTCCTCAATCTGAATTTCCTTCTCAGCTATCTCTCTGAGAACCGCATCCACTTCAGCCCAGTTCTTGAGAACCGGTTGGTTCTTGATTCTCTTTCTTGCCATCTGCCTTAAACCTCCTCGAAGTTGACTTTAGAGACTTTCCCGTCGTGTACCTCGAACGCCATTCCAAAGGTTTCATGCAGCGCCTGGAATACGCTCACGGGAAGCTCCTCGCTAATCCTGAAGTAGTTCTTATTAACAAATTCCGTTATTGACTCCTTGACCTCTTCTTTGCTGAATACCCCGGCTGTCAGGCCGTTCACCGCACAAGCTACCGTTTCATTCAAACCCATTATTATCACGCCTCCTTAAAGCATCATCATTTTACTTGCCTGGGAGATTATCTTGAGAGTGATGACTTCCTGGCCGGTTTCGTTCATAATCCTGATGACGTTGTCCAATGTCCGGCCCAGCAGCCGGAAGCATCCCGTTTGATGGTTGCAGGCCCTGGAAATTAGCTCGTTCATTGCGTCCGGCTCGACCTTGTACCCCTCCAGGTATTTCTCCACTTCCTGCGGAGTCAGGCCCTTCAGGGAAACATAGAAGTCAATCCTATTGGCAAACCGTGTCAGATAGCTTTTTATCTGAGCTTCAAGCTTCGGTTCTCCGGCAATGATAATCCCGACATCGGCCTGGTCAAAGATACCTCTGAGAATCTCCATTTTCTTCTGAGTGTACTTGCTGATTAATTTGTCAGCCTCGTCAATGATGAGCAAATACCCCTGATTTACATTGAAAAACTCCCGGATGCCGTTGACCCTTTTCCAAATCGTCCCGTAGGTTTGGGGGATGCCGAGGGCCTTTTCAATGGCTTCAACCAAATCCCGGCTTGACATGATATCGTCGCACTCGACATAGGCCACACGGGGCATTTTGGCGTAATACTTCAGAGCGTGAGTCTTGCCGAAACCCGACTTGCCGACCACTATCCCGAGGCCCATGTCTTCCTGACAAGAGCTGCAAAGCCCTATCACGCTGGCCGCATCCTTATTCTCAAAGAACCCTTTCTTTTTGGGCAGCCGCAAAACCGGTATTTCGGTTGCTGCCGGAGCGCCTCCCCTGGGTTCAGTCTTGCTCTTGAGGTAGCCCTCAAGCCTTGCCTCAAGTTCCGTTGTGTCGCTGTCATACTTGCCTGACAAATACCTTGATATGGTTGTCCTTGAATAATTCAGCTCGTTTGCCAGTTCCGCTTTGGTCTTCTTGTTTGCCACCAGGTACTCATTGACCCTTTGCGCCAATGACTTTATTTCGCCTGAATAAATCGTCGCTACAGCTTCCATTTACTTATCCCTCGCTTTCCAAATTCTTTACCCGAGCTGCCTGAGTTTTGAGAGTGCATCCTGGGCCTTCTTGCTGAAGAACTCGTCTTCAGCGTCTTGTTTCTGCCGATTCTTCCTATCCCTGATTTCTGAGGCAAACTGCTTGTCCTGCGGGAGGGCAACCACTTTGTCGCTCTTGCCCTTGACCATCAAGTCAAGAGCCCCGACCACATCACCCGGAATATTGCCTCTTTGCTCATATGGCGTCCTAAACTCCTCAAGGAGTTCCCTGTCGTTTCTGAGCTGCGTGTTCTGCATTTTCTTATGCTCCTCAAGGGACTTCTGAGAGACCCTGGGGGCTATCTGCAAGAGTTCCTGGGATAACGCCTCACAAATCCTCCGGCCTTCCCTGGTATAGACATAGAGCCTTGTTATGTCTTCCGGGTCATATTTGATGTCAACCTTTTCATTGTGGTAGTCGCAAAGCTCCTGAGCCCTGTACTCATAACCGAATTTCCTGATTCCGATGTTGTAAACATGAACCCGCTCAGCCTTCATCATCAGGATTGAAGCGTATGACTTCGGGGGAGCTGGCTTGTAGTATCTCTCCTCGGCCTTCATGAAGAGCTCTATCGGCGCGGTCAATTTTTCGCCCTGCCGTTTGAGGCCGGAGTGTTCCCGCCTGTGATAAACTTCATCTTTCCACTTGGCCCACAGCCCGTAAAACTCTTCCATTGTGAGGAGCTCTCCGCGCTCCAACATCTTCGGGATGTCCTTCTTGATTTTGGCCGCCGTCTTGGAGCCCGTCAGTGTGCCGGTATAGGAGAACATCCATTTGGTGAAGCTTGAGCATACCGTCCCGAAAAACCGTTCTATCTGCGCCTTTGACCAAGGCTGAAACGGCACGCTGTTTATTTCGTCCTGAATCCCTATGCTCCGGTAAAAACCTTTGGTCTCCTCGTCGAATTGGAGTTCCTTCTTTTGTTTCCGCTCGCTCCGCTTGACGCCGGTCAAATCTTTGGCGTTGTAATCCTTGCCGTTGTCGATGAGCAGCCACTGGGGAACCCCGCCCGGAGTGCCGTAA
This sequence comes from Bacillota bacterium, assembly GCA_013178275.1. Taxonomy (GTDB): domain Bacteria; phylum Bacillota; class Ch66; order Ch66; family Ch109; genus Ch109. The sequence goes on along the minus strand of JABLWZ010000003.1, from coordinate 105,515 downwards.
ATCACCTTGAGCAGGGACAGTTTTAAAATCTGAGAGTTGGCGTGTCGGCAGATAATATCCCCGAGGAATGCCCTGCTTCTTGTGTCCACCCATCCCACGAGCCGGGGCTTTATTGCCACAACCTTGCCGTTTGAATGGGTATATGCAACCCAGCAGTCAAATGTATGTTCGTCGCCTTGCAGGAGGCCCATGACCGGCAGGGACTTGGTATCCCGTGAGCCTTTCACCATGACCTTGTTCTTGTATTCCCTGATACCCTTGGCCGCCAGGAAATGAGCGTTCTTGGCCCGTTTTTCCTCCAACAGGTAATTGATGTACCTTGTAACCGTCTGATAGGATGGGTATTCCCATCCTTGAAATTTGGCGACCTGTTCAAGTTTTGTATACAGCATGTCCACCGTTCCGGCATTGGCGGCAAAGTCCGGGTCAAACCACACGTTTTCAATATAGGCCCTGACCTTGTCATCCAGTGACGGGAATGTATATTTTTCCTTTGGCTTCCTGCATAGGGAGAGCACTTTGAGAAAATCGTAATTGTGGCCGTTTTCCTTATTGAGCCTCATGGCCCAGGCCGTTGCCTCAAGATAATTCTTGGAGTACCGGTATAGGGTTCTCTGGCTGACGCCCAGCTCCTCGGCAAACTCCTCGGCAAATGCCGTCCGTTCGCCATCGTTGTAGTTTAGGAACTCCTGTATTCTCTTGCCTAGCTCAACCGCCTGGTAATATTGCTTTGAGAAGTTCTCAAGATACCAATTGAGGTCAACGTTTACATACCAGGGAGTTTCTTGAGTTGTTTGGTCAATCATGGTATCCCGCCCGCCTATGCTCAGTTTTTCTTTGTGGCCCCGTCTGGCTTTTTTAGAGAGGGAGGAGAGGGCAACCAAAACCCTGTCTTTGCCTCCGTCTCTCTCTTCCGTCCTGGTCTTAAAGCTTCCCGGATTCCTTTGCATCCTTTGGACTAACGTGTTGTATTTTAATCCTTCAAGTTCAGCCGCTTCTTCGAGTGTGACAAATGTTTCAGCCAAATCCTTCCCCCCTTTACCCTTGGCCTTCCACCTGATAAAATAGAGGGGATGAAGTGTTTCTTCATCAACGGCTTTTGAAAAGAGTGTCGTTGCTTACCGGCAGGCGCTCTTTTCTTTTGCCTTTTTCCGACATCCCCATCCCTCCGGTCACGCTCCCTTTATCACCTTCGCCGTCTTGATTTTGCTGATTTGCTCCTCAACCTTTCCGAGCTCCTCTTGGAGATATGCATCTAAGCTGTTGAGGGTTTCGATGTTGGCCTGCTTCAAGCTGATGCAGTCAAACAAGTCCTCAATGTCTTTTTGGATTTCCTTCTGAACCTGCTCAACCTGTCTCTTGAGCTCTCCCTGCTTGGTTTTGAGGATGATGAGCTTTGTTTCGTCGGCAAGCGACCTTTCGCTTATCCCCATCCCGGCCTTGAGATTATTTAGCTCAAGAAGAAAATCATTGACACTCTTCAAACTTATTCCTCCTTCACGCTATTTTTTTTACGTTTCCCAGGTCTAAATCCAGCTCTCTGGCAATACTGTCAAGGTACTTGTCCCCCGACCTTTCCCCGTAGAGGATAAGGTTGAGGTATTTGTTGCTTGTCCCGACTATGTCCGCAAGCTGGACTTGCGTCATCTGTTTTTCAATCAGAGCCTTTTTGACCATTACGCCAAACGCTGTAAGCTCTCGCTTTTTCCGCTGCATCAACCGTCCTCCTTTCGCTGTGCCGCTTCACTAATCAACTTGGAATTAAATCATATACCGCCCCCTTGCTTCTTTTATTCTGGCGTCCATGCTGGCATAGGCCGGATAGCCCTCTGCGGTTGTCCTGGTTAAATCTTCACCGCTTAACTGCTGCCAGTCGCCGCCGTTTTTCACTTCAAGGATGAACCCCTCGGGAACTTTGATTAGGCGGCCATTATCCTGCTCCAAAAAGACACCGCCGTCGATGACTAATCTCCCGATTGTCCAACCATCAGCAATGCTTAATGTTTTCTGGATACTGTCCACCAGTAGAAACATGGTCTTACCTCCTTTATTTACTCAAGTTTTTGGCCGGGATTTTTCTTGTCCTACCCGACTGTTTATGAACCACTTCAAGTCCTTCGGTAGTCGCTTTCACAACGAGCCAGTTTTCCCAATTGAGACCGACAGCTTTAAGTCGAATCTTCTGCGCCCTCGTGGGCCTCTTTCCATGCTTCAATCTCTCATCTCCCTCCGGTTAGTTAATTAGAAAAAATTTCCTCACCTCCGATAAAAGGATTTATTTTGCCCTAAATTTCCGATATAATTGGGTACGATATATAAATCTATCATCCTAATTTTATATCCGTATACCGATATTGTCAACAGATTTATGGCGTAATCGGATAATTTTATAGGCTCTTCGGATATGGGGAAAGGGGGATTGTTTTATTGGATTCTATTGGTAAGAGGTTTAGGCAATTGAGGAAAAGTAAGGGCCTCAATCAAATTGATTTTGCCGCCGCAATAGGAGTTTCTCAAGGCACTTTGAGCGACATCGAAAAAGATAAATGCAAGCCTTCAGTTGAAACAGTAATATCGGCAAGCGGATATTGCAAGATAAGTTGTGACTGGTTATTAACTGGTAAGGAACCGGTTCAAAGAGAGTTGCCGCCGAAATACCAACCTGAGAATTTAGGGCCGCTGACGGAGCAAGAGAAAAAAACAATCTGGATGTACCAGCAGCTCAACTCGCAAGACAAGGAATATGCGAATAACACCATCGAGATGCTTTTTAGTAAAGCCACTAAAAAAGGAACGTCATCCGGCTCGATGACTGGAGGAACAGGGGAAGAGGCAGCCGCAAGTGAAACTGCTTAATTTTTTATCCCTTTATGATAGATAAATCTATCTATTTATGTCACTTTGCTTTTGCCTCAAAATCATTTTTATCACACGGCTGAAACCCGCATAAAATCAACATTGTGACACGAAATATGAGATATGTCTAATTTGTCACTTTGGTTTTAGCTGAAAATGGCCCCGTTTTTTTGACTTCGCACGTTACTTGAACGTTGCCGTTAGATTTTTAAAATGACCGCGAACGCTGAATTTTCCTGTATTTTTGCCGCGCCCGTTTTTAAATTCGCACGCCGGGCACGCTTGGAAACGCTCTCGTTCGCACGCCCGGACTATTTTCTTGCCGCCGACCGGCTGTTATAATTAAAACGGAGCAGTAAAAAAGCACCTTATCCCCTACGCTACAGGGCTTCCAGTGCTTTCAGCCGCTCCGTTTTTTTTATTCACCATCACGATGAGACCGTTCTCAATTTTTTTGTCAACCGTTTCCTAACCTATCCCACGATAACCCCCTGTAAATCAACATTTCCCGATGTATCCCAGTTAATCTTTTTCCGTCCCTCTTTTGTCAGTTATTCTGTTAATCAACAGTTATTACCAGCACGCCGATTTTATCGCCGGTTTTCTGGTTTGGCATGGGCTGCAGCTGATTCATCAGGGCCTTTTCCATCTCCAGGGCCTTGGCGTTCATCGGGGCCGGGGCAGGCGCGGTAGTGGTCTGTACGGCAGGCTGCTCCGGGGCTTTGCCGCCGCATCCGACCAGGGTAACCGCCAAGGCGGTTAATAGGATAAATGCCAGCAGTCTTTTGCTTTTCAACTTGATATCCCCCTTATTGTTCAAAATTCGGCAGGTCTTTTCGCGAACGTATTTCCGAGAAGACCACCGCGGTGAGTATTATGACGCCGATAAGCAGCTGCTGGTAATAGGATGAGATGCTCAGGATCACCAGGCCGTTGCGCAGAACCCCGAGCAGAAAGCAGGCTATCACTGTACCGGCGATGCTTCCCATACCTCCTTTCATGCTGGTTCCTCCAAGCACCACCGCCGCGATGGTGTCGAGCTCGAACATCCAGCCCGCCAGCGGCTCGGCGGTATTTAGACGCGCGGTCACCACCAGCCCGGCCAGGGCGGCAGTCAATCCGCACAGCGCGTACACCACGACCTTGTATCCGCTGGCTGCCACGCCACTTCGCCGCAGCGCTTCCTCGTTTCCACCCAGGGCCAGGGTGTAGTAGCCGAGCCTGGTCTTGTTCAGCACCACGGCACCTGCAACGACTAACAGTGCCGCCAACAGCATCGGCGGGTTTACCGGGCCAATGTGGCCGCTGCCCCACCAGGTAAAGCTTTTTGAAAAACCGTACAGGGGAATACCCCCGGTGATTATCAGCGACAGTCCCCTGGACACCGACATGGTGCCCAGGGTCACGATGAAGGGATTAACCTTCAGCAGAGCCACCAGCAGACCATTGCCGACCCCTACTAGGGCACCGATGCCGAGGCCAAAGAGTATGGACAGGCTCACCGGCCATCCCCCATGCATGGCGGTCGCCATGCATAATCCGCAGAGAGCCGCCACCGCGCCTATGGAAAGGTCGATCCCGGCGGTGCAGATAACGAAGGTCATGCCCACGGCGAGAATAATCTGGAGCGAACTGTGGTCAAGCACGTTTCTCAGGTTATCCCAGGTCAAAAAGACCGGGGAGGCTATGCTCAGGCCAACGATCATGAGGCCGAGGACGAAGCCGAGCAGCAGTTGGGGAAATACCCGTCCCAGCCAGATTCGGAACTCATGATTGCCTTTTACCTCGGAATCAACTTCAGGGGCAAGTGCGCGGGATTCCATTTTTTCTCCTGGATTTATGCTTTAACAGCGTTTTCTGTCTGGTAATCATTGGAGCCGGTTATGAAGTTCATCACCTCATCTGGATCGGTGTTTTCGGTGATGAAGCAGCCAACGACGTGGCCGTGGCGCATGACGCAGATCCGGTCGGAGACAGTAAAGACATGGTGCAGGTTGTGACTTATCAGGATAATGGTATAGCCATCGGATGCCAGGCCGCGTATCAACTCGAGGACCTTCACCGACTCCTTCACACCCATGGCGGCGGTCGGCTCATCCATAATGATTATCCTTCCCCCCTGCTGGATAGTCCGGGCCACCGCCACCGCCTGCCTCTGCCCTCCCGACAGCAGGCCCACCGGCTGTCTGACGGAGGGGACCGATATCCTCAACCGGGTGAGCAGTTGGCTGGTCTGCTCCTCCATTTTCCGTTGGTTGACGAACCATCTGAACCAAGTAGGCTCGCGGCCCAGAAAGACGTTGCAGGCCAAGTCGCGGCAGTCAACTAGGGCCAAATCCTGATACACTGTCGAGATTCCCATTTTCAAGGCCCTGGCCGGAGTCAGGTGCTTATAGGTTTTTCCTCCGATGCAGATCTCCCCCCGGTCAGGTTTTACCGCCCCGGACAGTATTTTTATCAGTGTTGACTTTCCGGCACCGTTGTCACCCACTACAGCCAGCACCTCGCCCGGGAAAACGTCAATATCCACATCCCGCAGTGCCCGAACGTGACCATAGGACTTTTCCAGTCCACGCACACTGAGCAGCGCGGTATTCTTTGTATTGGGCTCCGTTCCTCGCATTCGTTAAAACCTTTCTATCGCTTGTTTTTAAACAGGCCGCTGACTTCCGATTCCCTCACCAATACCCTCGAACCGGCTAGCCTACAGGCGGCGGCGCTGCATGCTCCAGCCATCCAGAGCGCCTGGTCGAAATTTCCTTTTTTCAGGAAGTGCTCCTTAATAAATAAAGCGGTGAACTGGTCGCCGGCTCCCGTGGTGTCTTCTACCTCCACCTGGAATCCTTCCTGCTGATATAATTCTCCTCGCCAGACCCCGCAACAACCCCTCTCGGCGTCGGTGATTACGCAGGTCACCAGGTTTCTAAACCTCTGGCACAGTTCAATCGCCAGTTCATCGGCGGGTAAAACCGTGCCGAATTCGGAATTGACGACCGAGGCGCTGCCGATAAAGCAGTCGGCCAGGGATAACGCTTTTAAGAGGTCGTTATGATGCAGGCCCTGTCCCCGGGTGATACTGGTCGGGAGCTGAAGGCCGAGAATGACAGTACTTCCCTGTTCTTTCGCCTTTTTGATAAACTCGAACGAAGGTTGTTTCGGCAGGAGGCTGGTGTAGAGGTAAGGAGGGAGCAATCCGTCGGGAAGCCTCTCGGGGTCAGCGCTCAAAGCGGTGCCGAAATTCATGATCACCCTTTTTTCCCCACCGCTGACCAGTACGTAATTGCTCTGGCTGGTGGCTCCAGGAATCCGCCGGCAGAGCGAGAGGTCCACCCCGACCTCTGACAGGCCTTTTTCTGCCTCCCGCCCGGCTAGATCATCACCCCAGTGTGTATACAGGGCGCATTTCACACCTATAAGGGATAGATAGTATGCCAGGTTCCCGCCGTGCCCCCCGCCTTGATAGCGGATGTCTTCGGCCAGCATGAACTCCTGGTCGTGACCGCTCAATAAAATACGGGTTTCGTAACCCGCCGGCGCGACAACCAGTATGCTGTTTTCCATTATTTGCTGTTTACCGCTCATCTTTCTTGTTGCTTTCCCAGATTGAAATTTTCCAGTCAATCTCATGACCGAATGGAATAATCTGCATCAAATTATCTTATGAATTTTTCGCCTTGGGCATGCTTTTTCCCTGTCTTTTCAACATGATAATAAGTTATACTCATGTCGCCAAAACCAAACCTTTCGATATAGTATAAAGAAGAAAAAGCCACCCTGCTAATCAGAAGGATGGCTAATAGACATTGGTCGAATCAGTATATAATTGATCTAAAACGGAGACAAAACAAAAGGAATGGGATGTTCACATATGATAGTGAATCCGTGGGTAATTTATAGTTTATTATTTGTCGGCAGTTTTATCGCGGCTGCTGTATCGGGAGCTGCCGGTTTTGGGGGAGCATTATTATTGCTACCGCTTTTAACCAAAACCTTGGGTACGACTATGGCAGTGCCGGTACTTACTATTGCTCAGTTAATAGGTAATTTAACTCGTGTTCACCTGGGTTATAAAGAAATTAAATGGAGGCCAGTGTTTATTTTTATATTAGGTGCTGTGCCAATGAGTGTATTAGGAGCATTATCGTTCGTTACAGTACCCAAGGATATAATCACCAGAGCTATCGGTTTGGTCATCGTGATTTTTGTGGTATTAAAGTACTTTGACTTATTAAAATTTGGGTATTCGGATTATCAGGTTGTTGACTAATAATATGTTAGATTTTGAATGGAACTAATTATACGGTAGATATATTGCTAAAAATATATACCCCGAACATGTTTTCGCATTTTAGGTTTTTTACATCACAAAAAAGGAATCTGGAGAAAATAGCTTTAAATACGTTGATGTTCAATTGGGAGGAAGAGATCATGAAAATCAGAACTGAAACCCTGCTTACCTCAGCGGAACTCGGTGACCTGTGGACTTCCTACATGTTCGACAGCCTTCTGGTATGCACCCTGAAGAGCTTCCTACAGCATGTTGAGGACCCGGACATCAGCCCCCTGCTCAAGTACACCCTGAAACAATCGCAGAAGCATGTCAAGTGGATAACCGACACCTTTAACCAGGAGCAGCTTCCCATCCCGGTTGGTTTCACTGACAAGGACGTGAACTTGAACGCTCCCAGGTTGTACTCAGACATCTTTTACCCGTTCTACCTGGAGTACCTGGCCAAGTTCGGTATGACTGCCTACAGCCTTTCCCTCCCGCTGATGGCACGCTCTGACGTCCGTGAATTTACCTCCAACTCCATTGCCACCTCTACCGAGATTTCCAACCGGGTAGTGGAAGTGCTAATCAACAAGGGACTGTATGTCCGGCCGCCTTACATCTCGGTGCCCAAGAAGGTCGACTTCGTGAACAAGAAGGGCTTCCTGGGAAGCTGGCTCGGGAAACAACGGCCGCTACTGGCCACCGAAATACTGAACATCTTCGGCAACCTGCGGAGCAACGTGGTGATGCACACCTTCTGTCTGGGGCTGGCGCAGGTGGCGGAGCTTAAAGATGTGCGTAAGCACTTGCTCAAGGGTAAGGAACTGGCGACTAATCATATCGAGATCCTGAGCGGGATAATGCGAGATGAAGACATCCCCGCGTCAACCAACTGGGACGCTGGGATAACCGACTCGGTAGTGGCGCCTTTTTCCGAGAAGCTGATGATGTTCCACGTGACTATGGTGACTACTGCCGCCATCATCGCCAGCTACGGGGCGAGCCTGGCGGTTACCATGCGGCGCGACCTGGTAGCCGCCTATACCAAGTTGATTGCGGAGATGATGGCCTTCGCCGAAGATGGTATAAATCTTATGGTCGACAAAGGTTGGCTGGAGCAGCCACCGCAGAACATTGATCACGTGGGACTGGCCGCAAAATAAAGCCTACCCCTCAAACAGTCTGAGGGTAGGCTTAACGATCCCTTGGGAAACAGCCTATCCTATAAGAGTTTTCGGTTAATTTTCCCGATATTTTTCCTTAACTAGGCTAAGATGTTTTGTTAGATAACAACCAGATAATCCGAATACCCTAAAATTTGAGACCACCGATACAGTAATGTTTATTGGCGGCGGAATCGTAGGGTTGATATCCGGCCTGGTAGGAAGTGCTGGACCTATTAGCGCGGCACTTTTTCTCTCCCTGAATCTCTCTCCCATTTCCTATATAGCTAGTGAAGCAGTTACTGCAACAGCTATGCATGTTACAAAAACTATCATTTATCAAAAGTATTTAGGGCTTCCTGAAAAACTAGCGCCAAGTGGCCTCTGCGCCTAACTCGCAGGATAAGCTGGTCTACTAAACCACGTCTGTAGAAAACGATAAAAAAGAAAACGGAGCCTGGCTTCAAGATTCATCACCAGGAACTGCAGCGCTATTACGGATTCACTCGTTTCTTTAAGCTTTGCCATGACTAAGCCTAATCCGTAACGTCGTTTACCCTCGCCTAACTTACCTTCGACTGCATTGCGGGCACAGCTTTCCTTGTAAGCCTGGCGTTTCTGCGCCTTGGTCTCTTCTGTCCGAGGTCGGCCCAGCGGTGGGCCGCTAAGATGGATTCCTTTTGACTTGCAATACATCCGATTCTCCCTGGTTCGATAGATTTGGTCGACCAGGACGGCCTTGGGGTAATAACCGTAGCGTTGTTGATATGCTTCCACCTGTTCGATCAGGGTGCTGCCTTCGTTGTAGTTATCCCAACTGCACCTTTCCAGTCGGGCGTAGCCACCGGTCAAGCTGATGGAAAGTTTGGCCCCGAATTCGGTTTCTGCCCCGGCTTTGCCTCGAACGATAGGGCGTACGTGGGGTTGGTTTATGCTCACGATCCTCTCGTCAACTCGGTGAACCTTCTGATCGTACATGCTTTTCTGCTGCTGGTACAGTTTTCGGATAGTCTCAAGTTCTTGTTGCTGTTTTCGGTTCAAATGACTTACCGGTACCGTTTCCAAGAGGCGGGTAATCAGGTGCAGGTCTCGTCTTACATACCGCAACTGCTTCCCAATAGCTTTTCGCAGCATTTTTGGCTTGGGCCTTCGCTGTTTGGCTATCTTCAAGTAGTCCTTGCGCGCTGTTTTGCGATAGGTCCGCGGTTTCTTCGCTTCTCCCTTTGATGGCTTATGGAGAGTATCGATGATGTTTTCTAGTTTCTCGCGGGCTTCATTCAATAGGGAAAAGTCGGTTGGATACCTTATATCTGCTGGGGAACAGGTGGCATCCAGTATCAATTGTCCTTGGTTATCCCCACCACTACTGGGTGGATCTTGATCGTCGTCTTTTTTCGCTGGTTTAGTTTTTTCCTGAGGTTTCGGGATAATGAGTTCATTGATTTCGTTGATGGTTTCTAATTTTATCCGTTTCCGGAAATGGACCATCATGGAAGGGTCGAATGGAGCCTCATCCTGATATTCGGTTAACCCGATGAAGTATTGCAGGTAATGGTTCTCCCTAATCTGTTCCACCGTTTCCTCATCGGAATACCCACATTTCTCTTTGATGATGAGTGCTCCCAATGCCATTCGAACTGGTTTGGCGGGCGCGCCCATTCCGCTTTGAGCAAAGAGGGCTGCGTATTTTTCTTCTATCACATGCCAGGGGATGAACTTTGAAAGCTTGACCCAACGATTATCACTGCGCAGCTTTCCGCCAAAGGGAAGATAAAAATCCTCGAATGTTACTTGTTGTTCGGTTTTCCGATACATGTCAGTCACTCCAAGTGCAAAGATTTTGTATTATAATTCGCCTTTTTCAGGCATTTTTCCTGCACTAGAAGTGCCTTAGTAGGCTTAGAAATGATTATAACTGGCAGTTAGAAAACTACCGTCTTCTGTTGACATCTATTATTAACCAATATTGAACAGCTACTTTTACGTCTGGCTTCTTTAAGCTTCGCTGGTATTACCTCTAAATAATAGGTTGACAACATTTTTAATCGGTACCAAAGATGAGAATAATAATCCTAATTAATGAGACCGAAAGGAGATAATGATCTTTCCTCCTGACAATGCAACAATACTTGAATTATCTGACGTTTACCCCTGTCACTTCGCTGGTATTAGGCCGTTATGGGTAACTACCCAATCAGTCTTTTTTTCTTGTAAAATTGTAATGAAGAAAAGCCAGTACTTTCACGGCTAATTCCTCTTTCCTCTTCCGCAGACGGGGCAGCCCTGGACCGACAGGGGCACCTCCAGGCCGCACGAGTCCATCAGTTCTGCGTTGACCAGTATCTCCGCCGCGGGTCCGTCAGAGACGACCGCCCCGTCTTTTATCAGGATTATCCTCTCGCACAGCTCATAGACCATGTCCAGGTCGTGGCTGGTTATGATCTTGGTATGCTCGAAACCCTTGAGCTGCCGCATCAACATCCGTCGGGACTTGGGGTCGAGGGATGAGGTCGGTTCATCCATCAGCAGGATATCGGGCTGCAAGGAGAGCACCGAGGCGATGGCGGCCGAGCGCTTCTCGCCGCCCGAGAGCTTGAAGGGGGCCCGGTCCTTGAGGTGAGGGATGCCCACCATCTCCAGGGCCATCATCACCCTCCTCTCCACCTCATCTTCGTCCAGCCGGTAGTTGCGGGGCCCAAAGGCCACGTCGTCGTATACGGTGGTCATAAACAGCTGGTCGTCCGGGTCCTGAAACACCATCCCCAGCCTCTGGCGGATCAGGGGCAGGGTCTTTCTGGTCACCACGACGTCGCCCACCCGGACCTCTCCCGCGGAGGGGAACAGGACCCCCATCAGCAGCATCAGCAGGGTGGACTTACCCGCACCGTTGGCGCCGATTATCCCCACCGATTCCCCGTGCAGGATGCGGAAGGAGATGCCGTTTATCGCTTTGTGGCCGTCGGGATAAACGAAGTGCATGTCCCGGGCCTCGATTATATGATGACTCATCGTAACCCCCCGGTCATCAATAACCCGATCAGGACGGGAATATTATATACCTTCGCCAGGACGAAGAACACCACCCAGACGGCTGCATAGGCCAGGTCGCCCGGGCCGAGCCCCCGCTGGCGTCCCGTGTGGTACTCCCCGGTGAAACCCCTCAGGCACATAGCCTGGTATACCCGCTCGGCCCGGTCGAAGGTCCGCAGGATCAGCTGACCCACCAGCGACCCCCAGGCCGGACGTTGAATCCCTTTACCCTTCGGCGAACGGAGGGAATAGGCCCGAAGGGTGCGGGCGACCTCCTCCATCAGCACCGAGATGTAGCGGTAGGTCAGCAGCAGCTGCAGTACGAACAATCGCGGCACTCTCAGCATCCTCAAGGCCCGCGCGACCCCGTCCATGCCGGTGGTGACTATCAACAAAAAGGCCGCAGCAATTGTCAGACTCCCCTTAAGGAGTATGGAGATAAAGGTCAGCCACCCCTTCGACAGGAGCATCCCGCCTACCGCGATCACCTGGTGATCGAACCAGGGATTGAGTATCCCGATCCCGATGATCAGGGGCTGCACCAGCAGCACCTTTTTTATTATGGGCCAGGCGGGTATATCCGCCAGGACCAGCACCAGGACCGGGTAGAAGAGCAGCGGCAGCAGGGCCGTGATCTCGTAGCGATCGAAGGAAACAACCACAATCAGGTAAGTGATTGTGGTCAGCAGCTTCGCTAGGGGGTGGACCCGGTGGATTACCGTCTCCAGCCGGGCCAGGTCCTCCAACAGTCTGAGGTTATACATTGAGTTGACTATGCTCGACATCCTACAGCTCAATTCGTTTGGGGTTTATATCTATTATACTCGGACTAGCGGTTTATGCGGGAGCCCCTTTCTTCTTCTTTTTGGCCAGGCTGACCGCCCATCCGGTAAACGCGGCCAGGGCTAGGGTCATAGCCCCTCCTACCAGCCCGGAAACGCTGGTTCCGCCGCTCACCGCGGGCCAGGCCTCCTCTTCTACCGCCTCTGGCTCAGCCGCTTCGCCTTCAGAGGCTTTGAAGCTGTAATCAGGCAGAAAAGCCAGCTTTTCCTGGATGTCGGAGACTGTCTGATGGATACCTTCCGGGGCCTCCAGCTCCTCCTGCCCGGAAGTCCTGGCCATGGACCACTCCAAGCCGTCGGGGTTAGCGGAGGCGAACCAGGACAAAAGCCCGCCTACCAGTATGGCGGCTATCGCGAGACCGGTAACGACCTTGCGGGTGGAGATGCCACCCAGGGCTTGGCCGAAAGCCGTCTTTTCCAGTATCTCGGGACGCGCCTTCCAGATAAACGCGAGTACCGCCGCGGTGACCAGCCCCTCGACTATTCCGATCCCGAGATGGATGGGCTGCATCAAAGAAACGAAGGTCCCGAAGGGCAGCTCGGTCTTACCCGAAAGCAGGGTCTCCAGCACCACCCCGAACGCGCCCAACTGTAGGCCGATGATCGCCGATATCATAGAAGCCCCAAAAATCCGGTTCTGTGAGTATCCTCTGCCTACAATCCTTTTATAGATGAGTGGATAGGTGACAAAACACGTGAAAAATCCCAGGTTGAATATATTGCACCCCAGTGCCAGCAGCCCGCCGTCGGCGAAGAACAGGCACTGGATCGTCAGTATGGCCGCCATGGTGAGGAACCCGGCGTAGGGCCCGAGAATCGCTGCCAGCAGCATCCCCCCCCCTAAATGACCGCTGGAACCGGTCGCGGGAATCGTGAAATTAATCATCTGGGAGGCGAAAACGAACGCCCCCATAACCCCCATCAGGGGTACCTTCTTTTCGTCCATGTCGTTTTGGGTTTTGTGTATCGAGTAGGCCGCTACCCCCGCGGCTGCAGCCCACATGGTCCCGCCCACCACGGGTGATATCAGCGCGTCTGCCATGTGCATCCTGATCAACTCCTTATAATGATTAAATATTATAATTCCAAGAAATCGGTCCGTCGTCTCTTACGGAAAGGTCACCTCCTATGAAAAATAAATATATGTAAACTCCTTTCCGTGCCACTATATGCATCAGTGGTGCCACCGTTTATATAATATCACAGTTTTGCCTTTCTGTGTTACCAGAATAAAAAAAGTGGCAGATCGTCAATAACCTGCCAAAACGAGAATATAGTTGGTAATTAGGTATAGAGGGATATACCTAATGCTGTAAGCCTGCATCCGCCTGTTCATCGGTCAGCTCTTTATACCACTTGCCGTTGTGGTGCGAGGTGTATTCCGCATCCACCAGTCCGTTGGTCATCATCGAGGAGAACTCCTTCCTAGACGCCGGGTAGATCGCCGCCAGGAAAAAGTGGCCCATCACCGCCAGACCCAGTATCAGGGCATCCCAGGCATGGACGTTGTAGCAGAGGCTGTGCAGCGCCGAGGGCATGGAGTGCCGGAGGAACCACATGGGATACCCGGTCACGATAAACAGGACACAACCGATGATGATAACCCAGCCCAGGACCTTCTGGCCGGCGTTGTACTTGTCCTGCGGCGGCGCCTCTCCCTTAAGGAACGGTATGTACCCTCCCATTATCGTCAGCCACTTGATATCGTCTTTACCGATGCTGGAGATGGTGTCGATAAACCTGGCGAAACTGCCCCAGTTGGTCAGGATGTAAAGCAGCGGCATGACGGTGAAGACCACGCCCATCACGCGGTGAACCAGCGAAGCGTTGGCCGGCCCCATAAAAGCGGCGTCTATCCACCCGATATGGAAGTAAAACCCGATTCCTGTCACCAGCAGTATCACGAATGAGATCAGGTGCACCCAGTGCATGATCCTGGTCGAACGGTTGTGTTTCAGTATCATTGCTTTTTGTTTAGTGTTACTCATTTCCTATCCCCCCTAACCCGCTAATTTGACATAACGGTCAACATAGTGAGTGTGCAGCAGGTGTTCCGATTTTTCGGAAAGAGGCTTCCCCAGAAACTCCGCGTAGATGGCCTTGATCTCGGGGTTCTCGTGCGACTTGCGGATGGGCATACCAGCGTCGTTCTGATAGAGCGCGGCGGCCCGCAGTTTTATGTATTCATCACTTCTCGCGTATACTATCTTGCCGAATTTGAGAAACACTGTTCCGATTACAGCGGTTCCAGCCAAAACGCCGATGCCTTTTAGGAACTGGCGTCGGGAGATTTCCTTTACTTCTTTGATGGCGTTCATCTTATCACCCCTCTATATCGCAAGGTCATGACGGATCGGCTGCCCGCCGCCGTTAACACATCCGCCTGGGCAGTTCATCACTTCTATGAAGTGGTACTTGCTGCGCCCATTCATCACGTCGTTTATCAAAGGTTCCACATTCTTCAGCCCGTGCACGATCGCCACCTTGACCGGGGTCCCCTTGATATCGATGGTGGCGTCTCTAACCGCCTCAAACCCACGCACCTGCTGGAACTCCACCTTGGGCAGGGTTTCCTTGGTGATCACCTCGTAGGCGGTGCGCAGGGCCGCCTCCATCACCCCGCCGGTGACCCCGAAGATGGTGGCCGCACCGGTGGATGACCCGATAAGGCGGTCGGCATCTTCGTTGGGGAGGCCCTGGAAGTTGATTCCCGCGTCCTTGATCATCTGCGCCAGTTCGCGGGTGGTGATGACCGCGTCCACGTCCTGATATCCGCTGGCCTTCATCTCTTCCCGCTGGCACTCAAACTTCTTCGCCGTGCAGGGCATCACCGACACCACAAACATCTTCGCGGGGTCCACATTCAGTTTCTGGGCGGCGTAAGTCTTGGCGACTGCCCCAAACATCTGCTGGGGAGACTTGGCGCTGGAAAGATAGGGGAAGAACTTGGGATAGTGGTCTTCCGCGTACTTGATCCAGGCGGGACAGCAGGAGGTGAACTGGGGCAGGGGGCCCTTGCCGTGCAGTATCCTCTCGATAAGTTCGGTGCCTTCCTCCATGATCGTCAGGTCCGCTGTGAATTCGGTGTCATAAACCTGTTTAACCCCCAGTTTCCTTAACGCGGCAAACATCTTCCCCTTGACCAGGGTCCCGACCGGCATGCCGAACTCTTCTCCCAAGGCGGCTCTTACCGCCGGGGCACACTGAGAAACAACATACTTGTTCGGGTCTTTCAGGGCATCCTGGACCTTGTTTACCATGGTCATGTCCGTTATCGCCCCGAAAGGACAGTTAATCAGGCACTGGCCGCAGTTAACACATTTTTTATAATCGATATGATGCCTTTCTCCCAGCTGCCCCTGAATAGCCCTGGTCGGGCATATCTCGGTGCAGTGGTCGCACCCCTTGCAGTCTGGGGTAACGCTGATAATCGGTTTAGAATCCGTCGTTGTAGACATTCCGAAACAACCCTCCCTCTTTTATCTGTTTCTAACAGACTGCTTCTCTTCCCCCCTTCACTGTTTTTCCATGGTTTATAGCATGAGTCATTTGGTTAATCGGGGAAAGAATATCGACCAATACCGCTTCTCTCAGATAAAGAAGGATGCTCCATCCAGAGATCAAATATTTGTACTCAATCTTCTTTCCAAACACGGGAGGCAAAGCATTTTCACGCCTTACCCATAGGCCGCTGTCCTTGGGCCACCCTGAGGCCTTTAGGGTCAAACAGCTCGAAGACATGCCTCTATTCACTTATGTCTTTGAATCAAGTGTCAAAACCCATAGTTGTGGTGCTATGTTTTTAACTTTTCGTGCTACTATACAGCTTATTCGACGCGAGGAAATAATATCCTGCTTCCGGTGTTACTTTTTTTGTTAACAGTGTTACTCAGCGTGGGCTCCCCTGGCTGCTATAACCTTGCTTCCAAAAGCTAAAACCCAGCGTGGAAAAAGACCCCTGGCCCACACTGCCTGCTCATATTTAATAGACTTGGTTAGAAGTCGGATACTATCTGGTGAAGAATCATTCTGATAAACGCAGTGTGACCAATCCCCAAACTTTTCGCGGCCGTCTTTATTTTGTTGACATCATCTATCGGCATCCGCAAAGAAACGTGCACCATAATGGAACTGTCAAACTCGTGTTCCGTTATTTGTTCTGTTCGCTCTGTCTGGCATAGTTTATTAAAGTGCCTAGTGCTGATTTCGTCCCTAAAATTCGGAACCTGAACCTCCATAGTTCTTAAGTTTTTTTTCAAAATTGCCATTCCTTTTTCCACTCCATAATTGTTTTTCTCTTTACTGCTTTTGTATTCAATAGGCCAGTTTTAAAATTTCAAGAACATCACCTCGAAACAGTTTTTTGAATGTCCCTAATGGTGCTTCTATTGTTGCATTGTCAGCAATTCTTTCCAAATCAGCATAGGGAATACCCAGTTCCCGCAGTGTCACCGGGGCTCCCAGCCGCAGGTATAAGTCACGCAGTGAGATTATGGCCTCCAAACTCTTTGTTTCGGCGTCAATATCATAAATATTGAATACCCTTTCCGCCAGTCTTTCGAATTTAGTGTAATCAACAGCGCTTACATACCTCATCCAGGCCGGCATAATCACTGCCAGTCCTCTGCCGTGATCAATGTCGTATAACGCGCTGAGTGAGTGCTCTATAGAATGAGAAGCCCAGTCGCCTCCCTTATGCCCAATGCCAACCGTGCCGTTCAAGGCCATGGCAGCGCACCAGGCGAGCTGAGCTCGGGACTCGTAATTTGACGGTTGTGCCACAAGTATCTTTACGTGCCTGATAATCGTCCGGATGATTCCTTCGGCGATCTCATCCTGAAGGTCAGTGTCTTCCAAGCCATCGAAGTAATACTCGAAAATGTGAGACAGCGCGTCCACGGCGCCATTCACAGTCTGCTGGCTGGAAAGTGAGGTCTGTGCCAGGGGGTCGATGATCGATACCCGGGGATATAGCAGAGGAGAGCTGATACTCCATTTTTTCTGTTCATCTTCTTTGGTGATAACCGCGAACTGGTTCATCTCCGAGCCGGTAGCAGACAGGGTCAGCACCGTAAACACCGGCAGGGCCGCTTTCGCCCGTACCCGGTTTTCAAAGAAGTCCCATACCTCTCCCTGGTAGTGAACACCGAGCGCCACCGCTTTCGCGCTGTCGATGACGCTGCCTCCACCCACTGCCAGGATGCCCTGGACCTGGTGTTGACGGGCAAGCGAAATGGCCTCACGCACCTTGGAAAGCAGCGGGTTGGGCTGTATTCCCCCCAGTTCTATAAACTCAACTCCCTGCTCATTAAGAGAGGCAGTTACTGCCTTATAGACCCCATTTTCAAATATGGAAGCTCTGCCGTACAGCAACAAGACTTTTTGTATACTCTGCTGGCGGATTTCCAGTCCGATGCGTTTAATCGTGTCTCTACCAAACACCACCCGGGTTGGGTTGCTATAGGTAAAATTCTGCAATGGCCTTCCCCCCATTTCCTCAATCCGGCACGTGAGGGATGAGCCCCTTCTGCATCAGCGTTTTGGTTGTTTCCTGGGCCTGACGGATAATGTCGGCGGCCATCTGGTAAAGCTCCTGGTAGCTGCGGTTTATCCCCGCCACACCCTGTTCTACCGCCTTGGTCCCTACCGCGGCAGCCTGCAAGGGGAAAACCTCCCATTCTTCCATGGTAGGCACCAGGCATTCTTCTGATAGCCGGCCTTGTTCCTCGACGTATCTGGCCAGCTCATTCGCCGCCACGATACACATTTCATCAGTGATGGCTCTGGCCCGGACGTCCAGTGAGCCCCGAAAGATCGCGGGAAAACAGAGGGAGTTGTTGATCTGGTTGGGAAAATCTGAACGCCCGGTGGCTACTATCCAAGCGCCCGCGGCCTTGGCCTCCCAGGGCCATATCTCGGGCACCGGGTTTGCGCAGGCGAATACTATCGGCTTTTCGTTCATTGATTTTATCCATTCTTTTTTGATGATGCCCGGTCCGGGCTGCGACAGGGCGATAACCGCATCGGTACCGGCTATAGCCTCGGGTATGCCGCCGGTCCTTCCCTCGGCGTTGGTTGACCGACACATTTCCCATTTTTCCGGGTGATTTTTTTCAAGATCGGCGCGGTCAGGGTTGAGTATCCCCCGGCTGTCTGAAAGTATGATGTTGCCAGCATCAGCTCCGGCCTTGATCAAAATTTTCGCGATACGGAGGTTGGCCGCCCCGGCGCCTATCAAGGCGATTCGCACCTCGCTCAGCTTCTTATCCACCAATTTCAAGGCATTGATCAGGCCGGCCAGTGTTACCGCCGCGGTTCCCTGCTGATCGTCATGCCACACCGGTATCTCCAGTTCCCGCTGCAGGCGATCCAGAATGGTGTAGCATTTGGGCTGGGCTATATCCTCCAGGTTGATCCCGCCAAAGGACGGCTGCAGGTGTTTTACTGTCCGGATAATCTCCTCCGGGTCCTTGGTGTCCAAACATATCGGGACCGCATCGACTCCGCCCAGGTATTTAAAAAGCAGCGCCTTGCCTTCCATCACCGGCAGGGCGGCCTCTGGGCCAATATCTCCCAGACCCAGTACCCGGGAACCGTCAGTTACCACGGCTACGGTATTCCACCTGCCGGTATATTCATATACCAAGCTCCGGTCTCTGCTAATAGCGAGGCACGGTTCTGCCACCCCGGGAGAATACCAGATCGCGAAATCGTCCATCCCGCGAACGGCACATCGTGGAACCGTCTGCATCTTTCCCCTGAAAAACTGGTGCAGCCGCATGGCCTCCTGCGTTGGTCTTTGGGCTTTGTCTAGCATCTCGTCAAAGTTCAGGTGAACATCTCCTTTCGTCTTTCGTCCGTGCGTGTTTCGTGTTACTAATTTTTATTTTCGTGCTACCGTTAATTTAATTCGACGCTGCTCTGAGATTTCCTGCCGATTTCTATCATATTCTTGGATTTCAAAGTTTTCCTAAATATACCCATCGTTTAGTTTTAAAGGGACTTCGATCAAATGCGCTTCTATCACTTCAAAGGGTATTTCAGGATGGTGAAATGTTGCTTAGGCCTTCATTCAAGAACAGCAAAAAATAAATGCTCCTTAACTTAGGAGCACTATTTACTGGCCAGTTTACGTTTTGTGATATATTGTTGTTCCCTTCTTAATTCAAAGCGTTATTTCAAGTCCTCTCCAGTCGAGGTTATGGTCAACTTGCCGTGCTTAACCCCCTTCATGCTGATTAAGCGCTCGGCAATTTCTCGTGCCAACTGAGCGGGGCCTTTGACGACCAAAACCTCCATGCAGTTATGGTGATCGAGATGGATATGCATGGTAGACTGCACCAAAGGGTGATAGTCGTGCTGCAGATCATTTAATAACGGCAGCAGGTTGTTGGTATGGTGGTCATAGATTAGGGTGATGGTGCCAACCACCTCCCCCTCGTCGCTTTCCCATTTATACTCGACTAGATGGTCGCGAATGAGGTCGCGAAGAGCTTCGGATCGGCTGGGATATCCTTTGTTCTTGATAACCTTGTCGAACTGCTCAAGCAGCTGCGGGTTTATCGAAACCCCGAATCGAACCAGTTCTTCCACCCGATCCCCTCCTCCAAAGCACTAAGTTCCTAACAATTTTTATATCATTTTATGCCCTGATTGGCAATTCTGGTTTATAACCAGCAGTACAAGGGATAGCGTGGAAAATAATTTTTATTACTATCTGTGTCGCCAGCGATAGCGACGAGATGGGTGTTAATATGGTTGGAAAAGCTCATTGTTATGGAATCAGCCTTCTCATAATAGGAACTTAATTTACTTCTCGATTTAAACATTAATTGCCTTGTTGAAAAAACCAAGCGGCGCTGGT
This sequence comes from Bacillota bacterium, assembly GCA_013178275.1. Classification (GTDB taxonomy): domain Bacteria; phylum Bacillota; class Ch66; order Ch66; family Ch109; genus Ch109. Next base: position 85,487 of record JABLWZ010000003.1, on the reverse strand, counting down.
ATCGCTTCCTTGTTATCTCAGTGATTAATCATATCCGCGAGCTGAAGATTTTAGGAGCCTCCCCTGCCAGGTATTTCTCTCGGCCAGGGTTCGTTCAATAGAATTAAGTAAACCGCGTTTTTTCAGACACCAGTCAGGCGCGACCAAGATCTCCCTGGGCGCCTCGGCGGTTAACCGGTGTACTACAATATCTGGCGCCAGATTCTCCAGGGCGTTTACTACAATTTCCACGTATTCGTCTTTTTCGAGCAGCTTAAAACCACCAGCCGAGTACAGTTCCTGCAGGCGAGTATTCTTCAAGATATGCAGCAGGTGAAACTTGACGCCGCTTATTCCTTTTTCCGAAATGTACCGCACCGAATCAATCATCATCTCTTTGGTCTCGTGTGGAAGGCCAAAAATCAAGTGTACAACTGTCTTGATGTTGTTCTGATGCAGCAAGCGCACCGCCCGGTCAAAGCAGTCCAGTTTGTAGCCCCGGTTCATAAATTTAGCCGTCTGGTCGAAGATGCTCTGCAGTCCCAACTCAATCCATATGTCTTTTTTTTCCGCGATCTCCGAAAACAACCTGACCTTCTCCGCATCGATGCAATCAGGCCTGGTTCCGATGGCTAAACCGACCACCCGCTCGTCAGCGATGGCCTCATAGTATTTCTGCCGCAGCACCTCCACCGGAGCGTAGGTGTTGGTGTATGCCTGGAAGTAAACGATATACTTGTTTATTCCTCTGCTCGACAATCGCTCTATCCTGCTGTTTACCTGTTGAGTTATTGACATCTCCCTGGATTCGGCAAGATCTCCCGACCCCTTCTGGCTGCAGAAAATACACCCACCGACTCCTATTGCTCCATCGCGGTTGGGACAGGTAAACCCCGCATCGATAGGGATGTTCTGCACCCGCTGGCCATACCTGCTTTTCAAGTGGTAGTTTATGGAATAATACCTTTTGTCTCCCCAAAACACGGACAATTCTCTCTCCTTTTAGTCACTGAAGGGCCATTATGGAGATACCGTGGGGAAAAACCCCCACGGTTTTGACCATCTGAACAATCATGAAGAGCGGAATGTTTCCGCGGCTTTGACCATATTGGCTAGGCTGGGCAGGGTCTCCTGCATGCCGCGCGTCTTCAGGCCACAGTCGGGGTTTACCCATAGGTTGCCGACATCCAGTTGTGAGCTTATTTTTTCCAGTTGGGCCTTGATTTCCTCGTAGGTGGGGATCCGCAGCGAATGGATGTCGTAAACTCCCGGCCCCACTTCCCGGGTAAAGTTGTGCTCCCTCAGGGCTCTCAAAAGAGAAAGGTCCGACCTGGCTGCTTCGAACGTGTAGACATCGGCGTCCATTTCCTCAATGGCCCCGATTATGTCCGAAAACTCGCTGTAGCACATGTGGGTATGGATCTGGGTTTTCTCTCCTACCGAGGCGTGCACCAGTCGAAACATCTTGATCGCCCAGTCGAGGTATGCGCTCTGCCACTCCTCTTTTCTCAGGGGCAGTTTTTCGCGCAGGGCGGCCTCGTCTATCTGGATGATTTTGATTCCCGCCCTCTCCAGGTCCATGACTTCCTCTTTGATGGCCAGGGCTAGCTGGCAGGCTATTTCCGACAGCTCCAGGTCTTCCCGGGGAAACGACCAGTTGAGTATGGTAATCGGGCCGGTGAGCATTCCCTTCACCGGTTTTTCGGTCAGGCTCTGGGCGTAGGTAATCCATTCCAGGGTAATGGGACGGCTCCGTTTTATATCCCCAAAAATCACCGGCGGTTTCACGGCCCGGGTCCCGTAGGACTGGACCCATCCGTTTTCGGTTAACAGGAAACCCTCCAGGTTTTCCCCGAAGTATTCCACCATGTCGTTGCGCTCGTATTCGCCGTGTACCAGGACGTCGAGGCCCAGTTCTTCCTGCCGCTTTATGACCTGGCTGATGCTGTTTCGAATCTGCTGGGCGTACTCTTCGCGGTTGATCTTGGAACTCCGGTACTGCTGCCGAAGCTTCCTTATCTCTGTAGTCTGAGGAAAGGAGCCTATGGTCGTGGTCGGCAGCAGAGGCAGTCTTAACGCCTGCTTCTGCTTCTTGATCCGCTCTTCATAAGCGGGCTGGCGAACAAAATCTGTCCCGGTGAGTCCATCGACCATTGCCCTGACCTCCTGCCGGCGCTTGCCCGGATGATTGAGCAGTTCGCTGATGGACGCCTGGTTGGCCAGGAATCTCTCATTCCGATGGAAATCAGCATCTTCCAGCAGTTCTCTCAGGTCGTCCATTTCGCTCAGCTTTTCCCTGGCAAAGGACAGGCATCGTAGGTATGCTTCCCCCAGTTTGGTTTCGTATTCGATAGAATAAGGTACGTGCAGCAGGGAGCAGGAAGTGGAGAGAACCAGTTTGTCCCGGTCGACACACTTCAACAGACGATGGATCTTGTCCATGGTAGCGGTGTAGTTGTTAATCCAGATGTTCTTCCCGTCCACCAGTCCGGCAAAGAGCTGTTTGCTGCTGGGGAATCCGTATTTCTCTATGAGGTCCAGGTTTCTTTCGCCCTCCACCAGGTCCAGCCCCAGAGCGTCAAAATCCAGTTCCATAACTCGGGTAAGGATGTCACGAATGTCGCCAAAATAGGTCTGGAGCAGCACCCTGGTCCGGCCTTTGGCCGGCAGAAGTTTCTGGTAGGCGTTGCAGAAGGCCTCTACATCATCGGTGTCCATGGGCATGACAAGGGCCGGTTCGTCTATCTGCAGAACCTGCATTCCGAGCGCGGAAAAACGTTTAATAATCTCTTGGTAGACGGGGATCAAGCGATCAAGCAGGTGGGAAAAGCTCTGCCGGCTTTTGTTCCTTGACAGCTTGAGAAAGGTATAGGGGCCAATCAGGACCGCCTTGGTGTTGATCCCGAGGGCCAGTGCTTCCTGGAATTCGGCGAACGGCTTGTCTCCGTTCACTTTGAATTCAACGCCTTCTTCTGTTTCTGGAACTATATAGTGGTAATTGGTATTGAACCATTTCTTCAGTTCCAGGGCCTTTACATCGCCCTTTGCGTTTTGGGCTCCTTTGGCCATGGCGAAGTAACGGTCCAGTTCATCCATGGAGAGGTCTCGGTAACGCGAGGGGATGTCATTCAGCAGACAAGCCATGTCCAGCATGTTGTCATAAAGGGAAAAATCATTGCTGGAAATGAAGTCGATCCCTTTTTCCTGCTGGATTCGCCAGTGGTTTTGCCTCAGTTCGCGGCTTCCGCCGCACAGATCATGTTTAGTGACGTCCCCGGCAAAGTATCCTTCTACTAGTTTTTTGAGTTCCCGCTGGGCTCCGATGCGGGGAAAAGAAACCACCGACAGTTTAGTACTCACTTTGACTTTTCCTCCTTTTTTCTGTCTTCAGGAGGAAATAGACACAATTGATTATTGTCTCTATCTCCATACTTCGCACCCAAAGAATGGGATCAACCAGCTATGAGGCAGGTCTCCTGGCTTCTCTTCATCCTACTCTCTTTTCCTTCCCATCTCTGTAAGAGACAGTGGTTTTGAAAGATTTGGTCCGAGATACAGTAGTGGGGGCTGCTCAGGCCTTGCACCTGATTCCCTATTATCCCACCGCAGTTGTGGGCACCTCATAAGCTTATAGCCGGATATGCTACAATCCGATTGAAAACCTATAATGTAATGTTATTCCAGCGACCACACTCCTTTCATTATTACCTGGCTGGCCGCGTTTTACCTTACTTCAGCTATTCTTCAAATAGCTGAAGGGCCACCGCCCAGACTCGCGACCGATACTGTCTATACCCTTGCCGGTAAACCTCCCTTATTCTAGCACCTTCATGCTGGTGCATTCAAGAAAAAGTCCACTTTCTCATTTTTACGGCAGTTTACCTGGTATTACCGGTTGTTAGATTTCGAACCCTTTCCACCGCTTCTCTGATGGTGAACAGCTCATCGTCTATACCTCGAAACAGCTTTCTGATCTGCGGGGCAAAAAACATTGAATTGCTAAGAACCTTTTTCTTCGGCCCGTCATAAGCGATCCTCCCGTCAAAAAGCATCACAACCCTTTCCGAGTATTCCGCGGCAAACTCCACATCGTGGGTAACCAGGATCACAGCAGTTCCGCTCCTTGCCATTTCCTTCAATAATCTGCCCATCTCCGCCTTCAGCCGATAATCGATGCCCCGGGTCGGTTCATCCAACAACAGCAGCCTGGGACTGGCCACCATTATCGACGCCAGCGCCACCCGCTGCCTTTCTCCGCTGCTCAAATCCCTGGGATTGGCATGCCGGTAGCGAGTAAGGTTCAGCTTTTCCAGCCACTGATCTATGTTGGCGGTATCGGAAATTCCCAGGTTGACCTGGGTAAACCTCAGTTCTTCTTCCACGGTATCATTAAAGAGATAGTCGTTGGGGTTCTGGGAAAGGTAACCGACCACTCGCGCGAGTTGATGGGGTAAACTGCAGTCGGTGTAAACACCGTCGACCGACACCTTGCCGCGGCTGGGTTTCAAAAGCCCGGCGATCTGTTTTAGCAGGGTGGTCTTACCGCTTCCGTTCTCCCCCAATACGGCCACATATTCTCCCGCAACTACCGAAAAATCTATACCGCGCAGAGCCTCCCGGCCGTTCGGGTAAGAAAACCAGAGTTTGTTTATCTCTACAACCGGAAATTCCTGTGGTTTATCCGGATTGATCTTAGTCGTATTTTTTATTGCTTGATTGTGGGCCGGTACGTCTGCCGCAGCGGATACGTTATGAAAGGTATACTGGTTCTTTAACAGGCACCGGCCTTCTTTTATGGTGAGGGGTATATCATGCGAACCGATATGGGAAAAGAAGCCGGCCACGGCTGGTACGTATGGATAACGGTTTTTAACTTCCCAGTCCGCCACCTCGCGCGCTGTTCCATCCTTAACGATCCGCCCGCCCTCCATCACCGCCACCCGGTCCGCGAGGTGATAACACCGTTCGAGCCTCTGTTCGATCAGGATTATGGTGATGTTCAATTCCTCGTTCAGCCGCTTGACCAGGTTGAATATCTCTTCCGCGGCTAACGGGTCCAGCTGGGATGTCGGTTCGTCCAGGATTAAAACCTGCGGCTGCATAGCCAGTATCGAGGCCAGGGCAACCTTTTGTTTTTGGCCGCCGGAGAGTTTAGCGGTAAACTCCCTTCTGAGTGATGAGATACCGAAAAAACTCATTACCTCCGCAACCCGGCGAAACATCTCCGGCTGGGGCAAGCCGAGATTCTCCAGTCCAAAGGCTATCTCCGCTTCGACGCTGGTCATAACCAGCTGTTTCTCCGGGTCCTGAAAAACGATCCCGATATTTCTGGCATGGGCGCTCTGCTTCATAGACCCGATATCCTGCCCCTTGAAAAAATTCCGGCCCCCGATCCGGCCCCCGTAATAATCTGGAATCAAGCCCGCCAGCGCGCGGGCCAGGGAAGACTTGCCGGAACCGGAGCCGCCGACCACCAGTAAGAATTCCCCTTCCTCCACGTCGAGATTTATTTCCTGCAGCGCCGGGAGGTCAGCCTCCGGATAAAAATAAGTCAGTTTTTTTAATGTAAACAACGGCTCTCTCACTCCTACGATATCTGTGGTCATACAACTGTACTTTCCGAATGCCGAAGGACTACCCAATAACTGGCTATTAGAATTAGAACCGGGATTGTCGGTCTCTATCATTGGAGAACCGCATTTCATACAATTTAGATGCACTATGCTAACCGGCCGGGAAGTAGTAAAACTGTATATTCTGCAATTCTCGCAGCAAGGCCAACTGTTCCAATTAATCATTTTTTAAACCTCTTCTCTCAGGGCGGGTTTTATTTCCCCGGGCCAGTCCTTCGCCACAGGATTTCACTGGCGCATTTTTTGTTCAGAACCCTGGTTATGATCGGCAGCAGGTGAAGCTGTGTCCCCGCCAAGAAACATAAACCCAATATATAAAAGTCCTCATCCACGGCAGGGCTCGATTTTTGTTTAGAGGCTGGCTGAACGTCTTTAAAAATATTTCAAACCCGGTGTCATGAAAGCTTTTCGCTGAAGACTTATCGCCGTGATTATGCGTTTCGGGCCCGTTTTTAGCTACAGTGCGGCGGATTGTTTTCCCAACCATGCTTGTTCCTCCCTGGGTTATACTTTTCTGATAAATAGCCGTTCATATCCTCGACCTTAAAGAGGCCGACCGCCTCCACGCCCAACTCAGCACCGCCGGCAGCGCCAGGCAGAGCAGGATAATGCCCAGCCAGGCAACTGTTGCATGGTTTTCAACCAGTCTTCCCAAGCGGGGATAGTAAATGAAGTCAAGGTATCCCCCGCTCTTGGCGCAGATGGCCATAACCAGGGCCAAAAAACTCGTCGACAGGCAGATCGTGTCCCGCGGCCTCCAGAGCTCCCGACGGTAGCGGGAGCGGGGGCCGGCGCCGAAGGCCCGGGCCTGCATGGCTTCGGCGGTATGGAACGATCCTTCCAGGGTGGATATCAGCACCACACGGAAGACCTGGGAGTATTTCCTTACCCTCTCCCGCAGGTTGCCGGAGTTGAAATCCACTCCTCTCAACTGCTGCACCTCTCGGGCGGCCGCCAGGTCCCGGATCACCGATGGAAACGACCTGGTGGCCAGCGACAACATCAGCCCGGACTTATAGGCTATACGCGCCATGTATCCGAGCAGCAGGTCGGGATCAAGTATCTCGTTGTAGAGGCAGAAGACTATCATCAGGGTCATCAGGCGGATTCCCATCGCCGCTCCGTAGCAAACCGCCTCCACGCTGATTTCTATCCGTCCCTGCACCGGCAGGATGGGGCTATGCCATAGGATCGTTTCCCCGGCGTTTATGACCAGCGGGTTGACGATCATGATAACGATCGCGGCCCAGACGCCTACCCGCAGCAGCCTCTCACCTTTTTCCAGGGCGCCCGCCGCAGCCAGGTTTAAAAGAGTTGTCAGGAAAAAACCGATCAGGAACAGGGGATGATCGGAGATCATTACCAGGACAAAGAGGACCGCTATAAAGAAAAGGTTTACGACGGTATGCAGTGACTGCAGGAAAACGTCCCGGCGTTCATAGACCAGGTTGTCCCCCATTTTTTACGTCCCTTTCTCATTTAAGGATTGCACCGCTTCCCCGCCGGCGCCGGGCAGGTCCCCATCGGCCCGCCCGGCATACCCGCGGGTTTTTCTTTGTTTTACTTCATAGATTCTTTAAGATTCAAGAAGTTGGTTATTATAACACAGGCCTCGGCCCTGGTAGCGCTGCCCTGCGGATTGAACCCGCCGTCCGGGTAGCCCTTGATCAAGCCTTTCTTAACCGCCACCACCACGAAACCCCTGGCCCAGCCGGAGATGCCCGCGTCGTCAGAAAAACTGGTCTTTTCGTTCATGCTCGCCATGGCCTCCTCATTTCCGCCCAGGGCATTGACCATGATGACCGCCAGCTCTTCCCGGGTTACCTGCTGGTCGGGATTGAAGGTGCTGCCATAGCCCTTTATTATGCCGGCGTGGACAGCGTTCTCAACGGCTCCGTAAAACCAGTCCTGGGAGAAAACGTCGCTGAAATCCGGCGCCGCGGGGCTGTAGCCGGGCAGTTTCAGCACCTTATCGAGTATGGAGACGAACTCCGCCCGGGTAACCTGGTTGTCCGGCTTGAAGGTCCCATCCGGATAACCGTTGACGTAGCCCAGGAGGTTCAAATTGATTATGGCGTCGCTCGCCCAGAAGGACTCCGGGACATCGGTGAATGACTGGGCTGGAGCCAGCGGAGGTTCAACATCCTTTATCAGCAGCGCAAACTTAGTCAGGTGATCGACGCTTACTGTGATGATGCTCCCGTCTACGGTGCCGCCCAGGTCCACCCATTTTGCGGAACCCGCATCGTAGTAGAACACGGACGGCATTTCTCCCTCGGGCAGTGCAGACACATCAAAACTGAAACTCAGGGTGACCGGATGGTTAAACCGGTAGCTGGTGCTGCCGCCCACGGTAAACTCGAAGACGGAACCGAGCAGCCTGAAACCGTCAGGCACAGCTTGAGGGCTGCTCACCCTTTGGATGGCGATATCCACCCCGGCGGTCCCACTCAAGGCGTCGGCGGGAATGATTATCGATGCCTCACCGCCCAGCCCGACAGTGCCCCCGGCGGCCGGGATAACGGTGGCCTTGCCGGTGGTGCTAGTAACGATCCCAGAAGAAGTTGTTGTTGTCTGCTCCCCGGAACTTAGCTGCTCCCAGGTTGGCGCTTCCTGGTCCATGCTGTTGCTGTAATACCAGATCACCTTGTCGCCGCTGGAGACCGCATAGTCCTTGGCCAGGACCATGGGGGCATCACCGTTGACGGTATACATCCATCCCTTCATCCCGCTGCTTGCCTGCCCGTCGATGGAGTCCACGTACCCATCCCAGGTTGATGACGTGGTGTACGATAATCCAGTGGCGTCCAGCGCTCCCATGGCTGTCAGTCCCCATGGATTGGTCGAGAGCACGGTCACGGTAGACGGCCCGAACAGTATTTCTCCGCTCATTCCCACCACCGCTATTCTCGGTGTGCAGGTCGTGGTTGAACCGCCGCCGCTGCTCGCGGGACCCACGCTGACGCTTCCCCGGTACGGCACCACGTCGGGGTAGCCGGCGTCGTTCTGGTTGGTTATCACATAGATCAGGTCGCCTTCCGCCGCATCGGGGATGGTCACCTGCCCGCTGCTGCTGGTGTAAGTCGTTCCCCCGGCGGTTAACGTGTAGTCGCCGATCGCCGCGACTTCAGCGACAGACAGTCCCTGCAGACCCGTACTCCAGTCGTACTTCTGGGCAGAAATGCTGAAGGTGATGTCCTGGCCGGCCGTCGGTTCCTGGGGAGAGATGCTCACCACCGGTAAATATGTCAAATTCGCATAACTCACCGCATCGTAAGCACCGATGTAGAAAACCACCTGGTCGCCGTTGCTGACGGTGTAGCCGCTGGGGACGCTGCTGAGCGAAATCGGATCGATCTCGCCGTCTCTGATAACGTAGTAGAGCCAGCTGGTGGGGGGGTCGCCGGCAAAATCGCCGCTCTCACCGTTGATGCTGGTGATATATCCCCCGGGAGCCACCACGTTGTCACTGCCCACCGCCTGGTTCAAGGCGTCCAGGGCGGTCCCGGAAACGCTCACCGTGCTGTCCGCCGGCGCGCCCGTGATCCCTTCCACCCGGACCCGGACGCTGGCGCTTGCTGGAGGATCGCCACCGCCGCCACCACCACCGCCCGTCGGGAGGATACCCAGCAGCACGAAACTGTCCAGCGCCCAGGTGGCGTCCATGACATTCCTGCTGGAGCCAAAGCTGCCGTCATCATTTAAGGAGTTATTATTCAGGTAATCAACCGCGCTCTTGCCGCCGGTGGTCCAGTCTACGGCAGGGTCGAGACCCAGGGCCTTCTGCGTGGCGATCGCCTCCGCCGTGTCGATCAGCGGGTCGTCCATCGCCGCCTGAAAGCTGCCGTCCGACTTCTGCTGCTGCCTTAGCCAGTTGCAGCCGCTCGTGATGGCCTGCCCCACCTCGGAATCGGGAGCGGCTCCGGGAGCGAGATAGTTCAGTGCCCGCACCGCCTGGGCGGTGCCCATGAAATCAGGCCAGGCCCCGGTCGAGGTGTCCTGCTGTCCCAAGATATAGTTCTGGGCGTATACGGCATCGACAACACCGAGCTGACCCGCCCTCCCCAAAAGTTCATAGGCGGGGATGATGCTGTAAACACTGGCATCATCCTGGAAAGAACCATCATCGTTCTGCCGGTTGTGTAAAATGGTCTTCAGTTGATCTACCAGGTCGTCATCACCCAGTTCCTGCATCGCTATCAGGTCCTGTGCGAGGTGCTTAACCGATGCCGCGTCATCGTCGATATCTTGGTCAACCAGATCGGTCACGGCATCCGACAGGGATTCGTCATTATACTCCCATTCGCTCACATCCACCCCGGCGGACTTGAGAACATAAGCGTCAAATGGACCGATGCCTCCGTAACCACCCTGGGCACCGTTGTCCTGGTACTCAGTCTTGAGGAAAACCACTGCCTTGTCGGCCAGGTTCCCGTCATCCGCCCGCGCCGGCCTTATGTCGGTCTGTGCAACAACAGTCGAGCAGAGCATCAGTGCGATCAGCAGCAGTACCAGGGGTTTATAAAGCCTTTGATTTCTCCGCATGGAGATCTACCTCCCTTTTTAAGAAAGCGCTGAAAAATAATTAACCGGTCTACAAATAGACCGGGTCTGCTCGCTCCTGAAAGTAATTGAGCATGCCGACAACCCCCTATCTCTCGTAGGTTCATGGTGTCTATGGAAACAGGCTGGTTTCCTGGCTCGGGTTCATCTCCTCCTCGCGTCTTCCCAGGTTTTTTCCCAGTGACATCTGGCGGAAGGTTCCTCCCTTACAGTGGCGGGACCGCTCCGGATTCACACCGGATTCCCATTTAGCTTTTGTATAAGCCACCTGGTTCCAGGTATTAAAATGTGATTCCCTTAAATGGATTGGCTACGGAATCAACTCCTATAAATATCTACTTATTGAGATACCTTTTTTCTATAACATCCAGCAGAAACAGCAAAGCGATCAGGGCAGCTAGAATAATCAATAACACCCGTAAATTATCCGGACGATCAGGTGCGAGCTTTAACAACAGGACCTGCTTTGCGCCGTCGACACCCGAGTTCTGCTCTCCCGCTAAAATAAAACCTCCATCCCTGGTCTGCTGGCCTGCGTAAGCGCAGCTTCCTCCCAGATTCGCCAGCGTCCTTTCTCCCAGCGCGTCTCCCCGGCGGTCGGTCTTCAGGATAAACAGGTCGTGGACGCCTCCCGCGGCTTCCTGCTTGCCGACCAGGATATAGTCTCCTTCCTCCGCCAGTAAGATAGCATAGACGGTGCTGTAAGAGTCCCCGCCATAGATGCGCTCCCAGGTCGGTCTGCCCTGGTAGTCGGTTTTTGCCAGATAGCTCTTCAGTCCGCCGCCGCTGGCGCCGACCACCGCTACCTCGCCGGCGACCAGGTAGCCGCCGTCAGGGGCCCTCTCAAGTGACCAGCCGTAAGTGTCACTGTTTCCGCCTATTTTTCGCTCCCAGAGCAGTCTGCCCCCTGCATCAGTTTGGAACAGGTAGACCTTGGTTTTTCCTGACTCCGTGGAGTCAGAATTTCCAGCTACCGTAAATCCACCGTCCGGGTCTTGAAGCAAGGCGTACCCACAGTCAGACCCCTTGCCACCGTAAGTCTTCTCCCAGATTTCCTGGCCCGGTCCATCCAGCCTGATCAGGTAAGCGTCGTAGACACCGGCGCCGTACGATTCAGTGCCGCCGGCCACCAGGTAGCCCCCGTCCCCGGTCTGGACCACGGATGCTCCGTAGTCACAGTATGGTCCGCCGAAGTTCCTCTCCCAGACCAGATTGCCCCCGGCGTCTACTTTCGCCACAATCACATCATGGTCATAACCGGTTTTCGACTTGGTGTCCCCTACCACGACAGCGCCGCCGTCGCTGTTCTGGATTACCCCGTAGCCACAGCTGTAACCGTTGCCGCGAATCAGGGTCTCCCAGGTTTTATCGCCCTGCCCATCTGTCTTGATCAGAAAGATGTCAGACCCTGACCCGGCCTGTCCTTTGGTCCATCCCGTAAGCAGGTATCCCCCGTCCGAGGTCTGCCATACACCCCGCGCGGTACCGTCGCCGAGCGTCCTGACCCACTGGACGTCAGAGAACGGATGAGCAGCGGCCTCGGCCGCTCCGGTCAGGGAAAAAAACGTCACCAGGATTAGGGATAATATCAGGAGCGGTTTTCTCACGGTTCCTCACCCTTACTGCCTAGAATCAGAAGATGCCGGGGAATCCAGGCTTTCTATGTACTCAACGTGCAGCTTTTTTTGGTAATAATTCAGGACCTTAAGCGCCTGGGCTCCCAGCGCGCCGCAAAAAAACAGGTTTCCCAGGGCACGCATGCTGTCAAAGCCGAATCCCGCTATCCAGAGGACGATGTACCCCTGCAGCGTCAGCGGATGCATGAAGGCGGACCACTGCCAGATGTCCATGATCGCCCCGTAAAGGTACCCCCAGGCAAAGCTGATTATTGAAAAGTATAATGGCCGCGCGCCGGGCAATATGTACCTGAACATCGCTCCCGAACACCCGATCAATCCCCAGGCCAGCATCTGAAAAGGCGTCCAGGGGCCCTGCCCCATAAAGAAATTTGAGATCAACGGGGTCATCGCTCCCACGAACACGCCCACCCGTGCTCCCATGGCATAGCCGACGATAAGAGGCAGGAACATGGTCGGCTGGAGAAAGAGCATCCCTACACCAGTGGCGGCGCGGCCGGCGGCGCTTAAAGCCGTCAAAGCCCCCACCAGGGCGATCTGACGGGAATTGAAGCTGCTCTTCTTTTCCACCCGGTAAACCATCAGGATGATCAACACCACGGCCGCCCCGGTGGTAATCAGGCCCCAGTCAGCCTTCAACTGCAAAACCCCGCTCTCCATGTAACCAAACGCTTATACACTACTTTTTCAGCTTGTCCCACGAAGGCGGTTCCTGGTCCATGCTCTCGCTGTACCACCAGATCACCTTGTCCCCCTCTTTGACCGGGTGCTTGTCCGCCAGGTGCATCGGTATCTCGCCGTTGACCATATACATCCACCCGGCCACTCCCTTGCAGGCCTGTCCACGGATAGAGTCCACGAAGTTTTGCCACATGGGCTTCATGGTGTAAGGCAGTCCCGTGGCGTCCAGGGCCCCCAGAGCAGTTATCCCCCATTTGTTGCCGGGACTCACGTTCACCGTCGACGGGGGATACAACAACTCGCTCCCGATCCCAATCACGGCGACACCTACCCTGCACCCCGGTTGTACTGACGGGCTCTGGACCGGGCCGGCCTTGACCGGAGCGGCAGGAGTTGCCCCTCCCCTCTCCGTCTGGTCTTTCGTATCACTTATTCTGGCCGGGGTCTGGGGGGCGGCCTTTTCCTCGATGCCGCTTCCCTTTTCCGCCACCGGTGAGTTCTCGGTCGCGACCGTGGGCGCCGCGGTTTCCGCCACCGGTCCTGAATCACCGCGGTTTGAATTCACCACCGTCGGCACGATGATCGCCGCAAGAATCAAAAGGAAAGCCAGAAGATAAAAGAACCTCTTTTTATTCATCCCTCGTTCTCCTTACTGCAGCCGGTCCAGGTATTTCAACATGCGCTCCAGGACTACCACCGTCTCCGCCCGGCTGGCATATTCACGGCCCGCGAGTTGACCGGCGCTTCGGCCGTTAAACACGAAAAGACCTTTGTCGATGCATGCCGCCACCGATTCTTCAGCCCATCCTGAAACCTGTCCGGCATCGGTATATCTATCCATGATCTCTTTCGTCTGTTCCTGAGTGATACCGATATCCGAGCCGTTCGCTTTCAGGGCGTTGGAGACGATGACCGCCATCTCCTCCCTGGTGATTCTTTGGTCAGGGGCAAAAATCCCGCTGCCCACCCCGGAGATCAGTCCTTTCTGGTAAGCGGCGTTGATCATCGGGCAGGCCCAGTGGGACTGGGGCACATCGGTAAAGGGGGAAGAGACCGGCATCACCGGATCGATACCCAGGGACTTAACCAGCAGGGTAGCGAACTGGGCGCGGGTGACGCTGGAATCGGGTGCAAAGAACTGATCTCCAACCCCGCTTACATACCCCAGACCAGACATCACCAGGATCTCCCGCTCCGCCCAGTGACCCTGGATGTCCTTAAAACCGCTTCTCAGCGCCGGGACAGCGGCCGGAGAATTAAGCGAGGCACAGGCGTCCAACACCCAGGTGGCGTCCATAATGTTCTGACAGGCCCCGAGGCTGCCGTCAGGATTAAGAACCTTCTCCGTCATATAATCGACCGCGGTCTTGCCTGAACTGCTGACCCAGACGTCAGGTTTTAGACCCAGCTTTTTAAGGGTTATGATCACCTCTGCGGTGTCTATCGCCGGGTCGTCCATCCCGGCCAGAAAGCTGCCGTCACTCAACTGATACCTTTGCAGCAGTGTGAGGCCCTGCCGTATGGCCTCCTGCACCTCGGCATCGCTTTTCTGGGGGTCCAGGGCCGACAAGGCCCTGATCGCCTCACAGGTCGACATGATGCCGGGGTCCACCTTTCCCTTCCAGGGATAGGAGCCCCATCCGTAAAAACCGCCGTCCGGCCCCTGTTTTTTTTGTGATAACAGGTAGCCTCTTACCCTGGCGGCGCCCATGGCGTCCAGATACCCGCCTCTGCCCAGAAGGTCGTAGGCAGACAGGTTGCTGAAGATGTTTTCATCAAAACCGGTATCTTTCTGTCTAGCCTGCAGTATTTTCAGGACCTGGTCAGCCAGGTCGGTGCGCTGGATGACTTTCATCGCCAGCAGGTCCTGGGCGAGTACCTTGGCTGAGACATTCTCGGGTCGATTGATGTCCTGGATGACCTGGGCGGTCACTGCGTCTTCGAGGGAGATATCCGCATGACTCCAGCCGCTGGTATCGATCTTCGCCGTTTCCAGGGTATAGAAGGCGAATGTTCCCACCCCCATGTCACCGTTGCGCGCCCCATTGGTTTGAAAGTCCTGGCGCAATAATCCGACCGCCGTACCTGACAGTTCTGCTAGGCTGACGCCCTCGGCACGCGCGGTTCCCACCGGCACCAGGGAAGGCGGAAGTACAGCCAATACCAACAGCACGCCAACCAGCGTTAAAACCGTTAATCTTCTTTTAACCATCGCCAAAACCGTCTCCCCCCTTTATTAAGATTTAGTGACTCTCTCTTAAGAGAGGATCATAGCTCGCCAACTCCAGGAACCTTTTTTGCCTTGCAGCCTCCGGGTCCAGGCATAAGACCCGGATATCGTCTCGACCCTCGGCCGCAGTTACCTGCATCCTTTTTTCTGGATACCGGTGATAACTGTAGATGGCGCTCTCCCCCGCGGTACACAGATTCCCCTCGCCTCCCCACTGATTGGATACCACCAGATGCACCTGCATTTCCACCATCCGGGCCTCCCAAAGGTAGCGATCATGTCTCTCCATCCAGAAGGAGGAAACGCATACCAGGTCCACCCCCCTCTTGGCCAGAGCGTGCATACATTCGGGGAAGAACAGATCGGTTCCCATTAGTAAGCCGACCCTCGCGAATGGAAGGTCATGGCTGAAAAAACCGCTTTCCCCGGCGCATGCCCAGTGCAGATCCGATTGAGACAAATGGACCTTGCGGTACTTCCCCAACAACCCCTCTGGCCCGATGAGCACTGCGGTATTAAACAGTGATTCCTGTTCCCGTTCAACCATACCGAAGACTATGTACGCATTCCTTTCCCTGGCTTTTCGTTTCATGGCGGCCACCGTCGGTCCTGGAATCTCTTCGGCTGCCCGTGAGGCTTCATCCCGATTCGTAACCAGGCCGGTGTTCGCCAGTTCGGGGAATACCAGGAGCCTCAGTCTCGGCCTGCAGTCCGCGGCCACCGCGAACGCTTTATCGATCATTGAAACCATGTACTCCCGGTTCTCCGCCGGCCTCATCGGCCGGGGCCGAAACTGCAGCGAGGCCGCTGTAAAGGAATCCGCTACGGGAAGTTCTAGTAGCTTGTCCGTTTCGAGGTGTGACGAATAAGGATCCAGGGCGATGTCGGTGTAAAAATTCGGGTGCCGGGCGGCTACCCGCCCTGAGACTTGGTTTGGGAATAATCCCCGATCTCCCGGCAGCGAAATATCCCCGTAAACAACAGTATCTTCCGCCGAGCTCACCTGTTTCTCTACCACCCCTTCGGGATTGATGATGAAAGACTGGGCCTGGGTGCAGTCCATGGACTTATCTGTTCCAGTCCGGTTGCAGGCCAGCACGTGGAATCCATTCTCAAGTGCCCGCGTCCGCCAAAAGTGATCGGGGGGATGACCCTGGGGAGGCCAGTTGGCCAGCACCAGCAGCAGGCGCGCCCCTCCCAGAGCGGCCAGTCTGGCGGGTTGATGCCAGAAGGCGTCGGAGCAGATGATCATCCCCAGTTTCTCGTAAGCGGTGTCGCATACCAGGACCGGCAGGTTGCCCCGGGCTGACCAAAGGTTCTCTTTATAGGTGGGAGCGATCTTCCTGGCGCGCCCCAGCACTTTCCCTTCGAGATCGATCAAGACAGCCGCGTTGTAAATAACGCCGGTTTCCTTATCTATCTCCGGCAGCCCGAACGCGATATAGACCCCATGTTTCCGGGCCAATGCACCGAATTTTTCCGTGGCTGGACCGGGAATCGCTTCCGCCAGGGGACCAATCTCACCCCTACCTGAAAACGAGTATCCCGACAACGCCAGTTCCGGGTTGACGATAATCCTGGCTCCCGCCTCCGCGGCTTTCTCGTTCAACTCCAACAGCCGGCCCAGGTTGTATTCCTTATCGTTCCAGGCGATAGCGGCGTGAACAAGAGCCACCCTTACCTTATCCTCAGGTTTCTTACTCTCTTCCTTAGTCGGTTTTACTGTAACCATCTCTTGGGATGCTCCTATAAGCCTTGCTTTATAGATTCGAATATCGTTCACTCTGCCTTGTAGGTAACCCAGATTCCGAGGCGGAATAGGACAATCGCGTAACCCGCCATAACTAAAAGGGAAGTTAAGGGAAACCCGGCGCCCAGGGCAATCGCCCGAATCGAGATCGCTGAGTGGGTAAGCGGGAGAAGCATAATTATTTGAGAAACAATCGGCGGGAGCACATCTACCTGGAAGAATGTCCCGCACAAGAAGCTCATGGGCAGAATAAAAAAGGTGCCGAAATTCGCCATATCTTCGTGGGAGTTCACCACCATCGCGGCCACCACACCCAGGGAGGCGAATAAAAAGCAGGTGAGAAACAAGGCTATTATCAACCAGAAATTGTAATGCAGGCGTGCACCAAAAAAGAAAGACATTATTAAAATAACGGTGGAAGAAAACAGGCCACGCATACAACCGCCCAGGACATTACCCAGAACAATGGACCAGACCCCGATGGGGGCAACCAGGAATTCCTCAAATGTCCGGTGGTAAAGTCGACTGATGTTGAGAGAGGTGCCGGTCGCATTGTAGCTTCCGTTCATGGCGCTCACGGCGACAATTCCCGGCACCACAAAGTCAAGGTAGTTTACCCCTCCCAACTGGATGTTCCTGCCCAACCCCCAGCCAAAAGCCATCAAATAAAGCAGGGGACCAACCATGCTCCCGGCGAAAAAGCCCGGCAGTTTTTTGCGGAGAAGCAGTAATTCCCTTAAAAAAACGGTATAGGCTCCGAACATGTCAGTCACCCACTTTTAGGCCCGTTAATTCTATAAAAACGTCTTCCAGGTTGCTTTCCCTGACCACCGCGTCACGGTTTAGCTCAGCTATATACCTGACGGCGGTTTCCCGGCTTTCAAACACGCGGTATTCGGTCCCGCATTGATTTGGAACCTCCACGACCACCTTGCCCACTTTCGCTTTTAATTCATCAGGGGTGCCCAGTGCGATCAATTTTCCCTGGTTCAGGATGCCGACCCGGCGGCATATCTGCTCGGCTTCCTCGATGTAGTGCGTGGTCAAAAAAACCGTGACGCCCTGCCCGTTGAGACGCCTGAACAGATCCCAGATCTGCCGGCGCACCTGGGGATCGAGTCCCGCCGTCGGTTCATCCAGGAAGAGGATACTTGGTCTCTGCATCATCGCCCGGGCGATCATCAAACGTCTTTTCATGCCACCGGAAAAATCTTTTACCAGGTCTTTGGAGCGTTCTTCGAGTTCTACAAAAGCAAGGAGTTCCTTTATCCGGGCATTCCGCTCCCGGTTCGGGATCTTGTGCAGCATCCCATGCAGTGTCAGGTTTTCCCAGGCTGTCAGTTCCACGTCTAAGGTCAGCTGTTGGGGTACAACCCCAAACTCCTTTTTCACCCGCACGGAATGGCGGTTAACCTCCCAGCCGCTGATGAAAACCTTCCCCGCGGTCGGCCTTGCCAGGGTTGTAAGAATCCGAATCGTGGTTGTCTTGCCAGCGCCATTGGGGCCCAGCAGTCCAAAGATTTCCCCTTGGTTAACTATGAGGCTGAACTGATCGAGCGCCTTGATTTGACCATAACGCTTACAAAGGCCGCGTATTTCAATCACCAGCAAACACTTCCCACAATTTTTATCTCTCTCACTACATCACCGGTCAGGCGTCTGCTATATTAACGCTCAATCCCGTCGCGGGCCGGCACACCCTGCTGGTAGTAGTGTTTAACCTCCACCATCTCCGTCACCAGGTCCGCCGCTTCAATGACTCCGGCGGGTGCGTAACGGCCGGTGAAAACAATCTCCACCCCATCGGGTTTAGATCTTATTACGTCCAGCATTTCTTCGACCGAAATCAGGTTAAACCAGTGAGAGGTATTGATTTCATCGAAAACCACGATATCGTATTCACCCGAGAGCATTGCTTTCTTGGCCTTATCCAATCCTTCATGGGCCATCCTGATGTCTTCTTCATTAGGGGGATTCTTGACGTGGATAAAGGTGTCTTTACCGTACTGCTCGATAGTGATGAAAGGCCCGCAGAGACCCGCTGAAACAAGCTCCCCGTACTTCTGGCCTTTCATGAACTGACCGATGTAAGTCTTCATCCCCCTTCCCATCGCCCGGAAGGCCAGTCCCAGGGCAGCGGTGGTTTTGCCCTTGCCGTTCCCGGTGTAAACCTGGACGTAACCTTTCTTGAGATGCTCCTGATTCATGAGATCCCCCCGTTTAAAGTACTGATCATATGCACTAAAAGGAATATAAAAAACCCGACCTAGAGAGATCGGGTTAGTCGATAATAGAACATATCATAATCATATATATGGATATGCCCTTCCCTCCGAAGGTTTACTACCAGGCAGGTCTCCTGACTCGCGTTCACCCTACTCCCAAGCCTTCCCGGAAAGACTCCCAGTGGTTAATCTTGGTTTCGTCACACTTACAGTAGCGGGGGCTGTAGTGGATTTGCACCACTTTCCCTTTTCACATTGCTTAAAAAATGACCTGGCATTTTGATATATATATAGTTGTATTGATAATTATAGCCCTGTTGTTAAATATTGTAAATGCAAAAATAAGTTTCTTTATATCCAATGTAACATTTAAATTTTTATAACTTTTTTTTGCTTTAATGCAACTACATCAAAGGGCTCTTCAGTTGCCATGAGACCAGGGAACCTTTTTTTAAATTTAACTGCTGGGCTGAGCAAGGGGTCAGTGGGTACTGATTAATGTTTTTTAATCGGTGCCAGATGAGAATAATAATCCTAATAAATGAGGCCGAAAGAAATAATGATCTTTCCTGACAATGAACCGTTACCTGAATCATCTGACGATTGCCCCTGGTCAAACTTTGCTGGTAGTGGACCTTGCCGGTGAAAAAATATATAGTTAGCTTTATTTTCGCTAGATCAAATGCTTCATAAACAGTATTTGTCACCTTAACAACACCCCTTTGGCCCATAGCCACAACAACCTTTCTTAAGGGGGAACTAACTATTTTTTTCTTTTCTGATGTTAGGTTGTTTTTTAGAATGGGCAGTTCACTGTATAGCTCACTATGAACCGTACCATGGTCCATCAAAAAAACAGACTCCTCCCTTAGTATAACAGCAAGGTTTTTTCCTAGTTACTTCCTCCCTTTATTTCAAAAAATACATGCAACTGCTCTTACCTCCGTTCTCACGCCACCTTTGTTCTTTGCGAATCCGACCGCTTTTCGCAAGGTCGTCCAAAGCCCGCTTTACGGTGCTGCGGGACAACTTCAGCTCTCTGGCGATGGTGCCGATGGCCGGATAGCATTTGCCGTCCCTGTCTGCCCGGTCACGCAGGTACATATACACGGCCACCGCCCGGTGAGGCAGCTCCGAGGTGTAGAGGGATGTAAAATAGCCCACGTCACCACCTCCTTACTCCACACGGACAGGCGTTTCCTGCTGCTTTGCTTTTAGCAGTGCCTTTGTTTTTAGCATGGCCTCCGCTTCTTCCTTCACCGGCGTATGCACTATACCTCCCCGGGCCGGCGGCGTTGCCGCTTCCGCTTCCTCGTCCATATCCACGCAGGCCACATGCCGCCTGATGATCTCCCGTTCCAGCTCCCCGCGGTCGGCGTAGGCCACCTTGCGGGCCGACTTTTCCTCGATTTCATAAACCTTCTCAAACCGGATGCCCCATTCAAGGAACAGCTTGAGGCGTGTTTTCATGGGATAGCTTCCTGTTTTGCTCACAATGAAATGACCCCTGGGCATGCTTTTCAACTCATCCGGCGTCATCAGAGGACGCTGGATCATCTGCAGGGACTGGCTGGGATCGTTTTTGCCGCGGCTGACGGAACCGCTCAGTACAGTTCGGTTACCCAAAGCCTTGGACAATATCTCGGCAGATTCGCTGTTGGGGGCGAAGCCGCCAAAGACCATATCCTGGCAGTTGTCGATGATGATGGCCGACCCCTCCCTGCCGTAGTTCTTCTCCAACTGGGCGAAGCTCTGGATGATGGCCACGATGGAAACGCGGCGGGAGCGGGAGGCGGAAAACATCATCTCGGCAGACTCGATTTTCGGGATGGTGCCGATCTCGTCCAGGTACATCATGACCCGGTTTTTCAGCTTGCCCCCCTGTTCATCGGCCACGGCCAGTATCTCCCTGTAGAGCTGCTGTACGATCAGGCTGATTAAGAAGTATTTGGTGCTATCTTCTTCCGGCATAACGAGGAAAATCGCCGACCTGGTGTTACAGAATTTCTCCGCGTCGATGGCGGTGTCAAAGCACAGGATTTGCTCCAGCTCCGAGTCCAGAAACGCATTTAGGCGGGAGAGGGCCGTTGAGAGAACACTCTGCATGGCCTGTTCCGCGGTGTTGAGGGCCGCCCCCGCGAACCAGCGGGCTTTGTGTTCCGGAGGCAGCTTTTCAATGAGCAGTTGAAACTGATTTTTCCCCTTGACGGCGGAGGGAGCCAGCAGATCCTGGATCAGCTTGAACACGCTGATGATGTGGCGCTTAGGAGGAGGGCAGTATTCCGCGATGAGCAGGATGACGGAGGTCAGGAGACCCTCGGCAGCATCGTAGAAAAAGGCGTTTTGCCCGTAATTGCCCGCATCCATGCCACTGGAATAGACAATAGTCTTGGCGGTGATCTTGGCATATTTTTCCGCCCTGGCCTTTAAGGACAGATTTTCCTGATCGGCCAGGTAGGCGTCCATGTATTTGTTGACCAGGTGCAGCATGTTATTGCCGTCGCTCCTGGTGGGATTGCGCAGGTCGATGATCGACACCCGGTAGCCGTAGTGATCCCTAGCGATGCCGCCATAGTTTCTATAGAGGTATAGCGATAGGTAATCCTTTGAGGTTGTCGCTGGATTTTCCCCCGCTCTACACCGGACGTGACAGTTTCCCGTCATCCGGCGTGCCAACAAATAAGTCGCTTCCACTGGGGAAGTCGTACCTCATGTGGGTTCACACCCGCACAAGGTTAGAAAGAAAAAGATTAAAGCTGCTTTTGAAATTCCTCGATTTTGGACTTGATTTTGCCTGTTGCATAGAGCGGCATACCTTTACCATGTATCGCTCCGTGGCAAGTATCGCATACCCACGCGAGATTGGAGACTTTGTTTACTTGTGCTGTCGGCAGGAACGGCTTGATGTGATGGCAGTGCCGATGCCCAACATTCAGCTTTGTCCTGCAACATCTGCATACGCCCTTATCCCGATTGAACGCATATTCGCGGTTCATGTAATACTCGAAATTGTAGAGCGTGTTGAATGGAGCGAAACTCAACTGGTTGGTGTCATCGTAAAGCGGCGGACGCACCAGCGGTGCTTGTCTCTTGGCCTTTTGGTAGTATCGTTCTCGCCCGTCATGGGTATATGGCGTTATCGCCTGCACGAACGGCCGATTGATGCGGTTACTGTGCGTAAGGTAGGCTTTTGTGAAACCAATCCACATACCATCCACTCGTATTGCCAGCGCGGTATCCTTGTGTCCCGCATGGCGCTGTGGCCTATTGCTCAACTGCTCCAACGGAATGAGGTGTTTCATCACCCCTTGCCCATACATCCTTTTGAACGTCTTAAAGGCGCAACGGTTGACGGCGTAATCAATCTTGTGGTAAGCCTTCGAACAGACAAAGTGTTTGTAATGCTCTGCCAATCCGGTGATTTGGGCATTGACCTTTTCGATTTGCACCGCCCGAAACACATCATTCGTGCAGGTTTTGACCTCACGGACACCGTCGCATAGCTTGTTGATGGCTTTCTGAAGTTTCTGTGGATTGGGACAACACATGACCATTTCACGCGCCGGCTTTTCCGGCTGATATACCGTCCGACGCACCTTCAGGCTGAAACCCAGAAAGTTCACTGCTGTTTCCCGCATATCTGTGATGACGGTTTTTTCCTGTGACAGCTCGATTTTTAATTTGTGGGTAAAGCATTTTTGCAACTTATGAAGTAACCTGCTTGCTTCCCGTTTGCTGTTGGTGATGATGACCCAATCATCTGCATAACGGACAAGATACTTTGGTACCATGCCTTGATATTTCAGACGCAGCCTGTCCGAGCCGATGTAGGCGGTCTGCTGCCGTGGCTGCTGATACATTCTGCCTATCGTCCAGTCAAAGCTGTTAAGGTAGACATTCGCAAGCAGCGGTGAGAGTATTCCGCCTTGGGGTGTACCTTTTTCGTCATTGCATAGCACACCGTTTTCCATATATCCGGCTTTGAGCATGGCTTTAATAATAGCCAATACCCGCTTGTCATGTACTCCGATTTTCCAAAGCTTGTCCAGAAGCTTACGGTGGTCGATGTTATTGAAGAAGTCCTTGATGTCTCCCTCAATTACAATCCATGGCTTTACCTTCGCGGTTGTATTCGCATAGTGAAAAACCATGTAGACCGCGTCATGTACCGACCGGTAAGGTCGGAAGCCATAACTGTTTGGAAAGAATTTGGCTTCCACCAATGGCTCCAATACGATCCGCAGACATTCCTGAACAATTCTGTCCAGAACCGTGGGAATACCCAGCGGACGCATTTTGCCGTTGCTTTTCTGGATGTAGACACGTCTTGCCGGTTTGGGTTTGTAGTGTGCCAATGCGGACTGAACAAGAGAAACCAGTTTCCCTCTGTCCATTTGCAGGTACTTGTCCATCTTCACTCTGTCTACGCCGGCGGTGTTAGCGCCTTTGTTGGACTTGATGTTGTGGATAGCTGTTGTAATGGTTACTTCATTGCTTGCCACTTCGAGAATTCCATGGAAGGAGCCGCCGCTCTTGGATTTTTCATAGATGAAGTCCAGCTTTTGGCGTAATTCTTGCTCGCTTGAAAACTGTCCGTTTAAATGCACGGCGTCACCCCCGTGGTTCGGAACCCTCTATTGCAGGGACTAAATCAATTTTCCTTTCTTTTTCTTTCTTCTTATTTGTCTGGTCTCCTTCGCCATGTGGACGGCTTTCCCGTCCTCAGACTACTATGAGACCGCTGACTTCCTGCACCGTTCATTGCCCTGTAATGCTCCCCGTGCAGGCTCTCACACGTTCCGTTCAATCTATCCTTTTGTGTGCCCTTTAGGTCGTAGCTATACCCCGGAAAACCCTGCCGCATTTTAAACCACAATTTTACTGCGGACTACATTTTGCTATTTCAAGCAAAAGGCAATGCTCCAAAGGTCGAGGGCCGCATTGCGTTTTCAACTTTCCGCCTTTCGGCGGCGACACATTACGGGGCTTGAGCATACTTCATGTGTCTTAACCATGGGACACGGACGCCCGCACCATATAGTCCATATCCGCTTGCACGGACTTAGGTATTCAGGTTACGACTTCTCCAAGCTTTATACAGTCGGCGGTTACAGCCACCGGCCGCATATTGGAGTATTAGCGCGTGTACCGACTCCGACTTTGCAAACCATCATCGTCGTTGGTTTGGTACAGCGGAGGAATTGCACCTCCGTATTCGATTGAACAGTTCTACACTTTTACAGTGCGGCGAATTTCAGACTGCTTGCAGCGCAGTCCTTGTATCGCAACGTGTCGCACCGCCCTTGGTGTCCGTTGTAAGGAAGGACATGCCGGAGGCGCAAGCGTATTCCAGATTGGGGTAGAGAAAGTTTGCCGTCTTGCCGACACCTGCCGCACCAATCATGAGGCAGTGGATGTCGCCGGCATCCACCAGGGCGGTAACGGATCCGCGGGAACTTTTACAGCCCACCACCAGTCCCTGTACGGCGGGCAGGTTCTTTTTCCGCCGCCACAGCTTCGGCTCATAGGGCACATGGTTATAGGTCTTTTGGATTTCCCGTCTTGTCGCCCAGCGCGCGATGCCGTGCTGGCCGTCGCCCACCGTCCTTGACTTGATGCCGTTCAAGGTGTAGTAATGTGCCATCAGGGAGAGAAACCCGATAACGCCGAACATGGTCAAACCCGCTACGATTAAGATGATGATTTGTGATGTTTGCATAGGGATATTCCTCCTTAATCTTAAATAAAAAAGACCTGTCCGATTTCGGCAGGCCAGTCAGTATTTCACTATATCGATAAATTGTTCCAAGATTTTACTACACATTTTGAAATGATATGATTCAGGTATTTAATAAAAAAAGTGCAGGGACAGTTCGAAACCACTGAAAAAGGCCATGTTTAAGCAGCACTTTTCTTGCAATTCGAGTAGGTTATAATCATTCTGTATGAGTTTATAAAATAGCAATTAATAATATTATTGAGAGAGGATACCAGGCTTGCTATCCTCTTTAGATTTACCGCTAAGGCGGTTAATTTCGCCTGCGTTGCCATACTTTTTAGACCGTACCCTCTGGCTCGGCCTAGGCCATGAAACCTTTTCATTTCACCATTCTTCCATTCGTGACTGGCTCGCTTTTTATACTTTTCTAAGAATTCGGGCGTTTTTGCTCGCTGACTGTATTCATAGAATTCAGGGGCATTAAGCCCTAGGATTAGCCTTTTTGCTATGCTGCTTCCGTTTATGCATTCTTTTCGGTTAGGACAATCGCGACAGATTTCTTTCTCAAACTTATATTCTAAAAACTGTCGACCATCTTTTACGGTTATTTTCCTTTGCGTCCATGTATAGTTCCCATGTTCGCAAAACCATTGGTCTGAGTCTTTGTTGTACTTGAATCGGCTTTCATCTACCCGATATGCTGTCTCGCTTACTGGAATGATAGCTTGAACTTCATCTTCTTTCAAAATATCCAAGATAGATTTCCTGAAGTATGCTTTGTCTCCATAGGCTTCGGTTATTTCCACTCCACTGGCTTTGGTTTGTTGATATAGCTTTTCAAATTCTGTTCCATCGACATAAGCTCCGTTTTGAACTCCTACTGCTGTGATTATCCGTTCTTCAGGTATCATGACATACTCGACTTTGTAACCAAAAAAGCTGTCAGTTTTGGATTTATAGCCAACTCTAGCATCTTCGTCAACCAGTGACCGCACGCCTTTTTGTAGTATGAATTTGGGGTCATTTAAGACTTCTTTGGCTTTCTGAATACTTTGCTTGGTCTGCGGCATTACGGAAGTATCAACGGTATTTTCCACTGACTCTATAAGTTGCTCCAGGTAGCTTTTCATTGTGGTTTTAGCTACCTTATGGTCTTCAATCATCTTGTAATTTGGGATATTGGTATCTATGGCTGTCGGAATGCTTCCGTTTTCCTGTTCCAGGTTTTTAAGTATCTTTTTAGCAAGATGCTTTATAATTCTTTCGGGTACTTTCTTGATGGTGTTGGCTTCAACATGGGTACAATCAACCAGTTCCTTTAATTATTCCTTTATCAACACATTGTTTTACCACTTCTTTGATAATATCATCCAGGGTGATATCTTTTAGTCTTTGCGTCCTGAATTTAGCCAGAAGACTTGGGTCTGGAAGATCATCCTCAGGGTTTATCCCGATGAACCACATGTATGCCAGGTTTACCGCCGTATCTTTTATTACTTGGACATCAGATAGATTATACAGATATTGAATTATCAGGAGTCGGGCCATCATTTCGGGTTCTTTGGCGGGTCTTCCGTAATACTTACAGTATGAACCTTCCAATAGCTTATTGATAAAACTGAAATCGACCGCTGAATTAATTAATTTGAGCAGATGATTATCGGGAATCTTATTGTATAATATTGAGTGTAGGCTAAGTTGTTTGTGTTTACTTTCAAGCATATAAAAGCCCCTTTCTGGTATGTTTTTTGTGGTAATTTAATTATACCATTAGAAAGGGGTTTTTATATTGCATAATGCATGATTCTTCTGGGCTTTACCAGTTTTTATGATGCTTTTTTCAGTGGTTTCGGACAGTTCCAGTACAGTTCCCCGTACTTTTTTTTGAATTTAGAGTTTTTCATCTATTAGCCATGTAATAAAATGATCAATCAATTTCAGCTTTTTCTCGTCGCACAGCTTGATTCTTTGATTGATTTGAGACTGCAGGCTATTGTCCGTATGCTTTACAATCCCCAGCAGGAAATAGTCCGGGGTTGTGTCCAATACCTCACAAATTTTCATCAATGTTTCAATGCTTGGAATAGAATGATTGTTTTCTATATTTGAAATATGGTTGTTGCTAAGTCCCGTGGCTTCTGAAACATTATCCTGTGTCAGGTTTAACACCTTGCGCCTTTTCGCAATCCGTTCACCTAATTCTTTATAATTAATTTCCAAATTTTATCACCCTGTTTAACTTTATCAATTATGGTCAAGACCCGTAATAAAGCATGGGGGTAATTATACACTTGTAATTGTAGTCTTGTGGATATATAATGGTTCTATTACCTTTTTAGTTGTATCTAAAATATGCGTAGAGGTGATGTGTTTGCTTAATATCGGCATTTGTGTATGACGGTCCATTGTGTCGTGAGTTGTTGGAAAGGTTTATTCATCTTTATGAAGAAAAAAATGGACTTTTATTTAACATTCACCAATTTGGTAGTGGTGAAGAGCTTCTCGAAAAATTTGATAAAAATGGTATAATTTTTGACCTTCTTTTTCTTGATAATCGCATGAAAAAGCTAACCGGTATCGAAACAGCCAAACGAATACGACAATCCGATTCCATATCAGCATGTAACATTGTGTTTGTGACATCTGCAGATGATCACGACCAATTCATGCCAGTTCAACCTTTACAGGTATTATCCAAACCCGGTACGCAGGAGCTTATTGACGCTATATTGGGCAAGATACTGGCTGAGAAAGGAGTCTTGGAGTGAATAACAAATATGTTCAGATATTCAGATTTTTACTTTGGTAAAATAAGGATACTAGGTGATTTTATGAAAGAGTTTAAGAAAGGTGTGGTGAACTGCAATACCTCTTTACTTTTAGATAAAAAAACATCTTTTTTCTATCAGGTTTTTCAACAATCCATGTTTGGGCAAACAATTGTCAACAAGAGCTTAACTCTTTTATGCGCCAATACGCGGATGTTTCAGTATTTTCACATAAAACCTTATGAGGCACGGGGACTATCCTTTGGCGAGGTTTTTAGTTGTTCCGAACTTAAATTTGGCCGTGCTGAATGCGGCAGATCGCAAAAATGCAAAAGGTGTGCTGTTTGGAATATTGTACGGAATATCTTGTCCACCCATATTCATTCCAAGGATATTGTGACCTCCTACTCATATCATGGTAAAAATCATCATTGCGTAAAGTGGTTTCTAGTAAGCGGAGCAAGAGTGACCTTTCAAGATGAGCCATATGTTATGCTTTCTTTTACAGACATCACTAGGCAAAAACATCAGGAAGATCTGCTCAAACAAAAGCTTGCCCTTGACCAGCCTACAGGAGTCATGAATAAGTATAGCCTGATGGAAGCTATTCAAAAATTAGTTAAACATGACGTGGCAAACTGCTTTAGCCTATGCATGATTGATTTCGACAATTTCAAGGAAATCAATGACCGATGCGGCCATCTGATGGGTGATAAAGTTTTGAAGGTTTTTGCCGACATTGCACGGAAGCATATAAGAAAGAATGATCTGTTGGGCAGGTTCGGCGGTGAGGAATTTGTCTTTATTTTTATGGAAACCGATCAGCAGCAGTCCATGCAAATTCTTCAAAGAATACATCGGGAACTTGGAAAGTACTTTGAAAAAGATTTAAAAATTTCTGTCACTTTCAGTGCAGGAGTAATTTATGTTGATCACTCTATTTGTACCCTGCCACAACATTATATGGAATTATTTATTGATGTTGACCGAATGCTGTATCAGGCTAAATACAGCGGCAAAAGCCGGGCGATGAGCACCCTGGGAGAAATTTTGTTCAGGTCTGACGAATATGAGCAGGCATAAATTGTACTTTGAAAAAAGGAAAATATGAAAGAGACTGATTCAAAGAATTAAATGCGCAGTCCTGCCTGCTTTCAGCTTTCAAAGTATTCATACGGATGATCACACCCGATCTGCAGGAATTTTTGGATGAAATTGAGTGGAGTGAACCTGTCATTCTGAATTGAACCCAAGAGGACCGCTTTATTCACTACCGTTTGTTCAAAAACTAGTATGAATTTTATAACAGCTCCTTATTTCGTCGCAAAAGCCTGAAGGATTGCCTATAGGCGGCAGAATTTCTGCCGCCTTCTACATCCACCCTTGTTTATGAAGTGGTGAGCTGTGTTTCAAATTGTTTGTAGTTTATATCTTCCCGAACAGTTTTGCTCACATTGTTTTTCGCAAAGTGTTTCCGTATGTTGTTTCTGTGATTCAATGGAGACAAAAATCTGCACCTTGACACAGTCCAGCGCCAGCCGCAGATAGGAGTCGATGAGATTCTGCTTGTCTTCCGGACCACGGATGCCGGGTGTGTGGTATTGCGTATTCAGGCAGGTGATGTCCTGATGCAGATCGTCCGCTCTGGAACGCAGCCGGCCCCGGTCCTGATGGGGGCGGTAGCTGTCCTGAAGCTCTCCGATGAGCCGCTCCATGGTCACCGGCTGTTCCATCTGCCGATGCTGCCTTTGCGCGGCGAGCAGAGCGCCGGCCGCCATCATTTGCAGATGCTCCGTTACGGCAGGTTCCTTTCCTTGGGCCAGCTTTCCGTTGGCTATCAGGGGACTCAGCTTTTCGTAATGCGCCAGCAGCAGGTCGTGGGGATGGTGGGCAGATTTTAGGGACGTGCAGACTTCCCGCAGCACGCCGCACACTTCCGGCAATAATTCCAGCTTGGGATGTTCCCTGGCCGGTATGGGTGCGACGCCGTTTTTGGCTTTCAGGCATTCGTTCCAGTCCTTGTATTCCGGCAGCAGGACGGAGACCTGCGGATAGCCATGCTCCCGGAGGATTTCCGTGAGTCGTTCCGTTGCTTCGATGCCCGCCTCGTCGTGATCCAGGCACAGCACAATCTTCCGAAGGTGAGGGTTGAGGGCGAGCTGATGGAGCATGGCATGTTCAGCTACACCGTCCAGGGTGACATAGCTTTTCTGCCGCCATTCCTCCGGGCAGAGGGTGATATAAGACAGCATGTCAATCGGAGCCTCGAAAACATACAGCGTTTCGCCGGTGCCGATATGATGAAAGCTGTACCTGGGATCGCCACCTTCAACATTGCCCCGATAGCCGACGCCCATGGTATAGATTCCCCGCTTGTGGGCGTGCTTGGGAACACCGTTTTCATCGCACCCCCAAAAAACAGCGTTGTGGTATTCTTTACTCTTGTCTCTGGACAACTCGCAGCTTTCATAAAGCGTTTTCGCTTTCACAAAATGGGTGACGACCTCCCGATTGATAAACCGCTGCTTGATCAGGTAGGCGTAGACCCGGCGCATGTCATGGCTGGCTTTCGGCAGGGCAAAGGGTTTACGGGGGGCTGGGGTACTTTTATGGGTTTGATTCCAATCCACACCCCCTTCGCCGCCCAGGAGCAGCGTCACCGCTTCCGGAAAAGACAGCTCGTAGAATTCCTGAACGAAGTCGATAGCCAGGCCGCCTTCCTCCCTGCTGTGCCTGAACCACCGGTTGCCCCGGACGGTCACGCTGTCGTGACGCCTCCAGCGCCACTCCCGGCCGGAGCGAGTGAGCTGTTCGCCCTGCCGCTGCAAAAAGTCCACCAGGTCAACAGAGTTGGCCCGGTGTTTCTGTTCATCGGTGAAGTGAATATATCCTCCCATGGTATCCCTCCCCGGTCAGCGTTTCCGTTTGCCGCATCTGCGGAAAAAAGCCGCCCTTTGCAGGGGCGGCTTCCAGGCGGGGCGCGGATGCGGGATGGGTGCTTTTTCTTTTTTGCACCGGCGGCTTTTTGTCATTGAGAATCCCTCCCATTAAAGGTTTTGCCTTGGCTCGTGATCGTCGCGGGCATGGCCCTGGGCCGATTTTTTCCGGGCCAGTTTTTGGCGCAGCTTGCGGTCGGTCTGCAGGCTGCTGCCGCCGCCCATTCGCTTATGTTCATCGCGGAAGATATTGCCCAGGTGGCGCATGAGCCGCGTAGCCGCCAGCAGCACCGAAGGATCGCGGATGGCGTCCATGCGGTCGAGAAGAAACCTGGAGTAGATATTGCCCTGGGCCGCCGAAGCGGTCAGCCACTTCAGCGCGGCCTCCCGGTCACGGGGAACCTCATGTCCCATGAGGCAGAGCTTGCCCAGGGCGTATTGGGCATACTGATTGCCCCGCACTGCGGATTTCGTCAGCAGCTCCACAGCCTTCGGAACGTCCTTGGGCATATCCTCGCCGGAGAGATACAGCTTCGCCAGCGCATACTGCGCATATGGATTGCCCGCCGCATCCTCCCGTATAGGTTCCGCTTCGCCATCCGATGCGTCCATATCCTCATCCGGCTCAAAAATAAAATGGCGGCTGCCGATATTCAAAGCTTCGGCGATCACCATGTTTTTGATGCTCTTGAATTCTTTCTGCTTTGACAGCGGGAGTGGCGGCGGCGGTTGGTCGGCATAGGTGCGCAGCACTTCATTGCGCACCTCATGCCACCTGGCGTAACACTGCGCCACCCGCTCATCCCCGGCCAGTTCATCCACGATCTGATCGATGACCGCTTTGAGAGGCGCTTTCAAATAGCCGTATTGTTTTTTGCCGGAGGTGTGCTTGAGGCGCTCGGCCAGATGAGTAATCAAATCCTCGATGGTTTTATTTTCGCAGACGCCGGAGCTGATTTGATGGATGATTTCTTTCATGGCGTCCCGGCTTTGCTCGGTCAGAACGTTTCGGCGCTCCGTCTGCTCGGAATAAATTTGCAGCAGGTCCTGTTTGAATATCTCCCTGGCCAGGCTGCCGCGCATATTTTGGATGGCTTCCTTGGTGACATAGGCTTCTCTTGGATCGGCGGAGTAGGCGATGAGATGCACATGGGGGTGGTGCCCCTCGTCATGGTAGGCGGCGTACCACCGCAGATTCTCCGGCGTGATCTTCATCTGCTGGGCGATATGGTTGCGCTGCCCGCGGAGCAGATCCCGCCACGCTTTGGCGTTGTCATAACCGAGCCGCGCGGCATCCTCCCTGCGCAGAGAGATCACATTGGTCCACACATTGCCGGTGTGGCTGCCGACTTCCTCCGTCACCCGGGACAGCACCACCGGCACGCCGGCGTCTGTGAACAAACCATGTCTACCGAGGGCTTCCGCTCCCGGACGCCGGGCGATGTATTCGACATAGTTTTTTCGTTTGCCTAGTAAATCAATATTCTGCTCCACCACCATGGAGATGAACTCCGAGGCGTTTTTTCTGGTCTGTTCTTTTAGATAGTCCTCGTACTCGAAGAGATCAGCGGTATCGTGAAACTTCGATAGAATTTCGGCAATGAGCCGCTGCTGTTTTTTTGTGGCGGTAAGCAGTCCTGCACTGTCCGGTATTTTCTCCACGCCCTCGCGGGTGGCCACATACTCCACAAAATTAGAAAGGTGTACCGATGCGTTTTTCAGGTAGCGGCATTTGAAGATGATCCTCGGCATGGTCCGTCACCCTACTGGCCTTTCTGGAATTTCACCACGTCCTCGAAGGTGACGGAGCCGACGGATTTTTTCACGTCAGCGACGCACTTGCCCCGCAGCCGTTGCATCAGGGTTTCATCGAGTTCGGCGTTGGAGGCGATGATGTTCATCATCATGGACATCTCCACCGCCAGTTTGAAAAGCAGCCGGGCCATGCGGTTTTCCGAACTTTCCACCACGCCGGCCATGGCGGAGGTGAGGGCGGCAGGCAGAAACTTTATGCTGTTTTCCGCGGAGATGTAGCCGCAGTAAAAAAGGATCGCCTTTTCGATAAACTCGCTCTGGCTGCGGCAGTTGTCTTTTTGATACCACTCCTTGACCTGCCGCTGTGTTTCCGGATGCATCCACAAGGGGAATCTCTTCTTGTTTTTTTCCGCCATGTTTTTAACCTCCAATCCGGCGCATTTGGGGCTGCAACACCGGCCGCGACCTCGGTTAAAATCCTGTATTCGCATCCTTGGCCGCGGATGGCGACTCCTGACCCGACCCCCAGGGGCAAATTCCGACCCCTGGAGGAAAGGTCCATCAGCCCGCATTGCGGGCTGATGTGGGCAGAGGCGGGGCGCTTGGCGACCCCGCCTCTTTAACCCGCAAGGTTTTCGACCCCATGGTTCACCCCTAATCCGTGACTAGGCCTGCCTTTCGGTTTTGCCGCTCACAAAGCCTCGACACGGGTCGTGAAGCTGCCCACAGGTAAAAGAATGCCCCCCGCCCCATCAAAGGGCACACAGGGCGGCACAGCCGCCAAATCCGCGCCCCATTTGCGTGCTGCTTACGTGGGGGTGCCGCTACCGTGATTGACGGAGATTGAGTGGGCAGGACGGGAGGGGCTTTTGGGTTTGCCCGCTTCTTCCGCTTCCCGGCTCTCGATGTATTCCCGCACCGGGGCGGGAACGTGCTTTTCATAGAGCTTCTGCATGACCTCTTCCAGCTCGGTCAGCAGCTCAGCGTCCTTTTTGCCCATATACTGCTTGATGGCTCCGAGCTTTTCTGCGTCGAAGCTGATTTGAACGGTCGCTTTTTTCATGAGCCCTGCACTCCTTTTCAATGTGATTTTTAAAGCTACATACCCATGAACATACCGCTGTCGGCTTGTTGGGAGAGTTCTCCGGGGCTGCCGCCGTTTTGGATAAACCGGGCCGCTTCCCATAATTCGGAGGGAAGAATGGCACCAAACTCAATATTGTCGTACAGTATCTGCGCGATTTCCCCGCCGAAATGCTCCTTTACCAACTGGAACTTGGTGATCAGCTCATCGCACACCAAGCCTAGTCCGTTTTTTTCGCCATCTGCCTCGTCATAGACCTCACCCAAATCACGAGCAAGATGAAGCCACTTCTCGGTCTTTTCGGGAGCCGGATGGGGAAACAGCGCGTTGAATTCTGTCTCAAAGCTGTTTTTTTGCATCTCCATCTCTCCTCACATGCTCATGCTCAGGCCCTGGCTTTCTTCCTCGGCGGGAGTTGTATCTTCCCTTTGGGAATCCGAAACCGGGGCGGCTTCAGCCGCGGCCTGTTCACGCTGGCGGCGGCGTGATTGCCTCGGCTGTCGGTCCCTCTGCTGCTCTGGTTGCTGCTCCGACGCCTCTGATTCGTGGGTTCGCTCCGGCTGCCGCTCCGATGCCTCTGGTTCATGGTCTTCCTCCAACTGGTGTTCATGAGCTTCCGGTTCGGGTATCTGCTCCTGGGCCGGCCCTTGTTCGAGCCTGCTTTCCACGTACTCACGAACATGGGCGGGGACGATTTTTTCATAGGTCTTTTCAAGGGTTTCCTTCAGCTCCTGCTCGATGTTCAGATCCTTTTTGGCCATAAAAAAGCGGAGGGCGTCCAGCTTCTCCGTGGGGAACGGTATCTTCAGTTCGGTTTCTCTCATGGCTCGTTTCCTCCTTAAAATTTCATGCTAATGATGTTTTTTCTTTCGCGATGACGCAGTTTTAGCGCTGGAAGTCGTCGGTCTTTCTTGCCCTCCTTACGGCAGATAGCTTCTCGGATTTTTCATTTCCCCGTTGATACGCACCTCAAAATGCAGATGCGGGCCGGTGCTGCGGCCCGTGGAGCCGACCTGGGCGATGACGTCCCCAGCCTTAACTGCCTGTCCTTCGGTTACGAGGATTTTGGAACAATGAGCATAAAGAGTGACAAATCCGCCGCCGTGATCGACGGCCAGATGATAGCCGTAGCCGGTGGTCGTATAGCGTACGAACTGCACCGTGCCGTCCAGGGCCGTGCGGATGGGTGTGCCGATGGGAGCGCCCAGGTCCAAGCCGGTGTGCCCCCTTCTCTCTCCAGTGAAAGGATCGGACCGGTAGCCGAATTCCGAGGTGACCATGGTCCGCCAGCTTTCACCCAGGGGCGAACAGAAGCCGTCCACTCCCATAAAGGGCGTGTCGGAGAGGGGCAGTCCGTTAGCCCATTGGTCGAAGGCCTCCCCGTAGGTGGGGACGCTGCCGCCGTACAACACTCGGTAATAAATCTCCGAGGCGTTGGCCCGATCTTCAGGGGTGATCGTCCGGCCCAGGGCCTTTTCCAGGTTGCCGTAGATCTCCGGCAGGGACTTGAGCGGCACGGCCACGGTGTAGGTTTCCTCCGAAGTGGTACCGTCGCCATTATCCACGGTGCGGGTGCGTTCCTCATAGCCCACGAAGCAATCGACGAAGGATCGGTAGTCCGCGCCGTCTGTCCGGAGATTTTTCGCGCCGAAGAACAGAGAATAAAAAACCGCCTTGACCCTTGTACTGTCAATGCTTCCATTTTCCATCCCCGAGGATATTTGCGCGATGGCGGCGTCCAGCTCCGAGAAGCTGTTGCGCATTGCCCGAATATAAGCGGCGTAATCGGCCGGGACCTGCGAAGAAATCTTCCCGCCGTTGAAGCACAAGTCGATGGCGGCGTTGTTGTGGTCCGCCGCGGCCGAGAGCAGGCTCACGATCACCACCACGATGAGAATGACAGGAGTCAGCAGGGCGGCGATGAGAACGCCTGCGGCTTTTCGCGTCCTTTTGTCGGTGGCCGCGGCGATGGCCGCCTTGACCGCCAGGGCGGCGGCTGCGGGAGCTGCCATGTCCTCACCACCATTTCAGGCCGAACCGGTTTCCCGGTTCCGGCCGCTGTTCCCCTGCAAGACGGAGGGATTTCTCCACCGCACGTTCCAGAATCTCGCTGTCAAAGCCCGCGCTCCGGTAACCCTCCTGGACGACGTTCAGGTAGTAATTCGAGGGTGCACCGAAGGGATAGCCGTCGTTCATGACATAGGCCATGGCGGGAACGGTTTTTCCCTTTAGCTCCACATCGAGGATTTCCTTGCGGTAAAAGTGTGGATATCCCTCATAGTGGTCGAGCGCCCGCAGGTCTTTTTCCTGCAGGGCCCACAAAAGAACCGGGACGCGGCCGCCTTTAAGGGGTTCCACCGTAGCCACCGCGTTGTGGCGGCCGCCTTTGAACAGCAGTTCATAGTCCTTGATTTCGCTGGTCCCCACCACTCTGGCGGTGGGGCACCTGCAGGCCATCTGCGGCAGGTTGAGGTTGCTGCCGTAGGCGATGTACAGAGTTTTGCCTTTCATTGTCGATCAGTCCTCCTTGCTACATGGACATGGAAAAGCAGGGGCTTTCTTCGGCCCCGGCCGGTTCGACGTCCTGATGATTTCGTTCTTCCGGGGCTGGGGCGGCCTCGGAAAAACGCGCCAGCTCCTTTTCTTTTTTCCGCCTCAACCGCTCCTTTTGCCGCTCGGCCTGGGCGGGGTCTTTCCAGGCGATGCAGCCTTCCAGGTGCTCCAAGAGGTGCAGCCGGGCGGTCTTGAATTCGTCGCCGATGAGACCCAGGCGCAGAAGCCAGGTGCGGAAGGTGTATTTTTCATTGCTGCTTTGGGTTTTGGCGCGGCTGGCGCAGCGCTGGGAGAGCGCCTGATGGCTAATGGCCAGGCAGAACTGGATGTACGCCTTGATCTTGCCGGCATGTGTGGTGCCGTTGAACAGGCGGAATTCGATAGTGCCTTTTTGAAACACGCTGTGCAGGTTGAGGCAGTGGTAGCGGCTTTTGTGGTAATGCTCATGCCTGCCGTCGCCTCCGTTGTACCAGATCCGACCGACCTGCTCTAGGTCCTTCGGCTTCCTGCGGTTGAGTTCTTCCAGAAAACGCTCGTCGACTTTTTTGCAGTAGCTGTTTTCTCTGGACACATTGACCTGCAGCGCCTTGTAGATTAAATCCTCCTTGCTGGCCATGATGTTGGTGATGTTACGCAGGGTATTGGCGTTGTGCGGCGAGGCATCCACATGGACATGGATGCCGCAGCTCGCGTTGGCGATGGCTCCGACGGCTCTAAGCCTGCGGATGATCTCCTGTATAGTCTCGATGTCTGCGTAGGCGCATATGGGGCTGACCAACTCTACGCTGTAGGTATTGTCGGCGCTGCCTCGCCTGGACTCCACGGTGATGCTGCCGTCCTTCACGACTTTCCACCGGCGGCTCTGGCTGTCCAGGGCGGAATAGGCATCATATCCGCCGCCGTCATGGGACAGCCGGGTGCCGAAATAATCGGCCAGAACCTGTCCGGCCCGCTGCCGGGACAGCCCGGTCAGCTCGATTTCGATGCCGAAACACTGATCCTTCATATCCAACTGCTTTCATCTCCTTTGCGGCCACCACATCCTTTTTCGGAAAGTCCATGTAGTCCCGCTGCTCCATCACCGGCCACCCGCCTGGCCGAAGAGCCGGGCCTTGTGCTCCGGGGCCTGCACCATGAGGTTGTAGCGCTCGTTGCCGCATTTATAAAGGCACACGCCGCGCTGCGGATAGCGAATCAGGTTGTATTCGCTCGGCTCCAGTTGCAGGGTGTCGATGTAGAATCTGGCGTCGATGTTGCCCGCGTTGAACAGGAACTGATGGGTCGGGATGGAGAACAGGGGCTTGGTGTATTCCCGGATGCCCTCGATGTTGAAGTCCTCCAGGTTCTGGCTGGCGAGGATGACGGCGGAGTCTTTCTTCCTGACGCGCTTCATGAAATTCCGGATATATTCGATAGCCGTGGGATTGGTCAGGAACAGATACAGCTCGTCGATGCTGGCCACCGTGCTGCCGCGGGTCAAGAGCTCGTTGGACATGTAGGACAGTACGTTGAACAGCAAAGCGTTGCGGATGTTCCTCGACGCCTGCAAAAGCCCCTTGACACCGAAGGTCACGAAACTGCTTCCGGTGATATTGGTGTGCCCGTTGAAAAAATTAGACTCCGCGCCCCTGCACAGGGAATGGAGTCCCAGGCAGATTTCCCGCAGCGTATCGGCGGTATAGAGCTGGCGCTTGCTCTCGTCAAAGGCTTTATACTCTGCCTCCATCAACTCGTACAGGTCGGACAGGATGGGATAATCCGCAGGTTTCAAGCGGTCGAAATTGCTTCGGTCGGTGATGCTCCATTTGCCGTAGAGCTTGCCCAGCATGATCTCGATGGTGTCGATCTGCCGGTCGTCAAAGTCCTTGTAGGTTCGGAAAAAGTCCTTGAGAAAGCTGATGTGCTGGCTGAGCTTGGAGGTCTGCCGGAAGGCCTGGGGCGCTTCGCTGTCCCGGGGTTCGCCCGTTTCATCCCAGGCTTTCGGCTCCAGCACATTGATGATGTATTCGCCGCTCATCAGATCGATGAAGCAGCCGCCCAGGTTTTCCGTCAATTCCTCATACTCCATTTCAGGGTCCAAAGCCAGCACCTGCATGCCGGACTGCCGCAGATTGGTGAGGATGAGCTTTAAAAGGTAGCTCTTGCCCTGGCCGCTGTTGCCCAGGATCAGGATGTTGGCGTTGGTCTTGTCGTCGGCCCGCTTGTTGAAATCTACCAGGATGTTGCTGCCAAACTTGTCCCTGCCGAGGTAGAAGCCGTTGGCGTCGGTCTTGCCGCTGTAGTTGAAGGGGTAGAGGTTGGCCACCGAGGAGGCCGGCAGCACTCGCTCGAACTGGTCTCCGAACACGTTCCAGCCGGAAGGCATCACGCTGACGAATCCCTGCTGCTGGCGGAGCATCAGCCGGTCGACATTTAACTTGGAGCGGATCAACTCGGTCAGCACCTCGGTCTGCAGCAGCTTGAGCTGGTCGAGGTCGTGGGCGGACAGCTCGATGTACACGGCGGCATGGAGCAGCGGCTCTTTGTTCCTATGCATCTGCGCCACGATGTTGGCCACGTCCTGCAGGTTGCTCTCGGCGGCGACGGTCTGCTGCAGGTCGTTGGTGTTGCCGCGCTGCATGCGGTTTTTATTGGTTGCGTTGGATATGATTTTTCGTTCCTCCACCGGCGTGACGTGGCGGGTATAGATGTGCAGGGTGATGCCATCCTTCTCCCCCAGGTGGCGCAGGATGGCCTGTTCCTCCGTAGCCGTGGGATATTCACGAAGCGCCCAAACGCAGCGGAAGGTGTTCCCGCAGATGAAATAGTCCGTGAAGAACTTGATCACGGACGGGGAAATCATATCGAGGAATTCCTGGATGCGCACATCGTCCCGTAAAGTTGAGTGGGTATTGTTCTTTCTTGCCAAAAGGCTCATTCCTTTCTGTACTGGATTTGAATATAAAAAACCGCCAACTTTTATGGCGGTATTGGGTGTAAGTGATTTACTTTTGCAGAGATATTTTATGGATTATTTTTGGGTATTCGGATTATTGTGTTGGTCCGGCCGATTTAATTTCCAGTTGGTCTGTGTATTAAGTCGTTGTAATGTGTAACAATGTAGAGATTATTTGTTACTAGAAGATAAAAAAGAAGGATTCACTTGATTTCCTGTGGAAATTATCACAAGATGGATTTCATATACATAAATAGTTCAGTGATGACGAGTATTAAATCATGTCTGTCAGTAAGAACCATATTGGAGTAATCCAAAGCCTTTTGGAAAGTTTGATTTTGCAAATTAATAAGGGAAATGCATCTCATCTTAATAAGCAAATAAACACGACACCAATTCACCCCAAATATTAATTTTGAGGTACTACAATTAACAACTGTCAACTAATTTATGGAATAACCTATATAAGGAAGTGGTATATCAATGGCACATAAAAAATCATTTATTGTTCTTGGTAATTACCTGAGACAAAGGGGTAATGAAGCAATTGAAATACTAGATGGCTACACACTAAAAAAGGCAGATTCAAAACAAATAAAAGCTATTAAGAAAGTGTTTTCTAAGCACTCATTAGGTACTGATTTTTTATTGATTTCTCGTGAATCAAAAAGAGAAATCAAACAAGAAAAACGCAGAAAAGGATATAGCGCATATTATTACAGGTTGAAGGATGAAGAATTATTCAATTATTGGGTGATCGAAAGTAATAATAATAGAATGAGTGATGATGTAGAATTTTCGTTATTGCTTTTAAAAAAACATGTTTGGTTATTATTTGAATTTGATAAAAACGGAGTGCCAATTCAAAAAAAATATCTACTCGATATATTTATCACTGATTATCTTGGTAATGATAAAGATTTAAGAATAACTATTGAAAATGAAGATATATCTGACTTGAAAAAAAATTATGAAAATATTAAGAAACTTAAAGCAACAGGTCTTTGGAGTATTCTACATAATAATTTGTTGCAATTAC
The DNA here is from genome assembly GCA_013178275.1 of Bacillota bacterium. Classification (GTDB taxonomy): domain Bacteria; phylum Bacillota; class Ch66; order Ch66; family Ch109; genus Ch109. Next base: position 46,000 of record JABLWZ010000003.1, on the reverse strand, counting down.
TAAGAGACTTAGACTGCATATCATCTGTTAAATTAAAGGGAATTGCTATGGTGTCTGTGATTGAATCTATGCTAGTTAATCAAGAAAGGTCTGATAAAAAAATATCACAACAATTCATAGAAAAACTAGTTATATTGAATAATGAATTAAAGAAAAGTGGAAATGAGATAAAACCACCCCGAAATAAGGATACTAAGTTTTCTACCTTAATGGGGAAATTATATAAATTTAGATGTGATATTGCACATGCAAATTGGACAAATAAAAATAATAGCCCCGATGAGTATAAGGAATTAGGTGGAAATTTTATAGAAATAAATGAATTTATAAGGTTATTGCTTGTAAGTGTAATATCTTTTGCAATTGAAAAACCAACTTTTATTGAGAAATTAAAGTATGATAATTCAATATAGAATACATTTAGTATGCCACTTCATTCTCTATATGTTTCATATATAGAGAACAGGTTGTGTAGTGAATTTTAACGGATTGCACTATATTTACAGTTCTGGATACCCTAATTAAATGGTATCGACACGATACTCCCGGATACCCCTATTTTTTCAGACATGATCGAGAAAAATCTTTGTCAAATCGACCTATTCGGTTATTTAACAGGTAAACAAAGAAAGCCGTAGACGAACTGAACTGCTCCGCCTACGGCTTAGGCTATTTATCCAAAGAGTATTCAGTTCCAAACAAAGACAGAGATACAACATCATCAACACTAATTGGTCCATTAAATGTTAAGATCAGCGTAAATCCTTCTACTCCTCCGGAAGAGCTTGCTTCAAATTGTCCACTGCTTAGTTTTGTGCCATTTACAAGCGTCAACGAGCAATCTTTGCTTCCGTCAGAAAAGACCTTGAACATCTCCATACTATGCTCATTAAGATATTTCTTATCTCCATTGCAGCTTAAACAGACTGTACAAGCTAAAGGGGTAATGTTTATGCGGTCCACTGTAAAGCTGTAGCCGCCAACTGTGATTTCCTTATCGACGAAGACACTCTTGCCGGTATCCGAGCTCGGATCAAAGTCAACATCAAACTGCCAGGTACCGCTGTATAAAGGTACAAATTGATCTGCTCGGCTGAAGTCGAAATACCCGAAATCAGTCAATTTGATCGTGTATTGGCTCTTTTTGAAATCTTCGCTGCCGTGCATGGTATACAGGATTTCAAATTGATTGGGAGCAAGGCTTTTGACTTTATCGCTGTATAAATAGCCGATAGACCACATATAGCCGTTAGACCCGGGCATAGACATCCAGGATGAAGCGTCATGGAATCTGTAGTTTTCAAGCGGCTCTATTCCGGTGTTGTATAATACGCTGTCAAGTTGCTTCGCCGTAACTCTCAGCATGATTTCCGCAGTATTTCCGCTAACGATTACACCCATAACATCAACGGCGAGGTCATCAGTGTTTACAACCGTGCCCACCGTACTTGAAGCCATGTTATTAAGCTGTTCTGTATTCATGTAACTGTAATCATTTTTTGTGTCATTCTTTGCTTTGTCAGAATAAAACTGCTTGAAAAAATCCCCTCCCGAAAAGATATATGCGGCGGCGCAAACTCCTGCAAGCAATAAAACAATCAAGATCGCTGCAGCTGTTAATTTGAAATGAAAGACGGGAAATTTTGGGTGTTTTTTTGTATAATCCGAATGAGCGCCAAGCCTCGAAATAAGCAGATCATTACGTTCTTCAAATCCGTCAGGAAGGGCTATCGGCTCTGATACTGCCTTTGCTCTTATAATATCATCAAAGTCATTCATTTATTCAGCCCTCCTTTACTTGTAAGAATTGATCTGAGTTTTTCCCTTGAACGGTTTAGTCTTGAATTGACGGTTCCCTGAGGCAGATTCAGAATCTCGCTGATTTCCTTGATGCTTATATCCTCATAGTAGAATAAAACTGTTACTGTCCTGAATTCAGCACTCAGAAGTTGAACGGCATCCCATAGTTCATGTGACTCAATTACCTTTGAATTATCGTCCTCAACTGTTATGTCATCCAGCGGCTCAAATCTTTTCCGCTTATTTGCTATGGCATATGCCTCATTTACAAGGATTTTCATAACCCAAGGTTTAAAGCTTGCAAAATTTCTTAGTTTATCAAGATTTGCAAATGCTTTGCAGGTTGTTTCGCTAACGGCATCCTCAGCATCGGCATCATTTCTCAAGATTCCCTTTGCAACACGAAATAACCCTAACCGGTATTCCCTTATCAAATTGCATAACTTTTCCTGTCGTTCTGTCACTTGCATCACATCTCAATACATACTTTTTTATCCACACACTATATAGATGTTTTGGAGAGGCAAAACCTTCCCGAAGAAGATATAAATTTCTATATTAGCCCTATCATACTATAAATATTTCTACCTGGTATAAAGAATTTGCATTGTTTGCATAACAGTGGAACTAATAACATGGGTATGCCGTTAATGTAATATAAAGTAGGGTCTTCCAAAACAGATGATTATGTAACTAATATGATAAAGATAAAGGATGGAAAACATGAAAAAAATCAAGGTATTTCTCGGTATTGCTCTGATCCTTTTAATGGTTTCAGGCTGCGGCCCAAAGCCGGAATCAGCGTCGGACAACGCAATCCCTCAAGGAGAGGCCGCGTCAAAAGAAGATGCGGCCACGAAACCCGGGATAGCAGGCACGCCTATAACATCCGTACCCGATGAAAAGAGCCACAGTCTTCACAGTGGAGAACTCTTTGCCAAAAACGGCAGCATCCTCATCTACACGGGTGAGCACAGCAATATCTATATGGTGGATACCGAGACGAAAGAAAACCGGCTGCTGGTCAGGTGCGATAGGCCGCAAAAGCTCTATTTTGACGGAACTTACGTTTACTATATGCCCTATTACCAGATGGGACGCGGCATTTACCGGGCAAGCCTCGCGGGAGAAGTGGAAAAAATCTGTGAGAAATCATCCATTCAGTTGTGGCTGACAGACGACAAGATCTATTTCACCGATCAGATAGGGTTTGACAGTATAAACGGGACGCCGCAGGGAAATCTTTGCTCCATGGATAAAGACGGCGGCAATATCAAAGTGATTATAAAAAACGTCAAAAACTACTTCTCCATACAGGATGAGTGGATTTATTACACGGATCTGAACAGCCGCGGTCTCTACAAGGCAAAACTGGACGGCAGCGACCGGCGGATGCTTGCCCAAGGGCGCACCTACATTTATACTTTCGCGGACGGATACGGGATCTATGTCGATTATGCCGCTGGCGAAACCTTTCACCTGATTTATGCGCAGACTGGAGAAGACACCGTGCTGGGACAGTTCGGCGTATGCAGACGTATGAACGGCGAAACCTATGTCGAGACCAGGGAAAAATCCGCGAACGGCGTTCCCTCCATGACCGAGTGGGCCGTTTTACGGATAAACAAAGAAACCGGGAAAGCGGAGAAACTGTCTTCGCTCAATACGTCCGACGTGGGCATCGACCTGATGCAGTATGTGTATGACGGCTGGGTCTATTACTACAGAATGGGTCACGCCGGACAAGTAGACGGCGTGTATCGGGTAAAGCTGTCCCCAAACACTTATGAAACGGAGCAGTTCATCGACCAGTACCTCTATTATCTTGACGGATACGGTTTTTACATAAATAAGGATCAGGACGGCCGGCAGACGGGCTTTTCAAGGATCGATCTCAAAACCAAAGAAATCACGACATGGCCGCTTCAATGAAAACATCCGGCAGGTTTGGAGTGGCCAAGGGAACATGCGCAAAAAGAGCCGATGATCGGCTTTTTTGCCTTGCATGCATACCAGAAGAACATGATCCTCAGTCTCCCAAAACAATCCACCGCTCGCCGTCGAAGTCTTCGAACCGCTCCGTGGTCACGTTTTGCTCGAAATAGACCGCCAGCAGCCGTTTGATGTCCTCTTTATCGGCCCGTTTGACAGAGAAGCCCTGCTCCCGCAGGGTTTTCTCAATGCGGTTCAGGTAGGGAAATACCTCGCTCTCTTTCTCGTTGCGCAGCCGCAGGATGATGAGAAACTCTCTGGCGGTGGCCATCTGCACCTGGATGCGGTCAAGATGGATCAGGTCTGCCTCCAGAAGCCTGCGGACGGACGGATTGTCCTCCTGCTCCATGCGGCTTCGCAGGAAGCGCTTGTTGTCCTCGAAGTTTTCCCGGCTGTTGAGGCACAGGAATTCCAGCTCGGCGATGCCTTTCAATACGGTCATAAGAGCGTAGATCCGGGCGGCGATGCTGGCCTCGGACAGCACGGAAATATTAGAGGGTTTGATGAGAAAATACACCAGTTCCCCGTGGCCATAGGTTTGGAGACTGTGGTCGGTGATGGCTTTGGTATTGATGAGCTGCCGTGTGGCCAGCTTTTGCTTCAGTTGTTTTTTTTCTTTTCCATTCATCTGTCCACCCGCTTTCTGTCCGGTTCTCCCTGGCCGGCAGGTTCCAGCCTCCATTCGTAGAATTGCTGTCCGGTCACGAAGAAGGCGCAGGCATAGCGCATAAAATCCAGGATGCTGGTGTCGTCGAAGCGGATGGTCAAAAAAGAGTAGAGGGCGGTAACCACAATGGGAAGCAAAAGGCCAAGCTGGGTCAGCGCGAAAACGGAGAGGAGACAGCCGACGCCGATGACTCCTATGTCCCGGAGCTGCCACAGCCACAGCACCGCCCTGGATTTCAAATTGTCGGGGTAAATATACATGTTCCAGCCCTCCTCACAGCTTCATGCTCATACCGGAGGCAGGCCCTTCATCCGGCCCCTGGCCAAGATCCTGGCTCAATTCCTTGGGATAATAGGAGACATTGGGCGTTCCGATATTTTTTATAAGCGATTCGGCCTTGGCCGCCGCTTCCTCATAGCTGTCAAAGGTCAGGGGCCTTCCGTCCGATTTGAGCCAGGCTTCCGCCGCTCCACAGACGGAGGCCGCGCTTCTTTTAGCCCATATTCCGTATTTTCTCATATCTTTCACTCCTCGTATAATATCAGATTCATCCACATGCCTTATGGGGATCCCCATCCTTTCGGCCTCCGCAATCTCACGGCCCATGCCTTCGGATATCCGGCTGCCGAATACCCACAGCTCAGAGCATACGGCCAGGAACCTAAGCCCCATTTGGATGCCCAACTCCCGTTCCTGGGGATTCGCTTCACAGAGGAATCTCGGCATGAGTAAATGGGGAGCCAGGGGAATGACGCTGCAGCCTGCGGCATAGCGGCAGTATTCTATGGTCATCCGAATGTTGTACTCGATATCCCCGGCATAGGGCGAACAAACATAGGCCAGCTTCCCATCCTTCATTTCGCCACCGCCCTTATCACTGTTCTGCTCATGTTGACCGCTGTTTGCGCGGCGTACACGGTGCTCATGAGGTTGCCTTTGGTAGAGGTGTCCAGTCCGAATTGCCCGGCGATCCGCGGTATCTCGGAGGCCGCCAGCATCAAGCCGAGACCTAAAAGCATGCTGCTGTTAAAGACCATCAGCCCCGCGACGAGAATGGTGGACTGGAGAAAAGCGGTCAAACACAGTCCCACCACCTGTTTGCACCAGGATACAAAACCGTCGATGTAGCCGCGGGGAACACTGAACATGTACAGACTTCCCACGGCGATTTGGATTAGCAGGATGCCGCCTCTTTTCAGGTTGGCGAAAAAGACTTTAATCACCGCGTAGCCCATGAGGATGACGCAGAATATCCCCATGGCCGGGTTGAGTCCGAAGCCGCCTATACTGGTAAGTACGGCAAGGGACATGGTGCTGATCCCGCTGTCCGCCGCCGCCAGTCCGGTGATGCCCGTCGTGAAGCTTCCCTGCAGGGTAATAGCCAGCTTGTAAAGCTCCACCGGAACGGTGGAAAACAGGCCCACCGCCATAAAGCCCTTGATGGCGTTTAAGGCGGAATCCTTGACGCTGGCTTTTCCCGACTGGGCTTCAATGCCGCATTCGAAGGCGGAAACCACCAGCCCTATCCCATACAGCGCCCAGGCCAGGTAGAAGAAGAACAGTACCACGGCCTGCACCCAGCTCATCTCGAACAGGTCGGCACCCATGTTACCCATCATGGCGAAAAACTCGCCGAGAAAGCCGACGATCTGTGCATAGATCCAGTCCATGATCTGCCCCAGGACGAGGTTGGCGGAAAAATCCCATATGAACATTTAGATCTGTCACTCCTTTCTTAAAAACGATGAACCTGCTTTTACTTAGGCGTCTCAAACCGGCAATAAAAAACACGCTTCTATTTCAGATAAGCGTGTTCCAATTGCTTTTTTGTTGGTTTTATTTAATCCATTGAAAGGCCGGGAATTTGTTGCTCATCCTCCGGATCGTTAGTACTCTCCTGCATGAGGACATCAAATTGTTGGATGATGCTGGAGCAATAGTCTTGCAGCTTTGGAATGTCGATGGTTATGGTTTCCCATAAGCTTTCCACGTCAATTTTGCCATAGCTGTGGGCAACCACATTGCGCAACGCCTTAATCTGCGTCCAGGGCATTCCAGTGTAGGTTTGTTTAAAATCATTGGTAAGATGCGTGGTCAGTTCCCCAATTTGCATTACACAAAGAGCCGTGGCATTCCTATATACGGAATCTTGTGCGAATACCGTATAATCTTTTCCGAACCGCCGAATGGCTTCTTCTATCTCATGGCAATAGAAAATGATGTGGCGGAGTATGTCAGCGTTCCGGTTATCCGCCATACAGAAGCACCTCTTCTTTCCGTATCTTATGGAGAAAGTCGTCTTCCAGGCTGCCGGTTGTCAGAACGTCCACTTTCGTCTGCAGAGCTTCTTCAATTTCCGTATATAACCCGCACAGAGCAAACATCCCTTTAAGGGATCCTTTATCCACGCGTAAATCTATATCGCTGTTTTCAGTAATATCTCCACGGGCATAAGAGCCAAATAGATACACGCGTTCCACACCATATTTTCGGGCGATTGGTTCTACAACAGCTTTGATTTCTTCTATCGTATACTTTTTCGCCGCCATGCTCTCGCCTCCTTGAAAATACCTTTTAATCTAGTATATCATAGCAGTTTTTATTATCTACTCGAATCTGGGAATGGAAAAAGTCCGCAGTCCATAAATTTGCAGAATTACTGTTTGGACTACATGCCAAGTATCTGCCAGATGTAAAGCGGAGCTGTCAACGTAAAGATCAGGCAGGCAAAAAGAATGGCCGGAGCCGCCCATTCAAACTGTCCATGCTTGCGGTAATCGAAATACGCCATGGACAGCTTGCCGAAGAAAAACACGGCCAGGATCAGGTCGATGGCGGGAAATACCACCTTGTTGACCACGGTTTTAATCTGCTCTGACGCATCTTTCCATGTGTCCTCTATGGCTCCCGCCACATCCCCGCTCGGAGTGGCGTGGACGGTTGCGCCAAGCGTTCCGGCCAGGACCAGGGTAAGGACTAGGACCAGCAGGAGCTTGTAGGTTTTTTTCATGGTTATTCCACCTTTCACTCGCTATTGTTGAAAAAGAAGAACCGCAAAGCTGTTTTCGCCTTGTGGTCAGGTTCTTTTTCTAATGATAATTGTCAGGGTTTGACCGGTGCGATATGCCAGTCGGACCAAAGGTTGCCGCTGATGGCTACCGAGTCGCCGAGGTTCATGCTGAGCATCCCCTGTGGTGTCCAGCAGTCCATCAGGTAGGTGTAAGGGGCATAGTTTCCGTCCGGCAGCCAGATAGGTGTGAAGTGGGTGCGCCGGTTGTAGGTCGAGTATCTGTTCCTGGCAAATTTAAACTGTGCTTTGTAGTCGCCGTCGGTTCTTTCCAGCAGACGCCAGTAGGACTGATACCGGAATTCCGGGAAATAGGTGACGGCGGTCTGGGCAGCTGTCACCGCCGAGGACTGGCTGGTGCTGACCTGGACGGTGACGGTCTGGTTGATGCCGTATCCGCTTTTCATGGTATTCCCTGACGCGGTGGGAGCCTTATCGTCCGGGCTGACGCTCATGGAGGCGGTCAGGCTTGCCGAGTAGGAGTTCCAGTCGAACTCCCACCAGCCGTGGTCACACCAATAGCCTGAGCCGTTTCCGGTGGAGTGCCATACCCAATACGCATGCCACCTGGGATGCCATATGCCCCATGAGGCCGAGGTCTTCTGCGGATTGTTGGGAAGGCTTGCTCTGGAGTAAGCATCGTTTCGATCATCCGCGACGGGGTCGGGGGGATCATGACCCGACAGATCCACAATGTTTGCGGTGAGGGTTCCCTGGCTGGCCCTGCCGCGGCCCGTGACGGAAACATTGATTATCATAGTCTGCGGCATGGATGGTGTTGTCCAGCGCACCCACACCAGCTGGCTGTCCCCGTTGGGATAATAGACGTTGTTCACCGTGTAGGTTCGGCCGCCGATGGTAAAGCGCACCGTCACGGGATGGTCGGGATCGGCCTGGCTGCCCCTTACCGTGACCGCGGTGATGACCTGGGTGTTGACCCGGTAGGTGTAGTCGTAGCCGCTCACCTGGGGAGGCTCCGCCTCGCTGAACCGCACGATGCCGAGGCCCAGGGAGGACTTGATGTCCTCGTTGGAGGCGGAGGTGGTTCGGGAGCCGGACCAGGCGGGATAGCCGAGATCGGGGATTTCCAGGAACATGGCCAGCGGCAGGTTCTTGTGCGAAAGGGCTCCCATTGTGTTGCGCAGACCGCCGCCGAGCTGTTCGTCGTAGAGGGCCGCCTCGGTTGCCGTCATGGCAATCCGCACTCCCTGGAATGTCATATAAGCGATGGGCTCCAGCAGGATTTTGTAATCTCCGGAGATGAGGGTATCGTAATTGAAGCCGGTAGCATCAGCAATATATCTGATCACCAGTTCATCGGTAAAGTAACTTTTGATGACTTCAATATTGGCATTGCCGCCGCTGGAGTTGATGATTTTTGGGATCGCCTTCCCTGGATTGACATAGGCGTATTGCTCCAGGCCGGGCGTTAGGGAAAAGCCGTTGTTGTAGGATATTTTGCTCACCTTGCCGAAATGGGCCTGGATATCGTCGGGCTGCTGATTGGTAAGATCAATGGGGGTGGTGACCACCACATGATCGCCGGCTCTAACCACCGTGACCCGTACCCCCTCGTCACCGGGGTCCCAGAAGCTTTCGCTGGTGCCGCCGCCTATGCCGCCGCCTCCGTGGTCAATGTTCCCTTCCCCTTCGGCATAGGCGGCGATGGGAAGCAGAGCGGTCAGCAGCAGAGCCAGCACCATAAAAATGCTTAGTGTTCGTTTCATAACGACCTCCTTGAACAGCAAGAAACGCGGCGTTTAGGCCGCGTTCCCTTGAAAGTTTTCTTTTGTTGTCGAAGGCTAATCCATTTTTCCAACTTTGTTACCAGTAAGTTCATCTCCTTCATTACCCACTGTGGTTCCCGAACCGCCTGTTTCGGTCACCCAGCCGAAGCCGGGAAGATAAACCTGGCCGTCTTTTTTCTCGCCGCCCCTTGGCTCACCGGTCTGCACGCTATCCGGCTTTTTTACGCTGTCGTGATCCGTGGGCTGCACCTTGTCAACCTTTTCGCCGCTGGGCTTTTGGCTGGGGTCGGTCTTTTGGGCCGTGGTGGGTTCCGCGGGTTTGGTCACTTCCGGCTGCAGGTTCTGTACCGGTTGATCGGTCTGCGCCGCTGGGTTCTCGATCGATCCACTGTTGGGGAAGATCGCCTTGCCGTCCGCGCCTTCGCTCAGATTCACCTCGCCGGTGGCGGCGGCTCCCGGAGGCATCCTGCCGTCCACCGGTGGTTCCTTTTTAAATTGAGAGGATATCGCTATAACCAGCGCCAGGCATACAATGCTGAGACCGGCGACAGTCAGCCATTTCTTTGTCTTGGACTGGATGTGCTTCATCCGAATTACCTCCTATCGGTTTTGACAGTTCCTTACAGTCCACACCCTATCACAGGAGTTTGAGGAAGTCCATTGCTTTTGTAAAAACCGTTAAAACAACGGCATGTATCTGGCCTGCACCCTTGGGTTGATCCGCATGGGGGGCAGGATTTTCCCGGCGAAGGATACTGGAACCTCCAGCCGGATCGTTGCGTCGGCCAGAAAGCCCTGCGTACCGGCGGGGTCGGAAGGAGCCAGCGGCGCGTTGCGGATATCCACCGACAGGCCGGAGAGCCTGAATTCCACCGCTTCCCCCGCGTATTTAACATGATAGCCGCCGCTTTTTTGCAGGCCTAAAGTATTGTCAAGATATGCGTAAATATCACCGTAGTCGAGGCTGTCCTCCCAGGAGGAGCCGCCCACCGGCTGGTAGCCTCCGGCGTATCCCTCCCGTACGCCGTGATAGACATCGTCATAGTTGTCATTGACTGTCGATATGATGGCGGATTGCACGGCGTCCCGAACACCGGAGGCGATAATCATCAGCCGCATGTATTCGGATGCGCCGCACAGAAGAATCGCCAGGACCAGGGTAACGGCCACAGTCAACGGGAAGGACGTTCCCCATTTATTCCTTATTATACCATATGTTTTTCTTGCTTTCACTTCCAGTACACCTCGCTTTTTCCGCTGGCCTGTGCCTTGAGGGTAATGGGAAAGGAGCCGAAGCCCCCAAAAAGACCGATATCTCTTTGCAGGGCAACAGACACCGTGAATTCCTGGTTGAGCTGGATTTGGCCGGTCTTTGACCAGGTGACGACCGGATTGAGCCCTGTTTTTTCCCGCAGCACCTGCGCCCGCAGGCTGGTTTCGCTGCCTACCCGGCCCGCGATCTCCGCTTCCCGGCACAGCTCCGCGGCAAAGGTGTCCAACTGGTGTTTGGCGATGTAGACCGGAAGCACCTTTACGGCCAGGGCAATGACCAGCAGGGTGCAAAGCACCAGCACCACCACGTCGATATATCCTTCACCGCGCTTGGAGCGTATGACTCTAATATGCATAATTCACCTCCAGTTTAAAGTGGATAGGTTTCGTGAGTGATATTATTTATCCTTGATGAAGTATAAGTGGCAATCATGTCAGCGGTATATTGCTCATATTCAGCCGCTAATTACTGCTGCAATCTTAACCATGAATGTCGGCTTCCTTTCACGCGATAAAAAAAGAACGGAGGTTATCCGTTCGGAGGCCATCCGTTCCTTTTCTTATAGGCACCGCTTAATTATGTCTTATAATCCACTCCAAAACCTCTTTGTCATCCATCTCGCCGGCGGCAATCCTTAAGCCGGTTTCCACGATATCCTGATCCGTACAGTTAAGGCCGGCACCGTTCAGTTCAAGAAAAACCATCATGGCCAGCATTCCGATTCTTTTATTGCCGTCAACAAAGGGATGGTTTTTGATAAGGAAATAACCCAACTGCGCCGCTTTCGCCTCCAGCGATTTGTACAGGTATTCTCCGCCATAGGTCTGAAAGGGGGCATTGACCGCCGAATCCAGCAAGCTCTCTTCACGAATCCCGTCCATGCCTCCGGTTTCTTTTATCAACGCGCTGTGCATCAGCACAATCTGCGGGACACTCAGCCGTTTCATTTGGCCAGTTTCTCGAATGCGGCGCGGTGCTTGGCGATCAGGCGACCGGCTACACTTTTCACATCTTCGTTATCCGTTGCCTGTTCTGCCTGGTATTGGCTGAATTCGGTAATAACGTACCGCGGCACGTTGTTTTTCATTATGATCGCGACTCCATTCTCATCAACCAGACGGGCCACCTTGGAGAAATTCTGGTTGGCCTCGGTAATGGACACCAGGCTGTTTGTGTTGATATTCATTCAAAGCACCTCCTACTCCTATATTATACGCAGAATAGGATGAATACAACCTATTTCACTAAAACATTTGGCCCAGCGACTTGACAATTTCCAGGGCGATGACGACCAGGTAGGTCATCAAAAAGCACATCAGCATTACGAAAGAGAACACCCGGATTTTGGGCGGTATCTTCTGGGCTTGGCTCTTAAGCCGCTGCAGCTCCAGGGCCTTGAAGTCATGGGCCAGCATCTGGAAATAGACCGCGCTGTCGTCGCCGCGCAGGACGCCGATCAGCCCCCGGACTATATCCGACAGCATGGGCGAGTTGAGCCTTGCTTCGAACCGGGTAAGCGCCGCCTCGTAGGAGGAGGAACGCATGTCCGCCGTCAAAATGTCCAGCTCGCGGGCGAAGGCCGATTCCGCGTTTCTCTTGTAGTTCTCCATCATGGCAAGCACGTCGCGGCTGCTTTTCAGGGCCTGTTCGATGGTAGCTACGAACCTCGGCAGCTCGCTTTCGATCTGCTCCCGCTTTTCCCGCAGCTGCTCGTCCGCTTTTCCGGTTTCCTTGAAGTAAACCAGCACCGCCAAGAAGAACAGCACCGGCGAGAGCAGCGGCAGCAGGAACAGGCAGAGGGTCGCGCCTAGAAAGATGATTCCCGCCTTGACCAGGGCGTAAGCGATATAGACCTCCGGCGGCGTGTCGATGCCCGCCGCCTTGAGAATGCTGGTCATGCGGCTCTTTTTGTATTCATCCATGGGGATGTGCCGGGAGAGCCTGAGCGCCGCCGACATGAGCCACGTCTCCATCGTTTTGACGGCCTTTTTGTCCCGCCTGCCGGCACTGAGCATGGCCTTGGCCGCGCCGAGGGCGGGCAGCTTCAAGAAATCCGCCAGAATTAAAAACAGCCCAACGGCCAGCAGGACTGCAAAAAAGAATAAAAGGAGAATCAAGTGATTTCACCTCCAAAAAGAACCACTTTGTAAATTAATACAGAATGGGTTAAACTAAATTATTAAAGAGTTTTGAAACCTAAGCAATAATCTGTCATGTCGGATTGTATCATCTGTGCTACAGGACAGCCTATTCTGGCTCCGATTTGTTTCAAGGTTATTAGATTTTTGGGTTCACACGCAAGACCTGCAAAAATACGAATAGGCTGTAAACCCAACTCCGAACATGGCCTCAAGACACCAGATCCTTTTGGCAGCATCTCTGGCGAAAAAACCCGGTATTCGTTTTCATACTTCCAAGAACTATGTTTCACGCAATGCGAAAAAGAAAGCAAAGCAACGTACTCCATAAATTCTGGAGAGTAATCTGTAGTTGCATGTGTTGATAAATCTGGAGCTAAGGCCATCATATTTGCTATTAACGTAGCACACAATTGGCGCTCACCTTCATAACTAACTTCAAAAATTAAATTGGGATTAGTTATTTTGTATTCTACACAAAAGCCATGATGATTATTTGCATAATGTGCCCACATTGGCATACACGCGTTAAAATTAGCACTTAAACTGGTAATACAAAACACCTTGGAGATCATGTACATAATAAATCGGGCAGTTTCAATTTGCTTCGGGTTCCATCCGTTAGCAGCCAATTTAGCTTCGTTTAAAATCAAGACTTTGGCTTCAAAAGGGTCGTTAAATTTATCAAAAACTGATAGCCATACTTGATTTTGTTTCAAAGCTGTAAATCTTTCTTTATTTCTTACATTATAATTTTTGTAGCCGTTATCAAAAAGAGCATAGAATTTGTATAGCGTTGATGGAACAAATGAGTTTTTATATTCTCGAGCTTCATCAAATTTACCCGCCCTAATACGCTCTACATATCCTTTCAAATCTGTTTTCATTTGAATCATCTCCTTACCTTGTATTCTATCATTTTTACCTCCTGTACTCGATGGGCTTGGTCAGCCGGATGACGAAGGCCGTGCTGATAAAAATGGCCGCCGCGCAGACCGCCAGGACGAGCTGCCCTACGGCGGTGTGCATCAGCGTGTTGTACCAGCTCTGGTTGAGGAAATACATCACGGGAATATTGCCGATCACCAGAATCACCATGATGATGAATTCCTTGCGCGGCTCAAACACCAGGTATTCCAGCTCCGCGTTGACGATCCGCATGTCCGAGAGCTTGCTGACAATGGGGGTCAGTGTGTTTTTGAGGCTGCGGTCGTATTGACAGGCGGCGATGGCGTCACACCACTCCCGGAACACCTCGTTTTCGATTTTCGGCTTCATGGCGTGAAGTGCCGCGTCCAGATCGGGGTTGATGAACTGGATGCGGGTCAGAAATTCCGCAAATACGCTGCGCACCGGCGGGTTCAGGTAGTGGATATTTTCCTCCACCGCCGTCAGAATGTCCTCGTTTCTGAGATAGGCTGTGGTGATGATGGAGAGAGCTGTTTCCAGCTCTGCCGAGACGTTTTTCTTGTAATGGCCGGCGGTCAGCCGGACATACCAAAAAGGCAGGAAGGTCAGGCCCAATGCCAGAACGGGAATGAGGAACACATTCTGCAAAAGGATGGCGATACTCGCGCCCCCGGCGAACAGCAGCAGCGAAGCCGCGCAGACCAGCGGGAAGCGTCCGCTTCGCCCGGTGAGGGCCAGGATGTCCTGGGCCTCCAGGATTTCCCGGCGAAGGAAGGACGGTTTCTTGCGCTGGGTGGCCTCGTTGATCTCGTCCCGGATACCCTGGTGACGCTGGGTCAGAAAGCCGAACAGACCGTCGGTGAACTCAGCGGGAGAGATTTCGAGCAAAATAAAGGCACCGGCAATCAGGCCGATGCAGGCGATCAGTTGAAGTGTAATCATCTGTCCGGCCCTCCCTTCATGATTTCCGCCAGCACTTCCCGGGGCATGCCGTTTTCCAGAAACTGTTTTTGCAGGCTGGCCGAGATTACCTCCACCCGCCGATGCTCTCCGTTAATGATGAAATTCCCACCCTCCATACGGTTTTCCGCAATCTGAAACTGGAACAGGGTACGGTAGTTACGGGTCCCGTCCGGCAGGATTTCGCATTCCATGATCTCCATCATCTTGCGCTGCTTGTTCTCCAACTGCTTGGTAAAAACCACGATGGGGAACGCTTCGGTGACCAGGCACATGAGGGTGTCGTCGCCCATGTCGTATTTGCGCTTGCACAAGGTGACCATCCTGCGCCAGGTGGCTTCACAGCTGTTGCTGTGGATGGTAGTCAGCACGGTATGGCCGGTTCTGGCCGCCTCCTGGGCGGCATAGGCTTCCGCCGAACGCATCTCGCCAACGCAGATGACCTCGGGATTAAAGCGCAGGGCCATGTCCAACAGCATGTCCTGGTCGATATTCTGCCTCTCGTTTTCGCTGCTGCGGGTCAGGGTATGGATGACGCTGTTCTCAACTTTCCCGTCCTTTACTCTGACTAAAGCCAGCTCTCTGCTGCCGTTTTCGATGGTGAAAATTCTTTTTGAATCCGGGATAGTGGTCAACAGCCAGCCCGCCACCGTGGTCTTGCCGGAGCTTGTAGCCCCCGCAACGCACACCGAGATGCCATAGCGCAGGCATTGGGCGAGAAAGTCCAGCATCTCTCCGGTTGCCGTGCCGCCGTCCACAAAATCTTCTTTGGTAAGACTTTGCGGATTGACCAGCCGGATGGAAGCGCAAACACCCACATCCTCATCCACCAGGGGCGTTTTCAACACCGCGATGCGGATGTTCTTGGAAAGATGCCCCAAAATGGCGGGGCTGGCGTTGTCCAGCACCATGCCCGACACATGGAGCATTCTCCGCACCACATTGATGGCATGTTCGGGCGAGTCAAAGCATTCCTCCAGCTTGACCGTACTGCCGTTGCTGTACTGGACTTCGATGTCGTTCCAGGCGTTGATGTCAATTTCCTCGATGCCGGTGCCGAAGATGTATTTGGTGAGGAAGGAAAACTCCGCCATCTCGGTATAGAGGGCATCCACCAGCTGCCGGCCGGTCATGCCGTTTACTGCGATGCGGTGATCCTGGATGTATTTGGTGATGTATCGCTTAACCTGGGTTTTGACCTCATCCCGGCCGCCCTTGATGATGAGGGTGGAGTACTTGGACGAGATATACTCCTGAACTTCGCGCAAAACAGCCCCGAAATCTCTTAAGCTGCCATCGGGCGCAAAGAACAGGCTGTGGCTGTCCGCCACGTTTTCAGACCGAAGGGTATAAGACCCCGGTTCGTTTTCAATCGGCGGATTGACTATGTTTTCATGCCGGTTGGTTTTGCTGCTCACAGGCCGAACACCTCCTGACTGATTCTCGCGATTTCCTTGCGGAAGCCCCGGCTGTCCTTAAGGGACAAGTCCCGAAACAAATCCCCGGCCAGGGCCTGGTTTTCCAGCTCGCTGGAATGGGGGATCTTGAACACCACATGCCCCAGCACCTGCTCGATATGTTCGCCGGCCTGATTGGGCTTTAGGTTGCTGGCCACCTTGTACTGCTTGTCGGCGTCCCATTTGTTGTCCTTGAGGAGGGGAAGCTGGCTGGACAGGTAGCTGATGGATTTTAAGTCGCAGTTCACCATCCGCAGCACCGAGTCGGCTTCCATCAGGGCCACGGCGGAGAGTATATCGCTGGCTATGACGCTCCCGCAGTCGATGATGATATAGGGCGCGATATCCCGCAGGTGGTCGATCAGCTCCACCGCCAGTTCCGCGGTATAGGGCGGATAGGTGAACACGTTCTCTCCCTTCAGCATGCCGATCAGCAGCAGATGGCTGATTTTTTTATGGGTGACGCAATTCTGTTTGATCAGGCTGCCTGACACACGAGTGGCCGCCAGGATGCTGCCCAGGGACTTCTCGCATTCCAGGTCGGAGGGCGGACAGATGCAGGGCAGCATGGGAACGGTCATGTCGCACAGGAGCAGCGCCACGTTCTGCTTCTGGTCCGCCAGATGCTTGGCTAGTTTTACGCTGACGGTGGTTTTTCCCGATCCGGGGCTGCCCCACACCGCCAGCACCTGCACATCTCTGACCAACTCTAATACCTCCTGCCGGTCGCCGGTGCTGCGGGAGAAGATGCTTTCTTTGATAAAGTTAAGCATTTACCGGACCTCGCTTTCGGACGGGGATTCTTTTTCCGGCGCGGCAGACTGCGCTCCCGCAGCCGCTGTCTTTTCTTCTGCCGTTTCCTTCGCCGTTTCATTCACCAAAGGGGGATATAAGGCTTTCAGCGCCTGATCCTGTGCCTCGATAAACTTAGCGGCGTTTTCCCTGCTTCCCCGGTACACCAGGGACAGGTGCGGCTTGCCTTCAGCATCCAGCTCGGCCAGGATTTTCGATTGTTCCGGTGATGCCAGCAGGGTGACGGTAGCCGGGAGATCTTTTTTATCCGCGTCCTTCCGCTGATCGCCGGTATCGGTGTCGTAGCCGCTGCTGGCGGTGACGCCTATGACCTCCACATACTTCAGCTCCGCGGGGATGACGGTGGTTCCCATCTTCCGGTAATCCGGCGCGATTACCGAGACGATGTCGCCGGAGATCAGCTTGCCGGACAGACCGTTGGCGAAGCTTTTGACCGTTACGGAGATGGCCTGCTTCTCTCCGGTGAGATTGTACAGGTAGGCGTTTTCCGCCGCAGGCCCATCGGTCAGCTTGGGGCTTAGGATGTAGTCGCCCGCCGCCAGGTCCGCCGCTGCATACTTGCCCAGGGCGGCGTCCAGGCTTCTGACCACGTTTTCGGGCAGGTTGTAGCTTCCGACCTCCGCGGTATGCACCATGTCCTTGGTGATCTGATCCCCGGCTTTGATGTTCTTGGTGACGCGGACTATGTCCGCTTTTTTGGCAAGGCCGGAATTAAAAAGCGGCGTGATTGCAAAGCAGATGACAAGCGACAGCGCAATGCAGAATACGCCGAGAACGGTGCGATTTTTTAGAAGATTCATAGGGTGATCCCTCCTGTATTCATGAAATAGACGGCAATGCAGCCGATGGATAGAAAGGGGGCGAGAGGGTACGCTTCAGGGCATTCCCTGCCGCGCAGCTTTTGGACGATGAAATAAACGGCATGAAAAAGAAGCAGGGCGGCAAGTCCCATCACCATGGCCGCCATGCCTTCCCTGATGCCCAGGACCATGCCCCCGGCTGCCATGAGCTTGATGTCGCCGCCGCCCATGCCACCCCATAAAAGGGCGGCAAGCAAAAGCGGCACAGCGATGAGTACGCCCCACAGCTTCACCGGCTCAAAAAGGATGCAGCCGGTCAGGGCAATGACCAGGCAGAGGGTGTCGGGGATGATTCTTTTTTTGATGTCGATGAGGGACGCGGTCAACAGCAGGACAATAAACAGGCCGCTCTTAAGCAGGAGCGGCAAACTGCCCGCGTCGCTGAAATCAATTCCCATAGTTGAACATCTC
The DNA here is from genome assembly GCA_013178275.1 of Bacillota bacterium. Lineage (GTDB taxonomy): Bacteria > Bacillota > Ch66 > Ch66 > Ch109 > Ch109. The sequence goes on along the minus strand of JABLWZ010000003.1, from coordinate 27,905 downwards.
TTCGATGCGCTCCGTTAAGGTCGGCAGCACCGTGTCGCCGAACAGGGTGTAAAGCCCGGCCAATAAAAGTCCGCCGATGACCACGGCAATGAGGATCCGAATGGCTGAGTCGACAAAATTCTCACCGCGTTGGGAGAGCAGCAAAACCTTGACCGTCAATGCTTTGCCGGTGATTTGTTCCTTCACCTTGATAGCAATTTTTTTCATGGATTTTACCTCCAAATTTATTTTTTTTATTTCTTCATTGAGATTTCAGCACCACAACATGGTTTTGTATCGTGTGCACTCTTATCGAGTGCATGAAGTACATAAAACTGGACGCAAAGTCTACCTGCCATCCATCCGGAGGGTATCGCTCTGCTCCAGCGTTTCTTCCAAAGAGGACGGTGCGGCTGTCTCTGATTGATGTTGGTCGAGCATCTGCCGATAGGCTTGGATGACGGCAGCGTTGAGCTTTTGCCGGAAGGCTTCGGTCACCGGAAGACAGATGTCCTGGTATTTACCATCCTCCGTCTGGTAGCCGGGCATGGCTACCAGCAGTCCTTCGCCGCCGTCGATAATCTTTACATTGCGGATGGTGAAGCAGTTGTTGAGACAGACCACCGCGGTGCCCCGGACACTTCCTTCGGAATGAAGGGAAGCAATCTGGACCTCCACTTCCGTCGGCCATGGCCTAGCCGACGTGTTTTCCACCGGGGTTTGGGGCTTATCCGGTTGATCCGCCCGCCTTTTCCGCGGCTGCTTATAAGCAAAGGCAGTGGGAATGCCTTCAAGATCCTTGCGCCGCTTGACCTTGCATCTTTCTGTGTCGCTTTTGTACAGGTAATACCAGTCCTCATCGAAGCTGTATACATTGGCTACTCCCGTGGCCGTTTCATCTTTGTAAATCAACTGGTATTTAAACAGGGCATTGGGATTGCAGTCGACTCGGATGAGGTCCAGCTTCAGTTCCACTTCCTTCGTGTTCGCCACCTCCTGTACAGGAGGCAAAAAACACCGGCGGTTCAGGCCGGTGCAATGCTCCTGGTGAGGTTCTATTCGGTTTTGTATTCCTCCGTCTCATCCACGTGGAGAAATCCCCTGGCCGCGGTTTCGACAAGTCCCGAAGTTATGAGAGACACGGGCGTATCTCCTTTATATAAAAACCCGTCCCGCATGGTGTAGCCTTCCGGAAGTTTTACCTGGGCATGCCGGGAGTAGGAGGCTCGGCCGGTGTCTTGGGGTATCGCGTTTTTTTCATCGTTCATAGGCATCATCTCCTTCAATCGATATTCAGGTATGGGCTTGCTCGGTTTATCCCATCCGCATGCCGGAGTTTTGCTCCGGCGCTTCAAAAGGGTCCGGCGAATCTCCCTGCCGCTGGCCCATGTTCAGCGCCTGCTGGTAGGCGTCGATCACCGCGTCGTTTAGCTGCTGCCTAAACTCCTTGGTCACGGGAAAGCAGATGTCCTTGTACTCCCCGTTTCCAGCCTTGTAGCTGGGCATGGCCGCGAACAGCCCCTTGCTACTGTCCATTATTTTGACGTTACGGATGGCGAAGCAGTCGTTCAAGTTGACGGAGGCGATGGCCCGCACGCTGCCTTCCGGCCGGATGGAGCCAATCTTCACATCCACCTTCATGGGCAGGGGCTGGGCCGCGCTTTCCGAAAGGGCGTCCTGGGTGTTTTCCGTTTTCTTCATGGTTTTTTCCTCCTCGTTTGTTCGGTTTTAAGCATCAAGAGGCGGCCCTAAAGCCGCCTCCCGGCTACCGGCTCATGGTCTGGCTCTGCTCCTGCTCGGGAGGCTGGAAGTCGATCTCCTTGAAGCCGAAGCGGTCCACATAGTGGAAGGAACTGCCGGTTTGGTCGTACAGCTCGATGACGTCCGACATGGAGAGGCTGTGGCCCTGATAGCCGGGCGGATGTTCGAGATTGAATTTTTCATAGATGGCATCGAGATTGTTGGTTTCGAGCTGTCCGTCATATACCACCTGGTAGTTCTCCGGATTCGGCTCGCCGAAGCGTTCCAGCAGCTCGTCATAGCCGATGAATTTCATCATCACGTCCACATCGGGCCTTAGCTGATGGATGCGGCAGGCTTTCAGGAGGGGCGCGTCGCCCTCCGAGCCGAGCCGGCCGCCGGCCAGCCGGTCGAACACGCCGTTGGTCCACTGGATTTCCAGGCCCTGCTTCTCGGTAAGGTAATCCTTCAATTCCTCGCAGTGGAACATGGGATCGACGATCGCTCTGCCGTTTTCGATGTAGCCCGCCGTGTTGCCGTAGAAGCGGATGCGGTTGTTTTTGACGCTGATGCCGCTCATTCAGATCCCTCCCTTCATCAGCGCCCTGTCTACTCGAAGAAATAGGTCACCGAATAGGTGATGTTGGACTTGTTGTACATGCAGTCGTGATTGGTGTAATAATAGAATTCCAGCTGCGAATAGACGCCCGGGGCCAGTGTCCGGCTGAAGGTGATGCCGTTATGGGTCGTGCCGTAGTCGAGCTGGACCCACTGGCCGGTGTTTACGTTGTACCCGCGTACCCGGCCGTAGTCGCTTCCACTGTGGCCGCTTACCGGAGGAACCGTGAAGGTGTACTCGGTGATGGTCGCGCCCGCGATGCCCTGCTCCAGGATCACCGATTCGGGGCCGGTCAGGGTCATGCCGCCGCCGCTGTTCGCATCGGCCACAAAAAAGACGATGGCCGCCCAGGGGGACTCCGCTCCCGCTGCGTCCACGGCTTTCACCCGGACGGTGTTTTTGCCCAGGGGATAGGTGGAGGTCTGGGCCGGTCGGCCTTCCCATATATAGGTGACGGCGTCGCCCTCGGGATCGGTACTGGAAGCGGTGATGGTTACGGCTGTGCCGGGCGGGACGCTGTTGCCGCTTGGGGTTCTATTGATGACCGGCGTGGAAGGCGCGCTGTTGCTGACGGTAAAGGAGACGTCCGTCCATGCCGAGTATGCGCCATGCGCATCCCTGGCCCGCACCCTGACGGTGTGCGCGCCGGTGCTGTAGTAATTGTCATCCGCTTTGCCGGTGTACTCATAGGTGACGGCGTCGCCGTCGGGGTCGGTGCTGTTCGCGCTGATGGCAACCAGGAATTTGCCGTTCTGCACCGTTCTGGTCACATTGGCGGAGGCTGTCGGCGCGGCGGGCGGGTTGTTGTATATGTTGATGGGGCTGCTCTGGGCAGTGAATACCCGGCCGGTATTGTCGGTGATTTTGGCGGTCAGGGTGTAATTGCCCAGAGTATTGAAGGCAAGTACGCCGCCGCTGTTGCTCAGCGTGCCGGTGGTATGGGAAGCGAAGGGCACGGTGACGCCGTCCTTTTTCAGTTCCCAGGCAATGTTCAGGCTGCCCAGCTCCGTATTGACGGCAGTAACGTTCACATTATTGCCGATATGGGCTGACGCCGGCAGGGTGATGACGGTGCCGACCACCGGCCGGACGGTCAGAGGCTGGGAGCAGGTGAATACTCTGCCTGTCGCGTCCGCAACATTGGCGCTGAGTAAATACACCCCTTTGCTGTTGAAAGTTATGCTGCCGCCCCCATTGGTCAGGGTGCCCGCGGCATAGCTGGTATAAGGTGCAGGGCTGCCGCCGTCCTTGCTGATCTTCCAGTCGATGTTAAGTGCGCCCAACTCCCGGGTGACGGCGACAAATGTAACGGGTGTGTCGGTGTGGGCGTATTCCGGCAGTGTGAACTCCACCTTCGGCACAGGATATACCTGGGTAGAGGCATCATAGGCAAAACTGCGCCCCAACTCGTCGGTGACGGTTGCCGTAAGGCGATAGTTCCCCTGGTCCATGAACCGAATGGAGCCGCCTTCATTGGCGAGCAAACCCTCGATGCATTCGTCCCATTCGGCGGGATTGCCGTTTCTGGTCAAGCTCCAAACGATCTGCAGCTCTCCCAGCTCCGCCAGGGTCGTCTGCACCTCCACGGTCTGGTCGGTATGGGTGGCCGCAGGCAGGCTGATCTCCGCCCGGGGAATGGGATAAACCGTTGTGTCCGCGATATAGGCAAAGCTGCGTCCCAGTTCGTCGGTAATGGTTGCAGTGAGACGGTAGTTTCCTTTGTCCACGAACCGGATGGGACCGCCCTGGTTGGTGAGAGTTCCATCCACATATTCATCCCATTCAGCCGCCGCGTCGTTTCTGGCCACTGACCATTCGATATCGAGGCTGCCCAGCTCCGCTGCGGCTGCCGCCACCTCAATGGTCTGGTCGGTGTGGGTAGCCGCAGGCAGGCTGATCTCAACCCGGGGAATGGGATACACCGTTATGTCCGCGGTATACTCAAAGGTGCGCCCCAGGGCGCATGTGGCGGTCGCTTTCAGTACATAAATACCTTTTTGGGTGAAGGCGATGGTGCCTCCCTCATCGGTCAGGGTGCCGTCGGCATAATCGGTATAGGGAGCGGCAGCACCGCCGTCCGCCGAGATGCTCCACACCACGCTGGCATCGTCCAGATGAGTTTTGCTGACGGCGACGGGAACGGCTTCTCCCGCGTAGGCAAGCCGCGGCAGGGTGAGACGCATTTCTGGTATGGGATACACGGTGACCGAACTGCTGTGGGAGAAGGTTCGGCCCAGGGCGTCGGTCATGGCCGCAGTCAGCACGTAGTCGCCCGGCTCGGTGAAGCGGATTTTTCCGCCTTGGGCATTGAGGGTGCCTTCCACATAGGTTTCCAGGGACGCTGACGCGCCGTTTTTGGTGATGCTCCATTCCGTCGGCAGAACGGCGATGTTGCCGGTGGTTCTGAGTCCGATGGCCTGGTCGGTGTAGGCTTCCTCCGGCAGATCGAAACGGATGGTCAGCACCGGATGAACCTCGGTCTTATTGCCGTTCTCAAAGAGGAACACCCGACCGGTGGCGTCAGTGGTTCGCGCCACCAGTTCGTAAACACCGGCGTGCTTGAAGCGGATGGTACCGCCGCTACTGCCCGGCCTGCCGTCGATGCAGGTGTCCCAATCCTGAAAGCCGTAGGTGTTGTCCACCAGCCACTCTACGGTTAAGCCGTCCATCTCTTGGGCCGTGGCTGCGACCGGTACGGCGGTGTCGGTGTGGGCCGCGGCCGGCAGGCTGAATGTCAGCTCCGGGACAGGATAGACGGTCACCGGCGAGGTGTAGCCGTAGGTTCTGCCGGCCGGATCGGTAAAGGCGGCGGCCAAAACATATTCGCCTTTTTCTTTGAAGCGGACGCTGCCGCCGTTGTTGGTCAATGTTCCCTCAAAGCAGTCGCCAAGTTCGGCCGGTGCGCCGTTTCTGGTCAGCGTCCAGACCGCCGTGGCGCTGTCGATGTTGGCAAAGCTGGCTTCGACGATCACCGTCTGGTCGGTGTGGGTTATTTCCGGCAGGTAGAAACCGGCCGCGCCAACGGGGTACACCGTGGTTGTTGCCGTGCTTGCAAACTCTCTGCCTATGGCGTCGACCACCCTGGCGGTCAGGGCGTACACGCCTTTTTCCGTGAAGCGGAGGGAGCCGCCGCTGTTTGACAGCTCGCCCTCCACATAGTCATGTAAGGAAACCGCCTCGCCGTTTCTGGTTAGGCTCCAATCGGCGGTCAGTCCGTCCATCTCCGTCAGGGTGGCGGCCAGGTCAATTACGGTGTCGGTGTGGACCATGGCCGGCAGCTCAAAGGCCATGCTCGCCACCGGGTAGACCGTGATGGCCCGGCTGTGGGTGAAGCTCCGGCCGGCGGCGTCAATGACCGTGGCGGTGATTGCATAGCGGCCTTTTTCCTTGAAGGCGATGGTGCCGCCTTCGCCGCCCAGGCTGCCGTCAATGACGCTGTCCCAGGACGCGGCCTCGCCGTCCTTGGCTACCGACCACCGGATTTCAAGGTCGCCGGGCGTGACTGCAGCTGTAACAGTAACCGTCCTGTCCGTATAGGTATACTCCGGCAGCTCAAAGGCCACCTGTGCCCCCGGATGGCCGGCGGAGCCGCCGCCCGAACCGCCGGGGGATTGTTTCTTTTCCTCCGGCTTTGCGCTTTCTTTTTTGATCCTTTCCCAAGCCTCATCCTGACGCACCAGCAGGGCGAAGGCTTCGGCCCTGCTGGTTTTGCCCGCCGGCCGGATGGTGTTGTCGGGATAGCCTTTGACTAGCTCATACTGAATTGCAATGACGACATATCCCTTGTCGGAGTCTTGGACGGCCTGATCGTCCGTAAAACCGGTATAGCCCGCGGGCAGTTTCGCCGGTTCGCCCCGGCCGATGGCCATAACCAGCATACGGATGATTTCCATGCGGGTGATGGGTTCGTCGGGCCGCAGACTGCCGTCATAATCCGCTGGATTGAGGACGCCCTGGTCTGCCAGCGCCTCGATGTTTCGCTCCGACCAATGGCCGGCAATGTCGTCAAAAGCGGGCGGTTCTCTCTCTGCCGTTGTCGGGTCCAGCGCCAGATGCCTGGCCAGCAGGGCGGCGAATTCGCCTCTGGTGATAGTGGCATCCGGCCTGACCGTTCCGTCGGGGTAGCCCTTGATCATTCCCCTGTCCGCCAGCTCGGTGATGATCGGTTCCGCCCAATGTCCTTCGATGTCGGGGAACCGGGCCGCCGCGGAGTATGCACCGCTGCCAAGCAGCAGGGACAGAACCAGGACTAGGACGCAGATTGTCCTGCTTTTCGGGTTCATGGATTTTTCCTTCCTTTCCGTTGATTTTATGGATTGTTTTCTTCGAGAAGAGCGATGAGCCGCGCCGCCAGGGAGAGCAGGGTTGGCCTTTCCATGGTCTTGACGGCGGAGAACACATAGTCCTCCACCACCTGCGGGGACTGGTCGCCCACCTCGATGAGGTCGACTTTTTTAGCGGTAATCACCCCCTTTTGGATGCCCAGCTTGATGATGTCTCCCGGCTGCATCTCCGCTGCCGCGCGGAGTTCTTTGGGGATCAGGATGCGGCCTTTGTCGTCCAGCACCTTGTAAATGCCTTTACCGGCCATCGAAAACACCTCCGTTTCTCATGACTTCCCGTACGGTGTCGGGATGGATGCCCAGGTCGGCGAACAGCTTCCGCAGGTCGTCGGGCAGGCTGTCCAGCAGGTCAGCCTCCAAAATGACCACCGCTCCCTTGGCGCAGACGATTTCGAGATCGCTGTCCACGGGAATTCCCGCCGCCTCCAGCAGCTCATGGGGCAGGGAGAGTTCCGCGTCCTCGTCGTCTTCTAGGGTGGTTATGACGTCGGTCGTCAGGACCAATTCCTTAAAGGTATTGCGGATGGAGTCGGCGGAGCCGCTGATGCAGGCGAGCTTCACCGTGTCGCCGCGGACCAGCCCCATGTCCCGCAGAAGCCGGGCGGGGACGATGAGTTGTCCCTGTTCGTCTATGGTTCTTTGCATTTCAATCATTTTCATAAACGGTTCCTCCTTGGTGCCCCGTCATCGGGGCATGTTCAATTTCACTCAACTTCTTTAAGCCGCTATTCCGTGTTGTATATGTCATCTGGGAGAGCAAACAGCCCTATCTGCATCGGGGCTTCCCGCATGCCCTCCGAGGTGTCGTAGTTGGAGATGAGGACTTCGGGAAATTCGCAGCCGCTGTCGTACCTTTGGGCCAGGTTGTTGACGCGGCTGACGGCTTCGATGTGGAAGCCTTCATACAACTCCCGAATGTATTGGCAGTCGTTGTAGGAAACCAGCCATTTGCCCTGGCAGCTGGCCAGCGTGTCCTGCAGCCGCGCATGATCCTCTTTACGGAATTCCACCGCGTAGTGGCCTTCGGTTTCGAAGTAGGGCGGATCGCAATAAAAAAAGGCGTTGTCCCGGTCGTACTGACGGATCAACGCCTCGAAGTCCTTGTTCTCGATCACCGTGTCTTTGAGCCGGCGGCTGCCGGACCAGATGAGGTCAAAGGTTTTGCGGATATCGAAGGGCTGGCAGCTGTAGGAGGTGCAGCCGCTGCCGTAGCTGTAGCGGATCAGCTTGAAGAAAGCGGCGGCCCGCTTAATGTCATTCATGGCGGCGTTCTCGATGAGGATGGCTTTGATTTCCTCGAACTGAGGCGGAGGCAGGCAGTTCTGGGCCAGCTCCATTTCCTCCCGCAGATATTCGCCGGTGAACTCTTCTTGCTCCAAATACTTTTTTAGGACATTGAATTCATCCCTGCCGTTGAGGGGCAGGAAGTTCAGCTCCTTCAGCAAGGCCAAGGGGCGGTCCCTGACGCAGCGGAACAGGTTGGCCAGATCGGAGTTGAAGTCGTTGTAGACCTCCATGCCTGTGTCGGGCGGCTTCCCGAACAGCACCCAGCCGCCGCCGCCGAAGACCTCGATGTACCGCCCGAACTCCTTGGGCATCCGCTGGTAGATGAGGGGGCGCAAAGCTTTTTTACCGCCCACCCAGCTGATGATGCTGTTCAATCGCATCGCCTCCCCGGCCTGCCGACGCGGTCCATCTCGGTGCGCAGGCAGCTTCCGTCTCCGCTCCAGCAGATAAAGCCGACGCCGGGATAAGGACAGCCTTCGCACCGATTTATATCTTTGGGGAGGGGGACGGCATAGATTTGTCTTGGCGGCGGGGGAGCGACGCCGTTTTCTTTTTTCTCCTGCGGTTTTGCATCTAGGTACATGATCCGGCTCCTTTCCGGCAGCAAAAAAAGACGCCGCCTTTTCGGGCAGCGTCCATATGTTCGTTTGCCTTTTTTGGTTTAGGGTTTATAGCGTTTATGAATTCAGGTCATCTGCTGTGCCGGAGACGGATCATCCAACAGTTCTGTGACAGAAGTGTTCGGATGATCCGCAGCTTCAATCAACTTAAAGGCTTCATTACGCGAGTCCGGTTTCAAGGGCTTCACACTCCTTTCAAAGCATTTGCTGACCTATTCCCTTGGACGGCCGGGAATATTCCAGTGCCAATTCTTTTTCATTGCGGAGGATCAGGCCATACTCGGTGGCGTCGACGCCGTCCTGCTCCATCATGGCGCGGCCATACCACTCGAATCTGAGAAGTTTTAGAGCGGTATCGTCCGGCTTTAACCCGGAGATTTTCTGTAAAGCTAGCTTGCCGTAATCCCCCGGCGAAGACATTTCCGGGTGAAAGTCGAAGCAGCCGAGGTTTTGCGTAAGGTCAAGGGCGAGGTCGATGTCGGTGCAGTCCATGAATTCGAGGACAGTTTTGTATTTGGCCATCATGCCCCGATCTTTCAGTTCGCTGATCCGGTCAGCCAATAGCCGAATTTTATCAATGTCCTCATATTCGGAAAACACACCGCTCAGTCGAGGAATGGTGCTTTCATTTTTATAAACAACACATCCGTCAAGGCTGGGAATATTCCGCTCTTTCAAGACGCAGGCGATATCATCGGCTGCAGCGGGAAGCTTGAGACAGGTGCAAGCATCCTCGCCTTCCGGATAAGAATCACCGTGGTAAATGAGCAGTTTAAACACATAGTCTTCGTCGACGGGTTGCTCAGGCAGATGGACGCCGTCATAGACTTCATGGAATTCAGCGGCATTGTTGATTACGTAGCTGTCGCCGATAAAACCTCCTTTTTCTGCTTCCCGGCAAGAGAGTCCGATCTTTTCGTAGTCTAGGTATTTCAGCACCTCATCGGGCACATCCCGCAGCTCATCGACCATATCGTTTTCAACATAAAATTTGCCGAGGTCTTTGTCATTACCGATTCCGCCTATGATTTGGCATTCCTTCAGGTTGTAGGTGATGTTAATGAGCTTTTTCATATCGGTGGGATTTTTCTCTGCGGCCACGAAGTTGTTGAATATCAGCTTTTCGTGATCCTTCATTCCGCTGATCCGTTGCGCGAGGAAGTTCAGCTCTGCAAGAGACGAGTTTTCAGGGATGAATTCAAGGTACTCGCCCTGGCTGTTGCAGCACTCCACGGTTTTGTATGGCTGATTTTCGGTAATCCTCGCTCGTTCCAGCGCGTCCTGCATCTCACTTTGGTGTGCGGGGAGCTGCAGGTGCACGCCGGCATAGGCGGGACTGTCGTAAAGGTCAGCCCGCATCAGGGTTACTGTCATTACTTTCTGCAGTATGCTTATTCCATCGGAATCGACCACTGATTCCGTTCTCAGCCGACCACCTATTCCGTTTTAAGTCGACCGGCGATTCCAGGGAACTCGACCACCTCGGAGCGAAGCGTCGAAAAAGAAGGATGACGCATCTTAATCACGCCATCCTGTACGAATTAAGTTGGAAGACGATCGTATTAGGTGGTGGCGGTGATCTGCTTGTTTACAGCCACCTTTCTCATGGACTCACCTTTTAAGAATATCCGATACGAGTTGTGGATGATGCGGTCCATGATGGCATCGGCCAGGGTGGGATCTGGCAAAGTTTCGTGCCAGTTTTCAAGTGGCAACTGACTGGCGATAATCAGAGAGCTTCTACCATTGCGCTCTTCGATCACATCCAAAAGATCGTGTCCTTCAAAATCCTTGAAGGGAGCAAGACCCCAGTCATCTATTACCAGCAGATCATAATTGGATAACTGGCGAATCAGGCGGGAGTAGGAACCGTCACCCCTAGCGGCAGTCAGCTCTGCAAGCAGAGTAGAGACGCGGTAGTACCGGGTACTGAGATTATGCCGGCAGGCGGCATTGGCCAAGGCACAAGACAAGTATGTTTTCCCCGTGCCGGTGGCGCCGGTGATCAAACAATTGAGGTTTGACCCTATCCACTCACAGGTTGACAGGCTGCGTAAAAGAGCGCGGTCCAGTCCCCGGTGCTGCTGGTAATCGATATCTTCCACACTGGCTGGCAGCCGGAGCTTGGCCTGTTTCAAAAGACGGGCCAGACGTCGGTTCTGACGCGAGATGTACTCGTGATCAACCAAAAAACCCAGACGTTCCTCGAAGGTATATGACTGGATCTCGGAGTTGTTGTTCTGCTCAAGCAGGGCCTCGGCCATACCCTTGAGGCGCATTGCGCGGAGTCTCTCTACGGTGTGCTGGTTCAGCATGGCTACTCCTCCTTGTCGCTGTAATACTTTGGCCCTCTGACGTTGGCATGTTTGGAGTAGGAAAATGCCTTTACGGCACCTCCGAACGTCACCTGGTCCAGGCCTTTTTCTAAGATGGAGTTGACGCTTTTGTAGGAGCAGGCCCCGGATTCAAGTGCCCGGTTACATGCAGCCTCCAGTCTTTCTTGAGAGTAACGTTTGACCAGACGCATGATGCCCAGGCAGGAGCGGTAGCCCTGTTCGGGATGGGCTTTCGTCTCCAAGATGCGCCGCACCAGATGGGAGGTATGGGTCCCGACATTCTCGGCCCAGCTGATGAGCCTCTCCGGAGTCCATTCCAGGTAGCTGCGGTGGGCCGGAGAAAAGTGGCTGGAGTCGGTGGCATACTGGCCCCTGCCGCTGCACCGGGAGTGGGAACTGACCCTTTCTCCCTTGAAGAACACCTCCAGCGTGGTGGCGGTGATGCGGACATCCACCTGCTTTCGCACCAATTTGTAAGGCACGCTGTAGAAGTTGTTCTCCACTTGGATGTGGCAATCGATATTCACTTTGGCCTTTTTCCAGTAAGCGAACTCATAATGCGTAGGGGGCAGTGGCTTGAGAGCCGGCTTATCCAGGGCCTTAAAAAGCGTTTTCCTTGAGCCTTCAAGTTTCTGGAACGGGCGCTCATTCAAGTTCTCAAGGCTGAGACGCAGAGCCTGATTTAAATCGAACAGGCTGAAAAAGGTGCGGTTTCTTAGGGGGGCCAGCAGCCAATTTTCCAAGAACTGTACGCCCTTTTCCGCCTTCGCCTTGTCCTTCGCTTTTCTGGCTCGGGCCGGCAGGATCACGGTACCGTAATGGTCGGCCATCTCTTGATAAGCAGCGTGGACGACCGGTTCGTAGTAATCCGGTTTGACTACCGCGGTCTTGGCATTGTCGGGTATTATTAAGAGGGGAACCCCGCCAATGAAGGCCAGAGCTCTACAGTGGACGGCAATCCAGGAAGGCAGATCCAGGGTCAGACTGGCCTCGGCATAGGTGTAGTTGCTGGCTCCGAGAACTGCCACGAAGAGATAGGCCGGGCGGGTTTCCCCGGTATCTTTGTCAACTATGGGCAAAGTTTGACCAGCCCAGTCGACAAACAGCTTCTCGCCTGCCTTGTGCACCTGGCGCATGGAGATATCTATCTGCCCGCGCCAATTGCGATAAAGATCGCAGAACCAACTGTACTGGTAGCCATCAGGGTGTTCTCGTTTGTATTCCGTCCATAGAAGCTCTAGCGTCACTCCTTTTTTTCGAAGCTCCTTATGGATGTAGGCGAAATCCGGCTGATGACTTGGGATGCGGTTTAGCCTGCTGGGGAAGAGCAGTTCCTCCAGGACATTGTCATTCATGTCCTCGGGTAATGGCCAAGAAAGCTTGGCCAGTTCTGCCCTGGACAAGTGGTCCTTGACCGTGCTGTGGGAAATGTTAAGGCTTCTGGCAATCTGTCGCAGGGCCAGGCCTTTCTCCCACTTGAGACATAGAATCTCTCTCGTTTTACGCATAGAAAGCCTCCTCGAAAGTTTTTTCGACCTTGCAGCCAATAAAAAGGTTTTCGCTATCGTTCTCGAAAACCTTCGAGGAGTGACTGGATAGGGTTATATGGCTGGGAGCTAAACTGGTGGTCGGTTAATCCTGAATGAGTGGTCGATGTTTAACGGAATAAGTGGTCGGTCGAAAACGGAATGGGTGGTCGATCTGGGCCGGAATATGCACAGTACGGACATTTTCTTTCCTCCTGTCGTTTTTGATGTGCTTAAAAAAGGGCATAAAAAAAGCGGGTGCGTTTTCATTGAAAGCACACCCGCTCATTTACAATATGCTGTTTATATTAAAAGAGGCCGCATCTTTGCCCAGCCTCTCAAAATCAGATTATGTGATGATTTATTATTATGGAATTCATACGAGGGTTCAAATCCCCACGGTATACCTGAAAGCCCCAAATGCATCTACAAAATTTGAGCCTCTTAAAATCGCTTTTGAGAGGCTCAAAACCTGCATAGTTACTGGGCAAAACGGCCCTGCATCTAAATTGAGCACACAATATGGTGGAGGTGGGGGGAGTCGAACCCCCGTCCGAAAGACCGACCACAGCAGCTTCTCCGAGCGCAGTCTGCGTATTGGTTCTTCGCTCGCAACGGCGCCCACAGACGGGCTCCGCGTCCGCTATCTCGATAAGATTCCCTCTACAGCCTCCGAGAATTGGCCGTTCGGTATCCTGCTAGTCGTCGCCCTAGCCCGGGCCGCAGGCCTCCCAGGTAGAACGTAGCCGCATTAAGCGGCTAAAGCGTAATTATCGTTGGCAGTTATTGTTGTTTCCACCGTTTAACGGGCTGGTGGGATCCCGGCTCGCTGCCCCTGCCATCAAAATCCCCCGTCGAAACCATTACACCCCCATAAATCAATCCTTTGACGCATGACTATTATAACACGTGCCGATTCATCTATCCAGCGGCGCTTTTAGCCATAAACCCTGGATTATATTCCCGCGCCGCCGGTTTATTCATCCGCCCGGTCCGCTCTCACTAAAGCTCGCTCCCGGGCGAGTTCTGTCCAGTTTTCATTGAGCTTAGTAGTCGCCCTTCTCCCGCTCCCTCACCGCGCGGCGGATCTCCCGCTCGGCGTCGCGGGCGGCTATGTCCTCGCGGCGGTCGTAGGTCTTCTTGCCCTTGGCCAGGGCCAGCTCCACCTTGGCCCGCCCCGACTTGAAGTACAGCTTCAGCGGCACCAGGGTCATCCCCTGCTGCTGCACCTTGGCGAACAGCCGGTTGATCTCCAGCCGGTGCATCAGGAGCTTTCTCGGCCTGCGGGGGTCGTGGTTGTAGCGGTTCCCCTGTTCGTAGGGGCTGATGTGGGCGTTCACCAGGAAGAGTTCCCCGTTTCGGACCTCGCCGTAGCTGTCGCGCAGGTTGGCCTTGCCCGCCCGCAGCGACTTGACCTCGGTCCCGGTCAGGGCGATGCCCGCCTCGAAGGCATCCTCTATGCTATAGTCGTGCCTTGCCTTTCGGTTTTCGGCCACGACCTTTATGGCTCCTTTTTTCCCTTCGTTTGCCACCCTTGTCACCCCTCTTCGGCTCCTGATCTTCCACCAGGACAAAGTCGATCAGCCTCTCCTCCACGCTGACCCGCGCCACCTGCACCTGGACCGGCTCGCCGATCCGAAGCACCCGGTGGTTGCGCTCCCCTACCAGTGAAGGCGGGGCCTCGACGTACTCGTAGTAGTCGTCGGTGATGCTGGCCACCCGGACCAGGCCCTCCACCAGGTTCTCCAACTCCACGAATACCCCAAACGGGGTTACCCCCGAGATCACACCCGGGAAAACCTCTCCCAGGTGCTGTACCATGTACTCGACCTTTTTCATGTCGACGCTCTCGCGCTCGGCCTCGTCGGCCATCGCCTCCCGCGCCGATGACTGCTCCGCTATATCCGGGACCATCTCCCGCAGGCGGCTGACCACCTTCTCCAGTTCCTCCGGCTTCCGCCGGGGTTTTATCACCACCGGCCCCGGCAGTTCACCCGCCCTGGTCTGCGGCCTCCATCCCTGCGGGTGGAAGTATCCTTCCCCGGGGAGGGTCTCCTCCAGCACCCGGTGCACCAGCAGGTCCGGGTAGCGGCGGATGGGTGACGTAAAGTGCAGGTAAAACCGCTTGGCCAGGCCAAAGTGTCCCAGCGAACTCGGCGCGTAGCGCGCCCGCTTCAGCGAACGCAGCACCAGGGTGTTGATGATCCGCTCCTCGGGCTTATCCTTCACCCGCTCCAGCAGCCCCTGCAGCACCTTGGGGCTGACCTTACCGCTGTGACCCAGGGGATAGCCCAGGGCTGCCAGCGACTTTTCCAGCGCCTCGATCTTCAGGTCGTCGGGCTGCTCGTGCACCCGGTAGACACCGGGCAGCTCCAGCTTTATCAGGTGCCGGGCCACCGCCTCGTTGGCCGCCAGCATAAACTCCTCGATCAGGATATCCGCGATGGAGCGCGGGTAGCGGTAGAGTTCCACCGGCCGGCCCTCTTCGTCCAGCCCGACCTTGCACTCGGGGAGGTCGAAGTCCAGGCTCCCGAGCTTCATCCGCCGCCGGCGGAGGATCTCGGTCAGCTCGTGCATCAGCCGGAACTCGCCGAACAGATACTCGTACTGCTTTATCCCATCATAGGCCTCGGGAGAGACGTCGTCCGGCCGCTCGACCAGTCCCAGGCTCTCCAGTATCAGCCTCACCTTTTTATAGGTCATCCGCTCGCTGGTGCGGATCACCGACTTCACCAGGCCGTAGGCCTTCAGCTCACCCCGGGGGTCGAACTCCATGAAGGCCGACTTGGTCAGCCGGTTAACCTTAGGGTTCAGGCTGCAAATGCCGTTGGACAGCTCCCTCGGCAGCATCGGCACCACCCGGTCCACCAGGTACACGCTGGTCCCGCGCTGGTAAGCCTCCTCGTCGAGGGCGCTTCCCTCCCGCACGTAGTGCGCCACGTCCGCGATGTGCACCCCCAGCAGGTAGCCGCCGTTCTCCAGCTTCTCGATCGAGACCGCGTCGTCCAGGTCCTTGGCGTCATCCCCGTCGATGGTCACGATCGGCAGGTGCCGCAGGTCGTAGCGGGTCTCGATCTCCGATACCGGCACCTCCTCGGGCACCGACCTGACCTCGCGGCGCACCTTCTTGGGAAAGTCGTCGGGCAGGTCGAACTTGCGGATGAGCGAGAGCACGTCCACCCCGGGCATCCCCTTGGCGCCCAGCACCTCCTGGATGCGTCCCTCCGGGGCGCGCCGGTTCTCGGGCCAGCGGGTGATCTCCACCACCACCTTGTCCCCGCTCTTGGCGCCGTTGGCCGCCTCGCGCGGGATCAGGATGTTCGATGTCAGCCGCTGGTCGTCGGGCAGCACCGAGCTGGTCCGCCCCACCCTATGGTAGGTGCCGACCACCCGCTGGTTGGCCCGCTCGGTAACGTCGATGATCTCCCCCTCGGGGCGGTCCTGGTTCCTCCACCAGTCCTTTAGCCGCACCACGACCTGATCGTTGTGCATCGCCCCGCCGATGTCCTCCGGGGCTATGTAGATGTCCTTGCTGTCCTTGTCAGTGATTACAAACCCGAAACCGCGGGAGTGTCCCTGCAGTTTCCCCATTATTTGCGGCTTCGCATGCGGCCGCTTTCCATGTTTCTTTTTTTCTAGCTTCATACTCTTCCTTGTTTTTTACTATGCCCTCACCGGAGCCCTAGTTCGTCCGCGATCCCCTGCATGGCTTCCAGGCTGAGTCCCAGGAACTCTTCCAGGGACAGGCCGAACCCTTCGCAGGAGCGTATATCCTCGCGGTTGGCTCCCCGGGCAAAGGCTTTCTCCTTCATCCGTTTCACCAGGAAAGGCACGTCGATCGCGAAAAGGCTCTTCTCCTTCTTGATCAGGGCCCCGGCGGTGATCAGCCCGGTCACCGGGTCGGTCGCATAGAGCGCCTTATCGATCAGCCGTTCCCGCAGCGGGAGGCTGGGGCTGTGCTTCCTGACCCCTTCCACGATATCGGCGGCAAAACCCTTTCCCTGCAGTATCTCGCTGCCCAGGATAGCGTGCCGCTCGGGGTCGTCCTTGGTCAGGTCGTAGTCGACGTCGTGCAGCAGCCCGACCATCCCCCAGAGGTCCTCATCCTCCCCGAAGTGCCGGGCCAGCCGCCGCATCACCGCTTCCACCGCCAGCATGTGCTTGATCAGGTTATCCGTGGTGATGTTCTCCTCCAGTACCGTCAGTGCCTTCCCTCTCGTGGGCATAGTCACCCTCCTGTCTTTCTTATTATTATTTACTATTTTGGGTCGGGAGCAGTCCGTTTCAGGATAAAATTTTCTACCGCCTCCCGGACCATCCCCGCTTCGCTGCCCTCAAACAGCAGGTGCGGCGCCTCCGTGAGCCACAGCACCTGTTTATCCGCGCTGCCCAGGCTGTCGTAGAGGTACCCCGCGCTCTTCGGCTCCGCCGTTTCGTCAGCGTGGGACTGCACGATCAGGACGGGGACCTTCACCCTCCCCAGCAGTCTCCGCACCTCTCTCACCAGGCCCAGCATCTCGGTCATCGCCCGGGGATGAACCGAGTCATACCCGAAACGCTCCCCACGCGCCGCGCCGGCCTCTCCCTTCCGCTTGGGGATCTCGGCCAACCACCGCGGGTTGACCTGGTTCACCAATCGCAGCAGGGGCGCGAAAGCCGTCCGTCGGTCGCGCAGCCAGATCGGGGTATTCAGGGTCACCACCCCCGATACATCCCCCAGCGCATCGGCCAAGTAGAGGCAGAGCAGCCCCCCCATCGACATCCCGATCAGGAAGACATCTCTCACCGGCTGGCTCCGCAGCCTCACGAGCCCTTCCCGCGCGCTCTCCATCCAGTCCCTCCAGGTGGTATTCGCCAGGTCAGCCACCCTGGTCCCGTGCCCCTTCAGCAGCGGGGCTTCCACCGCCCAGCCGCGGGCGGCCAGGTGGTCGCCCAGGGACCGAAGCTCGGGCGGCGAACCCGTAAACCCGTGCACCAGCAGGCACCCGACCTCCCGGCCCGGGAAACTGTAAGGTCTCGCCTGGGGATGGACCGAATACTCTTCAACCACTAGAATAACCCCCGACCAACAGCCTGCGCACCCCCGGGGGTGCGCATTTTAAAAAGAGCTATAACTTGTACTTGCGGATTCAACCGAGCACGAGCCTAGATCAGCGACAACACGAGGGTCAGGACCATGAACGCGATAGCCAGGATGGTGGAGATACGGCTGAACAGATCGTCCATCCCCTTCTTCTTGCCGAATATCTGCTCCGCGCCTCCCGCGATGGCCCCCGACAGCCCGGCGCTCTTGCCCGACTGCAGCAGCACGGTGCTGATCAGTCCCAGGGCCACGAATATATCAAGAACCAGGAGAATAGTTTTCAGCATCAGGGTTTAACCTCACTTTGCCCAAAATTCTCTCAACATTTTAGCACACACGCGGAGGAAAGGCAAGCTGTAAAAGTCCCGGCCGGAATCGTACGGCGAGAAAGAAGGTCATCCCCTACATAAAACTGATCCTCGGCTCCCGGCGCTTCGGCACCCGGCGGTAGGTGTACTTCGGGTAGCCCAGCAGCATCGAGAAGTAGTACTCGTCGTCGTCGCTCATCCCCAGCAGCTCCCGCATCGGCGGGTAAAACTGGATCACCCGCGCGACCTGTGCCAGCCAGCAGGTGCCCAGCCCCTGGGAAGCGGCGGCGATCTCGAAATAAGACAACGCTATCTCGATGTCCTGCCTGGTGTGGATGGAGTTCTTGTCGGCCTTGGCGATGACCAGGGCGGGGGCGCCCCTCAGCAACCGGTCCTTCCCGCCTTCCATGTCCCGCAGGTATCTTTCGACCGGGATGTTCCTCACCAGTTCGTGCTGCTGCCGTACCAGTTCCTTTATCCACTCCAGGGTCACCTCCCGGACGCAGTCCATGGTCTCCGGCCGGTTTACCACTATCCACTCCACCGGCTGGACGTTGGCGCCGCTGGGGGCGCAGCTGGCGGTCCTGATCAGTTCGGTAATCTTCTCCTCTTCCACCGGCCGCTGCTTAAATTCTCGGATCGACCGCCGGCTCTTTAGGAGCCAGCTTACCTGCTCAGCGCTGGGCAGCAGCTCCCTCGGAACCACCGGCGAATCCTCCAGCGGCGAAGCCGTGTGCTCCATCGCGTCCAGAGGGCAGACGGCCACGCAGTGCCCGCACCCCATGCACGGCATTTCCCGATCTCCGGCCTCCATCGGAAATCCACCGCTGTCGAGAGCGATCAATCCCATCGGACAGACCTCCAGACACGCAGCGCACCCGCTGCACTTTTCCCGGTCGACCATGAGTAACGGTTCCCGGTTCGCCTTGATATCAGCTCCCACCCTGAAACACCCCCATTTTTTTGATTTCCATTAGACCGGTCTACTAGAAACCGGCAAAAAAATTTATTTTCCCTCCGTCAGTCGATTGAACTGCTCCAGGAAGTTCTTCAGCGGTTCTTTCGACTTCTTGAGCTTGGCCAGCATGACCGACCCCTCGGAGACCGCGAACAGGAACTCGGCCAGCTTCATGCTGTCGGTGCCGTCGGGCAGCTCGCCGGCCTCCTTGGCCTGCTCGAAAACATCCGCGTAACACTGTACGATCCGCTTGAACACCTGCTCCAGCTTCTCCCGGAACCCCTCGTGCTGCTCGGCCATCTCCTGCCCCAGTTTAGTCAGGATGCAGCTGTGCACCGCCTCCACGTCATACTGCTCGATCTGCATCTCGAAAACCCGCCGCATCCTCTCCAGCGGGCTTCCCGGCACCGAGGCGAGGGCCTCTTCGATCACGGCGTAACGGTCCTGGGCGGCCTTCTCGATTACGGCGTGGCCCAGCGCCTCCTTGCTCTCGAAGTAGTAATAGAAGGACCCCTTGGGCACATTGGCCTGCTTCAGGATCTCATTGATCCCGGTGTGGTTGAAGCCGTATTTCTCTATCAGGCCGCTGGCGGTTTCGATTATCAGGTCGCGGGTAGATTTTTTCATACCTCTATACTATTAGACCGGTCGTCTAGTTGTCAAGGATTAAATAAAAACCTGCCGGCACCCGGGTGAGCGTCGGCAGATTAAACACTTTATTGCTAGACAAGTATTATTCGTTCCTACCGGCTGCCCTACCGCCTGAGCTGCCGGAAGCTCTGCAGCCCCGGGTAGCGGGCCATCTCGTCCAGCTCCTCCTCGATCCGCATCAGCTGGTTGTACTTGGCCACCCGGTCGGTGCGGGCGGGGGCCCCGGTCTTGATCTGCCCCGAGTTGACCGCCACCGCGACGTCCGCGATGGTAGCGTCCTCGGTCTCACCCGAGCGGTGCGAGATCACCGTGGTATACGCGGCCCGCTTGGCCATCTCGATAGTGTCCAGGGTCTCGGTCAGGGTCCCGATCTGGTTCAGTTTAATCAGTACGCTGTTGGCCACCCCCCGCTCGATCCCCATCCTCAGCCGCTGCGGGTTGGTCACGAACAGGTCGTCGCCCACGATCTGGATTCGGCTCCCCAGCCGCTCGGTCATCAGCTTCCAGCCGTCCCAGTCATCCTCCGCCAGACCGTCCTCGATCGAGATGATCGGGAAGCGGTTCACCAGTCCCTCGTAGTACCCGACCATCTCCTCGGTGGTGCGGGACTCACCCAGGGCCTCGAAGACGTAGCGCCCGTCCTTGAAAAACTCGGTCGCCGCCGGGTCCAGGGCCAGGAAGACATCTTCGCCCGGCTTGTAGCCGGCCTTCTCGATGGCCTGCACCATCACCTCCAGCGCCTCCTCGTGGGAGCCCAGGTTGGGCGCGAACCCGCCCTCGTCGCCGATGGCCACACTGAAACCGCGCTGCTTCAGCACCGACTTCAGGTTGTGGTAGACCTCGGCGCCCATGCGGACCGCCTCGGAGAAGCTCACCGCCCCGGCCGGGACGATCATGAACTCCTGGAGGGACAGGTTGTTGTCCGAGTGTTTCCCGCCGTTGATAACGTTCATCATCGGCACCGGCAGGGTGCGGGCGTTTACCCCCCCGATGTACTGGTACAGGGGCAGTCCCACCAGCTCCGCCGCCGCCTTGGCAACCGCGATGGAGACGCCGAGTATGGCGTTGGCCCCGAGTTTACCCTTGTTGGGGGTCCCGTCCAGGTCGATCATCAGCTGGTCGATCTCCGCCTGGTTCAGGCAGCTCAGCCCTATCACCTCGGGCGCGATCACCGTGTTCACGTTGTCCACGGCGTTCAGCACCCCTTTGCCCAGGAACCGCCCCTCCTCGTCGTCCCGAAGCTCCACCGCCTCGTGCATGCCGGTTGATGCCCCCGAGGGAACCGCGAAGCGCCCCATCTCCCCATCCTCCAGGTACACGTCCACCTCAACCGTGGGGTTGCCCCGCGAGTCCAGGATCTCCCGGGCGATCACATCAACGATCGTACTCATAAAACACCTCTCGCTTTCATTGTTTTAACCCTTTATCAAATCCCGGCCGGTCATTTCGGCGGGTTGGGGAATCTCCAGAAGCCGCAGCATGGTCGGGGCGATATCCTCCAGCGCCCCCCCGTCCCGGAGCCTCGTCCCGACGAGGTCGGGGTACACCAGGATAAACGGGGCCGGGCTGCTGGTGTGGGCGGTGTGCGGCGCGCCCGTCTCGGGGTCCTTCATCTCCTCGGCGTTCCCGTGGTCGGCGGTCACCAGCACCGCGCCTCCGCGCTCCAGAACCTGGTCGACCACCTTGCCCAGGCACTCGTCCAGGACGTTGACCGCCTGCACCGCCGCGTCCATCATCCCGGTATGTCCCACCATGTCGGCGTTCGCGTAGTTCATGATGATGACGTCGTACTTGTCGGACCCTATCTCCTCCAGGACCCGAGCCGTCACCTCCAGGGCGCTCATCTCCGGCTTCAGGTCGTAGGTCGCCACCTTGGGCGACGGTATCAGCACCCGGTCCTCGCCCGGGTTGGGCTCCTCCACCCCGCCGTTGAAGAAGAAGGTCACGTGCGCGTACTTCTCCGTCTCGGCGATCCGCAGCTGCCGCAGCCCCTTTTGCGCCAGGACCTCTCCCAGGGTGTTGGCCAGTTCCTGCGGGGGATACGCCACCGGCGCGGGTATCGTCGCGTCGTACTGGGTCATGCATACGTAAAAGACCTTTGGCCACTTTTCCCGCGGGAAGCTCTCGAAGTCGCTCTCCACCAGGGCGCGGGTGATCTCCCGGGCCCGGTCCGCCCGGAAGTTGAAAAATATGATGGCGTCACCGTCATTCATGGTCCCCAGCGGCTTCCCATCGTCCCCGACCACCAGCGTCGGCTGCACGAACTCGTCGGTCTCCTCGCGCTGGTAAGACTCCTCCACCGCCTGGCGGGCCGAGGCCGCCTTCAGTCCCTCGCCCAGCACGAAGGCCCGGTAGTGCTTCTCCACCCGGTCCCAGCGCTTGTCGCGGTCCATTCCCCAGTAGCGCCCTCCCACCGAGGCGATCCTGCCCACTCCCAGCTCCCGCATCTTCTCCTCCAGGGCGTCGATGTACCCCAGGGCGCTGGACGGCGGCACGTCGCGCCCGTCCAGGTAGGCCTGGACGAACACCCGGGTGAGCCCCTTCCGCTTCGCCATCTCCAGCAGGGCAAGGAGGTGCTGGATGTGGCTGTGCACCCCGCCGTCCGAGAGCAGCCCCATCAGGTGCAGCGCCGAGCCGTTCCGCTTCGCCTCGTCCATCGCCTGGTTTAAGACCGGGTTTTTAAAAAGTTCGCCGTCCCGGATCGCCTTGTCTATCCGGGTCAGGTCCTGGTACACGATCCTCCCCGACCCGATGTTCAGGTGTCCCACCTCGGAGTTGCCCATCTGCCCGGCGGGAAGCCCCACCGCCTCCCCCGAGGTGTGGAGCGTGGTATAAGGATACGTCTTACTGAGCCGGCGGAAGTTCGGGGTGTTGCCGCAGATCACCGCGTTAGCATCCCCGGTGTCGCAGTCCCCCCAGCCGTCCAGGATCAAAAGCATCAGAGGTCTCGGTTTACGCACCAAGTCTCAAGTTCCTCCTCGATCTAATCAAATCAGGTTCATCGCTTCCGGGCAGCGTCGACTATAGCCGCGAACGACTCCGCCTGCAGGCTCGCGCCTCCCACCAGCGCCCCGTCCACGTTCGGCTGGGCCATGATCGGCCCGATGTTGTCGGGCTTCACGCTGCCGCCGTAGAGTATCCTCACCCGCTCGGCGACCTCGCTGCCGTATTCCTTCATCAGCTGCCCGCGCAGGAAGGAGATGACCTCCTCCGCGTCCCCGGGGGTCGCGTTGACCCCGGTACCGATAGCCCACACGGGTTCATAGGCGATGATCAGCCGGGCCGCTTCCTCCGCGCTGATGCCCTCCTCCAGGCCGAAGTGCAGCTGGGTGGCGCACACCGAGAGAGTTATCCCCGCCCTCCGCTCCTCCAGGGTCTCCCCCAGGCAGAATATCGGGGTCAGCCCGTTTGCCAGGGCCGCCAGCACCCGGCGGTTCACCGTCAGGTCGGTCTCCCCGAAGTACAGGCGGCGCTCGGAGTGCCCGATTATCACGTGGCTGCATCCCAGGTCCCGCAGCATCGGCGCGGACACCTCGCCCGTGAAGGCCCCCTCCTTCTCCCAGTGCAGGTTCTGCGCCCCTACCCCGATGCCGCGCTCACCCTCCGCGAAGAGGGCGGACGCCACCGCGGGGATACAGGTAAACGGGGGGCAGATCACCACCTCCACCCCCTCCCGGCCTCCCAGGCGGGGGACCAGGTCCTGCACGAACTCGACCGCCGGCCCGGTGGTCTTGTACATCTTCCAGTTGGCCGCGATAACCGGCACACGCATAGAACTATCGGCTCCTTACCAAATAATATATGCTACTTCGCCGCCAGGGCCGCTACCCCCGGCAGCTCCTTGCCTTCCAGGAACTCCAGCGACGCCCCGCCGCCGGTCGAGATGTGGGTGATGTGTCCCGCCAGTCCGAACTTCTCGATAGCGGCCACCGAGTCCCCGCCGCCCACCACCGTGGTGCCGGGAGCGCTCGCCACCGCCCGGGCCATCCCCTCCGTCCCGGCCGCGAAGGCCGGGATCTCGAAGACCCCCATCGGACCGTTCCAGAACACCGTGCGGCTCTCCCGCACCGCCTGGGCGAACTGATCCACCGCTTTCGGCCCGATGTCCAGGATCATCCATCCTTCGGGGACCTCCCGCGGGCTCACCACCCGAGTGCTGGCGTCCGCCGCCATCCGGTCGGCCACCACCACCTCGCCCGGCAGGAGCAGCCTTACCCCCTGCCGCGAGGCCGCATCGATGAGACGCCGGGCAAAATCGAGGTGATTCTCCTCCACCAGGGACTTCCCCACCTCGAACCCCTGCGCCTTGAAAAAGGTATTCGCCATCCCGCCGCCGATGGCCAGCGTATTCACCCGCGACAAGAAATTCTCCAGCAGCTGTATCTTGTCCGAAACCTTCGCCCCGCCGATGATGGCCATGAAAGGCTTATCGGGGTTCGAAAGCACCTTGCCCAGCGCGCTGACCTCCTTCTGCATCAGGAACCCCGCCGCCGAAGGCAGGAGCCCCGCCATCCCCGCCGTCGAGGCGTGGGCGCGGTGCGCCGCGCCGAAGGCGTCGTTCACGTACACGTCAGCCAGCTCCGCCAGCTGCCGCGCGAACCCCGGGTCGTTCTTCTCCTCCTCCGGGTGAAAGCGGACGTTCTCCAGCAGCAGGGCCTCGCCCGGCTTCATCTTTTCGATCAGCCGCTTAGGCTCGTCCCCCACGCAGTCGTCGGCCTTTATCACCTGCCGGTGCAGCAGGTCCGACAGCCGCCGCGCCACCACATCCATGCGGTAGCGCTCGTCCTTCCCCTTCGGTCTCCCGAAGTGGCTCGCCAGTATCACCTTGGCTCCCTGGCCCATCAAGTACTCTATGGTCGGCAGCGCCGCCCTGATCCGGGTATCATCCGTGATCTCGTTTCTCTCGTCCACCGGGACGTTAAAATCCACCCTCACAAAGACCCGCTTACCCTCCACACTCAGGTCCTGAATCCCCAGGGTTGACATTCGACTGCATTACCTCCATATTCAGCATAAAAAAATCCGCGCTAGAAGAACCGCGAGATGTACTCCGCCAGGTCCACGCAGCGCAGCGAATAGCCCCACTCGTTGTCGTACCAGGCCACCACCTTGACCATCGTCCCGTCCATCACCATCGTCGACAGGCCGTCCACGATCCCCGAGTGCGGGTCACCGTTATAGTCCTTCGATACCAGCGGCTCGTCCGAATAAGCCAGTATCCCCTTCAGCGGACCCTCCGCGGCCTCCCTCATCCTGGCGTTGATCTCCTCCACCGTCGTGGCCTTCTCCACGTCCGCCACCAGGTCCACCAGCGACACGTTGGGGGTCGGCACCCGCATCGAAACCCCGTTCAGCTTGCCCTTCAGGTCCGGCATCACCAGCCCCATCGCCTTCGCCGCCCCGGTCGTCGTCGGGATGATCGAGAGCGAAGCCGCCCGCGCCCGCCGCAGGTCGCTGTGGGCCAGATCCAGCACCCGCTGGTCGTTGGTGTAGGAATGGATCGTCGTCATCAAGCCCCGCGTGATCCTGAAGTTCTCGTGGACCACCTTGGTCACCGGCGCCAGGCAGTTGGTCGTGCAGGAGGCGTTCGAGATGACGTTGTGCTTGGCCGGGTCGTACGACTTGTCGTTGACCCCCATCACGATGGTGATGTCCTCGTTCTTGGCCGGCGCGGAGATGATGACCTTCTTCGCCCCGGCCTCCAGGTGCGCCGAGGCTGTCCTCGCGTCCGTGAAGCGCCCGGTCGACTCGATCACGATGTCCACCCCCAGGTCCCGCCAGGGGAGCGCCTTGGGGTCCTTCTCCGCCAGCACCTTGATCTGCCTTCCCTCTATCTCGATGAACCCTTCCTTCGCGGACACCCGGCCGGGGAAGCGGCCGTGGACCGAATCGTACTTAAACAGGTGAGCATTGGTCTCCACATCGGTGAGGTCGTTGACCGCCACCACCTCCACCATGGGGTGGCTCATAGCCCCGCGCAGCACCAGGCGGCCGATGCGTCCAAATCCGTTGATCCCGACTTTGACCGGCATAAAATACCTCCTTTAACAGGACTGCTTGAATCCTATGGCTTATTATAACTACTTTGCCCAGATATTATTTGTGATTGGCCTCACCCATACCATGTTCTACAAAACCGCCGCCAATTCCTCCATTATGATTCTAAATATATCCCGAATACAATTTGGGAAAATATTGGGAATTTTTTGGAGGGGGAAAAGAAAGGTCTAAATAATGTTTTTATGTCCCCAATATGTTACAATGTTTCTGTAAATATACTTTGCCGATATTAATTCCTTTTTCAGGAGGTTTTATTATCAATTTATGTAAAGAAGATATTATCCATTTCAATACTTATGGCTTTTCAGTCGAAGATAAATCAGAGAATCTTGCTTACTGGCTTGGCTTATTGGAAGACGTGATTGATGATTATCTTTATATTGGTTTTCCTTTGAATGTTAGAATGGTTGCTATTGAACTATTCTATGAACCTTCTAATCTACCCAAAAGAGGTATTGAACATTATATAAAAAGATTAGAATCCGCAATACACATTGATTCCGTTGCCTTAAAGATTTGTTCAGAAAAAATTAATGAGTTATTAAATGCATTATCATCACATGATAGTACATTATACTTAACAATTGCCAACGAAGTATTAAAAAATCTTTCTTATGATTATATTGAAAGACTTTGTGTTGAGCTAATTCATTTAATAAGAAATAATGGGGCTTTAGAAGAGATACAATCTCTCACACGTTGTTTTTCAGCCGAAATAATTAATAATGATAATAGTTTTAATTTAGTATCCCGTTTACCAAACCCTTTTATTAAGGAAGTTACATTAGATCAATGGCTAAAAGAGAGAATACTACCAACAATTAAAGAATCAAAAAATGAATTTGTGATATTAATTCCAATAATAATTGCCTCTACTGATTTTCATGATTTTAATAATAACCTTGAAACTTTATGTAGTTTGTGTAATTCTCTTTCAATTGGGGGATTAGAATTTTATAATCCGAAGGTTAATCCCAAATATCCAGAGGAAGAAGAAGATATTCTAAACATTTTAAAATTAACGAATGAAACAACTTCTATAAGAATTCATGCCAGCTTACGAATTAATTCCTCATCACATAATCAAGCCTTATATATGGCAAGACGACGTTTGGATTTATTCCTAGATACGGCTGTTATAAGTAGTGTTTGGTATGTTGATTTTACGCCTTTACCCCATTGGGCATTATTAGACCAATCAAATAATGTTAAGCTTTCCTTTATGTATAATTCTTCTAAACAGATCAGCAGAGTAATTGATAGAGACAATTTCCCCCATAGACATTATTTATGTTCTTTTATCCATATAGAATCTTTATACAATACAAAACTATTTAGTATACCAGCAAATTATTTTTTGGACTTGATAGATAAAAAAACATTTAAGATATTTAAAATAAGAACTGCGATCTATTGGTTCAGAAAAGCATTACTTAATGATGACTACCCAGAAATACAATTACCTTTATTATGGTCATCCCTAGAAGCCATAATACCAAATCCACATATGTCAAAAACTATACCAAATATTTTATCTTCGTTATCATTCGAACGATTAATTTTTGTTTTAAGATGTAGATTAAAAAATTGGGGTGAGGACGTCTTAAGTTTTGATCGTAAGTCTTTTTTAGAAAACCTTGCCTCAAATGATCTTCGTAGTATTTATTTAACAAATAAAGTAAATGATCTTTTAAATATAAGTAATAATAAAAGTTTAACTTTAGATTTTATTTCTAAAGCTAAAACCTCTCACCAAATCCTTTTAGGTCAATGTTATAGGAATAGAAATATGTTAGTTCATGGAGGTTCAGTTTTACCTCCAATAATTAAGTTTCATGCAGATTATTTAAGATTTGTCGTGAATAATATTTTTAAAGGATTAATTATACTTTCACAGCATTTTGCTCATTTACCTATTAATGAATTATTAGATATTTGGTCTAACTCAATTGTTAATGAAAAATTTAGTAATAACGATTATATTTTTAACCCAGCCTTATTTATTTCAGACATAATTGAGTAACGAGATAAAATAATATTAATTAACAAAAAAGCCTTGAAATGGGGCGGTACTCGAACACCAGTAGTACATACATAACCTTATTACTGGGACTATTACTAGGCGAAGTGTGGTGACGGTTCTCCTGCTTCTTTGCAGCCCCGATCTACCCTACCCTGCCGGAATTTCCACCACCCAGCATTCAATCGGCCCCAAATAGTGGGTGAGCCATGCGGGGGCATGAGCCCATTATGGTTCGGAGCGTCTTTCTGTCCTGAAAATAACAGTTCCGGAAAGGCAACACCTGACTAAACCCCTCCCAAAAGGGTTCAATAACGTAGCTTTTAAAGAAAAAACAAATAACGAAAAATTAAGCGGCCTCGATCCTGACCTGAT
>JABLWZ010000029.1 GCA_013178275.1 Bacillota bacterium | reverse complement strand
GTTGATGTATAATCTGGCCGTAAAATGTTTGTTTTCATCGACTATATTTTACGGCAAAAGACGGCTTCTGGCACTGCCAGTCACCGTCTTTTGTTCTTTTCTTATGGCTGTTAGTGCGACAGCCCCTTTTTCAACAACTGGGTGCGTCTATAACTCCTCCTGGAAGGCCAGCCGGGCCAGGGGGAAGGGTTTCAGCGCCCGGTCGAGTATCCCGTGCACGAAGGCCAGCAGTACCCCGTAGTTCACGATCGGTACTCCCTTGTCCCGGGCCTGCTGGATGCGGTAGAGCATCTGCCGGCGGTTGATCATGCAGGCCCCGCAGTGAACGATCAGCTTGAACTCCTCCAGGTTTTCGGGGTACCCGATGCCGCTCGACCACTGGAAGTCCAGTTCCCCACCCACGTACTGGCGCAGCCAGCGCGGGATCTGGACCCGGCCGATGTCATCGGCCTGAACGTGGTGGGTGCAGGCCTCGGAGATCAGGACCTTGTCCCCGGGCTTGAGTCTCTCGATGGCCCGGGCCCCCTTGACCAGCTCCACCAGGTCCCCCTTGTAGCGGGCGAACAGGATCGAGAAAGAGGTCATCCAGACATCGTCCGGGGTATCGGCGGCCACCTTGAGAAAGGCCTGGGAGTCGGTCACCACCAGGCGGGGAGGCCCCTGCAGGCGGTCCAGCGCCTCCCGCAGTTCGCGCTCCTTCACCACCATACCGATGGCGTCGTGGTCCAGCAGGTCCCGCAGGGTCTGCACCTGGGGCAGTATCAGGCGTCCCTTGGGAGCGGCCAGGTCGATCGGCACCACCAGCAGGCAGATGTCCCCCGGGTTCACCAGGTCGCCCACGATCTGGGGCTCCTCGAAGCTGACCGGGGCCTGCTGGATGATCCTCTCCTTCAACCGGCTTATCCCGATCCGGTTCACGCTGCTGACCTCGACCAGCGGGATGCCCAGCGCCCGCTCGAAGGCCTTGACGTCCGCCGCACCGAGATCGCTCTTGTTCAGCACCCCCACCAGGGGGATCTTTTTAGCCTCGATCTCCTCTTTCAGTTCCAGTTCGAAACCGTCCACCCCCGCCGTGGGGTCCACCACCAGCAGGGCCAGGTCGGTCTGGTTCAGGACCTCGCGGGTCTTTTTTACCCGGAGTTCTCCCAGGACCCCCAGGTCATCGAGCCCGGCGGTGTCGATTATCACGCAGGGGCCGAGCGGCAGTATCTCCATGGCCTTGTACACCGGGTCGGTGGTGGTCCCCGGCACCTCCGACACCAGCGCGATGTCCTGGTTGGTCAGGGCGTTGATGAGGCTGGACTTTCCCGCGTTGCGCCGCCCGAAGATGGCGATGTGCAACCGGTTGGCTTTCGGTGTGTCCTGCATAGAAACCGCCTCCATCGATATTAAAAATACAGATCGCGCTGTCCCTGCTCGATCAGGTGCAGGCGCTCGACGGTCTTGTCGCGGACCGGTTTGCTGGTGATCAGCTCCAGGTGTCTCTGGATGGTCTGTTCGCCCAGCTCCCGGGTCTCGGGAGAGGCGTAATCCTCCAGATACTCCTTAAAGGTCAGGATGGCGTTGGGCTGGCATACATTGCCGATCTCGCCCGTCTTGGCCAGGGCCATGAAGCGGTCGCCGGTCCGGCCGCTTCGGTAGCAGGCGGTGCAGTAGCTGGGGATGTAGCCGCTCACGCAGAGGCTCTGGATGAGCTGCTCGGGGGTGCGCTCGTCCTCCACCACGAACTGGGCGGTATTGCACTCCCGCCTCTCGCCCGGTTCCTGGCGGTAGCCTCCCACCCCGGTACAGGAGCCGGCGCTGATCTGGCTTATCCCCAGGGCGAAAAGCTCATCGCGGTAGCCGGGCCGCTCGCGGGTGGAGAGCAGCATCCCGGTGTAGGGAACCGCCAGCCGCAGCACAGCTATGACCTTGCGGAAGTCCTGGTCGGATACCAGGTGAGGGAAGTTGTCGAGCGAAACCCCTTCCGCCGGACGCAGCCGGGGAACCGAAATGGTATGGCAGCCCACCCCGAAGACCTCCTCCAGGTGCCGGGCGTGCATCATCAGCCCCATTACCTCGAAGCGGAAGTCGTAAAGCCCGAACAGGACGCCGAGCCCCACGTCGTCGATTCCCGCTTCCATGGCCCGGTCCATGGCGGTCAGGTGCCACAGATAGTTGGACTTGGGTCCGCTGGGGTGCATCTTCCGGTAGGTCTCGTGGTGATAGGTCTCCTGGAAGAGCACGTAGGTGCCGATGCCCGCTTCCTTCAGTTTGCGGTATTCGTCCACGGTGGTGGCGGCGATGTTTACGTTGATGCGCCGGATGTTGCCGTTTCCTTCCTGCACCTCATAGATGGTCCGCATCGCCTCCAGCACGTACTCGATCGGGCACTCCTTGGGGTGTTCTCCCGTTTCCAGGGCTATCCGCTTGTGGCCCATCTCCTCCAGAGCCCGCACCTCCTCGGCGATCTCCTCCATGGACAGCTTGCGCCGGTGCATGTCGCGGTTGGAGCTGTGGTAGCCGCAGTAGACGCAGCCGTTCACACAGTGGTTGCTGATGTAGAGGGGGGCGAAGAAAACCATCCGCCGGCCGTAGATTTTTTCCTTGATCTCACGCGCTGTTGCATAAATCCGCTGCAGCAGTTCCTCGTCGGTGGTCTGGATCAGGGCCGCCACCTCCCAGGGTTCGAGGCCCCTGGCCTCCTTCGCGCGGTCGATTATCCCGTTTATTTCTTCCGCCGGCAGCTCCCGGTTGGCGTCCAGGAGCGACCAGATGTATTGTTCGTCGATGAAGTCTTTCGTTTCGGTCTTCATGATAACCTCCATTTCGCCGCCTGCTGCCGGCGACACAAATAGTAATGAAAACTACTGAGATGGGCAGCAACCATCCTTTCGGTACAATAACCTTGAGGGAAAGGCACACTACAAAGCACGGTGAGGTGAGTTGCAGACTGCCTCTTGGCTTAAATCAGTATGATAACCAGTGTAAGGATCGCCTTGCAAGCACAAATGAGTGGTGCCATGAGGCCGCACGCTAATCATTGTTTTAGCTCAGTGTTAAATGTGCGGTGATCCAGTCACTGTCTTCTCCCTCACGATTTCTGTACAAGGAGGGAGATATTTGAAAGTCGTTTACCCCATCTGTTGTGGCGTCGATGTACACAAGACCTTTCTCGTCGCCACGCTCATCACAACACAGGGCATCGTTCCGAGTTACAAGAAAAAGCGTTTTTCCACCTTCAACAAATCCATTTTGGCGTTCAAGCAGTGGCTGATTGATAACGACTGCTTTGACGTTTGCATGGAGAGCACCGGGAAGTATTATGTTCCTATTTACAATTTGCTGGAGGACAGCATCCGCGTTACCGTCGCCAACCCCAAGTGGGTTGCTGCTGTTAAGGGCAACAAGGATGATGTCAAGGATTCCAAGTGGATCGGCGATCTTTTTCGCCTCGGTCTGGTTCCCGGCAGCTTTATCCCGTCCAAGAACATCCGCATTTTGCGGGAGTACACACGCTACCGTTTCAAGCTTGTTTCCTGTAAATCCAGCGAAAAGAACCGCTTTCAGAACGCTTTCACCGTTTGCAATGTCGCCCTTGATGCTGTCGTTTCCGACATGTTTGGCAAATCTGCCTCTTCCATCACGGACTACCTTGTAAACTCGGATTCCTTTGATCCAAAACATTGCGTTTCTTTGCTGCAACGCTCCTTGAAGAAGAAAGCCGACCAGGTCATCGAATCTATTGAGGGTTTTCAAATGACCGCGGAACAGAAGGCACGCATCCGTTTCGTCCGCAAACATTTGGATTTTGTGGAGCAGCTCATTGCCGACCTCGACCAAACCATCGCCAGGTTGGCTGCACCCTTAGAAAGCGCCATTGCTTTACTGGGTACCATTCCCGGAGTTGACCGCAACATCGCCATTACGATCCTCTCCGAGATTGGCACGGATATGTCTCAGTTCTCATCCTCAAAACGCTTATGCTGCTGGGGAGGTCTGACACCCGCCAGCAATGAATCCGCCGGCAAAAAAAAGTCGGTTCGCATTACACGGGCCGGGGTTTATCTTAAGCCCGCACTTGTACAAGCGGCCCATGCCGCTGTGAAATCGAATTTTTCCGCTTACTACCGCATCAAATATGAGCGGATCGCCAAACGCCGGGGCAAGAAACGAGCCATTATCGCCATTGCCAGAATGATGCTCACAGCCGCTTACCATATACTCCAGACCGGTGAGGTCTTTAACCCTTGTGATCTCTATCATGTTGATACGCCGCTGGAGCTTCGTAATAAGCAAAAGGAGAAAGCCTTGAAGCAAGCTGCCAAACTCCTGGTTGCCAATGGTGTCGTTTGTCCTGAACATATCGTGCTGCCTGCTTAATTTTTTCGTTTTCTGCTTTCTTAAAGCCTTGTTTGCTATACCCTTTTTTAAGCTCAAGGGTTTTCGATGGCTACCGAAAATGTTTTCACGCTAACCTCCTTGATTAAAAAAGCTTATTCGTCAGCGGGAAGCCAGGGCGCTTTTGACCTGGACCCCTTTCAGCCGGCCCAGTTTCCCGGTCAGCGAGCCGATCTGGTCGGTCGTGCCGTCGACGATCAGGGATATCACGGAAACATCCCTCTGCCGGTAGGGTATCCCCATGCGACCGATAATAATATCCTGGTGTTGGCTCAAGATCTGGTTGACCTGGGGAGCCATTTCCCGGCTCTCGATCACGATTCCTACCACGCCCAGGCGGTTCTCGTTCATTCTAAGCACCTCTCCCTTTACAGAAAACACGAAAGGCCTACCCTGAACCAGTTCTGGATAAGCCTAGCAAGCTATGCATATAAATCCACCTCCCCCTCTAACTCAGATGATTCCTCGTTCTTAGGGTGTTTTGTCCGTTTTCCCTCGGGATAAGAGGATTCCTCTCCCTTAGGTCTTACATCAACCTCAGTGTAGCATTTTGTAACTAAAAGCACAAGAGTTATTCTTAGAGTAACTGTTAAAATAGAAATATTACACCATAACCGGTTAAACTCAGCAGATACACCGCCGGGTTTTTTAAAACCGCCTGGAGTCTGTTAAAATTAAAACAGCTTTGACTGTTGAGAAGGTGAAACCAGATGGACCATCAGAGGATAATATCGAACCTGACAAGGCTGGTGGAGGTGCCCAGCGTCAGCGGGAGCCCGGGGGAGGACCGGATCATCGACACCCTGCGGGAGATGCTCATGGAGATCGACTACTTCCGGGAACACCCCGGGAGCATA
This sequence comes from Bacillota bacterium, assembly GCA_013178275.1. Taxonomy (GTDB): domain Bacteria; phylum Bacillota; class Ch66; order Ch66; family Ch109; genus Ch109. The sequence goes on along the minus strand of JABLWZ010000029.1, from coordinate 48,448 downwards.
AAGGTGCTCCCCACCTTAAACGACCCCCGGGGACGCCGGTTCATCACCGCCTTCCTGCCGGGAGAGGTGGAGTCGGGGGACACGGTGATATTGATGAGCCACGTCGACGTGGTGGGGGTGGAGGAGTTCGGGACGCTGAAAGGATACGCCTTCAACCCCGAGGAATACCTGATGCGGCTGCGGGAGACGGAGCTGCCCCCCGAGGTTTCCGCCGACGCCGAAAGCGGGGAGTATATGTTCGGGCGGGGGGTGCTGGACATGAAGTTCGGCATCGCCCTGCACCTGGAGGTGCTTCACCAGGCGGCCCGGGTCCGGGAACGCCTGCGGGGAAATCTCCTGTTCCTGGCGGTGCCCGACGAGGAGGACAGCTCGGTCGGGATGCTGTCCGCGGTACCGGAGCTGCTGCGGCTGAAACGCGAGGGGCTCAACCTCCTGGCGGCGGTCAACTCCGAGCCGTTCTTCCCCCGCTTCCCGGGGGACACCGGCAGCTACCTGTACACGGGTACGGTGGGCAAGGTGCTGCTGTTCGTCTACGCCGCGGGCCAGAGCACCCACGGGGGCAGCCCCTTCGCGGGGTTGAACGTCAACCTCCTGCTGGGCCGGATCGTGGAGGCCCTGGAGATGAACCCTTACCTGACGGACGGTGGGGGAGGGGACTGGGTCCCCCCGCCGGTCTGCCTGAAGATGTCTGACCTGCGCCAGGACTACTCGGTACAGACCCCGGTTTCCGCCTATGCCTACTTCAATATAACCACCCTGGGGAGCACCCCGGGGGAGGTTCTCGAAAAAGCCAGGCAGCTGGTGGCGGAGGCCTGCTCGGAGACCGTCCGGGTCATCGGACGCCGAGCCGGGGAGTATTCGAGGCTCACCGGGAGAGCCGTCGCGGCCCCATCCTGGGACGTCAGGGTATTCACCTTTTCCGAGTTCCTGGAGAGCTGCGCGGGGGCGGCCGGGACCGAGCAGGGGTCCCTGCTGGCGGGTATCGGCCGCCAGGTGGACTCCCGCGACCTGCGGGAGGGAACCCGGGAGTGCTTCGAGACCCTGCACCGGATGAGCGGGATGAGCGGCCCGCTGGTGGTGCTCGGGTTCGCTCCCCCGTACTACCCGTACAGCCTGCTGGGCAGCAGCCCGGCGGAGGAGAGGGTGCGCGGGGTGGTCGACCGGGTGATCTCGCGGGCCCGGAATAAGCACCGGGAAAAGATTGAGGAGCAGCGGTTCTTCCCCGGCCTCTCCGATATGAGCTACCTCAGGCTCCCCGGTGGTCCGAGCCCGGCCGGGGTGGAGGAGAACACCCCCCTCTGGGGTGAGCGATATCTGGTGCCGCTAAAAGCGATAGCGGAGCTGGACGTGCCTTTCATCAATATCGGTCCCCGGGGGCGGGACGTGCATAAGCCCACGGAGCGCCTGCACCTGCCGTACTCGCTGCGGGTCACCGCCGACCTGATCATGTTTTCGGTGTCCTGCCTGCTGGAAGGATTTGATGTATAATTGAGTAGTAAAACAGCCTTGGGAATAAGATCAGCGTTAATAGGGTGATGAGATTGAAAAAGCAGCCGGTGTTTATCCTCGGACATAAAAACCCCGACCTGGATTCGGTGGCCTCGGTCCTGGCCTACGCGGAGCTGAAGAGGCGCTGCGGCGAAGCCGCCGTGGTGGCGGCGGTGCCCGGGGCCATCAACCACGAGTCCCGCTACGTTCTTGACCGGCTGGGCCTGTCCGACCCGCTGCAGCTTACCGACGTAAGAGCGAGGGTGGAAGACCTGCTGGACGACGATCCCGGGACCGTGCTCAGCCCGAGGGTCACCCTGGACGAAATCGGGAAGCTGGTCCGGGAGGGGGGGCAGAAGACCTTCCCGGTGCTCGACCTCCTGGGTCGATTGCTGGGAGTGGTTACGGTCGGAGACCTGGTGACCAGGTTCCTGGCGCCGGGATGGGAGTCGATGGAAGCCGCGGAGGTGGGGGAAGCGATGCGGCGGCTGCTGAAGTCCCCGGTCGAGGAGGTCATGAAGACCGAAAACCTGGTGGTGTTCGAGCCCGACGACCCGGTCGGCGAGGCCCGCCAGATGATGCTGAAGACCCGCTACCGGAACTACCCGGTGGTAGACGAGGCTTACCGCTACCGGGGGATGATATCCCGCTTCCACCTCCTGCAGATGAGGCGGAAACAGGTCGTCCTGGTGGACCACAACGAAAAGCGCCAGGCAGTGGACGGTATCGAGGAGGCCGAGCTTCTGGAGGTTATCGACCACCACCGGGTGGGAGACCTGGAGAGCATCAACCCCATCTACTTCCGCAACGAGCCGGTGGGGGCCACCTCGACCCTGATAACCGAGATCTACCGAGAGCGGGGGATCGTTCCCAGCGTTGAGATAGCGGGCCTGCTGCTGGCCGGGATCCTGTCCGACACCATGATATTCCGCTCCCCCACCACCACCGAACGCGACCGGGCATGCGCGGATTACCTGTCCCAGGTCAGCGGCCGGGACATCGAGCCCTGGGGGCGGGAGATATTCCGGGAGGCGGCTCCCCTCGATTTCAGCGACCCCCAGGGGCTGATAACCGAGGACCTCAAGGAATACAGCTACGGGGAGATGCTCTTCGCGGTGGCCCAGATCGAGACGGTGGACCTGGCTTCGGTGGGGGCGTTGATGGCCAGCGTCCGGGATGACATGGAAAAGGTCTGCGCCGCGTACGGTTATGGCATCCTCTTCCTGATGATCACCGACGTCCTAGCCGGGGGTACCCGGCTGATAGTCGCGGGACCGAAAAGCGGCGCGGGAGCCGGCATCTTCGAGACGGGGGAGTCCCACGAGGTCTACCTCCCGGGGGTCATGTCCCGCAAGAAGCAGGTGGTTCCCATTATCTACAAGGCCCTGGCCCGCCAGGAGATGATGCTTTAAATGCACAGTTTAGGAGGTAGGGTGATGAAGACAAAAAAACTCCGGATCGTGACGGTTATGTCGCTGGTGCTGCTGCTCTGCTTTCCCGCGGCCGCTTTGGCCGAGGGCGGTTTCAGCATCGACGTGAGCGACCCCGACAGCACGGCTGGGGTCGACAACTACATAGGCTCGACGGTCAATACCGCGCTGTCGGTCCCCCGGGTGGGGTTCGGGGATGAGAGGGCCCTGGGGACCCTGCGGATAACCGAGAAGACCGGGGCGGAGGCCTCGGTCAGCGAAGGGAACAAGGTGAAGATATCACTCCCGCTGGGTACCTGCTACATGCAGACCCCGACCCGTGAAAACTACCGGCGCTACGTAACCTGGCCGGCCGAGATAGACGGGATGAAAAACCGGATCAGCGACAACGAAGGCCAGCCGGGGCTGAGGTTCGTCGAGGGCACCCCGCGCTCGATCACCGTCGAGGTGGGCCACCTGGACCCTTCGGGGAAGACGATGGCCATCGACTTCGTCTTCGACCAGGAGGGGTACAGCACCGTACGGCTCACGAGGCTTATCGAGTCGGGCCGTGAATACATCTCGGACCCGGAGGGCCCGGTCACCCGGGGAGAGTTTTTCCTGCTGCTCAGCGACATCACCCGCTCCATACCCTCATGCCCCCTGAACTGGGCCGACGATGAATCCCCCCTGGCGGAGAGGTTCCCGGACCTCGATACAATGAGCCAGTCAGAGCTGAACCGGATAAAGCCGCTGGTCGACTCGGGGGTGATCCAGGGCTACCCGGGAGGAGAGATGCGGCCATCGGAATACATCACCCGGGCGGAGGCGGTCAACCTGGTGGGTAAGATACTGCCGTTCCGGGAGGACCTGTCGGGTTTCAGCGACCCCCTGCCGGGCTGGGGGACCGGGATCCTGAACGCCGTCCACCAGGGGATAGCGTATGGCTACCCCGACGGGACTTTCAGGCCCGGGCAGCCCATCACTCGAGCGGAGACCCTGGTGCTGCTGCAGAAAACCCTGGAGTCCTACCAGGCCCGGGACTAACCGGGAGCGTTCCCGGCTGGGTTTTCCTCTTTAAGCTGGACCAGCACCACCGCAGTTATGATCAGGGTGCAGCCGACCAGCTGCATCCCAGTCAGGACCTCGCCCAGGATGAAATACGCCAGTATCCCCGCCAGCACCGGTTCCATGGTGCTGGTTATCCCGGTCACGACCGGGGTCAGGTGCTTCAAGCCCTGGAAGAACAGGCCGAAGGGGATGATGGTGGAAAACACCGCGATATACAGGAAGAACAGCCAGTCGCTGCTGCCGTAAGAGAAGAAGGTGTTCCAGGGGAGACGGTAGAAACACCAGGCCAGGGCTCCGACCCCCATCCCCCAAACCAGCATGGTCCAGGGGGAGTAGCGGGCGAGCCCGCTTTTGCCGTAGATGGTGTAAAAGGAGAAGGTGGCCGCCGAGGCCAGCCCGCTGATCAGACCCGGCAGGTTTACCGCCATACCCGACGCGGGGTTGCCCTTGACGATCAGGAGCCCCCCCAGCAGGGCGCTGGCCAGCGAGAGCACCTTGACCCGGCTGATGACCTCCTTGCGGGTCGCCAGCTCATACAGCAGGATGAAGCTCGGGGCCAGGTACTGCAGGAACACGGCGGTCGCCACATTGGTCTGGCTGATGGTGTACAGGTAGGTGAACTGGACAGTGGTGATGCCGAAGATGCCGAAGACCAGCATGTAACCCAGGTCCCGCCGGTCTATCCTCAGCAGCCGGGGGTTGAAGACCAGCAGGTAGAGGCCCAGCAGCAGGGCCGACAGGGTGAGCCTGACCTGCACCAGGTCAAAGGGGCTGACCTGCTGGTTGAATAAGTGCTTGGCGATGGTCCCCGAAAGCCCCCACAGGAGATCCGCGATTAAAATAAAGATAAAACCCTTCAGTCTGCCGCTCAAATCCATACCCGCCTTTTATAAAAAAAATTTTTTCGTCACCCGGCCTATACCCTCTTATCTTAGTACATCCTCGGGAGTTTGGGGAAAAAACTTTACCAACGTAAAATGATAAAGCTATAATAGATTCAGGCAAAATCTGCTTGAAGGGGATGAGAATGTGTCTTTTTCGGGAATGAATGCCTTTGCGGCCACCGGACTCAGCTTCGTGGTCGCTCTGGTGGGACTGTGTGTCGGGGTGCTGATCTTCGCCCTGATCACCAGCTACCAGGACTGGCAGGAGATCAAGAAAGGGAACCTGTCGGCCTCGCTGGCCACCGGCGGCTTGATCCTGGGCCTGGCCAACATCATGCGGGCCGCCATCAGCACCAACAACACCCCGCTGGATGTTTTCAAATGGGGTGGGGTAGGCATCGTGGGACTGATGATCGGGTGGTGGCTGTTCGACCTCCTGACCCCCCAGTTCCGCACCAACGATGAGATCCTGGCGGACAACAAGGCGGTGGGCCTGGTGGTGTTCTGTATCTTCATCGCCGTTTCGTTAATAGTCAGCGCCTGCATAAGTTAGGGGATTTGCATGTATACCAAGATTTATATCTACAAAACCATCGACGACTGGAACCAGCAGTCCACCGACTACATTCTCGACGGACGGCTGATAAAAGTGGAGAGCGGTATCGCTTTCATCCAGGATAACGCCGGACTGAAGCAGTACATCAATCTGGCCCAGGTATTCTGCCTGGTGGAAGGCATTTAATAGATGTCGGGTGATAGACTAAAACAACAGGACCTTCGGGTTATATATCGGAGCTGGGCCCAGGGAGCCGGGCCGTTCGAGTGCTTCGTGCGCAAGCCCAATTTTGTCAGCCTGCAGCACTACCCCGACTTCGAACTGCAGCCCGTGCCGCAGACGGAGAGCCGGCTCTATAAAGACGTCAGGTCCCTGGTGAAGGGGGCTGAAAGCGGCAGCCTGTTCTTGATCGAGACCTCCGCCGCGGAAGGGATCCGCCTGGGGTACCTGCTGCAGCAGAGGATGCGCGTCAAGCCGATACTGACCTTCGGCAGCCCGCTGCACCCATACGGGATAGTGGGGGGAGAACGCTACATCAGCGCCCTGCTGGGGTACGGCAGGCTGCTGACCCCGATCGACCCGGTCGGGTACGCGTTCATCCTGGACCGGCAGCGCTACAGGGAGAAGCTCAGCCGGAGGATGCTGCGCCAGAGGTTCAACAACCAGTACGAGCTGAGCCAGGACGACCTGCCCAGTATCGAGATGCTGAAGCACCTGGGTTATCAGAAGCTGGTGGCGATAAGCCGCCACGAACCGAAGATAGACCTGCTTTCATACCTGCAGTACCTGCGGGACAACCACTTCAAGGTCGAGGGAGGGGTGATGATCGATGAGCAAGAAGAAAAAGGATCCGCCCAAGACAGATGACAACTCGGTGGATACCGTGATCAGACTCATGACCCGCAACAAGGGACTGGCTCTCAGCTTTGCGGTAGCACTGGCGGTGGCCAACATCGGGGGCATTACCAACGAGGTGATGGCCGCGGCCAAGGCCCCGGACAAGAACCCCATGGTCCTCGAGAAGGAGAAGGAAAAGGAACAGGACGAGGCCGAGCGGGAGTGGGACGTCCAGAACCCCGAAAGCTACGGCAACTACGGCGCCGGCTACTACGGTGGATACTACTACAGCCCCTTCCATTTTATCGGCTCCACGAACTACGGCCGGGCGACCTGGAGCACGTCCACCTCGAAGAAGACCGTCGGCGGTTACTCGATATTCCGGGGAACCTCCACGAGTTAGGAGATGAACCCCAAGATGATCTCGGCCGAACTGGCGGAGCACCTGAGCTTCGATTACTACCTGATGAACTCGATCCGCGAGCGTCAGGTCTTTACCCCGCAGACCGCGTACCTGGAACCCGAGGTGTTCGAGAAAATCCGTTCCAGTGCCGTCACCCTGTTCGGACTGGTGGAGCGGATAGTCCGCCAGTACCTGGAAGACCCGGGGTCGCACCCCGAGTTCGAGATACCCGAGCTTCCCCAGCGCGAGCTGCTGCTGGCGCTGCCCAACGAGCTGGTCCCATTCTTCTGGGCGCGCTACGACGCCTTCCAGAGAGCGGGCGGGGGGATATTCTTCTCGGAGTTCAACTACGACAAGCCCTGTGCCCAGCGGGAGACCCTGGTCTCCGAGCTGATGAACCCCGAGGGCGGCGTCAACCAGGGCTTCAGCGAGGGTTTCCGTTCGGCCTTCCGCGAACTGTGGGAAAGGCATGGGAGCGGAAATCCCGAGCCAACGGTGGGAATACTGGTGGACCCCAACCACTACGAGGAGACCCACCTGGCGTTCCTGTACATCGACCTGCTGAAACCGTTGGGATACGAAACCATGCTGGTGGGAGGGAGCAACCTGCAGGTCCGGGGAGACCGGGTGACGGCCTTCGGGAAGCCGATAGACATCCTGCTCCGCCAGTTCCCGACCGAGTTCAACCACGAGCTGAACGATTATCGGCGGATACTCAAGCTTTTTTCCCGGGGCCGGGTCCTGATGCTTAATGATCCGCGGGCAATCGTTCCCCAGGCCAAGAGCCTGTTCGCCTACCTCTGGACGCTGATAGAGCGGAGACCAGAGTACCTTTCGACGGCAGAAAAGGCCGCCATCCGGGAGACCGTACCGTATACCCGGATGTTTTGCCCTTCTGACCTCCCGCTGCTGATCGAGGAGCGGGAGCGGTGGGTGGTCAAGGCGGTATACGGCCGCTACAGCGAGCAGGTCTACATCGGGCCGATGATGAACCGGGATGAGTGGCGGGAAACCCTGGAGGAAGTAGTGCAGTCAGGCCGGGCCCATGTAGTGCAGGAGTTCGTGCCGATCAAGCGGCAGGTGGTCCCGCTCTTTAACGGTATCGAGTACGAGGACGCCATAGCCTTCGGCAACTTCGGGGTTTACTTCACCCAGGGGCGGTTCGCCGGCTTATGCGCGAGGTGGTCGCCAGACTACCTCTCCGAAGAGGATATCGGCTGGTTCAGCCCGGTGGGGGTCAAGAGGTTGGAACCGCCCCTGCGGATAGTTTCCGCCGGGATGTCCGAGAGCGGACGCCGCGAGGCCTGGAAAGAAGACGCGGAAAAGGCCGCGTTCCGGTACGGTTACACCACCAGCTACACGGGTGAGCTGGAGTCATTCAGCCTCGACCCGCTGGTCCTGGAAAGAGGGGCGTACGACCAGGTGGTCGAGGCCACCGAGGGGCTGGCGCAGGTATTTCTCAAGACCCGGCGCCTGATCCAGGAACACTACCAGGTATTCGGACCCCTGCTGGGGATTCCCGGGGAGCTGGCCGAACTGGTTTCCCAGGACCGGTCCCCGTGGCTGACCTGGTTCGGGCGGATGGACTGGGTGTTCGACCGCCAGGGCGGGCTGAAACTGCTGGAGCTGAACACCGACACCCCGGCGGGGCTGGAGGAGGTTGTGCTCAACCGGCTCCCTCACCTGCGGGGGATGGGAAAGGACCCCAACCGGTCCCTGACCAGGAAGCTGTCCGACCGGTTCGCCGAGCTGATGGGAGGCGACAGCCAGGCCGGGCTGAGCATCGGGATGGTCACCTGTTCGTCAGCGGCGGAGGACTGGTTCATCGTCAACCGGATAGCCGACACCCTGGGCTCGCTCCCTTACCGCCTACTGATCGGCGACGTCAGCGGACTGGAGTACCGCGACGGCCGGGTACGGCTGTACGGGGAGCCGCTGGACGGGCTCTACCGGTACTATCCGCTGGAGTGGCTGGCGCGGGACCGGGACCATCGAAGGCTGCTGCCGGGGCTGAAGGGGCTGAAGCTGGTGAACCCGCCCTCGGCCTTGATACCGCAGAGCAAGGCGTTTCTGGCGGTGGTCTGGCAGCTGCTGCGGCAGGGATTCTACCCGCCCGAGGAGATGGAGCTGATCGAAAAGTACATGGTCCCCAGCTGCCTGGAGTGGCCGGGCCGGCCGTGTGTCATAAAACCTTACCTGGAGAGAGAAGGGGAGGGGGTTCAGTTTTCCTGGCACCTGAAGCCCGAACAGATCAAAGAGCTGGCGCGGCGGGACCTGGTATACCAGGAGAAGGTGGAGGTATACCCGGTCGACATAAACCTCCGCAGCACATACGACCAGAGGCCGCGGGCGGCCTATCCCATCCTGGGGGCCTTCCTGGTGGGGGACGAGTTTGGCGGACTGTATACCCGGTTAGGCGCAAAAATAACCGATAGATACGCGGTGGTCTGTCCTACCTTGGTGAAGGAGTGATGAACGTGAATCGTCCGGTAAAACGTAAGTCCAGAGTCGGCCTGATCATTGTACTGGTCGTACTTGTCTTGTTGGCGATAACCATCGGCGCGGTGGCCTGGTTCTCCTTTGAAAACGAGTTCGAAACCACCCGGGAGACCCAGCTGCAGGAAGCCTCCGTGGTTGGAATAGAACAGGACAGTGACGGCTACTACGTCGAGGTCAGCGTGCCCGGTGTTTCCAAGAACCTGTTCGCCCAGACCACATCCGAGTTTTACTCCCAGGTATACTCCGGGCAAAAGGTAGGGGCGATGATCGGCACGATAGACAAGTACAAGGCGCGGGAGAGCTTTGACAAGCTGAAGCTGACCGTCACATATTTATCGACTGACTACGAGGTGCTGGCTTTGTATCCCAGCCTGGCCGAGGCCCAGGCTGAGACCAAGGAAACCTCCTTCACCATGCCCGGCACCCTGGTCCAGCGGGCCAAAACCCAGGACGGCAGGTACTTCTTCCTGATGGACGCGGAGGGCAAGCGGTTCATGGCCGAGGTGAACAAGGACTACTACGAAAAATACGTCCCCAAGGCCACCGCGCCCAACAGCTTCGAGATGCAGTTCGTGGGGTTCGGGGACTTCACCCGGTTCGACAAGATAGTGAAACCCTAACCATAGACCGACGCAGCCCAGGGTCGGTCCGGTTTTTCCGGACCGGCCTTTAATTATTTTAAAAATAGTCTAATTATACCTTAAAATATTAGGATTTTTAGAAATATAATGTAAATATTTTAACTATAGGCTATTATTATAGTCGGGGGTGCTGACTTGGACGCCTTGGATTTAAAGATAATCGGGATCCTGAAGCAGAACAGCCGGACCACCAGCTCGGAGATCAGCAGGCAGATTAACCTGTCCATCCCGGCGGTGGCCGAGCGGATCCGCAAGCTGGAGGAGGCCCGGGTCATCGAACGTTACACCCTGAAGCTGAAGCGGAGCGGGTTCGGTCTTAACCTGCTGGCGTTCATCCTGGTGAACGTCGACCCGGCCAAAAAGAGCGAACCCTTCAGGGCGCTGGTCGAGAAGGAGGATAGGGTCCTGGAGTGCCACCACGTGGCCGGCGAGTACGACTTTCTATTGAAGGTGGCTGCTCGGGACACCGAGGAACTGGAGCAGCTCATCTCGAACCGGTTGAAGAAGACGGCCGGGGTGACCCGAACCAACACCATAGTGGTGCTGACGACAGCCAAGGAGGGCTTATAGGGTCTCCCGGTTTTAAGGAGGGGATACGGTGGCTGACCAGGAAAAGGAAAGGGTGTTGAAAGACCTGCGGCGGATACCCGGGGTGGGGAAGAGTATCGCCGATGACCTGTGGCGGATGGGCTTCCGCTCGGTGGAGGAGCTGAAGCAGCAGGACCCGGAGGAGATGTATCTGCGGTTCTGCCACATGGAACAGGCGCTGGTGGACCGCTGCCTGCTCTACGTCTTCCGCGGCGCGGTGTACTTCGCCTCCAACGAGGAACACGACCCGGAGCTGCTCAAGTGGTGGAACTGGAAGGACGATCCCGGCAGGGGTAAAACCCGACGCGGGAAGAAGAAAGCCGGGGGGAACCGGTGATGGGTCCGGAGATGTTCCTGAAGGGGCTCCTGTTCGGGTTCTCCATCGCCGCCCCGGTCGGTCCGATCGGGGTTTTGACCATCCGCCGCACCCTAAGCGACGGCCGGGCGGCGGGGTTTTTTACCGGCCTGGGGGCAGCGACCGCCGACGCGGTATACGGTTCCGTGGGTGGGTTTGGGATAACCCTGATCGCCGACTGCCTCATCAGCCAGAGGTTTTGGCTCGGGCTGCTGGGGGGTATCTTCCTCTGCTACCTGGGGATCAGGACCTTTTTGGCCGCCCCCTCTGACCAGGCCTCCGACCTGAGGTCGAAAGGCCTGCTGGGCAGTTACCTCAGCACCTTCCTCCTCACCCTGGCCAATCCCATGACCATACTGTCCTTCACCGCCGCCTTCACTGGCCTGGGCCTGGCCAACCAGAGCGGGAGTTATCAAAACGCCGGGCTGCTGGTCGCCGGGGTGTTCCTGGGGTCGACCCTGTGGTGGTTCATGCTCAGCGGCGGGGTCAGCCGGCTGCGGGACCGGTTCGATCAGGCCGGCCTAAGGTGGGTCAACCGGGTTTCCGGGGCCATCATCTGCGGATTCGGGATGATAGCCCTGTACAGCCTCATTTAGGGTCTTTCCGGATATTGCCCCGAGCCAGTGAGGCGAACACCCCGATAAAGCATATGAAGGTGAAGCAGAGGAAGGCCGCCCGGGTGCTCCTCACCAGCAGGTCCGCGTACTCTGGACTCAGCATCACCGAGCCCATGTACATAGCGATGATCATGCTCACCAGGGCCATGCTGATGGCCTGCCCGGTCAGCCGCATGGTTCCGAGGATGGACGAGGCCACCCCGTAAAACCGCTTCTCCACCGCGCTCATCACCGCGTTAGAGTTCGGGGAAGAAAAGAGGGCGAACCCGGTGCCCAGCAGCATCAGGGTCGCGACGATCCCCCAGACGGGGGTCTGATGGTTGAGAAACGCGAACATCAGCAGCCCCAGGGTGGTTATCCCCATCCCCCAGGACGAAACGATCCGTGGTTCGACCCGGTCGGAAAGCCTCCCCGCGAAGGGGGAGAGCAGGGCCATCATTATCGGCTGCGAGAGCAGGATCAGGCCCGCCGTGGGCGAATCGAACCCCAGGACCACCTGAAGGTGGTTCGACATCAGGTAGGTCACCGCGAAGGTGGCGCTGTAGTTGATCAGCGCGGCCAGGTTGGAGAGGGTAAAGGCGGGGTTCCCCTTAAACAGCCTGATGTTGAGTATCGGGTTTTTAGACCGGTACTGGTAAACGATGAAGCCGATCAGGGCGGCGATCCCGAACCCCAGGAGGTATTTGGCGACCGCCGAGGTGGCGATCGAAGAAAAGCCGTAGATCAGGCCGATAATACCCACCGCGTACAGCATCGACCCCAGCAGGTCGAACTCCTCGCCCGGGGCTCCCACCCACTCGCCCTTGAGCTTGAATACCGTAAGCAGCAGGACCGCAACCCCGAAGAGCACGCTCAGGAAAAAAATAGACTCCCATCCCAGGTACTTGGTCATCGCCCCTCCCAGCACCGGGCCCAGCGAGAGACCAGTGTAGGTGGCGGCGGTGCTGATCCCCAAAACCCGGCCTCTATCCTGGGGCGGAAAGACCGAGGTCAGGATGGCCATGCTGGTGCTGAACACCATCGCCCCCCCGATGCCCTGCAGCACCCGGAAGAGGATCAGCGCCTCAATCGACCAGGCAAAACCGCAGCCGAGGGAGAAGATGCTGAAGGAAGCGATCCCGGCCAGGAACACCCTCTTCCGGCCCACGATATCAGCCAGCCGGCCAAAAGGGAGCAGAAACGCGGCGGTGGCCATCAGGTAGCCGTTGACTACCCAGTTCAGCAGCAGGGCGCTGCTGCCGTATTCCTGACCCAGGGAGGGGATGGCCAGGTTGATGGCGTTGCCCATGAAAGGGGTCATGAAGGCGTTCAGGGTAGCGATCAGCAGGGTGTACTTCTTCAGAGAGCCCTCGGAATTCATCTCAATCACCCCATTTTTTCGCGCTATCGGAAAGTATATAAGGGTACTTTCCGATGCGAGCAAGTGTAACTAAGGCTCTCGCCTTCGTCAAGGACTTGGCGATAGCCAAGTTTTCTTCGGCCCACTGGTTCGATTATAGCAAAAACGGTAAACTCATACGACATAAATCCAAGGCAAAAGGCTGGGAAGACTTCCCAGCCTTAAGGTCCCTCAGATCTTGATCGTCATCTAGATGATGTGGTCGTAGGCCCGCTCGCCGTGTACGCTCAGGTCGAGCCCGATGATTTCCTCGTCCGTACGGGCTCGGATCGGGGTGATGAGGTTCACCAGCTTGAGGATTATCAGGGTGGCCAGCCCCGTAAACAGGATGGTGGCCGCGACCCCGATAAACTGGACCCACAGCTGGTGGGGGTTGCCGTAAAAGAGGCCGTCCGCCCCCAGCGGGTTGACCGCCTTGGTGGCGAACAGGCCTACCGCCAGAGTGCCCCAGATGCCTCCCAGGCCGTGGATCCCGAAAACGTCCAGCGAGTCGTCGTAACCCAGCCGGTTCTTGAGCACGCTGATAGCGTAATAGCAGATCGAACCAGAAACAAAGGCGATCGCGATAGCGGATAGAGGGGTCACGAAGCCCGAGGCCGGCGTGATCGCACCCAGACCGGCGATGGATCCGCTGACCGCCCCCAGTACAGTCGGTTTGCCCTGGTGCAACCACTCGATCACCAGCCAGGTCAGCGCCCCTACCGCTGCCGCGGTGTTGGTGACCACCAGGGTGTTAGTGGCCAGGCCGCCGGCGGCCAGGGCGCTCCCAGCGTTGAAACCGAACCAGCCGAACCAGAGCAGCCCCGTCCCCAGGATAGTCATCGGCAGGTCGTGGGGGAGTATCGGTTCGCTGCCCCAGCCCAGGCGCCGGCCCAGGACCAGGGCGGCCACCAGGCCCGATACCCCGGCGCTGATGTGAACTACCATACCTCCGGCGAAGTCGAGCGCCCCCAGGCTGCGGAGCCACCCGCCCGCACCCCATACCCAGTGGCAGAGCGGGTCGTAGACCAGGGTGGACCAGAGCAGGCTGAAGATGATAAAGGCGGGGAAACGCATCCTCTCCGCGAATGAACCGGTGATCAGGGCCGGGGTGATGATCGCGAACATCATCTGGAAGGCCATGAAGGTCATGTGGGGGATGGTGGCGGCGTAGTCGGGGTTGGGGTCCATACCGACCCCGGAGAGGCCGAACCAGGAGAGCCCCCCGAACAGGCTGAACTTGTCAGGACCGAAGGCGATGGAGTAACCGACCAGGATCCACTGTACTGATATCATGCAGATCATGATAAAACTCTGCATCGCGGTGCTCAGCACATTCTTCCGCCTCACCATGCCGGCGTAAAAGACAGCCAGGCCGGGCGTCATCAGCAGAACCAGGGCGGTTGACATCAAGACGAAGGTGGTGTCTCCGGTGTCGACCCCGGACTCCCCGGCCCAGGCCGCCGGGGCCATCAAAACCATACCCAGTAAGATCAGTACAGACAGCAGGAACGACTTCTTCATGAACGGTTGCCCTCCCATACAGTTAAATTAAGAACAAAATACAACGCCCCAAAGACAGAACCTCGGTGTTCTGACCCTGGGGCGGCATCGCCTCCAAAAAATATAAAATCCCCGTCCAGACGGGGACCACTTTATCCCGATGGGCTTCCTCGCCCACTAGAATTATATTACCCGACTGCCGGAAAAAACAATCCCCTTTCGTATTAAATGTACCAATTATACCTAATACTTAATTCAGGCTGACATTATCTCAAAAGGAGGAACTATTTAAAAAGCCGCCGAATTCCTTTTATTAGTAAAAAATCAAGCACGGCGATAATTTTATATTATTTCAAAAAAATATGCGATATTGATATTGAATAATTACAAATATCATGCTAGAATGGAAATATTATTAGAAAGGGGGTTGATCACAATCGGCGACAAGGAGCTGCTGACGTTGAAAAGGGCTGTTCTCAACGAAGAGGAGGGCTACCAGTTTTATACCCTGGCTGCCCAACAGACCAGGGATGAAGCGACCAAAAGCGCCTTCGCCTTTTTAGCCGAGGAGGAGTCAAAGCACAAGAGCTGGCTGCTCGAGCTGTACCGTCAGAAGGCCAATCCGCTTAAACCAGCTCCGATTTTAGAATACTCATCCCCGGGGGTGTTCAGACCGGCCAACGCCAAAACCGAGTCCGGGTCCCTGGAGGTCTCGGTTTACGGGATCGGTATCCTGATGGAAAAAGCCTCGAGGGAGTTTTACCGCCAGGCGGCGGAGGAAGCCGAGTCAGAGGAACTGAAGGCCGTGTACCTCCACCTGGCGGAATGGGAAACCGGCCACCTGGAAATGCTAGAAAAGATTTACGAGCAGTTGAAAGAAGACTGGTGGGATCAGCAGGGATTTTCTCCTTCTTAGTATCAGACCCAGTCGTCGAAAGGAGTCCGGAACCATGGATTCTAAAGCGCTGTTTACGATTTCCTACGGGTTGTACGTTATTGGATCCAAAAACGGTGACCAGATCAACGGCCAGGTCGCCAATACGGTATTTCAGATAACCTCTGAGCCCCTGACCGTGGCCATCAGCATCAACAAGAAGAACCTCACTCACGAGTATATCCAGGCCAGCGGGGGGTTCACGGTGTCCGTGCTCTCCAAAGAAGCGCCGCTCTCACTGATCGGCCAGTTCGGGTTCAAGTCGGGAAGGGACATCGACAAGTTCGACGGGGTGGACTATCAGCTGAGCCCCGGCGGCATCCCCTACCTCTCCCGCTACGCGCTGGCTTACCTGGAAGGCAAGGTGATCCAGACCGTGGACGTCGGCACCCACACCATCTTCATCGGCCGGGTCGACGAGGCGGTCCAGCTGCTGGACGGCGAGCCTATGACCTACGCCTACTACCAGCAGATAAAACGCGGTCCCACCCCGCAGGCGGCCCCGGTGTTCAACCCCGCGCCAGCGGCGGAGCCTCAGGAAAAGTACCAGTGCTCCATCTGCGGTTACGTTTACAACCCGGCGCAGGGCGACCCGGAAAACGGGGTAGCCCCGGGGACCAGTTTCTCCAAGCTTCCCGATGACTGGACCTGTCCAGTCTGCGGTGCCGGCAAGGATGTGTTCGAGAAGATCGAGTGAGGGGATGAACTTTGAAAGAGTACCGCAATGATCAGATAATCGTTTACTGGTATCCTGAGCTGTGTTCTCACTCCGGCAAGTGCCTGCGTTTTTCTCCCAAGGTATTCAGGGAGAGTGAAAGGCCGTGGGTCGACATAAACGGTGAGGCGCCCGAGGGTATCATCCAGACCATCGACAGCTGTCCCTCCGGGGCGCTGAAGTATTCGCTTCCCCCTGGATCGGCGGTTGACCCATCTATCGCGAAGGGAGTAGGTTCCGTGGACCACGAAAAGGATAACCCGCCCGCGGTTAAAATCAGGGTAATCAACAACGGCCCGCTGCTGATAGAGGGCGCGGTGGAGATAAACGGCCCCGACGGGAAACCCCTGAAAGAGGGGAGCCGGTTCGTCCTCTGCCGCTGCGGCCTAACCGGCAACCGGCCGTTCTGCGACAACACCCACCACAAACAGGGGTGGAATGGATAGACCAACCGTATAAAATTAACAGGAGGTAATAACCATGGCAGTAAAAGACGACTTGATGGCGGCGTTCGCCGGCGAATCACAGGCTAACCGCAAGTACCTCGCGTTTGCCAAGAAGGCTGAGAAAGACGGCTTTGCCAAGCTGGCCAGGCTTTTTTCAGCGGTAGCCGAGGCGGAAACCATCCATGCCCATAAGCACTTCGAGATCTTAGGCGGGATCGGCAGCAGCGCGGACAACGTGAAAGCGGCCCTGGAAGGGGAGACTTACGAGTTCACGGAAATGTACCCCGGGTTTATTGCGGACGCTGAAAAGGAAGGGAACCAGGCGGCCCGGATTAGTTTCCACGGGGCCAACGAGGCTGAAAAGGCCCATGCCAAGCTCTACCAGAAGGCCCTGGAGGCGGTGCAGGGCGGCAAGGACTTCCCGGCGGAAGGTTTCTACCTCTGCCCGGTCTGCGGGTACGTGGCTGAGGACCACGCCCCCGACAAGTGCCCCATCTGCGGGACCGCGGGCAAGATGTTCAAGGCGTACTAAGCCGGTTGGCGATCGAATAAAAATCGACATTCAAGCGGGACAGTCCAATGGCTGTCCCCGCTGTCTTTTTACCGGTTTTCGGCTATAATTAAGAATATATCAACGGGACAAGAACGATTCCGCTCGGGAGGGGATAACGTGAAAAGGGTCCTGGTGTTTGCCCCCCACCCCGACGACGACCTGATCGGTTGCGGGGGAAGCATGGCGAAACACGCCCGAAACGGCGCGCTGCTGAAGGTGGTCTTTCTCACCTCGGGAGGGGCGGGAAGCATTACCCGCCAGTCCGAGCCCCTGGCAGAGATCAGGGAAGCCGAGGCGGTCAGGGCTGCGAGGATTATCGGCATAGCCGAGACGGAATTTCTGCGCCGGCCCGACGGGTACCTGGAGTACAGCCGGGAAAACCTGATCGAGGTGACCCGCATCATCCGGGGCTTCCGGCCGGACCTGGTCTACACCCCCCACGAAAAGGAACAGCACCCCGACCACGTGGTCGCCAGCCGGCTGGTGCTGGAGTGCTGCCGCCGAGCCGGCGGCCCCTGGTTCAGGGAGTACGAAGGCCAGCCCTGGTCGGTGCCCACCGTCCTGGGATACGAGGTCGGGACACCCATCGAGCGGGTAAGCTATACCGAGGACATCAGCGATTTCATGGAGCTGAAGCTGGAGGCGTTAAGGGAGCACCGGTCGCAGCTGGAGGCCATCGACTACCACGACGCGGTCCGGGGGCTGAACCGCTACCGGGGGGCCATGACCGGCGGGGGAGTATACTGTGAGTGCTTCCAGGTATATAAAACCGGAACGGTTTGATTATCCCAGGACCGACCCGAACGCCAGGCGGAAGAAGTAGACCGCGAAGCCCAGCAGGAAGACCCCCAGCCCCATCATCATCACCCGATACACCTGACCCCCGAAGTACTTTTTGCTGCCGGCCGCCAGGACCGCGAAGAGGATGAAGAAGGCCGCGTTGGCCGCCAGGTGTCCGCTGAAGAAAAGCCCCAGGCCCAGGTACCCGTAGTCCATCGACCAGATGATGTAGTTCACGCCCAGGGTGCCCCACCAGACAACCCAGACCGGGTTGGTCACCGTGGTGACGATGCCGGCCAGGAACAGCGGTCTCCAGGATGCGGCCGCCGCCGACCGGTCAGCGGTCCCGTCTGTCGAACTCAGGTTCCCGTCCTTTCCATCGACCGACCATTCCGGGTCATTCTTACCGGACGTCCAGCCCTCTTTGAAGGTGGTCAGGCCGAGGTAGGTCATAAAACCCGCGCCGAGAAAAGAGAGCACGGTTACCGCGGTCGGTGTGATATCTATCCGGCCCAGGAACGAGACCAGCAGCAGGAGCACCACGAACTCGGTCAGCCCATGGCTGACAGACATGACCACCCCGGCCATCGGCCCCCGCCTCAGGGCGTAGCGGATGGTCACCGCCACCAGCGGACCGGGGGTTATAGAACCCGAGAGCGAGACCATGAAAGAGGTGACAAAAAGCTGGGTCAGCGTCAAGACAATTACCTCCAGGTTTCTCTAAGCATTGTAGCCCAAAAAGGGTGTCCGGAGAAACGTTTTTTCACGCTATCGGAAAGTATATACAGGGAACTTTCCGATGCAAGCAAGTGCACTTCGAAGCAAGTGCAGCTACGTCTCCCGCCCTTGGCGGTAGCCTAGCTTTCTTCGCAACTGGGGCTATCGCTTGCACCAGAGGCTTGGCGATAGCCAAGTTTTCTTCGCCCCCACTGACTACTGGACAAGCCAAATTAAACTTGTTATAGTATAATACACATAATAAAAAAGACCGACATCGAAGGAGAGTGACTATTTTTATGAAGCTGTTCCGTTGCCTGATCTGCGGGGACCCCTACATGGGAAGCGGTAAACCCAGCAACTGTCCATTCTGCGGAGCGCCGGAGGAGTACCTGGTGCCCGGCCGGGAATGGGTTGACGAAAA
This sequence comes from Bacillota bacterium, assembly GCA_013178275.1. Taxonomy (GTDB): domain Bacteria; phylum Bacillota; class Ch66; order Ch66; family Ch109; genus Ch109. The sequence continues at coordinate 29,650 of JABLWZ010000029.1, read as the reverse complement.
CCTGAGCCTGGGCGAGCTGACCCCGGTATCCCGCGATAACCTGACCAAGGCCCTTCAGCTGGAGGTCAACAACTCGGCCTTCTACCGGGACGCCATGAACAAAACCTCCAACATCGTGCTGCAGGGGATATTCAAGTACCTGTCCAAGGTGGAGAACGAGCACGCGTCCACCATCAAGAAGATACTGAAGGTGGAGCCTCCGCCGCCGGAGCCCGGCAAGGAGGCGGCCACGGACGACGACCGCAAGAACCTCGAGTATGCCATGGAGCGGGAAACGAACGCTAAGAAGTTTTACCTGGAGTCGGGTGAGGCCGCTGTCGAGCCCCGGGTCAAGAAGGTGTTCGAGGCCATCTCCCGCATCGAGTCGGACCACGTGGGCATCGAAAAGGAGCTTCTGGGATCGGGGTATTAAGGTGAACCGTCGAGAAAGGGTACTGCGGGCGATAAACCGGCAGGAACCCGACCGGGTCCCCTGGGGGGAGATCAGCATCCCGAGGGGGTTGATTCGGCGGGCGGCCGGATCCTGGTCCGGATTTGGCGAGGAACCGCCGGTCAAAAAGCGGTTCCTCGAACTCCTTGGTATGGACCTACTGGTCCTGGACGCCGACAGTCCATCGCCAGCGCGGGAGGAGATCCGCTACTGGGGCCGGGAGACCGACTTTTTCGTGTTCCTGCTCCTGACCGGGGGATTCACCCGGGTAATGCGGCGGATGGGCTGGAAGGAGTTTTTCCTGGCTGTCGCCGCCGAGCCGAAAAAGATTAAGGCGGCGATCGCCGGGGAGAACCGAAACCTGCTGGCGGAGGCGGAACCGCTGCTTACAGAAGCGGTGGACGGGGTCATCATCGGCGATGACATCTCCGCCCGGAGGGCTCTGGTGGACCCCGGGTTTTTGCGGGAGTCGGTCTTTCCCTCCCTGCAGGAGCTGGTCCAGGGCATCCGCTCGCTGCGGGAGCGGCCGGTTTTTTTCCACAGCGACGGCGACCTCACGGGGATGCTGGACGAGGTGGTGGAGGCGGGTTTTCAGGGGCTGCAGGGGATGGAGCCGTCGGCGGGGATGGACCTGGCAGCGATCAAACGGGAATACGGCGGGCGCCTGTGCCTGATGGGCAGCCTCGGTCTGGAACCGCTCCTGGGTGAAGAAGGATCGGGACTTGAAGCCGAGGTGGCCCGCATCATGGATGCCGGCGCCCCGGGCGGGGGATTCATCTTCAGCACCACCGGGGGACTGGTGGAGGAGATCGATGTCGAACGGTTGGAAAGACTCTCGCGTCTGGTCGCGAAATATGGTAAATATAAATAGTAGTCAAAACAAGTTGGGGGGTATAAGTATGGGAAGCATCTGGGACTGGGCGGACCGGGTCTTCATCAGGGAGCACCAGGGACACGGACACGACGGCCACCATCACGACCACGACCACAACCGTTACAAGGAGTTCCTGCGAAGCCGCTCCAAACCCGCGGAGGATAAGAAGGGCGATCAGAAAGCGGCGAAGCAACAGCCGAAGCCGGCGGAAGAGGAGAAGACCCCCTCGAAGTAGCTGTTAGTAGACGCGGCCGGACCTGAACTTTTCCAGGGCCTGGGCCGCGTTGTGGTACAGGGGTTGCGGCAGGAGGGCCGGGTCGAACCACCTCCAACCCCCGATCTGGTCCGGTTCCAGTTCCCGAACCTCACCCTGGAACCGACGGGTCGAAAAAGCCACATTCACGAAGTGCGCCGATTCGGTGATGATATCCGAGACCGAGGTCAGCCCCAGCCCGCTGACCGCAAGGCCGGTCTCCTCCAGCGTTTCCCGCTCCGCTGCCTGCAGCAGGGTCTCACCGAGGTCCACCTTCCCCCCCGGCAGCCCCCAGTGGCCGGCAAAGAGTCCCGAGCGGCGCTGCCCCAACAGTATCTCGTTTTTTTCATTGATGATGATCACACTCACGTTGACCCCGGGGGTGGAACCGGTATACAGTCTGTTTTTAGACAAGAATCCATACCTCCTGTGGTGGTTGTCTCTATTTATTTTATTTTAAACCATCGGGCCCGTCCGGGCAGTTTTTTTTATATTATGTTTGTAAGCCATAAAAAGGAAAGTGCGGCGCGGAACGCGAATTTAATAATACAGAACGAGTATTTTTGGAGGTAAGCGGGAATGGGCCGGGACGACCGCGGCCCTTTCCCCGAACTTCCCGATGGGGCGTCCTGGAGCAGTTTGGCCGACGAGGTGGAAAACGTTCTGGGAGTAACGATCGAGGCCTTTATCGAAAAAGATCATCGCTATATCGTACGCGCAGTCAACCTGGGATTGGTGGAGCAGTTGTTCTACCTGCGGCTCAGCTTCCAGCACCGATTCTCGGAAGGGACGGGGGAGGCGGCCTGGATTAAGCTGGATTACCTGGTATTGGACGAGACCCTGCGGTGCCGGGGCCTGGGTAAGCGCGTCGTGGAACTGACCAAGGCCTGGATCGGAAACCACACCGGGATCGAACAGGTATGCCTCTTCGCCCGGGAGGGGGTCGACTCCTTCTGGACCAAGTGCGGATTCTCCAGGCCGCCCGACGAGCAGCGGATGCACTGCTTCATCGACCGGGGCGGGGCATTACCCAATCTTAACTGAACTGGGCGGTGGGATAGAGTGAAACGGGTCCGTTTGGGAGCGGGAGCAGGGTACGGGGGCGACCGTATCGATCCCGCCCTGGAGCTGGTGACCGACGGTGATATCGACTACCTGATATACGAGTGCCTGGCGGAGCGGACCATCGCCCTGCATCAGCAGGAGAAGCTGGCCGACCCGAGCCGGGGCTACAGCCCGGCCCTGGAAAGACGGATGAGAGAGGTGCTGCGGCCGGCACAGGAGCGGGGCATCAGGATCATCACCAACATGGGGGCGGCGAACCCCCAGGCGGCCGCGGAGAAGGTGGTCGGGCTGGCCGCTGGGCTGGGACTAAAGGGGATAACGGTCGCCGCGGTCATCGGCGACGACGTTCTGGACTGGGCGAAAACCGGCCCGGGGGTGGTCCTGGAGACCGGGGAGAGCCTGTCGGATTATACCGGGCGGATGGTCTCCGCCAACGCCTACCTGGGCGCCGGGCCGCTGGTGGAAGCGCTGCAGCGGGGGGCGCAGGTGATAATAACCGGGCGGGTCGCCGACCCGGCCCTTTTTTTAGCCCCCCTGGTGCATGAGTACAGCTGGGGGTGGGACGATTACGACCGGCTGGGCCAGGGGACGGTAGTCGGGCACCTGCTGGAGTGCGCCGGTCAGGTGACCGGGGGATACTTCGCCGACCCCGGGTACAAGGAGGTGCCCCGGCTTTGGGACCTGGGATTCCCCATCGCCGAGGTGGCCGAAGGCGGTGCGGCGGTCATCACCAAGCCGCCTGGTTCGGGGGGGCTGGTTACCCCGGGGACCTGCAAGGAGCAGCTCCTCTACGAGATCCACGACCCGTCGGCCTATCTGACCCCCGATGTGGTGGCGGACTTCACCCGGGTCTCTATCAGCGGGGACGGGCAGGACCGGGTGGTGGTCAGGGGAGGCCGGGGACGGGAGCGACCCTCGTCGCTCAAGGTCAGCGTGGGGTACCGGGACTCGTTCGTTGGAGAAGGGGAGATCGGGTACGCCGGGCCGGGGGCGCTGGAGCGGGCCAAATTGGCTGCCGAGGTCGTGAGGAAGCGGCTGGAGAAGACCGCGCCGCAGCTCACCGAGGTCAGGTACGACCTGGTGGGGATAAACTCCCTCCACGGGCCGTGGCTGTCCCGGCTGGAGACACCCCCCTACGAGGTCCGCCTGCGGGTGGCGGGGCGCGCACCCACCAGGGATGCCGCCGCGCGGGTGGGGGAAGAGGTAGAGTCGCTCTGGACCAACGGGCCCGCCGGGGGCGGGGGCGCGACCCGGGGGGTCAGGGAAGTGGTGGGGATAGTGTCGACCACGATCCCGCGCCAGTCGGTATCTCCCCGGCTGGTCATGATGAGTTCGTAAAGGGGTGGCGGCAGTGGCACAGGTACGGCTTAGGGAAATAGCCCACTCCCGGGCGGGTGACAAGGGAAACACCCTGAACCTTTCCCTGATCGTATACCGGCCGGAGGACTACCCGCTGATCGAGCGGCGGGTTACCGCCGAAAGGCTTAGGGAGCACTTCGCGGAAGCCGTGACGGGAGCGATCACCCGCTACGAACTTCCCAACCTGGGAGCGTTGAACTTCGTCCTGGAGGGGGCGCTGGCGGGAGGGGTGACCCGTTCGCTCTGCAGCGACCCCCACGGGAAGTCGCTCAGCTTCGCCCTGCTGGATCTGATGATAGAAAAAGACTAAACCAGTATTGACGTGGTCTTATCTGATTGAGTAAAATATAAGGTAATCGAATCGTCAAAGGTTATGCGGGAGAAGAGTAGGTCAGGGGACCTCTACAGGGCGGACGTGACGAGATTGAGAGCGCGTCTATTGGAAAGCTGATTGAAGTTCGCTCCCAAACCGGCGGCTGAAACCGCGGCAGCGGCAAGTAGGTCGTCCCGGAACTTCCACCGTTAAAGGGAAGCGGGTATAAGACATCTAGTACCTGGAGAGATAACGCCGAGGCGTTAATTAGGGTGGTATCGCGGAAAACTTCTCGCCCCTATAGGGACGGAGGTTTTTATTTTCTCCAGGGACCAGGATGGTGAGTACCTGTATCGAGATGAGCCGGGTCGGCTCAAGAAGGGTGGTACCGTGGGATAGCTTCCCGCCCCTTAAGATGGGGCGGGTCTTTTATTATGCGATTTGAAAATCGCTTTTCTTGAAAAGGAGGAGATACCGATGTACCTGGAAAAAGAAGCGGAATGCATGGAACGTACAGAGCTGCAGGAGCTGCAGCGGGAGAGGCTCAAGGGGATCATCAAACACGCCTATGAAAACGTGCCCTTCTACCACCGTCGGTTCGACGAGGCCGGGCTCTCTGCCGACGACGTCAAAAACGTGGAGGACATTTCCAAGTTCCCCTTCACCCTGAAGAGCGACCTGAGGGACAACTACCCGTTCGGCCTGTTCGCGGTGCCGAGGAGCGAGGTGGTCCGGGTGCACGCCTCGTCCGGGACCACCGGCAAGCCCACAGTGGTTGGCTACACTGCAAAAGATATAGACAACTGGGCTACCATGATCGCCCGCTGCCTGGTCATGGCGGGGGGGACCCCCGAATCCATGGTGCAGGTGGCTTACGGCTACGGGCTGTTCACAGGCGGCCTCGGTCTCCACTACGGCGTCGAAAAACTGGGAGCCACCGTGGTACCCGCCTCTGGCGGCAACACCCCGCGCCAGATCATGCTGATGCTGGACTTCGGGGTGGATATCCTGGCCTGCACCCCCTCGTACGCCATGTACCTGGCGGAGGCGATAGAAGAGATGGGGGCCAAGCAGGACCTCAAGCTCAAAGCGGGGATATTCGGGGCCGAGCCCTGGTCCAACCAGATGCGCATATCGATGGAGGAAAAGCTGAACTTCAGGGCCCATGACATCTACGGCCTGAGCGAGATCATGGGTCCCGGGGTGGGGATGGAGTGCAGCTGCCAGAAGGGCCTGCACATATTCGAGGATCACTTCCTGGCGGAGGTCATCGACCCTGAAACCGGCCAGGTCCTGCCGTACGGGGAAAAAGGCGAGTTGGTCCTGACCACCCTCACCAAGGAAGCCCTGCCCATGATCCGCTACCGCACCCGGGACATCGCGGTGCTGAACCCGGAGGTCTGCGCCTGCGGCCGCACCCACGTGAGGATGGAAAAGGTGCTCGGCCGTACCGACGACATGATCATCGTGCGGGGGGTAAACGTATTCCCCTCCCAGGTCGAGACCATACTGCTGCGCTCCCAGTACGTGGCCCCCTTCTACCAGCTGGTGGTCGACCGCAGGGGAACCATGGACGAACTTGAGGTCCACGTGGAGGTCACGGAAGAAACCCTCAAGTCGGCCGAGATAAGGCGGCTTGAGGAAATCCGCAACCGGATCAACCGGGACCTGGAGAGCTCCCTGGGGATCGCGGTGCGGGTAAAACTGGTGGAGCCCAAGAGCATCGAACGGAGCGAAGGCAAGGCCAAACGGGTGGTTGACCGCCGTACCCTGTAAGGATTGATATCAGTTGCGGCCCAAACCCACCCGTGGTAGAATAGACTGAAGCAAAAAAAGAGAGGAAGCGAGGGCGTTTGACGGGTTGGCAGCAGCTGGGCCTCACCGCGGGCGCGGCGGTGGCCGGTTGGGCGGCGGGACGTTTCCTGGCGCCGCGGATTCCACCGTGGCGTCGGATGGTGTTCGCTCTGCTGGTGCTGGTAGTGGCGGTGGTGTTACTGGTAACTCTGAACAACGCTATGCAGTGGTACCCCCGGGCGGTATTCCGCCTAGCCCTTATGTTCGGTTCTTTTGGCTGGGTGCTGGGTATGTTCGGGTACCGCGACCCGGTTCAGAAGGGAGACCCGCCGGAGGAGTCCGGTAAGCGGGGAGAGAGTCAGGAATAGTATGGACCTTTGTTGAAAATCCTTATAGTAACAGGAAATCTACGGGAGGGTTTTTAGATGTCTAAAAGTATCTGGGTAGTCTTCGGGGTTATAATCGTACTGGCCCTGTTTGTGATATCGGGCTACAACGGCCTGGTCAACATGAACGAAAACGTCAACGGCAAGTGGAGCCAGGTGGAAAACCAGCTTCAGCGCCGCGCGGACCTGATCCCCAACCTGGTGAACACGGTCAAGGGTTACGCCGCTCACGAAGAGGGCATCTTCAAGGAACTGGCCGACGCCCGGTCCAAGATGGCGGGGGCCAGGACCGTGGCCGAATCCGCCCAGGCGGACCAGGAGATGAGCAGCGCCCTGAGCCGGTTGATGGTGGTGGTCGAGAACTACCCCAACCTGAAGGCGGACGCCAACTTCCGGCAGCTCCAGGATGAGCTGGCGGGCACCGAGAACCGCCTGGCTGTGGCCCGTAAGGATTACAACGACGCAGTTCAGGAGTACAACGCCAAGATCAAGCGGATACCGACCAACATCTACGCCGGGATGCTGGGATTCGGGCCCCGCGATTACTTCCAGGCCGAGGAAGCGGCCAAGACAGCCCCCTCGGTGGACTTTTCCAAGAAGCCGTAGTTGACGGAGGGTATGATGCCTCACAAGAAACGCCTGATAGCGGCATTGATAATGCTGATGGTATTCGTGGGCCTGGCGGGCTACCTGCCCTCGGCCCACGCTGCTTCTTCGCTGCCCCAGCCGACCGCTGAATTCTACGTCCTGGACGAGACGGGGGTTCTCAGCGCCCAGACCAAAAGCCAGATAGTATCTGTCTCGAAACAGCTTGCCGCCAAGACCAAGGCCCAGATCGTGGTCGTTACCCTCAAGGACTCCCGCGAGATGGCCCTGGAGGACCTGGGTTTAGGAATACTGCGGGACTGGGGAGTGGGGGACAAACAGCTGAACAACGGGGTTGTGATGCTGGTGATTCCCAACGAGCGAAAGTCGAGGATCGAGGTAGGGTACGGGCTTGAGGGTGCGCTGCCCGACGGAAAAACCGGGAGGATACAGGACGAATACATGCTGCCCTACTTCAGGCAGGGCGATTACGATAAAGGGATACTGAACGGTTTCCTGGCGCTGGCCCAGGAGACCGCCAAGGAGTACCAGGCGAGCCTCGACACTGGGAGCAAACCGGTGGCCGGGCCGAACCAGACGACGGCGCCCTCCAAGCTGTCTACCTGGCAGATAGTGCTGATCGTCATCGGCCTGCTGATACTGTTTTTCGTCGACCGGTACTTCCTGGGCGGCTTCCTCTTCGGGATGCTGCTCTCGGGATTCTTCCGGGGCGGCGGCGGCGGCTTTGGTGGCGGAGGCTTCGGCGGCGGCGGTTCGGGCGGCGGCGGCGGAAGCAGCCGGGACTGGTGAACCGGGCACCGGCCTAAACAAAGCTTAAGCCGGGACAGCTTTATTGTCGGAAAAGAGCGCTCGGCCCGAGAAACACTAAGGATAAAGGCCTTAACAACTGTTTACCCGGGCAAACGATATAACAGTACTCGATTAAACCGAAAACCACGGTGAAAACAAGGGCCCGGGAGACTCTCCCGGGCCATCTATTTCCGTCCGCGGCTTTACTCGATGTCGATCTTCCGCTTGGAGGCCCTGCCGGGTTCCTTCTTGGGAAGCCGCAGTTCCAGCAGACCGTTTTCGAACCTGGCCTTGACCTCTTCCTCCCTCACCTCGGCCGGGAGCAGGAAGCTTCTCACCAGGGAGCCGCTGCGGCGCTCCTTGCGGATGAAGTTTTCGCGCTTCTCCTCGGTCTCGGCCGAGGTATTGGCCCTCAGGGTGAGGTGGCTCTCGTCCAGCGTGATCTCGATGTCTTCCTTCTTCATCCCCGGCAGTTCCGCCTCGAGAACGATATCGGTGTCGGTTTCACGGATGTCGACGCGGACGTCGCGGCTGCCGAAGGGAACCGGCAGTATGCTGCCCCAGTCCTCGTTCAAAAAGTCTTCGAACACCCGGGCCAGGTGACGGCGCCCGAAGGGGTAAGGCATCAGACCTCGGAACTCTTTACTCATCAGAAAAACCTCCTTTCTCGATTATTATCCTCTGGTAAAATAAATCTAGCACAAAGGTCAGGCAAAGTCAATACACTGGTTTTGTCGAACCCGGTAAAGGATTTGGCTGATCCATGTAGAATTATTCCATGATTGAATAAGCCTTAAAACCGGAAGGGTATGCCATGCTCCTGCGCCTGAGACGACTGACCATCCCTTTAATAATCCTCGTCCTCTTCCTGATTGCGTCTGTTTTTCACGTGGGGGATAGACTTGAAAACCTGTTATACGACTCCTGGTTCAAGCTGTCCGGCACCCGGGACCCGGGAGACGGGATCGTCATCATCGGGATAGGGGAGAAATCGGCACAGGAGCTGGGGCCGGAGCCGGCGGCCTGGCCGCGCTCCACCCATGCCGCGCTCCTCGAACGGCTTCAGGGTGCGAGGGTGGTGGGATTCGACCTGGTCTTCGACACCCCCGGGGATCCGACCGAAAATGCCAGGATGGCCGAGGCCATCACCAGACACGGGAGGGTGGTGCTGGCCAACTACTTCGCCTTCGAGGAAGAGGAGGGGAGCACCTACGCCAGCGTCAAGATGCCCATAAGCCAGTTAACGCAGGGGCTCGCGGGCATCGGTTTTATCAACACCCCAAAGGACCAGGACAACGTGGTTCGGCGCGTCACCGTCGTCTACCCCTACCGCGGCCGGAACATACCCGGTTTCAGCCTGGCGACCGCCCTGGTGGCCCAGGGGCTGAACCCCGACACGATAACCCGGACCCCGGGGGGAGAGATCCGGGTCGCCGGAGTGGACATCCCGGTCGACGCCAACAACCAGGCCCTGATCGATTTCTGGGGGCCGGGCGGGAGTTTCCCCACCTACGAGTACAGCGATGTCCTGCTGGGTCGGGTCGATCCTGAAAAGTTCAAGGACCGCATCTGCCTGGTGGGAGCCACCGATGTGCTGCTGCGGGACTATGAAAACACCCCCTTCACCCGGGGAAACATGATCCGAACCGGCGCGCTGCCCACGCCCGGGGTGGAGATCCACGCCAACAGTATCAAAACCCTGTTCGAGAGCCGGTACTTCCAGGCCCTGCCGGACTGGATCGATTACCTGTTTCTGGCCGTGGTCTGGGTCCTGACGGTACTGCTGACCCGGCGCCGCAGCCCATGGGCGGGGCTGGTGCTCGCGTGCCTGCTGATAGCAGGGGAATGCGGCCTGGCTTACGGTCTGTGGAAGTCCCGGCACCTCTGGCTGGACAGCGGGCTTCCTATGGTCCTGACCCTGGTCACCTACACCGGGGTCACGGCCGAAAGCTACCTGGTCGCGGAGTACGACCGGAGGAAGACCCGCGCCCTGTTCAGCCGGTACGTCTCCCCGGCCGTGGTGGAGCAGCTTACCGGCCAGCCGGAGCTGGTCGCGCTCGGCGGCAGGAGGCAGGACGCCACGGTCCTGTTTTCCGACATCCGGGGTTTTACCTCCTACAGCGAGGCCCGGGAGCCCGAGGAGGTGGTCAGGCGGCTCAACGAGTACCTGACGGCGATGACCGCGACCATCTTCCGGCACGGGGGTATGATCGACAAGTACATGGGGGACGGGATAATGGCGGTGTTCGGGGTGCCGATGCGGCAGGGCGATCACGCCGCCCGAGCCATCCGGGCGGCGATGGAGATGAAGGCGCGGCTGGAGGAGCTGAATCAGCGCTGGCAGGAACTGGGGGAGCCGCTTTTCAAGGTGGGGATCGGTTTGAGCAGCGGCCCGGTCGTCGCGGGAAACATCGGCAGCATCGAGCGCATGGACTACACGGTAATCGGTGAGGACGTGAACCTCGCCTCGCGCCTGGAGTCCCTGACCAAGGAATACGATACCCAGCTCATCATCAGCGCAAGGACCGTCGACAGCCTCCGGGACAGCGGGGAGGAGATACCCTGGAGCATCGAGGAACTGGGAACGACGTCGGTCAAGGGTTTCAGAGAAACCATAAGCATCTATACTATTCGTGCTTGATTTTTAAGCTGTGATAGGCCTAACATAAATCTGTGGCTTGGTTATGTTATACTTCCAAATGCCGTGAATTTCTAGTTGCAGCAGCAGGAGCTTTTCTCGAATCGAACTGGAGGTGTTATTCCTGAGTATCAAGCAGCTGGCCAAGTTAGGCAGGTTGGTCAAGTTCGCACCCTACGATGTTATCTACCACGACGGTGATCAGACCTACGAGATGTTTATCATCCTCACCGGTAGTGTTGAGATATACATGGAAAAAGGCAGCAAGCCCGTTGTTATAGCCCGTCTGAAGCAGGGCGACTTCTTCGGCGAGATGTCCGTCCTGGAGGAGATGCCCCGTTCCGGGAACGCGCGGGCCCTCGATGACACCATCCTGGTAGCCATCAACCGCAGCAACTTCGAAAAGGTAATCCACAACGACTCGGAACTGGCCTGGAAGATTATGAAGGCCCTGTCCGCCAGGATCCGTACCCTAAACCGCGAGCTGGCGCTGCTCAGCCAGGAGCGGACCCCCAGCGAGGAGGAAGACGCGGCGGCCGACAACGCGGTGGAGATTCCCTCCGACCATGAAGCGCCGGCTGGGACCTCCGCCGGGGCGGATGAAGCGAAGGCTCCAGCGGCAGAGGCGCGGGAGACTCCCGCCTCAACCAGGGTGAGCGGGCCCGAGGAGCAAAACCCCCTGGCCGCGGTTATCATCGACGACGATTATTACAGCTCCAAGCTCTTCTCCAAAGAGGTGACCTGCCCCGTCTGCCAGGAGGTTTTTCGGACCAAGATGGTCCGCTCCAGCCGGCTGGTGAGGCTGGGCATCGACAGCGACTTCCGCACCCGCTACCAGGACTTCGAACCTCTCTGGTACGCGGTCTGGGTGTGCCCGGTCTGCTACTACGCCAACTACCGAACCGATTTCTTGAACCTGCCCGACATCAACCGCCGGGTCTTGAAGAACTTCAAGGATAAGCGCCAAAAGAACTACAACCCCGGGTTCGGTTCCCAGCGCACCCTCCGGGATATCATCGAGGGGTACCGGCTGGTGCTGGACTGCGCCGAGTCCATCAAGGAAAAAGACGAGAAGATGGGGAGCCTCTGGCTGAACCTGGCCTGGCTCTACGAAGACATCGGTGACGAAGCGAAGGTGACCGAAGCGGCGGAAAAGGCCAGATACTACCTGGAAAACTGCTACCTCGGTTCAGGCAACATGAACCCCGAACGGCTGCAGAAGATAGGCTACCTGACGGGAGAGATGTACCGCAAACTGGGGGAATACGCCAAAGCCCGCGACTTTTTCTACCGCTCGCTGAACCGCCGCACGGGCAATCCCTCCATCAACACCCTGGCGGAGGACCAGCTGCAGTCGCTCAAAGAATTGATAGCCCAGCAGGAGGCGAAGGATAGTTGAGAGCGAAAACCGTCCTGGGGGTCGGCGGGGTAGTGGTCAGAGACGGCCGGGTGCTGATGGTGCAGCACAACTATGGGGAGCTTGACGGCTGCTGGCTGCTGCCGGGAGGACACGTTCAGGAAGAAGAAAACCTCGACGCCGCGGTGGAGAGGGAGGTCCTGGAGGAGACCAGCATCAGGGCCAAGGCCCTGGGGGTGGTGGCGGTGCGCAGCAAGCTGCTGGAGGAAGGCCGTCTGGAGGTCTACATCGCCTTTTTGATGGAGTATCTGGAGGGAGAACCTCGCTGCGAACCCAGCGAAAACCAGGCAGTGGCCTTTTACACCTGGTCCGAGCTGGAGAAGATAAAGGTGGCCACACCCCTTTCCCGCACCATCATCCAGAGCGTGCTCAAAGGAGAATGCCGGGAGATCAAACCGCGCTCGGACTTCAGGTACGACAGCCCGGCCTACCGGCTTTACCTCTAGCCTAGTGGGTGCACCTGGGCTTCTCGTCGGGGGAACACAGCCCGCAGGTGCAGGGGTCCGAGTTCAGCTCCTCGGGGTTCACCCATTTCACGTTGTCCAGGGATTCCTTGACCCGCTGTCGGATGGCTGACAGGTAGGTCTGGCGGAGTTCCTGCTGCTCCCGCTTTTCCTCCTCAGTCAGGGAGCCCTCCTTCTGCTTGCGGGCATAGTAGTTGATCCGGTCTATCAGTTCCTTGGTTATCATTTCATACCATTCCTTTAAAACGAGATAATCATGCCGCCCTTCCCCGCGTAGGTTCCCATGGTGCTGCCCATGGGGCAGACCATCACATCCTTCGGGGAGTACCGCTCTATGAGCTGGCGCTTGAACTCCAGCGCCTCCTGCAGACAGTCGAGGTGGCTGATGCCGATGATCTTTCCCGACAGGTCCCCGCCCATCTCCTGCATCAACCTTAAGATTCGGGCCAGGGCGTTCTTGCGGCCCCTTACCTTCTCCAGCAGTTCGACCTTGCCGTCCCTGGAGTTGCGCATTATCAGCTTTATATCTAGTATGTTCCCCATCATACCCTGTATACGGCTCAACCTCCCGCCGCGCACGATATTTTCCAGGGTGTTCAGGGTGATGATGGTGGTTACCCGGTCGCGGTAGCTGGTAATGGTCTCCACCAGGCGGGAAAGGGAGATGCCCTCGCCCGCGAGCTGGGCCGCCCTGATTACCAGCAGGGCCTGTCCGACCGAGCCGTTTAACGAATCGAGCACCTTGAGGTGTTTGGGGTGCCCCAGCATCTTCGCGGCCATGCAGGCGCTTTGATAGGTGCCGCTGAGGCCCGAGGACAGGCTGACGCAGAAGACCGAACCCCTGGTCAACGCCTGGCGGAAGACCTCGACGAACTGCTGCGGCGACGGCTGGGAGGTCTTGGGCAGCGAGGGGGAGGACTCCATCCGGCGCCAGAACTCCTCGGCCGAGATGGTCACCCGGTCCAGATAGATCTCCTCGGGGCCAAAACTGACCTCCAGGGGAACCATTTTTATACCATAGGCGTCGAGGTGCTCCTGGGGGATGTCCGCCCCGCTATCGGTGATGATCTGAATGCTCATACCGTTATCCTTTCGAACTGAGGTCCCGGGCGCTCAGCGCATCTCAAACGAGACCTGGGTGACTTCCGCCTCCGAGTAGTTGTCGAAAACCTTCACCGCCGCGTTCAAGACCTGCTGCACGTGAGCCGTCTCGTTGCTTACCGCGGCCATCGCTATCTGGGCCTGACCCCAACGGTCCTGGTGTTCGACCTCCGCCACCGAAACGTTGAACCGGGACCGGATCCTCTCCACCGCGCTCTTGATGATCCGCCGCTTGTCCTTCAGCGAATGGGTGGTGGGGAGGTACAGGTCCACCGTACAGACACCGATAACCATATCATCACTCCCATTGATTTAGCACTCTTATCGGTAGGAAAACCGACCCGGTTTGTCGAATCACATAACTGAGGTGACGTTCAGTGTCCGAGTCAGATATCATGATCGACCATGACGGCCAGTGGTACTACAACGGAGAAAAGATGTTCCGGCTGCCGGCGGTTTCTTTCCTCGCGTCCAATCTAAAAAAGATAGACGGCTCCTACTACATCTGCTTCCAGGGGCAGCAGGTCCCGGTTACGGTACAGGACGTGCCCTTCGTGATCACGACCACCTCCCGGTCGGAAGACGGTCTGAAAGGCACCCTGGCTGACGGGAGAGAGGTCACCATCCCGGAGCAGGAGATACTGCTGGAAAACGATGTGCCCTACTTCTCCCTGTTCTGGGAGCGCGACTGCAAGTTCTCCCGACCCGCCTTCTGGCAGATAGTCGAATACCTGGTAGAGAAGGACGGCCATCGGGTTATCAGCTACCAGTCCCTATAGGTAACGGGGGTCGTTGACCTGGAACCGTGACTCGTCGATGCTGAGGGCCTTATCGATCAGGGCCAGCATGGCCTCGCGGTCGCGGGACAGACGGCCGTTTATGTTCGCGTAGTTCGATATATGGTCAGAGAGCAGCCACCCGGTGCCTTCCAGGTTTTCGATCAGCAGCCGGATCTCCCGCAGGGCGCCGTGGGGCGAAGGCAGCTGAAACTCGCCGCTCAGGTACTCCTGTCCCAGCGGGGTCTTGGGCACCGGGGTATAGGTGCGCATGCGGATATACTCCGGGTCTATCGCCGAGAGGACCCGCGCGCTGCCCAGGGCGTGCTCCCGCGAGCGTTCGACCCCTCCGATGCCGATCAGCAGGTACTCGCTGATCTCTATCCCCGCTTCCTTCACCCTGAGACCCGCGGTGATTATCTCCTCCGAGGTGGCCCCTTTCTGGATCTTCTGCAGGGTCACGTCGTCTCCCGACTCCATTCCCGAGTGGATGCGGGACAGTCCCGCCTCCTTGAGCCGCCTCAGGTCAGCCAGCGGTTTGCGGACCAGGAATCGGGCCGACCCGTAAACAGTGATCCTCTCCAGGTAGGGGAAAAGGCTCCTGGCGTATTCGATGACCTCGACCAGGTCGTCGGTTTTCATTACTATAGTGTTCCCATCGGGGAAGAAAAGGGTCTGCACCCCGGGACCGTAGTGATCCCTGGCACTAAGCAGGTCTTCCTTGATCTCCTCCACCGGCCTGACCCGGAACTTCTTTTTTTTGTACATGCCGCAGAAGGTGCACTTGTTGTGCGGGCAGCCTATAGTGGCTTGGATCAGCAGGCTGTTGGCCTCGCTGGGCGGTCGGTATACGGTCCCCTCGTAGCGCATTAAAGAATTCCCTCCGTGCGGAAATTTTCTGTCCTTAAATTATACCATGAGGATTGAAATTACCAAGTTACAACTTCTCATTTTTAACCATACAGCTTAAAATAAAAGACAAGTACAAACTTCCCGGGAGGGGTTATCAGATGGAGAATTACTATTTAAAGAGAGAGGACTGCATACTGCTGCTGATAGACATTCAGGAGCGGTTGGTGCCGTCGATGCGCTGCCAGGAAAGGCTGATCAAGAACAATAATTTATTATTGGCCACCGCCCGCACCCTGGACATCCCGGTGTTCCTGACCGAGCAGTATGTGCGTGGGCTGGGAGAAACGGTCAAGGAGCTGGATTTTAACGGACTGGTGGTCAACAAGCTGGAGAAACTGACCTTTTCCGCCGTGGTGCCCGAACTCCTGGAGTGGCTGCAGAAGGTCAAGCGCTCCCACATCATCGTCACCGGGGTGGAGACCCACGTCTGCGTTTACCAGACCACCCGGGACCTGCTGAGGCTGGGGTACCAGTGTCACCTGGTGCAGGACGCGGTCGATTCCCGTTTCGAACTCAACTACCTCAATGCCATCGAACTGATGCGCAGCCAGGGCGCGGTGATAACCAACACCGAGACTGTCATGTTCGACCTGCTGCAAGTAGCGGGGACGCCCGAATTTAAAGTATTATCACCGCTATTACGCTGATGCGCTAGTTACATATTTTACAACCATTCTGATTTAGTGCAGGAAAAGGGTCTGGGATGTCGAATAGATAAATTGGACCGGGTTGTATGGATTTCGTCCTTAATTTTGGGGGGAGTTAGCATATGAAACCATATCATCGCCTATCCAGACACTATGGCAACGAGACCCTGTTTGAAATGGTCGAGATGTCGATCATCTCTTCTTTGTGGGGTGACCCGCTTCACATCCACGCTGAAGGACTTAGGGGCACGGGCAAGACGACGATTATGCGTTCGGCCAAGAATATACTTCCCGATATCGAGCGGATAAAAGGATGTCTGTACAACTGCGACCCCAACAAACCCCACTGCCCCAATCACGCCCACCTGTCTCCCGAGGAGATAAAAACGATAGGCTCGGAGATGGTGCCGATGCCGTTCCTGGAGATATCCCACTCCGCGAAGATCGGCACGGTGGCGGGCAGCATCGACCTGGCCCGCATCACCGACCCTTCCAACCCCACAGCGGCGATACTCCCCGGGGTCATACCCCAGGCTCACCGCGGCATAGTATTCGTGGACGAGATAAACCGGCTGGCGGACACCTCGCCGGAGATAACCGACGTACTGCTCGACGTGATGGGGACCAAGCCGGGGCGGATACAGATCGAGGAGGCGGGCATCCCACTGGTGCAGATACCGGTCCAGGTTTCGGTCTGGGCGGCATCCAACCCTGACGAAGAGCCGGGCCCGCTGGAAGAGATACGCAAGCAGCTTTCCGACCGTTTCGACCTGGTTATCTACATGGGCCGGCCCAACACCCTGGAGTCGATCACCGACATACTGCTCCAGAGCGAGCTGTCCCGACTGGGTGAAGGGGGCTTCGGGGAGGTATCCACCGAAGGCGACCGCACCCTGAAGGCCCAGTTCGCCAAGCTCTCCAGCGACTATTACGGAGTCACCATGCCCGACTTCCTGCGCAGCTTCATAGCCCGCATCTACCTGAAGTACCACATCGAGAGCCTGCGCGCCATAGAGGGGATACAGCAGTCAGCGGTCCTTTCCGCGGTGCTGCGCAAACGCCGCCAGGTGCTGGTCAGCGACGTCATCAAGGTTCTGCCCCTGGCGCTGAAACACCGGGTCGAGGTGGACACCCTGACCAAGATACTGAACAGCCTGGATCGGGGCGAGGACCTGGGGGCGCCGGCCGCGCCGAGCGCGAGGGAGGCCGCCGAAAAAGGAGCCAAGGGCGGCGGTATCAAGTCCATCTTCGGCGGGGGCAAGGAGAAGGCCGAGGAAGCGAACCCGGGGGTGGACACCGGTAGCCTGCTGAAGGCGCGGAAACTGGGAGAGATGGGACGGGACGAGCTTATCCGCACCGAGAAAGACCTGAAACCCCCGGAGAGATAACCAGGGAGGGCTGAGATGGGACCCAAGAAGGACAGCCAGCGCTACGACAATTGGGTGACCCTGGCCAACTATCTTAAGACCTACTTCAACAAAAATCAGGGGGTTAGGCTGGGAGAGACGGCGGTAGTCAGCCGCCGGGTTCACCAGAAGAGCCCCCGTAGTTTTCCCCATGTAAAAATACTGATCGAGCAGGACGCGGGCAAGGTCCTGATGAAGCTTTCCGAGGCGGAGCAGGTGGTGCATATCGACGTGTACCACGAACCCGCCGGCGTTTCCCTGCCTTACATGGCCCGCAAGCTCTGGCACGCCCTGGACAGCTACCTGGAGGCGAGGGAGCAGCCCCGGCCCCTGATGCCGGGGGAGCTGGGCGGGATGTCGCAGCCGGGAGAGCTGGGGGAGAGGATACTGCTGGCCACCTCCGAGGGGCAGGGGTACATCCACCGCCTGGCGACCAAGGGGATGGGTGAGAGCTTCGAAATCGACGAGGACCTCTCCGACCATGTCCACCTGCTGATGGAGCTGCCCGAGGAGTGGTATCCCCTGATTCCCGCCCTGGTGGAGGCCTCGGAGAACGCCATCCAGGAGCTGGGCCTGCAGCTGCGCAAGGTCATGGGGATAACCCACGGTTTCCAGAAAGGGATGAAGAAGGAGGAAAACGTCAAGGGACTGGCCATCCCCACCTTTGGACGCAAGAAGCGCGAAGGCGACGAGGTGATCCGCCGCCAGAACATGAACCAGGTGGTCCTGGCCCTGGCGGAGCGGATGGGCAGCATCGAAGAGGTGCAGGAGTTCCTGGACGGAATGAGCGGCAACCCCATCAAGCGGTTCACCCAGCAGACCGCCAAGAAGCTCAAAGGAAGCCTGGACAAGATGGCCGACCAGTTCGTGGACCAGATGGTTGAGATGGGGCTGGTCGAAAAGAGCCTGCTCGGGACCAGCCTGACCGACCAGGGGGAAGAGCTGCGGGAGTACCTTACCTTCAACCAACAGGAGCTGGAAGCCGAACTCAGGAAGATGATGCGCAAGCTCCCGGGAGGGTCCAGGCGCTACCAGCGGTTTGCCCGCAGCCGGACCGAGACCCGGGAAAAAGACGTGATAAACAAGCGGAAAGTCCTGCCGCGCAGCGACCGCGAGGGGACCAGCGTGATAGCGGTCCCCGAGACCATCATCCACGCCGCCAAGAAGAGCCTGCGCGAAGGCGAACGGCACGTGAAGATAACCGAGGATGACGTCCAGGTGTACGGCACCCGGGCCTACATCCCCATAGACATCTGCCTGCTGGTCGACTGCAGCGCCAGCATGCAGGGGGACAAGAGCCAGGCCGCCTGGCAGCTGGCGGAGCACCTGGTGCTGTCCTCCCGGGAGCGGGTCGCGGTGGTGGTCTTCCAGGAGATGACCGCCCGGGTGGCGGTGCCCTTCACCCGCAACCAGAAAAGGCTCAAGGCGGGGCTGCGCTCGGTCAGGCCCGAGGGGATGACCCCGCTGGCAGCCGGGATCATGAAAAGCCTGGAACACATCCGGGAGACCAAGGTCAAGAACCCGCTGCTGGTGCTGATCACCGACGGCGAGCCCACCTATCCCCTCTGGACCTTCGACTCCAAGGCGGACGCCCTGAGGGCGGCCCGCGAACTGGCGGAATCCAAGGCCCACCTGGTCTGCATCGGGCTCAGGTCCAACCGGGAGTTCCTGAAGGAGTTTTCAGAGACCGGCAACGGCACCCTTTACGTCGTCGACCACCTGACCCGGGACACCCTGATCCAGGTCCTGGCCGAGGAGCGGTCGCGGATATCCATGCAGAAGGACTAAAAAAATTTTATCCAGTTGAGGTAATAAATTCCTCCCCGGCGCTATAGAAATATAGCAGAAGGGAGGTATCATTATGCGGATTAAAAGGGTATTGGCCTTGACGTTGGCTGTACTGTTCGCGATCGGCCTGGCCGGATGTTCGAAGCTGACCACCGCTCCCGGGGGGTGGTTCTCCAGGGATAAAAACACCGCCGCCGTTCCCGCGTCCGCCCCCGCCGAGATCAACATCCAGGAGGCTGAGCCGGTAGGCCCCACCGAAACGGTCGAACTCTACTTCGTCGACCAGACCAAGAAGAAGCTGGTCTCCGAGAAGCGGAGGGTGCCCAAGGTGGTGGGGATCGCCCGGGCGACAGTCGAAGAACTGTTAAAAGGGCCAGCCGCCGAATCCGGCCTCGCGCCGGGGGTGCCGGCCGGGACCTCGCTGCTCGACATCAGCGTGCGCAACGACGGGCTGTGCACGGTCGACCTGAGCAAGGAGTACCGCGCCAAAACTCTGGACACCATGGCGGAGACCATGGCGGTCTACTCGGTGGTGGACACCCTCACCCAGTTTCCCACCATCAAGCGGGTGCAGATACTGGTGAACGGGCAGAAGATCGACACCCTGAGCGGCAGGGTCATCATCTCCGACCCGCTGGCGCGGGACAGCAGCCTGATCAGCAAATAATAACGACAGAATGCCGATCAACAGAAGACCAGGACGGTTCGCGAGTCGAGCCGTTTTTTTCTCGCTATCGGAAAGTATATGCTGGGAACTTTCCGATGCAAGCAAGTGCAACTAGGGCTATCGCTTGCGCTAGAGGCTTGGCGATAGCCAAGTTTTCTTCGTTGGATGCCGGGCGACCGTAAAGCTGCACTATGCACTTCGAAGCAAGTGCATTTAGACTCCTGACGTCGACAAGTTTTGCTATGTCACTTTTAGTGCTATAATGGAAAACTGTAGGGTTTTTGACATTATCAGAGTGAACAAAAAAAATATACCCGAACATAATATAAAACGTATCTAAAAAACTCTAAGGAGTGATAGGGTTGCCGAACGAGCAGCCGATCGGGGTCTTTGACTCGGGGGTGGGAGGACTCACCGTGGCCCGGGTGCTGATAGAAAAACTGCCGGAGGAAGAGATACTATATTTCGGAGATACCGCCAACGTCCCCTACGGGGACAAGAGTCCCGAGCAGATCGTGGAATATGGCAACCGTATCTCCCGGTTCCTGGTGGACCAGGGGGTCAAGCTGATTATAGCCGCCTGCAACACCAGCTCCGCGATTTCCCTGGAAGCGATAAGAAAAAGCTTCCCGGTGCCGGTGGTCGGGGTGATAGTCCCGGGAGCGCGGCGGGCGGTGAAGGCCACCCGCAGCCGGCGCGTAGGGGTGCTTGCCACCGAGGCGGCCGCCAGGAGCGGCGCCTTCCCGAGGACCATCAAGCAGCTGGACCCCGGCGTCGAGGTCATCACCCAGGGCTGCCCCCGCCTGGTTCCCCTGGTGGAGGCGGGAGAGCTGGAGGGGCCGAAAGCGCGGCGGATATGCGGAGAATACCTGCAGCCGCTGCGGGAGGGCGCGGTCGACACCATCATCCTGGGGTGCACCCACTACCCCTTCCTCCTGCCGGTGCTGAAGGACATCACCGACCCCGGGGTGCGGTACATCGACCCCGCGGCTGAGACCGTGGACGAGGTCATCGACCTCCTGAAGACCAGGGACCAGCTGAGCCGGGAACGGGAGCGGCCTGCCAGGCACCGCTTCTGCGCCAGCGGGCCGGGAGACTCGTTCCTGGTGTCCGGGAGGGTGATGGTGGGAGACCTCATCACCAGCGTGGAGCAGGTCCGCCTGTAAATACTGTTTACCGGGTATAACGGTAAAGCTATAATATACCAAAGACGGGTAGTGCGAAGAAAACTGAGCTTACGCCAAGCCTTTGGCGAAGGCGAAAGCAATAGTTGCACTTGCTTCGAAGTGCGAAGAAAAGAAGTATAGATGAGGCGTTTATGAGAGAGGTTTCATACCAGCAGATAGTTGAGGCGGTGGCCCGGCTCGCGATAGAATCGAACTGCCGGTTGGGGGAGGACGTGCGCCGGGGACTTGAGAAGGCCCGGGCGGCGGAAGAATCCCCCCTGGGGCGCGACATACTGGAGAAAATCCTGGAAAACGTCGACCTCGCCGCTGAGAAAGGGCTGCCCCTCTGCCAGGACACCGGCCAGGCACTGGTCTTCGTCGACCTGGGGCAGGAGATACGGGTTACCGGAGGGAGCCTGACCGAGGCCGTTAACCAGGGGGTGCGGCAGGGCTACCAGGAGGGGTTTCTGCGCAAATCCATGGTGGCCGGGCTGGACCCCCGGATCAACACCGGCGACAACACCCCGGCGGTGATATTCTATAACGTGGTCCCTGGCGACAGCCTGAAGATAACCCTGCTCCCCAAGGGGGGAGGCAGCGAGAACATGGGAGGGGTCAAGATGCTCCAGCCCGCGGACGGAACGGCCGGGATCGAGGAGTTCGTGGTCGAGACGGTGGAGCGGGCCGACGCCAACCCCTGCCCCCCGATCATCGTCGGCGTCGGTATCGGCGGGACCATGGAAAAGGCCGCGCTGCTCTCCAAGCAGGCGCTGCTGCGGCCGCTGGACACCAAAAACCCCGACCCCCGGCTGGCCGAGATGGAGGCGGAGCTGCTGGAGCAGATCAACAGCCTGGGGATAGGTCCCCAGGGGATGGGGGGGCGGATCACCGCCCTGGGGGTGCACATCGAGACCTACCCCACCCATATCGCCTGCCTGCCGGTGGCGGTCAGCATCAACTGCCACTGCGCCCGGCACCGGGAGGTGGTGCTGTGAGGAATATAAGCATAACCACCCCACTAAAGAGGTCAGTCGCCGAATCCCTCCGGGCGGGCGACGCGGTCGAGATTTCGGGCTATATCTACGTGGCCCGGGACGCGGCCCACCTGCGGATGCTGGACGCCCTGGAGTCCGGCCGGGAGATGCCGTTTGAACTGGAAGGCCAGGTGATATACTATATGGGTCCCTGTCCCGCGCCCTCGGGAGCGGTTATCGGCTCGGCGGGCCCCACCACCAGCAAGCGCATGGACAAGATGACCCCTCCGCTGCTGGCCAGAGGGCTGCGGGGGATGATCGGCAAGGGGCCCCGTTCGCCCGAGGTCATAGAGGCCATCCAGCGGTCCAGGGCCGTCTATTTTGCCGCCATCGGGGGGATCGGGGCGCTGCTCTCGCAGTACGTCACCGAAAAAGAGGTCATAGCCTACCCCGAGCTGGGGGCCGAGGCGGTGCTGAGGCTGAAGGTGGACCGCATGCCCCTGATCGTGGCGGTGGATAGTAAGGGAGGCAACCTGTATCAACTAGGGCAGGAGACCTATCGTAGAGAAGAGAATACCGGAAGGGGATAGCAAATGCGCAACGATGGCAGACAACCGATGGAAATCAGACCCGTGGAGATAATCCCGAACTACCTGGAATACGCCGAAGGCTCCATCCTGATCAAGGTGGGCCGGACCTGGGTGCTCTGCGCCGCGTCCGTGGAAGAGCGGGTGCCCCCGCACGTCAAGGGGACGGGCCGGGGCTGGGTGACCGCCGAGTACTCGCTGCTGCCGCGCTCCACCCACCAGCGCACCGTGAGGGAGGTCGCCCGCGGAAAGCTCGGGGGCCGCACCCACGAGATACAGCGCCTGATCGGGAGGTCCCTGCGCTCGGTCGTCGACCTGGCGGCCCTGGGCGAGCGGACCATCTGGGTCGACTGCGACGTGATCCAGGCTGACGGGGGGACCCGCACCGCGTCCGTCACCGGGGGATACCTGGCCATGGTCTTGGCGATGCAGCGGCTAAAGGCCCAGGGCCTGATTGCGAACCTGCCGGTACAGGACTACCTGGGAGCGATCAGCGTGGGGCGGGTAAACGGGCAGTCCTGGCTCGACCTCAACTACGAGGAGGACTCGCGGGCCGAGGTGGACATGAACGTGGTCATGACCGGGGATGGACGCTTCGTCGAGATCCAGGGCACCGCGGAGGAGATCCCCTTCACCTACGACGAGCTGAACCAGTTCCTGGGCCTGGCCCGGAGCGGGATCGAACAGTTGGTGGAGAGTGAGAAGAAGGTGTTCGCATCCCTTCTGGGAAGCGCCCAGCCATGGCGCTGAAGACCGGCCCCGGGCCGAAAAAGAGGCTGGTCGTCGCCACCAATAACCCCGGCAAGCTGACCGAGATCAGAGCCATCCTCGGCGACCTGCCGCTGGAGATACTGTCGCTGCGGGACTACCCCGAGATGGCCGAGGTAGAGGAGACGGGAGCCACCTTCGAGGAGAACGCCCTGCTCAAGGCGAGGGCGGTGGCCGCTCACAGCGGTGAGATGACCCTGGCGGACGACTCGGGACTGGAGGTCGACCACCTGGGAGGGGCGCCCGGGGTTTACTCCGCCAGGTTCGCGGGGGAACCCAGTAGCCCCGAACGCAACAACCGGAAGCTGCTGGAGATGATGGCCGGCGTGCCCGCGTCAGAACGGGGAGGCCGCTTTCGTTGCGTCATCGCGCTGGTCGATCCGGGTGGCGGGACCCGCCTGGCCCGGGGAAGCTGCGATGGGGTTATAGCCCTGGAGCCATCGGGAGACAAGGGCTTCGGCTACGACCCGCTGTTTTTCCTGCCCGAGCTGGGGAAGAGCATGGCTGAACTGGAGTTAGACCAGAAGAACCGCATCAGTCACCGGGCCAGGGCCCTGGCGGAGGCCCGGGACATACTGAACAGCTGGTTGAAGTAAAGGAGCCGGACCCGATGATCAGGATTGCAGTCTTTGGCGATACCCACGGGGATACCGATGCAGCCACCAGAGCGCTCAATGCCTTGGGCTACCTGGACCTGATCCTGCACACCGGGGACCACTATACCGACGCCAAGAAGATTTCCCGTGAGCTGAATCAGGAGATACTGGCCGTGGCCGGCAACTGCGACCCCTACTCGTTCGGCCCCAAGGAGAAGACGGTCACCATAGGCGGTAAAAAGATTTTCCTCACCCACGGCCACCAGTGGGGGGTCAAAAACGGCATCCTGAACCTGTTCTATCGGGGAAAGGAGCTGGGGGCCGACCTGGTCGTCTACGGGCACACCCACCGCACCGCCCGGGAGGACGTGGACGGGATGATCCTCTTAAACCCCGGCAGCCCGTCGTATCCGCGCGACAAGCACCGGACCATGGCCCTGGTCACCATCGACGACTCGGGAAAGATCGACACCAGCATCTTCGATATTACCGACGGACTGGACGCCTCCGACAAACCGGGATTTGAATAAGCTCGGACCTACCTTGACTTGCCGAAGCACTTTTTGATAGAATAGTACTGCTTTAAAAAACGGGATGTAGCTCAGCTTGGCTAGAGCGCCTGCCTTGGGAGCAGGAGGCCGCAGGTTCAAATCCTGTCATCCCGACCACTTACCTTAACAAAAACGTGGATGGATAGGTACTTTAGGGCATATTGCTAAAAATGGAACGGGGCATTATGGTTACCTAAGAATCCCTAAAAATCCAGGTTTGTCCGGAGGGATGCGTACTAACCGGCGTACCAAAATAAACACCGAAAATTCTTTAGAGATCAGTTTTATAACTGGTCTCTTTATTTATAGGGACGTTGTTTAACGACAATCTAACAACTTAACACTCCTTTGCGCTCGGGCAGCCCACGTGTGGCTGTCCCTTTTTTTGAGCGCCAATGTTCGAGGGGAGTGTTTGGATGCAGCAGTTAGCCTTGGATTTGGAGGGTAGACTCGAAACAGCTTGTCGTTCAATTAGTCGCGAAGGGGTACTTCTTTTATCACATCGAGTATCTACCTGTGAAAAAGAGAGAGAAGTGGCTCCTCATCGATCAGAAATTAATCAAGAAGTATCAGACCAATAAAAGTAAAGGGCAGCGCCATCGCTTAAGAGATAAGGGCTTGGCTAGCACTTTCTACTTAAGATTTGATGACGTTGCCTTGCTCTTACACACTCTAGGGGAACTTCAACCAGACATAAAAGCAGATGACGTTCATCGCAGGATACAGAAGGTGCTTCGCAATAACGGGATCGATGCCGAAATCCTGGGAAGCCACGTTAGCCTCACAAAGAACCCCTTTAAATCAATATAGACATCTTTGAGCGCATCTTTCGCCGCTGTAGCAAAAAATTTTTTCAACCCCCCTGTTGTCATCATGCTCATTTTGACCAAAGCCCTGGCAAATAATATTAAACACTTCACGGTTATTCCTCCCCCTTGAATATTGGCAATAATATCCAGCTATTGATAACACAAATGTCAGAGAAAATCAAATCATTACAAAAGAGAAGGCTGATGCGGGGTTGTGTTGCTTCTGCCATACCGTGAGAGAAGCCTATATTTCGCCTAAAAGCCATTAGCCCCCCCTCATTGAGGGGTTATGGGGCATACGGCGCAACCTGGACGAAATTAGTCTGTCTTTATATTGTATAATCTCACCTGTCCTTATTTTTCCTATATAAAGATAAACAAATGGATTAAATTTTACCGGCCGGCACAACCTCGAATCCAAGTTTAATACCCGAGGTTCGACCGGCCGGACATAAAGCTACCTATATATAGAGATTTACGGCATCTTGTATTCCCGCAGGACAGTGGCATGGTTATTGCATACTGCCCTATTTATCGGCCTCAGCATTTTTATTAAACGTACTGGAAATGACAAAATACACACACAAAGGAGGCTTGATATCGGGATAATCTTGGCCTGGAGAGGCGTTGGCGTAATACGTAGCTTTGAAAGGAGAGTAACATAACTTGGACGCTTTATTTCAAGACCTAATTGTAGGGGTTACCGGACTGACCATAAAACACGTCATTATGTGGCTCATCGGACTAGGTCTGATTTATCTGGCGGTTGCAAAGGATTATGAACCGCTGCTTCTGATGCCCATCGGTTTTGGAGCACTCTTAGCCAATATCCCGTTATCTTCAGCGGTAGGTGCGGAGGGTCCGCTGACCACCCTACTGCATGCGGGGATATCGAACGAACTGTTCCCGGTACTTATCTTCGTCGCCATTGGGGCGATGTGCGACTTTACCCCGCTTTTGAAACAGCCGCTGATGATGATCTTTGGTGCTGCGGCGCAGTTCGGGATCTTCGGCACGATACTGGTGGCCACCCTGATCGGGTTCCCCATCAATCAGGCCGCGGCCATAGGGATCATCGGGGCTGCTGACGGCCCGACCACCATCTATGTGGCCAACAAGTTCGCTACCGAGTTACTGGGTCCGCTATCCGTGGCGGCTTACTCCTACATGTCCCTGGTGCCGATCATCCAGCCGCCGGTCATCAGGGCGCTGACCACCAAGGAAGAACGCAAGATCCGGATGAGCTTCAAGGATGCCAATGTCCCCAATATGGTACTCATCGCCTTCCCGATCGTGGTCACGCTTATCGCCGGGATTATAGCTCCCATCAGTGTCGCCCTGATCGGCTTCCTGATGTTCGGCAACCTGATCCGGGTCTGCGTCGGAATGTGCTCCAGCCTTAACCGTCTGAATGATGCGGCTCAGAATGAGCTGGCCAACCTGGTGACCCTGGTCCTCGGTATCACCATCGGTGGGACCATGACCGCGGACGGGTTCCTGAATCTCACCACCCTGTTCATCATGGGCCTGGGCCTGGTTGCCTTCATCTTCGACACCGCTGGCGGGGTCCTTGTCGCAAAGCTCATGAACATCTTCCGCAAGGAGAAGATCAACCCCATGGTCGGTGGGGCCGGTATCTCCGCTTTCCCGATGTCGGGGCGGGTTGTCGCCAAAATGGCTTTAGCCGAGGATAAAAGGAACTTCATCATCTACCAGGCGATCGGCGCCAACGCTTCAGGACAGATCGGATCGATCATCGCTGGCGGCGTGGTTCTGGCTGTCGTCGGAACGATGCTGGGCGTGAGGTAAGGAGGAGAGGAAATGACAGCTACTCAGCAAGCCCTTCAGTTAATGGCTATCGGATTACCGGTCATGTTCGCGGTTATCCTGCTCTTCATCGGCGTTACAAAGCTGCTGTTCGTGATATTCCCGAATAAAGATTAATAACGCCTGAGATGTCCTGGTAAAAAGAAAAAGGGCTGTCCCAACGGTCCGGGAGTGGAAAGCGGGATGGCCCTTTTACTGCAGGTGATAAGAATCAAACTGCGGGCGAAACATTAATAACGGGCAAAATTGAATAATAATAGATTCAATATTTTCATGTTCACTAACTGAATTAACATGTGAGAACCTTTTAACTTAGAAATATCTATTCAGTGTGCGTATATGTTGGTGTGGAATTTGCTGCTAATAATTTTACGACAAAAATTTAAAGCAAATAAATTTTAGTTCAGGGGGTTAATACTATCAATATCATAACGACGATTTCTGAAAAATAAGAAACGCAATTTCCAGGATGCTATAAATCAAGAAGTAGAGAGCATTTAAAGAAGTAAATATAATTTAGTTTACGAGGTTAAAACTATGAATATCGTAACGACGATTTCTGAAAAATAAGAAACGCAATTTCTGGGATGCTATAAATCAAGAAGTAGAGAGCACTTATAGAACGGGATACAATCCATAAGGGAGTCAGAGTTGACTCCCTTATGGATTCTAAAAATAACATTCTGCAGGTTGGTACAAGTTTTGCAAAACAAACTTATACGGTTTAGCAGTTGGTGGATGTTCAATATACCGAATGAGGGGGGGGAAGCTTGGAAGTCTAATAATTAAGTGTTGCAATAAGTTGGGTAAGTAAATCCGGATTAGTTTGATGACATAGTTGGAGGTGCATATTTATTTGGATGATAAGTAATAAAAGTCATTAACCAGTTTTTTAATAAAAAAGGAGAGTGAAACATGAGTCTTGCAGCAATTTCAATAATATTGTTGGTAATTGTATTGATCTGTAGTATGTTTGTGCCTATTAACGTAGGAATTCAAGCTTTCTTTGCGTTATACCTATACTTCTTTATTGCGGGTAATGGTTTTGCAAAAGCACTTGCTGGTTTTCCAGTTTCATTGTTCATGATGCTTATGGCCATGTTAATATTTTTTGCCTATGCAACCGTGAATGGAACTTTGGATAATTTGTGTAAAATTATCTTGAAAAACTTAAAAGGAAAGGTATGGACCCTGCCAATAATTGTGTTTGTTGTAACAGCATGTCTGTCAGCCGCAGGTCCTTCCGGTTTTATTGTACTCGCCATAGCCCCAATCGCAATGTCCCTGACTACAAAATCAGGCATTAGCCCCACTTTGATGGCAATTATGCTGTGCAACGGCGGAAGCGCTGGTGGTTTGTCGCCGGTTTCCGCCGGAGGAATAGTAGCAGCTTCTTTTATAGACAAAATGGGGTTGCCCGCGGCGACAGCATCGATTGTAAATCAGCTTTTTATAAATGGAATAATCGCGAACATTGTAATCTGTATTCTAGCCTACTTTTTGTTTGGTGGGATGAAGCTAATAAAAAATCCAAAGGTCATATCCGTTGAGGACCTAACGGCTGAACCAATGAACTGGAAACAAAAAGTAAACCTGGGATTAATTGGGTTAATGATTGTTCTTGTGGTCGGGTTCAAGGCAGATATAGCTATAGTGTGTATCTGTTTGGCATTGGTCGCTGCAATTCTCAAATTAGCCGATGAGAATCAGGTCTTTAAAAGAGTTAATTGGGGAGTTCTGGTGATGGTTGTTGGTATCGTAACGTTTATTGGAGCCGTCACTTCTGCTGGTGGTATTTCTATGGTCACTGATTATATTTCAAAAAGTCAAAACGCCAATCTTGTTCTTGCTTTAATAGGTTTTGCACCAGGGGTTGTCTCCAGTTATAGTACATCTACGGGTGTAGTGTTGCCCGCCTTTATGCCTCTAATAGGTGATTTAATACACAAGATGCCGAATATTCATTATATGGCGTTTTTGTCAACAATGGGGTTCTGTACGTACATTGTTGATGCAAGTCCCCTATCAACAGCGGGTGCTGCTTGTGTTGCCGCTTCAACAGAAGACACCGATAAAAAGAAGATCTATAGAGAATTGCTATTGTGGGGTTTTGGAGCTTGTTTCCTGGCTACAATCATTTCTGTTGTATTATTCGGATGGATCATGTATCCGGTATAAGGCGACAAAACCAATAACCGAACAAACACGAAGGGGAAGTCTCAGGTAACCAGTTTGGAGATAATATGGTCTACCCTTGATTTAGAACCTATTGTCTCCAAGCTGTCATCTAAGTCTGGCGCAAGGCCAACAAACTGGTATAATCTGGTGCGATTAAGGGCATATAGAAATATAGTATAAATACTTAAAAAGGATTCGTATCAGAAGCACTGAGCGAATCCTTCTTTCCTTACAATAATTTTCACTATATTTGCAATATATGTCAGCAGCGTAATATTTTTACACACGATAAATATAATGATAAAATGTTCTTGTAAATATTTAGATTCGAATCCTAATGGGCCTATGTTTTTTATTATTAACAGAGATAAACTGAATACCACTAGTAGATAGTTAACACTAAAACAATAATATAATTCATTTTTATGCTATACTCTTCCCAGGGAGGGAGGGGTATGCCTTGCCAAAAGTGAGATACCATGTCCGTCTTTCTGAGGAAGACCGGAAGA
>JABLWZ010000028.1 GCA_013178275.1 Bacillota bacterium | reverse complement strand
GTTGATGTATAATCTGGCCGTAAAATGTTTGTTTTCATCGACTATATTTTACGGCAAAAGACGGCTTCTGGCACTGCCAGTCACCGTCTTTTGTTCTTTTCTTATGGCTGTTAGTGCGACAGCCCCTTTTTGTTTTAATACGAGCTAACCTCAGTATCAAACGTCCGTTGGAGGAAATGGATGAGCAGGCAGACGCTGAAAAACATGAAATTTTTCGCAGTGGTGCTGACCCTGGCCCTGGTAATCGGCCTGGGGCTGCTCAACGTGTCCGGGGTCCAAAACGCCGCCGAATGGCCGAGCGGCCGGCCGGCAGCGGCCGAAAGTCCGTCCGCAGGCCCGACCGGGCTGCCCTGGTGGAACCAGCCGCTGGAGGAGAAAGCGCCGGTGGAGGTGGATATGCCCTGGGGAGTAGGGGGCATACGGGGCTAGCCGGTTAAAAGCTATAAAGGATAAGCAAGAAAGAGCGAAGGGGCTGGGTAACGACCAGCCTCTTTTTTACGTCATCCTTTACACCACCTGGAAGAAACCCCAGTGATTCCAAACCGACCAGGGCCGGGGGATAGGGTATAATCAAGACCGATGACCAGTCCATCTTAGAGAGGAGAAAAAGGGCTTGAAAAGAAGACTACTCACCCGGCTACTGGTTCCAGTCCTGTTAGCGGCCAGCTTGCTTCCCCTCCCGGCCGTGGTCAATGCCCAGACCAGCTACACGGTGAATGCGGGCGACAGCCTCTATAAAATAGCCCGGCAGTTCCAGGTCACGGTCGAGCAGATCAAGACCCAGAACGGTCTCAAGAACGACGGCATCTACGTCGGCCAGGTGCTCAGCATCCCCACCCCCGGGTCCATACCCGCGGGCGCGCCGGGACGCGGAAGCGCCATGATCGTGGGTTACTATACCGACAAGGAGGACAACCTGGCCTCCTCCGCCTGGTCGGCCACGACCCACCTGAGGAGCCTGTCCTGGCTGGCGCCCTTCTGGTTCCGGCTGAACCAGGACGACGCCACCGACATCGAGAAGGCGGGGAGCTTCACCGAGCTGGAGGCCAGGCAGCTGGTGAGAAGGGCTCACTCCCAGGGTGTTCCCGTGATACCGGTCATTCACAACTTCCTCTACCCCGACAAGTCCCTGACCAAGGACCTGGTGACCCGAATGATGGCCACCCCGGAGTCGCGCGCCGCGTGCATCGGCAACATCGTCGAACTGCTGCGATACTATGGATTCGACGGGGTGAACATGGACCTCGAAGGGATCAGGGTCAGCGACCGCGACAACCTTTCGAAGTTCTACCAGGAACTGGGCGATTCGCTGCGGGCCAGGGGATACACCTTCAGCGTGGCGATACCCGCCAAATCCACCGACAGCATGCACATCAAGTGGTCGGCGCCGTACGACTACCAGGCCATAGGGAGGGCAGCCGACAAGGTGGTCCTGATGATGTACAACGAGCACGGGTTCCCCGGCAGCGGGGCGGGGCCGGTTTCCTCCATCGGCTTCAACCAGGCGGTGGTTGAGTTCGCCCGGACCCAGATGCCTTCCCGAAAGATCATCCTGGCCGAGCCGGTCTTCGGCTTCGATTTCAACCTGGACACCACCCGTTACGCCTACCTGTCCCACGAGATGGCCATGCAGCGGGTGCGGGACTATAAGGCTATCCCGGTCTTCGATGAGACCAGCCAGACCCCCTACTATAAATACACCGACCCGGCGACCGGGCAGCGCCACGAGGTCTGGTACGAAAACTCCGCGAGCCTGAACAGCAAACTGAACCTGGTCCGCCAGTACGGTCTGTCCGGGGTGGCCCTGTGGCGGCTGGGGATGGAGGACCCGAAGATCTGGTCGACCATCGATCAGAAGGTCCGGGTCCTCCGTTAGAGGCTTCGGCACCGGATGGACTGAAAAAAGTGAAAAAAAAGACAAAATAGCAAAAATATATGCAGGGATTAATCTATTTGTAGCGAACTAACTTGAGAGGGTTTTATCTTACCCTAGTTTTGGGTTCGGGTTCTTTCGAGAGGATAATATTCTATGCGTGAAGACGTTTACCCCGAAGAACTGTTCCAGGCCCTGCTCACCAGTTCGCCAATCGGTATATATATCGTCCAGCACGGCAGGTTTCAGATCGTCAATCCCCGGTTTGAAGAGATAACCGGGTACAGCAGCGGTGAACTGCTGGAGACCCGTTCGATGAACCTGGTGGCGCCCAGGGACATAAACACGGTCCGCCAGGGTGTGAGTAAGGCCCTGCAGGGAGAGCGGATTCAACCCTACGAGTACCGGGTCGTAACCAAGGCGGGCGGTTTTCGCTGGATAGTGGAAACCGTCACCCGAATAAACTACGACGGCAGCCCGGCCCTCTTGGGCAATTTCATGGACATCACCGAAAGGAAGCAGGCCGAAGAAAATCTCGGCAGCTCGGAAGAGAAGTACCGGAGGATCTTCGAGGCCGCCAACACCGCCCTGGCGATCATCGAGCCGGACGGGATGATTTCACTGATCAACGCCGAGTTCGAGCGGCTCTTCGAGTACACCCGGGAGATGGTGGAAGGGAAGATGGGTTGGACCGAGCTGATTTTCCCGGAAGACATCGATCGGATAGCGGAGATCTACAAGCTGGTGGGAAAAAATCCCCATATCTCGATGCGCCGGCACGAGTGCCGGGTCGTCGACCGCAAGGGAAACCTCAGAAACGTCATCTTCAACCTTTCCATCATCGACGGGACCGAACGGAGGATCGCATCCCTGCTGGATATCACCGACCGCAAACAGATGGAAGAACAGTTAAAACACTTGAGCCTGCACGACCCGCTGACCGGGCTTTACAACCGGGCCTACTTCGAGGAGGAGATGCGGAGACTGGACAGCGGCCGCTACACCCCGGTGGGGATACTGGTCTGCGACCTCGACGGCCTGAAGCTGGTCAACGACACCCTGGGCCACAAGGCCGGGGACGAGATGCTGCTGAACGCCGCCTCGATCATCAAGAACCACTTTCGGGAGAGCGATGTCGTGGCCCGGATCGGCGGGGACGAGTTCGCGATTATCCTACCGTACAGCGCCAGGACCACGGTAGAAAAAGCCTACCGCCGCATCAAGGAGATGGTGGAGGCCTATAACTCTACCCGGCCCAAGATACCCCTCTGCATCTCCATCGGGATGGCGATCAGCAGCGATGAACTGATGAGCATTTACGATACCTTCAAAGAAGCGGACAACAACATGTACCGGGAGAAGCTGACCCAGAGCCACCGGGCGCGTCGGGCCATCGTGCAGACACTCTGGCGCGCCCTCGAGGACCGGGAGTATATGATAGACCGGGGCTCCAGCTACCTGCAGGAACTGGTGGTCAAGCTGGCGCAGGCGATGGGGCTTTCCGAGCGCAGCATAACCGACCTGCGGCTGCTGGCGCAGTTCCACGATATAGGCAACATCGGGATCAGTGAGCAGATCTTTCACAAGCCGGGTCCGCTGACCGAAGAAGAACAGAAGGAGATCCAGCGCCACTGTGAGATAGGACACCGCATAGCCCAGTCCTCCCCCGAGCTGGTTCCCATCGCCGACTGGATACTGAAGCACCACGAACTCTGGGACGGCGGGGGGTATCCGCTGGGGCTCAAGGGGAGAGAGATACCGCTGGAGTGCCGGGTGCTGGCCATCGCCAGCTCGTTCCACGCCATGACCACCGAACGCCCCTACCGGAAGGCGCTCGGGAGAGAAGAGGCGATAAAAGAACTCCGGAAGTGCGCCGGGACCCAGTTCGACCCCCGGGTGGTCAAGAAGTTCATCCAGGTATTGAAGCAGGACGCGGAAACGGAGGCGGGGACAGACCCGCCGGAGTCGGTGAAGTAAAGCATTTTGACTTATATACCAGCGAGGCCTACAGAAAAATGCAGGCCTTTCTTTATACCCACCTATCCAGCTTTTTCATTTGTACCTCTCTGTCGAATTGGGTAGAATTATCTTAGGAGATAGGGAGGGCGACATGGCGAAGCAGAAAAACTACAACCTGATAGCCCTGGGTCTGGTGGTCCTGATAGCCGGCGTACTGCTGGCGGCGGAGTTCATCGGGTTTCCCGGGGGTAAGACCAGCGGCCGGGCCGACACCAACCAGCCCGGGCCGGCGGCTACCGGGACGGCCGAGCCGGCTGCGCCCGAGACCGCTCCGGCGGCCAAGCCCGAAAGCGTCGGAAGCGCCGAAAACACCGAAAGCGCCGAAAACACCGAAAGCGCCGGAAACCAGGCAAAGACCAATCCCGACTCGATTCCCGGGGGCTCCTTCAGCTGGTGGTACAGCCGCCAGCCCAATCACCAGGCCCCGAAGACCGACCCGAACTTTCAGAAGGTACTGAACGGTTCCGGGGTTTGGCTGGGGAGTACATCGCAGAAGCGGGTTTATTTAACCTTCGACGAGGGATACGAAAACGGATACACCGCCAAGATCCTGGACACCCTCAAGAACCACCAGGTACGCGCGATCTTTTTCGTCACCGGGGACTACCTGGATAAAAACCCCAATCTGGTGAAAAGGATGGCGAACGAGGGTCACCTGATAGGAAACCACAGCCAGAACCATCCCAGCTTTCCGACCCTTACGGAAGAGGCGATGAGGCGTGAGATAGAGCCGGTGAACCAGAAGATCCTTCAGCTCACCGGCCAGCAGCCCCGCTACTTCCGTCCCCCCGGCGGAGCGTTCGACAAGCGGACGGTCAAGGTCGCCAGCGAACTGGGATGCCGCACCACCTTCTGGAGCTTCGCCTACCGTGACTGGCGGGTTGACCAGCAGCCGGGCAAAGCAGCCGCCTACCGGGAGGTAATCAACAACGTGCACAACGGGGCGGTCGTCCTGCTGCACGCGGTATCCAGTTCCAACGCCGAGGCCCTGGACGAGATACTGACCGAACTGGAGCGTCAGGGCTACAGCTTCGGAAGCCTCGACGAGATAAAGTAGCGCAAAAAACCAAAGCTGGAGCCCCGGCCGGGACAAACGGCCGGGGTTGAATTATATCTATACCCGTGATTCTTTGAGGTTGGTCCCTGACAGCTAAGGCAAGCGGGGAAAAGCATAACGTTACACTGTACAGTTTTGGCAAAGTGGTCTATAATTATTAAGTGTAAGAAAGGGCAGGGTGGTTAAATTGGGGACAAGCTCGAGTATAGAATAGGCGAATTGGCCAGGCTGGCGGGGGTCAGCAAGCGGACCATTGACTACTACACCAACCGCGGCCTCTTGAATCCGACGCGGATGGACAACAACTACCGTTACTATTCCGAGGACAGCCTGATACGGCTGAACCTGATAGAGGGGATGAAAAAGAAGCGGCTGACCCTGGAAGAGATCAAAGAGAACCTCGATCTACTGGAAGACGGCCCGGTAGTGGGCATAGGTTCAGAGGCGGTGATCCAGCCTTCCTCGAACGGGTTCGTAAACGAACGCTTCAACCAACTGTTGGGCCTGCTGCTTCTGCTTCAGCCGGTGATGCTCAACCTGGAAAATCCCGAAGCGGGAGAAGCCTCGATAGTGGCCCGGGAGTTTATCACCGATAGCCTGTCCCTCATACAGAACCTGGTGGTTCTGATACATGAGCTGGGTCAAATACTGTAAGAAATAAGGATTCTGACAGAAGGGACATAAAATACCTATCAACTCAATCTATTGAGTAGGATACTTGTTTATCCTGCTCGCTTTTTTCCATTCCCCGGAACTCGCAAGCGGGTTTCGGGAAAAAAATGTATCCAAAATGCATAACGTCATACTGTACAGTATTATTAGATTAATTTATAATAGTAATGATAAAAAATAACAGGCGGGAATAATGAAAAGTCAGGTTTGAGCGAGCAGGGCCTTACCGGCAGCGGATTTTAAACCGTAGGACTTCATCAGGCGCCCGATGAGTCCCTTTTGTTTTTTATTTGACCGGGTTTACCCCCGGCGGCGGGATCGATCTCAGAGTTGACTAGAGGGGCATAGATAAACCCTTCTATCAACTACCAACTACATTCTTGAGCAGGATACCCGTTTATCCTGCTCGCTTTTTTTACTTCCTGGATACTGTGGAATAAGCAGAAGGCGGAGATGCTCCGCCTTCTGTTGGTTTATATGATGATCGGGTGCTTTTTTACGCTATCGGAAAGTATATTAGAGAACTTTCCGATGCAAGCAAGTGCAACTAAGGCTCTCGCCGTCACCAAAGGCTTGGCGACAGCCAAGTTTTCTTCGGCGCTACTGGATATCGAGGCTGCCCTTCGCGGCCAGGTCGCTCATGGCGTTGGCCTTGATCATCGAGGGGGAGAGGGTGTACAGGGTG
The DNA here is from genome assembly GCA_013178275.1 of Bacillota bacterium. Lineage (GTDB taxonomy): Bacteria > Bacillota > Ch66 > Ch66 > Ch109 > Ch109. The sequence continues at coordinate 64,914 of JABLWZ010000028.1, read as the reverse complement.
TCGTTGATGTAGACTATCCTCTCCACGTTCTTATCCGGGTTCGCGTTGTAGTAGCCGGCCTTCAGATAGTCCTCATCGGTCAGATGGGTTATCCTCCCCCGCAGCTGGAAGCCCTGCTGCAGGTCGATGCGGTAGACGTACGCCCCCTGGAAGGAGAAGCTGCCGTACTGGGGAAACGACATGCCATCCCTTATATAAGGCTGCCCGTCCTTGACCTCCATCAGGGTGACCGGGAAAGCCAGCAGGTTTTTTTCGCGGGAGAACAGCAGCGCCTTGTGGTTGTGCAGCAGTTCCGAATCCGTGCCGCGGTCCCCGATCCTGGCGGAGAAGACCTCCCGGGGCTGGGTGACATCGGTGACATCGAATATCGCCATCTTCATCCCCAGGTAGTAGGCCTGGGTTCCGGTCACGTCGCCCCTCCAGTCCTTTACCGGCAGCTCCACGGTGTCCTTGCCGATGCCGATGATGTGGTCATCGTCGTAAGGGTGGAGGTAATCGCTGTAGCCGGGGATCTTCAGGGCCCCCAGCAGCTTCGGGTTTTGGGGCTCCTTCAGGTCGACCACGAAGAAAGGGTCCACCTTCTCGAAGGTGACCAGGTAACCCCGGCTGCCCATGAACCTCACCGAGTAGATTTTTTCTCCCGGGGCGATGTTCTCCAGCCGGCCGACGATGCCGAGCTTGTCATCCAGGACGTACAGGCTGTTGCTTTTCTGGTTCGCCATATCGCTGCGCCAGTAATCGTCCCGGGTGGTGGCTATGCGGAAGTTCCCCTGGTACTCGTCCATGGAAAACTGGTTCAGGACGCGGCCGGGCACCTCGCCGCTGGCCTTGTGGGTGACCTGCCCCGCGTTCAGCGCGAACCGGTAGACCCGGGTGTTCTGACCCGCGGGACTGATAGGCCGGACCAGGCTGGAGGCCGGGGCCGGGAGGTCCTTGAGGATGATCGGGCCGCTGTAGTTCTGGGTGGTGACCGCCACGTAGAGGTTCTCCCGGGAGGCGTAGATGCTGTCACCCGCTCCCAGGTAGACGCTGGTCTGGGCCGACACCTCGGGCTGGTTCAGGTCGAGCCCGGCGATGATCACGTAGTTCGGCTCCACAAAGTCCGGGAAGTACCGTATCTGGTCATAGCCGATCGGTATGAAGCCGCTCCCCGCGGCGCTGTCCCGGTAGGACACGCCGAGTGACGAGTCGCTCTCGCGGGGCTGGCCGGCATAGTAGTAGATGTTCTTCTGGGCCACCAGGTAGAGCGCCGAGTCGATCTTGCGGGAGGAGAGGTACCCTCCCTCCAGCTCCACCTCGCGTATCTGTTTGACGTTGGCCCGGTCGGTTATGTCATAGACTATCGCCTTCATGGTCTGCTTGTTCTGATACGGGGGATACGGGGAAACGATCGAGAGGCCTTTCGAGTTCGCCTCATATTCGTAGTACACGTTGTTCGCGGCGGAGCCTATCACCACCAGGCGGCTCTCGTCCAGGTAGATCTCCTGCGGGGTCATCTGCCCGGGGTTGTACTTTATCACACTGGCGACGCTCATCTGGTCCGGGGGATAGGCGCGGGCGATGACCACCTGCTGTTTGCTGACCTGGTAGATGTATTCGCCGTCGGTTTTCACCAGGTCCGCCTCATCGACCCCCGCCACCTGCAGGTTGGTGGTGGAATGGTCGTTGGCATCGGCGGCCGGCGCGGGCGCGGCGCCCTGGGTGTTCGCGGTTTCCTTGGACGTGCCCGCCCGCATCATCGGTAAGGCCTCATCGTAGAGATAACCCTGGGGACGGGACTGCTCCAGGAGTTTTTTCAGGTTTTCCAGCGTCCCCACCACCGGCAGGCTGTCCTCCTGCTGCCCGGTGGACTCCTCACCCCGGGCGGCCAGGACGTAGATCGAGGAGGAGATCCCGATCGCCGCCGCCAGGAAGACCGCCATTATTGAGTAAAAGCGCCTTGAGGTATTGCTCATGCCAAACCCTCCCAACCATGTAACATCATCCCGGTTCAATCCCGGCCGGATATATCTTTATAACGCACCAACCAGAAAAACGGTGACACCAGTATTTAACTTTTTTAGTTCAGTACCGGGGAGGAAGGGAGAAAACGGCGAGCAGCTCATCCCAGGTGCTGACGATGAAGTCGGGCCCGGCCTCGTCCAGTTCCTCCCGGGAGGCCATCCCCCAGGTCACCCCTACCGTGGTCACCCCCGCCTCCCGGCCGGAGATGATGTCGTACCAGCTGTCGCCCACGTAGACGGAGTCTTCGGGTTTTACCCCCAGCACCTCCAGGGCTCTCAGCACCGGCTCCGCGTCAGGCTTGGGCCGGGTGACGTCGTCGATCGAAACCGTCACCTGGATCAGTCCGTCGATCCCGGTCAGCGCCAGGCCGGTGAGCGCGGTGGAGCGGCGCTTGGAGGTGACCACCGCGGTGAGGCAGCCCCGGTCCCGCAGCCGGGTCAGGGTCTCCCAGGCCCCGGGAAACAGCTTGGTCAGTTCCTGGTGGCGGCTCTGCTGGTGCATCGAGTATAAGGACAGGAACTCCTCGACCCGGGTGGGCGCGAAGCGTTCCGCCGCCTCCCGCAGCGGCAGACCGATGGTCTTCAGCACCTCGCCGTTCCCCCAGGGGAGAGAAAGCTTCGCGAAGACCTGCTCGAAAGAGAACCTGATTAAAGGTATGGTGTCTATCAGCGTGCCGTCCAGGTCGAATAACACAGCCTGATACCTCATGTGCGCCACCCTTTTTGACATATTTTAATCCGCGCCTGAGTAAAATTATATAGCTTCCGGGGTGAACAACCAATACCGCACCTATAAGTGGGAGGAAAGGGCATAATTAACAAAACTGCTGGTTAAAGCAGGATTTTGTAAAGCATATGTAGAATAAAAAATGCTAAACATATTAGTGTAGCTTCTCCGAGCCGGGCGACCTGGAGCCTCTGGGTATGGACGCCCGGCCGATACGGTGCGGCGGGAAACGGCTGCGCCCCCCATTTGGAAAGGAGAGTGCCTACGTCGTCCATTATTTGGGTCGGCTTGTGCTTTCCGTGCAGGTCGACCCATAAATGTTTATCACCTGCTTCAGCCTGAGTATCTGAGCCGGGGGGAGGGTAGTTTTTGGCGTTCCCAGGTTTGAACCGCGGTCGATAGGCATGATGGTAGAAAGACGGGGTCCTAAAAATATTTAAAACTTTTAGGAGGGATTGGGTAAAATGCGGATAAACAAACGACTGGTCGGGATTATCATCCTGGCGCTGTTTGCCATGAGCATCGTCGGGTGCGCGGCCAAGCAGCAGCCGGCAGAGGTGAAGAGCGAGGTCAAGGAACTCATCCTGGCCACCACCACCAGCACCAAGGACACCGGGCTGCTGGATGTGCTGATACCCGTATTTGAGCAGAAGACCGGTTATAAGGTGAAGACCGTCGCGGTGGGCAGCGGCGCGGCACTGGCCATGGGGGACAAGGGCGAGGCCGACGTGCTGCTGGTTCACTCCCCGGCGGAAGAGAAGACCCGGGTTCAGAACGGGGTGGGGATCAACTACCAGCTGGTGATGCACAACGACTTCATCCTGGTGGGACCTCCAGGCGACCCGGCCAAGGTGAAAGGTCTTAAGACCAGCGCGGAGGCGCTGAAGAAGATAGTGGAGACCAAGAGCATGTTCATATCCCGCGGCGACAACTCGGGAACCCATACCAAGGAGCTGTCGCTCTGGAAGGCCGCCGGGATCGAGGTCCCCAAGGGGACCAAGGAGTACCAGGAGGCTGGACAGGGGATGGGGCAGACTCTCCTGATCGCCAATGAAAAGCAGGGCTACACCCTGACCGACCGCGCCACCTACCTGGCCCAGAAGAAGAATATCGGCCTGGAGATCATGGTGGAAGGCGAGAAGAACCTGCTCAACATCTATCACGTGATGCAGGTCAATCCCGAGAAGTTCCCCAAGGTAAACGCCGCGGGAGCCAAGGCATTCGTCGAGTTCATGATCGCTCCCGACACCCAGAAGACGATCAGCGAGTTCGGAAAGGACAAATTCGGCCAGTCGCTCTTCTATCCTGACGCGGGCAAGAAGGAAGAAGACCTGGGGAAGTAACTCCCTGATCGTTATCTAGTGGGAGGGGTTTAGTTGAAAAAGAACCAACTTGTTAAGGTAAGTTTCGTGCTCCTGTTTTCGTTTATCCTGGGTTCGGTCTTGACGGGCTGCTCTAAACCCGCCAGCACCCCCGCCCCCGCTCAGAAGCAGCAGGTCATTTGGGCCTCCACCATCGGCCCGATCGACGCCGGGATCGTGGCGGCCCTGGAGGATGCCTACGAAAAGAAGACCGGGGTCCGGGTGCGGCACGTCGGTGCGGGTACCGGGGAGGCCTTGAAGATCGGCCAGACCGGCAGCGTGGACCTGGTATTGACCCATGCCAAGGCCCTGGAGGAGAAGTTTGTGGCTGACGGTTACGGCACCCAGAGGTACGACTTCATGTTTAACGACTTCGTCATCATGGGCCCGGCCGAAGACCCCGCCGGCATCAAGGGAGAGAAGTCGGCGCTCGCGGCGATGAAAAAGATCGCCGACAAGAAGGTCCAATTTATCAGCCGGGGGGACAACTCGGGGACCAACGTCAAGGAAAAAGAACTGTGGGAGGCCGCCGGCATCAAGCCCCAGGGAGATTGGTACCGCATATACGAAAAGGGTGCCCAGGGGAACGTGCCCACCCTGCTCTATACCGATGAGCAGAAGGCTTACACGGTGATGGACCGCGCGACCTACATAACGACCAAGGACAAGATCAAGCTCGCGGTCCTGGTGGAAAAGGACGAACTGCTGCTGAACTATATAACCTTGATACCCGTCAACCCGCAAAAGCTGAAGGGCATCAACTCGGAAGGGGCCAACGCCTTTGTCCAGTGGCTGGTCTCGGAGGAGGCCCAAAGGCTTGTCAAGGAGTTTGGCAAAGACAAGTATGGGGAGCCATTATTCTTCCCCAACTCCCCAGCAGGTAAAAAGGTCTAGCCGCCTTTTTCCTAAAGCAGCCGAGCTGGATTTTTCCCCCCAGCTCGGCTGCTGCTTTCTTTTATACCTGACCCGAGGCCTTGCGGCTGTCGTATACCACCTGAAAGACCGGCTGCCGGCCGAAGGCCAGTTCCTCCAGGTTGGCCGGGGTGGTGTCGGTGACCTTCCTCCCCGGGAGCAGGTCGAGCCCCGACTTCAGGTAGATATAGTCCACCAGGGCGGAGCAGACGAAAGAGGCCATCTCCTCACCCGAGACGCTGGCCCGCATCCTCTTCCTGATGAGGTCCACCCCCAGCCGCAGCATCGAGGCGTAATCGAACAGCGGCCGCTTGCTGCTGATGTCGTTGACCACCTGCCGCATCTGTCCAAGTATTTCCCGCGCCCGGGGGGAGTTCGGCGAAAGCAGCTCGCGGTGCCTCAGGACCAGGTGAGGCATATCCGGCGGTTTCTTTTCAATGATTAAACCCAAAGGCCCCATCTGGGCAAAAGTACCTTCGTCCAGGGCGACCATCGCGTGGCTCCAGTAGCTGTGGGTCAGGTACTCGATGGCGTATGAAATGGGATCGTTTCCATGCATCAGAACCACGTCTCCGAACTGGAAACTCATACCCGTCACCTCCAGAATTGTGAACATTTCTCTGATGTACCAGTAATTGACTTGCTGCATTATATTTGAGGCTAAAAAAAAAGGTGCATCTGGCGGCCGGGGCGTTCCTGGATTAAAATATAAAGGGTTGACCGGCAATGACCGATAGGAGAGGGTAATTTGATCAAGCTGAGGGGACACCACTTAATCTGCCTGCGCTTCTTCCTGGGAGAGGGGTACAGCCAGAAGTTCATAGACAACCTGAAGGACCTGGTCGAGAGGGCTGAAAAACGCGAAGTCATCGAGGTGGTGGCGGGAGGCGACGACGTTTGTCGATTCTGTCCCTCCCTGGTCGACGACCGGTGCTCTAACGACGACCCGGGGATACGCCAGCTGGACAGCATCGCCCTGAAAAGACTGGGGGCGGCGGTGGGCGAGCTGGTATACTGGCCCGAGCTGGGGACCCGGCTGGAATCCGCCCCTCCCGGCTGGCTCGACGCCTTCTGCGAGGGCTGCATCTGGGAAGCTGTCTGCCAGCGGGTCAAGGCCTAGGATGAAGGAGGCGGGGAAGGTTGGACAACTCGACCGAGACGCGGTTTAATCCGTACCTGGCGGTTATCCTCTCGGTGCTCGCGGTTTCCTTCGGCTCCATCTTCACCCGCCTGGCTTCCGCTCCCCCGCTGGTTATCGCCTTCTATCGACTGGGATTCACATTTCTCCTGCTGACCCCTTTCATGGCTTCCCGGCGCTGGCGCGCGGAAATCGCCGCCGTCAGCCGTTCCGACCTCCTGCTGGCCGTCCTCTCGGGGGGATTCCTGGCTGCTCATTTCGGGGTCTGGATCACCTCCCTGAGCTACACCTCGATCGCCAGTTCGACCGTACTGGTGACCATGCAGCCGCTGTTCGTGGTGACCCTGGGCGGCCTCCTGCTCAAGGAAAAGGTCGGCTGGAGGTCCGCCGCGGGAGCGGCTATCGCGCTGATCGGCAGCGTGGTCGTGGGAGCCGGCGACTTCCAGGTCGGCGGCACCGCCTTCTGGGGTGACCTCCTGGCCTTCGCGGGGGCCTTTTTTATAGCCGTGTACGTCCTGATCGGGAGGGGGCTGAGGGCCCGGCTCTCACTGCTCCCCTATGTCTACCTGGTTTACGGGACCGCGGCCCTGCTGCTGCTGGTTTATAATTTAATGAAGGGGATTCCCCTCTACCCCTACCCCCCGATGGACTGGTTGTGGTTCCTGGGACTGGCGGTGATACCGACCATAATGGGACACACCGTCTTCAACTGGGCGCTGCGCTACGTCAGGGCCGCGGTGGTATCGGTCAGCATCCTGGGCGAGCCGGTCGGGGCTACCATCCTGGGGTACCTGATCCTGGGCGAGGTCCCGGGCGGGTGGACGCTGTTCGGCGGGGCGATAATAGTTCTCGGCCTCTACCTGTTTATCAGCAGTACCCGGGAGGAGGGCGAAAAAAATAATTTATCAGGTTATGAAGGAGATTTATAAAATTTTGTTGAAAACTTTCTCTTTAGACTTTTTTAACTTCTGGGGGTGGTGTTTACCGGACGGCCATTGAAACCCTTGTCGGATAGCTCGGAATTATAGAAGAATCGGTTTACGAGGGAAAAGGAGGGGAAGTTTTGAAGAACAAGTACTTTAGTATCTTTCTGGTATGTTTACTGGCGATGGCGCTGCTGATACCCGGCTGCGCGAAAGAAGCCCCGAAGCAGGACGCCGCGCCCGCGGCCGGCGACACCATCAAGATCGGGTTCCTGGGCGGCAAGACCGGCGGACACGCCCACTACGGCATCGAGACCCTCAAAGGCATGCAGATGGCGGTCAACGATATCAACGCTGCCGGCGGGGTGCTGGGCAAGAAACTGGAGATCATCGAAGGCGACCATCGGAGCGAATCGTCCGAAGCCGCCAACGCCACCCAGATGATGATAACCAAGAAGGTGGCCGCGATAGTCGGCGACCCCACCACCGGTATCACCAAACTGGCGGCCCCGATATGCCAGAACAGCAAGGTGGTTCTCCTCTCGGCCGGCGCTGTGGGCACCGGGGTGGTCGAGATCGGGGACTACATTTACCGCGACACACTGCTTGACGCCGTGGCGGCGCCGGCGGTCACCAAGTACCTGGCGGACACCCTCAAGTGGAAAAAGGTGGCCCTGGTCACCACCACCGGGCTGCCCTACAGCGAAAGCCTGACCGCGCTCTTTAAGCCCGCCCTGGCCAAGAACAATATAGAGATCGTGGCTGAGCAGAACATCCAGGAGAAGGACACCAACTTCAGCGCCCAGGTCACCACCCTCACCAAGAAGGAATTTGACGGGGTGGTGTTCACCGGGTACTACACCGAGGGCGCCCTGTTCATGAAGGAGATGCGCAAGCAGGGACTGAAACAGGTCCTGGTGGGCGGCGACGGCCTGCTGGGCAAAGAGCTGTATGAACTCGGCGGGGACGCGGTAGAAGGCAGCATGGTCTACGCGGGATTCGCGGTGGACCAGAACGCCGCCGGCAAGACCAAGGAGTTCATCGACAAGTACAAAGCCGCGAACAACGGCGCCCTGCCCGACATGTTCCCGGCCCAGGGGTATGACGCGGTCATGATGCTGGCGGAAGCCATGAAGGCCGCCAACAGCGCCGACCCGACCGTGTTCAAGGACAAGCTGGCCAAGACCAAGGACTTCAAGGGAGTGACCGGCAACATCACCTTTGACGACAAGCGCGAGCCGATCAAGAGCCCGGTCTACCTCCAGGAGGTCAAGAGCAAACAGTTCGCGGTCAAGTCCGTTATCGCGGTAACCCAATAGAGCATAGGCAAGAATCGGCAGCCGCTGCCTGACCCAGGTGGCGGCTGCCCTACCCTGTATACATGGAGGAAAACTCATCTCGATGGAACAGCTAAGCACATTCTTCCAGCTGCTGCCTCAGCAGCTGGTCAACGGCATCACCCTGGGAGTCACCTACGCCCTGATCGCCCTTGGATACACCATGGTCTATGGAATCATACAGTTGGTCAACTTCGCCCACGGCGAGGTATATATGATCGGCGCCTTCACCGGCCTGGTGATGGTGAGTGTCTACCACGTCAACTTCTTTTTGGCAATCCTCGCCGCGGTAGCGGTGTGCGTACCGCTGGCGGTTTTCATGATAGAACGGCTGGCCTATAGGCCGCTCAGGCATTCGACCCGCCTGGCTCCGCTGATCTCCGCCATCGGGGTGTCCATCTTCCTGCAGACCCTGGTCACCCTGATCATGGGTCCCAACCCGAAGGCCTTCCCTCAGGTCATCGAGGACCAGGTCCACGCGTTTGGCCCGGTCCAGTTCTCCACGGTGCAGATAATCATCCTGGTGGTCGCCGTGGTTTTGATGCTGCTGCTGCACCTGATGGTCAAGTACACCCGGATGGGGAAGGCGATGCGGGCCACCTCCGAGGACTACGAGGTCGCCAGCCTGATGGGCATCGACGTCAACCGGATCATCTCCCTGACCTTCGGGGTGGGGGCCGCCCTGGCGGCAGCCTGCGGGGTCCTGGTGGGGATGTACTTCAACTCGGTGCACCCGCTGATGGGGGTATCGGTGGGCCTGAAATCATTCTGCGCGGCGGTGCTGGGCGGCATCGGCAGCATTCCCGGCGCCATGCTGGGAGGGCTCTTCCTCGGCGTGGCGGAGGTCATGGGGGTGGCCGTGGGCCTGGGGACCTACCGGGACGCCATAGCCTTCGGCCTGCTGATCCTGGTGCTGCTGGTCAAGCCCACCGGCCTGTTCGGGAAGCCCATCCAGAGGAAGGTGTAGGCAGATGGAGACGATACTGGATTTCTTCACCAATCCATACTATATACAGGTCCTCACCATCACCGGCATCTACCTGATTGCCGCACTGGGGTTAAACCTCATCACCGGGGTTACCGGCCAGTTCTCGTTCGGGCACGCGGCCTTCATGAGCATCGGGGCCTATACCGCGGCCCTGCTGGGCCTGAAACTGCACACCCCCTTCCTCGTCAACCTGCTGCTGGGGGGAACGGCGGCCGCGGCGGCCGGCCTGCTGCTGGGATATCCATCCCTGCGTCTGACCGGCGACTACCTGGGTATAACCACCCTGGGTTTCGGGGAGATAGTGCGGGTCGTATTCATCAACCTGGAGATCACCGGAGGGGCGCGCGGCCTGGCCGGCATCCCCCGGGAGACCGATATCCTGATAGTGGGGATCATCGTGGTGCTGGCCATCCTGGCCATGTACCTCATCAACCACTCCCGCTTCGGGAGGGCCCTGCTGGCCATCCGGGAGGACGAGATAGCGGCGGAAACCATGGGGATAAACGCCCTGGCCTACAAGATCAAGTCCTTCATGATCGGAGCCTTCTTCGCCGGGGTCAGCGGCGGCCTGTACGCCCACCTGATGCAGTACCTGAACCCCGCCGACTTTGGGTTCACCAAGTCGTTCGACCTGCTGAACTTCGTGGTCCTGGGCGGGCTCGGCAGCATCCCCGGCACCATCCTGGGCACGACCGTGCTGCAGCTGGCCCCCGAGTTCCTCCGTTTCGTTAAGGAGTACCGCATGCTCATCTACGGCGGGCTGATGGTGGTGATGATGATATTCCGGCCATACGGCCTGCTGGGCGGGGTCGCCTTCAAGGACGTCAAGCGGTTGATGTCACTGTTCAAACCTAAAACTACAGCGGGGTGCAGCCGATGACAGCACTGTTGGAACTCGACGACATAACCATCCACTTCGGCGGCCTGACCGCGGTGAAGCAGGTCAGCATGTCGGTGGAGGAGGGGAGCATCAGCGCCCTGATAGGACCCAACGGGGCGGGGAAGAGCACCATCTTCAACCTGGTCACCGGCATCTACCCGCCCGCCGAGGGTCGGGTCAGGTTCAAGGGGCGGGACATCACCGGCCAAAAGCCGTACCAGATAACCGACCTGGGGATCGCCCGGACCTTTCAGAACATCCGGCTGTTCAGCAACCTGAGCGTGCTGGACAACGCCAAGATCGGCTGCCACACCCAGGGACAGGCCGGCCTCCTGGGGGCGCTGGTCCCCCTGCCGCGGGTCCGCAGCGAGGAACGGAGGATCACTGAGAGGGCGATGGAGGCCCTGGCCATAGTCAACCTGGAGGACAAGCGGGAGGAGACCGCTAAGAACCTGGCCTACGGCGAGCAACGCCGCCTGGAGATAGCGAGGGCGCTGGCCGCCAAACCGCAGCTGCTGCTGCTGGACGAGCCCGTCGCCGGGATGAACGCCCAGGAGAAGCAGGGACTCATGCAGATGGTGCAGCGCATCCGAGAGATGGGCATCACCATCATGCTGGTCGAACACGACATGAACTTCGTGATAAACCTCTCCGACCACGTCGACGTGCTGGATTACGGGGAGCGGATAGCCAGCGGCCCCCCCGAGCAGATCAAGAACGACCCCCAGGTGATAGAGGCCTACCTGGGCAAGGACCTGGAGATAATCCACCTGGAGTTTTAGCAAACTAGGCTTTCACCAAGTCTTTCAATAATCTAAATTAAAAAAAGGCGTTTGTAGAATCCAATGTTTTCAAGGATTTAACAGACGCCTTTTTTATTAAAATGTAGTTTGTCAACCGGCCCGGAGGGCGGTTTTTTGCCTGTCGATAGAAGAAAAGACCCAGCAGTGTGACCTGTACAACCACAACAGCCGGCCGAACATTAAGACCACGCTATAACGGCCAAGGCCGCATTCAATCTTGGTCAGGGCCGGGCCTCGCCCTGACGGTGTCTTGTCGCCCTGTACTCCCTCTGCTGTACTGCCTGCTGCTCATCCTTCGGGTAAAAGGGGTAATAAGGCCGAATATGCATCCATGCACTCGGCCTTCTCGCGACCTCCTGTCGCTCGCCCCTCATCTACCAGTCAGCATTCGCAGGGCAGTAAGACGCAGAGCACCATAACGGGCTCACGCCCCCGCAGGGCTCACCCACTATTTTGAGCCGATTGAATGCTGGTGCATGAGAGAGTAGTTAGGTGGTGATAAAAAAGGGTTAGAACCAGACCGAACTTATCTGAATAAGGTCAGTCAGCCCTCTACCACTCCACCTGGATAATCACGATCGCGGCCAGCACGATCACGCCTCCCACCATCTGCAGCGGGAGTATGGCTTCGCCGAACAGCAGGGCCGCGCAGACCACGGAGAAGACCGGCTCGATGCAGCTGATGATGGAGACCTGGCTGGGGCGCAGCCACTTCATCCCCGCGAACAGGGCGAAGATCGCCAGGGCGGTGCCGAAGAACCCCAGGCCCGCGATCCAGTACCAGGCCGTCGGTCCGAAGCTCAGGCTGAACTTCCCCGACAGGACCGCGTAACCCAGGTAGGCCGCCGCGGCGAAGGCCAGGATATAGCCGGTGGTAACCATCGGCGGGTGATAGCTGTTCACCCGCTTGCCGTAGATGAGGTAGGCGGTGTAGAAGACGGCGGCCGCGAGCGCCAGGGCGGTGCCCTGGGGGTTGATACCCTGGAAGTTGGTCCCCAGGACCATCACCAGCCCGGCGCAGGCCAGCAGCAAGGCCGCGGCCTTGGACTTGGTCAGGGGCTGTTTGAACAGCACCGCCTCTGTCAGGGCCACCATCACCGGGTAGGTGTAGAGCAGCATGCTGGCGAGCGAGGCGGGGAGGTAGAGTAGGGACAGGAAGAGCAGGGTGGAGCCCCCGCCGTATCCCAGCATGCTCAGGAGCGCCATCTCAGCGAGTTCACGGCTACTGATCCTCCAGGGCAGGCGGGTCGCGATGATCACGCCCCAGATTGATGACGGCGCCAATAAAAAAGCGCACCGCCAGCATGGTGTAGGTTTCCGCCCCCTCCTGGTAGGCGAGCTTGACGAAGATCACGATGGTGCCGAAGCCCAGGGCGGAAAGGGCCACCAGTAGTGCGCCAATTTTTTTTCGATCCATCGGTTAAGACTCTTCTTTCTACATCTGGTCCAGGCGCCGGGATGACAGGATCTTGCTGAGAAACGCCTTGGTCCGTTCGTTCTGCGGGTTCTCGAAAAGCTGCTCCGGCACCGCTTCTTCGATTATCCGTCCGTCGTCGATGAATACGACCCGGTCCCCCACCTCGCGGGCGAACCCCATCTCGTGGGTCACGACCACCATGGTCATACCCTCCCGGGCCAGGTCCTTCATAACCGCCAGCACCTCGCCCACCATCTCCGGGTCCAGCGACGAGGTGGGTTCGTCGAACAGCATCACCTTGGGCTTCATCGCCAGGGCGCGGGCTATCGCCACCCGCTGCTGCTGCCCGCCCGAGAGCTGGATGGGGTAGTTGTTGGCCTTGTCGGAGAGCCCGACCTTGGCCAGCAGGGCGTGACCTATCTCATCGGCCTCCGCCTGGGACATCTTCTTGACCTTCAGGAGCGCCATGACGATGTTCTCCAGGGCGGTCTTGTGGGGGAACAGGTTGAAAAGCTGAAAGACCATCCCGACCTGCTGCCGTATCTGGTTGATGTCGGTGTCCGGGGCGGTCAGGTTGACCCCGTCGATGACTACCTCTCCCGCGGTCGGTTGTTCCAGGAGGTTGATGCAGCGCAGGAAGGTGCTCTTGCCGCCGCCGCTGGGACCGATTACCACCAAGACTTCCCGTTCGGTGACCTGGCAGTCGATTCCTTTTAAAACCTCCAGCTTGCCGAAATTTTTGTAGAGTCCGTTAACGGTGATCATCATGCCCGGTTCTCAACCTCCTTTCCAGGTAGTCTATGAAGCGGGAAATAACCAGGGTCATTATCAGATAGATTAGAGCGACGACACCCCAGATAATAAAAGATTCATATGTCCGCGAGATGATCATCTGGCCGGTTCTGGCCAATTCTTCGAAACCTATAACACAGAGAAGTGAACTGTCTTTGAGCATCGCGATGAACTCGTTGCCCAGTGGTGGAACTATGCGCCTGAACGCCTGGGGCAGGATGACGAACCGCATGGCCTGGACATGGGTCATGCCCAGGGAGCGGGCCGCTTCCATCTGGCCCCTCTCGATCGACTGTACCCCGGCGCGGAAGATCTCGGCGATATAGGCGCCGCAGTTGAGGCTGGTGGACAGGATCGCTGCGGTCCACGGCTCGATGTGGTGGTCAAAGGTCAGTTCGATATTAAACTGTGCTAATAAGTATGCTTTCATTGCCAATAGAATCTGGGGGATGCCGAAGTAGACCATGAAGACCTGCACCAGCAGCGGGGTGCCGCGGAAGAAGTCGATGTAGCAGGTGGCCAGGAAGCTGAGCCATTTCTTTTTGGACATCTTGGCCAGCCCGGCGAACAGGCCGATGACAGATCCCAGTCCCACAGCGACCAAGGTTATGACGATCGTAAAAACGGTACCTTTTAAAAGCAGGGGGAGCGACTTCAGTATAAGCTCCAAAAGTTCCACCTCTTAAACCGTAATAGGGGAAGCCTGGTGATTCCACCTCGGCTTCCCCACCGGTTTTTTTATTGATTATTTGAGCAGGTCGGCCGGAGGAGCCTCACCGAACCACTTCTTGTAGAATTCCGCGAACTTGCCGTTCTGCTTGACCTTCTTCAGGCCTTCGTTGATCTTGGTCACCAGGTCGGCATTGTTCTTGGTCACCGCGATGCCGTAGTCTTCGGAGGTGAGGCGCTCGCCTACGATCTTCACGTCAGCATTGCCCTGCGCGATGAAGTAAGCGGTTACCGGGTAGTCGTTGATCACCGCGTCGACCCCGCCGTTCTTCAGCTCCATGAAGGTCTGGTCAGAGTTGGTGAAGGAACGTACCTTGGCCCCTTCAACTTTCTTGGCCTCGGACTCACCGGTGGTCCCGCTCTGGACGGCGATCCTCTTGCCCTTCAGGTCAGCAAAGCCCTTGATGGTTTCGTTCTTGGCCTGCACGCTGACGCTGAGTCCCGAGTGGTAGTATACGTCGGAGAAGTTGATCGCCTGTTTGCGCTCGTCGGTGATGGTCATGGAGGAGATCGCCACGTCGATCTGGCCGGACTTCAGGCCCGCGATCAATCCGTCGAAGGGAAGGGTCTGGATTTCAGGTTCCAGATTAGCTTCCTTGCAGACCTCGTTGATCAGGTCGATGTCGAAACCGGCGGGTTTGCCCTTGTCATCGATGAACTCCAGGGGAGCGAAGGTGGTATCCGAGCCTACTTTAATCTTGACCTTGGCTGGGGCGGGAGCGGGAGCCGGCGCGCTCTGTTGCGCGGGTGGGGGAGCCTGTCCGGCGCAGCCCGCGAACATGGCGGCGACCAGAATCAGTGCTACGGCTAACATTAACCATCTGGTTTTTTTCATCTATTGAACCTCCTTAAAATTTTTGTATAAACCCGCTAAGTGTCTTGCACCTCCCTTAATAATTTCACGAAAATTGCACTTAAAGTTTTCGCCCTTTCGAGCCAAAATCCTCCCTTGTTTCCACTGATGTTATTTTTTTTTAATATTTTGTTAATGCATGGGGCGATTATTGTAAATCCTCGGAGGTGCCTCTAACCGAAGGCGATTCGCTCCGATTTAAATGAATAGGATTTCTCCAGCACCCGCACCGTCTCATAAAGTAACACTGTACCGCTTAGGGACAATCTGGAAAAACCCCCGCAGCCGGTCATGCGGCCGGGGATTAGGTGATGAATTAAGGAAGATCAATGTCTCTAAAACGGAACAACCGCAGAATGGATGTGACCGAAAAATGCCGAATCATAAGGGGTTTAAGCCCTACGGACTCTCTGGCACGTTTTTAGCAATATCGATTAGAAAGAATATTCATATTTGTCGGAAAGAGAGAGAAGACCGGCTGCCTATTTTAGAGAGGGGGTTGAACCATTGAGCTATCAGAACTGGAAGGAAGAGTACAAGAGGAAGACCGTCTCGATGGAGGAAGCGGTAAAGAGCGTCCGTTCGGGAGATTTTGTCGCCATAGCCCTGGGGGTGGGCGCCTGCTCCACCGATGTCTACAACGCGCTCTTCGACCACTGCCAGGGACTGGAGCGGGTCCGAATCGTCGATACCGTGCAGCTGCGCGCCGCCAAGCTTTACCATCCCCAGCTGATGGCCCCCATCATGGACAAGATCGAGTACGTCCCGGCCTTTGGCATGGCTCCCATCCGCAAGATTCACCAGGCCACCATACCCGACTTCTTCCCGGCCATGACCAGTGACGGGGGTGACAAGGTGGCTCAGCGGGCTGACGTATTCATGGTGATGACCACTCCGCCCAACAAGCAGGGCTACGTCAACCTCGGGCTGACCAACTTTTACAGCCTGCAGACGGTCAAGGACGGCAAGGCGTCCGGCCGGCTGCGGGTGGCGATAGCCGAGGTGAACGAGAACATGCCGGTGGTCTTCGGCAACAACTGGCTGCACGTATCGGAGTTCGACCACTTTATCGAGCACAACACCACGATCCCCGCGTTCGGCCGGGGGGCGCCCAAGGAGATGGAGATAAAGATCGGGCAGTACATCCTGGAGCTGATCAACGACGGAGACACCATCCAGATGGGGCTGGGAGGGATTCCCGAGTTCGTGGTCCAGGGACTGGAAGGCAAGCGCGACCTGGGAGTGGTCACCGAATTGATACCCATCGGCCTCAACCAGCTGGTGGAGAAGGGGATAGTCACCAACGCCCGCAAACCCCTGCACCCGGGGGTGTCGCTGGCCACCTTCTGCATCGGGGACAACGACCTGTACGAGTTCGTGCGGGAGAACCCCAGCGTGGAGATGCACCCCGGCTGCTACACCAACGACCCCGCCTTTATATCCCAGCACCCCAACCTGGTGGCGATCAACATGGCGCTGATGATAGACTTCAGCGGCCAGATAGCTTCGGAGGGCATGGGCCATCGACAGATCAGCGGTTCCGGGGGACAGCTCGACTTCATGATCGGCGCCTTCTGGTCGAAAGGCGGGAAAGGGGTTTCGGTGCTGAGCGCCGCCAGGACCATGCCCGACGGCAGCCTCTCCTCCTCCATCGTGCCCGACCTGCCGGCCGGGACCCCGATCACCGTGCCCCGTACCTTCGCCCAGTACGTGGTCACCGAGTACGGGATAGCCAATCTGAAGTACAAGACCAGGCGGGAGCGGGCGGAAGAGCTGATCGCGATCTCCCACCCGGACCTCCGGGGAGAGCTGCGCAGCAGCCTGAAACGGGTGTTCTACCCGAGGCCCACGTAAAACCCGATAAACCTTTCAGCCCTCCCCGGACCCGGGGAGGGCCTTTTCGTCCTCGGAAAGATTTTCCCCTTCGGCCCTGTCACAAAACTCCTCCGCCGCGTGTTATAATCAATGAAAACCTGCTGCAGGAGGATTCCCGGTGGTTGAATCGACGAAACCGATACCGGATATCAGGGACGTATTCGACACCTGCTACGACACCCTGGTGCGTCGCCTGGCGTTCATACTGCACGACCGGGCGGCGGCCGAGGATGTGGCGCAGGAGGCCTTCATCCAGCTCATGAATCAGGGAGTGGAGAATCTCACCACCCCGGAGCGCTGGCTGCTGAGGGTGGGCACCAACCTCGCGCTGAACCACCTGCGGGGGGAGAGGAACCGCCGGGCCCGGGAGATGAAAGAAGGGGAAGGCCTCTTTAAGGAAAACCGCTGGCGTGACGCCCAGCCGGTGGAGGAGGAGGTAGGCCGGCACCAGGAGGTCGACGAGTGCCAGCGGGTGCTGGGCAGGCTTGCTCCCCGCGACCGGGAGGTGCTGATGCTGAGGCACTCAGGATTCAGCTACGCGGAAGTCGCACTGATCCTGGGGGTGGAAAAGTCGTCGGTAGGGACGATACTCTCCCGGGCGATGGAGAGATTCAAGCTGGAGTACCAAAAAGAGTCGGCACACCAACAGCCAGGAGGTGAAGTGAGATGTGTTTTGATCTAGGGCAGCTGCAGGAGTATTTCGACGGGGAAAGCACCATCGAACAGACCCGGGAGATCAACGCCCATCTTATTACCTGCCACCGCTGTAGAGAGCGGCTTGAGGAAATCAGGCAGGCCGCGCTGCTGGTAAACAGTAAACTCGATGCCTGGATGGAGCCAGAAACCCGCGGACCCGAGGAGCGGGAAACGGTCTGGGAGTTGATCAGCCGCCGCGCCCAGCGGGAGGAACGGGTGATGGAAGACCGGCTCCCCAGAGATATGCGTTACAGAATTAAAAACACCTTAGGTGCTATAACCGGTAGGGAGGTTAAAAACATGCTCAAGAGATACCGCGCCGTCGCAACAGTGGCGGCGGTGTTCCTGGTATGCGGGATAGCGTTGAGCTTCGGTCCGGTACGCGGGGCGGCCGCCAACTTCCTGGCGATTTTCCGGGCCGACCAGCTCAAGACCGTCACCCTCAGCATCGACGACCTGCAGAATATCGAACGGGCCCTGCAGACGGGAGGGCAGAACATCGATCTGGAGCAGTTCGGCCGGGTGGAGGTCAAGGAAAACATCAAGTACGTCTCGTCCACACTGGAAGAGGCGGCTCAAAAAGTCGACTTCACGATAAAGCAGCCGGGGAAACTCTCCGGGTATAAGCAGCCGAAGGTCAGGTACACCACACCGGCCAGCGCCAGCATGACCCTCAAGGTGGACAACGTCAATAAGCTGCTGCAGTCGTTAAAGAGTGAGTCGCTGCTGCCCCAGGAACTGGACCAGAAGACCTTTACCCTCTCCATTCCAGCCAGCGTGGCCATGACCTGCGAGTCGACCGATAATCAGAGGCCGGTGACCATAGTCCAGTCCCGCTCCCCTGAGATCGGGGTGCCGGACGGGGTGGACATCGGCTCCGTGCGGGAGGCCCTGCTGGGACTTCCCATACTCCCCGACGAGTTGAGGCGGCAGCTGTCCGCGATCGGCGACTGGCAGCACACCATGATCATCCCCGACGTGAACGGTTCGAGCAAAAACGTTACCGTCCAGGGGGTGCCGGGAGTCTTGATGCAGGACCCCGACCAGGGGGCGTCGCCGAACTCGCAGAAGTGCCTGATCTGGATCAAGGACGGGATCATCTTCGCGGTTGAAGGCCCGATCACCTCCGAACAGGCGTTGGAAGTCGCCAATTCGCTGCACTGAGGAGGATTAGCTTGATCCTGGAAACAAACGGACTAACCAAGTGGTACGGCAGACAACTGGGTTGTGAGGACATCTGTCTCTCCGTCGAGGAGGGGCAGGTGTTCGGTTTTCTGGGTCCCAACGGGGCGGGCAAGAGCACGGTGGTCAAGATGCTGGTGGGCCTGATCTTTCCCACCAGCGGGAGCGCCCTCATCCTGGGGAGACCCCTGGGCAACGTCGATGCGCGCAGGCGGGTCGGGTTCCTTCCCGAAAACTTTCGCTACCCCGAATGGCTTACCGGCCGGGAGCTGCTCCGCTATCACGCCTCCCTCTACCGGATCGAGTCCCGCCGGCGGGAGCGCCGGGTGGCGGAGGTGATCGAGATGGTCGGCCTCAAGGGCCGGGAAGGCGACCGCATCAAGTCCTACAGCAAGGGGATGCAGCAGCGGGTAGGACTGGCCTCGGCCCTGCTTTCGGACCCCGACCTGGTGTTCCTGGACGAGCCCTCTTCCGCCCTGGACCCGATAGGGCGGCGGGAGGTCCGCGAACTGATCCTGTCATTGAAGCGGCAGGGCAAGACCGTCTTTCTGAACAGCCACCTGCTCTCCGAGGTGGAGCAGATCTGCGACCAGGTAGCCATTATCAAGCGGGGCCGGGTGGCCGCCCAGGGAGACTACCGGGAGCTGTCCAGCGGCGGTATGGAGCTGGAGATAGAGCTGGGAGGACTGTCGGAACACCTGCTGTCCGAACTGAGGGCCCGGGGCTGCCAGTACCGCCTGATCCAGCTGGCCCAGAAGCCATACCAGCACCGGCTGCAGATGTCGGTCAGCCGCCGGGACCAGGCCCCGGAGATAGCCCGGCTACTGGTGGAACAAGGAGCCGATCTGTATTCCCTGGCGCTGAGACAGCCGTCCCTGGAAGAAATATTTGTGCGGATTATGGAGGAGAATTAGCTTGCTGACAGTGACCCGGATGACCGTGCGGGAGTTCTACAGCAAAAAGGTCTTGATCCTGGCGGTGGCCTTGAGCCTGGTCTACCTCGGCTTTTACTGGTACGGGCTGCACATGTACGCGATCGACATAGCCAGGTCCCCCAGCCCCAACCCCATACTGCAGGCGGGTGTCAGCACCTCCCTGCTGGTCCTGGGCATCTACCTGGCCAGTTTCATGATCAACTTCCTGGCAGTCTTCCTGTCCGTGGGAGCGATTTCCAGCGAGATCGACACCGGGACCATCCAGGCCCTGGTGGCCGCCCCGGTGAAGCGGAGGTCGATCATCCTGGGCAAGTTCCTCGGCTACAGCCTGGGGATGTTCCTGTTTTCCCTCCTGTTCATCTCGGCCATCCTGCTGATAAACCGCTATACCAACGGTTTTGCCAGCAGCCTGACGGTCGGGAGCGTGGTGCTTTTCTGCCTCCAGCCGGTGGTCCTGGTGGGGATCAGCCTGCTGGGGAGCTGCGTACTCCCCACCCTGGGCAACGGGGTGGCTGTGATGATGCTCTACCTGGTGGGCATCGTGGGCGGGATAATAGAGCAGGTGGGGGTGCTGGTGAAGAACGCCAGCCTGGTCAATGCCGGGATCATCACCAGCCTGATCATCCCGGTCGATGTGCTGTACCGAAAGAGCGTCGAACTCCTGCTGCGCGGGGCGGACAACCCGCTGCAGACCCTGGCCCTGAACAACCTGGGACCGCTGGGGAGCCTGTCCAGCCCCAGCCAATGGATGCTGGTCTACGCCGTGCTGTATCTGGTCGCTTTCGTCGGGGGCGGCATCGCGGCCTTCAACCGGAAGGACCTGTAGCAGTCCAGCGGCGCGTCCTGCACCACCGCTGAGTTAACTATGATAGCCCCTCCCGGGTGTGATAAAATAGGCTCGGGAGGGGGTTGTTGATTATTGTGAACGATACGCCCAAAGCGGAACTGGTCTGTGTGAAGACCGAAGACGACATAGCCCTGCACGGGGCGCTGTACGAGGTGGAGTCCTCGCCCCTGGCGGTCGTCATGCTGCCCGGCGCGGCGATGAACTTCTACACCGGGCTGGGACGCTTCCTGCCCACCCGCCTGACCCGGGCTGGGATCACCTGCCTGACCGCCAACCTGCGCGGCCACGACTTCGGCACCGCCCCCGACGAGGACAAGAAACCCGTGATCGGGCTGATGCGCGACCATTTCGCGGACTGCGTCCTGGACTTT
This sequence comes from Bacillota bacterium, assembly GCA_013178275.1. Classification (GTDB taxonomy): domain Bacteria; phylum Bacillota; class Ch66; order Ch66; family Ch109; genus Ch109. The sequence goes on along the minus strand of JABLWZ010000028.1, from coordinate 44,145 downwards.
CGGGCCCTGGTCGGGTTCATGCGGCAGCGCGGGTATCCACGGCTGGTCCTGGTCGGGCACAGCCAGGCGGTCACCAAGATCGTCTATGCCCAGGGGCGGGAGCGGTTCCCCGAGGCGGCGGGGATAGTGCTGGTCAGCCCGCCCCCGTCCAACAAGGAGATGCTTAAGTTCCTGGTATCCCAGAACTCTTACGAGCGTGGCCTCTTTCGGGCGGGAGAGCTGGCCGGCCTGGGAAAGGACGACCAGCTGATCGTACTGGTCGGCCGGGGGACCATGCCCTGGGCCTTCTCGGCCCGTACCTTCCTGGAGTTCTACGGCCCCGACTCCCCCGGCGACACCAAGGAACTGGTGCGGGACATCACCTGTCCCATCCTGCTGGTCCGCGGCGGCCAGGACTTCCGCCCGGTCAGCCGCCGCCTGCTGCAGACCATCAGGCACAACGCGGGAGACCCCAGGCGCTGCGGCATCGTCGAGGTAGAGGGGGCGGACCACTTTTACAAGGGCTGCGAGGAGCAGCTTTCCCAGGTGATCATCGAGTGGCTGCGGACAGTATAGCGTCTGGATATCAAGTGAAACAGCCCTCCCGGTGACGGGAGGGCTGTTTCAGAGTGTAGACAAATGACCTTCTAAAATATTGACACATGTGCACCAGCATTCAATCGGCCTCAAATAGTGGACATACTCTGTGGGGGCATGAGCCCCTTATGGCGCGGAGCGTATTTCTGCCCTGTGAAGGTCGACCGGCAGAACGGGGCGAGCGACAGGAGGTCGCGAGAAAGCAAAGTGCAAGGATGCACGTTTTGCTTTTTCCCAACCCCTTTCTGCATGTCGGCCTGAACAGTTGGCAGAACAGCGACGGGAATACCGGGCGACAGGACACCACAGAGTATGGCCCGGCCCTGATGAGATTGAATGCGGCCTTTAGGTGTGGTGTGGTTTTTTATCGACAATCTGAGCCCTCCCGTCACCGGGAGGGCTGGTTTTGTAATTTCTTAATACCCCGCGGGACCCGAGTCGACCTTGCCCCGGAACACCCGGTAGACGAAAACCGTGTAGAACAGCACGATCGGCATGCCCAGCAGGGCGATGATCAGCATGGTCTTTAAGGTCAGGGGCGAGGAAGAGGCGTTATAGATGCTGAGGCTCAAGGCCGGGTTGACCGCGGGCACTAGGTTCGGATACATCCCCATCCCGAGGGTGGCGATCATCCCCGCCATCACCAGGGAGGAAGCCAGGAAGGAGTATCCGTAGCGGGAGGCCCTCACCGTCAGCGGCAGCACCGCAGCGGCGGCGATGGTCAGCAGCGGAAAGACGTACAGCACCGGCCTCGCGGTGTAGTTGGCGAACAGTGCGGGGACCGTCAGCCAGCTGGCCAGGGAGGCTGCCGCCAGGACCGCCAGCAGGGCCGCCCAAAGTTTGGGAAACAGGGACCGGGCCCGCTCCTGAACAGCCCCCTCGGTCTTCAACAGGGTGTAGGTGATTCCCTGCATCAGGAAAGCCGCCAGCCCCAGAAGGCCCAGCAGAAGGGCGTACGGGTTGAGCAGGCCCAGGAACCCCCCGGTATAGTGATGGGCGGCATCCAGCGGCAGCCCCCGGGCTATGTTGCCCACCGCCACCCCGAACAGCAGGGCGGGAAGGAAGCTCCCCAGGAAGAAGAGCAGGTCGAACCGGCCGCGCCACCCGGGGTCTTCCGCCAGGGTGCGGAACTCGATCGAAACGGCCCTTAATATCAGGGCGAACAGCACCAGCATCATAGCCAGGTAAAACCCGCTGAAGACCGTGGCGTAGACCAGGGGAAAGGCGGCGAATATGGCTCCCCCACCGGTCAGCAGCCACACCTCGTTGCCGTCCCAGAATGGCCCGATAGACTTTATCAGCACCGTTTTTTCGTCCTCCTGCCTGGCCAGCAGGAAGAACAGGCTCCCCACCCCCAGGTCGAAACCGTCCAGCACCGCGTAACCGATTATCAGGACTCCGATCAGAAAGAACCAGATAGTGTTCAGATCCATCGCTATCACCTCCTACTTAGAGAGTTCCGAGAGTTCGGCCTTTTTGACCACCCGGCGCATGAAGTATACCATCGCGGCGAACAGGCCGCTGTAAACCACCAGGAACCCGCAGATCGTGATGAGTATCTGGTAGGCGGGCAGCGGCGAGGCGGCGGCACTGGTTCGCAGCAGCCCGTAGACCACCCACGGCTGCCGCCCGAACTCCGCGGCGAACCAGCCCAGCTCATTCACCAGCGGGGGCAGAAACATGGAAAAGAAGGCGGCCCACAGGAACAGTCGGCTGCCTTCCAGCCGGTTTTTAAACAGCAGGTAGTTGCCCCAGACCGTCAGCAGCAGGAACCAGCCGGCCATAGCGAGCATGAACTTATAAGACAGGTAGGTGGCCAGGACCGGCGGCCGGTCCTCCGGCGCGAAAGCCTTCAGGCCTTTTATCTCGGCGTTGGTGTCGCGGTGGACCATCCAGCTGAGCAAACCCGGCACCCCGATCTCCAGGTGGGTCCGCTCCTGTCCGGCGTCAGGGATACCCAGCAGGTTAAGAGGAGCGTTGGTGCGGGATTCCCACAGCCCCTCGAAGGCGGCCAGCTTGGCCGGCTGGGTCATACCCACCTGACGGGCGTGCATATCCCCGAGCACCCCCTGGGCCAGGACAGCGACCAGGGCAAAAACGAGCGCGTAACGGATGGAGAGCCGGGCCACCTTCAGGTTGGTCCGCCGCAGCAGGAAGTAGGCGCTGATCCCGACCATGAACAGGGCGCCGGTGATGAAGCTGGCGTCGATCGTATGCAGGAAGCGGGGGACGGTGGAGGGGTTGAAGACCGCACCCATAAAATCGGTCAGCACGGCGCGGCCCCCCTCGATTTTAAACGCGACCGGGGTCTGCTGCCACGAGTTGGCGGCGATGATCCAGAAGGCCGAGAGGATGCTTCCCACCGCCACCATCAGGGAGGCGAAAAACTGCATCCCCCGGGAGAGCTTGTCGCGCCCGAAGAGCAGCAGACCCATGAAGGTGGACTCCAGGAAAAAGGCGAAAACCCCCTCCGCCGCGAGCGGAGCGCCGAAAATATCCCCGACGAACTTGGAATACTCGGACCAGTTGGTGCCAAACTGAAACTCCATGGTGATGCCGCTGGCCACCCCCACCACGAAGGTGATGGAGAAAAGCTTGAACCAGAAGCGGGCCGCCTGGTCGTACTCATCCCTGCCGGTCCGCCAGTACCAGAAACCGAACGCCGCGATGATGGTCGACAGCCCGATGGAGAGGGGCGGGTAAAGAAAGTGGAAGAAAGCGGTCAGGCCGAACTGCAGCCGGGCCAAAAAAAGCGCGTCCATAAGCTTCTGCCCTCCTTAAAAAAGGTTTTTTAGCTACTACCTTCGCCGCCCAGTTCAAAAACTCCTCCTAACTTCAAACAGTTACAATAGAATATGGATTTCAGGAATCGCCCGGTCCCTGATTCTGACATCTGCGGCTTCAGGTCTGATTCCCATCTTTTAAAAATATATATTGAATGCAGGAAAACAGTCCAAATATAGAGAACTTTTAAATACGAAGGGAGGATTCCATGATTTGAAAAAGGCAAATATTTCGATATGTATCCTTCTGGTTATATTATTATCGGCCACCTGGGTTGGGGGCGCCTCCGCCGCTGAGATCAAGCTGGTGCTCGACAACAAGTATGTCTACACCGATACCCCTCCGTCCCTGGTCGACGGCCGGGTTCTGGTGCCGGTGCGGGCGATATTCGATGCCCTGGGGGGAACCGTTGACTGGAATCCCGATAAGCAGGAGGTCTTCGGATACAAGGGCGCGAAGCGGGTCTGGCTTTATATCGACAGCACCCGGGCCTATTCGGGCAACCGGGAAGAGTCGCAGCTGGACGTGCCGGCCCAGATAATCGACGGCCGGGCCATGGTCCCCCTCCGCTTCATCGCCGAGTCGCTGGGCTGTGAGGTGAACTGGGACGAGGATAATCAGATAGTATTTCTTAAATCGAGCAAGGTTTCTTCTGCGGGAGATGTCTTCAACTTAATCAAACCCACGATGGTGAGGATCGAGACCGAGGAAAAAAGAGGGAGCGGGTTCTTCATCACGGAAGACACCGTCCTCACCAACGCCCACGTGGTAACCGGCGCTTACGAGATAAAGGTCAAGGCGTATAACAACAGGTATTACACCGCTGTCGTGGACCGGATCGACATTGATGTCGACCTGGCGATCCTCAAGGTCCAGGCCCCGGGAGAGAAGTTCAAGTACATCTACCAGCGGCTCAGCTCGAAGGATATCAAGGAAGGCCAGGATGTTGTAGCTATCGGCCACCCCTTCGGCCTGGAGAACACGGTCTCCACCGGGATAGTCAGCGGATTCAGGGAGGAGGATGGGATAAAATACATCCAGATGACCGCTCCCATCTCTCCCGGGAACAGCGGCGGGCCTCTGATCACCCTGGACGGCGAGGTCGTGGGGATAAACACCTGGCAGAAGGTCAACGGGCAGAACCTGAATTTCGCCGTGCCCCTGGAGTACTACGACCAGGTCAAGAACGGCAAACCGCTGGTGCTGGACGGAGAGATCACCAAGTTCATCAAGGCCAGGTCGGATTGGTATTCGAAGTTAAAGGGAGTGGATGAGGACCTCGATGCCATGACCAAAAGCGGCAAGGAGCATAGGTTCGCGGATTGCTCCTCGAGGATCAACAACCACATCCTGCCCCGGCTAGAGGCGAGCCGCCAACTGGCAAAATCTTTCACCACCCGCAACAGTGATGTAAGAGAGTGCGCCGATCTCTGGGTCGAACTTATGGATAGAACTTACTCCCGTTACAAGTCTCTGAGCAGGTTATGCGATATGGCCGCGAATGATGCCAATGTCCGCTCCAGCTTGACCGATTTCTTCGAGGATTTGGATTCTGGTTTGGCGGAATCGAGTGCATCCCCGACTGAATACGATATAAAATGCATTGAACTGTGGGAGAAGTACTACAAGCAGAGTGATAATAAGTAGTCTTCTACCCAGGTTAACCCTTGGACAGACGATCGGGCAAAAGCTTGAATGAGCTGACTCTTTTATTAACTCAGATACCGTCACCAGGCGGTATCCTTTATTTATCAACAACTGGCTGCGATTGACAGATCAGGCTGAGATATTATTGAAAGGAAATAAGGAGTGGGGGATTGGCATGCCGCTGATCGTAGTCACCTCCCCGAAGGCCGGGACCGGCCGGACCAGCCTGGCGGTAAACCTGGGCTTCGGGCTCCTGATGGAGGGCCGGCCGGTACAGATGTACGACCTGGGGCTTCCTCCCGGCGACCTGGCGGACTGGATTGCCCTGGCTTCCAGGGGACCGCAACGGTTATCGGTTCAAAATGACCTCGACAGGATGGATAGAGGGCAGTGGAATGTGATCGACCTCGACTGGAGACGCCGGGAATCGGTCGGAGGGCTGATCGCCGGGGACGGGTGCCTGCTGGCGACCACCCGGCTGAAAGACCTGGATATCCAGGAACTGCTGGAGCTTGAAGCCGGGGTAAAGTCCCTGCGGGGTGGAAGGGGAATCGACTTGGTGGTGCCGACCATGGTGAACTCCCATCACTGGGCCGAAAACGAGCCCGGCATGCTGAGCCTGTTCGAGCACTTCGAAGAGGAGCGGATAGCCGACCCCCTTCCCTTTTGAGAGCGGGTCGGGGAACTCCCCCGGGTGGGGAGGACGGTCTGGGAAACACCGTCGGAGGCCTTGAAGGAACCTTACCGCCGTCTTCTGGGGTTGATCCAGAAGCTTAATCGGTAGCACCGGAGAACTGCATTTAAAATATGTAAGACCAGGACTTAACGCTTGCGCAGCTTCTTGATCCCAAAGTACAGCAGGATCACCGCCAGGACGCAGACGAGAGCCAGGTCGTACCAGTCCCCGTAATCGCTGACCTTTTCCCAGTTCTCTCCCAGGACCTTGCCCCCGTAGATCAGGACCACGGTCCAGGGCAGGCTGCCGGCCAGCGAGTACAGGAAGAACCGCTTGAAGTCCATCCGCGCGATGCCCAGGGGCAGCGAGATGAAGGTCCGCACCACCGGCATGAACCGGGCCCAGAACGCCGCCTTGTCACCGTATCTCTCGACCCAGGCGTCGGCGCGCGCCATGTTCTTCTCGTTGATCATGAAGGGCCGGCCGTACTTCAGGATAAAATCGCGGCCCTTGTAACGGCCCACCGCGTACGCGGCCACCGAGCCGATCATCCCGCCCAGGACCCCGGCGAAGACCGCCTCCAGGAACGATATCTGGCCCTGGGAGACCAGGTAGCCGGCGAATGGGAGCACGAGTTCGCTGGGTACCGGCATGCAGGCGCTCTCCAGCGCCATGCCAAAGACCACCGCCCAGTAGCCCCAGTCGAAGAGCAGGCCCACGATGAAGTTAAAATAGGCTGTAAGCAAGAGTTCTTATACCCCCGAATCCGTTTGGCGTAAATCCCCTTTATAATATCATAGTTTATTTTACAGCGTTTATATTTTTTATTATCCCCCACAGTGAGTCCAGCTCGTTCGAGCTTTTTATATAATGTTATGACTTCAGCGGTTGCCTTCTGTTTCTCAACTTCGCTGGCGGAGACCGCCCCCGCCATCCCAAAAGTAAGAACTGTTACCAGCAGAAGACCAATCAGTTTTTTCATCTCGATTACTCCTTTCGTGCTATAGTTTTCTAAGGACGGCCGCCTCGTTTTCTCCCGGTGTAAAACGGAGTCTTGTAATATCCATGGCGGAAGTGTGACCGTTTTTAAATCTTTTCCTGGAAGCGCTGGTAAGAAGGATGAAAAATGGAAGAAATATACATAAGATATTAATTATAGATGAAAGAAAGACGATTATGATGGATTTCACAATTTGCTTTTCCGGCCGGATTACATTAAAATTCTGTATAATAGTATAGATTTCGGGGCATATTAATTTTTTTGTATACAATCTTCAGGGGTTCATCTTTTTTCCAGTAAGTGTAACTTGGGCCTTCACCAAGGGCTGGGTGAAGGCCGAGTTTTGCTTTATAAAAAACAAAACCGGCCTAGGGAAGGGTGGTAGAATGGGAGAAGCGATCGAGATCAGGAGAAAGCCGGGAGACGAGGCGCTGTTAGCGGAGCTGAAGGAGCAGGGAGTAAGCATCCTGAGCTGCTATCAGTGCGGCAAATGCACCGCGGGCTGCCCGGTAGCCTTCGCGATGGACTACGGACCGCGGACCATCGTGAGATTCATGCAGCTGGGGATGATCGAAGAAGCCCTAAAAACGCACAGCATCTGGATCTGTGCCGCGTGCGAGACGTGCAGTGCAAGGTGCCCGCGGGGAGTAGAACCGGCGAAGCTGATGGACGCACTAAGAGTCGAAGCTGGTAAAAAAGGACAGCTCACCGAGAAGAACATCAAGATCTTCAACGACAGCTTCCTGCAGATGGTCAAGCTGTTCGGGCGGGTGCACGAGCTGGGGCTGATCATGGCCTTTAACCTAAAGAGCCTGCAGCCCTTCAAAGACGCCGCCATGGGCCCCACCGCCTTAGGCAAAGGGAAGATGCACCTGATGCCGCACAAGATCAAAGGCTTGGGTACCCTGAGACGGGTATTCGATAAGACCAAAGGGGGTGAAGGGCATTGAAATACGCCTACTACCCGGGGTGCTCCTTAAGCAGCACCGGGATCGAATACGGGATGAGCACCCAGGCCGTAGCCCCGAAACTCGGGATCGAACTTAACGAGATCCCGGACTGGAACTGCTGCGGAGCATCCTCCGCCCACTGCACCGACCACCAGCTGGCGCTGGCGCTGCCGGCGCGGACCCTGGCCCAGGCCGAAGGCATGGAGATGGACATCGCCGTACCCTGCGCCGGGTGCTTCAACCGGCTGCGGGGAGCCGAAGCCGCCATCAAAGACCCCAAACAGAAAGCCAAGCTCGAAGAAATCCTGGGCCAGCCCCTAAGCGGCAAAGTAAAATCCTACAGCCTGCTCGACATCATCGTCAACCAAGTCGGAGTAGACACCATCAAAACCCAAGTAGAAAAACCCCTCACCGGGTTGAAGATCGCGGCCTACTACGGGTGCCTGCTGGTGCGGCCCCAGAACGTCACCGGCTTCGACGACACCGAAAACCCGCAGAGCATGGATAAGCTCATGAACGCGTTGGGCGGAGTAGCGCTGGACTGGCCGTACAAAGTCGAGTGCTGCGGCGGGAACCTCGCCATCCCGCGGACCGACATCATGATGAAGATGTCCTACGACGTCATAAGAATCGCCAAAGCCAGCGGAGCCGACTGCATCGTCACCGCCTGTCCACTGTGCCAGGTCAACCTCGAGATGCGGCAGACCGACATGGAAAAAACCTACCACACCAAGCTCGGATTCCCCATCTTCTACTTCACCGAACTGATCGGGCTGGCGCTGGGGATCGAGCCGGGGGCCTTGGGGATGAACAAACACTTCGTAAGCCCGGCGCCCTTCTTTAAACAGTGGGAAGCCAACATCATCGCCGATCGGGAAGCCAAAGCCAAAGCAGCAGCCGAAGCCAAAGCCAAGGCCGAAGCCGCGGCGGCCAAAGCCGCCGCCGCCAAAGCCAAAAGCGAAGCGGCCGCCAAGGAGGGAGAAGCATGAAACGAGTAGGCGTATTCGTCTGCCAGTGCGGGACCAACATCGCCGGGGCGATCGACACCGGCAAAGTCGTCGAAGCCGTCAAGAGCTGGCCCGACGTAGCGTACGTCACCGACTACAAATACATGTGCTCCGAACCGGGACAAGAAGTCATCAAAAAATCCATCGGCGAACACCAGCTCGACCGAGTAGTAGTCGCCTCCTGTTCCCCGCGGATGCACGAGAACACCTTTCGGAAAGCCTTAAGCGGCACCGGGGTCAACCCGTACCTGTTCGAGATGACCAACATTAGAGAGCAGGACAGCTGGGTGCACGCCGCCGACAAAGAAGCCGCCACCCAGAAAGCCATCGACCTGATCCGAATGTCCGTCCAGAAAGTCATCAAAAACAAACCATTAGAGCCCAGCAGCATCCCCATCAACAAAAAAGCCCTGGTCATCGGGGGCGGGATCGCCGGGATGCAGTCGGCCTTAGACATCGCCGAAGCCGGCTTTCAAGTCACCTTAGTAGAAAGAGAACCGACCATCGGGGGGAAGATGGCCCAGTTGGATAAAACCTTCCCCACCTTAGACTGCAGCGCCTGAATCAGCACCCCCAAGATGAGTGCTGCGGCGCAGCACCCGAACATCGAACTCCTAACCTACAGCGAAGTAGAAGCAGTCAAAGGCTACATCGGGAACTTCGAAGTCACCATCAAACAGAAAGCCAAGTACGTCGACTACAGCAAGTGCACCGGGTGCGGGCTCTGCGAAACCAAGTGCCCCACCAAGATCAGCAGCGAATTCGACCTGGGGTTAGGCAAACGCACCAGCATCTACAAACCCTTCCCCCAGGCCGTACCCAATAAACCCGTGATCGACCCCAAGACCTGTAGATTCCTGACCACCGGCAAGTGCAAGATCTGCGAAAAACTCTGCCCCGCCGGGGCCATCAACTACGAAGATCAAGACCAGACGAAGACCGACACCTACGGCGCCATCGTCATGGCCACCGGGTTCGACCAGTTCGACTGGGCCAAAGCCTACGGCGAATACGGCTACGGGAAATACCCCGACGTCATCACCGGGCTGCACTTCGAGCGGCTGGTCAACGCCTCCGGCCCCACCGGCGGGAAGCTCAAGCGCCCGAGTGACAACCACGAACCCAAGAGCGTCGTCTTCATCAAGTGCGTAGGCTCCCGAGACGACACCAAAGGCAAGAGCTACTGCTCCCGGGCCTGCTGCATGTACACCGCCAAACACTCCATGCAGGTCATGGAAAAAATCCAAGGCGGCCAGGCCTACGTCTTCTACATGGACGTCAGGACCGCCGGCAAAGGCTACGAAGAATTCTACCAGCGTTCATTAAACGCCGGCGTACAGTATCTCCGAGGCCGAGTCGCCAAAGTCTACCAGCTGGGCGACAAGCTCATCGTGCGGGGCGAAGACTCCCTGATCGGCAAACCGGTCGAAGTCGAAGCCGACCTGGTCGTGCTGGCCACCGCCATGGTGCCGAGCCAGGGCTACGAAGACATCTCCCAAAAAGTCGGCTTCTCCTACGACAAAGACGGATTCTTCCAGGAAGCCCATCCCAAACTCCAGCCGGTCGAGACCTTCACCGCCGGGGTATTCCTGGCCGGGTGCTGCCAGGGCCCCAAAGACATCCCCGACACCGTCGCCCAGGCATCCGCCGCCGCCGTCAAAGTCTGCGGGCTGTTCGCCAACGACCGGATGACCGTCAGCCCCATGATCGCCCAGGTATTCGAGCCCAACTGCAGCGGCTGCGGGCTCTGCCTCAGCATCTGTCCCTACAAGGCCATCTCGCTTAAGACCATCAAAGATAGAGCCCACGGGCAGATCATCGAGCGGCAGGTAGCCGAAGTCAACAGCGGGCTGTGCCAGGGCTGCGGAGCGTGCACCGTAGCCTGCCGCACCAACGCGATCGATCTCAAAGGATTTACCAACGAACAACTACTGGCGGAGGTGGATGCGCTGTGTCTGTAGAAGCGAAGATAACCCCCGAAACCAAAGCCGAAGCAGCCGCGGGCTGGGAACCCAAGATCCTGGCCTTCTGCTGCAACTGGTGCAGCTACGCCGGAGCCGACCTGGCGGGACTCAACCGGCTGCAGTACCCGGCCAACGTCAGAATCATCCGGGTGCCCTGCTCCGGGCGCATCAACCCCCAGTTCATCCTGCGGGCCTTCCAGCGGGGGATCGACGGCATACTCGTCTCCGGCTGACACCCGGGCGACTGCCACTATGGTAGTGGCAATTACTTCACCAGAAGAAGATTCTTAGTCATGAAACGGCTGATCGAATACCTGGGATTAGAACCGGGGCGGCTGAAAGCCCAATGGATCTCCGGTTCAGAGGGCGAGAAGTTCGCCCAGGCCATCCGGGCCATAACCGACGAAGTTAAGGCCTTAGGGCCTAACTGGAAGCTGAGGGATCAAAATGAGTACTAACGACGCCATCACCCAGGAGATGAGGAAACTGGCCAAAGAACTCCTGGAGCAAAAAGCCGTGGGCAAGGTGATCGGATGGGGAGTGGGGAGCAAGTGGCATCCCACCCAGCCGCTGATCATCAGCGATCCCGCTGACGCCGAAAGATTGATCTGGGACGACTTCGCCATCGCCGGGACCGCCACCTACCTCTTGAACGAAAGAGACCACGACCATAAAATCGCCATCTTCGTCAAAGGCTGCGACTCCCGAGGAGTCAACCGGCTGATCCAGGACTACCAGATGCCCCGGGAAAGACTCGTCATCATCGGCATCCCCTGCAGCGGCAAAAAAGACCCGCGGATGGTCCAGCAGCAGAGAGGGATGAAAGACAGCATCCCCCTGGCCAAAAAATGCGTAGAATGCCGCTACCATAACCCGGTCATCTACGACCAGCTCTTAGGCGAGCCGGTCGACATCACCCCGCGGGACGACCGCATGCAGGAGATCATCGACATCGAGAACCTGACCCCGGACCAGAAGTATCAAACCTTCACCGAGGCCTTCGAGAAGTGCATCCGCTGCTTCGCCTGCAAGAACGTCTGCCCGGCCTGCAACTGCCGGGACTGCATCTTCGACCAGACCCGGCCGCAGTGGGTAGACAAATCGAACGACCTCTCGGACAACCAGATGTACCACCTGATCAGAGCCATCCACATGATCGGGCGGTGCGTCGAGTGCGGCGAATGCGAGCGGGTCTGTCCCCAGGACGTGCCGCTGATGCTGATCAACAAGAAGCTGATCAAAGACGTCAACCAGCTGTTCGGGCCGTACGACGCCGGGGTCGACCTCGAAGCCAGGCCCCCGCTCATCTACTACAAAACCGAAGACCCAGAAGAATTTCACTAGGGGGGAGGGGATAGAGCATGAAAACCATCGCCAAGACCGAAATAAGCAAAGCGCTGGAGACCTTGAACCAGCAAGCCGTAGTCTGGGCCCCGGTCAAGATCGATCACACCGCCCAGTACGCCCCCCTGAGCCAGGGAGGAGAACTGGCCTTAGACTGGGTGAGCACCCGGCTCTCGCCCAAGGGAGCCCTCTTCCCCCAGACCGAAAAACTCTATCGATTCAAAACCGAGCAGGGAGAACTCAAAGTCGAAGCCGCCCCTGTCAACGATCAACCCCAGATCATCGTCGGGATCAGAGGCTGCGACGTCAAAGCCATCGCCGCCTTAGACCAGGTCTTCTACACCAAGGGGTACCTGGACCTAAACTACCAGGCCCTAAGAGAAAACACCACCCTGGTCTCATTAGGCTGCAACCAGCCATTAGAGACCTGCTTCTGCACCTCCTTCGGGGTCGACCCCCAGGAAGCCGAAGGCAGCGACCTGATCATGTACGACCTGGGAGACCGCTACGGCTTCCAACCCCAGACCGAAAAAGGCGAAAAAGTAATGAGCCAGATCAATAACCTGCTCACTGAAAAAGAAGCCGCCGTGCCCCAGAGCAAAGACTTCACCTTGCAAGTAGACCTAAACGGAGTCACCGAGAAGCTCCAGGACCTGGCCATGTGGGACCATCCGCTCTGGGAGCAGATCTCGCAAAGATGTTTAGGCTGCGGGACCTGCACCTACGTCTGTCCCTTCTGCCACTGCTTCGACATCCAGGGGAAGAACCGGGGCGAAAAAGGATTCCGCTATCGGTGCTGGGACTCCTGCATGTACCACGACTACACCCTGATGGCGGGCGGGCACCAGCCGCGGCCCAGCCAGAAAGAGAGGGTCAGACAAAGGTTCATGCACAAGCTGAGGTACTTCGTAGAGCGCTACGGGACCTACCAGTGTTCCGGCTGCGGGAGATGCCTGCAGCACTGCCCGGTGGGGATCGACATCGTCGAAGCCATCGAAAAAATCCAACAGGCCGAAGCCGGAAAGGGGGAATAGCAAATGGCCGTAGAACTGAAACACCACCCGGAAGTCAACCCGTTGCTGCCCACCCCGGCCCGGATCATCAAGATCATCGAAGAGACCGGTGACGTAAAGAACTTCTACGTCGCCACCGAGGCAGGAGCAAGACCCTTCGACGTCAAACCCGGGCAGTTGGCCATGGTCTCCATCCCGGCCGTCGGAGAAGGGATGTTCTCCTGCACCTGGCAGGCGGACCACCACCTGGAGTTCGCCATCCGAAGAGTAGGACTCTTGACCGACGCCCTGCACGAACTCGAGGTGGGGCAGCAGATCGGGGTCCGGGGACCCTACGGGAACGGGTTCCCCACCGAAGCCTGCCAGGGCAAGGACATGCTCTTCATCGGCGGGGGGATCGGGTTAGCCCCGGTCAGGTCCTTCATCAACTACTGCTTCCAGCACCGGGAGGACTACGGGAAGATCCAGATCCTCTACGGAGCCAGATCTAAGCAGGACCTCTGCTTCAAAGAAGAGCTTTTGGGCACCTGGCAGCAGCAGCCCAACACCGAGGTTTACGTCACCATCGACCGGGAGGAGCCGGGGTGGGACGGCAAGGTGGCCTTCGTGCCCACCTATCTCAGGGAGATCAATCCGAATCCCGAGGGGAAGATCGCGGTCACCTGCGGCCCGCCGATCATGATCAAGCTGGTATTGAAAGCCTTAGAAGAGATGGGGTATCAGGACCAGCAGGTGATCACCACCCTGGAGATGCGGATGAAGTGCGGGATCGGCAAGTGCGGGCGGTGCAACATCGCCAGCAACTACATCTGCCTGGACGGCCCGGTCTTCTACCTGGACGAGCTGAAGAGGCTGCCCGAGGAGTACTAGCAGCCGCCTGGAGGAACCGACAGCAATTAAGACAGGGCTCCCGAAGGCGTTCGCGGGGAGCCCTGTTTTTATACAATGGAACGGGCGGTTGGGTTATAATGATGGTGTAAGGACCATCCAAATAAGACATAAGTAGAAAGCTGGAGGGGGTTATGAACCGAACCCAATGGATAACCAGGACCGCTGTGATACTCGCCCTGGCCATTATCGTGCAGCTGCTGCGGCTGCCGCAGCCGGTGACTGGCCCGGTGGTCAACGCGCTGATTCTGCTGGCGGTTATACTGGTGGGGCTGTGGTCGGCGGTGCTGATCGGGTGTCTGACGCCGTGGATCGCCCTGCTGATGGGGATAATGCCTCCGATGATGCTGCCGCTGATATTTGTGATCATGGCGGCCAATGTCGTGCTGGCGCTGGTGTTTTTCGGGATTATCCAGAGACCGCGGGAGATGGCTTATAACCTATCAATAAATGCAAGAACCGCGGCTGGCGTTTTAGTGGCCGCGGCGGCCAAGTTCCTGGTATTCTATGCTGCGCTGCATTTCTTGATCAAGATGCTGTTCCCCGCCCTGGCCGGCCCGGCCTCGGTGATGTTCGGAATAATACAGCTTTACACGGCGCTGGGGGGAGGGGCCCTGGCGCTGCTGCTGGGGAAGTACCTGTCGAACTACCTGTCCCAGACCAGCCAGGAATAGTTGGCTCGAACGAGCTGTACTCGACCACCGGGGAAGAAATAGCGACATAAAGCTTAATCAATAACACGAGAGAGCCACACCAGGCAAGAAAATAAAAACTCGGCCCGACCGAAGGGGGCCGAGTTTTTTTCTTATTTCCCAGCAGTTTACAAAACAGTAACCTAAAAACGCATTGACATGAACCCTGGGAGGGTGAGATACTACTGGTGCATGAGAAAGTGCGCACAATCACAATATTAATCTAAGGCAATCATATATAAAAAATAGAAAGGAAACCGGGAGATGTGCATAAACAGGTTGACTGAAGAAAGGTTTAAGGAACTGGACTCATTCATTTCGGAGGCCCCGGGAGGCCAGGGGTCGCTCATCGCGGTGCTGCACAAGGCCCAGGAGCTTTTCGGCTACCTGCCTAAAGAGGTGCAGCTTTATATAGCACGGAAGCTGAAAATAACGGCTGCCAGGGTAAACGGGGTGGTTACGTTTTACTCGTACTTTACCGAAACCCCGAGAGGAGAGCACGTTATAAACGTCTGCCTCGGGACCGCCTGTTTTGTCAAGGGAGCCGAAGACATCCTGAGGGAACTGGAAACACTGCTGGAGATCAAGCCGGGGCAGACCACCGGCGACGGCAGGTTCAGCCTGGACGGGCTGAGGTGTGTCGGCGCGTGTGGGTTGGCGCCGGTGGTGATGATCGATGATAAGGTCTATGGACGGGTTGAGGAAGGCGAGATCGCCAAGATCATAAAATCGTATTTACATTAATCGCTGAGGGGAGAAACCGGTATGGTTAGGATAAAATCTTTGGAACAACTTATAAATATCAGGGAAGCGCTGAGAAAAGAAGACGAGAGCAGGAATCCCGTCAGAATCCTGGTCGGTATGGCCACCTGCGGCATCGCGGCCGGGGCCGGGGCGACCTACGAGGCCTTCCAAAAAGAGATCCAGGAAAAAGGGATCGGCAATGCCGTGCTGGTCAAGGCGGGATGCCTGGGTTCGTGCTACGCCGAGCCGACAGTCGTGATAGCTGCCGGCGGGCGGGAGCCGGTGTTTTACGGAGACGTAACCGCTGACCGGGTCAGCGGGATTATCGAACAGCATATCCAGCGGGGGGAAACCGTAAAAGAACTCGAAGCCGCGGGACCGGCGGGGATCAGGATCGCACTGAGGAACTGCGGCCTGATAGACCCCGAAAGCATCGAAGACTACATCAGGAATGACGGGTATCTGGGACTGGGCCGGGTGCTGACCTCGATGGCCCCCGCGGAGGTTATCGACCTGGTGAAAAAGAGCGGACTGAGGGGCCGGGGCGGCGGAGGTTTTCCCACCGGGCTCAAATGGGAAACCGCCTCGAAGTACCCGTCGGATCAGAAATACATCGTATGCAACGCTGACGAGGGAGACCCGGGCGCCTTTATGGACCGCAGCATTCTGGAAGGGGACCCTCACAGCGTGCTCGAAGCGATGGCCATCGCCGGATACACGGTGGGTGCGGACAAGGGTTATATCTATATCCGCGCCGAGTATCCCCTGGCGATAAAGCGCCTGAAGACCGCGCTCGCGCAGGCGAAAGAGCGCGGGCTTTTGGGGAAAGATATCTTAAACCGCGGGTTTGACTTTGACATCGAACTCCGCTATGGGGCGGGGGCCTTTGTGTGTGGTGAAGAGACCTCGCTGATCAAGTCGATCGAGGGAGAGCGGGGGGAACCCGCCAACAAGCCGCCTTACCCGGCCGAAAAGGGGCTGTGGCAGAAGCCTACCACGGTGAACAACGTGGAGACCTTCGCCAGCATCCCTCCGATAATAAACCGGGGTGCGGAGTGGTTCTCCGCCATCGGTACAGAAAAGAGCAAGGGCACCAAGGTATTCGCCCTGGCCGGCAAGGTCAAAAAAGTGGGGCTTACCGAGGTTCCCATGGGTACTACTTTAAGGGACATCATCTTTGGGACCGGCGGGGGGATCAAAAACGACCGGCGATTCAAGGCGGTGCAGACCGGAGGGCCGTCGGGAGGCTGCATCCCATCGAAGTATCTCGACACGCCCATCGATTACGAAACCCTGACCGGGATAGGGTCGATGATGGGGTCCGGCGGGATGATCGTGATGGACGAATCGGACTGCATGGTGAACCTGGCCAAGTTCTATCTGGAGTTCTCCATGGACGAGTCCTGCGGTAAGTGTACGCCCTGCCGGATAGGAAACAAGAGGCTGCATGAGATACTGACCAAGATAACCTCGGGTCAGGGGACCATGCAGGACCTCGAAAACCTGAAAGAACTGGGCGCGGTTATCAAGAATACCGCTTTGTGCGGCCTGGGGCAGACCTCGCCGAATCCGGTACTGAGCAGCCTGAACCACTTTTACGATGAGTTTATCGCTCACGTGGTCGAGAAGAGGTGCCCGGCCGGTGTGTGTCCGTCACTGGTCCGTTACGAAGTGAACAACGAAAAATGCAAAGGCTGCACAGCTTGCGTCAAGGCATGTCCGGTCAAATGCATCAGCGGTGAGATCAAGCAGCCGCACCGGATCGACCAGGAGAAGTGTATCAGGTGCGGAGCCTGCTATAGAGCCTGCAAGAAGCTCAAGGCGATCGAAAAGAGATAGAGGTGAAAACATGGCGGATGTAAAGATCAAGATTAACGATAAAGAGGTGACGGTTCCAGCCGGGACCACGGTACTCGACGCGGCCAAAACGGTGAACGTAAAGATACCGACCCTGTGCCACCTGAACCTTCATGAACTGAAGGCCGTGAATAAGACCGCCACCTGCCGGGTGTGCATGGTCGAGATAGAGGGACGGAGGAACCTCGCGCCGGCCTGCAACACGGTTGTACAGGCGGGCATGGTGATAAGGACCTCGACCCCGTGCGTGGTCAAGGCGAGAAGGACCATGGTGGAGCTGCTGCTGTCGGATCACCCGAAGGACTGCCTGAACTGTGAAAAAAACCAGAAGTGTGATCTGCAGAAGCTGGCGGCGGAGCTGGGTATCCGGGGGGAAGCCCGGTACCAGGGGGCCATGTCCGCTTACCCGGCTGACAGCTCCAGCCACGCGATATACCGCAACCCGGAAAAGTGCATCCTCTGCCGGCGGTGTGAGACCATGTGCAACCAGGTCCAGACCTGCGGAGTCCTTTCGGCTGTAGGCAGGGGGTTTGAAACGGTTGTTGCGCCGGCCTTCAACCTGCCGATGGCGGAAACCATGTGCACCTTCTGCGGGCAGTGTGTAGCGGTCTGCCCCACAGCGGCCCTCACGGAGATCAATAACATCCGGGAGGTCTGGCAGGCCATCAATAACAAGGACAAGGTCGTCCTGGTGCAGACCGCGCCGGCGGTGAGGGTCGCGCTGGGTGAAGAGTTCGGTATGGAGCCTGGGACCATCGTCACCGGTAAAATGGTCTCGGCGCTGAGAGAGCTTGGTTTCGACAAGGTCTTCGATACCGACTTCGCCGCCGACCTGACCATCATCGAAGAGGCGTCCGAACTGATGCACCGGATCGAAAGCGGCGGCCGGCTGCCGATCCTGACCAGCTGCTGCCCGGCATGGGTAAAGTTCATCGAGCACCAGTTCCCGGAACTCCTGGACGTTCCCTCGACCTGCAAGTCGCCGCACGAGATGTTCGGCGCTATCGCCAAAACGTACTACGCCAGGAAACTGGGCATCGATCCCGCAAAAATGGTGGTGGTCTCGATCATGCCCTGCCTGGCGAAGAAAAACGAGGCGGCCAAGGCCGAGCTGAAAAACGACAACCTGCGCAACGTGGATTATGTCTTGACCACCAGGGAGCTGGCCATGATGATCAAGGAGTCCGGGATCGACTTCGAAAACCTCGTGGATGGCGATTTCGACCACCCGCTGGGGGAATCCACGGGAGCCTCGGTCATCTTCGGCGCCACCGGCGGCGTGATCGAAGCCGCGCTGCGCACCGCCTATGAATGGGTAACCAGGGAGCCGCTTGAAGATATCGAATTCAAGCAGCTGCGCGGGATCGAAGGATTAAGGGAAGCGACGGTAAAGATGAAAGACCTGGAGCTTCGGATCGGAATCGCACATGAACTGGGCAATGCCAGGACGCTGCTGGAGATGGTGAGAGAAGGGAAGGAACAGTTCCACGCGATCGAGATCATGGCATGCCCCGGCGGCTGCGTAGGCGGCGGCGGACAGCCGTACCACCACGGTGACTGCGGTGTGATCAAGAAACGGGTGGAAGCGCTGTACCGCGAAGACCGGGGCAAGGACAAACGGAAATCACACGAGAACAAGGACGTCCTCAAGCTCTATCAGGAGTACCTGGGAGAATTCTACGGCGAGAAGGCCAGAGAGCTGCTCCACACCCACTACACCCCGAGGGAGCTTATATAAAAGAAGAAGGCCTGCCCTGTAGGTGGACAGGCCTTCTTTCCCTTTAACCGTTAACCGTATTACTTGATGTTGTATCTCCCGCGTGCGGTGTAGTGGGTATGCAGCAGCTCGTGCGACTTGTGGCCGAGCGGTTTCTCCAGGAACTCGGCGTAAAGCTGATGTACGGCCGGGTTCTCGTGCGACTTACGCATCGGCAGAGCGCAGTCGGCCTGGTAGATGCCCGCGATCCGTTGCTGCCGGATCTCGAAGTTGGTCGGGATCGGCTGGCCGCCGCCGCCGATGCAGCCGCCGGGGCAGCACATGATCTCGATGAAGTGGTAGTCGGCGGTGCCGGCGACCATAGCGTCGAGGATCTTGCGGGCGTTGCCCAGGCTGTGCGCCACCGCCACCTTGACCGGGAGGTCGCCGACCTGTACGGTGGCTTCCTTGACCCCCTGCATCCCACGCACGTCGTGGAAGTCGAGCGACGGCAGGGTGGTCTTGGTTATCAACTCGTATGCGGTACGGAGAGCCGCTTCCATAACGCCGCCGGTGGCGCCGAAGATGACCGCCGCGCCGGTGGAGAGACCCAGGGGATCGTCGTAGTCTTCTTCCGGCAGGCCGGTGAAGTCGATCCCCGCCTGCTTGAACATCCTCGCCAGTTCGCGGGTGGTCAGGACCACGTCGACGTCCTGGTAGCCCGAGTCGTTCATTTCCGGGCGCTGCGCCTCGAACTTCTTCGCGGTGCAGGGCATGATCGACACCGAGTAGATGTCCTTCGGGTCGATGCTCGCCTTCTCGGCGTAGTAGCTCTTGGCCAGGGCCCCGAACATCTGCTGCGGCGACTTGCAGGTCGACAGGTGCGGCAGCAGGCTCGGGTAGAAGTGCTCGATGAACTTGATCCAGCCAGGGCTGCAGGAGGTGATCAGCGGCAGCACCCCGCCGTGGGAGATCCGCTCTATCAGCTCGCTGCCTTCCTCCATGATGGTCAGGTCGGCGGTGAAGTCGGTGTCGAACACCTTGTCGAACCCTAACCGCCGGATCGCGGCCACCATCTGGCCGGTCGATACGGTACCGGGAGCCAGCCCGAAGGCCTCGCCTATCGCCACCCTGACAGCCGGGGCGGTCTGTACCACCACGTGCTTCTTGGGATCGGCCAGGGCCGCCCAGACCTCGTCGGTCTGGTCACGCTCGTGGAGAGCGCCGGTCGGGCAGACCAGCACGCACTGGCCGCAGTTCACACAGCTGGAGTCAGCCAGCTGCATGGTAGTGGACGGCGCGATCACGGTCTCGAACCCACGGTTCTGCGGGCTGATGGCGGATACGGTCTGGACCTTTTCGCAGACCGCGGAGCAGCGCCGGCAGAGCACGCACTTGGCCGGGTCGCGGATCAGGGATACGCTGGAGTCGTCCACCGGGTGTTCCGATTTTTCGCCCTGGTAAGGCACCTCGCGGATACCGAAGGCCTCAGCCAGCGCCTGCAGTTCGCAGTTCTGGTTGCGGATGCAGGTCAGGCACTCGAACGGGTGATCCGAGAGCAGCAGCTCCAGGGTCATCCTCCGTGACTCCCGTACAGCTGGCGTATTGGTGAATACGACCATACCTTCGGACACTGGCGATACGCATGCAGCCTGGAGGGAGCGAGCCCCCTTTACCTCAACCACGCAGATACGGCAGGCCCCGATCACGTTAATGTCCTTCATGTAGCACAGGGTCGGAATGTTTATATTAGCTTTTTTCGCGGCATCCAGTACAGATGAGCCCTGCTCAACCTGTACCTGTTTACCGTCAATCGTTAAGGTAACCATCGGCATTGTTCACTCACCTCTCAATCTACTTAACATCGCAGCGCAGGCAGCGCGAAGCTTCAGCGATGGCCTGCTCCTGGGTAAAGCCTTTTTCTACTTCATCGAAGCCCTTGCGGTCCGCCAGCGACAGGGCGGCTTCCTTGGCGCGGGCCTGCTTGTCTAACACCAGTTCACCCGATATCGCGCGGTTCAGTGTCCGCGGTTCGACGACCACTCCGCTGCCGCCCAGGTACTTGTCGATGGAGGCCGCTGCCTGTTTGCCCTGAGCGATGGCGTTGATGGCGGTGTCGGGACCGGTGACGCAGTCGCCGCCAGCGAAGATGTAAGGCACGTTGGTGCCCATGTTCTTATCCGCGCTGATCAGGCCACGGTTGACCTTGACGTCGGTCCCCTTGACGGTGTCGGTGGCGACGACCTGCCCGATGGCGCTTATGATCACGTCGCCGCTGATCACGAAGTTGGAATCCGCGATGGGTATCGGTTTCCGCCGGCCGCTGTTGTCAAACTCGCCCTGGGCCGACTTCTGGCACTCCAGGCCGGACACCTGGCCGTCCCCGACCACCTTGACCGGGGCCGCCATGAAGGTGTACTTGACGCCTTCGTGTTCGGCTTCCTCTATCTCTTCGGTAAACGCCGGCATGTCTTCCTTGCGCCGGCGGTAAACCACGTGAACCTCTTTGGCTCCCGCCCTTACCGCGGTGCGGGCGCTGTCGATGGCCACGTTGCCGCCGCCGATGACCAGCACGGTCTTGCCGTTCAGGTCAGGGGCTGTGCCCAGTTTGATGTCCTTCAGGAAGCCGATGCCCGAGATGACCCCGTTCAGGTCTTCTCCCGGGACTCCCAGCTTCTGTTCGTCCTGGGCGCCAATGGCCACGTACACCACTTCGAATCCCTGGGCTTTCAGGTCTTCGAAGGAGACGTCCTTACCCAGCTTGGTGTTCAGCTTGATGGTCACCCCGAGGTCCTCGATGGCCTTGATGTCCGCGGCCAGTACGTCGGCCGGCAGCCGGTAGTCGGGGATGCCGTACTTCAGCATGCCGCCCGCTTCCGGAAGCGCTTCGAAGACGGTGACCGAGTGTCCCTTCCTGGCCAGGTAGTAGGCGGCGGTCAGGCCGGAAGGACCAGCCCCGATGACGGCTACCTGCTTACCGGTGGAAGCGGTCGGTTTGGTTACCGGGTATGCCCCGTTGTTCTGTTTCAGCACCCAGTCGGACGCGGACCGCTTCAGGGTGCGGATGGCGATGGGGTCTTCCATCTGGGCGCGCCGGCACTTGCCCTCGCAGGGGTGGTTGCACACGCGTCCGCAGACCCCCGGGAACGGGTTTTCGCGCATCACTTCCAGGTACGAATCCAGGAAACGGCCGTTCTTGATGTGGTCCACGTACAGCGGCACGTCGATCCCCGCCGGGCAGGTGTTCTGGCAGGGGGATTCGAACATCGCGGCGCAGGCCGAGGCTACGCAGTACTTGTCCCGGATGTGGGACTCGTACTCGTCCCGGAAGTACCGGATGGTGCTCAGGATCGGGTTCGGCGCCGACTGCCCCAGGCCGCAGAGGGAGGTGTTCTTGACGTAAGCCCCCAGCTTCTGCAGGGTCTCGATGTCGCCTTCCTTGCCCTGGCCGCCGGTGATCCGGTCCAGGATCTCCAGCATCCGCTTGGTGCCGATGCGGCAGGGCACGCACTTGCCGCAGGACTCTTCCTGGCAGAACTCGATGAAGAACTTGGCGATACCCACCATGCAGGTGTCCTCGTCCATCACGATCAATCCGCCGGAACCCACGATGGTTCCCAGCGCGGCCAGCGACTCGTAGTCAACCCCGGTGTTGAGGTGACTGGCGGGGATGCAGCCGCCCGAGGGGCCGCCGGTCTGGGCCGCCTTGAACTTCTTGTTGGGGTTGGCCATCCCGCCGCCGATATCGTAAACGATTTCGCCGAGGGGGATGCCCATCGGCACCTCGATCAGGCCGGTGTTCTTCACCTTGCCGGTCAGGGAGAATACCTTGGTGCCTTTGCTCCCTTCGGTGCCCATCTTGGCGAACCATTCGCCGCCGTTGATGATGATGGGACAGATGTTGGCGTAGGTCTCCACGTTGTTGAGCAGGGTCGGCTTGGCCCACAGCCCTTCGTTGGCCGGGAAGGGAGGCCGCGGTCTCGGTTCGCCGCGTTTTCCTTCGATCGAGGCCAGCAGTGCGGTTTCTTCGCCGCATACGAAGGCGCCGGCACCCATCCTCACCCTCAGCTTGAAGGAGAAGTCGGTGCCCATGATGTTGTCACCCAACAGGCCGTAAGACTCGGCCAGCTGAATCGCGTCGTTTAAGGTCTTGACCGCCAGAGGATACTCGGCCCGTACGTAGAAGTAACCCTCATCGGAGCCGATCGCGTAACCCGCGATGGTCATGGCCTCGATCACCGAGAAGGGGTCGCCTTCCAGCACCGAGCGGTCCATGTACGCTCCCGGGTCGCCTTCGTCGCCGTTGCAGACCACGTATTTTTTGTCGCCCTTGGCCTGGTAGGTGAACTGCCACTTCATCCCGGTGGAGAACCCGGCGCCGCCGCGTCCCCGGAGGCCCGATTTCTTGACCTCGTCCACCACCTGCTCGCGGGTCATCTGGTTTAAGGCCTTGGACAGGGCCGCAAACCCGTCCCTGGCGATATACTCTTCGATGTCCTCGGGATTGATCTTACCCGCGTTGCGCATGGCCACCTTGACCTGTTTGGCCATGAAGGGGTAGTCCTTGTCCTGAGGAATCGGCTGGTCGGTTTCCGGGTCTTTATACATCAGGGATTCTGCCAGTTTATTATTCAGGAAGCTGTCCACCAGCTCGGCGGCGTCTTCCGCCCTTACCCGAACATAGGTCACTTCCTCGGGATAGACCACCACCAGCGGCTCCAGTTCGCACTGACCCGAGCAGGCTGCCTGGAGAACGACGGTGTCGCTGGCATTCCTCTTCGCAAGCTCGGCCTTGATGGCTTCCATGGTATCCTTGGCCCCCGCCATGATGCCGCAGGTGCCCATTCTTACCAGTATAGCCTTTGCCCGCCGTTGCTTAAATTTCTCTAAAGCGGCTTCTTTAAGCTGCGCCAGGTCTTGAACCGACTTAACTGGTTTCATCTTTTCTCACCCTCAATCTTGGTAAATATTTTACTACCCCTGCTATCACACTACCAACTTTTATCTGTTAGTGTGATCTATCCAATCCATACTCACAACCTCTAGCTCTCTAAGGCCTTTTTACCCCCATCCCTTAATCTCTTTGACGATCCCGGGCACCATATCTGCCTTCATGCGCGGGCGCGGTTCCTTGTTCACGGTGATGACCGGGGCCAGGCCGCAGGCACCCAGGCAGCGAACGACTTCCAGGGAAATCAGGTTGTCGTCGGTGGTGTCATGGGGTTTGATTCCCAGTTCTTTCTGGAAACGGTCGAGCACATCGGTAGCCCCCCGCACATAGCAGGCGGTGCCTCTGCACAGCGAGATCTCGTATTTGCCCTTCGGCTTCAGCGAGAAGAAGTGATAGAAGGTGATGATGCCGGAGATAGTGGTCAGCGGCACATCCAGACTCTCGGCGATCTTCAGCTGAGCCTCGATGGGTACGTAGCCGTAGTTTTCCTGTACCCAGTAGAGCAGCTCAATCAGAGCGTTTTTGTTACCCCCGTGCCTTGCGAGTTCCTGGTCGAGCTGGGCGTCCAGTTCTTCGCGGCACTTACAGACATGACCGGCTTCCATTGTTTTTCCTCCTTCCGATTGAATCATCTTTTCACCGGGTCCATAGTTGAGCTAAAGCCCGGTTTTCTAGTGGGGTGACAGGTAAGGAGCGTTCCGGTGTGTCCGATTAACCGTTAATGACAGCGTAGAATCAGCTGCACATAATTGTGAATTATAGTGCTATGCTGGCATTAATTCAACCCGCTTTTTGCTGGGTATTCTGCGGCAATCGAGCACACGATACCTGAACCAAGAAGCTTATTCAGTTGTATGGGTTGTGAGTATATAAAAAGGTATAACCTTGAATATGGTGGGAAATTAGTTAAGGGCCCTGGAGACTTCATACACCCGGCAGACGATCACTCCCGGGGTGATCATCCGCCCAGATATAAAAAGGTGTTTGAAAGGGGTAGGGTCCCCAGCAGCTACCCCTTTCAATTTGTATTCAAACCTAGTTAGGCCTTAGCACTCTTAGCGACATCCTTAGCCGCGGTGTCGGGCCTAAGATAGGTGTACCAGTATACTGAACCTACGAAGACCGCACCGCCCACGATGTTGCCAAGGGTGACGGGCACGAGGTTCTTTAATATCAAGGCTTTCCAGGTGAAGACATTGGCCACCTGGGTTTTAAACGCGTCCATAGCGGCTACCGCTTCGGGAGGAAGGGTGCCGCCAGCAGCCAGGGTCGTCGACTGGGCTGCGGTCAGCACCGACTTCGCGGCTTCGTTGAGGACGGCCGGGTTCTTGGCAACTTCCAGGCCCATCGGAATAAAGGTCATGTTGGCGATGCTGTGCTCAAAGCCGCTCGCCACGAAGGCCATGATCGGGAAGAAGATGCCGAAGACCTTTCCTACAACGTCTTTGCTCGCCAGAGCCAGCCATACCGCCAGGCATACCAGCCAGTTGCAGAGGATGGCCCGGCTGAACGCCTGGAGCCAAGTAAGTTCCAGCTTGCCCTTGGCTATCAGAACGGATTTGGCGCCGACCGCTCCCTTAAACAGGCCGGCCGAGGCTACCCCATCCGCACCGGCCGAGTAGAACCCTCCGATCAGTATGTAGACCAGCAGCAGCGAACCCACGAAGTTGGCCAGCCACACGATAACCCAGTTCTTAAACAGATCGCCCCAGGTTGTCTGACCATTGAGAGCACCGATCATCATGAACATGTTGTTGCCGGTAAACAGCTCGGAACCGCCGATTACCACCAGCATCAGTCCTACGCTGAACACGGCGCCGAAGATTAGCTGACCGAACCCGTTGCCCAGGTATTTGGGCAGGTCGTTGCTTACCACGGTGGCCAGGTTGGCCCCAAAACCGATGTAAGCGCCGGCCAGGATGCCTAGTACGATAAGTTTTCCTATACTCAAGGTAGCCTTCTTCTGGCAGATGCCACAGGCTGCCCCGGCTATCTCAGGAGGTCCTAGAAAGTTCATTTTAATATCCCCACCCTTTCAGAATCTTTCTTTATGCTGGGGACGCTAGAAGTCTATATTTTTTCCAGTTTCGCGGCCGACACCTTGTATTCAGGTATCCTGGCCACCGGGTCTAATACATTATTGGTAAGCATGTTGGCCGCCGCCTCCGAGAAGTGGAAGGTCATAAACAGCAGGTCCTCGGCGACGTTATCGACCAGCTTGGCCTTGGCCTCGACACTCCCCCGGCGGGTCGAGAGCCTTACCTTTTCACCGTTTTCGATGCCCATGGACCTGGCCTTCGCCGGGTTGATCTCGATCAGAGCCTCGGGATAGTGCTCGTCCAGGGCCTTGGAGCGCCTCGTCATGCTGCCCGTGTGATAGTGGTAGAGGATACGGCCGGTGGTTAGGTGGAATGGGTAATCCCCATCCGGCTTCTCGGCCGGCTCTATAAACTCCACCGGGCTGAACAGGCCGGGTCCGCGTACACACTTATCCTGGTGCAGGTAAACGGTGCCGGGATGGTCCTCGGTGGGACAGGGCCACTGCAACCCCCGGCCCTGCAGCCGGGCATAGGTCATCCCCGCGTAAGAGGGGGTGAGTCCCCTTATCTCCCCGAAAACTTCCTCAGCCGAACCATAGTTCATGGGATACCCCATCCGACTCGAAAGCCGGCAGATAAACTCCCGGTCGGATTTCGCCTCGCCGGGAGGGGATACCGCCCGGCGCACCAGCTGTACCCGGCGCTCGGTATTGGAGAAGGTACCGTCCTTTTCGGCGGAAGATGCGGCGGGGAATACCACGTCCGCCAACTGTGCCGTTTCGGTCAGGAATATATCCGATACCGCCAGGAAGTCGAGTTTTTTAAGCGCCGCATCGATATGGTGGATATCCGGGTCAGAGACCATCGGATTTTCACCGACTATCAGCATGGCCTTGACCTGGCCGTTGTAGGCCGCGTTCATGGCGTCGGTGAGGGTCAGCCCCGGCTTGGAGTCCAGGGTGACGCCCCAGGCCTTTTCGAACTTGGCCCGGGCCTCGTCGCTGGCTACCTGCTGATAGGCGGTAAACACGTTGGGAAGCGCTCCCATGTCGCAGGCCCCTTGAACGTTGTTCTGCCCCCGCAGCGGGTTCACGCCCACCCCCGGTCTGCCCAGGTTACCGGTGAGCAGGGCCAGGTTGGCCACTGTCAGGACGTTGTCGGTACCGGTGGAGTGCTGGGTCAGTCCCATGGCGTAGACGATCGAGCCTCGCTCCGCCTGACCAAAAATCCGGGCCGCCCGGATGATATCCTCCGCCTTGACCCCGGTAATCGATGCCGTATACTCAGGGGTGTATCTTTCGACCACGGCCTTAAACTCCTCGTAACCCTCGGTTCTTGCCTGGATAAAGGACTGGTCCGCCAGGCCCTCCTTGATGATGACGTGCATCAATCCGTTGACCAGGGCTACGTCGGTGCCGAGACGGTGGGACAGATGCACGTCTGCCATTTCCGCCAGTTCGATCTCCCTGGGGTCAGCCACGATCAGCTTTGCCCCACGTTTGAGGGCCCGCTTGATCTTCATCCCGATCACGGGGTGGTTTTCCGTGGGATTCGAACCTATCAGGAATATCGCGTCGGTGTCCTTTTCCAGTTCTTCGATGGAATTGGTCATTGCGCCGCTTCCGAATGCCTTCGCCAGACCGGCGACGGTGACGGAGTGTCAGAGACGGGCGCAGTGATCTACGTTATTCGTACCCAGTACCGCCCGGGTGAACTTTTGGACCAGGTAGTTCTCCTCATTGGTGACACGGGCCGACGATAAAACAACCAGGCTGTTCGCCCCGTACTGGGATTTAACCTCGCCGAGCCGCCGGGCGGTGTAATCCAGGGCTTCTTCCCAGCTCGCGGGGCGCAGCTCTCCGTTTTCCCGGATCAGGGGCCGGGTCAGCCGGTCCTGGCTGTGGATGAAGTCCCAGCCGAACCGGCCTTTGACACAGAGCGCTCCCTTGTTGACCGGGCTGCGGTCGGCGTCCCGGATGGAGGTGACCCCTACCACCCGGTCGTTTTTAACGTTTAACTCCAGGGTGCAGCCGACACCGCAGTAAGTGCAGGTGGTCGGCACCTTTTCAAACTCGTAGTCCCTTCCCATGCTGGCGCTCACCCTGCTGGTCAGCGCACCGACCGGACAGACCATAACGCATTGGCCGCAGAACACGCAGGGGGAGTCTTTGAGGCCGCCGTCCAGGGCGGTGGAAATCCGGGAGTCGAATCCACGGTTCTTCACCCCGATAGCGTATGCCCCGGTGATGTCCTCGCAGGCCCTCACGCAGCGGGTGCACATAATGCACTTTTCGTAGTCCCTCACGATGAAGGGATTGGGGTCGGTGATCGGGGTCTTCTGCCGATCCGGGATCGCGTAAGGGGTTTCCGAAACCCCGTACCGGTAGCAGTAATCCTGCAGACGGCAGCTCCCGCTCTTGTCGCAGGTCAGGCAGTTGTGCTCGCCAGCGGCCAGCAAAAGCTCCAGGATCATCCTTCGGGCGTCGATCACACTGGGGCTTTCGGTATTGATGACCATACCGTTCTCCGCCGGGGCCACGCAGGCGGCCAGCAGGAACGGGCGGCCTACCGCCTCGACCACACACATGCGGCACGAGCCCTCCAACCTGAGGTCGGGGTCGTAGCACAAGGTGGGCAGCTCTATATTGTTGTGGCGGCAGGCTTCGAGGATAGTGCTTCCCGCCGGCGCTTCAACTGTTTTATCATTAATAGTCAGGGTGACCATTTGAAAACCTCCTTCCCTAATCTAATCGACGTCGCAGCGCAGACAGCGCGATGCTTCAGCCATGGCCTGTTCTTCGGTAAAGCCTTTTTCGACTTCCACATTGCCTACCCGCTCGGCTACCGGCAGACTGGCCTGCTTGGCCCGGGGACGCTTTTCTTCCAGGATGTCTCCCGAGAGAACGCGCTTCACTACCCGCGGCTCGACTACCACTCCGCTGCCGCCCAGGAACTTGTCGATGGCCGCCGCGGCCCGTTTGCCCTGAGCGATGGCGTTGATGGCGGTATCGGGGCCGGTCACGCAGTCACCGCCCGCGAAGATATAAGGGACGTTGGTGTTCATGTTCTTGTCGGCGGCGATCAGACCCTTGTTGATCTTGAGGTCGATGCCTTTAACACTGTCGGTGCCGACGCTCTGACCGATGGCGCTGATGATGATGTCGGCGCCGATCACGAAGTTGGAACCTTCTATGGGTATCGGCCGGCGCCGTCCGCTGGAGTCGAAGTCACCCTGAGCGGATTTCTGGCATTCCAGGCCGATTGCTTTACCTTCGCCGACCACCTTGACCGGAGCGGCCATGAAGGTGAACTTGATCCCTTCGTGTTCGGCCTCTTCGATCTCATCGGCAAACGCCGGCATGTCTTCCTTGCGGCGGCGGTAGACCACGTGCACCTCGCTGGCGCCATGCCTGACCGCGGTGCGGGCGCTGTCGATGGCCACGTTGCCGCCCCCGATGACCAGCACGGTCCTGCTGTTCAGGTCTGGAGCCGCACCCAGCGCGACGTCCTTAAGGAACCCGATACCGGAGAGAACCCCGCTCAGGTCTTCTCCCGGCACACCCAGTTTTTGGTCCTCGTGGGCGCCGATGGCCACGTACACGGCGTCAAAACCCCGGGCCTTAAGGTCGTCGAAGCTGACGTCCTTTCCGAACCGGGTGTTGAGCATTATGGTTACGCCCATGTTTTCGATGGCCTTGATGTCCGCTGCCAGTATATCCGCCGGCAGCCGGTAGTCGGGTATCCCTACCGCCAGCATACCGCCGGCGATGGGCAGCGCCTCGAATACCGTCACCGCGTGCCCGGCCTTGGCCAGGTAGTAAGCGGCGGTCAGGCCCGAGGGACCGGCCCCGATGACCGCAGCCTTCTTGCCGGTGGATTTGGTCGGTTTTTCTACCGGGTAAACCCCGCTGTTCTGTTTTAATACCCAGTCCGCGGCCGAACGCTTCAGCGTGCGGATGGAGATCGGCTCGTCCACCTGGGCGCGGCGGCACTTGCCCTCACAGGGGTGATGGCACACCCGTCCGCAGACGCCCGGGAAAGGATTCTCCCGCATGACCTCCTGGTAAGCATCCAGGAAACGCCCGTTCCGGATGTGGTCGACATAGATTGGCACGTCGATCCCGGCCGGACAGGTGTTCTGGCAGGGGGAGTTGAACATCGCGGCACAGTGTGACGCGGCGCAGTACTTGTCCTTAATATGCTCTTCGTATTCGTGGCGGAAGTAGCGGATGGTGCTCAATACCGGGTTGGGAGCCGACTGCCCCAGGCCGCAGAGAGCGGACCTCCTGACGTTCGTGCTCAACTTTTCCAGCATCTCGATATCGCCCTCGCGGCCCTGGCCGCCGGTGATACGCTCCAGTATCTGGAGCATGGCCTTGGTGCCGATGCGGCAGGGAGTACACTTGCCGCAGGACTCTTCCTGGCAGAACTCGGTGAAGAACTTGGCCAGCCCCACCATACAGGTGTCGTCGTCCATCACGATCAGACCGCCCGAACCCACGATAGTGCCCAGCGCGGCCAGCGACTCGTAGTCCACCCCGGAGTTCAGGTGGCTGGAGGGGATGCATCCCCCCGAGGGACCGCCGGTCTGGGCCGCCTTGAACTTCTTGTTGGGGTTTATCATTCCGCCGCCGATATCGTACACGATTTCGCCAAGCGGTATACCCATCGGGACCTCGATTAAACCGGTGTTCTTAACCTTGCCGGTCAGAGAGAACACCTTGGTTCCCTTGCTCTTTTCAGTGCCCCGGGTGGCGTACCAGTCGCCGCCGTTGAGGATGATGGGACATACGTTGGCGTAGGTCTCCACGTTGTTGAGCAGGGTTGGTTTGCCCCACAGCCCTTCATTGGCCGGGAAGGGAGGACGCGGCCGGGGTTCGCCCCGCCGGCCCATGATCGAGGCCAGGAGGGCGGTCTCCTCGCCGCAGACGAAAGCGCCGGCCCCCATCCGCACACTCAGCCGGAAGGAAAAACTGGTTCCCAGGATGTTGTCTCCCATGAGGCCGTACGATTCGGCCTCTTTGATGGCGTGGTTCAAGGTTTTGACGGCCAGGGGATACTCTGCCCGGCAGTATATATAGCCCTGGTCGGCGCCCACCGCGTAGGCCGCGATGGTCATAGCCTCCACGACCGAGAAGGGGTCGCCCTCCAAAACCGAACGGTCCATGTACGCTCCCGGGTCACCCTCGTCGGCGTTGCAGACCACGTACTTCTTGTCCCCCCGGGCCTGGTAGGTAAACTGCCACTTCATCCCGGTGGAGAACCCGGCGCCGCCGCGTCCCCGGAGGCCGGAGTTCTTGACTTCCGCGATAATCTCCTCGCGCGACATCTTACTCAGCGCCTTGGCCAGCGCGAAATAACCGTCTTTGGCGATGTACTCCTCGATATCTTCCGGGTTGATGGTCCCGGCGTTTCGAAGAGCGACCTTTATCTGCTTGGACATGAAGGGGTAATCCCTGTCGTAGGGGATAGGTTTATTCGTTTCGGGGTCTTTATACATCAAAGACTCGGCCAATCTTCCCTGGAGGAAGCTGTCCACCAGTTCGGCGGCGTTCTCCGCCTTTACCCGAACATAGGTGACCTCCTCGGGATAGACCACTACCAGCGGCTCCAGTTCGCACTGCCCCGAGCATGCCGCCTGGAGTACCACCACGTCCTCAGCTTTTCTCTTTTCGAGTTCGGCCTTAATGGCCTCCATGGTATCTCTGGCCCCTGCCATGATGCCGCAGGTGCCCATTCTAACCAGTATCGCCTTTTCCCGCCGCCGCTTAAATTTATCCAGTGCGGCCTCTTTAAGCTGCGCCAGGTCCTGAACGGACTTAACTGGTCTCATCCTTTCTCACCCTCAATCCTGGATAGATTTTGCTTGTTATCCAGCCCAATCCCATTCCCGTTTCTGACTGTCCTAGAAAGCCGGATTCTTTATCTATCTCTCTATCTCTATCTATCTATTTATCTATATAATTATAGGTTTATTTCTATTTTAAGCCTTACCAACCACAGACCTGACTACCGGAACCCTTACCAACTACACTTTGAAAATGAGCCATTACCAACTACGATTCTTACCAACTACAGTCCTTGTCGATCACACTTACCCTTGGTTCCTGATTTCCTGGAGAATGCCGGGCACCATGTCCGATTTCATCCTTGGGCGGGGCTCCTTGTTCACGGTGATGACCGGGGCCAGCCCGCAGGCACCCAGGCAGCGCACCACCTCCAGAGAGATCATGTTGTCGTCGGTGGTGTCGTGCGGCTTGATGCCCAGCTCTTTTTCGAACCGGCCAAGCACGTCGGTGGCGCCGCGCACAAAACATGCGGTTCCCTTGCACAGGGAGATCTCGTACTTACCCTTGGGCTTGAGCGAGAACAGGTGATAGAAGGTGATAATGCCCGTGATAGCGGTCATGGGCACCTTCATCTGTTTGGCGATCTTGAGTTGGGCCTCTAGCGGCACGTAACCGTAGTTTTCCTGCACCCAGTAGAGGACCTCGATCAGATCGTCCTTTCTGCCCTCGTGCCGGGCGATCTCCTGGTCGAGCAGAGCGTCCAGTTCCTCCCGGCAGCGGCAGACATGATTGGTTGCCTCCATTCAGTTCCCTCCTTTTTAGTGGATTTTTGTGATGCCGCATTTAAAACAATAAACACCCGGTAAGTTTAAAAAAAGGGGGGATATGGGATATTTGGAACCTCGCAGCATTTCAGAAGTCGGCGCCTTCGGGAGCCAACTGTCTTATTGTACAGAGGTCAAATTCCCCATGCATCCCCCTTTTAAAGATAAACTCGGATATGCATTTAAACAGTAATATTAAACTGGACCTTAAAGGTCGCGGCTAAGCCAGCGACTTCAGGTACTTGTCCATCGCGGCCGCGGCCTTGCGCCCGGCACCCATGGCCAGGATCACGGTGGCCGCGCCGGTCACGATGTCACCGCCGGCGAAGATGTTGATCCGCGAGGTCTGGCCGTCAGCGTCGGCCTCGATGGTGCCGTGCCGGCCGGTCTTCAGACCCTTGGTGGTGGTCTGGATCAGCGGGTTGGGGCTCTGGCCGATGGCCACCACCACGGTCTCCACCGGGATGCTGAACTCTGAACCCGGGATGTTGACCGGGGAGCGCCGGCCTGAGGCGTCGGGCTCACCCAACTCGCACTTGACGCAGACCAGTTCTTTGACCCAGTTGTTCTCGTCGCCCTTGACCTCCACCGGCTGGGTCAGCAGCCGGAAGTGGATGCCTTCTTCGTGGGCGTGTTCGACTTCTTCCGCCCGGGCCGGCATCTCCTTCTCGGAACGCCGGTAGACGATGTACACGTCCTCCGCGCCCAATCGCTTGGCGCAGCGGGCGGCGTCCATGGCCACGTTGCCCGCGCCGAGTACGGCGACCCGCTTGCCGATTCTTACCGGGGTGAGGTATTCGGGGAATTTGTAACCCTTCATCAGATTGACCCGGGTGAGGAACTCGTTGGCGGAGTATACCCCGCTCAGGTTTTCTCCCGGGATCCCCATGAAGTTGGGCAGCCCGGCCCCGGTCCCGATGAAGATGGCCTGGTATCCCTGCTCTATGAGCTGGTCGACGGTGATGGTGCGGCCTACTACGACGTTGGTCTGGATGTCCACTCCCAGCTGGCGCACGTAGTCGATGTCCGCCTGCACGATCTCCTTGGGGAGTCGGAACTGGGGTATCCCGTACATCAAAACCCCGCCCGCGACGTGCAGCGCCTCGAACACGGTGACCGAGTGGCCCATTTTGGCCAGCTCGCCGGCGCAGGTGAGGCCGGCCGGCCCGGAACCGATGATGGCTACCTTCTTCCCGCTGGGGGGAGCCATCTCGGGCAGTTTGAGTTCGCCCTGGGAACGCTCGTAGTCGGCGACGAACCGCTCCAGCCGGCCGATCCCGACCGGGTCGCCCTTCTTGCCGCGCACGCAGTACTTCTCACACTGGCTCTCCTGGGGACAGACCCTCCCGCAGATGGCCGGCAGGCTGCTGGTTTCTTTGATCTTCAGCGCCGCGCCTACGTAATCTCGTTCTTTGATCTTCTTGATAAATCCGGGGATGTCGATGTCCACCGGACAGCCCTGGCGGCATTCTTCTTTTTTGCAGGTGAGGCAGCGGGCGGATTCCAGCAGCGCGTCTTCTTCGCTATAGCCCAGTGCTACTTCGGTGAAGTGCAGTATCCTCTGGTCCGGCTCCTGCGTGGGCATGGGCTTTTTAGTCATCGACTTGGTGGCTTCCTTGAGTTCTTCTACTGATGGCAGCCGCATCCGCATCCACCCCCTTCGTGCCGGTGTTCGAGCATCGCCCGTTTTTCTTCTTCCGCGAACATGACCGACCGCTGGCGGGCCAGCTTCCAGTTCACCTGATGGCCGTCGAATTCCGGCCCGTCCACGCAGGCGAACTTGGTCTCGCTGCCGACCTCGATGCGGCAGGCCCCGCACATCCCGGTGCCGTCCACCATGATCGGGTTCAGGCTCACCACTGTGGGGATGCCGGCCTCCTTGGTCACCGCGCAG
The DNA here is from genome assembly GCA_013178275.1 of Bacillota bacterium. Classification (GTDB taxonomy): domain Bacteria; phylum Bacillota; class Ch66; order Ch66; family Ch109; genus Ch109. The sequence goes on along the minus strand of JABLWZ010000028.1, from coordinate 9,810 downwards.
GTCGCCTGCATCATCACCATCGGTCCGATGGCCACCACCAGGTCGATCTTCCCTCGCTGCATGATCTCTTTCAGTACGTCGGTCACCAGTCCCTTGCGGCTGTACGAGCCGTCGTCGGTGGTGACGATGACCTCGGTGCTGACCTTTTGCATCTCTTCTTCGAGGATCAAAAGGTCCTTGTTGCGGGCCCCTAAAATAGAAATCACCTCATTACCCGCCAGCTTCATCTCGCGGGCAATCGGGTGAATGGGTGCTACTCCTACCCCGCCGCCGATCATTACCACTCGTCCAAACTTCTCGATGTGAGAGGGCTGACCCAGGGGACCCGCGAAGTCCTGCAAACAGTCCCCGGCTTCCAGCTTGGACATCAGTTCGGTGCTCTTGCCCACCACCTGGAAGATGATGGTGATGGTCCCAGCCTCGCGGTCGAAATCGGTGATGGTGAGCGGGATGCGCTCCCCGACCTCGTCCATGCGAATCATCACGAACTGCCCGGCGCGGCAGCTGGCCGCCACCAGAGGCGCTTTCACCTCGAACAGGATCATTACGTCCGGGACCAGGACCTTTTTTTTGACAATCTGGTACAAAATTTTAAACCTCCTTACCCCCACCAGGTCTCCTGAAACCTGGAATTTTCGTTTCCTGATTCTCTGATCGGCCCCCGCGGACTCAAATTCTGAGCAAAAAAAATGGGGGTGCTTCAAACAGTGTAATAAAAATCACTAAATAATCAACTGCAAAAATAAGCTAATCTTGGAATCAGGGACCGATATATTCTAGCCAGTTTCTCGGAAACGAACTCCCTTTCCGACAACACCTCCCGCGTATATGATAACCCGCCCAAATTTCCATTTGCTGCCACCTTCTATTATATAGCACTGTGCCAATTTGCACCAGTTGTTACAAGGAATAATTTACAAAAAAGGAATCATCAAGGGGGCGGCGATATATGCCGGCGGCTACGGTAAAGAATCGGGTCTGGCCGTGGAAAAGACGACCGCTTCATAGCCTTCCGGTGAGGCTGGAGGCTGGGCGACGGCATACCAGAAGCGGGGCTTATCCGGGTCCGGCGAGATACGGTCCAGCAGGTCTGCGATGATCTGGTCGGGAAAAGCGGCAGGGCCCCTGAGAACGGCCAGCAGGTGGGGGGAGTCCAGGTCCAGGAGCCCCCCGGTGAGCCGTGAAACCGCTGCCTCCCCGGCGCCGGGGCTGTCCGGCAAAACCGCCCAGAGGCAGCGCTGGACCTCCAGCTCCGTGCCGTCCGGCCAGATGTGCCGCAGGTCGAAAAGGGTGAACCGGCTGAGAGCGTTCTCGTAGAAAAAGTGCAGGGCGACCAGGGAGTCCAGGACCAGGCCCATCTCGGAGTGGCTGCCCTCGCTCAGGGTGACGGAGATGATCTTCTCCAGGCCGGTGTCTGACCTGAGCTTCCGCATCAGGTCCGGATCACCGCAGGAGACAGCCATCACGATGCTGGAAGGCGGCCGGAGGAAAGGGTCCAGCTCGCTGATCCTGGCGCGTAGCTCTCCGGGATATCCGACCAGGATGAACAGGTCCGCCTTTTCCAGCTCATCGGGGATTGCCGAGGCGGGTGGGGTTCCATCCACCCAGCAGTTGACCTGCCCGAACCGGCTGGGTCCCCGGGGCGCGATGAAATCGAGAGCCGATCTACCCAGCTCACCCTCCAGAAAGACCTCCACCCGCGATAGAAAGACCCCACAGGTCGAAGGGCCTACCGAACTGGAAATAAACTGCACACAAAAAACCCCCGTTTTTGTTACAATAACTAATATGTATGTTTTTCTAAAATAGGATTCGCCAGACAGAACCTTATTCCTGCTGGAGGATTCCTGGTATTAATCAAGCGTTCAGCGGCAGCCGCTGGGAATAGAGGGAGAAAATGGGGAGAGGAAGACTGAGGGCCTGGAACCGGGAGATAATGAACCAGCTGATACGGGTCTCGCGGGGTATCGAGGAGGCCGACCTCTTCTTTACCGGGGGGGAGGTTCTGAACGTCTACAGCGGCGAGGTGGCCAGGGCCAACCTGGCGGTGAAGGGGGAACGGATAGCCTACCTGGGTGGCTCCGAGAAGATGGTGGGGGAGAGGACCCGGGTGATCGACACCTCCGGCCGGCTGCTGGTCCCCGGCTATATCGAGCCGCACGCCCATCCGGTTCAGCTTTACAACCCGCTGACCCACGCCGATCAGGTACTGACCCGCGGTACGACCCTGTCGGTCAACGACAACCTGTTTTTTTTCAACGCGATGCCCCTGGAATCGTTTATGAAAATGATAGAGGACCTGAGCAGCCACCCGGTCAAGATGCTGTGGAGCGCCCGGCTGGACCCCCAGACCTATACCGAGGAGGCCGCCACCCGCTTTTCACCCGAAAACCTCTCCCGGATGATAAGGCATCCCTGGTTCGTCCAGGTCGGTGAGCTGACCGACTGGCCCTCGCTGCTCGGGGGAAACGAGTCCATGCAGGAATGGATGGTGGAGGCGGCGGAGTGGGGCAAAAGGGCGGAAGGGCATGCCCCGGGCGCCTCGGAGAACACGCTGAACCCGCTGGCGGCAGCCGGGGTGACCGCCTGCCACGAGTCGATCAAGCTGGAAGACGTGCTGCGCCGGCTCCGCCTGGGGATGTACGCCACCCTGCGCTGCTCGTCGCTCCGGCCGGACCTGCCCGAGATACTGGCCGCCCTGATGGAATGGGACGGCCCGGTGGCCTGGGAGCGGGTGATGATGACCACCGATTCGCCCACGCCCACCACCTTCGCTCGGGGTTTCACCGACCTGCTGCTCGGTATCGCCCTGGAGCGGGGGATGCCGCCGGTCACCGCCTACCAGCTGGTGACCCGCAACCCGGCGGTTTACTATGGGCTGGATGACGAGATAGGCGGACTGGCCCCGGGTCGGGTGGCGGATATCCTGGTGCTGGATGCGATCGACCGGCCGGTCCCCCGCCAGGTTTACGCCGACGGGCGGCTGGTGGTGGACCGGACAGAGGGCGGGGTGAAGCTAAGCGGCCCGCCGCTTACCCTGGACTGGGAGGAACTGGGGTTGAGACCCCTGACCTCGAGGTCCGGGAGGCGGGACTCCGACTGGCTTGTCCCCGAACACGACGGTTATGCCAGCTTCCCGGTGATGTCCCTGGTCGACCCGGTGATCACCCGCCAGGTCGATATCGAGCTGGGAAGCGGGGACGTCGAGAAGAAGGGGACCAAGGTCGTCGTCCGGCCGGGGTCGGGGCTGTGCTTTATCAACCTGGTCGACCGCGACTACCGCACTATTTCCCAGGGGCTGCTGCAGGGGTTCGCCCACCGTCTGGACGGCATGGCCGCTTCCTACACCGGTTCCTTCGACCTGCTGGTGATCGGGCAGGATTCCGCTGCCATGCACCGGGCGTTGAAGCGGATGGAGGAGCTGGGAGGGGGGATTGTGATCGTGCAGGACCGGGAGGTGGCCGCGGAGATAGCCCTGCCGCTCGGAGGGATGATGTCGCCGCTTTCGCTCTCCGAGGTGACAGCGCTGACCGCCGGGATCGAGGAGACGATGTATAAGGCCGGCTACCCCCACCACGACCTCATCTACACCCTGCTGTTTCTCTCCTCGACCCACCTGCCGGAACTGCGGCTTACCCGGGACGGGCTCTGGAACGTAAAAGAGCGCCGTCTGCTACGGCGCTCCAGGATACTGCGCGAATAATCCTTATTCCGGGGTCACCTTGGCGGCTATCGGAGCCTCCTCCAGGGCCGCGATGGAGATGCCCCGGGTGTGGCGGGTGTGAGCCCATTCGGACTGGTTGCCGTGTTTGAACAGCCCCCAGATGGTGACCGGGAACCAGGTCAGCCCGTAGATGGGGTAGGTTATATAGTAGTAATACGCCTTTTTCGGGGCCTTTTCCAGGTAAAGGCCGAGCATCGGGTAGCAGTAGCCGAGTACCCCGAAGATTACCCAGAACCAGGCGGGCATCGCGCTGGTTATCGGCGCGGCGTAGATGGGGTCGGAGAAGAACGTGGCTATCAGGGCCATCGTGAAGTTGAACAGCATCGCCATTATCACGAACGGCTGAAACAGGTAGATAGCACCGTCGATAGGATACCACTTCTTTTCCGCGATACCCTTCTTTATCAGCGGAACCATGTACCGGAAGGCCACGTCCCAGTGACCCTGCAGCCAGCGGGTGCGCTGTCTCCAGGTCTGGCTGAAGTAGACGGGTTTCTCGTCGTACACCCGGCAGTCGTGGGCCCAGGCGGTCCTGATCCCGTTCAGCAGAAGCTTCATGGTGAATTCCAGGTCCTCGGTCAGGCAGGTCGCTCCCCAGCCGTACTTTTTCAGGGTCTGAAAATCGAGGCAGAGACCGGTTCCCCCCAGGGCGTTCGACAGGCCCAGGTTGTAGCGGGCCAACTGCCACATGCGGTTCATCGACCAGTAAGCGGTGGCGTAGCTCGCGGTCACCCAGGAGTCGTTGGGGTTCTTGGTGTCCAGGTAGCCCTGGATGGAGAGGAATCCCTGCTTCAGCTTCGCGTTCATCTCCAGCAGGAAGTTGGACGAGAGCACGTTGTCGGCGTCAAACAGGCAGACCGCGTCGTACTTGTCTTCCATCTCGAACAATTGATTAAACATCCACTCGACAGCGAATCCCTTGCCGCGCTGGGGAGAAAAGCGCTCGTACACCAGGACGCCTTCCGCGCGAGCGATTTCGGCCGTACGGTCGGTACAGTTGTCGGCGATGATGTAAATATCGTAGAGTTCTCTGGGGTAGTTGAAGTTTTTGAGGCTTTCAATGTGGTAGCGGATTACCGCTTCTTCGTTGTGGGCGGCGGTGACCAGCGCGAACCTCTTCTCCGGGGTGTAATCTTTCTCCTCGTCAAATTTCTGCCAGCCGAAGATGGAAACGAAGTAGTAGTACAGCAGTACCAGCAGGGCAATCGCTTCCGTCAGGGCAACAACCGCTGTGAGCGCATAAAACACTAACCCGCCCAAGCATAAGACCCCTTTCACAAAAAATCCAGGGACAAGTACCTCACTAGAAGCTTATTCCAACAAGCTCAAATGAATACCACCCGTTGCCGGCAGATAGTATACGCGATACCGGCTGGCGGCAAAATTTAACTCAACCTCATAAATTCTACCAGATACTTAAAGTGGTTTCAACAATCAACTTGGGATTAGTATTGCGCCTAAACGGCAGCAAAATACCCGCAGAACCCGATATATTCAAAATCCAGGGGCTTACCGGAAAATACCGGCGTTGCTGCCGAATTACGCCGGTCGATGATTCAAAACTATATAATCTATATCTTTAATTAATATTGCAGCGGGACTGGAGCACCTGCTGCAGCTCGGCAGGGTCGGTCACCGGCGGCTTACAGGCGTGGTTCTCGCAGATGTACACCGTGGGCCGGCCCTCCATCGGCCGGTACTGGCCGATGTGCGGGACCATCTCCCGCAGGAGATTCTCGGACTCGGGAGAGGAGTACAGGATGACCGCCTCAGGGAGGAAAGAGTCCTGCAGGTATCCCAGCATGGCCCGGGTGTTCGCCTCCTCCGGGCCGCCCACCACCACTATCTCTTTCGGGGCCCCGAGGACAAACTGCAGGGCGGTGAGGAAGAAGGTGCAGCCGGTCGGGGCCTGCTTCACCTCCCGGGCGAAGCGCCGGAACTGCCTCTCGGCCAGGTCCGCCAGATCCTGGCGGCCGGTTAGGTGGGAAAGCCGCAACAGATTTAAGGTGGCCGCCGAGTTACCCGAGGGGATCGCCCCGTCGTACAGCTCCTTGGGCCGGGAGATCAGCCGCTCCGCGTCCCTCCCGCTGAAGAAGAACCCTCCCGCCTGGGGGTCGAAAAACAGGTCGACCATCTGCCCGGTCAGCCAGAGCGCCTGGTCGAGGTACCCCGGCTCGAAGGTCGTCTGGTAGAGTTCGATCAGGCCCCAGGTCAAAAAGGCGTAGTCGTCCAGGTAGCCGAGCAGAGCCGCCTCGCCGTCGCGGTAGCGGGCCAGGAGCCTCCCCTCCGGGGTCCGCATCCGCTGCCAGATAAATCCCGCCGCCCGGGCAGCGGCCTCCCGGTAAGCGGGGTTCCCCAGCAGGCGGGCGCCTTTGGCCAGCGCGGCGATCATCAGGCCGTTCCAGGAAGTGAGGACCTTGTCGTCCAGGTGGGGATGAACCCTCGTATCCCTCACCCGGTACAGCTTCTCCCGGGGTTTGTCCCAGTCCCGCAGGACTTCGAGCAGGTCGCGGTTGGTGTTGAGCCCGCTCCAGATCAGGTTGGGGATGCTGCTCCCCTCGAAGTTCCCCTTCTCCGTGATGTTGTAAAGCTGGTTAAAGCATTGGGCCTCGGCGGGTTCGAGGGTTTCCTCGATCTCACGCCGCGACCAGACGTAAAACTTCCCCTCCACCCCCTCAGAATCGGCGTCCTGGGCGCTGTAGAAACCGCCCTCGGGAGAGGTCATCTCCCGGGACACATAGTTGAATACCTGTTTCGCGATCTCGGCGTAGAGCGGGTCGCCGGTCACCTGGTAGGCCTCCAGGTAGGCCATGCCGAGCATCGCGTTGTCGTAAAGCATCTTCTCGAAATGCGGCGCCAGCCACTCCTGGTCGGTCGAGTACCGGGCGAACCCGCCCCCCAGGTGGTCGTAGATGCCTCCCTTGAACATGGAGACCAGGGTCTTTTCCACCATGGCCAGGGCGGTGGGGTCCTTGTGCCCCCGGTTATAGCGCAGGAGGAACATCAGGTTGTGGGGAGTCGGAAACTTGGGGGCTGACCCGAACCCGCCGTAGACCTTGTCGAACCGGGCCTGGAACTGGGAAAAGGCGGCTGACAGGACGGCCTCCGTCGGCATCTCCTCCGAGGCCGGGTCTTCCTCCTGGAGCAGGCTGGTGACCTGTTCGCCGACGTTTTCCACCGTCTGGCGGTCGGTGGACCACTTGTTGGCCACCTGTTTCAGGATCGTCATCAGCCCCGGGCGCCCGTACCGGCTCTCCTTGGGAAAGTAGGTCCCGGCGAAAAAGGCATTCTGGTCGGGGGTCATAATGATTGTCAGCGGCCAGCCTCCCTGGCCGGTCATGGCCTGGCAGACGGACATGTAGATATGGTCCAGGTCGGGCCGCTCCTCGCGGTCGACCTTGATCGCCACGAAGTAGTGATTGAGGAGACGGGCCACCTCCTCGTCCTCGAACGACTCCCGCTCCATCACGTGGCACCAGTGGCATGTAGAGCCAAACAACCCAATGTTTTCAACGATTTTTAATGACCCCGAAGGGTCAGGAATAGCCTATGGATACAAAAACTGGCTTATCTTCCTTATGAGCCTTCTGAAAAGCAGAAGGTGTCCAAGGAAGCCAGTTAACAGGATTATAAGCGTGTTGGAGTAGATAAGGAGATTTTTCATGTATTAAGATATTAGGCTTATGGATACAACTATTATTGTTCATCATTTTTTATCCTCCGCTACTTAATTACTTCTACATGATTTATTGTTTCCTTACCTATCCTTTCGATATTCAACTTTTAATTTGCACTAACCCCTTAGAGAAAATCCAGTTCTACGATAGGTTCTTCATCTTTAATCCTCGTCCACCTGACTACATCAATTACAGACTTATAAATATCATTAAGCACCTTTGGTTCCTTCGCATTTTTTATATCGTCTATCAACCGTTCTATAAGTTCTAGTCTTTCCTCATTTGTCATTTTCTGACTAGCTCGTATCTGTCTTTCTAGGTATCCAATGTCACCATTAACCTTTTCAATAAGCCCATCCCAATGAGCTTTACTCTCTAACCAATCCTGCTTCGTGTATTCTCCGAGGTCATAGGAATACTTAGCTTTCTTGGCAGCATTCTCATATTTAGTTCTCAGCGTATACATATCGTTTAGTCTGCTACTTATTTCTACTGTATCATCAACCTCTACATCAGGATTCTGTAGCAAGGACTCTCTGTACCGTTCAATGTAAGCGTTAATTTCATCGATTGCTGTGCTTATTAATCCACCTCGATTAGAGCATATTTTATTTCCAAAATCATCTCGTACATAGCAGGGTTTTATTTGGTGGTTTCCATTATTTTTTGGGTTGAACCCTAGGGTTGCCCCGCATAGTCCACACTTCAATAATCCAGATAAAGCCCAAACTCCACTTCTTGCTCTGGTTCCTACGAGCTGACGCTTACGATTCAGGTCTTGTATCTTATCGAACTCTTCTTGAGTTATCACCGCTTCATGGCAATTCTCTACTATGTACCACTGTGACCTAGGTAACACCCGGAAAGGTTTTGAGCTATTTTTTTTAATTTTATGGGCATCACCTCTAGTTTTATTTGAGATTGTCTTACCAAGTAGAGTTTCGTTATACAGAACTCGCTGGACGGAAACATCTCTCCAGGTGTTACCTTTAGCAGTTTTGTACCCTAATCTATTTAATTCCCAAGCTATTTTTTCATTGGTCATTCCCGCTAAAGCAAGTTTTTTCATGTATTGATAGATCTTATTTTTATCATCATTAACTACTAACCTATTAGGTACATACTTATCTCCCCATCTCTCATATTCATAGGGAAAGGGACCACTACCATTTGTCCAATCACCTCTACGAGCACCTTGAACCTTCCCGAACTTAAATCTCATTTTTATGTTGTCGTATTCGTTGTTGGCAAAAAAAGCCTTTTGTTTAAAATACTGAGCATCACGGTCATCATCAAGGTTGAATATTTTATGGGGAGTGATAACCAAGGTATCTGTTTTTATACAGGCATTTTTTATCCTTCCAAAATCCTCTTCATCACTTCGGCTTAACCTATCAATCTCTAAAACCATGACACCGCTGTACATATTGTTTTCGATGTCATCTAGCAACCTAGTCATCTCTGGTCGCAATACTATGCTGTCAGAGGTTCCTATCTCCGCATAGATTACATAACTCCAATCCTTAGCTAGACATATATCAACCAAAGCTCTTCTGTGTTTATCTAGCACGGAATCATCTTCGCCCCTGGATTTCCTAAGATAGATAGCGACAATGGATATAAGTGATTTTACTGAATCGAAATCCAAATCCAACATTAAATACCTACCAGCTCCTTTCCATTTATGTAGTAGTTATTTGAAAATTATACCATAGAAGGGTAGAGGGAGAGGGAGGGAGAGACGAAAAAAGAGGGGAGTAAGTATCACACACAATACATATGTTCGATGTGATACTTGCTCCCCTTTAGTAGCTACATCAAGGCTGAAAATCCTTCTTTTGCGAGACTGTGATTCGAAGTCAGTCTTACTAGGCGACATCTTGATGAACATGGGTATGGGATTTAATAGTGTCGAAGTCTACTATGACCAGACTATTACCAAGACTACCTCCGGTCATGTCGCTCTCGCAGTAAAAGTCAAAGGTTCGGCTCCTACGGGACGGAACTATGTAATTAAGACGGTTGATTATAACGGCAGTAAGTATTACTATGCTGAGACTACGGATTCGGGTTGTGACCTTGGAAGGTCGCCACAATATAGTACCTAATAGTACCTATTCAAATGTCTATGGTGTTAACTAGGGGCTAATGGTAACAGGGAACTGGAACATAGGCATCCCAAGTATCCAGTTCCCTGTGACTTTTTTATAATCCTAATGTGGAATCAGCTTAGGAAGCTAAAGTTGCATCTCTAAGAATCTATATATATCCAGTCATGCGTACTAGTACACTGTTAACTCTTAAACTGTGGATAAAGCCTCTTTAACTTGATTCTTGCATCATCAGTAGTAAATTGCCAGTCAACACCTTTTTGATTTCTGTTCCGTGCTGTTTCCCATTCCGCCAATT
>JABLWZ010000027.1 GCA_013178275.1 Bacillota bacterium | reverse complement strand
GGTTTAGTGTGCCCAAAACAGTGCGTGAAGGGTAATAGATACCTATGTTTGAGTTGGTTTTTGCCTCTTCCCGACAGAAAAGAGCGTGCCGCCCAACGTTTTTAAATAATCGTTTTGCGACACGCCCTTTTTCTGGGTTCAGCCCAGGTTCTCTTTCACCTGGAGCAGGTAGGCGATTATCTTCGTCCGGAGAGGGTCTGGCACGTCCTTCAGTTTGAGGTGAATCACCTCCAGTATCCTCTCCTTCTCGATCCTCATCTCAAACGCCAGTTCAGCGGCGGTTACCCCCAGCTTGGTCAGCAGCTCCCTGATGTTCAGGTTTTCGAGTTCGCGGCGGGTCAGCAGGTCCTCCAGGTAGAAGGGCACCACCGAGACAACCACGTTCCGCTTGTGGAACATGGCGTTGGCTATAAACAGGCTGGTGTTGTTGTGGAGGGCCGCCTGCCACCAGTGGGAGACAAAAAACTGCGGCAGGAGCACGGTTATCATGTCCCCCGGCCGGGAGGAGTGCTCCTCCGACCGGATATACTCGGTCAGGGTCTCGACTATCTCCCGGTATTGGGAGAACTTGACCACCAGGGGGATATCCGTATCGAGCTGCTCCCACTTTCGCTTCAGCTTGTCGGCCCCGCCCTCTTTTATTTCCACATGGAAGGCCACCACATTCTTGCTTATCCCCCTAGCGTAGCGAAGGGCCTTTAAGACCATGGCGTTGATGCTGTCTAAGGGCACTATGATGTGGTGTTCGAACTGGTACTTCAGGTTCACCTTGGGAAGCGCCTCGTTGGGCACGTCGAGCTGCTTCGCCACGGAGGAGTAATGGAGCCGGATGCGGAGCATCAGCAATACGAGTATGGGAACCACCACCAGGACTATCCAGGCCCCGTGGCTGAACTTGGTCACAGTGACGATGATGACCGTGGTCAGGGTTATCACCGCCCCCAGCCCGTTTATGAACGCCTTGTAGTGCCACCCCGGCACCTTCAGACGGAACCAGCGCACCAGGAGGCCGATCTGGGCGAGGGTGAAGGATGTGAAAACCCCCAGGGCGTACAGCGGAATCAGCAGGTGGGTGTCGCCCTCGAAGATTATCACCAGCAGGGCGGCCATGACGGCCAGGAAGACTATCCCGTTCGAGAAGCTCAAGCGGTGCCCCCGCATGGCGAACTGGCGGGGAACGTAACCGTCCTGGGCGATGATGGACAGCAGGGTGGGGAAACCCGCGAAGGCGGTGTTGGCAGCCATGCCCAGTATCACGGCGGTGGTGGCCTGGACCAGGTAGAACATGAAGCCCTGGCCGAAGACCTGGTGCGCCAGCTGGGCCATAACGGTCTGCCCCTCCACGGGTACTACCTGGTACAGCTTGGCCAGGTAGGCGATTCCCCCGAAGGTGATTATAATGGCGGCCGCCAGCAGGACGTAAGTGCTTTTAGCGTTCCGTACGGCAGGTTCCCTGAAACTGGGCACCGCGTCGCTGATGGCCTCCACCCCGGTCACCGCGGCGCAGCCCGAGGAGAAGGCCCTTAAAAGGACGACCAGCAATACCGCCTGAAGGCTCGTGCCGATTTCAACCATCGGCTCAGCGGGGACCGGCGCCAGGCCGGCGCTGTGCTTGTAAATCCCCACGACTATGAGTGCGATCGTGGTGAAAATGAAGGCGTAGGTGGGGATGCTGAAAATCCTGGAAGACTCGCGCAAGCCGCGCAGGTTGCCCAGCACCATCAGGATGATGATCGTCACCGCGATACCCACGTGGTAGGGAAAGAGGCTGGGCAGAGCCGAGGTAATAGCGGCGGTGCCGGCCGTGATGCTGACCGCGACGGTCAGTGTGTAGTCCACCAGGAGGGACGCCCCTACGATCAGGCCGTAAATCGGCTTGAGGTTTTCCTTGGCCACGATGTAAGCGCCGCCGCCGCCAGGGTAGGCTTCAACCGTCTGGCGGTAGGACAGGGTGAGGATCAACAGCAGTACGATAATAGCCCCAGCGACCCAGGGCAGCCACAAAAAGGAGAGCACCCCTATCGCCGGGACCAGTATGATGAGTATCTCTTCCACAGCGTAAGCCACCGAAGAGACCGCGTCGCTGGCCAGTATCGGCAGGCCCCACAAGACGCTGAACCGTTCTTCCGCTAGTTGGTGCGTAGCCAGCCTCTTACCCAGCAGCCAACGCATGATCTGTCTGAACAAGGGTTTACCTCATCCCTTTAAAAGTAGGATCTGGTTTTCCTCGAGGAATTGCCTCTATATATTTATATAAAGTATGAGTATACCAAAAGGGATGAATACATTATACTCCCCACGTCGTTTATATTATTATACTTCGATTGTTTAAAGATGCAACCATAACTTCAACCGCACCACGTTAAGCCTCAATTTTTTTGAATAAACCCTATTCCTGCCGAGTGGTTCGGTGCGATACCCCGAGGGGCCGGCCGCCCGCGATCCCCGGCCGGGTCATCTCCTTCGGGTTCAGGATCTGGGTGAGTTCCTCCTCCCCCAGCAGCCCCATCTCTTTGACCACCTGGTGAATCGGGCGGCCCTCCCGACGGGCCTCCTGATAGACCTGCTGTGCTGTCTCGTAGCCCAGGTAAGGGATCAGCGCGGTCACCACCCCGATGCTGCGGGACAGCAGATCCCCGCAGCGGGCCGGGTCAACCTCCATCCCCCGCACGCACTGTTCGGTGAATATCCGGACCCCGTTGGTCATTACCTCCAGGGAGTCGAGCAGGTGGTGGGCTATGGCCGGCACGAAGGCGTTCAGTTCGAGCTGTCCCATGGAAGCGGCGGTGGTTATCGCCTGGTCGTTGGCCATCACCCGGATGGCCACCTGGCCGACCATCTCGGGAATCACCGGGTTGACCTTGCCCGGCATGATGGAAGACCCGGCCTGCACGGCGGGAATCCTGAGTTCGGCTATCCCGCCCACGGGCCCCGAGGACAGGAGGCGCAAGTCGTTGGCGATCTTCATCAAGTTGGTGGCCGCAGCCTTCAGCAGCCCCGAGACCTCGACGAAAACGTCCTGGTTCTGGATCGCGTCGATCATGTTCTCGGAGCGGGCGATCCCCCGGCCGGCGATCTGGCGCAGCTTGTCGTTCACCAGATAGACGTAGTTCAGGGGGGCGTTGAGTCCGGTGCCTACCGCCGTACCTCCCAGGCTGACCTGGCGGAGCCTCTCCTCGACCTTGTAAAGGCGCCAGCGGTCACGGGCCACCGCCTGGGCCCAGGCGCTGAACTCCTGGCCGGCGGTGATGGGCACGGCGTCCATCAGCTGGGTCCTCCCCAGCTTCAGCACCCCCGCGGACTGCGCCTCTTTTTCCTGAATCGCCTCCTGGAGGGATGCGATGGTCTCGGCCAGCGGGAGCAGCATCCAGATGGCGGCCACCCTCAGGGCGGTGGGATACACATCGTTGGTCGACTGATGAAGGTTTACATGGTCGTGGGGATTTATGATGTCGTAACGCCCCCGGGCAAATCCCAGTATCTCCAGCGCCCGGTTGGCTATCACCTCGTTGGCGTTCATATTGGTGGAGGTGCCGGCCCCCCCCTGCACGGCGTCCAGGGGAAACTGCCCGTACCACTCCCCCTGCCGCACCTCGTCCGCAGCCTGGTTTACCGCCAGGTACGCCTGCTGTCCCAGATAGCCCAGCTCATGGTTGGCCTGGGCGCATGCCTGCTTGACCGCCCCGAAGGCCTTTATCAGCACCGGGTGGACCCGGGACCTGGACACCGCGAAGTTCTTGAGCGCCCTCTGGGTATGGATGCCCCAGTAGGCCTCGGCCGGTACCTCCAGCTCACCGAGCAGGTCGCTTTCTGTACGCATCTAATCACACTCCTATGGCAGTTGGCTTTGACCACTTAATTATAATGCTATCTTGCACCGTGGCGAAGAAAAATTCAACCACCGGGATGACCAGGTATAAGCGGATCGCCCGCGGGACCATACTAACCCAAAGACTGGAGGTGTTTTCAATGAGTGAACACAACCGTTTTACGACTGAGCAGGCCCGCACAATAGGCGAGTCCCTGGGAATCGACTGGAGCAGGTTCGACGTCGAGCAGTTCCGGATCGGGATGGATGTGGAACTGGAGCACGGCCGCCGCGACCCCTCCACCAACGTCACCAACGATGACCCGATCCTGACCGGCAAGATCGCCCTGGCCCATCTGAACGAGTTCCCCGATTACTATACCCGCCTGGTCAGGATGGAAGAAGAGGCGGAGCAGTACCACGGCGGCATCAATCCAAGCTAGAAAGGACGAAAAATAAGGAGGGGCGAAATCACCCCTCCACTTTCGTAACCGGGCCAACGTTTTTAGTTCTTTTGGATCACTACCGCCCGGGCTGTTTCGTCCCAGGAGACGCTGTAGCCTAACTGCCCGAACTCTATGGCTTTGATATAGGTAACCCCGTCGACCAGCTCGCCTTCGACGTATCTGTGTTCCCCGTTAATCTCGATGTACGCCTTTTCCAGGGTGCTGTTCCATCCCACCCTAAGGCCGAGAAGGTCCGCGGTTTTACGCAGGGGAAGGTAGCTCTTGCCGTTGATAACTTTCACACCGGAGAACGGGAGGGTATCCTTCCCGAATAACCCTTCTTGACTGTAGTTGCCTTCGTCGATGTTGAAGCTGAGTTTAACCGGCATCCTCTGCTTGAGTTCGCTGTAGGTGATGAAATTGCTGGGCGCTTCGACCTTTACATCCACGCCTACGGTTGACGAGTCCTGGGTGCTGAGGACCAGTTTTAGTGAATCGGACATGTCGGTAAGGTTCAGGTTAATCTTAGCCGAGCTTTCATAGGTCCTGGAGTCTTTCTTTTCCAGGGTCATCTCAAAACCGGAATCGCCCAGGTTCTTGGCCAGCTCGGCATTCACCTCGTCCACGCCTTTGCCGAGCTTGTCAAGGTAGTCGGTGCGGTTTAGTTCGACGTCGTCGATCATATCATCTATCCCGCTGACAATGCTCTCGTTGACCTCCCGCGACAGCTTCAGCCGCTCCAGTTCATTATCCGAAAGGCCGCTGAAGAATGACTTCAGCACCGTGCCTACCTGATAGATGTTGTTGATGGTGTAAACCGCGAGCGGTTCAAATGCTTTGCCGGCGTCGGCAAACCTGAGGGACACCTTGTACCTGTTGCCGTCTTTGGTTATCAGGTTGCCGCTGTACTTGCCGTAGGCATCGTAGACCAGTTTGTCGTAAAGGCTCATATACAGACTGTGGGTTTCCTTCGATTCCCTCAAGATATTGTTCCCCCAGAGGGAAGGGCTGCCGGGCGGCAGTTTTATCTGTTCCTGAATCTCCTGGGAACTGATGCACAGGTACTCAACGCCCTTGAAGACCTCGTCCAGCTTCTGCTTCTCCTCGCCGCTGCTCCATTTTCCGATGTAGTTGATCAGATCGTCCACCTTGAGGTATATCTTGTTGTCCTTGAGGATAACCGTGGTCAACGCGGTTTGGGCATTGGTGGTTTTGTCGACCAGAGTGAACTGGTAGAGCAGGACCCCCTGGTTGTAGTCTACCCTGCCCTGATACTCTAACCGGTTGTTGTTGACCATCTGTTTGAAGACATCCTCAGTTATAGCCGGGCTGCCTTTAAAGGCACCTTGGGGGAGCTGTTCGACGGTTACCTCCATACTGCCTTTGAACTCATAACTATTCGAATTGCTGACCTCTTTTACGAGTTCGTAAAAACCCCTTTCCACCGGGCTGCAGCCGGCTATTATGGCCGCAGTAAAAACCAAAATCAGGAACAGGGCCACCATTTTTTTGTAGCGCACGCTCAATACCTCCTCGGAAAGAATAGCTAGAGATCGACTGTATTACTTCTTCTCCAAACATTTGGGAACTCCTGCCGGAAATGCCCGGCGGTCGGATGGTTTTCATAAAGCTGCCAGATGCAGCCAGGATATCCGGCCTTTTTATTCCATTTTGGGTCCGGGAAGGTTATGCTTAACTATAAACGGCAA
Organism: Bacillota bacterium; assembly: GCA_013178275.1. GTDB lineage: Bacteria > Bacillota > Ch66 > Ch66 > Ch109 > Ch109. The sequence continues at coordinate 58,467 of JABLWZ010000027.1, read as the reverse complement.
ATAGAGGTGGAAAGCGGGAGGAAGATGACTGGTTTAAAACGACCTCGGCACCTGATCGACGGGCATGTACATATAATGGAGCAGCGGCGGATTCGAGGCGGTATCCGCTGGATCAGCAAGGTGGTCCGGGCCTATAGGCAGCTGGACCCGGAAACCACCCCCGATGCCTTGCTCCAGGACCTGCGTCGGGCCGGGGTAGACGCCGCTTTCAACCTGTACTACCCGATAGGGCCAGGTGAAAGCCGGGAAATCAACCGCTGGCAGAGGGAGATGTCGGACCAAAACCCGTGGCTCCTCGCCTTCGCCTCCCTGCATCCCGCCGACCCGGACCCGCTGGCGATAATCGAAGAGTCGTTGAACGAACTGGGCCTGCTGGGTTTCAAGTTTCACCCCTATGTCCAGCAGTTCCGCATCCTCGACTCGCGTATGGACCGGGTCTACCGACGGCTCGAAGAGATAAACTGCCCGGTCATCGTACACACGGGTTTTTCCAGGTTCTACCGGCTCCCTTCCCTGACCGCCGAGTTCCTGGAACTGCTGCACCGCTTCCCGGGCATGAAGCTGGTCGCCTCCCACATGCTCTGCGACGACATCTCCCTGGAACAGCTGGCGGAGGTGGTCGAAGAATACCCCAACCTTTACCTGGACGCCACCAACGCCTTGTGGCTCTATCATCCCGACTACCCCGCTTACGAGCGTCTGCCCGAGTTTATCCGGCGCTACCGGACCCGGGTCTACTTCGGCACCGATTACCCGATGGGGATGACCTACCCGGTGGAGAGGCTCTACAAGCAGGGCCTGACCGTCTGTCCCGACCAGGAAACCGTCGAGGACGTGTTCTGGAGGACCGCTTTAAGGCTGATCGGCCGGGAGGAGCTGCCTCAGGGGTCGACCGGCTGAAAAAAAGAAAGGGACCTGGTCCCTCCCGTCATTTATTGTTGCTGCCCGCCGTAAACACCTGCTTATCCGGCTTAGATGCCGCAGCTCTGCAGTTCCTTCAGCACCCCTTCGAAGAACCTCTGCCATTTCTCCGAACGGAACTGGATCTTTATCCCTTCTGTGACCTCGGCGTCCACCGCCACGTCGCTCTTTACCCCGTCGATGTCCACCACCAGGACCCCCATGTGTTCGCTGGCCTCCATCTTTTCTTTCAGCATCCGCACCTGTCCCCGGATGCTGAAGGCCACGTCCCCGCCGCCGACGAAGGTAAGGGCGATCTTCCCTTCCCGGATCGCGTTGTTGAAGGTCTGGGATCGGTTCTGCGACGCCATCAGCAGGGTCTTTTCGTCCCGGGCGTAAAACAGGGACATCGGGGCTCCCCGGGGGTACCCGTCCTCGTCCAATGTGGATGCCACTCCGGTCATGGTGCTGGTCTTAAAGTACTGGTAGATGTTGTTCGGAAGGCTTTTTTCCATCGGTTTTCCCAACCCTATCTCCCCCTTCTAACTGGCGTTCAACAGCAGCTTCTCGACGAAGGCCTCCAACTGGGACAGGTTGCGGACCACGTAAGCCTCGTGGCAATAAGGCAGGTACTTCTTCATCGCGCTGTCACCGGTGCCCCAGCTCCACTTCTCTTCCGGGTTGAGCCAGAAGAGGTTGCCGCACCTCCGCCTGAGATCCATCAGGTTCTCCTCCCGGGGGTCGAACCGGTTGGTGCGGGCGTCTCCCAGGATTATCACCGTGGTGCGCTTGGTTATCTCTTCCCCGTAGAAGGTGTTGAAGTCCTCTATCGCCCCGCCGTAATCGGTCAATCCCTCGTGGCCCGCGCTGCTGCGCTGCAGCAGGGCGTGGACGGACTCGGAGAGGGCGTCGCGGTCTATCAGGTGGGTTATCTCGGTCACCCGGCCCACGAAAACGAAGGCCCGGATATTGGCAAACTCTCCCGAGAGGGCGAAGAACATCTGCAGGAAAAAGGCGACATGGTCCTGCATGGAACGCGATACGTCCAGCAGCACGTAGAGCCGGGTCTTGCGCTTGGGCAGGTGCTCCATGCAGAGGTCCAGCGGCACCCCGCCCGAGGATAGGCTCTTGCGCATGAGCTTGCGGAAGTTCATTCGGTCCTTGCCTCCCGACAGCTTAAGGCTGCTGGTCTGGGTGGCGATCCGAATGGCCAGCTTCCTGATCATCGCCTGCAGCTCTTTCTCCTCATCGGGGCTGCTGCGGTTGAAGGGCACGAACTTGAGCTGGTTGTCGCCCTCCAGTATCAACTGCCCGCTTGGTCTTTGACTGTACTGGTAGCCGGTAACCTGCTGGCGGACGGCGTCGGTGATCTTACCCATCGCCTGTCCCCCGCCGGTGAGGCTGCCGTCGGTCACCCCCGGCAGCGCGCCCTGGCCGTCGAACTGCTGCATGATGCGTTCGGTCATGATATCGATCGCGTTCAGCTTTTTCAGCCAGCGGCTTTGGTCGCTCTCCATGAATTCCAGGGTGAGTTCCCTGGCCAGCTGTTGGATGAGGGCGTCGGGTTCGGGGTTTTCGTCTATCTCCCGGATCCGCTTGGCCAGCTCCCGGCTGGGGCTGCAGTGGCCCGCCAGGCCTTCCATGAAGAATATCTGGTTGAACAGCTGGTCGAAGACGGTGAAGTGACGCTGCTCCTTGACCATGGAGGCCCGCAGGAGGGAGTAAAAAAGCTGGCGGTCCAGGGTCTCGGTCGCGGTAACGGCCATCACCGCGTCAGCGATTTCCGAGGATATCACGTGCACCCCGGAGGCCCGCAGCGCGACGGCCAACTGTACTATATGGTTCAGCATGGCTTACCCTCCAACTCCTACAGAAAGCTGGTACTCCCGAAGGACCTCCGCCGCCTTCTCCAGGTCGCGGCGGTACTTGATCAGCATCGGCAGGGTCGCCTCGATGACTTTGCTGTTTTCCCTGGTGTCCAGCCGCTCGATCTCCATCCGGATCAGGGTCTCCGCCCAGTCGATGGTCTCGGCGATGCTGGGGGATTTTTTCAGGTTCTTCTGCCGCAGCTGGCTGATGTACTGGACCACCTGCCGCCCGAGCTGGTCCTCGATCTCCGGCAGCTTGAGCTTCACTATCTCCAGCTCGCGGGCGGGCGAGGGGTAGTCGAGGTAGATGTAGAAGCACCGCCGCTTCAGCGCCTCGGACAGCTCGCGGGAGTTGTTCGAGGTCAGCACCACAAACGGCTGCACCTTCGACTTCAGGGTCCCCATCTCGGGGATGCTGATCTGCCAGTCTCCCAGTATCTCCAGCAGCAGGGCCTCGAACTCCTGGTTCACTTTATCTATCTCGTCTATCAACAGCACCGATGGTTCGTCCATGGTGATGGTCTGCAGCAACGGCCTCGGAATCAGGAACGCCTCGCTGAACAGGTCCTCCTCGATCTCCTCCCAGTCCGCGTTTTCTTTGCCCACCGCCTGCAGGCTCAGAAGCTGCTTGCGGTAGTTCCATTCGAACAGGGCCTTACTCTCGTCCAGCCCCTCGTAGCACTGCAGCCGGATCAGCGACCGCTCCAGCCACATGCTCATCACCTTGGCCAGCTCGGTCTTGCCTACCCCGGCCGGGCCCTCCACCAGCACCGGTTTCTTCAGCTTCAACGCGGCGTTCAGGACTATCGCCACCGAGTCGTCGCAAAGGTAACCGTTCGCCAGGAGTCCCTCTTTGATCGTCTGATAGTCGTTCTTCCCCCAGGTCTTGCTCTCCACTGTGCGTGCGCCTCCTCACTAAAAATAACTGTGTCTCTTTTTATGTCTCTTCTGCCTGCCCTGCCGCGAAAGACTACGGTTCAACGTTTCTCTGTCTGATATGGACCGGTCATCCCCCTAGGGAAAGCAATCACAAGCAATTGACTTCGACACTCGACTAATAAATCCCTGCAATATAATTTTTTTGCATGTATTGGAAATAACTGGAAAGAAAAAATCCCCGGCCGCTGCACCAAAGGATTTATAAAGAACCGGTTTTTAAGGCATCGCGAATCATCACAGCAGTATTTTTGAAATCACCTTGACCAGCTGGTTGATGGTCTCGTCGAAGGTCAGGTTGTTGCCGATGATGTACTCCGGGGTCGCCACGGCATTGATCGAGGCGATGATCACTGCTATCACTATCTGTGGATTGAGTTCGCCTGGAAACACCTGGCCGCTCTTTTTTACCAGGAGGTCGATATTCTCCCGAATCCTTTCTTCCCGATATTTTTCGAGTTTCTTCCAGAGATGAGGGTAATACGTCCTCATGTCGCTCAAAACCCTGGGGGTCAGAAAGGTCTGCGACGCGACCATGGCGTTTTTCAGGAAGTAGTTCAATATATATGCGGGTTCCTCTTCCATTAGAAACCCTTCCCGGATTTTCCCCGCCATCTCATTGATAAAATCCAGGATAGTGGTCTCGATTATCTCCTCTTTGCTGCGGAAGTACCGGTAGAGGGTCCGCTTGCTGATCCCCGCCCGGGCCGCTATCTCGTCTACGGTCAGGTTGTACAGTCCGCTGGTCGGGACCAGCTCCCGGCAGGCCTGTATGATTGTCTTCTTGATCTCCCGGCCCATGGTCTTTCTCCTAAACCACTTTTTTCTTGAAGCGCAGCGCGCTGACGGTGACGAACACCAGGGAAAAGGCGAGCAGTACCGCCACCTGCCCCATCAGGTAGGAGAACCCGATCCCCTTCAGGACTATGCCGCGGATTATCTCCAGGTAGTAGGTCAGGGGGATTACCATGCTGATGTAGTAGATGATCTTGGGCATCGCCTCGCGGGGGAAAAGGAACCCCGAAAGCAGGATGCTGGGCAGCATAACGAAAAACGCCATCTGGAAGGCCTGCATCTGGTTCCTGGCCAGGTTGGAGATCATAATCCCCAGGCCCAGCGAGGCGGTGATGAAGAACAGGGTAAGCAGGTACAGCTCCACGAGGCTCCCTCGGATGGGCACGTGAAAGACGATGGTGCCGACCAGCAGCGCCACCGTTATCTGCAGGTATCCGAGGGCGATGTAGGGCAGGATCTTTCCCACCATCAGCTCCATCGGTTTGATGGGGGTGACCATCAGCTGCTCCAGGGTCCCCCGCTCCCTTTCCCTCACTATCGCCACCGCGGTGATGATGACCATGGTCATGGTCACCACTATCCCCAGAATCGCCGGCACCATGTAGTAAGCGGTGATGCCGTCGGGGTTGTACCAGGGCCGCACCCGGATGTCGTACGGCATGGATTTCAGGTGGTACCTCTGGGCCATCACCTGCTGGGACTTGATCAGTCCTATGGCGTTGGCGATGGCAACCGCCTGGTTGGCCACCATGTTGTCGCTGGCGTCGACGATTACCTGGACCGAGGCGGACTCACCCCGCTTCAGGCTGTCGGAGAAGTCGGGGGGGATGTTTATCCCCACCTTGGCCTGGCCGCTGTCGATCGCCCGGTTGACCTCCTGGAAGCTGCTCGCGGATCTGATCACATCGAAGTAGCCCGAGGCGGAGAAAGACTCCAGCAGTTCGCGGCTGTCCCGGGAGAGCGACTGGTCGAAGACCACGGTCGGGATGTGCCTCACCTCGGTCTGGATCGCGTAGCCGAACAGCAGCAGCTGGATCGCGGGGATGACGAAGATGAGCGCCAGCGTCAGCCGGTCGCGCCGCATCTGCTGCACCTCTTTGATCAGCACCGCCAGGATACGGTTCATGCGCTCACCCTCCTCCGTTTTTTGGCCAGGGCGATAAACACGTCTTCCAGGGTGGGGTGGACCGCCCGGGGGGTCACCCCGATGAACTCCCGCAGGGGGGCCGAGTGGGACGGGTCCTCCAGCAGGACGTGCAGCAGCGGCCCATGGAGGCTGCACTCCTTGACATAGGGCAGGGCCTCGATCTCCTCAATGCGGTAGACCGCGCCCGGGAGTTCCAGCTCGACCATGTACCCGTCGATAACCTCCGCCTTCAGCCGCTCCGGGGTGTCAAAGGCCAGGAGATGCCCCTGGTTGATGAATACTATGCGGTTGCACCGCTCGGCCTCGTCCATGAAGTGGGTGGTGACTATCACGGTGGTCCCCTGGTTGGCCAACCCCTGAATGATGTTGAAGAAGCTCCGCCGGCTGGTGGGACTCACCCCGCTGGTCGGCTCGTCCAGGAACACTATCGAGGGACGGGCGATGATGGCGCACCCCAGGGCCAGCCTCTGCTTCCAGCCGCCGCTGAGGTTGGCCACCAGTTCGTCCTCCCGGCCCATCAGCCCCGCCATGTCTATCATCTCGTCTATGCGCCGCCCCCGCTCCCCGTTGGGGATGCTGTAGAGGCGGGCGTAAAAGCTTAGGTTCTCCCTGGCGCTCAGGTCGTCATAGAGGCTGAACTTCTGGGACATATACCCGATGTGCTGTTTTATCTTCTCTGTTTCCCGGACCAGGTCGTAACCCGCCACCATCCCCGAGCCCGAGGTGGGGTCGAGGAGTCCGCAGAGCATGCGGATGGCGGTGGTTTTCCCAGCCCCGTTGGGCCCCAGGAAGCCGCAGACCTCGCCCCGCTCGATGCTGATGCTCAAGCGGTCGACCGCTGTGAAATCGCCAAAGGCCTTGGTCAGTTCATCGGTAGTCACCGCGTAGTCCATCAGGACACCTCTTTTTCCGCCAGAGCGACGAAGACGTCTTCCATGGAAGGAACGATCTCCTCGATCATGCCCCCGCTGAGCCCGCGCTCCACTAAAAAGCCGTTTATCTCTTCCCGGGCGGCCGCCGGGTCTTCCACCGCCAGGTGATAGCGGTCGCCGTAGAAGGATGAGTCCAGCACCGCCGGCAGGCCTTCGAACAGGTTGGGGTCTTTGGCCCCCACCCGCACCTCCAGCATCCGCTGCTTTAACCCGCGCTTCAGGTTGACCGGGGAGTCCACCGCGGCCAGCCGACCCTCGTTCATTATCGCCACCACGTGGCACAGCTCCGCCTCGTCCATATAGGGGGTGGAGGACAGGATGGTCATACCTTCCCGGTTCAGGTGGTACAGTATCTTCCAGAACTCCTTGCGCGACTCGGGATCGACCCCGTAGGTCGGCTCATCCAGCACCAGGATGCCGGGGCGGGTGATCAGGGCGCAGGTGAGCGCGAGCTTCTGCTTCATCCCCCCCGACAGGTCGTCGGCAAACCGGCTTTTGAACTCTATCAGGTTGGTGACCGCCAGTATCTCGTCCGCCCGCTGGCGGATGGTTTTCGAATCAAGTTTGTAGAGCGCCCCGAAGAAGCTGATGTTTTCCATGATGGTCAGGTCGCCGTAGAGGCTGAAACGCTGCGGCATGTAGCCCAGGTTCTCCCGGACCAGGTCCAGTTTTTCGATCGGATGCCCCATGATGTACGCCTGCCCCGCCGAGGGGGTTATCAGGCCGCAGATCATCCGCAGCAGCGTGGTCTTCCCCGCCCCGTCGGGCCCCACCAGGCCGAATATCTGACCCTTTTCCACGTGCAGATCGACCCGGTCCACGGCGGCGATCCGGTCGAAGGACTTGCTCAACCCCTCGGTTTTAATCATTTTTCCGGCCCCCGTTCGAAGGTGACGTCCGCCGGCATCCCCGGCTTCAGAACCCCACCACCGCTGTTGATGCGGATCTTTACCCCGAACACCACGTTGGCCCGCTCCTCTTTGGTCTGGATGGTCTTGGGGGTATACTCTCCCTTGTCGGATATCTCCACCACAACGCCGTAGAACGTCTCCGACATCCCGCTCACGGTGAAGCTTACGTCCTGTCCGAGCCGTACCCCGGGGAGCTGGTCGGTGGGTATGTAAACCTTTATCCACTGGTCGTTCAGGTCGACCAGGCTGGCCAGCGAGGCCCCTGCCTGGACATACTCGCCCACTTCATAGTTCTTGGTCTGGATGGTCCCGGCCCGGGGGGCGATAACCTTTAAGTCCTCCAGCATCGCGTCGGAGGCCTTTAAAACGGCCCGGCTGCGCTCCACCTCGTTACGTGCCGCGGCGATCGCCTTGGGCCGGTTGCCCGACTCCAGCAGGTCCAGCTGGGCCTGGGCGGCCTGAAGCTGGCCCTCGTTCAGCTGCAGGTTGGCCCGGTAACGGTCGACCTCGTCCTGGGAGACCGCTCCCTGGGCTAAAAGGGTTTCCCGCTTTTCCAGGTCTGACCTGGTCTTTTCCAGGTTGGTCCGGGCGATGCTGACATTCGCCCGGGCCTGGTTTATCTCCGGCTCCCTGGCCCCGGACTCCAGGTCAGCCAACTGGTCCTCGGCCTTGGCCAGGGCGATGGCGTCGCGCTCCCGCTGGGCGACCAGGTCGTTGCGCTGCAGCTCGGCCACCAGCTGCCCCGGGGCCACTATATCCCCAGCCTTGACCGTCATGGTCCTGATCGTCCCGGAACTCTTGGTGGAGAGTTCCACTCGGGTCGCCTCGATCGTGCCCGTGGCGGTTATGTTTCCGTTTCCCCGACTGATGTAATACTGATAGGAAAGATAGGCGCCAAGGCCCAACAGCAGCACCAACAAGACCGCGGCAACCGGCTTCTTTTTCTCCATCGGGCCACCCTCCTGCACTGGTATAGTTTAACGGATTGGGAATATACGCTTAAACGGCAAAGTAAACTGATGTCACTTATTTAGTTTACCTAGTTTATTTATAGCACGGCTGGCCGAGTTTGACAATACCGGTTCAGGCTTCGAAGTGCAAAAAACCGGGGACTGCCAGAGTGCCCTGGTTCCCCGGTCGGGTGTCGTATTTCACCGGTTGTTCTGCTAGATATCCTCGTTGTTCTGCAGGTACTTGTAAAGTGAGGGCCGCGAGATTCCCAGACAACGGGCGGTCTTGGCCTTGTTGCCGTTATGCTTTTCCAGGGTCTGCTGAACGTAACGGGAGATGTAAACCTCCAGCGGCACTCCCTCGGCAGCCCCAGCCGAGCCGCCCGGGAGTCCCTCCACCGTGGAGGTCCGGCTCCGGCTTTCCGTCCTGCTTTGGGGGACCCTGGGCGAGGCAGCCGTTTTGAGTCCCGCCAGTTCGCGCTCCAGCCTTTTCTTTTCGGTAAGGTCGCGGAACACGGCGATGGACAGCCTTTTGCCCATCGTCTCCATCATGGTCACATTGAGTTCTACCGGGACCCCGACCCCGTCGGAACGCCTCATCCATATCTCGATGTTTTTTATAAGGCGGGGGCTCCCGGTTCCCATCGACTGCCTGAATTTCTGGTGATACTCGCGGCTATCGTCCCCAGGGTAAAACTCGGAAACCTGCCGCCCGATCAGTTCTTCGACCGGCATGCCCATCAGTTCCCCCGCTTTCTGGTTGGCCTCCAGGATTATCTCCTGTTCCGGGTCGGCGATGAAAACAGCGTCATTGACGGCGTTGAAAACGCCGCGGAACTTATCCTCCATATAACACAGCCGCTCTGACTGTCTTCCTTCTTTATCCCTCTCCGCAGTGATGATTATCAGCCCCCGTACGGTTTTTATCAGCCACCGGTTATCGATTACAACTCGTCGGACAGGTTGGTGCGGTAGACCACCTCTTTGCCCTTCCTGGCCCGGAACTTGTGGATCCCCATGAAGACGATAGGGATGACCACCAGGGTAAAGAAGGTGGAGGTGAGCAGGCCGCCGATCAGGACCCATGCCATGCCCTTCCTGCTCTCCGACCCTTCCGCCAGCGCCAGCGCGGTCGGGAGCATCCCGCAGATCATGGTGAAGGAGGTCATCATGATGGGCCGCAGACGGGTCTTGCCCGCTTCGATGATCGCCTCCAGCGGCGGCTTGCCCCGCCCGATCAGGGTGAGGGTGTAGTCGAGCAGCAGGGTGCCGTTTTTGGCCACCAGTCCGTCCATCATGATGAATCCCATCATCGAGAACACGTTGATGGAGTTGCCCGTCACCGCCAGGGCGATGAAGGCGCCGATGAATCCCAGCGGCAGCGAGAACATCCGGATAAACGGTGTCAGGAACGACTCGTACAGGACCACCAGGACCATGTAGACCAGGGTGATCGAAAGCCCCAGGGCGAACAGCATGTCCTTGATCGTGGTATCGAAGTTCTGTGCCTGGCCCGCTAAGCGGATGCTGTAAGTCGGATCGAATCCCTGGGCCTTGATCTTGCTCTCCACCTCGCTCCTCACCTCCTGCATCGGGCGGTCGGTGAGGTTGCAGTTGACGGTGATGGACCGCTGGCGGTCGACCCGGCGGATGGTCCTGGGGCCCGCTCCTTCGCTGAAGGTCACCAGGTTGCCCAGGGCCACGGTCTGTCCGTTGGAGTATACCGGGATCAGTTTCAGTTCGGCCGGGCTTATCTTGTCCCCGTCCTTGAACCGCACGTTGATGTCGATGTCCCGTCCCTCTTCCACGAACTGGGCCGCGGTGCTGCCGCTGATACCCGTCTGGAGGGTCCTGGTGATGTCGGCCAGCGATACGTTATAGTACCTGGCCCGTTCCCGGTCGATGGTGGCCTGGATCTCAGGTTGACCGACCCGCCAGTTAGTGTTTATGTCCTTGGCCCCCGGGGTGGTTCTGAGGATCTCCATCACCTGGTTCGAGATATCGACCAGCTTGTCGTTGTCAGCCCCCAGGATCTCGATCTGGAGGCCCGACCCGCCTCCACCGCCACCGCCCGGCATCCCCATGACCATGGACGACTCGTTTACCCGGGTCGTGCCGGCCGTGATTTCCGTCCGGGTCCAGTTACGCACCTGGTCGGTGATCTGCCAGATGGTCCGGTCGCGCGTGGACTTATCCCTCAGCTGGACGTTGATACTGGCCGAGTTGTCCCCTGCCCGGGTCTGGTAGTTGTCGACCTCGGGGATGGTTTTAATGAATTCTTCGATCTTCACCGCGTTCGCATCGGTAGTGGCGAACGGGGTGCCGATCGGGAGTTCGAGGTTGACGGAGAAGTAGCCCGAATCGGAGTTGGGCATAAACTCCTGCCCCACCACGTTGTATTTAAGCAGACCTATCGAGGCGATGAACAGGATCAGCGCTCCGATCATAATCGACTTCGGATACTTCAGGCTTTTAAGCAGTATCTTTTCGTACTTGTTCAAGACCCAGCCGCCGAAATCGTCGAGCCGGTGCCAGAACTTCATTTTGGGTTCCATGACCCCGCCCTGAAAGAGCTTGGAGGACAGCATCGGGGTAACCGTGAAGGATACGAACAGGGAGAACAGGGTGGCGAAAACCACCGACAGCCCGAACTGGCGGAAGAACTGCCCCACCATCCCGCTCATGAAGGCGATGGGCAGGAACACCACCACGTCGCAGAGGGTGATGGCGATGGCGGCGGTGCCTATCTCCATCCGCCCCTCCAGGGCGGCCTTTTTCGCGGGCTTGCCCATGTGCAGGTGCCGGTGGATGTTCTCCAGGACCACGATGGAGTCGTCGACCAGGATGCCGATGCAGAGCGCCATCCCCATCAGCGACATCATGTTGAAGGTGAATCCCGCTATGTACATGGCGAACAGGGTGGCTATCAGGGAGGTGGGTATGGCGATCAGGACCGTCAGCATGGAACGCCATTCCTTCAGGAAGAACAGCAGTACGATCGCGGTGGTGATTATCCCCTCCAGGATGCTCTCCTGGGTGTTGTTCAGGGACTGGTGGACGTACTTCGACTGGTCGTTGGCTATGTATATGTCGTAGTCGGGGAACTCTTTCCTGATCTGCTCGATCTCCGCCCTCAGGGCGTCACCGACGTCCACCACGCTGGCGTCGCTCTGCTTGGAGATCTGCATCATGACCGAGTCCTGACCGTTCAACCGGCTCGCGTTGAGCGAGGTTCTAATCTGCTCGGTGACCGTGGCCAGGTTTTTCAGGGGCACCGTTCCCCCGCTGGCGGAGTTTATCGGAAGGTTTTCGATCTCACTCAGGCTCTGGTATTCACCCATCACCCTCAGGTCGTAGTCCTTTTCCCGGTGCAGCCGGCCCGAAGGGCTGGTGGCGTTTTCCGCGTCTATCTTGCTGATGATGGAGTTCAGGGCGACGTTATAGAAGAGCAGCTTTTCCCGGTCGACCTCGACGGCTATCTCCTTCTGCCGGCCTCCGAAGGCCGATACATCGGCCACCCCCGGCACCTGCTGCAGCCGGTCCTTGAACACCTCGTTCACCGTGTTGTAGGTGTCCACCCTGGAGTATGGGGAGCTTATCCCCAGGAACATGACCGGCATGGCGTTGATGTCCCGCTTGACCACTACCGGCTCGCCCGCCGAGTCGGGAAGCCGGCCCCTGAGGCTGGAGACCTTTTTACTGACGTCCAGGGACACCTGGTCGACGTTGGCGGCCAGATCGAACTCCAGCATGATGCTGCCCTGTCCCTGGCTGGCCGTCGACTGCATCCGGGTGAGCATGGATGTGGAGGAGAGTCCGTCCTCAAGGGGTTTCAGGACCTGTTTCTCCACCTCTTCCGCTCCCGCCCCGGGGTAGCTGACCTGGACGGTTATCATCGGGGTGTTGATGGCCGGGAACAGCTCCACCCCGATCCGGCTGTAGCTGTAAATCCCCAGGACCACGAAGAAGAGGACGATCATCGTGATGCCCGCGGGCCGCTTGATTGAAAAGTTGGTTAAGTTCATATCATCCCTCGATCGGTTTATTAATTTGTTTTATTTGCTGTTGTTCGTACCGTTTTTGGGGGTTTTGGGGTTTATGGGGGTGCCGTCCTTGACAGCGGAGAGTCCGCTGGTGATGAGCCTGTCTCCCTCTTTCAGTCCTTCCAGGACGACCGTTCTTCCCTCCTGGGATAAGCCGGTCTTCACCTCGCGGCCGGCCGCCTTGCCGCCGTCCTCGACAAATGCGAACTTCTTGCCGTTGCGTTCAACGATGGTCTCGTTGGCAACGATAATCACCCCGTCCAGCTGGTTGGTCACCAGGGTGACCTCCGCGAACATGCCGGGTTTAAGCCTCTGGTCGGGGTTGGCGATGTTCACCCACATGGGATAGGTCTTGTCCGTGGAACTGGCCGATGGGCTCACCTTGCTGACGATGCCCTTGACCGGCGTGGGGGATACCGCGGTGACCAGTACCTCGACCTCCTGCCCGGGCTTGACATAGTTTATCTCACTCTCGATCAGGCTGGCGTTCACCTCGACCGAGTCGATATTCACCACTGTGAAGGGGGCGCTACTATTGGACACGAACTCACCCGGGTTGATGCTGCGGCTGGCGACTATGCCGTTGATAGGGGATTTTACCTGGCTGTTCGCCAGGTCGAGCCGGTTCTGGTCCAGGGTGACCTGCAGGGTCCTGACCGCGCTCTCGGCCGTGTCGAAATCGCTCTTGGTTATGGCCCCGCGTTCATACAGCTGCTTTTTCCGCTCCAGGGTCCGGTTCGCGTCATCCAGCTGGATCTGGGTCTTCTGGATCGTCAGTTGAAGGTCGGAGTTCTCCAGCTCCAGCAGCACGCTGCCGGCGGCCACGGTCTGGCCCACCTCCACGTATACCTGGGCCACCTTGCCCGAGGACTTCGGGACCACCTTGACCTCATCCTTGGCGGTCACCTTGCCCACCACGGTTATCTTCTGAACCAGGGTCTCTTTGGCCAGGCTCGCCACTGTAACGTCCAGGGGTCTGGCATCTCCTTGGGTAGTGCTGCTTTTTTTAGTGCATCCGGCAGCGGACGTAAACAAAATAATCAAGAGCAGGACCGCTAAACACCTTTTCGACACTGTTTTATTTTCACCTCGCTAAGAGATTCAGACTAGAAGTAGAGCTTCTGCATAAAGGATAATTTTACCTTCTTGGAGTCGACCCGTTTTTTAATTTACTTACATTTTCTACAAATAAGGGCGGGAGCGAGTGGTACTCGCTCCCGCCCCAGACCTGACGCGCTGTTAAGACCGGTCCTTGAATCGCAGGGAAACCGAATTGATGCAGTACCTCCGGCCGGTGGGCGGCGGCCCGTCATCGAAAACATGGCCGAGGTGCCCGCCGCAGCGGCGGCAGTGAACCTCGGTCCTTACCATCCCGTGGCTCAGGTCCCTTTCCGTTTCGATGCCCTGCTCGTCCAGGGGGGCGAAAAAACTGGGCCACCCACAGCCGCAGTGATACTTCGCCTCCGAACTGAACAGCGGGGTTCCGCACCCGGCGCAGAGGTAAACCCCCGGTTCATCGTGTCCGCAGTAACGCCCGGTGAAGGGCGGCTCGGTCGCCTTCTCCCTCAGGACCCGATACTCGTCCTCGGAAAGTTCCCGCTTCCACTGTTTTTCGTCCTTCACTTCCGCACCTCCCTGACTCCTATTATACCGGTACCCCGGCTTTAAGTTGATCCAGGTTTAACCTTTTTATCCCCAGGAAATAATACTAACTGGAATCTACCGAGGGGAGGTGTGTTTGGTGGATCGTAACGTATGGGATCGGATAGCACTCGTTTTAATCATCATCGGGGCTCTTAACTGGGGTCTGGTCGGTTTTCTGCAGTTCGACCTGGTGGCTGCTATTTTCGGAAGCGCAACTACCATGGCGGCGCGCGTGATTTACGCCATTATCGGCCTGGCCGGGTTGTACGGGATTACCCTCTTTTTCCGTGAAAGAGAAGTGGTCAAGAAGTAAACCCCGGAAAAAGCGGCCCGCCGGGCAGACACCGGTGGGCCGTTTTTTTTAATTTACCCCCTCAGATTCAGGATAGTGACCGTATAATATAAAAGAACTTGACTGCCGCCAAGATTTCAGCGTCGGCGGCAGGCTCGTCCGAATATACCGGTAGCAATAATCTTCCATTTTTACTCTCTGATAGGTAAACTAATCCTGAGGTGTTGGTGATATGCGTAAATCTTTGACGCTCCTGGTCATGGTCCTGACAGTTTTTTTGCCCCTGCCAGGTTCGGCCGCGGCCGCTCCGGTCGTACTGGTCGACGGGCAGCGGCTGCTTTTCGATGTCCCTCTGGTGATCGAACAGGGCCGGGTAATGGTCCCCCTCCGCGGTATCGCGGATGCCTTGGGGGCTAAGGTAGGCTGGGAAGCCAGCACCAGGACCATAGAACTGGTCCAGGGGAATACCTCCTTAAGACTGCAGATCGGGAATCTCCTGGCCATGAAAAACGACCGGCGGCTGCAGCTGGATGCCGCGCCCCAGATAATAAACAACCGCACCCTGGTCCCACTCCGGTTCATCTCGGAAGCGTTTGGCGCCTCGGTCGCCTGGAACGGTGCCACCCGGACGGTCAGCATCAATCGGGTGCCGGATGAGGAGCCCGTCGACAGCCTGGAAAAACAGGTCTTCGACCTGGCCAACGCCGCCCGCGCCGAGCATGGACTGCCGCCCTTCAAGTGGGACAGCCGCCTGGCGGAGGTCGCCCGGCAGCACAGCCGGGATATGAGAGATCAGGGGTTTTTCAGCCACAACAGCCCTGACGGGAGTCCCCCGTTCGACCGTATGAATAGCGCTGGACTCGTCTTCAGCGCTGCGGCCGAAAACATCGCCGTCGGATACCGGACCGCGGAAGAGGCTCACGAGGGGTGGATGAATTCACCGGGCCACCGGGCAAACATCCTGGGCGACTGCGAGTACCTGGGGGTGGGTGTGGTCTATGGCGGCGAATACGGGGTCTACTATACCCAGAACTTCTACACCCCCCAATAATTGGACTTTAGTGGTGTAGCCAATATCCGCCCCCGGGTGTATAATTTTTTTATGGATAATAATGGAAGTTGCAGGAGGGTATCGGATGGACCTGCCCAGCTTCTTTGACGAGTCTTCGGCCGACCAGCTTTTTCTGCCCCGTTACGACCTGATCGCGCGGGAGGCCCGGGCTGCGGGCCTGGCGCCCGCGTCCAGTGACGCCATCAAGATCGGGGTATTCGCCATCGACATGCAGGTGGGGTTCTGCCACCCCCAGGGGACGCTGTTCGTTCCCGGGGCTTTGGATGATACCGTGAGGGCCTGTCGGTTCATCTACCGCAACATCGACCGGATCACCAACCTCTACTTCAGTCTGGACACCCATCGGGCTTACCAGATATTCCATCCCCTCTTCTGGGCCGACCCTCGGGGCAATCACCCACCCGCGTTAACGGTCATAACCCAGAAGGACATCGATGACGGTCGATGGACCCCGACCCGCTTCCGAGACGAGGCGATCGACTATGTAAAGCAGCTCGACGCCCGGGGGGGCAAGTACAGTCTCTGCATCTGGCCCTTTCACACCATGCTGGGCAGCCTGGACCACGCCTTGATGCCGATCCTGTTCGAGTGCGCCCTGTATCACACCATCGGACGCCAGAACCAGTGCAGTTTCGAGGCCAAGGGCGAACACCCGCTGACAGAGAACTTTTCGGTGCTTTCTCCCGAGGTGAAGGAGGTCGCGGGAACCAAGGTGGGGCAGTTCAATACCGGTTTGTTGAACGCACTGATGGAAAACGACCGCATCTATATCCTGGGGGAAGCCAGCAGCCACTGTGTAAAGGAAACCATCACCGATATCCAGAAGGTCCTGTCCCCCGCACTCCTGAAAAAGATCTACCTGCTGCAGGACTGCATGTCCCCGGTGCCGGCCATCCCGGGGGTAGACTTCCCCGCTATAGCCGCGCTGGCTCTGGAGGGGTTCAAGAGCGCCGGGATGAACCTGGCCAGTTCGACCGACCCGATAGTATAACCCGCTAGCCGGCGGTAATCACTCCTCCAACCGATACCCGTATCCCCAGACGGTGCCGATATTTTTCACGGCGCCTTTTTCGCGCAGCTTTTTCCGCAGGCGCTTGACCAGCTCGTCCACCGCGCGGAAATCGCCCACGTAGTCGTAGCCCCAGACCCGGTCCAGCAGCTCCTGGCGGTTAAAAGTGCGATGCGGGTGCTGCACCATCATCAGGAGCAGTTCATACTCCTTCGGGGTCAGCATGACTGTCTGTCCGTCGATGAGCACCCGGTGATCGGCGGGGAAGACCTTGAGGTTTCCTGCTTCCAGTACATCTCCCGACTGCTGCGGCCCGGAACCGCGGCGGAAAACCGAGCGCACCCTGGCGACCAGTTCCCTTGGACTGAACGGCTTGGACAGGTAGTCATCGCCGCCCAGCTCCAGACCCAGCACCCGGTCCATCTCTTCACCCCGGGCGGAGATAAAGATGACCGGGACACCGCTCCTGCGGCGCAGGTCCTGGCAGAAATCGAGGCCGTCCTTGCCTGGCAGCATGATATCCAGTATGAACATGTCGGGGAATCCGCTGTTCAGCCGTTCCGCCATCTCTTCCACCGACTCGAAGGTCTCCACCGAGAAACCTTCCTGCCTGAGGTACTGGCTGATCAGGCTACGGATATTGGCCTCGTCGTCCACGACAAAAATAGACCGCAAAGACATCACCCCAGACAAGAATATTCTATACTCGACGGAGTTTTACCTGCATGGGAAGAACAGGGAAAACCCAATCCGGAAAAGCCTCGCCCCCTCCCGGCGGTTAAGCCGGCCGGTGAGTACGGCAGGCTGATGGTTTCGGGTACGCGCTCAGCGGATGTAGATGGGGTTGCTGTAAATCCAGGGGATGTAGGCCTTTTTCATCCCCCGGCTCCCGTAGAACAGGGCTTCTACCCGGTAGGCCCCCGGCTCTTTCACCTCCAGGGTCAGGGTGTTTACCCCCTCCGCGTTGGCGGCCACCCGACCGTCCCTGACTATCCGCAGCAGCCCCGGGCGGGGTGTCGAAGCCTTCAGCCGCACCTGGTCTTTGAGGCGCAGTCCTTCCCCCATTATAACCCTGGTGCTGCCGTTATCGCCGGAGAACATGAAGCCTTTACCGTTTTGGCGGTAGTCGTAGCTGAAGTAGCAGTTGCCTCTTTTTAACGCGCTGTACAGGGCCTCCTTATCCCGGGCGAAAGAATCCGGGCGGCCGCTGAGCCGGTTTTTTAAGAGCAGGTGGGTGCGAAGGGTTTTGAACATCCGCCGGTAGGAGTAGTAGTAACCGTGTGCGTCGACGCACCCTATCCCGATCACCTTCCTCCGCTTCTGCAGTGCATCCCACTTTCGCAAGGTAGCCGCGGGCGGTCCGTCGATGCTGGTATCGGGGTTCGCCAGCCCCGGCAGGTAGTATCTCGACCCCTGGAAGTTCTCTATCCAGTCCTGGCCGTAGTTCCATATCTCGATCCCGTCGAATCCCGTGGTCGCCCAGTCCTGCCAGGGCAGCGGGGTGATCTGCAGGACGTTGTGGTCGATTATACCGATCGGGTGGGCGATAAAACCGAGCCCTCCCTGCTGCTTCACCAGGTCTATGGTTTTCTGGGGGGTCTGGTTGGGCGCGACCTTATCGGTCAGGTTTAAACCCAGGTAGTGCCCTTCCTCGTTCCCCACCGTTATCTCTTCCCCCACCAGCACCATGGTCCGCCCGTGCCAGCCCTCGTAAGAGCTTCCTCCACGGGTGTTGTGGTCGGTGATGATCAGGTAGTCGCACCCCGCCTTATTGGCGGCCTCTATCACCGCGGGAACATCCGATAACCCGTCGGAGTACTTAGAGTGGACGTGGATCGCCCCGGCGTAATCATAGTATCCAGCCATGGCTCACCTCTGAAATGGTTTCACAAATCGCTTCGAATTATGATATGACGCGGGGCCGGAATAGGTATCTTTTTGGGGAACAAAAAAAAAGACCCCCAGGGAGCAGCGCTTTATAGTCACCTAAATACCTGAAGAAATAAACGCCCCCAGGGACGGGGCGATGTTTTCTAAACCATTAACAGTGACTAAAAAAGGGCTGTCCCGCCCGGTCGGTCTCCGATCATCTCTTATATGAGTTTATTAAGCTCCCGGTAGATCTCCACGATCTCCTCCAGCTTCATCCTCACCAGTCCACTGGATGAGGGAGCGACGAAGTCGACCACCCCCGGCACCACTGAGGGCTCCTGGGCTCCCCACCCGATACCGCTCTTATGGCTGAAAGCCTCGTAAACCCCTTTGCCCACGAAGCAGGCGACCCGCGGTCGGTACCGCACGAGCTTCTCCCGAAGCAGGTCACGGCCGTGGCGGTATTCCTCCCGGGTAATCTCGTCCGCCGAGCGGGTCGGGCGGGCAACGATGTTGGTCAGGCCAAATCCTATCTCCAGCAGTTCAGCGTCTTCCTCCGGGCGGTAAAGTCGGGGGCAAAGCCCCGCCTCGTGGATAACCCGCCAGAAACGGTTGTTGGGATTGGCGTAGTGGTGCCCGGTCTCACCCGAACGGAGGCTGGGGTTGAAACCGATGAATATGATCTTCAGTCCCGCTCTCAGATGGTCGGGTATCGGCTGCAGTGCCATGTCCCTCCCTGGCGTCTCTAGTCCACGGCGTTAAACCAGACTGGTGTCCGGTCTCCCGGGGCCCCGTTGTAGTTGACCGTTATCTCTTCCCCGGCCTCAATGTCCCTCAAGGCAATGAAGTCGATCGCCATCTCCGGCAGGTTCTCCCGGTAGCGGGCGTTTGGTGAGTAGGAGTGGTTGTACAGGGAGCCATAGCCCAGGGCTAGAGCCCCCTGCTTATCCCCCCAGTTGAAGCAGTAATCGGTTAAGACGGTTTTATCTATCAGTTCCCACTCTTCCCGGGTGAATACGACAATCGGCGCCCTTTCGATCAGCTCTCCCCGGCCGATCTTCCGCCGCGCCAGAACCCCTCTCCCTTTCCCGATACACCTTTCAACATAAATCAACCAGTCATCACCACTTAAGTTAGTTTTAACCGGTAAGGTTCCGTTCCAGGTTTACCAGGAAGTCCTGGATGTTGGTGACTATCGAGGTGACCTCCAGGGTCCCCCGGTCCCTCAGTTTGTTCACCGCGAATTCGGCAACGTCGACGCTGTAGATATAAACCGGCCGAACCCGCGAGTCAACTACCTGGTAGGCCGGGGTAAGGTTCCCGGTGGCTATGGAGTGCAGCTGGGTAGCCAGCCCCAGCACCGTGGTGGCCTTTCGGGTAAACATCCGCATCCGGTCCTGGGCCTGGTAGGCGTCGGCGATAACCCCCGGCAGCGGGCCGTCGTCCCTGATCGACCCCGCCAGGACCACCGGCACCCGGCACCTGGCGCAGGCCTCGACGACCCCGCTGGTTATCCCCGACGCGGCTATCATCTCCTCCAGCGAGCTGTAGCGCCGGGCCCGGTTTATGACGTCCAGGTGATGGTAATGGCCGTTGGGGGTGTGCTCCTGGGTGTAGATGTCCTGCCCCAGGGCG
The DNA here is from genome assembly GCA_013178275.1 of Bacillota bacterium. Lineage (GTDB taxonomy): Bacteria > Bacillota > Ch66 > Ch66 > Ch109 > Ch109. The sequence continues at coordinate 38,461 of JABLWZ010000027.1, read as the reverse complement.
GTCTGGAAGAGCGCTCCCTCCAGGTCGTGGGTAGCGAGCGCGTTGCCACCGAGGATGGCGTGCACGAAGCCCTGCTCCACCAGGGACGCCATGGCCCGGCGCGAGTCGGAGTCGAACACCACCGCGGGGCCCAGTACCCAAAGGATAAAACCGTTTTCTCTTTCGTACCGCAGGAGTTCGTAAAGCCGGTCGTAGTCCCGCGAGTAGGAGGTCTCCCGCGAACGGCCGGTCCGGAACGAAAAAAGCTCTCCCGATCCCGACCCGCTGCTGAAACCCCTGGTGTGGACGTAGATGCCTTCGCTCCCGTCCTCGGTCCTCCCGACCACCACCTGCTCGCCCTGGACCAGGCGGCGGAACTCCTTTACCTCCAGGGAATCCTCCCTCAGGACCACCACGCAGTCCATACGGCTTTCGGTTATCAGCTTCCAGGTGCCGCCGATTTTGAAGTATTCGGGAAAGATGGTGGTGGCGTGGTAGTTGTCGGGAGCCACCCCGTCCTGGATCACCGGCTTCACGCTGACGCTGGGGCTGTCGAGAAAGGGCTGACGGTTGAAGTCAGGTTCTTGGTAGACGGGAATACTGAAGCTCATCGTAACCCCTCCACTTTAAATGCTTACTAGTATTATAGCCGAAGAAAACTTGGCTATCACCAAGCCTCTGGCGAAGGTGGTAGACTTAGTTACACTTGCTCGCATCGGAAAGTTCCCTTATATACTTTCCGATAGCGGTAAAAACGTCCGGGCCTGTCGGCCCGGTCCGCTTTTTCAGTCCTACCCGTCAACCGGCGGGGTAAGGGGTTACATCATGTGGTAGATGAGGTTGTCCATGAGTTCGGGGTCGGCCGGGGTGCCCGGTTTCACCTGCTTCATATAACGGGCTTCCAGTAGTTTCGCTTTTTTGTTCTGCTGGGTGTTGAAGCGGGTTATCATCTCGCTGTAGAGGGGCTGGTTCACCAGGCCCTCCCGCACCGTCTTGGAGAAAGGACAGTGTTTGAAGAGTATCTTTCTGGCCACCTTGTTCAGCCGGACCAGTCCCTTGGACTCGTAGGTTATCCAGGTGTGGTAATCCGCCGCGAAGATCTCCCCGGTGTTGTTGCGGTACTTGTCCACCTGCTTTTTAACCTTTTCCCTCGCCTCATCCGAAAGGTCGCGGTTCTTTCGGTAAAACTGCAGGTAGTCGATATAATCGGAGACCAGGGATCCCGGCCCGTCGTTGTTGGTGTAGCTGTACATGCTCTTAGACAGGTCCCAGCGAAACTTGGCCACCGCGTCGATCATCAGGTTGTCCAGGTTCTCCGAGGTGAACTGCGGGAAAAGGATGCGCCCCGGGGAGTTCCTGACCTTGCCCGTCAGCCCCTGCCACATAACCGCCCGCGAACCGAAGGTCGGCACCAGGATAAAATCGGGCATGACGGGTTTCATTATCAGCTCTTTCTGTATCCCGCCCGGCTGGCTGTAGACCAGTTCCCGATGGAAGGCCGAAAAGTCTACCTCCAGGACCCGGTTGAGGCTTTCCTTGACCCGCTCGGGCGTTACCAGGGACTTTTCCAGGTATCCCTGTATCATCCCCTTGTGCAGGGTCGGAAAGTAGCTTCCCACGTGACCGCAGCAGATCCTCTGTCCCAGCCGGAAGAGGTTCAGCAGCTCATGCTGCAGCCGGCCATCGCAGTCACGCTCGTATCCCACCCGGTCCTGCTCGGTAAGTTCCCCCCGCTTCTTCTTGTCGCGGAAGACGTCGAAGTAGTCCAGCCCGTACTCGTTCAGCGAGGGGTCCTTTTCCATGGAGTACACCTGCTCCATCCAGGCTCCGGTATCGTATATGGACAGCCCTACGTTTCCGGCCGGGCTCTCCGTCATTTGGTACAGGGCCATGACCTGTTCCGGGGTCAGGAGGTTTTCGTCAAGGTAGGCGAACCTCAACAGCATCTGGGGGAGGCGGTCACGACTCTTTTCCCGGATCACCCTTTTAAGTACCGCTTCGTAAACCTCAAAGAACACCTTGGCGACGATCTCGCGGATCCGGCGGGCCTCGTTGTCCATCATGTTTTTGTCCTTGAGGTTCTGGAACAACCTGAGATTGGCCTGTAAAAGTGCGGCCCTTTCTTCCGGGATCCCGGAAAAGGCCAGGATCTTGGCAGCACTGTTTTTTAATTCATCGGGAATTCCCTCCAACGACCCTTTGACCTCGACCGGGGTATGACCTGTAAGTATCACGTGCATCCACTCCATTACAAAGAAACGTATAATGATTATGAAATAAGTTTAAATATCTGATGTACGCGTAATATTTTACCACATTATAGCCTGATTTACAGTTATTTATCTTAATTCTTTTTAATACGACAACGGATATTATACGTTAATCCCGCCTGGAAACCCTTTCCTTAGTTAGAGTTTGTATAAGAATGTCAATTTATTGTATAATACTGTTCAGGACCCTGGTCCTACAAAAACAGGACCTTCAGACCAGCAACAATTTAGAGAGGGAGGGTTAATCATGAGTTCTACCCAGGTGGTGACATTCAGACTGGGAGAAAACTATTTTGGCATCGAGATAACCAAGGTCAAAGAAATCCTGAGGCTGCTTCCTATAACCAAGCTGCCCTCTTCCGTTCCATATATCTGCGGTGTGACCAATGTCCGGGGCAAGGTGGTTCCGGTTATAGATACCCTGATGAAGCTTAACATGGGCAGCATCGAGACCACTGATGAAACCAGGCTGCTCCTGGTCGAAAAAGCGGGAAACGTGGTGGGGCTGCTGGTTGATGAGGTGTCCGAGGTGTTAAACCTGTCCGACGACCAGATTGAGACGGCCGGCAGCATTGATGACGAGATCGCGGTAACCAGCGGAATCATGGGGATAGCCAAGATAGACGAGAACCTGTTGACCCTGCTCGACACCGACAAGATAATCTAGACCTGGATCAGCCTGCGGTACGGCTCTCGTGGCAGTGGGGGCCGTGCTTTTCTGTCGACTTGTATTCTGGCCGAATCCCTGATATACCAGTTTAATAAAGGGACACCCGATCTCGGAGGGTTTATGCATTTCATTCCGGCTCCCCCTCTAACCCAATCAACCGGCAGCCCTTCATACTGGCTGGTGTTTTACCGGGACCTGCTGCTGGTAAGCACCGTCGACCGGGTAACCCTGCCTTTGGCCGGTGACGGCGGGTGGTTCCTGGAACTCAATCCCTTAAGGCGGCTTTACCTGGGCACCCTGGACGGCTGCCCCTGCCTTGCCGTGGAGGTCGGGCAGGATGCCCCGCTGCCTCCGGGAATGTCCTGGATGGACCTGAGGCGGCTTTTTTTCGCGGCGGAAAACCTGTTTGCCGTGGCCGGGCGCGCCATCCAGGTCCTGAACTGGGACCGCAACCATCAGTACTGCGGTCACTGCGGGGGTAAAACCTCGCCCCGGGAGGGGGAAACGGTCCGGGTCTGCCCTGACTGCGGACTGGAGGCTTATCCCCGGATATCCCCGGCGGTCATAGCCGCGATCGTCAGGGGAGACGAGATCCTGCTGGCGTACAACCGGACCTTTAAAACCAGGTTTTACAGCGTGCTGGCGGGTTTCGTGGAGCCGGGGGAGAGCCTGGAGGACTGTCTGCGGAGAGAGGTTCGGGAAGAGGTCGGTATCGAGATCAAGAACATCCGCTACTTCGGCAGCCAACCCTGGCCCTTCCCGAATTCCCTGATGATTGGTTTCACGGCGGAATACGACCGGGGGAAACTGAAGCTCGACGACGGGGAGATTATCGAGGCGGGATGGTTCAAGGCGGACCGGCTGCCGGATCAGATACCCGGCCGGCTCAGCATCGCGAGGCGGTTAATCGACTGGTTCGTCGAGAGCCGCAGGCCCCCTGACCGGCCGTGACCATCGGTCGAAGCGGCGGCATCAACCGAACCCACCGCCGGACCCGAATCTTTCGGGTTTAATCGTCTAAGGTTTGACCCACCACGCCGGTTCCTGGTACCCCTTCTGGATCTCCTTCAGGCTGTCCTTCTCCGCCAGGAACTTCTGCTTCATCTCAACCAGCCAGACCTTGAAGTGCTCCTCCATTTCGAGGGGATCGTAGCGGGTGTAATCGCTGCCGGAAACGTCCGGGAGGTTGCCCGGCTTTAAAACCCCGATCGCTCCGCAGATCGGGCACTCCACCCGGTTGTCGGGCAGCAGCCGAAAGATATCGGACCCGCAGAAACCGCATTCCCTTGCCGCCGGCGCTTTCGCTTCGCGGGTGAAAAGCTCCCGGCCCAGCTTCCTGGCGTGTTCCAGGTTGTCGGGGTCGATGAAGGCCTCGCCCGGCAGGGTGGCGTGCACCAGCCAGGTGTCGACCAGCTTCATCTTCAGGAGCCGGGGCAGGACCAGGGTCGCCGCCCGCGCGTATCCTTCCCAGCGCTTCTGGCCGAAGGGTATCACCGTCACGAAGGGTTTGCCCTCGGTGAACCGGGAGTGGTTCTCGTTGCCCACCATACGGTCGATCAGCATTTTGTAGTACCCGTGAGGTCCCAGGAGGTAAACCGGGACCCCGAATATGACCGCGTCCGCCTCCTTGATCTTCCCCAAAATATAATTGAAGTCGTCCTTGATCTGGCACTCCGTGTCGGGCTGCAGACAGCGGTAGCATGCCCGACAGGGCTCTATCTTCAGGTCGGTGAGCCGGATCAATTCCCGGGTGCACTCCCCGGGCACGCTGCCCATGATCTCCTTGACCAGTATCTCGCTGTTGCCCAGTTTTCTCGTGGATGAGACGATGCCGAGTATCTTCTTCATGCTTATCCTCCCCATTAGGCTGATTCTCTTGCGGTCCAGCCTTTTTTCAATGCCTTCGCTCAATTCCCGGGTATAGCCAGAAATTCGTCCGCTCTGACCAGGCACTCGCCGATCGACCCGTGAATCACCAGGTCGGCCAGGTGGTCCAGCTGGGTCGGGTCCCGGTTTATGATAATCAACTTGGCTCCGCCCAGCTTGGCCTGCCTCGGGTACCAGTTGGCAGGGGAAACCTCCAGGGAAGAACCGAGTACGATAAACAGGTCCGCGGCCCGGCTCAGGGCATCCGCCGAGTCGAGGTTGCCCTCATCCAGGGTTTCACCGAAGAGTACCACCGCGGGACGGAGATAGCCCTCGCAGAGCGGGCAGTTCTCCTGCTCCAGCATCAGCTTGCTGCTGTGGACCGCCCCGCACCTGCTGCAGCGGGACTCGTGCAGGTTGCCGTGGAGTTCCACCACCTGAAGGGACCCGGCCGCCCGGTGCAGGCGGTCTACATTCTGGGTGATTATCCCCCTGACGGTCCCCATCCTCTCCCACTTGGCCAGCAGGTGGTGTCCCGGGTTCGGCTGGACCTCCAGCATGCTTTTTATGCGCTGGCGGTAAAACGGGTAGAAGTCCTCCTTGTTGCTGTGAAAGGCGTCTATCGACGCTATACGCCGCGGGTCGTGCCCCCGCCACAGGCCTTGGGCGGACCTGAAGTCGGGCAGCCCCGACTCGGTGCTCATCCCCGCCCCGGTAAAGACCACGGTGCTCTTCGACTCCCGCAACATGTCGGCCATCAGCCGACACTCCCTTTCCATAAGCTCCCCCTCCAATTCGTAATCTGTCTTATCTTAAATTGTTATTCCCGCTTTCTACCTGATGGAAACCCCAGTCCCGCCACCGCCAGGTGGTCAGGGCTCCCTCTTCGCCCAGCACCACCAGCTCGTTTCTCCCGTCCTGGTCCACATCGGCTACCGACAGCTCAATGATCGGCTGATCCAGGGCGGAAGAGCACCAAACCGGGTGCAGTTTCCCCTTGGCCAGGTTATAAACAAACAGGTGGTTGGAGTACTGGTCGTCTTCACCCTTAAACCAGAACGGCTTATGCTGGCCGAAACTCCCACTCTTCCATAATACCAGCAGCAGGTCTCCCTGCCCATCGTTGGTGGCATCGGCCAGTTTGAAGCCGGTCACCTCCCACTCGGGAGGTGACCGCCAGATCTCCTTTTCCCCAGCGATAATCAACTGTTGGTCATTCAATACATATCTTTCCGGCACCCCATCCTGATCCAGGTCGTACACACGGTCGTCACCGACCGCCGGCCCACCTCGGGTCAAGGTGTGGCCGCAGATTAAAAGCAGGCCCGATATAGCCACTATCACCGAAACCATTAGAACCGTCCACTTACGGTACATACTAACCCCTTCTCCAGGGCGGCAACACCCGAACGTTCCCGGTCGAGGTAAAGGAGCGGGTCCAGGCCGGCAGCGGGGGCGCCTTGCCCTCCTCCAGCATCTGCTGCCACTCCTCGTCGGTCAACCTCTGCGCCGACGGTAACACGAACTCGTGACTGGAAAAGACCCCGCCGCGGGCGATCCTGAGTATGCCGTCGACCGGCACCACCACGTAGATTTCATAGATATAGCCAACCCCCTCCTCCAAGGTTTCCGAAGGAGAGTTCGCGACGTCGACTACCACCGGGGCCTGGGTGTTGCTGAAGTCCCGGTCGTCATCCTGCATGGATTTAATCCAGATGTGTTCCAGTTCTCCGCCGAAAAAGCGGATCACGTTGTACTCTTCCTGGGAGCGAGGGGTGTTGCTCAGCTCCTTCTCCGAGATGGCCTTAAGTTTTAGTGAAAGCTGCTCTATCCGCTCCAGGGTCACCCGGTCATCTTCCCCGAGCATCCCCCGGGATGAAAGCCCTTCCCGGGTCTGTGCGGAGAGCGCCGCCAGGCGGGAGTAAAGCAGCGGGTTGGGCTCCACGTAACCCCGGTCGTCCACCTGCTCCACCCCGTCTCCGCCCATCTCCGCCATAACCGCCTTGCCGTAGAGAACGGTGTCGTGCTTCAGCTCGGTCCAGCTGCCCAGGTAGGTGGACAGCTCCTTGCGGGCCCAGGCCTCGTTGCGCATGAACCGGGGATAACCCTCCTTCTTCTCCGAGACCAGCGGCTGCAGGGTGTGCAGCCAGGACCAGTACAGGTTCTGGGTCCAGGTCGATTCAGGCAGCCCCGCGATATAGTCCCTCATCTTATCCAGGTTCTGGGAATATCCCTGGTAACTGGTCTCCCCCATCCCCTTCAGTATCGAGTAGGCAGTGTCCGATCCCATGGCTGCCGGGATGTCCAGTCCCCGGGGCAGCATCCGCCGCTCTCCCTGGGGGTTTTCCTTGACCTCCCGGTAGATCAGGCGCTGGAACACCGAGGCATCCAGGGTGAAGCGCTGGCCCATGAAACGGAACCCTTTAATCTCCCTGGTCCGGTCAGGCTGGATGGTCTCGTCGAAGATCGGTATGGAGTTGATCATCGGGGGTTCCAGTTCCTCCGTCTGTTTTAAAAACTGCCGCCATTTTTCCGCGTCCCCCGCCAGCTGATCCAGGCTCAGCAGCTGCCCGTAGGTCTGCAGCATTATGTTCTGGTACTGGTTGCAGTTCAGGTCGTCGCTCTTACCCACGAAGAAGCAGGTGGGTTCGTAAATGCTGTCCCAGTCCTTATGGATATCCCCCTGGTTCATCGCCAGGGTGATAAGCACCGCCGAGCGCGTCTCATCCTCGTTTTTCAGGCGGAAGGTGTTCTGTCCGTACCACATCATGGCGAGGAAGTAACGCTTCAGGTCCTCTGACCTGGTGTAGTGTCCCCGGGGGATGTACTGGGTATAGTCGGCCTTCAGGTTTTCCATGAGGTCCGGGGCCTGCCCGACATTCATCACCGGGGATGTCCCTATACCGTCATGCCGGTTTATCAGCTCCAGCTCCGGTCCGACTATATCGCTGACCTCGGCCGGCACCTGGGCCGCGGGGTCCAGCAGCCTCTCGGCCACCGCGAAATAGGCCACGTTTCGCCGGGCGGCGTTTTCCCAGCCGGTGCCTTTCAGCCCCTGGTATTCCTCGATCGATACATCAAGCATCGATCGATTGAGTTTTTTTAAGGTCGGGTAGAGGTGCTGCTTCTCCACACTGCTCAAGAGGTGGTCAAAGTACAGGTGGTAGCTGTGCATCATGGCGTCGGTGGTGACGAAGTTGGCGACGTACTCGTAGCGGCTGCTGTCGTAGAGGTCGTAAAACTCCGTGTATTTCGCCGGGGCAACCACAAAACTGTTGGTGGTTAACAGCCGCAGGGCATCCGGGGAGAACTCGAACTGCTGCTTATTGATGACATTGTTCAGGTCAGCCGCGACCTGGTAGTCGGGGACCGCCGGCTTCACCGTGACCGGCTCCTCCCGGTAAGCGGCGAATCCGGAGGCGGCCGCCCACTGTCCCAGGCTGTACGTTCTGGATGCCGGCGGACTCGCTTCCACGGTTGCCGGCTCCTTTTTTTTGCACCCGGCCATCCCGGTAAGCAAAACTATCACCAGCATGGCGCTTATCAACCGGAGGGATTTGTTCTTCCTCATCGCTCCCACCCCTGTTCTCAAATAAAAAAATAACCAAGTTAAATAGTTCCTGGTTTAATGATTGAAATCCTTTATTGATGATTAAGTTTTAAGAAACCCGGTAGTAGACCCCTTCCTCCTCCCGCACTTCACCCAGCCCGATGAGGCGGTTCAGGTGCTTGAGAAACATCACCTTCTCCCAGAATATCAGGGTCGGCCGGATATACTCTGGGATAATCAGGTTGCGGTTCATTAAGCTTTCCAAGGTGCAGGGTCTGGCCAGCTGGCGCAGTATCGTTTCATCCCGGCGGCTGAAATGCTCCAGGAAGCGCCGCGCCGCCTCTTTTATCGGGGCCTTGATCACCCGTCCGTGCCCGGGGACAATTATCCGGGGGTCGATCTCTATTATCCGGTTTATGGAATCGATGAACTCGTCGATGTCAGCGCTTTCGCTGTAATACCAGGGGCCGCCCTCGGAGAAGTCTATGTCGGCCGAAAACAGCAGCCCCTCTTTTTCCCAGTAGAAACCGCTATGCCCCCGACAGTGTCCGGGGAGATACACAGCCCTGAGTTTAACCCGGCCCAAATCCAGCTCATCGCCCGATTCGAATGTAAAATCCACCCGGGAAGCGGGGTAAGCGACCATTGTGGATTTTCTGATGAGCATCCTTTCCCCCGGCTGCCCAAGCACATACTCGAGATCCAGGGGCTCCGGCATCAGGCGCGACCACATCGAGAGTATGTAATCCTGTCCAAACACCTCCTGGTCCTGGGCCGCGGCCTCCGAAAACCGGTGAAAGCCTATCCGGGCGTTTTGAAATCCCCAGTTTCCGTGCATATGGTCGACATGGGCATGGGTGTTTAAAACCAGGTCAACCTTGAGCGGGTCGCACTCCAGCAAAACCGCGTGCTCCATCCCGGTGTCGACCACCGTGCGGGTACGGTCCTCGATCAGGAGGCAGTTGCAGTTTGGGAACGGGGTTTTACCTTTGATCAGGTGTACCGGTTCGATCAGCGGGGTCTTCATAATAAAAAAATACAGGACTGTTCCAACGGAATTGGACAGTCCTCATCTCCAACTCAATTTATTACTTGTTTTTAGCCGCTTTCTTGCTCTTGTTCAGAGCGGCGCTGACCTGATACTCCACCAGATCCATGATCGCCTTGGCCAGGTTGCCGGCCAGCTGTTCTTCGGCGATATCCAGCTTCTTGGCACGTCCGGCCCTGGGAGCGGCGTCTTTTACCGCTGGCCGTCCTTTTTTGGAGGCGCGCTTTTTCCGGCCCTTGTTTTCTTTTGCTTTCTCGACCATAAGCTCCCGGTAGTTGGAAGGTATTTTAAAAGCCTTCCCTTCTTTTTTAGCCGGAAGTTTATTAGTGCGAATCATGTAGAGAACTTTTTGATAATTGGCCTGCAGCTCTTCTGCCACCTGGGCGACGGTGAGGAAATCTGAATCAGAATTCATAGGACACCTCTTATTTTTTATTTTTAATACTATTCTTTAATATTTTAGTATAAATGTCAATAAAACAATTTTCAAATTATAAAAAAATTTTTCGAGTTTATCCCTTTTTTTCTTCATCCTTTACAACTTTAAACTCAACATCGATGCTTCCTTCGCGGTTTTTAAGCCTTTGTCCATCCTGGAACCCCTGTCGATAACTTTTTTCTTTGACCGACTTTAACAGGAAGTAAAACAGGCAACCCACAAACAAAATAAAAATCAGTATCTGCATGTTTCAGCCCACCTCGTCTTAAAATCCCTAAAAGTTGTTTTCCCCGTCCACCGGCTTTTAATCCCTTACTATATATCTTATCACCAATCGAGTGACTTCATATTTTTATACTGTCACATTCTGGACAAAAAAACTGGTTTCCACCCCGGGCCAGGCCCGATGAAAACCAGTTACCAGTTTTCAAATAGGTTGACACCTCTGATTTCGGTTTCAGCAGCAGCTGCAGGCACAGCTGGGAAGCTCCATCTTCATCCCCTCGGCCTTTACCCCGTCCAGGGCGTTAAGCTCATCCAGCAAGGTTTTGACGCGCGCATCCGCTCCACACAGTTCGAGGAATATAAATCCCGATACCTCGTCATCGGCTTTGCCCACCCCGCGGTTGATCCCCAGCCGGGTTCTAATGATGTCACCGTTTTTGGTCAAAATGGACTGGACCTTCCCGGCGTTTTCCGAGCGGTCGTTAATCAAGAGGACCACGACATTCATTATTATCCCTCCTTTAGACCGGTTCTGGATTTAAATCTGTTAATATAGTTTCGATATCAATCTCTCTTTTACCTTCTTGAGCATCAACCTTTTTGATTCTCCTTGCTATCCCATCAGTACCCGCGGCTCTGTCGTGTTCTTTTATCCTACCCCCAGCCGCTCTCCGTCATTTATATAATATCTGCCGTGAATCGATTTATTTTTTCGGCAAACAGTGTCGATAAACGTAAAATTTTGTTAAATACTATTGATTTATCCTGGTTTTGTAAAAAAATGCTACTTTAGAACTATTTATTAGATTATAATAGACCTTGGGAATTAGGTGCGTCAGGCCTGGGGCCTAATTAAATTATCTAATATTATTTATATTAAAAAATACCTTTTGTGAATTGATCTATCCTTAGTGATATCCGACTTATATTCTTATTTGTACGCTCTTTGTTAAAACTATAGCATTCACAATTGATAGATTCGAGATCCAGGACCCTTCGGTTAAACTTTCGAAAGTTAAAAGGAGGAGACTGTGAAGCAAGTATACCCCCTCACCCACCCGCAGAAGCGTATCTGGTATGTCGAGAAGGCCTTTCCCGGGACCGGGGTCTCGAACATAGCGGCTACGGTACGGATCAAGGAAAACATCGATTATGCCGCCCTGGAAAAAGCCCTGAACCACGTAGTAAAGAATAACGATGCTGTCCGCACCCGCATTATTGAAGAGGGTGGACACCCGCTGCAGTATTATGCTGATTTCCAACCCTTCAAGGTGGATTTCATCGACTTCTCCGGCAGACCGATCGAAGAGCTTTACCAGTGGGATTCACACCTCTCCCGTCAACCGATGCGGCTTATCGACTCCGACCTCTTTTACTTCGCCACCTTTAAGATAAGCGACAGCGAGGGCGGGTTTTACAGCAAACTGCATCACGTAATCACGGACGCCTGGAGTGAGATGGTCCTTTATTCGCAGATCATGACCGCCTACCGTGCCTACAGCGAGGGAAGAGATCCCGAATCTGTGGACAATCCTTCCTACCTGGATTACATAAGACGCGAAAAGGAATACCAAAACTCGGATAAACACGACCGCGACCGTGAATACTGGATGAACAAGTTCACCCCGGTACCCGACCTGGTTTCGCTGCAGACCAAAAAAAATATGAAGAAGAACATTGCCGCCCGCCGCAAGGCCTTCGTCGTGACCACTGCGGAAGCGGCCAGGATCAGGGAGTTCTGTAAAGGGTCCGGTATCACCGTGTTCTCTTTCTTTTTGACCATGCTGGTGGTTTACATGAACCGTATAGCCGGAACCGACGATGTGGTACTGGGATCGCCGGTCCTTAACCGTTTGAACGCGATGGAAAAAGGCATGGTTGGGATGTTTATCAGCACCGTGCCCCTGCGCTTCAGCGTCAATGAATCCTCCCGGCTGATAGACTACGCGCGGGAGATCAATTCCAGCTGGATTTCGATTCTGCGTCATCAGCAGTACCCATTCGATTCTCTGTTAAAGGATATCCGCAAGGTAAACAGCCAGGTCGAAAACCTGTTTGAAATCACCATCTCCTACCAGAACGCCAAGACCTCAAAAAACCTGCTGCTCTGGGATGGCTCCACCCGCTGGCACTTCTCCGGGTTCCAGAACGAGCCGCTGATTATTCATATCAACGACCGTGACGACGACGGCACGCTGATCCTGAACTTCGACTACAACACCTCCTGCTTCGCTGAACGGGAGATCGAGTTCATTTTCACTCATCTCAAGTGCCTGATCGCCGATGCCATCGATCACCCGGAAAAACCCATTCACCAGCTCAACGCTATGGACAGTGAAGAACGTGGACGAATCATGGCTTTTAACAGTATTTCCGATAATTACAACCAGAGCCACACAACATTTACCGAGCTGCTGGAAAAACAGGTTGATCTTACTCCCAATGCCACAGCGGTTGTGTGCAGCAACCGTTCGATTACATACGACAATATCGATAAGGCAGCCAACCGGATGGCCCACTTCCTGCGCCAGAACGGAGTCAACCGAAACGACATCGTAGCCGTGATGCTGCCCCGCAGTGTGGAAATGATGACCTCTATCCTGGGGGTTGTAAAGTCGGGTGGCGCTTTTTTACCGGTCGACTCTTCTTATCCGAAGGAGCGAGTCCGATTTTTATTGGAAAACAGCAATGTCAAGCTGGTTATAACTACCCGTGAGCTGGCCTCCCGCTTTTCAGTGAATCAGCGGAGTTATATATCCCCCAACAGCCGCCGGGTTAAAGAGTCTCCATCATGGCGGCCCCAGGTAATCAATGAACCCGAAGATCTGGTCTATATTATTTACACCTCCGGGTCTACCGGACTCCCCAAGGGGGCCATGATAAAACACTCCGGACTCTATTCATTCGTCAACGCTATCCGCGAACCGGTAAAATACCGGCCTGGCGGTGCGGTTCTTTCTATCGGAACCATCTCTTTCGATATCTTCATCCTGGAGGTATTCCCATCCCTGGTTAACGGCATGAAGGTGGTTATCGCCAATGAGTCTGAACAGAGGATTCCCGCCCTGCAAAAGGGGCTGATCCGTCGGCACCGGATATCCAACATATTTTTCACTCCCATCCACATGCAGTTGCTGCTGGACGAACCCGACAGCCGCGAGTGCTGCTCCTGCCTCGAAGAGGTGATGGTGGCCGGCGATGTTTTTCCTCCCTCCCTGCTGCAGCGGATGAAGGAGCTGATGAACGCCGAGATCCTTAACGGCTATGGACCTACAGAGACGACTGTCGTAATGGCCTGTAAGAACCTTACCCACACCAATGAAATCACAATCGGCCGCCCCACCTCCAACTCCAGGGTCTACATACTGGACCGGCACATGCAGATAGTCCCCATCGGGGTGCCGGGTGAGATTTTTATCGGCGGGGAGTGCCTGTCACTCGGGTATTTGAACAACCCCGAACTCACCAATCAGCGTTTTGTCCCGGATCCGTTCAACCCCGGTGCGCGCCTGTACCGCACCGGTGATCTGGGACGCTGGTACCCCAGGGGCGAGATAGCGTTTCTTGGTCGTATCGATACCCAGGTAAAGGTAAGAGGCCTTAGGATAGAGTTGGGCGAGATCGAGAGCGCCCTGCGCAGACATCCGGCTATCGCCGATACCGTGGTGTTGAGTGTTGAGGTTCAGGGCAAGAAGAACCTTTGCGCCTACGTGGTGCCTAAACCTGGCGAAAGCATCGATTTTCCCTCGGTGCGAAAGTCCCTGTTGAAGATCCTCCCCAGGTTCATGATCCCTCCATTTTTTATTCAAATAGACGCAATACCGCTGAACTCCAACGGTAAAGCCGACCGACGCGCCCTCCCCCTGCCGGGTCGGGTGGATATACACCGATACAACTATGACCCGCCGATATCCAGGGATGAGTTGAAGCTTGCCGAGATATGGGAACAGTTGCTCGGGGTGCACGAGATCGGAATCAATGAAAACTTCTTCGATCTTGGCGGTGACTCCCTGGATGCCATAACCCTGGTAACGGCAATAAACTCTGAATTCGAGGTGGAGTTTCTTTTCAACGATGTTTACGAATTCCCGACTGTGAAAAACCAAATCGCTCGGATCTCGGAACTCAGAGAACTGGGCGACCAGTCCAGTTACCGCAACATCGTACCACTGCATCGGGGGACCACTGATAATCATGTTTTCCTGGCGCATGCCGGGAGTGGGGATGCCAATGTTTACTATAAGCTGTGTCAACGTCTCTTTGACAATGAAAACTATCAAGGCATCCGCTACCTCCAGGAAGGTGAGGGGCCTCGAAACACTTCCATCGCCGATCTGGCGGCCTTCTACCTGGATCAGGTCTTCGAAATCCAGCCCAAGGGGCCTTATGTCCTGGCGGGCTGGTGCCTCGGTGGGACTATAGCCTACGAGATGGTGAGGCAGCTCGAGGAAACCGGCCGTGAGGTCAGTTCCTTGACCCTGATTAATACCATCTGCCCCCGGACCTGGGAAGGAATTGCTCCCTTCGATATCGAAACAGAACAAAAGGTGCTGGCCAGTCTGCTGTCCGCTGAGGAGTTTAAACTGCTCCAGAATACAAACACGCTGGAAAAACTCTGGGATAAGGTAAATAAGCTGGCACTTTCGGGTCGAGTATCCGAACAGAACATCCGCCCGAAAATCCCAAAAGAGGCCTCCGATGCCATACCTAACTTCGAGAATGCAAATGCGGTCGCCATCCTCAGATATTTAAACAACATCCGAACGCTGCATAACGCCCGGTCCCTGTACTTCCCGCCTGGAAAGATAAAGACAAGGGTTAACTACATCGGGGTAACCGCCAATGATGTCATAACAGATCAGACAAAAAACATCTCCGGCTGGCAGAAATACTGCGCTGGTGAGATTTACAGACTGGTGGTGGAAGGAGACCACTTTTCCATCTTCCGTAAGCCTGATGTCGATGGCCTGGCCAAGGCTTTTAAAATATGTATAACTAAAAAGTAACTGGAGTAGATTGCGATGAGTGTTTCCTTCATGATGCTGAACCTGGCGGCAATACTCCTGGTTATTCTGTTTCTATACACCTTGAGGGTCAAAAACAAGGGCCAGTATTATTATGTCTTCCAGGCGATGTGTGTCTCGATGATAGTCTGGACGGTAGGCAGCATACTTTCCTGGTATTATTTCATCACTACTGGAGAGGTTATCGTATTCTTTGTCAAGCTCTGGTTTCTCGGCAACTGTTTCCTCCCGGTGCTTCTTTTTCTGGCCAGTATAATGTTTAAAAACGACCGGCTGCGTCTCACCTGGAAGCACTCCCTGCTGTTCCTGCCGGCGACCATCTCCTATATCACCCTGCTTACCAACGAGGTAAATGGCGGTCTGTTTTTCCGCAACATCGGTCTTTTCAACTCAGAGCTTATTTACGGTCCAGTCCTTTATTTTCACGTGGTTTTTTCCTATTTATTTCTTATCATCGGGTTTTACAACCTGCTCGCTTTCACTGTACGCAACACCGGGCTGTTCTCCCGGCAGTCCTCTTTGATGCTCATCGGCGCTATCTGCCCTTTTTTATTAAATGTCGTTATCACCCTGCGGATAGCTAACCTGCCTTTATACTACACGCCCATTTTCTTTACCATTACACTGGCAATGCTCTACCTTTCTATCGTCAGGTACCGGTTCCTGAATATGACTCCCATGGCCACCCAGACTATTCTCGACCGGATGACGGACGGATACGCGGTAACCAATGACAGCAATGAGGTCGTCCACTTCAACCGAGCCTTTCAGGAGAACTTCATGAGTACCAAACCCAAACTGGCCGACAACCTGTACCAGATCCTTGAAATTCAGCCGGGAATGAGCGGTTTTGTTGATAACTTAAGGAGACACGCCCAGGAAGTCGAGTCACTCGGACAACCGTTTTCTTTCGACCAGGAATTGAAGCTCAATGGGGAGGCCCGCCACTTTCAGGTGGACATCACACCGATCTATGTCTCTGATATGCACGTTCTCTGGGGCAAGCTGTTTTTCTTCAAGGACACCACCCAGATCCACAAGGCCATCGAAACCATTAACCGCAACCAGGCCATGCTGATGGAACAGCAGCACCTCGCCTCGCTGGGGCAGCTGATCGGCGGTATCGCCCATAACCTCAGGACACCCATCATGTCTATAGCGGGGGCATTAGAAGCACTGCGCGATTTGGTTACCGAGTATCAGATATCTATCGGTGACCGGACCGTAACAGATGATGACCATAAGGAAATTTCCAACGAAATGCTATCATGGATTAACAAGACCAAACCCTTCTGCTCCTATATGTCCGAGGTGATTTCGGCGGTAAAGGACCAGGCGGTTCGGTTGAGCGACTCTTCCATGAGTAAGTTTACGGTTTCAGAGTTTCTGAAGCGGATAGAGATACTGATGAAGTTCGAGCTGCGCCGGCATCACTGTTTTTTAAACATAGACAACCAGGTGCCGCCGGAAACCGAGGTCCTGGGAACCATGAACAACCTGATCCAGATCGTCGGCAACATCATCTCCAACGCCATCGAGGCCTATGAGGATGTCGAGGGTCAGATCGATCTGGTGGTGGAGCCCTGTAGCCTGATTCCCCAAAACATCCGGCTGACTATCAGGGACTACGGCCCCGGAATACCTGAAGAGGTCCAGGAAAGGATCTTTAAAGAGATGACCACCACCAAGGGTAAAAAAGGAACCGGGTTAGGACTCTACCTCTCCTACATCACCATCAAGGGCAAGTTCGGCGGCAACATGTGGATCGATTCCAGTGTCGGCAACGGCACCTCACTGTACATTTCCGTTCCAAGACTGTAGTATTCGGGGGAACTGACGATGCGGAAGAAATTGTACCAGGAGATTCATGACTACAAGATACTACTGGTGGACGATGAAGTGGGTATAATCGACTCGATCGCCACCTTGCTTCGCCGCAACGGCTACATCTATAAGGGTACCACCTATCCCCTGGAAGCGATCGAGATGGTGCGCAATGAACACTTCGACCTGATGATCCTCGACTTCCTCATGCAGCCCCTGCACGGCGACAAGGTGGTCGAAAAGATCCGCGAGTTCAATCAGGAACTCTATATCCTGCTGCTGACCGGCCATAAAGACCTGGCTCCCCCGCTCGAAACCATCAGGCAGCTGGACATCCAGGGTTACTGTGAGAAAAGCGACAACTTCGACCAGCTGCTGCTTTTAATCGAATCGGGGATTAAATCCATCGCCCAGATGCGCACCATCGCCAAGTTCAGAGATGGATTGAACAAGATACTCCAGTCGGTGCCCAAGATCTACCAGCTGCAGCCGATCGACGGCATCCTGGAGGAGATACTGCTCCAGATTATGCCGATAGTCAACAGCACCAACGCGTTTATCCTGGTGGACAACCCGACCGATGGCACTGTCGATAAAACCAGCCTATTCCGCGGGATCGGCAAGTACCGGATAGATATCGATTCTTTCTGGTCTATGCTGAACGCGGAATTCATAGCCGAGATAGGCACCGCGCGGGCAAACCTGACCAACATACTTCTGGACGAAGGGGTGATCATCCCTCTGATCAACGAGTACCAGCACTCGCTGGGGGTAATCTTCGTGGAGACCTCCGAACGCGAGGACGGACTGCGTCTGTTGGAGATATTCTCCAACCAGGCCTCCTCCTCCCTCAGCAACGCTTTCCTGCACTCGCTGGTCAACGTCAAAAACGAGCAGCTCAACCGAACTTACATGCAGCTTAAGCGCAACTACATCGACACCATCCAGGCCCTGCGGCTGACGGTCGACGCCAAGGATATCTATACCCGCGGCCATTCCGACCGGGTCGCGTTTTACTCGGTTGCGATCGGGAACGCTATCGGGCTGAAAGACAGCGATATCAATACCCTGAAACTGAGCGGGCTGTTTCATGATATCGGAAAGATCGGCACCGCCAATGACATACTGCTGAAGTCCGAGAGACTGATTCCGGCCGAGTACGAAGAGATAAAGAAGCACTCCCTAACCGGAGCGCACATCCTTTCCGCCATATCGGTGTTTAAGGATGTCATCCCGGTGGTACGCCACCACCACGAGAGGATGGACGGCAACGGGTACCCGGACGGCCTTTCCGGGGACGAGATACCCCTGCTGGCACGCATCGTGGCCATCGCCGACGCCTACGACGCGATGATGTCGGACCGCATGTATCGGGTCCGCCTGGACCACGAGCATATTAAAAAAGAGCTGATCGATGGCGCCGGGATTCAGTTCGACGCGGAGTTGGTCAAGGCCTTCGTGGATATACTGGACCAGCTGCCGCCGCATGAGAACATCAAGTTCGACGAACTGGGGATAGATAACTAGGGTTTTCGACTGCCGCCCCGATTTTCACCGCTCTGACGGCCAAACACCTGAAGCACCTCGGGTGTTTTTTCTTGTGCGCCGCCGGTGACAGCGGCTTAAACACCGATTTTCAACTGGTCGGTTTCGGTCTTTTCGGGTCTACATCTTTCTCCCTATTTTTTATTTTTCCGGCAGGGAAATGGACTTTTGACAGAGAATTAATTGAAAGATTTTTGTAAGATAACTTATACTTCAGACGATTATTATTTGCCGTTTGAGATTTTCTGGAGAAAGGAGGCACAGTCACCAACGCTCACCATTATCGAATAGGAGGGTCTGTATTTGAGTAGCCTATATAGAATGAGGAAGAACCTTTTTCTCGTTACCCTGCTGGTGTTTATGCTGGTAATGGTCGCATCGGGGTGCGGAAACAAGACTGCCCCAGCCCCGCCGGCCGCGGAACAACCCAAGGCGGAAAAGATCAAGGTCGGTTTTGTCTATGTCGGCAGCATCGGCGACGGCGGTTGGACCTACGCGCACGATCAGGGCCGCAAGTACCTGGAACAGAATGTCCAGAACGTGGAGACCATCTTCTACGAAAACGTCCCGGAAGGGGCTGACTGCGAGAGGGTTATCAACGAACTGGTGCAGAAAGGCTGCAAGGTCATTTTCACGACCAGTTTCGGATTTTCGGACGGGACCATCGAGGTAGCCAAGAAGAACCCCAACGTGGTGTTCATGCACTGCTCCGGGGACAAGACCGCTCCCAACGTGGGGGTATACTTCGGAAGGATGCAGGATGCCAAATACCTGGCCGGACTTATTGCTGGTAAGATGACCAAGACCAACAAGATCGGCTTCGTGGCCGCTTATCCCATTCCCGAGGTTATCCGCCACCTCGACGCCTTCACCCTTGGGGTGCGAGAGGTAAACCCGAAGGCGACGGTAAAGGTGGTATGGGTCAACTCCTGGTATGACCCGGCCAAGGAAAAGGAAGCCACCAAGAGCCTGCTCGAAGCGGGCTGTGACGTGCTGGATCAGGATTCCGACTCCTACGCCCCGCAGCAGGCGGCCGAGGAGAAGGGCATCTTCTGTATCGGGTACGACAGCGACATGCGCAAATATGCCCCGACTGCCAACCTCACCTCCGAGGTGTGGGACTGGGGTCCATATTACGTAAAGACGGTCCAGGATGTTATCGCCGGGACATGGAAGAGCGGCAACTACTGGGGGCCGATGTCCGATAACATCGTAAAACTGACACCGATCTCCGACCGGGTGCCGGCCGATGTCAAGAAGCTGGTGGAAGACAGGACCGCTGAGATCAAGGCTGGAAAATTTGAACCCTTTACCGGGCCGATCAAGGACAACACCGGTAAGGTGAAGGTAGAGGCCGGACAGAAGATGTCGAACGCCGATATCTGGAACATCACCTGGCTGGTGGAAGGGGTAGACGGAACTGTACCCGCGGCCAAACCCTAGACCCGAATAGACCGATCATACAGTTCAGGGCGGCCTCAAGTGCCGCCCTGACATTTGATTTTGATGAGGAGATGTCAATGGTCCCAGCCGTCGAAATGCGCAACATCAACAAAACCTTCCCGGGGGTGGCCGCCAACCGCGACATCAACCTGCAGGTGATGCCGGGCGAGATCCACGCCATCCTGGGTGAAAACGGCGCGGGAAAGACCACCCTGATGAGCATCCTGGCCGGCCTGTATCATCCTGACAGCGGGCAGATCTGGATAAAAGGACATCGGGTGGTGCTGAAATCCCCCTTTCATGCCCTGCAGGCCGGGGTGGGGATGATCTACCAGCACTTTAAACTGGTTCTCCCGTTGACTGTGGCGGAAAACATAGCCCTTGGGGACCGGCGGATAAAAAGGTTTTTCAGTAAAAAACGCCTGGAACAGTCTGCTGCCGATATCATCAAGGAGTACGGGATCGAACTGGACCCCCGCCAGGTGGCTCAGCAGCTCTCCCTGGGTGAACTGCAGAGGCTCGAAATCATCCGGGTCCTGCACCGGGGTTGCGAGGTGCTGATTTTAGATGAACCCACGGCCGTTTTGACCCCGGCTGAGGCATCGGAACTCTACGCCCTGTTAAAGAAGCTGGCCCAGGCTGGCAAGACCTCTATCCTGATCACCCACAAGCTGAACGAGGTGATGGAGGTAGCCGATAAGGTGACCATACTCCGTCGGGGAGAGATGGTCGGCACCTTCTCCACCTCGGCGACCAGTGTCTCCACACTGGCCTCCCTGATGATTGGACGAGAATACAACCTGGATGAGAAGGGCCCCCCCTTTCGGGGAACCAGCACCCCTTTTCTGAAAGCCCAGGATATCAGTATAATAGGCAACCGTGGAAATCAGGCCGTCTCGGGGGCTGACCTGGACCTGCGCCGGGGCGAAATCCTGGCCATCGCTGGTGTGGCTGGAAACGGCCAGCGCGAACTGCTGGAGGGCCTGGCCGGGATGCGGCGGATAGTGAGCGGCAGGGTCACCCTGGACGACAAGGATATCACCGACCGCTCCGTCCGGGAACTGCAGCAGATGGGAATCCGGATGGCCTGTGAAGACCGCATGGGGATGGGTCTGGTGGGTGAGTTCGGTATAACCGACAACCTGATCCTCCGCGACTACTATAGAGAAAGCTACGGCCGGGGCTTCTGGTTGGACTATCAGAGCATCTCCCGCCGCGCCGCGAGGGTGGTCGAGAAGTTCAACCTCCAGCCGCCGGACCTCAATCGGCCCGTAAAGTTGATGTCGGGGGGCAACCAGCAGAAACTGATGCTGGCAAGGGAGATCGAGGAAAACCCGGCGGTGATCATCGCCGCCTATCCCACCCGGGGGTTGGATATCGCCGCCATCGAGGCGGTCTACCACATGCTCTGGAAGGAGAAGGAACGCGGCGCCGCTATCCTTTTAGTGATGGAAGACTTGGATGAGATAATGCGGGTGGCCGACCGGGTGGCGGTAATGTACCGGGGCCGTTTGTCCCCCGCCTACGACACTGGTGAGATTAAAATCGAGGAGTTGGGTCGTTTGATGGCCGGACTGGATAGGGGTGACCGGGATGAGGCGAATTAATTTTAAAATTGACAGCTATCAGGTCTCCCGGGTTCTGCTCGGACCGGCCTTCGCGATCCTGATCTCCCTGGTCATAGGGTGGCTGTTCCTGGCGGTCCAGGGCTACTCGCCCGAAAAGGTATACCGCGCCATGCTGGAAGGCGCGTTCGGCAGCACTTACAGCATATCGGAGACCCTGGTCAAGGCCATCCCGATAATGCTAACCGCTCTGGCCGCGTCCCTGTCATTTAAGGTCAAGCTGTGGAACATCGGGGCAGAAGGTCAGCTCTACCTGGGCGCCTTCGCGGCCACCGGGATCGCCTTCTGGTTCCCCCAGCTGTCCCCGGCCCTGCTGCTCCCGGCTATGCTGGTCGCGGGATGCCTGGCTGGAGTGGTGTGGAACCTGATTCCCGGGTTCCTGCGGGCGTTTTGGGGTATCAACGAGACCATCACCACGCTGATGTTCAACTACCTGGGTATAATCTGGGTCGACTACTTCATCTTCGGGCCTTGGAAGGACCCCAAATCGAACTTCCCTCTGAGCCCCCGCCTGACGGAAAACACCTACCTCCCGGTCCTGGGCGACACCCGCGTGCACCTGGGTCTGGCGGCGGCCATCCTGGTGGCGGTACTGCTCTGGTGGCTGATCAAATACTCCAAGTGGGGTTACGAGGTGAGGGTCATGGGTGAGAGCCAGGAGTCCGCGCGATACGCGGGGATCGATACCGTGAAGAATATCGTTCTGGTCATGGCTATCAGCGGCGGCATCGCCGGGATCGCGGGTATGACAGAGGTGGCCGGGGTAACCCACCGGCTGCAGCACGGGCTTTCACCGGGCTACGGGTACACCGGCCTTATCGTGGCCTGGCTGGCGAGGTTGAACCCCCTGGCGGTGATCGTGGTATCGTTCCTATTCGGCGGTCTGCTGGTCGGGGGATTCAGTGCCCAGGGTGTCGGCGCCCCTTACTCACTAGTCTCCATCCTGCAGGGGCTGATCCTTTTCTTCCTGCTGGGGGCCGATTTCATCGCCGAACGCTACCTAGCGGTATTTAGACAGAAGAAAAAAGGTGGTGAGATCAATGAATGAGATGTTCCTGCTCAACCTCCTGGGGGCGGCAATCGCCGCCGGGACGCCGCTGCTGCTGGCGGCGCAGGGAGAGATGCTGGCGGAAAGAGCGGGGGTCATGAACCTCGGGGTGGAAGGGATGATGCTGACCGGGGCCGCCTCCGGGTTCCTGGTCACACTGGCTACCGGCAGCCACTGGTTGGGACTCCTCGCCGCGATGCTGGCCGGCGGGCTCTTGTCGCTGATTCACGGTCTCATCTCCATCACCCTGCGCGGCAACCAGGTGGTCTCCGGCCTTACCCTCACCATCCTGGGCACCGGCCTCTCCAGCTTTATCACCAGGAGCCACATCGGAGAAGCGCTCACCACCAAGTTTTCGGACATCCCGCTGCCGGGGCTGTCCCAGATTCCGTTCCTGGGCCCCATCCTCTTTCAGCAGAACATCCTGGTCTATATCAGCTTTATCCTGACACTCGTTCTATACCTCTACCTCTACCATACCTCGTGGGGGCTTTCCCACCGGGCGGTCGGTGAGGACCCTGCGGCGGCGGACGCGGCGGGTATAAGTGTCAATCGGATAAGGTATATCCATACCTTCTGCGGCGGGATGCTGGCTGGGATGGCCGGGGCATACTTTTCTCTGGCCTACGCCCCTTCCTGGCTGGACAACATGACCGGGGGGCGCGGCTGGATCGCCCTAGCGCTGGTGATATTCGGCATGTGGGACCCGCTGAAGCTCATGCTCGGGGCATACATCTTCGGAGGGGTCGAGGCGCTGACCTTCAGGCTGCAGACCATCGGGGTCACGGTTTCCCCCTTCTTCCTGCAGATGGCTCCCTATATAACCACCGTTCTGGTACTGGCACTGATTGTCATCGCCAAGCGGCGGGGTTCGGGGATGCCCGCGTCACTGGGCAACCCTTACGACCGGGAAACCAACTGAGCACCGACCTGGATTTTAGGGTAAAAAAGAGGCCGGGTTGACCCGGTCTCTTTCTTCGCTATACGGGTTACAGGTTGCCGGCCATACTGGTCAGCTTTTCCGCCAGTTGGGCCATCTCCATCACCGAGGCCGTCACCTGTTGGGTCGCCGCGGCCTGTTCCTGGCTCTGCCGCACGGTTCCCTCCGAGGCTTTGACCGCCTGTACTATGTTATCGTTTATCATCTGGGTTATCTTCCGGATCTGGTCCGCTGTCTGTTTGGACTGATCGCTGAGTTTCCTTATCTCCTCCGCCACCACGCCGAACCCTTTTCCCTGATCCCCGGCCCGGGCCGCTTCTATGGCCGCGTTCAGCCCCAGCATCTTGGTCTGGTCCGCCACGTTTTTGATGAAATCGAGGATCTCATTGATCTGTTCGATGTTATGCTGGGCCTCCTTGATCTGCGAGGCTAGTTTGCCTTCCGTGATACTGATGTCTCCCGCCGAGGCCGCGATCTCCTGCATCACGCTGGCCATCTCCTCGGTATTGGCGCTGAGCTTTCCCGCCAGTTCCTGAAGGTCTTTGGCCAGGTTCCGCGGGACCGTGATCCCGAAGGTTCCTACCAGCTCGTTGGTCTCTTCATCGTAGAGCGGAATCCCCATCATGCGCAGGTTGCCGTATTTCCTGGTGGTCAGGTCCATTACCACTTTTTTCTTCTCGTTCAGGGTCCGCCAGCCGATGTCCCCCTCTTTAAGCAAATCGCCCTTCTTTATCTCCGGGATGTCAAACTTCGGGGAACCATAGCGGAAAGCGATCTTCTGCAGGTCCGTTATCCCCACCCAGGCACCCTCGGGTTGGGACTCCGCCACGATAGGGGCGAAGATATCGAAGGCCTTGGCCACCACGTGCAGTTTTGGCAGAAAGACCCCGTAGGTTCCGATCACCACGTCGGATCCGTCATCCTCGAAAAGCGGCGCCACCCATACGTGCAGGCGTATACCGTAGACCGCCCGTTCAATCGTGCCGTTTTGAGGGCGCCGGGTGTTGATACACTGCTCGATGATGCTGACGCTCGCCAGTTTTTCCCCCACCTTGATGCCGGGGATGCTGATGTTTCTGCTTTCCACGAAGTCGTACTGGGTCAGATCGGTGGTGAAGTAGATAACCCCTTCCTTACCGTAGGTCTGCAATAAAAAGGAGGCGGAGGTCTTGAAAGCCGCTTTCTTTCCGCTCGCCTTTTTCAGCTTCTGGTCGTGGGCCTCGGTAAGTGTCATCACGATGTTAGCTACATCCGATTCTATCAGACGGGTCTCAGGTGCTTTGTTCTCTAAAATGATTTCTTTGACACGCTGATTCCCGGTGGCCTCGATTATTACGTTGATGTTCGGTAGAGATAGTACATCTTTGAGGTCGGTATAAACGGGTACGCCCTGTTCCCGGGCCAGCTTGACCGCCGGGGCGTCGGGGTTGACATCGCAAACCCCGATGATCGCGAACTCCCCAATCCCCCCGAAGGCCTTTAAAATAGAAATTCCTCCCCTGCCACCGCCGATGATCGCAATATTCGCCATTAAATCCCCCCCATTTTACAATTTATGTAAAATTTCGGTGTATAATTCAAAATTCCTCCAGTCAAATTGACGATTTTAAAAAAACTTCAGACAATTGCCACATTTTAATAAAAGCGAAGACCCTCCCGACAACATCCGAGAGGGTCTGGCATTAGAGCGATTTATGTTACTTAACGGTATCAGGAACGGTGCTGCCGAAACCGGAGAGGTTGAGGTCGAGTCCCAGCATCAGGTTGTGCCGGTTTCCGTCGGCATCCTCGCCACTAACGGCGATATTGACGGTCTGTTGGGATATCAGGTCGTCGGCGTTTATCTTGGCCTGGAAATCGATGCCGTTGACCGTGATGTTTTCAACCAGTCTGGGCAGGCTCCCGCTGATAAGGGATGAGACTGGCCCGGTCGCCGGGCTGTTGTTGGCGGATTTCAGGAGCAGGGACACGATCGCGTTTTCCAGGTCGGGGATCTGGGCCCCGGTGACCTGCAGGGAAACATCCCTGGTCCCGTCGGGGTTGTCGTTTATGGTCATGCTTTTCTGCAGATTCAGGGTCATGAGGTCGATTATCCTCTCTACCTCGCGGGCGTTGGCCTTAAAGGTCTGGTACCCCGCTTCATACCGGTCTGCCTTATTCCCCGGCACGCTGCTCAAATCGCCTCCACCGATCCGGGTCACCATCCGGCTGTCCTGCTGATAGAGTTCGGCCACGCAGTCCTGTCCCCTCGCGCTGATTATAAAATACCCGCTCATGTCTTTGCTCCCCAGGTCCATTTTCATCATATCTCGGGAGTTCAGCAGGGGGTATCCGTCGTCGGTTACACTGACACCCGCGGTGGCGGTCAGGTTCGGGACGACCCAGGTGTTTTTCAGCGCCGTCTTGTATGTCTGATAGCCATCATTTCCCGATGTAAGCGCGAAAGCGGTGGTGCCGACTATCAACCCGGTAAGGATCACACCAATAACGAGCAGCCACTTTTTCTTCATGAAGCTACATCTCCCCCAGTTTTTTATTTGGGGCCGAAGAAAACTTGGCTATCGCCAAGCATCTGGCGCAAGCAATAGCCATAGTTACACTTGCTTGCATCGGAAAGTCTCTAATATACTTTCCGATAGCGCCAGGAAAACAAGCCTAGGTTATTTATAATTCTTTTCCACTCTGACCGTCAATGTGGAGTTGTTTCCAGTTTTTCCTCCCGTTTCAGAAAAATAATGATGCGGGAATACCAGGAATTGGTCTCCCGGGACCTGAACAAAACCGGGTAAAAAATGACTAACACTAAAAGCTGCCGGGAAAAATATAATAGTAAGTCAATACCAACGAATTACAATCGGACGATCAGGTCCGCAACTTATATCCTCTCTCCTAATACTCTCTACACTATTAGGACCAGCAAAAGCTGGTCCCTTTTTTCGCTATCGGAAAGTATATTAGAGACTTTCCGATGCAAGCAAGTGTAACTATGGCTCCCGCCGCAGCCTTCGGCTTTGCGATAGCCAAGTTTTTCTTCGTCTTATTGTTCAGTTGGGACGAAGAACGGTTCAGTCCCCCTTTTTCCAGGCCGGCAGCTTTTCCATCATCCCCTGGGCGATTTTTCGGGCCGCCTGGGGATCCAGCCCCTGGGTCTTGACTATAAACCCGGAGAGCGAGTCCAGCTTCTCTTCATAGGACTGCATCTCTCCATCCGGCCTCGCACAGTGGACGCAGTAGTCTTTGTCGGGGTTTCCCATCGCGAAATCCGACTGTACCTTCATCGGCATCCCACACGCTATACAAACCTTCATCAAGTCTCCCTCCTCTAGCCGGTTTTTTAAAATTCCGTTAACGGTTCGGTGCGGAAATCAGGTTCAGGTAATGGTCGATGAGCGCCGGCCCGTGCTGCAGCAGAACCGAACCCCGCGGGGAAAAAAGGTCGCCATTCGCCAGGTAGTAATGCACCAGCCCCATCCAGGTATTGAACAGCAGGTGGATAGGGGTCTTCCTGATCAACCCTTCCTCCATCTCGGCCTCGGCCGCCTGACTTATATGCAGCGAGATGGCCGACTGAATCACCACCAGCGTCTGGCGGGCCCGGTCGGGCAGGAGCCTCCCCTCGATAACCAGCCTGGTGTAGAAGGGTTCGAACTCGATCAGCCCCTGCAGGTGGGCTATCAGTATTTCACGCAGACCACTACCGTTCTGGGCCAGCTCATGGAGCCTCCCCGCGACTCGGGCCCCAAACTCCTCGATCACCGCGGTCAACAGAGCCTCGCGGGTCGGGAAATGCACAAAGATGGTGCCGTGGGATACCTGTGCGGACTTGGCGATATCGGCGGTGGATACCTTCGTCAGCCCCGCCACCGCCAGCCGGCCCATGGCAGCCTTAATTATCCTGGCCCGGGTCCTCTCCTTCTGGTCTCTGCGGCTCAGTTTTACCATCCTACCACCTCAATTCGTTGAGTGTTCGCTCATTGAGTTTATAGTCATTATACCCGGTGCCGCTGACTTTGTCAATGGTTCCCAGCCCCGATAAGAAAACCCTCGGCTAATCGCCTCGGGCCTTTAAGTCTATCTGATATCCGAGATTTTATACTCATAACCGTGAATCCCTTGGTAATACTCGGGGTACATTTCCCCTCCACATTTTTCACAGCTAACTTCGGTGGTACCGTTGGGTCTCCGTCATCCATCGCATCGAAGCTTATTACTACGTCTAGGGGTATCTTTTCGTTTTCGTTACACTCCAAACATATATAGTTGACGGTATCCGAGGTTTTCAACTTCTTTTTTAGGGGCTTCTTCTTGCCTCTTTTGCAGTGCTTTGATTCCGGTGATATGGCTGATCATCCTTTCCATACAGGCTCGCGCCGTTTTTTCTACTGCATATTTTACTACCAATTCTCCTTGTTTTAGGCATACTTCTCCCTGGTATTCGTAGTAGTTCTGGCAGGCTGGGCATACCAGCGGATCTTTCCCGGTCTGTTCTTTTATCCTCTCGCTCCAGTTCCTCCGTTTTATGATGCTCTTGATTTTTACTATCCACCGCCGGGCTTCTTTTTGCCAAGCGCTGATTAACTTTTTGCTTAGGACTTTAATTCTTCGTCCGTATACCCCATAGTGTCTTATGGTTTTGAACTGCTCTTCTGCTATGTGGCTGATGATTCGTCCGATGAATTCTTCGGCGGTTATTTTTTCTCGTTTCTCTTGCCCGTCTTTTTTGTCGTGATATCGGTAGGTTACGTATTGTCCATCATATTCTTCGATCCGATGCAGCGCTATGGCCGGCCTTCGCATATATCTTCCTATGTATCCCAATTGGGCTCTGATATTTCCTTTTTGCCTCGGCGCGTGGACGTAAAATCCGGCTCCATTGGCTTGATAGGCTCGCTGGAGTATCGGCTGGATTTTTTGCTTTTCTTGCTCTTTTACCGTCCGACGGATTAGTTTTAGTACTGCGGTTTGCCACTGTTTTCTCATCATGGCAAACGGTATGAAGTCATAACTTTTCCATTCCCCGGTCTGCTTCATCCCTCCCATGCTTACCATCATGTGTACGTGCGGGTTAAAGTTTAGCTTCGCTCCGAAGGTGTGGATTCCAGCTATGATTCCGGGTTTTATTTTTTGTTTCTTTTCAAACCAGTTCTGGATTATTTCTGCCGCTTCATCCATTAGCCCTTTTAGCATCTCTCGGTGTTTTTGGAATATCGGCCATAATCCTTCGTCTATGGTGAAGATTACGTGTCGGTGATTTACCTGCATTACGTCTTCTGTCATTATCCGGCTCCACTCTTCGGTTTCTCCGCTGGAGCAGGTGGTACAAAATCTCCCTTTACACCGATAGGGGACTGCTCGTATGTCTCGGCAAAACTCGCATACCAGCAGTTTAAATCCATACTTGGGGTCTCCACATCGCTTTGATTTTTCTACTTCTTTGATTACTACTGGTCGTATCCTTCTCCCATGTTTTTGCTTAAACTTGTCCCAGTGGTGTTGCTGGTCAAAAAATATCTGTTTTAGTAGGTTGGTTTCCATATCTTTAAGTTATCAAAACCCGCTAAACATGGGAACCTTTCGGCTCCCATGTTGTTATACTTTCTGATACATCGAAGAAAAACTTGGCTATCGCCAAGTCCTTGACGAAGGCGAGAGCCTTAGTTACACTTGCTTGCATCAGAAAGTTCCCTTATATACTTTCTGATAGCGAAATAAAAACAGGCCCTGGAAAACTTAGGGCCTGTGCATCCGGTTTCGATAGGTCAGTCTTTCTTGACTACTGCCTTCCCGGTAACGACTACTTTTTGGTTCTGGTTATAGATGATGGTGTTGAGGACGATTATCTTTTTCTCCTCCCGCTTCTCCAGCACCTCCACCTCCGCGGTGAGGGTGTCCCCGATAAAGACCGGGGCGCGGAAGTTCAGCTCCTGGGAGATATAGATGGTGCTGCCTCCGGGAAGCTCGGTCCCGAGAACGGTCGATATCATCGAGCCGGTCAGCATCCCGTGGACCAGCCGCTTTTTGTAGACGGTCTTGCGGGAGAAGTCCTTGTTTACGTGCATGGGGTTGAAGTCGCCGGTGATGCCCGCGAACAGGTAGACGTCCGATTCGCTGATGGTCTTGCTCTGACTCGCCTTGTCCCCGACCTTGATTTCTGCAAATCTGCGGTCTGCTATCATGAACAGTTCCTCCAGTTTGATGCCTGATTATCACCGGTAAATATACCGCTTACTCGCTCGCTGTCCAGGGTTCCGAGCGGTCGGCCAGCCACTCCGCCACCACCGGAAACACCTTGTCGCGGGCCGTGCTTCCCAGGACCAGGCCCCCGTGCCCGACCGGGAACTCCAGGTAGGTCTTATCGTCACTCCCCAGGTAGGACAAAGCCGCCGCGGTCTGGTCGGGCAGGGCGATGTGGTCTTTCTTCCCCACCAGGGCCAGGAGATTGGACTTTATCTTCTGCAGATGGACCCGGTGCCCTCGGAGGACCACCTGGTTCTTGACCAGCTTGTTGTTCTGATACAGCTCCTTGATCCAGTAGCGGTAGGCGGCCCCCGGGAAGCTCACCCCGTCGTTCATCCACTTGTTGAGGGCCTTCCAGAATTCGACCGACTTTCCTTCCTCCAGGGTGGTCCAGAGCCGGGTGTAGTTGCCGATGTAGTTGCCGATGGGGTTCAGCATGTTGGACCCGAACTTAAGGTAGTCATTGGGCATCAGCTGCAGGGTGTCGACGATACGGTCGACATCGAAGCCCTCGCCCTTCAGCCAGATGGTGTAGGTCCCCGCCTTGCTGAAGTCTATGGGCACCGCCAGGTAGATCAGGTTTCTGACCACCGGGTCCTGAACCAGGGCAGTGTACATGGTGGCCATCGTCCCCCCCATGCAGTAACCGATTATGGACAGTTCGTCGGACTGGGCCTGCCTTGCCACCCGCTTCACCGCCGGGCCAATGTAATCGAACACCAGGTCAGCGAACGACAGGTTGCGGTCCTCCCACTCGAACTCCCCCCAGTCGAGCAGGTAGACGTCAAACCCCTCGTTGACCAGGTATTCCACTATGCTGTATCCCGGCATCAGGTCCAGGATGTAGGGTTTGTTAATCAGGGCGTACAGGAAGAGGACGGGGGTCTTGTGCCTCCGGTCACTGGTTTCATGGTAGTGGTACAGTTTGCTCTTGTTCTTGCGCCAGATTATATCCTTCGGGGTACAGCCGGTGGTCGGCTTGGGGTCATAGGTCAGGACCTCCAGCCAGCGCCGGGTGCTGTTCACCCAGTGCTCCTGGGTGCGCCCGATCTCCCTTCCGATATCGATAGGTGTCTTGCCGCGGATTACCTCTGGCATATTATTCCTCCCCCATAGTTATGAGTAGCAGGGTTCCAGTTTTATTTCACCGTTTTCTTAGCGGGAGCGGCACCAGCGGACACCTTCTTCTCCAGCTGCTTGACCGCGCTCGCCAGACTGTCAATGGAGCTTTCTATCCGGGATACCTGGTTAGAAAGTTCGTCGATCCCGCCCAGTTTTTCCTTGAGTTCATTTTTCAGTTCCCGCAGGTCTTTCGTAATCGCCCGGGTGTCCAGCTCCGATTCGAGGCTGTCTATCTTGTCCTCCACCCCGATGACCAGCTCGGCCACCCGGGCCAGGTCGGTCTTGGAAGGCAGGGGGGTCTTGGCGAAGAACTGGTTGTTCAGGTCGTTGCAGAACCGCTGCATCTGCAGGTAGGTGTTCAGGATCATATCGATACTGACCGCGTAGCTCCGGGTGTTTACCCAGGTACGGAGCCCGGCGGTCACCACATCCTCGTAAGCGAAGTACATCGCCTTCCAGACCTCGAAAAAGTTGGGTATTGCGGTTTCTTCTGCCGCCGGCGTTTTAGCCTCCCCCATATCGTCTCTCCCTTCCTATGACTGCTTGGCCGCTTTCTTATCGTCCGACAGGTTGTACATGGTCTCCAGAGAGGCCCTGGTCATGTCCTTGAGCATCTGGTCCAGGCCGGCCGAACTCTTCCTCATCTGCCCGGACATCTCCTGGGCCACGCGCATCATCTCGCTGCGGGTGCTGCGGTTGTGTTCGATCATGTTGGTCATCTGGGTCTCCCACCACTCGCTGATCCAGGAATAGGCCCCCAGGTTCAGCGTCCAGTAATCCCACATCCGATCATATAACCACTCCGAGGTCTTGAACATCTGCTCCAGGTCGAATGGATATTCCTTCTTTTCCATGTTGTCACTCCTCACAAGCAAAAAATTACTTTTTAACAACTATGGACTCCACCTTTATCCCGTTGCGGTTAAAATCACTGGTCAGCTTCTTGGTATCGGCCTTGTCCAGCAGCAGGACCAGGTAGTCCTGCCCCTCCTGGCCTTCCAGAGCGACTATATGCATCAGCCGGTTCTGATTAGCCTTCAGTACCTCGCTCACAACCCCGAGGGCCTCGGTCGTCTCTTTAACCTGGAGCCTGACCCGAACCCCGTTCTTGTTTATCGCCAGCAGTTCCTGATAGGCGTCCAGAACGTCGGAGGAGGTGATTATCCCCACCAGACGGCCTTTATCGTCCACGACCGGCAGGCCGCTGATGCGGTTGTCGCGCAACAGTTTGGCGGCCTGTTCGACGTAGGCGTCCTGGTGGATGGTTATCAGGGTCTGACCTTCCGGGATAACCTCCCGTATCTTGATCCGAGATAAGAGCTGGTTCTGTTCTACAGCCATCCATTGTAAAGAAGGCGGGAAATCCCTCAGGCTGATGTCGGGTTTCGCGTCAAAATCTTTCTTGGTCACTATCCCCACCAGGATTCCCCGGTCCGTCACCGGGAGCCTCCGGAGGTCGTTGTCCTTCATCACCTTCCAGGCATCCCCGATGCTGGTGTCCAGGGTTGTGGTGAATACCTTCGATGTCATCCGGTCCCTGACCCTCAAAACCAAAACCTCCTTATTTATTTTTCATGATCGCCGCCTTGCCGTCCACCACGGTCTTGCCCTTTTGATTGAACACCCGGGTGTAGAAAATAATGATCTTTTTCTCCGGCCGCTTTTCGATAACCTCGACCTCCGCCGTTAGGGTGTCCCCGATAAAGACCGGGGCCCGGAAGACGACCTCCTGGGAGAGGTAGATCGAACTGCCCCCGGGAAGCTCGGTGCCGAAGACGGTCGAAATCAGCGAGGCGGAGAGCATGCCGTGTACTATCCGCTTTTTAAAAGGGGTTTTGCGGGAGAAGTCTTCGTTTACGTGCATAGGATTGAAATCGCCCACTATCCCGGCAAAGATGTAAACGTCAGATTCGCTGATGGTCTTGCTGTGGGTGGCCTTTTCACCGATGTAAATATCGTCGAAGCTCTTGTCAGCTACCATTTATCTTCCTCCTTGCCCGATTGACATGCTGTGGTTAAGGTCCCCGGGGCTATTTATTCTTCTTCTCCGCCCGGCTGGCAGCGGCCTTGGAGCCTGCCTTCCCGCCCCGGCCGGCGGTCTTGGCCGGGCTGATAGTTTTAGCCGGGCCGGTGGTTTTGGCCGGGCCGGTGGTTTTGGCCGGGCCGGTTTTTTTACCGGCTGGTGCGGCAGGCGCCTCGGCGGCTTCCTTTTCCGGGACCGACCTTTCCTTCAGCCACTTCACCACCTCGGGCGCCACCTCCCGCTGCGATTTGCTGCTGACGAACAGGCCGATGTGTCCGCCCTGGAAGATGATCGTCTTATGGTCCCGGGTACCCACCGCCGCGTTCAGCGGCTTGCTGGACGCCGGCGGCACCAGGTGGTCCTGCTCGGCGATGATGTTCAACAGGGGCATGGTGATGTTCTTCAAATTCACCGTTCGCCCACCTACCTCCAGCTGGTTCTGGATCAGCCGGTTTTCCTGATAGAGGTCCTTGACGAACTTACGCAGGGTCTCTCCCACCTGATCGGGGCTGTCGAAGATCCACTTCTCCATCTTCAGGAAGTCCACGATCGCGCTCGGCTTGTCCGCGCTGTCCAGCAGGCCGATGTACTTGTCCATCGCCAGCTGAAAAGGCTTCAGCATCAGGAAAGCGGTGTTCATAAAGCTGCCGGGAACTACCCCGAAGGTATCCACCAGGGTGTCGATATCAAAGTGTTTCGCCCAGGAAAAGAGCAGACCGTCATTGGTGCTGAAGTCGAAGGGAGCGACCATGGTCACCAGGTTCATGATCTTGTCCGGGTACAGGGCGGAGTAGATAACGCTGAAAGTACCTCCCTGGCACACCCCCAGCAGGTTTATCTTTTCCTGTCCCGACCTCTCGCGGACGATGTCCACCGCCGTGTCGATGTAGCCGTCGATATAGTCCTCGAGGGTTATGAAACGGTCGGCCCGGTCGGGGTAACCCCAGTCGATTATGTAGACATCCAGCCCCATCTCCAGGTAGTTGTTCACAATGCTGCGGTCGCTCTGCAGGTCCATCATGTACTGGCGGTTCACCAGCGCGTACACAATCAGTAGGGGAACCCGGCTGGGGTTCTCCACCTTGGGCAGGTAGCGGTAGAGCTTCATCTTGTCTTCTTCATAGATCAGCTCCTTGGGGGTGGGGGCTGTCTCCACCTGGTTCTCAGCGGTGGTCAGTATCTGTTGGGCACTCTTGACCAGGTTCTCATTGAACCGAAGGATCTC
Source organism: Bacillota bacterium (assembly GCA_013178275.1). Lineage (GTDB taxonomy): Bacteria > Bacillota > Ch66 > Ch66 > Ch109 > Ch109. Next base: position 4,358 of record JABLWZ010000027.1, on the reverse strand, counting down.
CTCCATGGCCTTCTGGGGGTCCCAATTGAAAACCGGTATCACTCTACTTCCCCTCCCCCGCCTTTTTTAAAGGCGTCGAGCTTCTTGTTCAGTTCCTCGATCTTCTTCGCCTGCTCCCGGACCGTCCGCTTCAACTGGTATACGGTCTTCTCCAGGCTGTCCATCTCCTTGCGGTTGGGGACCGGCAGGTAGCTCAGCATATCGGAGGCCAGGTTTTCGTACTTCTCCCGGAACCTCGCCCAGGCCTCGGTGGTCTTACCCAGCATCTTTCCGAACTCCTCGGTCTTAAACAGGTTGAAGTAGGCCTCCTCGTTCACCTTCCACCAGAGCTGGTATACCTCTTTGAAAGATTCGGGAGCCTTGCCTTCCGCGGCCAGGGCGCCGATCTTCTTCATCAGCGCTTCCCAGGTCTCGAAGCCGATTTTATACAGGGTCGAGGTGATCTCGTTGATCGAGGAGGTGTATACCATGAAGGATTCCATGCTGTTGGCCAGCTTCTCCAGATTTTCCTTCGTAATGCCTATGCCGGGTATCCCGAAGTGCTTTCCAACTGATTCCTGGTAAGCCTCGTTCACTCCCTTCAGAAACTCCAGGTAGGCGTCCCGGTCTCCCTTAAGGGCCAGCAGGAAGTTCTTCTGGAGCTCGTTCGAGGAGCCCAGCCAGGGCTGGAACATATTGAAGAAGAACTGCTGGTACGCGCTCAGGCTCTCGGACGGGTTGACCATCAGGCCCCTAAGCTGTTCGGGAAAGAATATGGTGAAGAAGCTTTCCAGGACCCGACCGTAGTCCTCGGCCCACTTCTGATAGGTTTCCATCCACTTCTCTATCTCGCCCTCGGCCGGCAGCCGGCTGGCCATCTCGCTCCAGAAGGTCAGCAGACGGGTGTACACGTTGGCACTCTGCATCAGTTTTTCAAATGTCTCTTTCCCGGTGGCGGTGGAGACGGTCTTGAAATACTCCTCCGCGCTGCCGGAGGCCATCTTGTACCAGTCCTGATAGAACTTCTTCACCTTTTCCGGGAACTCACCGGAGCCGAACATTTCGGACATCTTGTCCTGGAGGTCGGACGGGGACACGTACTTCCACCACTCCTGCCACACGCCACGATATGGACCGCTGAAAATATCCTTCAGCCGGTCGGGTTCGGCACTCGAGACAGAGTCCTTCCAGAGGTTCAAAAACTCCTCCTGGTTCTTCCACCACTCTGTCCACATGTCCCGAAAAGGTTCGTTGATCTTTTCCGCGACCTTATAAGGTTGATTCCTGGTCATCGTATCTTTCCAAAACTCCATGGACTTTTCCTGCATCTTCTGCCAGTTCTGCCACGCCGCTTTCAGTGAATCCTCCATCAATAAAACCCCCTTAAAATATTTTTATACAGCCCCTTCCTGATTGGCGAAGCACTCCTAAAAAAGTAAAACGGATACCGGCATGGTTTGGGATACTACCATGCATATCATAATAATCGATGAGTCGTTAAAATTGCTTGATTTGAGCGCGAAACGGTGCGAGTCTTGTATGTTTCGGCTTAAGGGATGCCAAGTATTAATTAAAATGATTTGTAAATTCCCTATTTTTATTCAATACAAATTATTGTGGAATGTCAATCCTTAAGCTTAATAATTTGTTAATAATTCATTAACAAATTTTATTAACAAGGAGCCTATATCTTCACAAAGCCAAATGTTAATCCTTGACTCTACTATCCAATATTACCTTCGACAGTTCTGTCCAAAAACTCCTCTTCGGTTAAAAAGCTCTTCCCGGTTTAAAATCGCGTCACCAGTTTTATCTGTCCGGAATATGCTGTATTAATCTCTTATCCGGGGGTTTGCGGCATGGATAACCGGTCCGACAGCGTTTCGAGTTTCGTCCAGAACTACTGGTTGGGCATTCTGCCTATACTCTTGTCCATATTCATACTGTTTGTCGGGAGGACCCGGGGTTGAGCCGGTTTACCGTTCTGGCCTTCACCCGGCTTTTTGCCGGCCTTACGCAGGCTTTTTTGTTTTCCCCAGCCCCACTGAACAATACTATTTAGAGGAGCGATCAACCGTGTGGGTACTCCGTAATACCCGGGACAACACCATTATCGGTGACCGGATCGGCCTGGCGGACACCTGGGAGAGCCGATACCGGGGTCTTTTAGGCAGGGCCGGCCTTGCCGAGGGTGAGGGTCTTATCATAACCTCCTGCAACAGCGTCCACAGCTTTGGAATGAGGTTCGCTTTCGACGTCCTGTTTCTCGATTCCGATAAGACCGTTGTATCCTTCGCCTCTGATGTCGGTCCTTCCCGTAATATCGACTCGGAATTCCCCGCCGAATACGCGGTAGAACTCCCCGCCGGTACTATCAAGAGCAAGGGTGTCAAGGTCGGCGACCGCCTGCAGTGGCAGGAGGACTCCAAGCCCAGTTCCTCCTTCAGGCCAGGCCTGCCCCGGTGGTTATTCCGCTGGCGGCCCTGATTGAATAATCAAACTCGGTGCCTAATCTGGTTAATTATATAGTACCGTTAAGTTTAAGTACCAGTGAATGGTACTAAAGTATAGTTTTATTGTAATGTAAAACCGGCCTTGATGCGGACGATCAAGGCCGGTTTAAATTAAAGATCAGGTATCGACGGCACCGGTTCAACAGTCAAACACAACCCGGGGTGGTGTTTGAAAGGCTGTATTTCTGGACCTCTACCGGCTGCCGCCGTAAGCCTCCAGGAACGACGCCCTGGCCGCGTACGAGTTGATGCCCAGGGTCTCCACCGGCTGTAGGTGCCAGTTCTCCGGCGGGTCATAGTTGTTTCCGTTGGTCAAAGGCTTGCACAGCCCGTAATCCAGAAACATCTGCTGCCGCTCGACATTCACGTTCCCCATGTTCTTGACCCAGCTGGATCCGACGTCAACCGCCTCACCGAACTCGTGCCAACTGGTCCCCGGGGCGGCCGCCCCGTAGCCCCCTTCCCACTGTCCGGTTTTTTTGTTGAAGTACCCGCCACGCCGGGTATAGGTACTGACCTGATTCTGGTAAGACCGCTTGCCGTCCACCATCTCTATCTTCCTGCCGTGATCCTCGGCGAACTTGGCCAATCTCCCCGCGAAGATCGGGTCGATTCGGCTCTCCGCCTGGCTGGCGAAGACCAGCCACCGGCTCGGGTCTGACATCGGGTAGGACAGGCTCAGCTTGCTGCTGGGAATGGTTATCAGGACCGAATTTTTCGAGAATGTCTTCTTGTCCTTGCTCCAGGTTATCACCCGACACTCGTAGTTCCCCGGTGAAAGCCCGAGGTCCGCCGCTTTCCATTCCCCAAAGTACTTGTCTCGGTAATAGGGATCGTCTTTCGGCCCGGCGTCATAGACCAGCCGTGGGGATTCGTGGGTCCCTATCAACAGGCTGTACTCACGGTCGGTCGCCTGCATCCAGTTGAAGTTGACCACCAGCTCCAGCTGTCCGTTGGCGTCCGGGTAGGTAAGCCTCCAATCGTTAGGCGCTACCGCGTAAGGGTATAAGACCGGCTGCTGCTGGCTTTCGGTCTGGCCTCCCGGTCTGGCGTCGGGAGCGGTTTCTTGAGTATCCTCTTTGGTATCCTCCTTGGTATTCCCGGTGGTGTTTCCGGGGGTATCCCCGGTGGCGTTCCCGGGGAGGTTCCCGGTATCGTTCCCGGTCGGAGCCCCTATGGCTGCGCCTTCGATGGTGGTTATGGTGATGGTTCGGGTGTCCCCTGACCAGTTGACCACGGCATCGAGGTTCTCTCCGACGAATCGGAGCGGGACCAGGGTCGAGTCGTTAACTATCCGCGGGGGGGTGTCGAGCTGGCAGTCCTTACCGTTGACCCTGGCCTGGGGGTCGCCTATGGTGAGTTCTATTATTTTCCCCGGCTTGACGAAGATCACCGTCCGGGTGGTGTCGATCCACTCGACCTTGGCTCCCAGCGCCTCCGCGATCTTTCGGAAAGGGACCAGGGTTCGCTGTCCCTCTATCAAAGGATGAACCTGGGAATCGAAAGCGATAAAGGAATCATCGACCTTTATCGACGGCCAGCTATCAGACGCCTGTGCCGGCGCGGACAGTCCATTCCAGGCAAAAAACAGCATCACGAGAATCAGGCTGGCTTTAATGATCGCTTTTTTAATCCTCAATCTTCAACCCCCCCTTAAGTTTTTTTACTTTTTCGCTAGCATTCGGGAAAATCCTTTTGGAAAAAGCTGGCCTTTTTAACCGGAGGGCGAAAAAAATAAAGGGCGTGTCGCAAAACGATTATTTAAAAACGTTGGGCGGCACGCTCTTTTCTGTCGGGAAGAGGCAAAAACCAACTCAAACATAGGTATCTATTACCCTTCACGCACTGTTTTGGGCACACTAAACC
>JABLWZ010000026.1 GCA_013178275.1 Bacillota bacterium | reverse complement strand
TCACCGTGCTTTGTAGTGTGCCTTTCCCTCAAGGTTATTGTACCGAAAGGATGGTTGCTGCCCATCTCAGTAGTTTTCATTACTATTTGTGTCGCCGGCAGCAGGCGGCGAAATGGAGGTTATCATGGAACAGACGGTTTTAAGGGTTAAGGGAATGACCTGTGGCCACTGCAAGATGGCAGTGGAAAATTCTTTGAAGAAGATTTCGGGGGTAAAGGATGCGGTAGTCGACCTGAAAGAAGCTACCGTCAAGGTGGCTTATGAAGCCGGGCCGGTGACCCGGCAGAACCTGGTTGATGCGGTTAACGATGCCGGGTATGAGGTCGTATAGTTAAACCCGTTGATTACATAAACTGACTGGCGCGTTGATACGCGGGCAGCCAGTTTTTTTTCAGGGAGCAGTCGAGATGACTGCTCCCTGAATCTTTTTGGCCACCGGGCGTTTTTACCCGGCGTCTTGGGGGATATTACCCAACCCTAAAGAGAGAAAGCCCGTAAACAGGCACTTTCCGATTGGCACGGAAATTGCGTTTAAGGTTTATCAGGACTCGAAACTCTTACATCAAACGGGGAGGTGGTTGAAGAAACCGCTGAGCGGGTTGCCATGAAAGGTCTCCAATAAGTCAGAAAGGGGTTATTCAAGATGGAAAGTTTAAAACGTGATCCTCTGCTCCGAACGCTTTTTATAATCCTGGTGGCCGTTTTGGCCTTTGGTCTGCTCTATCCGTTGCTGTTCGGATCGACCGGTTATATGGGTTACGGAAGCAACATGGGGATGGGGCAGCACTATGGTATGAACGGAGCCGCACCTTATAACAGCGGTTTAGGACTGGGCTTTTCTCTAACCGGCCTGCTAGGATTGATTATCAAGGTTCTCTTCGTGCTCCTGATAGTCGGTCTGGTGGTCGGAATAATCAAGGCCATTAAGGATGAGGTTTCGACCGAGAAAAGCATCGGTACTGCCAAGGGGTTCGTCTGCGCCACCCCGGACCAGGCAAAAGCCAGTGAGGCTAAGGAAATATGCGCAGGCTGCGGGAAAGAGCTGCAAAACGACTGGAAGGTATGCCCCTACTGCGCCAAAGAGAAATAACTCTCGGACGAAAATACCAAAATGGAGGGAATGAGATGAAAGACAATGCGTGGCTCAGACTGGCGCTAATCGCGGTTATAGGGATAATCACGGTCTATGCGCTGCTGTGGCTGGGTACGGTTATCCCAGGTGCCTCCCTGACTGGACCGGGTCAGGCATACCACCAGGGTGGGTATGGAGCGGAGTATCAAAACCAGATAGGGTTACACGGTCAATACCAGGGCCCCATGATGCAGGGCGGACAGATGCCGGGTATGGGGCCGATGGGCGGCATGAGCATGCAGGGTAGTGCAGGTATCCAGGGCGGCATGGGCATGAACGGCGGCATGGGCATGAACGGCAGCATGGGCATGAGTGGTGGCATGGGGATGAACGGAATGGGCATGCACGGCATGTAAGGAAATCAATTACCTGAGATTCGTCGAACAGCACTAAAAAGCGGGCCCCTTACAGGGCCTGCAATTTTTTTAAGTAATTTTTTCGCCGTTAATAATTTGTTAACAACTTTTAATTAACATAGCCCCAGGTTCAGATAAAACCTGGTCAGGAGGGAGGATGAACGATGAGCAGAGGTATGACCTATTTATTGATCGCGGCGGTTGTTGTTATCCTGGGCGCTATTGGCGTTGGAGTTCATCACATGTATTTTATGTAAGACCCGGTGTCTTGAGTTTTATTAAGCAAGAGAAGGAGGAGAGTTGACCTTGAAATTCCTCAGGAACCTCCTGGCGGTCGTGCTGGTCCTGATTATTATCGGGGGAGCGGGATATATCGGATACAACCTGATATATGTCAATCATTCCGGGCACACGGCCGGGGTGAATCACCCGGCGGCGGACAGCACGCAGCCGACTGTTACCGATTCAACAACGGCGCAGCCGCAGCAACAGCAGAGCCCACCAGCCCAGCCCCAGCCCCAGCCCCAACCAGACAACCCGTCGGTCAACTTCGGCCAGCAGAACCGTGACAAGCTGGCTCGGGCGGTAGGAAGCCTGAACGAGGCCATAGGGCTGATAACTCTTGACCCTTACGCGCCAGGCCAGAGCGGCGATAAGAACCAGGCTAAGCCCAACCAGACGCCGGTCAGTCCGGCTCCCAATCCCCAGGTGATCAACATCTATCCGCAGAACAGTCAGTCAGTAAACGTGCTGCCGTCAGCGACGGCGGCTCCCAACACCATGGAGATGGCCGACAGCGGGGTGATGGTAGATCAGCAGAAGATGCAGCAGATACACTCGGGCCTTTTGAAACTCTCTCAGGGACAGGCCAAACTGGGTACACTGGCGGACGAGTTCAAGCTGCAGTCCGAGGAGATTACCGGGCAGAACTTGCCGGAGACGCAGAAGTTTGTTCTGCTGCACAACCGAACGGTTCAGAACCGCAGCCGGCTGAATGAGTCGATCGCGTTGATCAACGAGGCAGCCACCCTGGTCAATGTCAACCCGTACTACGCCGGCGGGGGTAGCTATGAAAGCGAACGCATGCGCCAGATTCATGAGGGAGTAATGAAGCTGGCCCAGGGGAACGAACTGCTGCAGGTGTTGAATGACGATTTGGGCAGGCAGGCCTGGTTTGCGGTCAATGGCTATAACTCCGCGTTGAACAGCGGAAATAACAGCAGCACCGCCATGGACCACAATGCGATGACCAACGGGGCCCAGACCGGAGGTCTCAGCGGGGTACTTCAATCGCTTGCCGCCAGGGAAAACCTCACCGTGATTTTGTACCTCGTGCTGATACTGATGGTGATAGGGTTGATAGCGGGGATAGCCGGCTCGATCTCCAGTCTCTTTAAACCATCGGCTGCCGGTGCCAACCCGGAGCAGACCGGCGGCGCTGCGTGATCGCCACCGGGTCATGCCGGGAAGAAATGAACTGAAAAGGAGGAGTATACCTTGTGGGATACGATCAAGAATGACCCGATACTGAGAACGGTGACGATCGTGATACTTGGATTACTGGGCTTCTCGCTGCTGTTCAACGTCCTCTTTGGTTCAGGCGCCACCTGGACCGGCGGGGGGCACGAGGGTGAGGGAGGATACGCCATGGGCATGCAGGGGACCGCCTCGCTCAACGGCACCCTGTCCCTGCTGCTGGCGCTGATAATAAAGCTGCTGTTTGTCGCGCTTATAGTCGGGGTAGTCGTTACCATAGCACTCGCTGTAAAACAGTACCTGCCGGAGGTGGCGTCCCTGTTCAATACGAGGTCGCCGAAGGCCGCGAGCCCGGGCGTTTTTACCTGTTCGAGTTGCGGTGGAGGTATCAGCAGCGATTTCGCATTCTGCCCGCACTGCCGGCAGCCGCTGAAGGAGAAGTGCCGGTCCTGCGGGGAACAGCTGCAGGCCGGCTGGAGGCATTGCCCCGGCTGCGGCCAGGAGGTCAAAGCAGCTAAACCTAAAGAAGTTAAGGAAATGAAGGCTGAAAAGGAGTGAGAGCAGTGGCGGAGGTTTTTCAGCGGGACCCATTCTTAAGGACCGTGGCGGTTATAGTGCTGGCAGTATTCGGCCTGGGGGTGATATACGCGGTATTCGCCTCGATACCAGGGACTGGTCCAGCCGGGGGCTCCCAGAACAGCACCTTGGTCGTCGGCGCGATTTCAATACTGATGAAGCTGCTGCTGATCGGTTCGGTCGCCGGTCTGGGAGTGGGGATATTGATGTTGGGCCGGGAGAGAACACTTCGGGAACGGGGAGAGTTGGACGATGAACCTGCGATTTGATTTTGTCATCCACTGGCTGTGGGCTATCGTCTTCGCTGTACTGGCGATTTCCGGGTTCGCGCTGATCGGGGCCAAGTACGGCTGGATCGTGAACTACTCCATCGCCGCCGCCGATTACGTGCACCGGGTTGGGTCCGCCGTCTTCGTGCTGCTGACCCTGCTGGCGATAGGAAACGCGGCTATAAAGGCCTGGAAGAACGAGAACCGCCCATCGGCCTGGATGATAATCGGCGCATCGGGGTTTCGTTTATGCAACTTTATCATCAGTCTGATCCTGATAATCACCGGCGCTTTCATCTGGATCTGCTCTGAGTACAACCATGTACAGGTAGCCTTCGCCCTGTACCTGCACGAGTACGCGGCGTTCCTGGCCCTGGCCGGGGTGATCTGGCACCTGTACCAGAAATCCCACGCGCTGGACTGGCCGGCTGTGAAGACCAAGGGCAAGGGGGGGCCGGCAGATGCTGCAAAAACCGTGGTTTAAGGCCTTGATCTGGTTCGGAAGTGTTTCCTACTTCTTTCTGGCATCCGCGGTGATGATCTCTATCCTGACGCCTGGACCGACGGAAACCCAGGTGCACCAGTTCATGGCGGGTTCGATGGAGGCCATGGAGCGTTCGATGATGGGAGTGGCGATGAACCTGAAGCATGATTCGTTTCTGAGCAGCTTGATACTGCTGGCGGGTTACTGGACGCTGCCATTGATGCTTCTGGGCTTCTTCCTGGGAATTACGGCAAGGCTGCGGAGGACGACATGGCCAAGAAAAAGTTGAACTTCTGGCGGTTGGCCCTGACCTTTACCGCTGTAACCATAGCGGCAGTCCTTTGGGTAAACGGCCCGAATCGTGGGGTGGTCAGCGGGATGGACGCCAGCATGGGGAACATGATGAAGAAAGAGCATGCTTTGGGCATAAGAATAAGCGATCTTTTTGGACCAGCGGAGGAGTCGCCCCAGATGGACCAGATGCATGAGCACCACACTTCTCAGGGGCAACTGATAGTGTCCACCCACGTCCTGACCACCGCGGCGGTTATGTTAATGCTCCCCCTGGTGGTGGCGGGGTCGGTATTTCTGGCGGTGGTCTGGATTAAATGAAGGGGGTGAAAAATTGCAGCTGCTTGGAGCGGTAGGGTCGCTGTACATGTATCTGCTGTTGCTGCTTCTGTTCGCCGGTTCCGGCCTTGCGCTGTGGGCGCTGGCGAACTATACAGCAGAAAAGGTATTCTCAAAACCAAAAGGCAGGGCGAAGGCTCCACCATCCTCTACAGAGAAAAATGGGGCTGAGGGCCAGACCAGCAATAAACTACTAGGAGGAATTAACATGTCTAACAATGCCTGGATAAAGCTCAGCGTAATCTCGCTGGTGGGGATTTTAATCAGTGTAGCCGCGCTGGGGCTATTGTCGGGAACCAATTCAAGCGCCGGCGGCATGAGCCTTCACCAACAGCACACGCAGAATCAAGGGCAGAACCATCAAGCCCAGGCCCTTAATCAGTCAGCACCGCAGCCGTATGGGTACGGACCGCAGTATGGTATGATGCAGGGCAGTACCCAACCGATGGGCGGTTCGATGATGCAGAATGACCTTTACCACATGCAGAACCAGCTTAATATGATGCAGATGGAAATGAGCAACATGCGGCAGATGATGCAGATGGAAAAGAACAGCATGAATAATATGGGCGGCATGTCAAATCAGAGTGGCGGCGGTATGATGGGTGGCATGATGGGTGGCATGGGCAGCATGGGAGGTATGAACGGCATGGGTGGAATGTCAAACCAGAGCGGCGGTGGCATGGGCGGCATGAGCATGATGTAGATTGAAAAGGGGTGGCGTAATTAACAGTAAGACCCGCTGAGGACAGCGGGTCTTACTGTTATTGAGATAATCCTACTTTCTTTTAAAGGTCTCGCAGCAGGTGTTTTCCGACATGTTGCATTTCTTATCCGCAACACTCGACCGGATCTCAATACTGGATGCATGGCATTTTCCGACACCATCGTTATGGGTGCACTCCTCTATTCTGCAGCTGACACCGTTTGGAATCTTGACCACCTCCTGTTAACCGAGTTTGGTGAGCGCGGCCTGGCACTGCTTAATGCAGGCGTCTATCGATCCCAGGGCCTTGTTCAGTTCGTCTTTGGCCCCCGAGGAAGCGACTGTGCTCGCCATTTCGCGGATATCGTTAAAGGTATTCTGGCAATGGGCCACGCAGGATTTCAGCATCATCTGATCGGAAACCATTAAGTCACCTCCTTTGCTTGAATCTTATTCTTTGCTACTGAGGACTCATCTATACTGGTACCGATAAAATAGGCGTTGGCGGAATAATTTGCCTTATTTTTCATAACAAGTAAGTTTAAGATGTACTGCAGACGGTTGACTTTTCAGTTCATAGAGTATACAATAAGCCTTACAAAAACAGTAGGAAAAAATACATTATCATATAAGTAGGTTTATAGTGAAAGGTACTGACCTGGTCACGATTTTTAAAAATCGGCCAGGTTTGTTGTTTGAAAAGGGAAGTGGGGCAAATGCCACTAGAGGTTGTGTGATTTAACACAGGTATCAGGCCTTGGTGAAACCGATACCGCGATGGATAGGCCTTTTCACGATTGGCATGAGGTTTGCGATATATGATAACCGATTTAAGAATCTTATACCCAGCAAAGGAACTCAGGCTGGAGAAGAATAAAGAAAGTGAGGTATTAACAAATGAACAACCACCATGGTGAAGAAACAGAAAGCAAGCAGCCCAATCGGGGATGGATCATCTGGGCTCCGATATCCGCCTTTTTGGGATACCTGGTCTGGGTGGTGATCAAGAACCCGGGGTCGATCAATTTGGGCAGCCTGCTGCCCTGGATGCTGGTACTTGCCTGCCCGCTGATGCACCTGATTATTATGCGGGTAATGGGAGGGCACGGTCAAAGGTCGCAAGGGGGCTGCTGCGGACACGGTCAAAGGCCGCACGGGAGCTGCTGCGGACACAGTCAGGGTGATGACCAAAACTCGAACCATGGGAAGCCCAGTACGAAGAATCCTTAAAGTTTAAAAACCTAGTCTTAAAAGGAGGCCCAATGGATAAGCAGGGTATTAAAAAAATAGTATTCAACGTGGCGGTAGTGGCATCCCTTGCGGTATTGGTTTACTATGCCTCAAACCCGAAAACAGAGGCCGGCCCCCAGCCGAATACCATTACCCAGGAGAGAGAAAAGCCGTCGGGGACCGCTCCGGAAGCGGTACAGCAGCCGCAGGCGACGGAAAAGGCAAAAGAACCGACCAAGGAACCTACCAGGGAAACGACCAAGGAAGCAGCCCAGGAAGCGCCCAAGGACAAATCCGGTGGTACGGCTATCGAGATTAACAAAAGTGAAATAACCTCCACCGCCAAATTCTATCCTTATGCACTTGACGGAGTAACGATGGAGATAATCGCGGTGAAGGCATCGGATGGGAGTATCAGGACAGCGCTGAACACCTGCCAGGTCTGCTTTGACTCCGGCCGCGGTTACTACAAACAGGTAGGAGATTACTTCGTGTGCCAGAACTGCGGCAACCGGTTTCATATAGACCAGGTGGAGAAGATCAAGGGCGGGTGCAACCCGGTCCCCATCCTGGAAGGAGACAAGCAGTATGCTGGGGACTACATCACCATATCAAAAGGGTATATGGCCGCCCAGAAGGAGTATTTCACCAACTGGAGGAAGACCTGATCCATACGCCCCTAATATTGTGGTATTTGACACAGGTTTTCTGAGGCATCGGGGTAAGCTTGCAGAAAACCCGCCAAATTGAAGGCTTTGACGGTTTGGCACATTGTTTGCTTATTCAATAGGTTGCGGCCGCAAAAAAAACGAGGAGGTTATCTAAAATGCCTATGACCCATTATATGGAACTGCTGGCTACCAACCAGCCCTGGAACCTTATCATATTCATGGCGATACCGGTCATACTGGCCGAGACGCTGGTGGCCACGGAGTTTTTCGTGGTCTACGCCCACCAGTTCACCGGCTCCCTGCGCAGCTTTAACAAGTGGGTGGGTACGGTTCTGGGGATTTATTTCCTGGGTATCTTTATCTACCTGACCACCGCGGTGGTGCCGAGCATCCAATGGCGCGGCTGGGTTGACGTAGTGGCGGTGGGATTCTATCTGAGCGGCGTCATCCCACTCATGGGGATAGCCCTCCTGGAACTGGGACTTGTGGGCCGGGGTAAGAGCGACAGCGACAAGATGAAGCTGCACTTCATCCTCCTGACCGCCTTCCTGGTGGTTGCCCACGTGGCGATGATCTTCGGGATGGTGAACCCGGAACTGGTAACCAACGCTGCCAATTCGATGACGAACATGAAGATGTAGTGGTTAACGTTTGACCTTGAAAGCGGGTGACTGAAATGATGCTGCTGGTAATCCTGATCGTCGGGATAGCGATATACTTTCTGCTGGGCAGCGTTGACCGCAGCAAAAAGGAATGGAGATGGGCCCTGGGTCTGCTGGGAGCCGCTTCCGTCCTGGTGTCGGGATATAACCTGATACTGCTGAGATTTATCCCCGAATCCTATATTATAAATGGAGCCGCGCTTTACTGCTCCGGAGGCGGCGGGATTGCTTCGTCGATCATCGGGCTGCTGGTAGGGCTGACCCTGATCGCGGCCGCGATTTACCGGTCGACCAGGGGTTCATCGGGTGGGGGTTCTCCACCCAACCCTCCGGATGGTACGACGCTTTCAGGGGTGTAGCTGTTGTGGACACTACAAGGCTAGGAAAAACCCAGGGCGGACTCCGAGTAATCGGGCCGCCCGGGGCAAGCTATAACGGTGAGATTTATTTGAGGGGGTCACAGTGTGCAGAAGGTGCAGATCAAGGTCAAAGGGATGAGCTGTGCGGCCTGCGCGGCCCGGATCGAAAAAGGGTTGAGCCGCGTTCCCGGGGTTGATAAGGCCCAGGTCAACTTCGCGATGGAGCAGGCGGCGGTCGAATACAATCCTGAAGCGGTGGCGGTCTCCGACCTGGTGGAGCAGATAGAAAAACTGGGCTACTCTGTCGACGCCCAGAAGGTCGAGCTGAAAATCGGTGGTATGACCTGCGCCGCCTGCGCGGCCCGGGTTGAAAAAGGGCTGAATAAACTCCCCGGGGTCGAGAAGGCCAGCGTCAACCTGGCTACGGAGACCGCCACCGTGGAATACCTGCCGGCCCAGTTGGGGGTCGGGGACCTGGTCCAGGCGGTGTTTAAGATAGGTTATTCGGCAAAACAGCTGGACGAAACGAGGTCAGACGACAGCCAGGAAACAGAGGCCCGGGAGCTGCGTCAGCGCCAGCGCCGGTTGATCTTCTCGGCTGTTCTGAGCGTCCCTTTCCTGGTTATGATGCTGGGAGGATTCCTGGGACTGGTTTTGCCCGGGTGGATGACCTCGTTTGCCACCCAGGTTATCCTGGCCACCCCGGTGCAGTTCGTGGCCGGCTGGCCTTTCTACCGGGGCGCCTTCGGCTCCCTGCGCGGCGGCAGCGCCAACATGGACGTACTGGTGGCCCTGGGTACCAGCGCCGCCTACTTTTACAGCCTGGCAGCCGGGTACGGACAGCCGCATGCCCATCTGTATTTTGAGGTCAGCGCGATACTGATCACCCTGATACTGCTGGGCAAGTACCTGGAGGCCGTGGCCAAGGGAAAGACCTCGGAGGCGATCAGGAAGCTGATGGGCCTGCAGCCCAAGACCGCCAGGGTGGTCAGGGACGGGCAGGAGATGGAGATCGCCACCTCCGAGGTGATGGTGGGAGACCTGGTGATCGTGCGTCCGGGTGAGCGCATCCCGGTGGACGGTCAGGTCAAGGAGGGTTACTCCGCCGTAGACGAGTCGATGCTCACCGGGGAGAGCGTACCGGTAGACAAGCAGACCGGGGACCTGGTGGCCGGGGCCACCATCAACAAGTTCGGGTCTCTAAAGATCGAGGCCACCAGGGTTGGTCGGGACACCGTGCTGGCCCAGATCATCCGGGTGGTCCAGGAGGCCCAGGGGTCCAAGGCGCCTATCCAGCGTCTGGCCGATGTGGTGGCCGGCTACTTCGTACCGGTGGTGGTGGCTATCGCGGTGGGCACCTTTGCGGTGTGGTACTGGCTGGTGGACGCGGGGAACTTCTCCCACGCGCTGATAAACGCCACCGCGGTGCTGGTGATCGCCTGCCCCTGCGCCATGGGGCTGGCCACTCCCACCTCCATCATGGTGGGGACCGGGCGGGGAGCGGAGAACGGGATCCTCATCCGGGGCGGAGAGCACCTGGAGCGGGCGCATCGGATAGACGCCGTGGTTTTGGACAAGACCGGCACCATCACCAAGGGTGAGCCCGAGTTAACCGACGTTGTCGCCGCGGACCGGTTCGCGGGACAGGAAGAGCAACTGCTCAGCTTGGCCGCACGGGTCGAAAAGGTGTCCGAGCACCCGGTGGCTCAGGCGATAGTACAGGGGGCCATCAAGAGGATACCCGAAACGCACCTGGACGACCCCGATGAGTTCGAGGCGGTACCAGGCAAAGGCGTGGTCTCCCGCATCGATGCGAAGCCGATAATGATCGGCAACCTCCGATTCCTCCAGGAGCGGGGAGTCGATGCGGCGCCACTGCAGTCGGCGCTGGAACGGTTAGAGGGAGCGGGCAAGACCGTGGTGCTGATGTCGGTCGAAGGCTCCATCGCCGCCGCCATCGCCGTGGCCGACACGGTCAAGGAGCACTCGGCGGAGGCCATCCGTGAACTGAAGGAGATCGGAATCGCGGTGTGGATGATCACCGGGGACAACCGAAGGACCGCACAGGCCATCGCTCAGGAGGTAGGGATCGATAACGTGCTGGCCGAGGTGCTGCCGGAGGACAAGGCACGGGAGGTCCAGCGGCTAAAAGACGAGGGCCGCGTCGTGGCGATGGTCGGCGACGGTATCAATGACGCTCCCGCGCTGGCTACCGCTGACGTGGGGATCGCGATGGGCACCGGGACCGACGTGGCGATGGAAGCCGCCGATATCACGCTGATGCGGGGGGACCTGAGAACCATCGCCACCGCTGTCAAATTGAGCAAGGCGACCATGAAGAATATCAAGCAGAACCTGTTCTGGGCGTTCGTCTATAACGTGGTCGGGATACCGGTGGCGGCGGCGGGACTGTTGAGCCCGGTGCTGGCAGGAGGGGCGATGGCCATGAGTTCGGTCTCGGTGGTCTCCAACGCCCTCCGTTTAAAGAGTGTTAAGCTGCGGTAATGGGATTAACCAGGGAGGAAAAATGGCTGAAGGGAAAAAGGTAACGAAGAAGCTGTACCTTACCGGCATGACCTGCACGTCCTGTGAAACAAGGATCGAGAAGGGACTGCGGAAACTGCCCGGGGTATCCCGGGTCAGCGCGGATTATCAGCGGATGCAGGTAGAGGTAGAATTCTACGGTGACCAGACCGATATCAGAAAAATCGTTAAAACTATTGAGAACCTGGGTTATGAGGCTTCCACCACGGAACCGCCCCGCAAGGGAAGCGACACCAGGATGCTGCTTGGATTCCTGGTGATCGCGGCAGCGGTTTATCTGATAATCAAGAACACCATCGGTTTTAACTTTATCCCCCAGATCGATCAGAGCATGGGGTGGGGGCTGCTCTTCCTGGCCGGTCTGTTGACTTCCCTGCACTGCGTGGCCATGTGCGGGGGAATCGTTATCTCCCAGACCACCCAGACTGACGGGAACGAAAAATCGGGAATCGGTGGGCAGCTTTGGCCGGGACTACAGTACAACCTCGGCCGGGTCATGTCCTATACCCTGATCGGTGGCCTGGCGGGGGCTCTCGGATCGACCATCAGCTTCTCCGGAACCGCCCGGGGAGCAGTCGCTATAGTCTCGGGAGTCCTGATGTTCATTCTCGGCTTGAATATGCTGGGGATTTTCCGATGGACCCGTCGGCTACCCATCCGACTGCCGGGCTGGTTGGGGGTAAAGCTGTCGCGCCTGTCGATCGGAAGGCGCCCCTTTTATATCGGGTTATTGAACGGCTTAATGCCGTGCGGGCCCTTACAGGCCATGCAGCTTTACGCCCTGGGGGCCGGGAGCTTCCTGGCCGGGGCCGGGAGCATGCTGGCTTTTGCGCTTGGCACCGTACCCCTGCTGTTTACCTTCGGGGCGCTCAATTCCCTCCTGAGCGCCAGGTTTACCCGGGGGATGCTGAAGGCCAGCGCGGTTCTGGTCAGCGTCCTGGGACTGGTTATGCTGAGCCGGGGCCTGGCCTTATCGGGAGTGGATTTTAGGCCACAGACGGCATTAACTGCTGCCAGTGCCGCACAGTCATCAGAGATCCAGGATGGCGTGCAGGTAGTACGAACGGAGGTAGACCAGTATTACACCCCGTCGGTACAGGTACTGCAGAAAGGGGTGCCGGTCCGATGGATAATAAACGCGAAATCCCTGAACGGGTGCAACAACCCTATCACCATACCCAAGCTGAATATAACCAAGAAACTCGTTCTAGGGGAGAATGTGGTAGAATTTACCCCAGAGGAGTCAGGCTCACTGGTGTATTCCTGCTGGATGGGGATGATCACCGGAAACTTCCTGGTGGTGGACGATGTAAAACAGGTAAAACCTGAAGATCTTGATCAATTAAACACCGTTAGCGGAACCGGGGGAGTAGGGAGCGGTGGCTGCTGCGGCCCTATCCCACCCAGATTCAAGGATGGCAAGATACCGGTTGATGAGCTGGCGGTGGCCAAAGTCAAAGGCAGCCAGCAGGAAGTAGAGATCAGGGTCGACCAAAACGGTTATTCACCGGCTGTAATAGTAGTACAGAGAGGAGTCCCCACGGTGTGGAAGATAGAGGCGGAAAACCTGAACAGTTGTACCTATGTGATGGTATTCCCGGATTATCAGGAGCAGGTCCCACTGAAAGAGGGAACCAACGAACTCAGGTTTACCCCAGAGAAAGATTTCAGCTTTCAATGCAGTATGGGGATGCTGAACGGCTACGTTAAAGTGGTGGACGACCTGAACCAGGTCAACCAGGAGCAGATTGCCAGAGAAATCGGCCAGATCGAACCAAGACCTAGGAAAAGCTGCTGCGGCTGATTTATAATGAGTGAGTAAGGGGAGAGGCTATGAGAAAGTGGCTGGTCGAAAAATTCAATATCGACCGCTGGATCTGGCTCATTATCCTGCTGATACTGGCAATTACGGTTATGCATCTCCTTACTCGACAGGACGCGATGGGGGTGCACGAGTTCCTTCGCCGTTTGTACTACCTACCGATCATCCTTTCAGCGTATAAGTACGGCCTGCGCGGAGGCCTCGTCGCGTCGATCATCAGCAGCGTGATGTACGCTCCGCACCTGCTGCTGTATATGGGGACTCCCGGCATCCTGATGGTGAATCAGCTGATGGAGATACTGCTGTTCATCGCCGTGGGTACGATAACCGGTGTGATGTCGGGCCTGGAACAGAAACAGAAGCAGCAGCTCAGGGATCAACTCCAGCAGTTGAGACGGATGGAGGAAGAGGTCCGGGTGGCCGACCGGCTTGGCGCGGTCGGACAGCTGGCCAGCGGGGTAGCCCATGAGATACGCAATCCGATAGGTATAATCGGGGCAGCCGCCCAGATAGCCAGGGAAGAGGCGGGAGACAACCGGACGGTTCAGGATTCTTTAAAGATTATCCTGAAAGAGGTCGACCGGGCCAACCAGGTGGTGAGCGGACTGCTCGACTTTTCCCGCCCTTCCCGCATGGAGTTTTCCTCGGTGGATATCGGCGAAGTGGCTAACGAGGCGATGCAGTTGACCATGCAGTACGCGGCACAGCATGGAATCGCCTTAAAAGTGATCATTCCGAAGCAGAGGCCACTGGTTGTGGCTGATCGGGAAAAGCTGAAGCAGGCGATAATCAACCTGGTGTTTAATGCTGTACAGTCGTCAAAGGCGGGGGGAACTATCCAGGTCGCCCTGAAGGAGGCCGCCTCGGAGGACGATCCCACTGCTGCCGGGGTGAGTATAGAGATCAGCGATGAAGGATCGGGGATTCCTCCCGAGATGCTGTCCCGGGTTTTCGACCCCTTCTTCACAACCAGGGATAAGGGCACCGGCCTGGGGCTGGCTATCGTCCACCGCATTGTGCGGGACCACGGGGGGCAGATCAGGATCGAGAGCGAACCCGGCAGGGGGACCACGGTTTTCATCTGGCTGCCAAAGTTAAAACAGAGAGGGTCTAGCGATGGCGAAGCTGCTGATAGTTGACGATGACGCGAACATGAGATGGGCCCTGGAAAAAGCCCTGGGCAAGGACGGCCACCGGATATTAACCGCGGACAACGGTGACGCTGCGGAAAAGATCGTGAGTGAAGGCGCTCCTGACCTTATGTTATGCGACCTGAAGATGCCGGGACTGGACGGGATGGGTCTTTTGGCCCGACTGAGGAAAGACCACCCGTCAATGCCGGTGATAATGATCACCGGCTACGGCACGGTGGAAGACGCGGTGCAGGCTATGAAGCTGGGGGCGGTGGACTTCATCCTCAAGCCGTTCGACATTGAGGTGGTCAAGCTCTCGGTACGGAAAGCACTCGGTATAGAAAAGCTGAAAGATGAAGTGCGCTTCTGGCGTGAAGAGGCCTGGAAGGGGTTTACCCCTGCCGGCATCATCGGCAGCAGTCCCTTGATGCGGAAGGTACTGAGCCTGGTGCAGCAGGTAGCCCCTACCAACGCAACCGTCCTGATCACCGGGGAGAGCGGCACCGGGAAAGAGCTGATCGCCCAGGCGATTCACCAGAACAGCCCCCGGAGCGACCAGCCCCTGATAAAGGTCAACTGCGCGGCTATCCCGGAAACCCTCCTGGAGAGCGAACTATTCGGGCACGAGAAGGGCGCCTTCACCGGGGCGGTCGCCCGTAGATTGGGAAGGTTCGAGCGGGCGGACCAGGGGACCATCTTCCTTGATGAAATCGGGGAGATCACTCCCACCATGCAGATCAAGCTGCTGCGGGTGCTCCAGGAAAAAGAGTTCGAGCGGGTCGGGGGGACGGAGACCATCAGGGTTGACGCGCGGATTGTCGCCGCCACCAACCGTGACCTGGCGAGCGAGGTAAAAAGCGGGAGGTTCCGGGAAGACCTCTACTATCGGCTCAAAGTTCTTCCCATCGAGGTACCCCCGCTGCGGGAGAGAAAGAGCGACATCCCCAAGCTGGTCGACTATTACCTGAAGAAGTTCGCCCAGGAACTGGGACGCGGAGGCATCGAGGTTGAGCCGGAAACGATGGAGCTGCTTACCCGCTACCATTGGCCCGGCAACGTGCGGGAACTGCAGAACGTGCTGGAACGCGCCGTAATCCTCTGCACCGGGAGATCGATCGTACCGGAGCTGCTGCCGATAGAGGTCCTGCGGCCAAACAGCCAGGAACTTGTTAATGCCAAAGACAAGACCGGCAGTGGTAACGATACCTTATTCAGGCTTCCAGACGAAGGACTGAATCTGGAGTCGGTGGAAAAGAACCTTATTCAGCAGGCGCTTGACCGGTCGGAAGGGAATCAGACCAAGGCAGCGCGTTTATTGGGGATTTCACGCTATACCCTTATATACCGCATGGAAAAGTACGATATAAAGTAGAATCAAAAAATAGATTATATTAAGAATCGTTTTATAAGAGTTCGTTTAAACTACCGGTACGGTACCCGCCAAGGTCAACAGTTACGAAAACATACCCCAAAGCTCTTAGATTATCGACCAGCAGCTCTCGTTTTTGTTGATCCATTAAAATGAAGAATTCATCAGTGTTTATCTCGATACGCGCTATACTCCCGTGATGCCTCAGCCTAAACTGAGTAAACCCCATTGAGCGGAGGAGCGCTTCTCCCCCGGCTACTTTGGCTACATTGTCCAAACTGATAGGGGTTCCATAGGGGAAGCGGGACGCCAGACACGCGTTGGAGGGACGATTCCAATTGGGAAGCTTGAATTCAACGGCTAATTCGCGAATCTCTTCCTTGGTAAAGTCACACTCCATTAACGGGCTTTTTACCCCCAGTTCACGGAGAGCCTTGATTCCTGGTCGATGGTCACCGGTATCGGATTTATTTGTCCCGTCCACTACCGCGTTAAATCCATTTTCTTCGGCCAGTTTTTTCAGTTTGGTAAACGAGTTGAATTTACAAAAGTAGCAGCGATCGGGCGGATTAGCAGCGAATTTTGCGGATTCGAGGTCGGAGACAGGTACTATCTCGTGCCTTACGCCACAATAATCAGCTATCTGGGCTGCCAGATTAATCTCATCAGTCGGGGAAATTTCTGATCGATAGGTGGCGGCCAAAACCTTCGCGGTTCCAAGCGCTTCTATCGAAAGCCTCAGCATGACAGAGCTATCGACCCCCCCGGAGAGAGCCACCACTACGCTTCCCAGGCCGCTGATCAATCCTTTGATCCGTTCAATTTTTTGCAGGTTCATTGCTCCCCCTGGATAAAGCTTTAATGTCGCCAGAAAGTAAGCCTATCTCCATCTCCGCTCCTTGCGGGCGGAAATGATCTCCGTGTTCATCCCGGCCCAGTGCAGGCTCCCGCCGAAACGACCGTGTTCCATCTTCACGCACTTGTCCATCACGACCATGAGCCCGGCCTGCTCCGCCTTTTCCGCTGCCGCGAAGTCTATTATCCGAAGCTGCATCCATACAGCCTGCGCTCCGATAGCGATGGACTGCTCGACGATTTCGGGCACCTCGTGGGCGGGGCGGAAGACATCCACTATATCCACCTTTTCAGGGATGCTGAGGAGGTCGGGATAGCATTTTTCATCCAGTACATCGGTCCCGCGCGGGTTGATCGGGATGATCCGGTACCCTTCGTATTTCAGGTAAGAAGCCACGAAGAAGCTGGCCTTCTGGCGGTCGGCCGAGAGCCCCACGATCGCGATCGTCCTCGCGGTGTCGAGCAGTTTTTGAATCACCCCCGGGTTCTGATACCGCTCCCTTTGTTCGGGGGTAAGCGTGGTGTTCAGGTTAATGCTGCATGAAGCGCCTGATCCAAATCCCATAGCAGGTCCTCCTTTGTTTCTAATCCAATCGACAGTCGAATCATCTCCGGGCTTACCCCGCCCGCCCGCAGTTCCTCATCAGAAAGCTGCTGATGGGTGGTCGAGGCGGGGTGAATCACCAGGCTGCGGGCGTCTCCCACATTCGCCAGGTGAGAGAACAGCTGCAGCGATTCGATAAACTTTCTTCCAGCTTCACGGGGATCGGCCGAGCCGGCCTTGAGGTCGAAGGAAAACACCGCGCCTGGCCCCTGGGGCAGGTACTTTTTGGCCAGACCGTGATCCGGGTGGTCCGGCAGGCCGGCGTAAGCCACCGAGGCCACCGCCGGGTGCTGCTGCAGGAACTCCGCCACCGCCCGCGCGTTAGCCACATGACGCTCCATCCGTATCGAAAGGGTGTCCAGGCCCTGCAGCAGCAGAAACGAGTTGGCAGGTGAGATGCAGGCGCCGGTATCACGGAGGGTTTCTGTGCGGACCTTCATTAAAAACCCGTAATGGCCGAACGTATCGTAGAAACGCAGGTTATGATAGGAAGGCGACGGGTCGGTGATCGTGGGGAACCGGCTGTAGTCGAAGGTCCCGGAATCTATGACCACCCCACCGATACTGTTGCCGTGCCCGCCGATGAATTTAGTGGCGGAGTGGACGACGATAGCCGCTCCCCAGTCGATCGGCCGGCAGAGATAGGGGGTGGCAAATGTGCTGTCTACTATGAGCGGAATCCTTTTCGCGGCAGCGATACCAGCCAGGGGTTCGAGGTCGAGGATGCTTCCCCGCGGATTGCCGATGATCTCGCCATAGAGCGCGCGCGTCCTGGGAGTTATGGCCGCTTCCCAGCTGCTCAAATCAGAGGGATCTACAAACCGTACATCGATCGAGAGCTTCTTGAAGGTATGCGTCATCTGGGTTACCGACCCGCCGTACAGGTGCGCGGACGCCACTACCTCGTCCCCCGGCGACAGCAGGGTCATGAAGGTCAGAAACTGGGCGGCCATCCCGCTCGCCACCGCCACCGCGCCAGTCCCGTTCTCGAGTGAGGCGATCCGTTCTTCCAGAACCGCCGTGGTGGGATTGCTGATGCGGGTGTAGATGTTGCCGTACTGCTTCAGCTCGAACAGCTGGGCCGCGTAGTCGGCGTCGTTGAAGACATAAGAAGTAGTCTGGTAGATAGGTACGGCCCGCGCGCCGACAATAGCGTCGGGGATGTGTCCGGCGTGCAGCATACGAGTCTCGAACCCGAATTTACGTCCGCTACGCTCATTCATTTTCCTTCCTCCAATCCGACAGTGTAATAATGCATGAATAACCGTCCTGCTTTCTTAAAAAAATATACCCAGCAATAAAATAGTTGCTGGGGAAAGGAGGGGTATGGTTCCAGCGGGAGGTGGACGCACACAATCGAGTATTTTAATTTTCCAAAATTCAACCATACGATACTATTATTATAGGAATAGTAAACAAAGCTGTCAATAAGGAAATGAAATTTCTTCCGAAGAAAACGTGTTCGGGCACTCAGCCTTTACCAATATTGGTTCGAAGAGGCAAAGTGAAATTCTTACAAAGTGCCGGACGAGCGAGCATAGGGGGAGTTACTGCTAGATTTTTTTTCGTAGGGTATTGACATAAAACCAATCGGAATTATAATAATTTATATAACACAGATAAAGTTGTATTTAAATCCCTACAAAATTATATACTTTAATTCCTGAAGGTGGTTTTAGTAATGACTGTTCTAGTTGTCGGTGCTGATCATCTCGGCAGCATACCTAAAAAACTTCGCGAGGAAGGCGCCCATAAGATAGTGCACTGGACCGGCCGGAGGGCGTCATTCCAGAACAAGAGAATACCCCAGAGGATTCAAAAGGTTGTTATTTGTTGCGATTATATAAATCACAAGCTGATGGACAATGTCAAACGGCAGGCAAAGTCCAGTGGAATACCGGTCGTTTACAGCCGACGAAATACCTCCTCGATGTTCGGCAATACCGACTAAGTAGTACTCAAGGGGTGATGAATTTGGAAAAACCGGCCGGCAAGGACCGCCAGAAACAGGAAACTCTTCCCTTAGAGATACAAAACAAGATCCTCCAGGCGATCCGCGAAATAAAATATGGATCTATCAATATCACGGTTCAAGACGGGCACGTCATTCAGATCGATAAGCTGGAAAAGGAAAGGATTAAATAGGGTTCAAACCTATTAAAATCAATAACCAAAAAGGAGTGGTATCAATGGCAAAGATTGCGAACAACCTTACTGACCTGATCGGGAAAACCCCTTTGCTGCGGTTGAATAAGGTAACCGCCGGACTGGAAGCGGAAGTGATCGTCAAGCTGGAGTCGTTCAACCCCGCCGGCAGTGTCAAGGACCGGATCGGGTACTCCATGATCAAGGACGCCGAGGACAAAGGGTTGATCAACAAGGACACCGTCATCATAGAGCCCACCAGCGGCAACACCGGGATCGCGCTGGCGTTCGTGGCGGCGGCCAAGGGGTACCGGCTTATCCTGGCGATGCCGGAGACCTTCAGCATCGAGCGCCGCAACCTATTGAAAGCTTATGGCGCGGAACTGGTGCTGACCCCGGGAGCTGAAGGGATGCGGGGAGCGGTTCGGGTTGCGCTGGAACTGGCGGCCCAGACCCCTAACTCGTTCGTTCCGCAGCAGTTTGAAAACCCGGCCAACCCGGCGATTCACCGCGCGACCACGGCGGAAGAAATATGGGAAGACACCGACGGTAAGGTGGATGTCGTAGTCAGCGGCGTCGGCACCGGCGGCACCATCACCGGGATCGGAGAGGTGATTAAACCGCGTAAGCCGGACCTGAAACTGATAGCGGTCGAGCCTTTCGACTCTCCGGTATTGTCGGGCGGCAGCCCGGGACCCCATAAAATCCAGGGCATCGGCCCGGGATTCGTACCAGGGGTTTTGAACCTCGACGTGGTTGACGAGGTCTTCAAGGTCCAGAACGACGAGGCCCTGGAGACCAGCCGGCGGCTGGCCAAGGAAGAGGGCCTGCTGGTCGGCATATCCTCCGGCGCTGCCGCATTCGCGGCGCTGCAGGTTGCGAAAAGGCCGGAAAACAAGGGCAAGACCATCGTGGCCATCCTGCCCGACACCGGTGAGAGGTATCTCAGCACCGTGCTGTTCCAGGAGCAGTAGCGGATCGCCGCCCCTGATACGGGAGATAGCGGCATTAACAGGTTGATAGGGTTTGGTTGACTGGAAAACCAGAGGCTGGGTATTGGACTATAAAGTTCGCTCAGCCTTTTGTTTTTGAGAAGATCGGGAGATGGCGGCATCAACAGGTTAATAGGGTTTGGTTGACTGGAAAACCAGAGGCTGGGTATTGGACTATAAAGTTCGCTCGGCCTTTTGCTTTTGGGAATAAATGACTGTGAGGGAGAAAAGTGAGCTCTGAAAGATACCTGTTCACCTCAGAATCAGTAACCGAAGGCCACCCGGATAAACTGGCCGATCAAATATCTGACGGGATACTGGATGCGATCCTGACAGAAGACCGGGAGGGACGCACCGCGGTTGAAACGCTCGTAACCACTGGCCTGGTGGTTGTGGCTGGGGAAATAAGCACCAAGATATATATCGATATCCCCAAAATCGTCAGAGAGACGGTCCGGAGGGTCGGTTATACCAGGGCCAAATACGGTTTCGATGGAGACACCTGCGCTGTTTTGACCACTATCGACGAACAGTCTCCCGATATCGCCAGAGGCGTCGACCAGTCGCTGGAGAGCAAGACCGGCCAGTCGAAGGACGCCGAACTCGATCAGATCGGGGCGGGAGATCAGGGGCTGGTGTTCGGATACGCCACCAACGCAACCAGGGAATACCTTCCTTTGCCTATCGTGCTGGCCCACCGCCTGACCAGGAGGCTGGCGGAGGTGCGAAAAGACAGTACCCTTGACTACCTGAGACCCGATGGAAAGAGCCAGGTCACAGTCGAATACGAAAACAATCGGCCGCTAAGGGTGGATACGGTAGTTATCGCCGCTCAACATCACCCGGGGGTCGATCCGGCAGCCCTGACCAGGGACATCGTCGAGAAGGTGATAAAGCCAGTAATCCCGGATAACCTGCTGGACGACCGGACCAAATACTACATAAACCCCACCGGCCGGTTTGTGGTCGGCGGTCCGCATGGAGACTCGGGCCTGACCGGGAGGAAGGTCATCGTGGATACTTATGGAGGATTCGCGCGCCATGGCGGCGGGGCCTTGTCGGGGAAAGACCCCACCAAGGTCGATCGGTCGGGGGCCTACGCCGCCAGATACGCCGCCAAGAACATCGTCGCCGCCGGGCTGGCGGACCGTATCGAGATCCAAATCGCCTATGCGATCGGAGTAGCCCAGCCGGTATCGATCTATACCGAAACATTCGGGACGGGAAAAATCAGCGATCAGGAAATAGCGGCGCTTATCGAACAGAACTTCGATTTCCGTCCCGCCGGGATAATCAAGGAACTCGATTTAAGACGTCCCATATATCAGCAGACAGCTTCTTACGGGCATTTTGGCCGGGACGACATCGACCTGCCATGGGAGCGGCTCAATAAAGTGATTAACTTAAGGCGAAAAACCGGTCTAGAGAGAAAGTTGGTTAAATCCGTTTAAGATCCCAACTAACCC
This sequence comes from Bacillota bacterium, assembly GCA_013178275.1. GTDB lineage: Bacteria > Bacillota > Ch66 > Ch66 > Ch109 > Ch109. Next base: position 37,401 of record JABLWZ010000026.1, on the reverse strand, counting down.
TAATCCATTCATTGATCGATGGGCTAACCATCACTTGTCAAGTGACACTTCTATTTGGAGAGGAGTAAAAATTATGTCCATACTGCCAATCCAGCAGCCAGAAGAGCTAGGTTTTGAAGCAGTGATTGCAAAATATCCTGAAGTTCCTGCGCTGATAACCCTAAAAATCGATGTCCAGCGCCGGGGAGTTCATTATACACCAGCAGCGCTCAGTGCGGTAAACGAGTCGATACACCAGGTCAGGTCCGCTGCTCTGTTTGGCTATCGAGATGCACAGTTCACCCTGGCGCCCGAATCACTTTTACTGAGGGACGGTACTTCGATCATCACCAGCCCGACTCCACTGGAGCAAAATCCCTATACTGTAGATTTAGTCGATGACAAATTAGTTCTGGTTGATAAGGGCTCTGTTATTGAAGAAGTAGAATACTGGCGTAAGCCTGACTATTATGCTCTTACAACCAGTTCTGGAATTCCCATGAACTTTGTAGTCAGTGCCCGTCCCCAGCGTTTAAGCTTGACGGTCAACGGTTACTGCAACTTCTGGGACAATGATAAGGGCTGCCGGTACTGCGATATCGTTCCTCATCTCAAACAACAAAAAGCGGAACTGGGTATTCGCGCCAGATTGAATCCAAGAGATGTGTCAGAGACTTTTCACCATGCCTTGAAAGAAGCGGGCCGGTTTTGCGGGATCTGCCTTACAGCAGGCTCCAATACGCGAGGAGAGGATGTTTTTGATGAGGAGGTGGATTACTACATCGAGATCCTCCAGGCCATTGGAGAGAACTTTTCTGCCAAAAAGTTCCCCAGCCAGTTGATTGCCAGCGCTTTTACCGAAAGACAATTAAGCCGCTTGTATGAGGAAACCGGTATAATGGGCTACACTTCCGATCTGGAAGTATTAAATGAAAGGTTATTTAACTGGATCTGCCCGGGTAAAACCGAATGGGTGGGCTACCAGGAATGGAAGAAGCGCTTGATAAAAGCGGTGGACATTTTCGGCCCCGGTCATGTGAACACCGGTATCGTAGGCGGAGTGGAACTGGCTAAGCCGTATGGCTTTACCAGTGAAGATGAGGCCCTGCGAACCACCCTTGAGGAGGCTGAATCACTAGCCAGCTATGGGGTGACAACCGTTTATATCGTTTGGGTTCCCAGACCTCATTCCTATTTCCGGGACCAGAAGAATGCCAGCCTGGAGTATTATGTCCGCCTGGCTAGAGGGTTGCATGAAATCAGGGTCAAGTACGGCCTGACCATAGATTCTGATGATTACCGCCGCTGCGGAAATCATCCCGATTCCGATCTTTCTCGGTTGTCGTAATCAGGAACAAATCATACGAAGGAGGAAAAAATGGCTGTTCATTTGGAACAAGAGGTGAAAAATCTGCTGGCTGATAAAGAAACACTCAAAATCCTGGCGACTACCGATGAAAAAGGGATAGCTCATGCAGTTGTTAAAGGGTCTCTGCACTTAGATGAAGATGGCAATTTGATTTACTCAGAATTACTCGAATCATCTCAAACCCAAAAAAATATGACTCTGGGCATATGGTTTAATCGCCAGGTAGCCGTACTCCTGATAGGAAAAGACGGGCGCAGCTATCAGCTCAAGGGTCGACCCATCAGAGCTATTATAAGCGGTCCGGTTTTTCAGGAAACCTATGTTCGAGTTCGGGAAAGGCTTGGAGATGTAGATTTAGCCAGCATCTGGATTATAGAACCGGAGGAAGTACGTAACCAGTCCTATTTCGCGCGTAAGGAACACGAGGAGGCATCGCGGCCTTATTTTAAGCACCTGGATCGCTTGGCCAAATAATTTAAACGGGAGGTAATTTGCATGAAAAAAATAATAAGTATGCTGCTATTACCTATATTTATTATTTTGCTGGTAGCTGGTTGCAGTACTGTGAAAACAAAGGACGCCGGGAGTGGTGAACAAAAGAAACCAGAAAAAATACGTATCGCCTGGCAACCTGGAATTACTCCTTTGCTTGAGGTGGCGATACAACAGGGATGGTTTGAGGAAGAGTTTAAAAAGGACGGCATCCAGGTGGAATTCGAAAAATTCCTTTCCGGCCCACCGATGATTGAGGCTTTTGCCGGAGGCCGATTGGATTTTGGTTCAGTCGGAGACCAACCCCTGATCCAAGCCCGAGCCAACAATATAGATATTAAGGCCATAGCCAGTCAGACGGTAGGGTATAAAGTACTGGGTTTAGTGGTCCCAAATGGATCAGAGATTAAGAGTCCTAAAGACCTGCGGGGGAAAAAAGTGGGAGTAACTGTTGGGTCGGCAGCTCATCAGCTTTTATTGCTCTATCTCGAATCCAACGGTTTGACCGCCAATGATATCAAGCTGGTTAATCTTCAACCGCCGGATATAAAGACTTCCCTGACTGCCAAGCAAATAGATGCTACAGTGCTCTGGGAACCATGGATTTCCACGATCGAAATAGAGAATATAGGTCATCAGATTAGTGATGCAAGCGGCCTAAAACTGAACACCGGGGTTATCATCGCCTCTAATGATTTCGGGAAGAAGTATCCGGATATTGTAAAAAGGTTTCTCACAGTATACAAAAAATCAGAACAATTTATTAAAGAAAACCCGAATCAGGCGGCCCAGCTAATCGCTAAAGGCAATGGAATGAAACCCGAGATCATGACCCGGGTTCTCTCAAACTTTGAGTATGAGGTCCGCTTAACTGATGAAGTAATCAATTCATTGGGACAGACAGCTAAGTATTTACGCGAGACCAATGTGATCAGAAAAGATGTGACTACCCAGGAACTCGTTGATACCAGTTATTTAAAGGCCGCAGGGCTGCAGTAAACAATAGCTTTGTAAGATTGAAGAGCCAGCAAGCTGGAAAAGCAAAATAGACGCTTAACAAGGAGGAACGAACACCGGATGAGCATTAAGATCGAAGAAGTTATTGCCCCGGAGCTTGGATATGAATTAAACGGCGCCCCGGTTGTAGGGATAGATATCGGTTCGCGAACCGCAAAAGGGGTGCTTCTGGCGGATGGAATTATCTATACCGCCATAACGCCAACTGGACTATATATGCAACAGACGGCCGAAGAGATCATGAACCAGCTGCTTAAAAAGGCTAACCTTGAATACTCCGAAATAGCCTATATTGTTGGCACCGGTTATGGCCGCATAGCTCTCGAATTTGAGAAAATACCGCATCAGGTAATTACAGAGATTTCTTGCCACGCCATGGGTTCTCATTACCTGAATTCCACCACCCGGACCATTGTAGATATAGGAGGTCAGGATTCCAAAGCAATTAAGGTGGATACCAAAACTGGCAAGGTAGTAGAGTTTGTTATGAACGATAAGTGCGCGGCAGGGACCGGAAGGTTTCTGGAAAAAGTGGCCAATCTCCTCGATTTAACCATCGATGAACTGGGTCGAGTGGCTATTAATGCGGACAAAAGGGTGGACATCAGCAGCCAGTGCGTGGTTTTTGCCGAGTCGGAAGTAATTTCACTCAAAGCCCGGGGAGAAAGAAGGGAAGACATTGCTGCGGGCATTCATTATGCCGTGGCGCGCCGGGTACGCAACCTCTTAAATCGTGTAGGACTCGAAGCAGGTTTGGTATTCTCCGGTGGGGTTTCAAATAATGTTGGCATGAAACTGGCTCTAGAAGATGTCCTGGGATTACAGTTCAGTGAGGTTAAGATGGATACCATCTATGCTGGGGCACTGGGGTCAGCTATTTACGCCCAAAAATATTCGGCTGCAAACGCTACTAAGGAAAAGCAGGCTGCCGCTACCTTTTTATTGGATCTCAGCGATCTGCAAAATCGTATTTCCAAACAACAAGAGGCTGTCATGACTAGGTCAACTAAAGCGAGCAAACAGGTAGGCTATCTTTGCGTTTACACCCCGTTGGAAATTCTTAATTCAGCGGGAGTCGCTCATACCAGGCTTTTTAAATCAGGAGATTCCAATACCGTAGCCAGTGGGGAACTCCTTACCCAGAGCGTCTTTTGTGATTTAACCAAAAGCTGCTTGGGTGCCTATAAAGAGGGAGATCCTCTGTATACGTCACTGGATAAAGTCTACACTTTTTACACCTGCGATTCCATGAAGAAAGCAGCGGAAGCCTTGAACCAGTATTTTGTTCCCACCGAAATTTTCGTGCTTCCTCGGATGCGCAGCCAGCAAACTGCGAGGAGCTTTTTCCGGGAGGAGCTCCTTAGTTTTAAGGAAGACCTTGAGAGTCTGACCAGCACAACGATATCTGAAAACAGCCTCCAGGAGCAGATTGTATTGTATAACCAGGTCCGAGGGCTGATCAAGAAAATTTCCGAATTACGTAAGCGACCGCGACCGCCTTTAACTGGCCGGGATTTCTTAGAATTTGTAAAGGCCTACTATTATTTACCGCCTGAAGAATTGCTTGACCTCTACGGGAAAATCTATGAGCAATTACGCCAAGTGCCGGAGAATAATGAAAAAACCATTCGATTGATGATGGCCGGAGGAATTGTAGCAGACGGCGACCGCAGGCTACTGGAAATTATCGAAGATGAAATCGGGGCTCGTATTGTGGTTGAAGACCACTGCACCGGTCTAAAACCCTTTTATCACCAAATCTCCGAGACGGGTGATCCTTTACAGGCCTTGGCTGACGGTTATTTGGACCAGGCGCCCTGTGCTCGAATGAATCCTTTGAAGGACCGGGTGGAGTTTTCGGGAAAGCTGGCGCAGGAATACAGTGTAGATGGGATCATTTATACCTATCTTAAGTTTTGCCCGAGCTACGGTTTAAGCAAGAATGAGTTCCTAAAGCACTATCAGAACCTGGGACTGCCAGTCCTAGAAATCGCTAGTGACTATTCCCGCAGCGACGAGGGGCAATTAAAAACCAGGCTCGAAGCTTTTATAGAGGTACTGGGAGAGAAGGGAGAACAGTTAGATGAAATTAACCGAGATAAAAAGTCAGCTTGATTATATTAAATACAGCCGCAACATTATGCACAGCTATTCCAGAGGAGTTCAAAAACTGTTTGACCTGGCGGTTTCCTATATCTATGATGCCGAGAAGGCTTTTCATCAGGGAAAAAGTGTGATATGGACCTGGGGATTATGGGAGGCCCCGCTGATTTATGCCTGTGACACAATACCAGTGGCCTTCACCGAATTAGGCAGGCTGGGCAGCCAGGAGGCGGTCACTATTTCCGAAGATTATTTCCAGGTTCCTCGTGAATCATGCTCCATGGTTAAGGCTACACTCGGGGAATGGTATTTGCGCAGGGGCAACGGTATCAACCGCATGTTGGGTTTTAGTGCGTCTTGCGAGCCATATAATGTGGCACTGGAACTGATGAAAAATGAAGGGTACGATGTCCATCATATCGATACTGTTTACCTGCCCCCCGATTACGATCAGGCCAGATATGAGCATATACTGCAGTATTTCATTAGCGAAATTCATGCAGCAGCCCGGTGGTTAACCGGCCGGGAACTCGATGAAGAGAAACTGACATTCGAGATTAAGCGCAGAAACACGTTTATAAAAAAGGTTCGCCGGATCATGGACCTGCGCTTACAGAATCCCTTTTATATCAAGAGCCTGCCTACAATGTTTTTACTTATGGGGTCAGGGCATTATTTCGGAAAACCGGAAGAGTATTCGGAGGTCCTGGACTTATTGATTACCGAACTGGAAGACGCCCGTACTTGGGAGCAGCCGTATCGTGTGATTCCATTGCTCTGGACTGGGGGAAGAGGTCAGGAATTCGGGGTCTATAAAGCCATCGATGATTCTGGTGGAGCCATTCTGGGGTGGGTAATTCCCACACCATTTGCCAGGGATTTCCAGGAGGACTTGCCGGCTGCGGAGTCCCTGGCGCGCTATCTTCTCGATGGACAACTGGCGGGAGCTTCGGTTTACAAGCGCCATATCATTGAGGATCAGATTAAAAAGAGTAATGCCAAGGGGATTATTCTCTATGGTTATGTAGGCTGCTCATTCAGCGGGGTTGAGCGCGAAATGGAGCGAGAGTACTTTCACCAGAAGGGAATACCTAGCATAAGCCTGGAAGGAACTTTTCAGGTGGGGCCTCCCAGCGGTCAACTGCTTACTCGGGTCAAGGCTTTTGTAGAGATGCTCTCCTAACATAAAACATACCGATTCTGAGAAGGTCGGCAGGCTGGGCTTCGTATAGGCGGGAGGTTTTTTAATGGGTGTAGTAAATTACGAAAGAATTATGAACAGGAAGCATTATCTGAGAACCGGGTCAAACAAGAATTTTAATCTCTGGGGCCTTTCAGCAGTCGTAAAGGGCTCGTTTCTAGCCCTGCTTATACCTGGGGTGTTACTGATAGGATGGGAAATCTTTAGCCAGGCAGGCATGATACGGTCCTCTATTCTACCAGCTCCTTCTACCATTAGCCTTACCCTCCTGGATATACTGAAATCCGGCGATCTACTTAGTCACCTGGGGATTAGTATTTTCCGGGTTATCCAGGGTTATATCCTGGGAGCTCTATTGGGAATTACTCTGGGAGTTCTTATGGGCCTTTTTAATACAGTAGAAAAGGCATTCAGTCTCCTTACCGGTCTTCTGAGGCCAGTTCCTATTATTGCCTGGGTGCCTATGCTCATTCTATGGATGGGTATCGATGAATCTTCTAAGATAACGGTCATTGCGATAGGCAGTTTTTGGCCTACATTAATTAATGTGATTCAAGGTATTAAAAATACTGACAAAAAGTACTTGGAGGTAGCAGAAATCCTGGAAAAAAAGAAATTAACGATCTTACGCCAGGTAGTATTTCCTTCCGCTCTGCCATCAATTTTTACCGGTTTAAGGGTCGCGATCGGCATTGCCTGGATGAGTGTTATCGGAGCCGAATTAATAGCAGCATCATCAGGTATTGGGTATTTAATAATGTACTCCCGGGAGTTATCTCAACCCGATATAATGCTGGTTGGTGTTTTGTCCATTGGAATAACCGGCCTTCTCATTGATGTCTTAATTAGAAGGGTAGAAGCAGTTTTTCTAAAGTGGAATCAAAATACCTTGAATGGTTAGGGAGGGCCCTATGAACTCAGTAATTGAGTCCAAGTATGACCTGAAAATAGAACAGTTGAGTAAAAGTTTTAATATAGATTCCGGCTCTATTGATGTCTTGGAAAACATCAATATGACAGTCAAACAGGGCGAATTCCTGAGCATCATAGGCTCTAGCGGTTGCGGTAAGAGCACCCTGCTTCGTCTTATAGTGGGTCTGGAAAAAGAGTATCAAGGAGTGATCCGGCTTGACGACAGACCGATCAACGGGCCAGGAATCAACCGGGGTATGGTGTTTCAGGAGCATCGTCTATTACCTTGGCTTACTGTTTATGATAATGTCGCTTTCGGTTTGACCGATCAGATGGAGGGAAGAGAACGAACAGTTCAGGAGCACATTGATCTGGTAGGATTGTCAGGTTTTGAAAAAACTTATCCTCATCAACTATCTGGAGGAATGGCCCACCGGGTAGCCATTGCCAGGGCTCTGGTTAATCGACCCCGGGTACTGCTTCTTGATGAGCCCTTTGGAGCCCTGGATGCTTTGACCCGGATCCATATGCAGCAAGAAATTTTACGAATTTGGCAGGCGGAACGGACTACTATGATCCTGGTCACCCATGATATCGATGAGGCAATCTTTCTAGGTGATCGGGTGGCTGTGATGTCTAATCGGCCGGGAACTATTAAGAAAACCATTACAGTTAGTTTGCCACGACCTCGGGATCGCAGTAGTTATGATTTTGTAAGAATTAGAAAAACCGTTTATGATGAATTCTTTAAAGAAGCCGAAAAACCATTCGTGTTTACTATTTGATTTGAATGCAAGCAATCTCTCAGTACCCTTGTCGGAGTTCATACCAAGGGACAGGCGGCGTGAAACACTTTAATTGGAGTGAATGTGTCGAGGGCCTGATTATTGTCCTGGATAAAACCTTAAATAAGCGGTAGGAAACTATTAACGAATAACAAAAGCGGCTGGGGGTGAGCATACGAGCCGGGATTACGATGAACTGAAAAAAAACGGGTTCCTCATGCAGAGGCAGAAGGGAAAGCTTCTCATCCGCCTCCGCAGCATCGGAGGCAACCTGGACAGTTCCCAACTGAGGGAAATGGCTGAGCTGGCGGAAAAGTACGGCAAGGGTTACGTGCATATCACCACCCGGCAGGGGGTGGAGATACCCTGGATAAAACAGGGTGACTGCGAAGCCGTGTTAGATGAGCTAAACAAACACGGCCTCAAGATCGGGGCCAGCGGCCCCAGGATTCGGACCGTGATGGCCTGCCCGGGGAGGGAGGTCTGCCGTTTTGGGCTGATGAATTCCCGCAGAACCGGGATTAAACTCGACCAGGTGTTTTTTGGCCGGGAGGTGCCGATGAAAACCAAGATCGGCGTTTCAGGCTGCCCGAACTCATGCGCCAAACCGCAGGTAAACGACATCGGCCTGGTCGGGGCGGTAGAACCGAAACTGGATGAAGAAAAATGCGTGGGCTGCGGTATATGCGAAGATACCTGCCCGAACCGGGCCATAAGCATGATAGACGACAAACCCGTCATAGACCGGGCGAGATGCCTCATGGACGGAAAGTGCATAGCTTCATGCCCGGTCGGAGCCTGGCGGGAGAAGCGAAGAGGCTTCCTGCTGTACGTGGGGGGCAAGATTGGACGCAACCCGCGCCTGGGGCAGGTAATCGACGGACTGATTCCGGAAAGCCAGGTCATAAAAGCGGTCGAGAAGGTTCTAAAAGCCTTCGAGGATTTAGGGAAAAAAGGGGAGCGGATCGCTGATACCATCGACCGGGTCGGACTCGATGAATTCAGGGCTAAATATCGGTCCCTCTGACTGGACGGATTCAAGGTTGGCTGAACGACCGGCACGGCTGCCTCACGGGTGAAAAGCCGGTACGGATCGAGGTGCTGGTATAGCTCAGCGGAACGAGCGGCTCATTCATTATGAGCAGGACGGGGGTTCGACACCCCCTGCCAGCCCCATTACGAAAAGGAGGGGGGAAAGGGTGTCGATTAATTATCGGTAAGAGAACGACGTGAGTAAAGGGCGGAGAACAGCGAAATCCACTGAAGAAAGGGTGAAAAAGGTGAGCGAATCCGGGAATGATATTTTTCTGAAAAAGCCGATATTTAAAAGCGAAGACTGGTGGGCCGTTTGGCTGGGCCTGTTTATCTTCATTCTGGGGCTGGGCCCCATATTTGGGATAGACCTGCTCGGCTGGGTGGTAAAACAGAACGTCTGGATAGACGTATCCAAATCGATCGCGCCGATTTCCAAAGCCTACGAGGGACTATCGGGCATCGCTTCGGCGCTGCTGACTTATCTTTTTTTGCTGGTGATCACGACCATTGGTTCGTGGGCTTTAGGGTCCAATGTAAAAAAATTTGTTATCGGTTTCAGCATCATCTACTGGATTACTTTTATAAGCATAATTTTGGGCAACAACGCTTACATAGCCGCCACCCCTGACAAGCAGGCGGGTTTTAACATACCCTGGTCTTTGAGCCTGGGTGAACTGGGGTTTGTTTTCGCCTTGATCATCGGTCTGATTATAGGCAACTTTTTCCCTGGGCTTGCCAGATTTTTAGAGGAGGCGGCCAAGCCGGAATGGTTCATAAAAACCGGCATCGTTATCCTCGGCGCGGCCATCGGGATTAAAACAGTGGGAGCCCTGGGGCTCGCCGGTACGGTAATCGGCAGGGGAATCGCGGCAGTGCTGGAGGCTTATTTGATCTACTGGCCGGTGGTTTATTTTATCGCCCGCAGGTTCTTTAAGTTTACCCCGGAATGGGCAGCGCCCCTGGCGTCCGGCGTATCGATCTGCGGTGTTTCGGCTGCTATCGCCACCGGCGGGGCCATCCGATCCCGGCCGCACGTGCCGGCGGTCATAGCTTCTGTGATCATTGTATTCGTGGCCATAGAGCTGCTCTTTCTACCCTGGTTGGCCCAGGCCGTGCTGTATCACGAGCCGCTGGTGGCCGGCGCCTGGATGGGACTGGCCGTCAAGAGCGATGGCGGGGCAATGGCCAGCGGCGCGATCACCGACCTGCTGATCCGGGCCAAAGCGCTCAAAGAGCTGGGTATTAAATGGGAAGACGGATGGATACTGATGGCGACAACCACTACCAAATTATTTATCGATGTTTTTATCGGTGTGTGGGCCTTTGTTCTGGCGGTAATATGGTCGGTTTTCCGAATCGACCGACGCACGCCTCAGGAAGCGGGCGCCAAGGTTTCAGTCAGGGAGATCTGGGACCGCTTCCCCAAATTCATCATCGGCTTCGCATTAACCTTCCTTATCCTACTGGTGGCGGGGGTAATTAATCCGGGAATCGTAAAAAGCGCCCAGGCGGGTTCGGATGAGGCCAACGTTTTAAGGACCATATTCTTTGCCTTATGCTTCTTTTCCATCGGACTGGTCACCAATGTTCGGAAACTTCTGGCCGCAGGCGTGGGGCGTATAGTAGCGGCTTACGCCGTCAGCCTGTTTTTCTTTATCCTATGGGTCGGACTGGTTATCTCCTGGATTTTCTACCGCGGCATCACGCCTCCGGTAATAGGCTAGGCAAAACTATCTGATAAGGAGGGACATATATGGCAGCAGTTAAAAACGATCAAATCGAACAGCAGTCGATAAATACCCGGGAGGCGCCGGAAGATGAATGGTACGACCTGCTTCCGGTCGAGAAAAAGCTGATTTACGATACGTTGGGCCTGGGCTTGATCCTGTTGATTGTCTTCATCCTCGCTTTTGGCCTGTACAGATAATAGATGTAATTACACCTGATCTAAAGACGCCAACGTATATGCCGCTGTGCGCATTTGGTAAAAACCTGACTCCTCCTGGTTCACGGAGGAGTTTTTCTTATCCGCCGCCGGCCGGGAAGCATCTGCTGCCGCAAGGAGATCAGATACCCGGCGGCAGGTACTGGGCTTAAAAAGCATCACAGCAGGAGAATTATCAGCAGTGTAAGTATTGACTAAAAAAATAGAACTTGTAATATATAAACTGGCACTGAATTAATAGGGTATGCATAGTGAAGCGTGGTGAATATTCAGGCGCCCATACGAGGAGGCGGCAGAAAAGCATGAATACGGGTCACCGCAGTATTACTTTTGATGTAGACGATGATGTGCTCGCTTTAGGACTCACGGTCGCCTGCTTCGTCATGGAGGGGGTTGACAACCGGGAAAGCTTGCCCGAGTTCGAGCTGTACCAGGAACAGGTAGTCAAAACGGTGCTCAGGGACCTGTCGTCTGAAAACATAAAAGGCGATCCGCTGCTGCGGGGGTTCCGACTGCTTCACGAACGGGCCGGATGCGCCAACCGCAAGACCATAGCCGCCTCGGAGAACCTTCTAAAACACCTCTTAAAAACCGGCTGTTTTCTACGGGTTAATTTATTGGTTGACATTTATAATCTGGTATCGCTTTCAAGCCGTTTATCTCTCGGGGCGCACGACGTCAAACGCCTGGGGGGAAATGTCCGCCTCAAGATGACCACCGGGCAGGAGGGTTTTTGGCCCATCGGAAGCCAGGAACCGGATTCGGTCAGGCTCGGCGAGTACGCCTATATCGACGATGACGACGACATCATCTGCCGACTCGAGGTCAGGCAGGTCGAGAAGACCAAAGTGACGCTGGATACCAGAGAATGCTTCTATATAGTGCAGGGCAATCCCGCCGCCAGCTCCGATTACCTGAAAGCCGTCACCGAGGACTTGATCGAACTGACCCGGAGGTTCTGCGGCGGAAAAGAGCGCATTCTTTATAAACCCTGGTAGGGTATCGCGTACGGACCAATCCTGACGCGGATAAGTTAAAACGCGCCGGGAGACACATTAAAGGAATCCAAGCACCAAGTAAGGGGGGAAGCAACAAATGCCGATCATTATTCCCGACGACCTGCCGGCCAAAAGCATACTACAAAATGAAAACATATTCATCATGAACGAAAGAAGGGCCATCCAACAGGACATAAGGCCATTAAAGATAGCCATCCTCAATCTGATGCCCAATAAAGAGGTGACTGAGACTCAGCTGCTCCGGTTATTGGGGAACACGCCTTTGCAGGTAGAAATCGTGCTGCTCCAAGCCGAAAGCCACCAGAGCAAAAATACCTCGCAGTACCACCTGGACAATTTTTATCAAACGTTTGCTGACATTTCTCAGCAGAGCTTTGACGGGATGATAATAACCGGGGCGCCGGTGGAGCTGCTGGAGTTTGAGGAATGGACTTACTGGGAAGAACTGAAGGAGATTATGGAGTGGACCCTGACCCATGTCTATTCCACTTTTCATATCTGTGTAGGGGCTCAGGCGGGGTTGTACTACCACTACGGAGTGCCCAAGAATACCCTGCCGCAAAAAATGTTCGGCGTTTTCGAACACCGGGTCTGCATAAAAAACCGGTCTTTGCTGAGAGGGTTTGACGACGTTTTCTTCGCTCCTCACTCACGCCACACCGAGATGCACCGGAGCGATGTGGAAAAAGTTCCCGATATAGAGATACTGGTCGAATCGGACGAAGCCGGGGTCTACATAGTGGGAAGCCGGGACGGCCGGCAGGTCTTTGTCACCGGGCACTCGGAGTATGATGCCCACACCCTGAAGAGTGAGTATGAACGGGACCTGGCCAAGGGGCTGCCCATACAGGTACCGCGAAACTACTTCCCGGATGACGACCCCGCTCGGCCGCCAAGGGTAATATGGCGCAGCCACGCGAACCTGCTCTTTTCAAACTGGCTGAATTATCACGTGTACCAGGAAACTCCGTATAATTTAACTAAAATTAAAGACGTGAAGCCTTTTTAACAGTTCATTCAAACTGCCGATGCGGTATCCTCCCCCTTGATAAATTTTTTAGGGCCGCCTATCACCATCGTCTCGCCTTGCGGGCGAAACACAATCGATTATTTCAATTTTCCAAAATTCAACCATACAATACTATGATTATAGAAACTAAGCTGTCAATAAGGAATGACTGTTTTGTCGAGGATTATCGTGTGTTTTCAGGCGTTTTAATATAGTGGTGGTGGGGACTGGATGAGCGGGTAAGCGGGTAAAATTTTTACCCGGGTATTGACATAAAACATATTGAAACTATAGTATATAATATAAGACCAAGAAACTAGGAAATAAATTACCAACTAAAATATCGAAATTTAAAAAATAATTGACGCCATAGCTGACTGGAAAACTGGAGGCTGGAGAAGGAACCTGGAGGTTCCCCCGGCCTTTTTCTTTATTCAAGCAGGCCCCGGCAGAAAGCCCGGGGCCGGGAGCAAATTTTCTTCTTTTGCGAGGTATAAGATGGGAAGTCGCTTATTGCCCCCGAATAATGAATGCAGCCACCTAGTAAAGCAGCATCCCTGCTTCAACGGCGAGGCCCATTTCAAATACGGGCGCATCCACCTGCCGGTCAGTCCGGCGTGCAACATCCAGTGCCGGTTCTGCAAGCGGGGTTTCAACAAGTGGGAGCAGAGGCCGGGGGTCAGCCGCTCGCTGCTGATCCCGGAAAAAGCGGTAGAGATAGTCGAGCGCGCCCTGGAACTGTGCCCCGAGATAACCGTGGCGGGCATCGCCGGTCCGGGGGATACGCTGGCTACCGACCACGCGCTGGAGACCTTTGAGATGGTGCATAAAAGGTTTCCCGGGTTGATAAACTGCTTGAGCACCAATGGCCTGATGCTCGGAGAAAAGGCTGAGCGGGTCATCGAGGCGGGGGTAAAGACGGTCACGGTGACGGTCAACGCGGTAGACCCCAGGGTGCTCCAGGACATCTGCGCCTATATCGTCTACAACGGGCAATACATGACGGGAGAATTGGCTGCCCGCTGGTTGATAACCGCCCAACTGGCTGGGATAAAGAAAATCACCCGGTTGGGGGCGATCGTCAAGATCAATACGGTATTAATACCCGGGGTCAACGACCGCCACATCGAAGAGGTGGCGCGGGTCGTGGCGGGGGTGGGAGCGTCTGTCATCAATATCATCCCGCTGATACCGCAGTATGAGATGGAGAGAAACCGGCCGCCGGAGTGCCACGAATTGAATTCCGCCCGATTGGCCGCTGAAAAACACCTGCCGGTATTTCGGCACTGCCGGCAGTGCCGGGCGGACGCCTGCGGAATACCCGGTGCAGAGATAGATTTAGCCGATGTGTTATATGAACAGCGGGTGCCGACTTTTTCTCACGGTTAACTTTTAACCCCGGGGGACTCATTTGTTGAGGGAGGACAGCATGTCAATTAAAGTGGCGGTTGCCAGCAGCGATGGAAAGGTGATCAACCGGCATTTCGGGCAGGCCGCACAGTTTCTGGTTTTTCAGATACAGGGGAGCAATATCGAATTCCTTGAACTGCGGGAAAACATCCCGCCCTGCCAGGAACCCGAGTACCATGAAAACCGGTTGTCCGATACAGTAGAGCTGCTTTCCGACTGCCAGGCGGTGCTGGTCAGCCGTATCGGACCCGGCGCGGCCAGAGCACTTGAGGCAGGCGGAATCAAGGCATATGTTGCGCCCGATTATATCGAGGCGGTGCTCAGGAGACTGATTATAACCGGTGAATTAAAACAACAAGATGATTAGGAGTGAATAAATTGACCAAGGAAATCAAGCAGATAGCGATTTATGGCAAGGGGGGAATTGGAAAGTCCACCACTACCTCCAACATCAGCGCCGCGCTGGCGCGGGCGGGATACAAGGTGATGCAGTTTGGATGCGATCCCAAGGCCGATTCCACCAATACCCTGCGGGGAGGAACCTATATCCCCACCGTGCTGGATACACTGCGGGAAAAAAATCAGGTCAAACCCGAAGAAGTCATTTTCAAGGGTTTCAGCGGGGTATACTGCGTGGAGGCGGGAGGACCGGCCCCCGGTGTCGGCTGCGCCGGGCGGGGCATCATAACCGCGGTGCAGCTGTTGAAACAGCTTAAGGTGTTCGAAGAACTGGAGCTGGACGTGGTCATCTACGACGTGCTCGGCGACGTGGTGTGCGGCGGCTTTGCAGTACCCATCCGGGAGGGCATCGCGAAGCACGTGTTCACCGTGTCTTCCGCGGACTTTATGGCGATCTACGCCGCCAACAACCTGTTTAAGGGGATCCAGAAATACTCCAACTCCGGCGGGGCGCTGCTGGGCGGCTTGATCGCCAACTCCATCAACGCCCCTTACGCCAGGGAGATCATAGATGACTTTGTAGAGCAGACCAGCACCCGAATCGTGGAGTACGTACCGCGATCAGTCACCGTGACCCAGAGCGAGCTGCAGGGAAAGACCACCATCGAGGCGGCACCTAATTCCGAACAGGCCGGGGTCTATACCCGGCTGGCGGAGAAGATCGCCGAGCACACGGAATCGAAGGTTCCATCCCCTCTCGGTATACCCGAGTTACGAGACTGGGCCGCCAAATGGGCGGACCAGCTGCTGGCGCTGGAGACTGGCGAAGTACGCGGCCTGGCGTCAAATATCTAAAATACCCCTAAATATTTCACATGGTAGGTATTGACACAAAGCCTATCCATAAAGTAATATATTAATATACACTAAAATAGTAATAATTTAAACAACAGTACCGACCAATAATTACCAACTAAAAAGATTGGTTGACCAGAAAACTGGAGGCTAAAGTGCTATTAGCTCCCGTGAGGGAGCAGTGCTTTAGCCTTTGTTTTTAATAGAACTTTGAGGAGTTGAGGAGAAGTGCCAGCCTTGGAAAGAGTCATCGAAAAATCGGGTGACACCCCGCTCGCAGTATCCCGATTTAATTCCAACCAGGTATTGAGGGTTTTTAAGCTGTTAACCCCATTGATACTGGGAGCGGTCTTCCTGGGTATCCATCGGCTAGTGCCCGACAGTCGACCAGTCTTTTTTGGCGATTACCTGAGCCCGGTTTTCATTATTCTCGCGTTGGCTTACATACTGGTGCTGATTTTAGGAACCCGCCGGCCGGAACTGCTAAAAAAAATCCAGGGCAGCGTCCCTCTAATCTCTGCCCTGCTGCTCGGAATCATCACCTGGGAGATGGCGACCACGAAGCTGGGGCTGCTGCCGATGCCTTTCTTTCCCGCCCCGGGAGGGGTGCTGGCGGTGTTCTTCAGGGACTGGTCGATGCTGGGCCTCAGCATCGTATATTCCCTGAGGCTGCTGGGATTGGGTTATCTGATCGGGCTGCTGGTGGGCCTCCCGACCGGGATCTTCATGGGATGGAGCGCCCGCTTCAACTATTGGGTGACGCCGGTGTTAAAACTGATTGGCCCGATCCCGTCTACCGCCTGGATACCTATCACCCTGGTCGTCTTTCCCACCAGTTTTGCCGCCAGCGTCTTTATTATCGCTTTAGCGGCCTGGTTCCCCATCACCGTGATGGCCTGGTCGGGGATAGCCAACGTAAACAAGTCCTACTATGAAGTGGCGCGGACCCTCGGCGGGAACAGCCGCTACCTGATCACCAAGGTGGCTATCCCCGCCGCGCTGCCCACGATCTTCGTCGGTCTCTTCATGGGAATGGGCACGTCCTTTGTATCCCTGGTGGTGGGAGAGCTGCTGGGGGTTAAAGCGGGATTGGGGTGGTATATCCAGTGGGCCCAGGGGTGGGCGGAGTACTCCAAGGTCTACGCCGCCCTGCTGATTATGGCGCTTATCTTCTCGGGTCTGATTACCCTGCTCTTTAAATTACGCGACCGGGTGCTGGTCTGGCAGAAGGGACTGATCAAATGGTAGCGGTTGGTAAAACCGAGTTTGGCGAGATAAGTATAAGACAGCTGAGCAAGCAGTTTATTGACACTGATGGTGGTTTGCTCGAGGCGCTCTCCGAGGTCGACCTGGAAATAGAGCCGGGTGAGTTTGTATCCGTGGTGGGGCCCAGCGGCTGCGGCAAGTCGACCATGCTCAGGCTGATAGCCGGTTTGGACTCCGCGACCGGGGGAGAAATCCTTTTAGACGGAGAGAGCGTGGAGGGACCTCACTACACCAGGGGACTGGTCTTTCAGGACCCCACCCTTTTTCCCTGGTTGACGGTACGAAAAAACATAGCCGTGGGTCTTGAAGCGAGGGGATTAATCAAAGAACAGAAGGGGGTAATAGATGAGTACATAAAGCTAGTAGGGCTGGAGGGTTTCGGCAACTCCTTCCCGCACCAACTTTCAGGGGGGATGGCCCAGCGGGCGGCGTTGGCCAGGGCCCTGGCGAATCATCCCCGGGTGCTGCTGCTCGACGAGCCTTTAGGGGCGCTGGACGCCTTCACCCGGATGCAGATGCAGGATGAGTTGCTGCGCATCTGGAATGAACGGGGAACCACGATGATACTGGTTACCCATGACGTGGATGAGGCTGTCTATCTAAGCAATCGTATAGTAATCATGTCTCCCCGTCCGGGCCGCATCCAAAAGATTATCAAGGTCGACAACCAGTATCCGCGCAGCCGCAACCACCCGGACTTTCTGCGGCTGCGGACCCGAATCTTGGAAATCCTGCATTTCGCCAAGGAAATCGAGATTGGTTATTACCTGTAAACCAAGAACGTTATCAAAAGGAGGCCAACTGAATGAAAAAAAAGAAGGTGCTTGTTTTCCTGCTTGCGGTCAGCCTTATTGTCACTACCGCCTTCTCCCTGACCGGGTGCGGCAAAAAGACCGAACCGGCGGCCACAAACCAGACCGCTCCCGCCGGTGAAGCCGCGCAAAAGATACGGGTGGGCATATTCGCGACCGTCTGCGAAGTACCGATTTTCGCTGCTTACGAAAAGGGGTTCTTTAAAGCGGAGGGTCTGGACGTAGAACTGATAAGGGGTGACGCCAATACCCTGAAAGAGGGACTGGCAACCGGCAAGATCGACGCCACCGACGGGGTCCTGATGCAGTGGATAAAGCCTATCGAGCAGGGGCTGGACGTAAAATTCACCGCGGGCATACACACCGGCTGCATCCAGGTTCTGGTCCCGCCCAATTCCAACATCAAAACGGTGAAAGACTTCAAGGGCAAGACCATCGGGGTGACCGGCATCGGCGGCGGGCCCATGAACCTGGTATCTCGCGTGCTGGCCGATAACGGTGTGGACCTGAAAAACGACGTGACCTGGAAGGCCTACCCCGCGGCCGAACTGGAACTGGCGCTGGAAAAAGGAGAAGTGGACATCATCTCCCTGCCCGACCCGGTAGCCCAGCTTATCGTCAACAAGGGGAAAGCCGTAAAATTTATCGATATGGCCAAGGACGAACCGTATAAGAGCGAGTACTGCTGCCTGGTGGTGCAGAATGGAAAGTTCTTGAGAGAGAACCCTGAAAAATCCGCCGCGGTTACCCGCGCGATCCTCAAGGCCGCCGAGTGGGTATCCAAGAACCCGGAGGAAGCCGCCAAGCTTTCGGTAGACAATAAATACGTCCCCGGGGACTACAAGGTAAACGCTGACATCCTGGCCGGCTACAACTATCAGCCATCCGTCGACGGAGGAGAGAAAGCCCTGGCGATCGCGGCGAAAAAGATGCAGGAGATTGGCATCCTCGACCCCAGCACCAACACGGACGAACTGGCCAAGAAGACCTTTGTGAGACAGCCGGGAGTTAACTATTAAGCATCCGACGAACCGGCAGGTTGGCTTCCAGATTAACACTGGAGAGGGGGCTAGGAAGAACATGCTTCCCAAGGAGGTCGTATTGAAGACCATAAGACTGGAAAAAACGCCGAGACTTTCTGCAGCGGTATTCTCCGGCGGGGCTTGGACGTTCAACCAGAAGGGTTATACCCTGGAATCGCTTTTAGGCAAACCAGAGCTGATGGCCGAGCTGATAGAGGACACCAATGAAAAGGTGCAGTCCGATATCGTCTGGGCCGGCTCGGGATTCAACAACCTGCCGGTTCTTGCCCTGGGGGGCAGGGTCAAGTTCAGGGTGAAGGGCACCATGGATGTGATAGAGCCGCTGCTCAAAGAAGCGAGGGATATCGAGCGGGTAGACCTGGATCGGTTGGGAGACCACCCTGGAGTGGCGGGGGTGTGGGAAACCGCATCCCAACTCGACCGAAAGCTGGGCGACCGCATCCTGATCGGAGCGTGCGGATGGGGCCCATTCACCCTGGCTGGCCAGTTTTACGGGGTAGAGAGGATGATGCAGAGCATCTATAAAGACAAAGCGTCCATACACTCTGTGCTGGAGTTTGCCGAGGAGGCCTGTTTCAGGTATTACCAGCCATTCATCAAGGCTGGGGCACAGCTGCTGTCGGTGGCTGAACCCACGGCGTCGGGAGACCTTATCTCCCGTCAGCACTTCGAGGAGTTCGCCCTGCCCTATCTGAAAAGGTTCATGAGCCGGCTTAAAGCGGCCGGGGGTATAAACCTGCTGCATATTTGCGGAAACATCACCAACCGGCTGGACCTTATCCCCGATAGCGGGACGGATATCCTCTCCGTCGATTACAAGGTTGACCTGGCCAGGGTGAAAGAGGTGGTCGGATCACGGATAGCGTTTGCCGGGAATGTAAACCCGGCTGGAGTACTCTTAAGCGGCACGCCTGAAGAAGTGGCCGCTGCCTCCCGAGAGTGCATAGAGAAGGCGGGTCCCGAAGGCCGCTTGGTGTTAATCCCTGGCTGCGACCTGTCGCCCCGGGTGCCGATAGAAAATGTCCAGGCTATGATTGAGACCGGGCATAACTGGCAGAACTGATCTTAATCTCATAACGGTACAACCGATCGAGGTGTTTTAATCATGAGCTACATGGAACAGAAAGAACCGCCCCGGCGTGAGGAGCGGCTTAACGCCAGCATAACTTATGGCGGTACCATCTGCGGTTTGGCCAAAAAGACCAGAGGATGCCGTCTCGATGACGCAGGAAGGAGTTTCAACCAGGGGTCGATCTGCCTTTTACTGCCCGGCATGGCTATATTAAACAGTTTACCCGACAGCGTGGTCCTGCTTCATGGCGCCATCGGCTGCGGATCGTGCTCCCACTCCCAGAACGCCAACGTCCGTTCAGGGGGCAACCAGCGGTTCGGTAAGGTAAAGGACGCCACCTGGCTTTCCACCGCTCTCAATGAGATAGACGTGATAAACGGAGGCGAGACCAAGCTCATAGAAGCTATCCGGGAGGCGGACCGCCGCTATCGGCCGGCCGCCATCATAGTCGTGGCGGGCTGCGTTCCGGGCATCATCGGGGATGACATAGACGGGGTGGCGGCGAAGATTCAGCCCGAAGTGAGCGCTAAAATCCTGCCGGTGCACTGCGAGGGGTTTAAGACCAGGATTTGGGCTACCGCTTACGACGCGGTTTATCACTCCATCGGGCGCAACCTGCTGGAAAAGCCGCTGGAGCAGACGCCGCTCCAGCCGGATGAGTTCCTGGAGTTTAAGGAAAACCGCAGGCGGCAGCGCACCGTAAACTTAATGAATGTCTCGTCCATGGGGCGGGTCGATGAACAGGAACTGGAACGGCTGCTGCGCTCTCTGGGCCTGGAAGTCAATGTTTTCCCGGTCTTCTCCCACCCCCAGGAAATGTACAGGGTCACCCAGGCGTCTCTCTCAATCAGCACCTGTCCCACGCACGACGACTATTTTTTGAAATTTATCGAAGAGAAATTCGGCGTGCCTTACATCATCGGGCATATGCCGATCGGTATAGAAAACACCAACCGGTGGCTTCGCGACGTGGCCGACTTTTTCGAGCTAAATGAGACGGCAGAAAAACTGATCGACAGCGAAACCAGGGAGCTGCTTTTGGCCCTGGAAGAGTTTAAACCCGCTTTTAAAGGCAAAAAGGTGTTTATCAGCGCGGGCGAGTTCAGGGCCCTGGCGACTGCCCAGCTTATGGCGGAATTAGGGTTTGAGATCGTGGGTGTCCGTTCCTTCCACCACGATGAATTCGCCGAAGGTGAATACGAAAAGCTCATATCGATAAGCAGCGAGGACTTCGTCGTCGGAATAGCCGATGCGCAGCCTTTCGAAGAAGCCAACCTGTTAAAAAGGATTAAACCCGATGTTTTTTTGGGCCACTGGGGCGGCAATATGACCGCTTCGAAGCTCGGCATAACCAGCCACGTCATTTACAATACCGGCCTGAACTACATCGGCTACCGCGGGGTTTACGAACTGGCCCGGCGCCTTCACCGCCAGCTGAGAAACCCGGCGTACAACTCCAAACTGAGCAAATACGTGCGGCTGCCGTACACCAGCCAGTGGTACGAGTCAGACCCGTTCAAGTATATCAACGCTGAGGGGGGCGAAAGAGCTGAGTAGTTTTATCGCAAGGCCCCGATACCTTTGCGCGCTGGGTGGAGCGTTGGGGACAGTCACCGCGCTGCCGGGTGCTGTGCCGGTGCTGCATGCCGCTGCCGGCTGCACCGGGAACATCACCTGGACGCAGAATGGGGGTTCTGGCCTGCAGGTCGGCGGTTACTGCGGCGGACTGAGCGTTCCGAGTTCCAATGTACGGGAACGCGACGTCGTGTTCGGAGGCGCGGAGCGGCTTCGGGAACAAATCGCCAGTACCCTGGAGGTAATAGCCGGAGAGCTTTACATCGTCCTAACCAGTTGTGTTACCGACATCATCGGCGACGACACCAGGGCGGTAATAAACGAGTTCCGGGAGCGGGGAGTAGAAATCATCTACGCTGAAACCGGAGGGTTCAAAGGCGATTCGTATTATGGCTACGATCTGGTCCTGCAGTCGCTGTTCCGCGACTACGCGAACAAAGATTCGGGAAGGGTTAAAGGACGGGTAAACCTGCTGGGCGTCGTGCCTTTCATGGATGTCTTCTGGCGGGGCAACCTCAACGGTCTGGTGCGGCTGCTGGGAAAGCTCGGCCTGGAGGTAAACGCCTTCTTCACCGAGGCGGACACATTGGAAAAAATCAGGGAAGCCGCCAGCGCCGAGCTAAACATAGTGGTTTCGGACCTCTACGGGATTGAGACGGCCAAACAGAGCGAGGAACTTTACGGTACTCCTTATATCACCTCTCCTCTGCCCATCGGACCATCGGCGACCGGGAGCTTCCTGCGGCAGGTCGGCTCCGCGCTGTCCATAGACCCGGTCCTGGTGGAAGAATTGATCGAGCAGGAAAACCGGCTCTTCTACCGTTACCTGGAACCGCTCACCGATTGCTACAATGACCTGGACCTTCAGCGTTATGCCGTGGTCGTGGGCGACGCCAACTACTCCGTGGCCCTGGCCAGGTTCCTGGCGGACGACCTGGGCTGGCTGCCCGAACTGGTAGCCTGCACCGACCAGGTTGACGAATCGTTCAAACCTCGGCTGGCGGACCGTTTGAGCGGCCTGGAGTCGGGCATCAGGCCGCATCTGGTATTTGAGAGCGACAGCAGCGAAATCCTGGGACACCTGAACCGGTTTCGGCCCAGGAACCAAGGGCAGAAATACTATAACGCCTTCAGCCCGGCCTTCGTGGTCGGGAGTTCACTGGACCGGGAACTGGCCGTTACGTTGGGAGCGGCTCACCTGAGCGTCAGTTTTCCAGTAGCGAACCGAGCCGTACTCGATAGGGGCTACACCGGATACCAGGGCGGGCTGCGGCTGACGGAGGACCTTCTCAGCTCGATCATCGCCGGGAGGTAGCTGTCACCGAGACCTCTGACAGAACGCGAAAAAAACGCCAGGAGCTTATAGGCTGCGTCACTGTGGCGAGTAATAAAAGGGGTGAACAAAAATGTCACAATCAAAAGAAGCGTTGTTCAACGAACTGTCCGACGCCGTGGTGGAGATGGATGAGGACCGGGCGGTATCCGTTTCCCATACCATAGTGGATAACCGCCTGGATGCTTACGAGGCCATCGATAAAGGCCTGGCCGACGGGATGGATAGGGCGGGGAAGCTCTTTGAAGAAGAAGAGTACTTCATCCCGGAGCTGTTGATGTGCTCCGATGCCATGAACGCCGGCCTGGAGGTCCTGAAGCCCCACCTGAAGGCCGAGACCGCGGGAGAGAAACACAAAATCGTCATCGGGGTCATCGAGGGAGACACCCATGACATAGGCAAGAACCTGGTCAAGATCATGCTGGAGACCTCCGGGTTCGAGGTGATCGACATCGGGCGGGACGCCCCGGCCTCCGTGTTTGTAGAGAAGGCCAAAGAGACCGGGGCCAGCATTATCGGCATCTCGACCCTGATGACCACCACCATGGACGGGATGGAAGATGTGATCAGGATTTTAAACCAGGAGAACATCCGGCAGAGGTTTAAGGTGATGATCGGCGGGGGACCGATTTCCCAGGGCTACGCCAATAAGATCGGGGCTGACGGATACGCGGCCAACGCGGCCGAATCGGTCAAGCTGGCTAAAAAACTATTGGAGGTCTCTGCGTAAATGAGCTGGTTAACCCCCAAGGAGCGGCTGCTCGGGGCACTGCAAAAGAGAAAGATCGACCGCCCGCCGGTCATCTGCACCGGGGGCATGATGAACGCGGCCATCGTCGAGATCATGAACCAGACCGGGCACACCCTGCCCGAGGCCCATCATGACGCTGAGCTGATGGCGGAACTGGCCTATGACGTTCACGAGAACACCGGTTTTGAGAATTTCGGCATTCCCTTCTGCATGACGGTAGAGGCGGAGGCGCTGGGCAGCGAGATAAACTACGGCACCTTGTCCTGCGAACCCAAGATCGAGAAAGAGCTTTATGCTTCAGTTGCGGAGGTCCGGCTGGACGGCATTAAACAGCTGGAAAAGATCGAACGGATCAATACCATAACCCAGGCCGGCCACCTCCTGGCACAGGCCTACCCCGAAGTCCCGGTGATAGGAAACCTTACCGGCCCGATCAGCACCACCGCTTCGATTGTCGACCCGATCACCTTCCTCAAGGAACTCAGAAAGGATAAGCCGAACGCGCATCGGGTCATCGACCACGTCAGCGAGCACCTGATCGAGTACGCCCGGCTGATGGTCGAAAGCGGGGTCACGCTGATATCCATCGGGGACCCCACCGCCACCGGAGAGATACTGGGACCGAAGATGTTTGAAGAATACGCGGTCAGGTATCTAAACCAGGTAATCGACCGTGTCCATTCCTTCGGCGTGCCGGTCATAGTTCATATCTGCGGAAACATGAACACCGTAAAGCACCTGATCCCGTCGATAAAATCGGACGCCATCAGCACCGACGCCCTGGTCAACCTCCGGCTGCTGAAAGAGGAGTTTCCGCAGCTCACCACCATGGGAAACCTGAGCACCTACCTGCTGGAATTCGGCACCGCGGATAAGGTGGCCCGGCAGACGGAAACCCTGGTTCGGGACGGGGTGGATATCATCTCCCCCGCCTGCGGGCTGAGCACCTCTACCTCCCTGGAAAACATCCGGGCGATGACCCGGGTGGTGAAGGAGGGCTGAGATGGCGAAGGTTACATTTTACCCCGACCAAAAATCGATCGAGGTGGCAGCCGGAATCACTATCCATGACGCGGCCCGACTGGCTGGGGTCCTAATCGAATCACCCTGCAGCTGCATCGGCATCTGCGGAAAATGCATGGTCGAGCTTGCCCCGGAGTCGCTGGCCAACGTTTATTTCGAACCCGAGTACCGGCTCCCGGCCGAAGCGGCCGACCGGGGACGCGTCCTGTCCTGCCAGACCAGGATTATCGGGGACATTACGGTGGAGCTGGTCGACAGCCAACCGGATAAGGGGCTTCGGGTTTTAAGCCACGGAATAGAATTGAAACCGTCACCGGGCGGTTTTATCAAGAAGGTTTTTATCGAAAGGTCCCGGTTAACAGAAGTATACGCGGGGAGGAAACTCCTCGGGATTGAAAAAGGCAACACCGCGGGTAAAAGCTTCGGCATCGTGGTGGATATAGGCACCACCACCCTGGTGGCCTCACTGGTGGACCTGAACTCAGGGAGAGAGGCTGGAAATGTATCTGCCCTGAATCCCCAGGCGGTACACGCGCAGGACGTTTTATCCCGGATCAAGTTCGCCTCGGTGGATGAAGGCCTCGATACCCTGTATTCAGGCCTGGTCCGGGAACTGAATCGGATGATAGCACAGCTTGCAGCCGATTCGGGTGTCAGTACAGACAACATCTACGAGGTGGTATACAGCGGCAACACCTGCATGCTGCACCTGGCCGCCCGGGTAAACCCCTTCACCCTGGGGAAGTACCCGTATACCCCGCAGATTTTCGGCGGGACCTACCTGCGGGCGGTGGAGCACGGCCTGAAGGTGTCGGAAATGGCGATGATCTACCTGCCGCCCATCATCTCATCCTTTGTGGGGGCTGACATCACCTCGGGGATTCTCGCATCGGGCCTGTACGAGTTGAATGGGGTAACGCTGCTGGTGGACATCGGCACCAACGGAGAGATGGTCCTCGCGGTGGATGGCCGGCTCGCAGCCACTTCCACCGCGGCGGGGCCGGCCTTCGAGGGGATGAACATCTCCTGCGGGATGCGGGCCAGCCGGGGAGCGATAGAGCAGTTCAAGCTGGAAAAAGACGGCGTCCTTAAGCTGAAGACGATCGGGGAAACTGCTCCGGTCGGCATATGCGGGAGCGGCCTGATAGACGTGGTGGGGGAACTGGTCAAGCACGGACTGATCAATAAAAATGGAAAGCTGGTCGAGCCGGACGCAAAACTGATCCCGGCGGGGCTGAAAGGCCGGTTGGTCGAGTCGGACGGGCGGCTGCGGTTTAAATTGGCCGAGAACGTTTACCTTACGCAGAAGGACATAAGGCAGGTGCAGTTGGCCAAAGGGGCGATCCGGGTCGGCATCGAGTTTTTGCTCGGCAGCAGCGGATTAAAAGCCGACGATGTGGACCGGGTCTTGATAGCGGGGGCTTTTGGGTATCACCTGCGGCCGGCCAGTTTAATCAATATCGGACTCCTGCCCAAAGAGTTTAAAGGCCGTATAGAGTTTATCGGCAACACCTCGCTTACCGGAGGGAAAGGGTTTTTGTTGGACCGGGGAGCAAGGGAACAGATCCAGGGAGAAATCGAAAACGTCAGCGTGTTGGACCTGGCCAGCCATCCCCGGTTTGACCGGCTGTTCGTGAACTGCCTGGGATTTTAATAGAATCTACAATTAAAAACGGTTCAACTGGAGGGGAGTAAATGAACAGAAAATGGAAATATGCGGTCGGGATAGCCGCGGTCCTTAGTATAGCACTGATTATCGTGCCCTGGGTATTCCCGATCTGCGAGATGATGATGCAGACGGCTAACGGGGGAATGACTCCCATGCGCTGCCACTACGCGTATCAGGCCGAACTGCTGGTATCGACAGCCGCGCTGATCACAGCGGTCGTCCTGTTTTTGATCCGGGGCGCCGAGGGACGTCGGCTCGGAGGGCTTTTCATTTCGTTACAAGGAATAATAGCGGTACTGATTGTTCAGGATTTCATCATCGGGATATGCACCGGTCATGTGGCCTCCTGCCATATCACCCGTACCTGGACGGTAATCATCGGAAGCCTGCTGGCGGTCGCGGGCATCGTGCTGGCCTTCATCGCCCCCTCGACCGTGAGAGAAGAGGGCGCTCAACAATCAGAAGAGGAAGAGGCGTAAAATGCTGCATATCATCTGGCAGAGCCTGATCCGAAGGTGGGTTCAGTCATTATCGACCCTGTTAGCGGTGGCGATCAGCGTGGGGATACTGTTTTCCCTGCTTATCATGTACCTGGGGGTGTCGCAGGGGCTGGAGACCGGTAAAAAACGTCTGGGCGCCGACCTGCTGGTGGTGCCCGACAGTGTCAGGCTCGACCCGGAGAGCGCCCTTTTCACCGGCGCTCCCTTGAACGTCTATATGCCCCTGGATTATCTCGAAAAGACCGCTCAGATTCCCGGGGTGCGCCGGGTGACCTCCCAGTTCTTCACCCAGACCCTGAGCGAGGACTGCTGCAGTGTTGGGGACGCGGTTCGATTGATCGGTTACGATCCCGAAACCGACTGGCTGATCGGATCGTGGCTGCGGGACGGCCGGAGCGGTCCCCTGGGGCGGGATGAAGTGCTGATCGGCGCCAAGGTACAGGGTTTCAAGGGCGAGCAAGCCGTTATACTGAACAAGACCTTTAAGGTGGCCGCCGTCCTGGAACCGGCCGGCAACAGCCTCGACTATTCGATAATCGTCACCCTGGATACAGCGCGCCAGCTCGCCAAGGAGAGCCCTTACTTCAACTACATATGGAAAGAGAACGGCCCGCCAGAGAACCTGGTTTCGAACCTATTGATAGAGGTCGATGAAAACCACCCGGGTGAGGACATCGTTAAAGCGGTTGAAGGCACGGGTAAGCTCAAGGTCATCAGCACCAGCGAGGTGGTGAATAAGGTCCGGCAGCAGATGGACACCATTTTTGTGGTTATACTGATCGGCGGCATCCTGATATCGGCAGCTTCTTTTCTGCAGCTGTTTTCCAGGTTCTTTTCCCTGGCCTGGGACCGTAAAGGCGAGTGGGGATTGTACCGCGCCCTGGGAGCCACCCGCGCTGACTTGAAGCTGCTGGTGGTCGGGGAGGCGGTCGTTCTGACCTTCGCGGGAGCGGTTTCCGGGATTGCGGTCGGGGGTTTGCTGTATTATTGTATCCTCGCGTTTTTACAGGAACAGAGTGCATTCCCTTACATAAGCCCGCCGCTGTTGACCGTGATCGCAGGGGCGTTGGGGATAACCCTGGTCTTTGTTTCCCTGGGCGTGATCTCCGCCTGGATTCCAGCCCGGCAGGGAGGGAAGATCGATCCCTCGTTGGCCATGTCCCTGGACGATATCAACTGAGAGCAGGTGTGCAATTGTTACTGGAAGCGGTTAAAGTAAGCAAGCGGTATGGAAAAGAGACCATTATTGATAATGTCTCCCTTGGTATAGGGGAGGGCGAATCCCTCAGCATCACCGGCCTTTCCGGGAGCGGCAAGACGACGATGCTGGCGATTCTTGGACTGCTGTTGAACCCGACCGAGGGGGAGGTGCTGATAGAAAACATAAAATCGTCGACATTTACTGACGACTACAAATCGAGCCTGAGAAACAGCTTCTTCGGGTTTGTGTTTCAAAACCCCCAGTTAATCGGCTCTCTGTCGGTGCTGGACAACGTCCTGGTCCCGGCCCGCTTCGCCCGGAAAGGCGGCTTCAGGCCTAAAGCGGAAAAGATACTAAAAGACCTGGGACTGGGAGGACGGTTAAACCACCTGCCCTACCAGCTGAGTGTCGGGCAAAAACGCCGGGTGGCGATCGCCAGGGCGATACTGCTGGCCCCCCGGGTGGTTTTAGCCGATGAGCCGACCAATGACCTGGATTACAGGCAGGCGTCCTGGGTAAGCGACTACCTATTAGAGCTGCCGCGGCAGGGGAAAGCGCTGCTCCTGGTCACGCACGACCACGATCTTGCGAAGCGGGCGGATCGAGTGAAGCAGATAACCGACGGCAGTATAACCGACATTTAACGTGATAAATTAAATAGTCACCAGCAGCAGGCGAATGCAGGCATCGACCACTTCAGCGTCAAAAAGTGAGTTCCGATGCCGATTTATTTCATAAAGCGCCTCCTCCAGGCTGAGGGCCGGGCGGTAAGGCCGGTGGGAGAGCATCGCCTCCACGACATCGGCGACCGCGATGATTTTAGCCTCCAGCAGGATGGCGTCCCCTTTGATTCCGTTCGGATAACCCGAACCGTCGATCCTTTCGTGG
Source organism: Bacillota bacterium (assembly GCA_013178275.1). Classification (GTDB taxonomy): domain Bacteria; phylum Bacillota; class Ch66; order Ch66; family Ch109; genus Ch109. The sequence goes on along the minus strand of JABLWZ010000026.1, from coordinate 8,738 downwards.
TGCTGCAGGATTATTTCAGCTGCCGGGAATGAAAAGGGTATGGTTCTCAACATATCGTAGCCAGCCTGGGGGTGGGTGAAAATAAGGGCCTTTTCGAGTTCGGTCAGTTCGGAAGGCTTATTCAGGATGTCGGACGGGATGGAGATCTTCCCGATATCGTGAAGAGTCCCGGCGATGCGGATAGACTCTATCTGCTCGGCGGGCAGCCCCATCTCCCGGGCGATGTTCGAGGCGAGTTCAGCCACCCGCTGCTGATGGCCGGCAGTGTAAGGGTCCCTTTTCTCGGTGATTATGGCCAGGGTCTTTACCGTCCCCTCCAGGGTCAACCTCAGGTTGGTGATGCCCTGTTTGAGCGCGTCTTCCGCTTTTTTACGCAGGATGATTCCAGCCAGGGTGTTGGCTATGGCGGTTAAAAATACCTCCTCGGACTGGTTTCTCTGGTGACCGTCCTTCACGTAGAGGTTGATCACGCCGAGGATGGTTTCTTTGGAGATAATCGGTATACAATAGTGGCCGTGAGGCCTGATCCCTTCGTAGGTAGTGGTATGGCGCTCATCTAAACAGCTCGCGAACTGAATCCGACCCTTCAGGGCCGCCTGGCCGCAGAGGCAGGTGCCGAATGGAACCCGCAAACACCTTTCCAGCAGCAGCGGCGACAGATTGTTCTGCACCTTCATCACTAAAACCCCGGGATCGTCCTCGACGAGGAATATGGCGCCTATCTGCTCGAAGGTGAGCCAGGAAATGCCGAGTATCAACTCGAGCACCTGGTTCAGGTACTCTTCCAGGGAAATTTCCTGCAGGGCCAGACTCAACAATAAATTGATGGCTATCTGGGAATCCGAGGTCCGCCTGAGCATCTCCTCCATGTTAAACCGATAAACAGCATCGCCTATGGTAGGGGCGACAGATCTGATGAAGGGTTCAACCTCCCGGGAACTCGACTCCTGGTCCCGGGAAAGGTAAATCGCTCCCAGGACCTCGCTGCGGTGGGTTATGGGTATATTAAAGGTTTCGACAAAAACACATTGATTTATTAATTCTTTAAACTCCCTTCCCTGGCCGCAGGAAGACGGTTCGAAACCTACACACGACTCGCAGCAGTATCTGCCTTCCCCGGAAAACACCCTTATTCCCGCGCACTGACCGCCGATATAGGATCTGAGCAGATTCAGGGTTTTTTCAATGTATTCCTGGCTGGAAGATGATTGGGCGAAAAGCTTGATAAGGTAATTGGAGGCGCTTACCGGGTCCAGTTTATTCTCCTTCATAGTTCGTACCTTTCTGCATCGATCAACCTGAGATCTGATACTCCAGAAGAACACTAAAATTATAATATAAATAGGAATAATTGAGTATACCTTGCAGTTATTTTTTGAAGGTATCTACAAAAATAGACAGTATTAGATAAATTGCTAAGAAGGTATTTTGATGAAGACAATTGAATGATATAGCTGATTAAAATGATTTGATTAGTCATGAATCGGAAATCAATAATTGTCTCCGAAGAAAATGGCGAAGCTGGTAACTTGAGGAGTGTACGGCGATGGGCGGAAAAGAAGAAACCAGGGCTTACAAGATTCAGGGCATGACCTGCGAAGCCTGCGAAGGACGGATAAAAAAAGCGCTGGAGAAGATACCCGGGGTAAAGCGGGTACAACCCGACTACCGCCGTTCTATCTTGTTGCTGGAGCGGAACCCCGGTGGAGAAATCGACTCCCTGGTGGCACAGGAGCTGGAAAACCTGGGCTACCGGATCGTGCCCTCGCGGCATGGGCTGATACGGGGGATCATCGGACTGGTAATAGTGGGGATGGTCGGCGGCCTTATCTTCCTGAACGGTGCCGGGACCGGATTCTTCCCCGAGATAAACCAGTCGATGGGCCTGGGGATCGTGTTTATGGCGGGACTGCTGACATCGGTGCACTGCATCGCGATGTGCGGGGGGCTGGTTATATCCCAGACCGCCAACCGCCGCGAGGAGCTTCGGCAAAACCCGCTCGATCCAGGGAATGGTGGCGGGGAGAGGCTGAAAAGCCGCTTGGGTCCCAGCTTCTCGTACAACCTTGGCCGAATCGTTTCCTATACCGTTATCGGCGGGTTGGCGGGGGCGCTGGGAGCCGCCGTCAGTCTTACCGGCGGAGCCCGGGGATTGGTTGTCATAGTATCGGGAGCGTTGGTACTGCTGATAGGAGCTAACCTTCTGGGGTTTCTAAGGCCCCTGCGGCATCTGATCCCTCGGGTGCCCGGTAACTTGGTCGCTAGGGTTTACGGCTGGTCCCGGGGCAGAGGGCCGTTGGTGATCGGGCTGTTAAACGGGATGATGCCCTGCGGCCCTTTGCAGGCGATGCAGATTTACGCCCTGAGCACCGGCAGCTGGTGGCTGGGAGCAGCCTCGATGCTGGTGTTCGGGCTGGGCACGCTTCCGCTGCTCTTTGCCTTCGGGGTCATCAACACCCTTCTGAGCGGCGGCTTCAGCCGGTGGATGGTCAAGGCCAGCGGGGTTCTGATGTGCGTTATGGGTATCGTGATGCTGTCACGCGGGCTGGCGCTCTCGGGTGCCTTTGTCCCGTCCCTGGCCGGCAACCTGGACACCTCCTCAGCACCGATAGTTGTCGCGACCGGCGAGAGCCGGGAAGCCGTCACAGCAGAACCAACCCCAACCCCAGTCCCAGTTTTGCCAGGGGAACCGAAGGACCCCGGGAAAGAACCGGAGAAGCGGGTTGAACCCCAAAAACCGATCGCGGCATCGCAGCCCAAAGCCGAGCCACAGCCTCTCCCCAGGCCGCAGCCGGAAGAAGCGGTCCAGGTGGTAAGGACGGTGGCGGAAAGTGGTGCCTACCTGCCCCGGGTGCAGGAAATCAAAAAAGGGGTAAAGGTGCGCTGGATTATCGACGGGAAATCACTTAACGGCTGCAACCGCACTATCGTCATCCCTCGACTGAACCTGAAAAAACAGCTTTCACCGGGCGAAAACGTGATCGAGTTCACCCCCCAGAGTGAAGGCACTTTAGGCTATTCATGCTGGATGGGGATGATAACCGGCGCTTTTAAGGTGGTCGGATGAAAAAGAGATTATCTGATACTATAGAAATAAACGGGGCTGACTCTTATTATGAGGCAGCCCCGCATGATTATCTGGAAGGGGTTAATTCCCGCAGGTAGTTCCCAGGCAGAAGCAGCTGGCACAGGGAGCGTGGTTCAGCTCCAGCATCCCCGCCAGGGCATCGTCAAGGGAGGACGCCAACCGGGCGGGCGGAACATCCACCAGTATCGGGCAGGGGTATACCCCATCTCTGCTGGCAGCGACCCCGTAGTTGCACTGCACGGTCTCGATGCGTTCATTGATCTGCTCAGTGCTGGCCGCCATCTCGACCTGGCCCGAGAACCGCCCCTTGGAGTAGGCCCCGATTATCTTTAGGCTTTCTATCTCCAGTCCGTAATCCTCCCACAGCCGCACCCGAAAATCCCGCTCCAGCAGTCGGGCCGAGTATTCATCCAGGCTGCCGCCCGACTTGTTTACATAAGCGATCGTGGGATTGATTCCGACGCCGTTTAGGTTCCTGATGCCGTTCAGCGCCTTCGCGAAGCTGCCGCTGCCCCGGTAGTCCTCGTGGTTTTCGCGGGTGTAGCATTCCAGGCTGACCCGCAGGGAAAGACCCCCGGGTAAGAAGCCGCTGAATAAACCTGCATGTTCGGGGGTGATCAGGGTCCCGTTGGTCAGGATGGTCAGGGGCAGCACCTGGGGCTGCTCGTAGTACCAGCGTAAAAAATCCCGTAGAGGTGGCCAAAGCAGGGGTTCGCCCCCGGTGAGGTAAACCGCCTTCACTCCCCGTGAAACGGCGTCCGTCACGTATTCCTGAGCCTCAAGCAGGCTCATCTGATCATCATCCCTTCGAGGGGAGCAGGAAAACAGGCAGTGACGGCACTCCAGGTTGCACTGATAGAGCGCGTGCAGCCACAGTTCGTCCAGGCGTCGGTTGCTTATGGCGTTGTTGCTTTCAGGAAATGTGATCATAAGACCTCCAAAAGACAAAGATAATATTGCTGGGGCATTATATCGAGCAATAATGCCCCAGCATTATTCACAGCAGCTATCTACTTTTTTTTGAAGGTTATCGCGACCGGGGTGCCATCAGGGGGAAGCACTTCCTTGTTCCCGATAAAACCTACCTCGTTGCGTTTTTCCACGGCACCATAGGTATAGGTCGAGTTACTGACGATGCCCACCGGGCAGCTGTCCAGACAGATGAGGCAGCCGGTCTTCTTGTCCTGGGCGTTTTTCAGGTTGCCGCCGAACCTGATCACGATCGGTTTGCCGTTGCTGTCCTTGACAACCTCGTCCAGCTTGTATACCTTGGGCGCCTTGTCCCAGGTGACGGTGACGTCGAAAGTGTCTCCCGCTACATTGGTTTTCTCCATGTTGTCGAAGGTCATGTTGTTGCCAGGCTGGAACCCGGCTTCGATCAGAGAGTTATAGAACTTCTCTGCATCGACCAGGCCCGTAAATATGGACTTCGCCCCGTTGCTGCCGCCGACATAGACCGAGCCGTGACGGGTAGGCTCATTGAGGAATTTGCCGTTGACCTGGGCCAGATAAGTCACCGTATTGGCGGCTTTATCGACCTTGATCGGGCTTTCTTTGGTCAGTCCGTTGAGAGAGATCGATTTTTCGGTGGTGTTAGTATTAGTAGTATTAGTTCCACAGCCGGCCACCAGGATAAGGGATAGAGAGATAACCACTACCAGGACCACAGACATCTTCTTTTTCACAGTATCATCCTCTCTGTACTTTTTGAGATAATTATAAAGTTTATTATCCCGATGGAGGTAATAACCATTTGTTATTGGGCCGAAACCGAACCATAAATAAAAGTAATGATACTTATAAACTAAAGAAATATATAATCTAGTTAGCGCGAATTAATTTCATAAAGAGAGAAAAAGATTGAGAAAAAGTTTAACCAAAAACCTTAAGCTGGTCATACGCGGGACAGTGTCGCTGCTGCTGCTGGGGACGCTGCTGTACCTGATCGATTGGCGCCAGGGGTGGGAGGCCCTGCTGCAGATGAATCCGGCCTATCTGACCCTGGCGGTGTTCTGGATAGTGATCGCGGTGGTCGTCAGCGTTATCAAGTGGGGGCTGATACTAAAGGCCCAGGGGCTGGAGGTCCCGTGGCGCGAGCTGTGGCAGGCGTACTGGATAGGCCTGTTTTTCAACAATTTTTTACCGTCCAGCATCGGCGGCGACGCGGTGAGGATACTTAATATCGGTAACTCGACTGGCGACAGCGCGGGTGCTGCCTACTCGGTGATCGTAGAAAGAACCCTGGCGACCACGGCGCTGGCGATGGTGGGAATTATCGCCTCGGTTTTCGCAGGCGAGATGTGGCCGGGGCTGCGGTTGTTTTTCATCATGATCTTGTTGGTCAGTTCGGTGCTTGCCGGGCTCCTCCTGGTCGGTAAGGTTCCTTACTTTCTGCAGAACCGTAAAGGCCGGGTTGCCGGGTTTTTAAAAGGCTTTATCAGTCACGGTGGAAGGATCGGCCGCAATCCCAAAGCGATTTTCTGGGTAATCTTCTGGTCGGTGGGATTTCAGATGGCGAATGTCGCGGTATTCTGCGCGCTTTTCCAGGGGCTGGGGCTGGCGCAGGTAGGCTGGCTGCAGGCGTCTCTGCTGGTGCCCGCGGCGGGGGCGATAGCCATGCTGCCTTTAGGGATCAACGGTTATGGTGTCCGGGAAGGAGCCTACGTGTTTTTGCTGGGTCCGCTGGGAGTGGATAAGAGCCTGGCCCTGACGGCGTCTTTATTGTTCGCCTTTCTGGTCAGCTTCAGCAGCCTGTGGGGAGGTCTGCTGTGGCTGAAGGGAGGCCGGTGGGGAGGCCTGATTCATGAAAAGAGTTAGTGCGGAAAAGGCTGCCCGGGAAGCGATGGACAGCGGGCTAAACTGCTGCCAGGCGGTGATGGCGGCAGCGGAAGAGGTCTTTAAAATAAACCTGGGCCCGGAGGCGCACGCGATGGGTTCACTTTTCCGGGAAGGAATGGGAAGCGGTTGCGCCTGCGGCGCATTGGTAGGTCTGGTAATGGTCAGCGGGGTTATCGCCAGGGACCACCCGCACCCCGCCGGGGCGGGGCTGCCGGCACTGATTCAAAAACGTTTTATCGAAAGATTCGGCTCCAGCTGCTGCCGGGTAATCCGTTCCAAGCGGTCCCCGCTCGAAAAGCTGGGCAACCGGGCCTGTAAGAAGCTTACTGAGACCACCGCCGGACTGATGGTCGAACTCTGGGAGGGAGCTGTCGGTGCAGCGGAATAAGATCTCCGTCATAGTCCCAACCCTGAACGAGGAAGCCAACCTGGGCCGCCTGCTGGAAAGGCTGGCTGGAGAGGAGGGCCTGGAGGTCATCGTCTCCGACGGAGGCAGCACTGACCGAACCGGGGAGATCGCCCGGGAATGGGGAGTCACTCTGGTAAACGGGCCGGCGGGAAGGGGGAGGCAGCTAAACCAGGGGATAGAGGCCTCCAGTGCTGAGATTCTGCTGTTCCTGCATGCTGATTCCGATTGGGAAAAGGGTCTTTTTGACGAGGTGCGCCAAGCGGTGACGGATGATCAGGCCTGGGGTTGCTGCACCTTGAGATTTAGCGAGAATACCTTGTTTTTCAGGCTGGTGGCGGCAGGGTCCAACCTCAGGGTAAGGCTGTTCTCAAGCTGTTACGGGGACCAGGGCATATACTGCTCCCGGAGGCTGCTGGCGCAGGCCGGCGGTTTTCCCGAGACTCCCTTCATGGAGGACCTGATCCTGTCAAGCCGGCTGCGCCGGATCAGTCGGGCCGGGCGGCTCAAATCCGTTATGGTTACCAGCACCCGCCGTTTCAGAAAACACGGGCCGCTGAGGACCCTGCTCAAGATGCAGACGGTTAAACTCCTTTATCTGTTGGGAGTGCCTCTATCGAAGCTGATTAACTTTTACGAGGGCAGGGGAAAGAGAGCATGAACGAACCAGCCCTGATCATATTCAGCAGGATCCCGCTGCCGGGGAGGACCAAAAGCCGCCTGCGAGAGGTGCTGACCGCGGAAGAGGCGGCTCTGTTTCACCGCGCCTGCCTGGTGGACCTGTTCGACCTGGTGCGGGGTATCGGGTATAAGACCTACCTGTACATTACCGGGGGCGGTGAGGAAGAGTTTCGGGAGGCGTTTTCATTCCCGATGCCGGAGGGATTCCAGGCGCTGAGGGAGCTGGATTTGAACGGATTGCGGTTTAAAGAGCAGTTGGGGGCCGACCTGGGCGAGAGGATGCACAACGCCATTTCCGGGGTGCTCAGAGAACATGATACCGCCGTCCTGTTAGGCTCGGACATACCTGGAGTAAACGAGTCCATCATCCGTTCCGCGTCCCGGATGCTGGAACGTCATGACCTGGTGATCGGGCCGGCAAGCGATGGCGGATACTACCTTATCGGAATGAAAAAGCCTTGGCCGGGGGTCTTCGCCAATATCCCCTGGGGGAGCGGCGAGGTACTGCGGCAGACCCTGAAGTCGGCGGACGCCGAGGGGCTTAAATGTTTCTTACTACCGACCCGCCCTGATATCGACGAATGGGAGGACCTGGTCTCCGTGATGCAGATGCCTGAAGCCCGGGAAAAAAAGCTGGCGGCGTATCGTTTTGGCAACTACCTGGTTAATAAGTATTCTGAAAACCACAAGGGGGACGATTAATGAGCAAAAGAACCTCGAACCTGATCAAGTTGGGAATCGTTGTGGCGGTGGTATTATTGTACTTGCTGGTCGAGCCGATACAGACCAATGTGAAGAAACTCGTCACCCTGTTCAGCCTGCTGGACGTCTCGGCCATCAAGGCCTATATCCTGTCTTTCGGGATCTGGGCGCCGGTGATTTCATTCCTCCTGATGGTTTTTCAATCGGTGCTCGCGCCTCTCCCGGCCTTTGTCCTGACCTTTGCCAACGCCGCCCTTTTCGGATGGATCAAAGGTGCGGCCCTTTCCTGGTCCAGCGCCATGGCCGGTGCGGTGGCCTGCTTTTACATCGCCCGGTTTCTCGGCCGGGAGGTGGTCGAGAAGCTGACCAGTAAAATGGCACTGGAGAACGTGGACGACTTCTTTAAGAAGTACGGCCGTTACGCCATCCTGATCTGCCGGCTGCTGCCCTTTGTTTCCTTCGATGCGGTCAGCTACGCCGCCGGCCTGACCTCGATGGGATTCTGGGAGTTTTTCTGGGCCACCGGGGTCGGCCAGCTGCCAGCCACCCTGGTCTACTCCTATGTCGGGGACATGCTGGTCGGGGGCGCCCGGATGTTTGTGTTCGGTCTGTTCTGTCTATTCGCCATCAGCATCCTGGTGCTGCTCTTGAAAAAGATCTTTCAGAACAAAAAGTCAGTCGCCAGCTGACCAAATGAGGTCCAAAACGAGACATAAGAGAGGCTTCCGCCATTCCCCGGTGGAAGCCTTTGATATTTCTAGAGCTGCTCTAAAAACTTAAGGCTGAACCGGGTTGACAATAATCAACTATAATAGTAGGATATAATTACCCATTGAATAAGTAATATATAAAGGAGGGTAATTAATTTGATACATCAGGGTACCTGGACTATCAAAAAAGGACTGGCGGAGATGCTGAAGGGCGGGGTGATCATGGACGTGACCACCCCCGAGCAGGCACGGATCGCCGAGGAGGCGGGAGCCTGCGCGGTGATGGCCCTGGAGCGGGTGCCGGCGGACATCC